>NZ_CP104003.1:1375794-2751588 GCF_025231485.1 Salinirubellus salinus | reverse complement strand
CCAGGAACGCGCGAGAACGAGCGTCTCGGAACGTCTCAACGCCGTTCGAGCCGAATCGACGGCGCCGTGCGGGGCACAGCTCCGCGTTCTCCCCCGGTGAATCGCGACGCGAGGCCACGGCGTGGATACGCCGTCCGGTCGACCGACCCCGCCGCCAGCGACCGCCGGGACTGGCGCTCCGGTGGTCCGGGCGCGCTTCGTCTCCGACGTTCGCCGACGCCGCCGCCGGCCGGTGAACTGCCGCCGAGTGGAGTGTCGATTCCGGTGGCACTAAATCGCCACACTCACCCTGTTCGTGCATGAGCCACGACACCGAGTTCCTCGACGGGTTGCTGCCGTCCGCTCGCATCTCTCGTACGCGAGCCGACCGGACCGAGCACTCGATCGACTGGGGGACCGACGAGGCCGACGCCGTGCTCCCCGATGCGGTCGTGTGGCCAGAGCGCACCGAGGAGGTCGCCTCGGTGCTCTCGGCCGCGAACGAACACGGCGTTCCGGTCACGCCGTACGCCGCCGGGACGAGTCTCGAGGGGAACGCCGTCCCCGTCGAGGAGGGCATCAGCATGGACCTCTCGCGGATGGACGACGTCCACGACATCCGCCCGGACGACCGGCAGGTCGACGTCGGGCCGGGCATCCTCGGCGACGAGGTGAACGAAGCGGTCGAGAAGCACGGCCTCTTCCTCCCGGCACTCCCGTCCTCGGGGGCCATCTCCACCATCGGCGGGATGATCGCGAACGACGCCAGCGGGATGAAGACCGTCAAGTACGGCGAGGTCGGCGACTGGGTGCTGGAACTCGAGGCCGTCCTGCCCTCCGGCGAGGTCATCACCGCGGGGAGCAAGGCCATCAAGACCTCCGCCGGCTACAACCTCAAGGAGTTGCTCATCGGCAGCGAGGGCACGCTCGCCGTCGTCACGCGCGTCACGCTCCAGCTGGCCGGGCGACCCGAACAGGTCTGGGGTGGCCGAGCGACGTTCCCCACCGTCGCCGACGCGGGGGCCGCGATCGCCGACGCCGTCCGCTCGGGCGTCGACGTCGCCAAGATCGAACTCATCGACGAGCTCAGCGTCGACATCGCGAACGAACACCTCGACACCGACCTCTCCGATTCGCCGATGGTGTTCCTCGAGTTCCACGCCAATCACGGGATCGAACAGGAGGTCGAGTTCTGCCGGACCGTGTTCGAGGGCCACGACGTCGAGGCGTTCACCGTCACCGAGAGCGACGCGGAGATGGCCGCCCTCTGGGCCGCCCGCCGCGAACTCGCCGACGCACTCGAACCGTATCGCGACGACCTCTCGCTGATGACTCCCGGCGACGTCACCGTCCCGATCAGCAAGTACCCGGACATCCTCGCGTACGTCGAGGAGCAAGCCGAGGAGCACGACCTGCTCGTCTCCTGTTTCGGACACGCGGGCGACGGGAACCTGCACTACAACATCCTCGTCGACGATAGCGACCCGGAACGGCTCGACGCCGCAGCGACGGTCTCGAAGCAGATCGTCCACCGGGCCATCGAGCTGGGGGGGACGGCGACGGGCGAACACGGTGTCGGCCTCGGGAAGCAGGAGTACCTCGAACCCGAGCACGGCACTGCCGCACTCGGGGTGATGCGTGGCATCAAGCGGTCGTTCGACCCGAACGGCATCCTGAACCCCGGGAAGGTGCTCCCCGACCCGGAGGACTGATAGCTCGGCCGGCTCGCGCAGTCGACACTCGGCGGCGTGTCACGGCGAGGAGAATCGTGCGTACCGGAGACGAGTGAGCGGGTGGCTGTCGCCTACCAGCCGAGCCGCTCGGCAGCGTCCGAGTCGCTGAACTGGTCGGTGGTCCCCCGGTCGTCTATCTCGCCCCCTTCGAGCGTGTAGATGCGGTCGGCGGCGCCGAGCGCCGCGTCGACGTTCTGCTCGACGAGTAGCACCGACGTCCCGTCCTCGTGGATCTCCTCGAGCTTGTCGAACATCCGCTCGACGATCTGCGGGGCCAGCCCTGCAGAGGGTTCGTCCACCAGCAACAGCTCGGGGTCCGGCATCAACGCCCGGGCGACTGCGAGCATCCGACTCTCCCCCCCAGAGAGACTGTCCGCACGCTGCGTCTCCCGCTCCTCGAGCCGGGGGAACAGGTCGTACACCTCCGCGAGGCGCGCTTCGAAGCCGTCGGGACTGGTGTAGCCGCCCATCCGTAGATTCTCCCAGACGGTGAGGTCGGGGAAGACGGCCTCGTCCTGCGGGATGTAGCCGATCCCGTCCTCGATGATGTCGTGACGAGGCGTCCAGGTGATGTCGTCACCGCGGTACGTGACCGTACCCTGATAGAGCGTCGTCCCCCCGACGAGGGTCCGGAGCAGGGTCGACTTCCCCGCCCCGTTGGGACCGACGATGGCGATGAACTCGCCGGGGTCGACCCGGAGGTCCGCGCCCTCGATGACGTGCATGTCGTCGTAGCCGGCCGAGACGTCGCTGACGTCGAGGAGCGGCTCGCTCATGCCGCACCTCCGCTGTCGGTGTCGGCTCCGAGGTACGCCTCGACAACGCGGTCGTTCGTCTTGATCTCCGCCGGCGTGCCGCTGGCGATGTCCGTCCCCGACTCCATGACCGTGATGCGGTCGCAGATGCTCATGATGACGTCCATGTCGTGTTCGACGATGAGGAACGTCTGATCGCGATCTCGACGCAAGCGTTCGATGTACTCGATGACGTCCTCGGTCACGTCACGCGGGAGTCCGGCCATCGGCTCGTCCAGCAGGATGAGCTCGGGGTCGGTCATCAGCGCCCGCGTGATCTCGACCAGTTTTCGCTCACCGACGCCCAGTTCGCTGGCGCGCTGATCGCGGACCGACTCGAGACCCGTGTACGCCAGCAGCTCCTCGGCGTGTTCGATGGCACGGCGTTCGTCCTCGCGATACTGCGACGGACCGAGCGAGGCCGAGAGCAACTGTTCGCCCCGGTTGCCGACGGCACCGACGAGCAGGTTCTCGAACACCGTCATCGACGGGAAGGTCCGGGCCTCCTGGAACGTCCGGGTGATGCCGGCGTCGACGACAGCGGTCGGGTCGGCGCCGGTCACGTCGCGTCCGTCGAAGCGGACGGTGCCGCCGTCGGGGTCGTGGAACCCCGCGATCGTCCGGAAGCACGTCGTCTTCCCGGCGCCGTTCGGGCCGATGAGCCCCGTGATCGAGTTCTCCTCGACGGTGAAGTCGAGCCCGTCGACGGCCTTGATGCCGCCGAAGTGCTTCGCCAGATCCGTCACCTCGAGCAGCGAACGGCTCGCACTCACGCGGTATCACCCCGAAGCCCCTCCGGTCGCCACAGGAGCATCAGCACCATGATGGCGAACGCGACAGCGGGCTTGTAGGACGCCGAGATGAAGGCGACGCTGACCTCCTGTGCGATGCCGATGGAGAGGCCGCCGAGCATCGCGCCGTAGGGGTCACCGATCCCACCGAGGATGACGGCCGCGAACATCACGAGCAGCAAGCGGAACCCCATCGACGGACGGATCGCGGTGTTCAGCCCGATGAGCACGCCCGCGACCACGGTCAACGAGATCCCGATTATCCAGGTCCACCGGATGATACCCTCGGTCTGGATGCCCGAGGAGAGTGCGAGCGACTTGTTCGACGAGGTCGCCCGCATCGAGATCCCGAGTACGGTCCGCGTGAGCAGGAGGTGGACCACCAGCATCAACACCAGCGCGACGGCGATGATGACGACCTGCAGTACCGTGATGCGGACGCCCGCGATGGTCATCGCCTGCCCACTGGGGACCGCGTAGTCTCTGAGCTCCGACCCCCAGATGATCTCGATGGTGTTCCGGAGGGCGATACTCAGCCCGACGCTGGTGATCAGGAGACCCACACCGCCCAACCCACGTTCGCGCAGGGGGTAGTAGACCGCGCGGTCGACGACGACGGCGAACCCTGCAGTGACCGGAATCGCGATCAGTAGCGAGACCGCGATGGGGAGGTCGAGTGCGACGTTCGCGACGAACGCGGTGTAGGCACCGACGGTGAGGTACTCCCCGTGAGCGAAGTTGATGAAGTTGAGGATGCCGAAGATCATCGTCAGTCCCACGGCCGCGAGGGCGATGGTGCTCCCGACGATGACCCCGTTGACGAGGTACTGCGGGTCGAACGCGACCATCACTCGTCACCCCCGCCGACTCGCTTGAGGTACTCCGCGTACGTCACGTTCCGTTCTGGGACCAGTCCCTCCGGTCGGAACCGGATGACCGCCATCACGAGGAGGCCGACCATGATGAGTCGAAGCGAGGGGATGATCTGCCCCAGCCCGTAGAGGTCGGGCAGGAAGCGTGTCGCCTCCCGGAAGCCGATGATGAGGACGGCTCCGACGATGGCGCCGGTCGGGTTCCCGCTCCCGCCGACGATGAGGGCGACCCAGGTCAGGAACGTCACGGAGGCGGCGAAGGCCGTCGGCGTCAACGCCGTCGCGTAGTGGGCCCACAGTCCGCCGGCGAGCCCGGCCATGACGGCCCCGACGACGAACGCCTGCATCCGGTACCGGTACGTGTCCTTCCCGAGCGCCTTGGCCACCTCCTCGTCCTCGCGGATGCTCCGGAGGACGCGGCCGAACGGGGTCCGCTTGAGCCGGCGTGCGTAGAGGTAGCACCCGGCGACGACGACGGCGACGACGCCGAGGTAGAACAGCCCGTAGAACTCGCCGGGGACCACCCCGGAGAGCGGGCGGTCGATGCCGTAGAGGCCACCGACACCGCCCGTGAGCCAGTTCTCGTTGATCATCACGTAGCGGATGATCTCGGCGAGGCCGATGCTGACCATCGCGAGGTAGTCCTCGCGCAACTGGAGGGTCGGAACCCCCAGCAGGATGGCGACGAGCCCCGCCGTTATCGCTGCACCGAGGAGGCCGACACCGACCGGGAGGTCGAACCCGAAGATGTACGTCGCACTCTCCCCCGGCGGGGCGATGGTCAGGAGCGCCGAGGCGTACGCGCCGACCGCGAAGAACGCGACGTGCCCGAAGTTGAGCAGGCCGGTCTCCCCCCAGTGGACGTTCAGCCCGATGGTGAGGATGGCGTAGATACCCGCCACCGTGGCCACGCTGACGACGAACGACAGCTGTTCCAGCATCAGAACGTCAGGTCTTCAGCGGCGATCTCGGCGTCGAGTGTCCAGGACCCGCCGTCGGACGTGTACTGGCCGAACGGCGAGCGGACGTTCCCCTTCGTGTCGAAGTTGACGGGCCCGCTGGCGCCTTCGTAGTCGACCGAGTTCCCGTCCTCGAGCGCACCGAGACCGTCCTCGTAGTTCGACACGGTCGACCCGTCCGGGGCCGAGACGTCGATGAGGTTCTCCGCGATCGCTCCCGGCGAGTTCTCGCCGGCTGCCGCCGCCGCAAGGGCGACGATGTTCATCGCGTCGTACGCCTCGGCCGTGAACGGCATCGGGTCCTCGTCGGTCTTGTCCCGGTACTTGTCCGCGAACGTCTGGTAGCGGTCGCCACCGGCCAGCGGGCCGATGGCGTACGACCCCTCCAGTTTCGCGCCCATCTTCGAGGCGAACTCGCCAGTCTGCATGTCGTTCGAGAGGCCCCAGACGCCGCCCAGGTCCTGTTCGTGCCACTGGTCGATGATCGTCTTCCCGGTCTGCGTCCCGCTCGTGAGCGAGACGAAGCTCGGGTCGTCGGCGAACGCCTTGTTCAGCTCCGACCGGTAGGAACTCTTCCCCGGCGAGACCGCGATCTCGGCCGTGACGGTCCCCCCGAGCGCTTCGAACCCCTCGACGACCGTCTTGCCGAACGAACGCCCACCCTGATTGTCGACGTACATGACGGCGATCTCCTCGTGACCCGTCTGGTCGGCGATGTAGGCCATCCCCTTGCCGCCGAGCGAGTCCGACGTGGAGGTACGGAAGACGTACTCGCCACCCTTCTCGTCGAGCTCGCTCGTCCCGGCCGTCGGGGAGACCTGTGGAACGCCCTCCTCCTGCGCGATGTTCATGACCGCCGGCAGGGTGAACGACGTCGGGCCGAGGATGGCGACCGAGCCATCGGAGTTGATGAGCTTGCGCTCTGCGGAGACTGCGGTCTGCTGGTTCGCCTCCGAGTCCTCGGTCACCAGTTCGACCTCCTTGCCGTTGATACCGCCCGCGGCGTTGATCTCGTCGATGGCGATCTCGACGGCGTGCTCCGAGGATTCGCCGACCCAGGCGACCTCTCCCGTGAACGGCTGGAGCATCCCGACGGTCACCGTGTCCGAGCCACCGGCACCCGAACAGCCGGCCAGTGCGGCACCGAGGCCGGTGACTGCAGTCGTCTTCAGGAAGGTACGTCTGTCAACACTCCCGGAGTGTCGTGGCATTACACGCCTCTCTTTACTGGTTATTTAAAACAACGGCGATGACAGTCTCGATACCATGATTTTCACCAAACGCAACCTATTTTAACCGGTTCACACCGACCATCCGCCCAACTACGGACGGCCTGTCGACTGCTCGCTGGCGTGGAGACGTCCCTCGATGCTGGCTCCCCTCCGCTCGACCGGCTCTGACCCGTCCCGGCTCTCGCACACCACCACGTACTTCCCGCCCGCCCGTGACCGAGCTCCATGGCAGGCGCGGCCGTCGACCTCGCCGAACCGCAGGTGCTCGCCCACGCCAAGCGCCGGCTCTTCCCGGACGCCGACGAGTCGGACACGTACGCGGTCTGTGATACGCAGTTCGCGACCGAGGAGTGGCTCCCCGGTCGGCGTGTCGCGGCCGAGGTTCGCGAGACGCTCGCGCCGTTCAACCACGTCCGACTGGGCGGTGGCTACCCCGACCTCGTGGGCGTCCGGGCGCTGGAGTCGGAGTGGCTGGCGGTCGAGCGCTTCGGCGACGACCCACCGCTCGTCGCCATCGAGGCGAAGGGCTACACCGAGACCGGGGGTGTCGACACCGAGCGCGGCATCGTGCAGGCGTACGACCGGCTCGTCGAGGCGAACGCGGCGTACCTCGCGGCGCCCGCGCCGGCGGTCTCGGAGACCGACCGGACGCTCGCCCGCGAACTGAACGTGGGTGTCCTCACGGTGGAGACGGACGGCCACGTCGAGGCGCTGGAGGTCCCGCGTGTCGTCGGCAACCGGACGAGCGACGAGGCGACGGCCATCCGCTTCCAGGCGACCGCACAGGGCGTCGCGGACCGGTCGTTCGGGCTGAACCACCCGAAGAACTACCTCGGCTACGCGCTCGCGCTGGCCCACGACGGCGAGACCGAGCGGGTCCTCGCCGACCGCGTCGTCGCGGCGACGGCTGACGCTCGCCGTGGAGCCGCGTTCCTCGACCTCGTCTCCGAGACGCCGAGCGGCGTCGAACTCACGTCGCTCGGCGAGGAGGTCGTCCGGTTCGCGCTCGACCGTTACGGCTCGGTCGACGCGGCCCTCGACGCGTTCGGCGACTGGAAGCGCTCGCGAACGCGGTTCACCGAGGTCGCACCGGCGTGGGGCCTGCTCACCCGGCGGGTCGTCTGGGCGTACCCCGCGACCGAACTCCTCGTCACGGAGCTCCAGACGATGCACGAGGACGGCATCACGGCCCCGTCGCTCGTCGACCTCGTCGAGTGGCTCCACGTCCAGCACCCGACGTTCACCGTCGAGCTGTTTCTCCGGGGGACCGACGACGCCCGGACACGGGTCCTCGACGCCGACGGGGGACTCGACGCCGCGGCGCTCCGCGACGGGTCGGTGTACCACGCGCCGACCGTGTTCCAGCTGAAGGCGATGCTGTACCACGCCGGCGTGCTGACCGAACGCGGGGCCGAGCCACACCGGCTCGACCCCGAGACGGACGTCTGGGCGCTCCGACACCCGGTCTGAGTGTAGTTGGGGCCGCCGCTCTCAGGGCCAGAGCCCACGCGCCTCGTGGGCCTCGGCGACCCTCGATAGCGCGACGATGTAGGTCGCCTCCCGCCAGGTGACGTCCCGCGCCTCGACCTCCTCGCGGACCACGTCCCACGCGGTGAGCATCTCCTGTTCGAGCTCCTCGTGGACCCGCTCGAGCGACCACGCACGGCGGTTGATGTCCTGCAGCCACTCGAAGTACGAGACGGTGACACCGCCGGCGTTCGCGAGGATGTCGGGGATGACCGCCACGTCACGCTCGGCGAGGACGCGGTCGGCCGCGGTGGTCGTCGGGCCGTTCGCCCCCTCGACGACGATGTCGGCCGCGACCCGGTCGGCGTTCGCCTCGGTCAGCACGTTCCCGACGGCCGCGGGGATCAGCACGTCAACGTCGAGTTCGAGGAGGTCGGCGTTCGAGACGGTACCGGGCGCGTCGTGGCCGAGGACGCCCTCAGGCTCCTCGTCGTGGGTCGGGATGGCGTGCGTGTCGAGCCCGTCCGGGTCGTAGACGCCGCCGTTCACGTCGCTGACGGCGACGACGGTGGCACCCCACTCGTCGAGGAGTCGGGCGGCGTTGGCGCCGACGGAGCCGTACCCCTGGACGGCGACGGTGGTCTCGGCGAGGGCACGACCGTAGTACGCGACGACCTCGCGGGCGACGATGGCGACGCTCCGGCCCGGTGCGGCGTCGCGGCCCTCGCTCCCGCCGATGACCGGCGGTTTCCCGGTGACGACGCCGGGGACCGTCTCGCCCTCCTGCATCGAGTAGGCGTCCATCAGCCACGCCATCGTCTGCGGGTCCGTGCCCATGTCGGGCGCGGGGATGTCGACGGTCGGGCCGATGACGTCGCGGATCTCCTCGGCGAAGCGGCGCGTGAGCCGCTCTGTCTCGGCCTCGCTCAGGTCCTTCGGGTCGACGGCGACGCCGCCTTTGGCCCCGCCGAACGGGAGGTCCATCACCGCACACTTCCAGGTCATCCACATCCCGAGGCCGACACACTCGTCGCGGGTCACCTCGGGGTGGTAGCGCAGGCCGCCCTTGTACGGCCCGCGGACGCTGTCGTGCTGGGCGCGGTAGCCCGTGAACACCTCGACGCTGCCGTCGTCGCGCTCGATGGGGACGGTGACCTCGTGGACGCGCTTGGGGTGGTTCAGCCGCTCGACGACGTTCGGGTCGATGTCGAGGTGGTCGGCGGCCCGCCGGAGCTGTCGGCGGGCGGTCTGGAGGGCCGATTCGGACGCCGCGTCCGACTCCTCGGTGTCGTCGCGCGTCGTCGTCTCGTCGTGGTGGGAACCGGTGCTGGAGGCCATCGTCACTCGATGGGGGTCCGTCGGTTGCGTATCTCGCCGCCGCAGTCGGGACACCGACCGGGCGGTGTCTCCGCGACGATGATCTGTCCACACTGGAAACACTCGTAGGGTGTCTCGCCGTCCGGGTCGGCTGTCACGTCTATCATGATGCGTTCGGTGCCGCCGGCGACCGGCCGGCGACGGTGGAAGGTGTAATAATTGTATAAGGGAATATCCTGCAGTTGAGCACTCAACTCTCGACGACGGGAGTGGTTCGTTATTCAACCCCGCTCGCGCTCAGCGGGAGGGTGTGCTCCTCGAACAGCGTCGCGAACAGTTTGCGCTGGACCGTCCGGACGTGCTGGTAGAACGCCGCGGGCGAGATGTCGAGCATCTCGGCCACGTCCTCGCCCGTGTTCTCGCGTGGCGACTCGAAGAACCCGCTGTAGTACGCCGTCTGGACGACCTCCAGTTGCCGCTCGGTCAGCCGGTCGAGGAGCGTCGTGGCGGGGTCCTGCTCGGCCGCCCGGTCGAGCTGCCGTTTCGACCGGAGCGTGACCTCGCCGACCGCCGCCCGGACGAGCTGGGTGACGTTGCGCACGTCGACGCTCTCCGGGACGTCGACGACGAGCGTCGTCGTGGTCGGGGTGGCCGTCGCCCCACGGAAGACGGCCCCGTGGTCGGCCAGCTCGAGCGCGGGGAACGGCTGTGCGAGGCCGAGCCGGAGGACGCCCCCCTCGCCGCTGGTGCTCATCCGCCGGACGTCCCCGACGCCTACGAGGTCGGCCGCGGCCCGCTCGACGGCGTCGATGCCGCCGTCCTCGACGCTGACGAAGACGTGGAGTCCCCCCTCGCGCTGCTGGATGCCGCCGTCGTACGAGAGCGTGGCGTCGGCCTCGTGGGCGAGCCGCGACAGGACGAACGTCCGGGCCTCGGTCTCGAACTCGACGCGGGTCATCGAGGTCGAGAGCAGCGCGTGCTTCCGCTCGATGGCGCTGATCGCGGCGGCGACGGTCTCGCCGAGTTCCGCCAGGACGGCCCGTGCCCGGTCGTCGAACGCGTCGCGTGACCCGGCGTACACCGTCAGCACGCCGTGGGTGAGGTCGTTGTAGACGAGCGGGATGGCGATGACCGAGAGGTAGTCGCGGGCGAGGGCCTCCTTGCGCCACGGCTCCTCGCGGAGCCCGTCGGCGACGTTCGACACCATCGTGACCGCACCGGTCGCGGCGCTCCGGCCGGCCGGCTCGCCGCCGGTCTCCTCGAGGGCGAACGACTGCGTGTCGAGGTAGCCCTGGTCGTCGCCCGCCCACGCCCGCGGGTCGACCCGGCCGGCGGTCGGGTCGACGGTCCCGATCCAGGCGAACGCGAACCGGCCCTCGGCCGTGAGGCGCTCGCAGACGGCGTGGTCGACCTCCGCACGGGTCTCGGCGCGGACGACGGCCCGGTCGATCTCGCGGATGGTCTCGTTGACGCGGTTCAGCTCGCTGAGTTCGCGGTTGCGCCGCTGGAGCGTGCGGTCCTGCTCGCGCAGGCGCGACTCGCGCGAGACGCGGTCGAGCGCCGCCTCGGCCGTCGCCGCGAGCAGGTCGGCCAGCTCCCGCGTGACCGCGTCGAACGCGCCGACCCGCTCCGAGCCGGCCACGAAGACGCCGTGGTCGCCAAGCGGGATGTAACACGCACTCCGGAGGTCAGTCGCCGGGTTCGCCAGCCGGTCGGCCTCGTGGACGTCGTCGAAGAACAGCGGTTCGTCCTCGACGAAACTGTGGCTCGTCAGCGTCGCGCCGTCGGCGTGGACGTCCGGGAGCGGGCCGTTCAGCTCCCGCATCCGGGCCGAGGCGGCCGCCGGCCGGAGGTCGTTGGTGTCGGCGTCGAACAGGTAGACCGCGCTCGCGTCCGTGTCGAGGACGCCCGGGGTGTCCTCGACGACGTGCTGGGCGATCTCCCGGTGGGTCTCCGCGTAGAGGAAGTCACGCGCGGTCTCCTGGAGCGTGGCGAGCGCCTCCTCGCGCTGCTTCCGCTTCGTGATGTCCCGGCAGCTGTAGAGCAGCGTCCCATCCTGGATGGAGACCTCGCGGACGTTGACCAGCAGGGTGTGTTCCCGCCCCGCCTTGTCCGTCGCGGTGCACTCGATGTTCTTCAGGACGCCCCGCTCGGCCAGCTCCTCGCGGTCGAACAGGTCCGCCCCGAGCAGGTCGTCGATGGTCCCCAGCTCGCGGATCTCCTCGGCCCGGTAGCCGAAGATGAAGTGGACGTTCGGACAGACGTAGGTGTACGCGCCCGACTCGTCGGTGATGAGGACGGTGTCGGTCATGTTGTTGAGCGTGACCCGGTGGAGCTCCTCGGAGCGCCGGAGGTCGCGCTCCAGCTCCACCCGGTCGGTGATGTCGACCCCCTCGACGACGACCGAGGTGAGCTGTCCGCGATGGTCCTCGACGGGGCGCACCGAGAGGTCGAGGACGCGCCGCCGGCCGTCCGCGGTGGCCCGCGAGACGACCGCGTCGTCCACGCCGCCGTCGAGTGCGGTCTCGACGACCCGGTGGACGTCGGCTGCGATATCGTCCGAAGGGGCCCACCACGGCGACTCCCAGAACGGCTCCCCGAGGTGGGCGTCGACCGGCCCCGCCAGCATCCCGCTTGCGGTCTCGTTGGCCCTGCGGAGCGCCCCCTCGTCGTCGAGGACCCACGTCGCGGCCCGCGCGTCCTCGAACACCGCGTCGAACTGCCGGGCCCGCTCGCGCTCCGTCGCCCGCTCCTCGGCGGCCCGGAGCGCACGCTCGGTCCGCTCGAGCAGTCTCGCGACCGTCTCCGCGGGCGACGCCTCCGCGGCGACGTAGTCGTCGACCCCGGCCTCGAACGCGTCGCTCGCGACCCGCTCGCTCCCCTCGGCGGTACACAGGAGCACCGGCAGGGCCGGCCACTCCGCGCCGAGCGACCTCGCGAGTTCGAGGCCGGTCGACCCCTCGAGCGCGTACTCGCTGACGACGCACGCCGGGCGCTCGCGACGGACCGCGTCGAGCGCTGCCGCCGCCGTCTCGACCGTCCGGGCCTCGGTCCCGCGTGGTTCGAGCGTCTCGGCGAACCGCGACACCCACTCGGTCGTGCCGACGAGCAGCACCGCGGCCCCGTCGAGCGGGGAGCGCGCCCCGGACATCACGGGGCTCCCGTCGGTCCCGCTCGCCCACGCTGTCGACGCCGGTGCTGGGCGATCGGCCGTCGTCGTCCGGCCGCGTTCACGCCGGGTGCCCCGTCCATGAGTGGTTCAGTATCGAACCCCTCGCCGGCAAAAATTGTTCGGTCGGGGCCACGAACCGACGGCCGGTCGGTCGGGCCGCCGGGTCGGTCGCTCTGGTTCGGTCGACGAAACCGGCCGGGCGACCGTGAGGTATTAACGACGGAGCACCAAGCTCCGTCAGAGCCAGAACGCCGGCCCCTCCGTTCCACCGCCCACCACACCATGAGCGAGACACGCAGCCGGATCGCACACCGAGTCCGTCGGGACCCCGGCATCCACTTCAACGAACTCACGCGAGAGCTCGACCTGGCGCCGGGACAGGTCCAGTACCACCTCCGGAAGCTCGAGCACGCCGACGACGTCGTCGAGGAGTCGCTGTACGGCCGGACGCACTACTACACGCCGGAGTACGGGACCTGGGAACGCGGCGCGCTGGCCGTGCTCCGTCGGGAGACCGCGCGGGACGTCCTCGTGTACCTCATGACCAACGGCCCGAGTGCACCCAACACGGTCACCGACGGCGTGGGCATCGCTCGCAGCACCCTCGAGTGGCACCTCGACCACCTCGTCGAACAGGACCTCGTCGAGAAGGAGCGCGATACCCGCAATCGCGTGACGCTCGTCGTCACCGAGCCGGAGGAGACGGCGCGGATGCTCCGGCTGGTCGAACCGTCGGTCGCCGACCGGCTGGTCGACCGGTTCACGCGACTCGTCGACGGCCTGCTCGGTGAGCCGGCGAGCGGAGCGCACTGACCGCCGAGGAACGGGCGTCGCTCGGCCGTCTCCGGTACGCACGTCGCTCGGCCGTCTCCGGTACGCACGTCGCTCGGCCGTTCGTGAGGTGTACCAGACCGGCTTTGTCCGGCGTCCCCTTAGCCGCCCTGTGGACGAGCGAGTTCGAGGTCTGGTGCTCGTGGGGGTCGCGCTGACGGCGGTGCTCGCCGTCGGTGCGGTCTTCGGGATGGAGACGGGGGCCGGGTCTCCCGACCCCGTCGCGTTCGAGGACACGGTCACCGTCGGCCTGACGCTCGACGAGACGTACGGGCTCGACGACCGGCCGGCGGTCGAGCTGCCGAAGGTGCAGGTCTTCTACTCCCAGTACGAGTACGTCGTCGGCTACTACGGCGTCGACGCGTACGTCGAGGCGGCGAGCCAGGCCGGCCACGAGCAGCGGTTCGGCTACCCGCTCGCCATCTACGTCACGGACTACGGGGACACGGGCGTCGAACTGAACGACGAGGGGAACCCGACGGTCGACCGCCAGCCGGCGTGGGTCCGCGCGCCGGACGCGTGGTACGTCGTCGGCAGCGAGGCACGGACGCCGACGGCACCGGCGGTGCCGTCGTTCGCCGACCGCGCGGACGCCGCGGCCTTCGCCGCCGAGTACGGCGGCTCGGTCCGCTCCTGGGAGGCGATTCTCGACACGTCGTTCGACCGCGACGACGCCACGACCGTCCGCGACCGCGTCGACCGACAGCAGGCGTGGGCCGACCGCGTCGTCGCGAACGCGAGCAGCCACGCCGACCGCTCGGTCTCCGTCGTCGTCGGCGAGGACGTCGACACGATACAGGCCGGCGTCGACACGGCACCGGCGAACACCACCGTCCTCGTCCCAGACGGGACCTACGACGAGACCTTGGTGATCGATCGGTCCGTCACGCTGGCCGGCGAGGGTGACGTGGTGCTCAATGGCGACGGGAACGGGTCGGTCGTGACCGTCACCGCCCCCGACGTGGGGATTCGAAACGTGTCGATCCGCGGCGTCGGCACGCTCGACCGGGGCGCACAGGAGCTGCCGGGTAAGGCGACCAACACGGAGTACGACTGGCTCACGGTGAGCTACGCGGGCGCCGACGCCGGCATCACGGCGCACCTGGCCGACCGGGTCTCCATCGTCGACGTCGACATCGAGACGCCGGCCAACGGCATCATCCTGCGCGAGAGTCCAGGCGCGGTCGTCAGGAACGCCGACGTCACGGTCGAGGCCCGTGGGACCGCCGGGTACGCCGGGGTGATGCTGTTCCGCTCGCCGGGCGTCGTCGAGTCGTCGACGCTCACCGCCGGCCGGGACTCGGTCTACCTCTACCGCGCCGCGGGCGCGGTGGTCAGGGAGAACGCCATCAGCGACGACGTCCTCGGCGTCCACCTGATGCACACCGACGGCGCGTTGCTCGCGGACAACCGCATCGAGGACGTCGAGGACACCGGCATCTACGTGATGACCGGCCCGGAACGGAACGCCTTCGTCGGCAACCACATCTCCGGGGCGGACACGGGCGCCTACGTCGGCGGCACGGAGTCCTACGTCGCACGGAACGTCTTCGAGGACAACGACGTCGGCCTGCGCATGGAAGCCGGCGCCTCCATCTACGAGGCGAACGTCTTCGCCGGCAACGAACTCGGCGCGAAAGACGCGGCGATCCTCCCGACGAACCGCGTCTTCGGGAACGACTTCGTCGCCAACGACCGCCACGCGGCCGCCGGCCCGGGTCCCCTCCGGATCTGGACGCACGACGGCCGAGGCAACTACTGGCAGGGTGGCACCAGCCTCGTCGACGGCGCCCATCCGAGTCGCGCCTACTCGCCGACGGACCCCGTCGACGGCCGCCTCCACCGGGTCGACGGGGCCGCGACGCTCGCCCGTGCACCCGCTCTTGAGGCGCTCGCGGGGCTCCAGCAGTCCGTCTCGGGGATGCAGCGCGCGAGCATCAGGGACCTCGCTCCGACCTGCGAGCCGAACAACCCCGACCTGCTCAACCGCGCCGGCTGGGCCGACGAGGCCTATGCCTGCGACGGGCGGCCGGTGACCGACGAATGACGACCGACGACCCACGCGGACGACCGGAGTGACACGACAGCACGTGAGCAGACAGCCATGACAGACGACGACCCTACGCGGAGGAATCGAAGCACCGACGACACCGACATCGCCCTTCGGCGGCCGGACGGCGGGGTGGTGACCGGCCAGCGCGGTGCCGACCCCCCGGGCGGGCGGCCGGCCGACGCGGCCACCACGAACGAACTCGGAGCCGGCGACCCCGACGTCCGGCTCGAAGCCAGGTCGCTCGCGTTCGCCTACGGCGACCTGCAGATCTTGGAGGACGTCTCGGTCACCGCCACCGCCGGGGACGTGACCGCCCTCATCGGGCCGAACGGGACGGGAAAGACGACGTTGCTCCGGGCGCTCGCCGGGATACACGAGCCGACCGCGGGCACGGTCGAGTACCGCGGCCCGGACGTCCCGCGACCCATCGGGTACCTCCCCCAGCGCCCCTCGTTCAGGCCCGGCTTCACGGTCCTCGAGACGCTCGCGTTCTACGCCTCGCTGGTGGGCGAGGACCGTGCAGACGCCATGGAACACCTCGACCGGGTCGGACTGGGGGATGCGGCCGACCGCCGCGTCGACGCCCTCTCCGGCGGGATGACGCGACTGGTCGGCATCGCGCAGGCCACCATCGGCTCCCCGCCGGTCGTCGTCCTCGACGAGCCCGCCTCGGGCCTCGACCCGGGGATGAGCCCTCGCGTCTTCGAGGTCGCCAGGGCGGTCGCCGACACCGGCACGGCCGTGGTGCTGACCTCCCACGACCTGGCCCTCGTCGAGCGGACGGCCGACGAGGTGCTGCTGCTCGACGACGGCGTCGTCGCCGAACGGGGACGGCCGGCGTCCATCACAGCGCGGCTCGACGTCGACACGCTGCAGGCGGCCTACGAGGCGTCGGTCGTCGGTGCCCTCGACCGCGTCCGGGTCCAAGGTGAGTCCGCGTGACCGACCCGGACCACACGCGCGATCCGGTCGACCGGCCGGTCGCCCCCGGTCCGCTCGGACGGGTCGACCGACTCGTCAGGCGCGAACTCCGGACAATCGCTCGGACGAGGGCGTACACGGTACTCGCGGCCGTGCTGGCGGCGGTGTCGCTGACGATCTCGGTGCTCGGCAGCGCGAGCGGCGGCTACGTCCCGACGGTCGTCAGCCTGCTCACGCCGCTGGAGCTACTCGTCCCCGTCGTCGCCGTCGCCTTCGGCTACCGGGCGATCGTCGCCGACGCGGAGCGGGGTGAACTCGACGTGCTCGCGAGCTACCCGGTCTCCCCACGCGAACAGGTGCTCGGGGTCTACGTCGGGCGCGCCCTCGGCCTCCTGGGCGCCGTCGGCGTCCCGCTCGTGCTCGTGGGCGCCTCGGTCGCCCTCCTGCGCGAGGCACCGCTCGGCCTCTACGCGACCCACGCCGGGACCGACTCCCCGGTCCTGTTCGCCCGGTTCGCCGTGCTCGCGCTCGCGTTCGCCGTGACCGTCCTCGCGGTCGCCCTCGCCGTCTCGGCCCTGGCGAGTGCCACCCGGAGCGCCGTCGCCCTGGCCATCGTGCCCCTCGTCACCCTCCTCGTCGGGCTCGACCTCGCGGTCAGGTTCGGGGTCACCACCTGGGTCCTCCCCGACACGTCACTCGTCTACGCCGTCGCGTTCAGCCCGCTCAGCGCGTTTCGAGGGCTCGTCTTCGAGACGGTCGTCACCACCGCCGGAGGCGCCGGACCGCGAACCGCCTCCCCGCTGGCGAGTCTGCTCGCGCTCGCCGGCTGGACGCTCGCCTCGCTCGGTGTCACCGTGTGGGCGACCCGCCGCTGAGCGGGTGCGTCTTCGGGCGCCGAGAACGTGTCCTCCGGTCCCGTCTACCCCATCAGCGACTGGACCAGCTCGCGATTGACCTCCTCGTGTTCGTAGCGGTCGCCGCCCCACTCGTCCTGGAACGACGCCGCGTCGTCGGCGTCGGAGAAGCCGATCATCGACTTCCCCATCGCGCCCCGGACCTCGCTGCCGACGACGAGCGTGAGGTCCTCGACCGGGGCGAACGACTCGGCGCTGCGGAACTTCTCGATGGTCGGTTCGTCGCCCGCCGTCTCCACCTCGTAGTCGACCACCGAGTAGTCGGTCAGGTAGCTGGCCGTCGGCTCCTGTTCGGACTCGTGCTCGAAGGTGAACGCGTAGGTACAGCGCGAACTGCAGAACTGGGCCGGCCGGTCCTCTCCGTCGAGGAGGGCCCCGGCGTCCTCGTAGAACGACTGGCCGGTCGGGCCGGGGTAGTCCCCGATGAGCATCGAGCAGTTGTCACACTCGCGGTCGGCGTCGACCGCGACCGGGTCCGTGGCCGACTCCCCCGACCCGTCCTCGCCGCCCAGACACCCTGCGAGGGCTGTCAGCCCGACCGCTGCGGTACCTGCGAGGACTGTCCGTCGGTCGACCGACCGCCGTTCGAACTCATCGACTGGGTCCATGGTTTACGTTCGACCACTACTCGAATGACTACTCTGGTGCAGTTGACGAACGCTCCACAGCGACCCGATAGACGCGGTCTAGCGGCCGACGACGGTTGTTCGTCCGGCACCGGTGGCGGTGCTCGCCGTCGTCGGCGCGAGCAGCGCCACCTCGGCACTCAAGACGCACTAGACGGCCGAACCACTTCCACCGCCGCGGACGCCCCGCTGCGTGGAACCGAGGGGCCTATGTGTTCTCACAGTATTCTCTGAGTATGAGTAAGAGAATATTGGGCGAGCACGACGCCTCCGAGACGCTCGCGGCGGCCGGCGAGCGCACCCTCCACGTCGGCCGGGACCGACCCATCCGAATCAGCTCCGGGCATCGTATCCTCCACCACGATGGGAAGTGCTCGCGTCCGCACGGACACAACTACGAGGTCTCCGTGACCGTGACCGGCCACCTGACCGAGGAGGGGTGGGTCGTCGACAAGGGCGACGTGACCGGTGTCATCGACGAGTGGGACCACCGCTTCCTCGTCGAGGCGGGTGACCCGCTCGTGGAGGCGTTCGAGCAGTCCGGCGACGCCGACGCCCTCGTCGTCCTCGAGCACCCGCCGACGGCGGAGGTGATGGCCGTCGTCCTCGAAGAGCGGATGCTCGACACATTCGGCGAGAACGTGACCGACGTCTCGGTCGAGGTGGCCGAGACGGGCGAACTCTGCGCCGGGTACTGAGCCGATGCCCGTCAACGCCGAGGTCGAGCCGAGCGACACCGACACCGACGCCCCAGTGGACGCCCTCCCCGTCAACGAGGTGTTCCACTCCCTGCAGGGCGAGGGGAAGCTCGCGGGCGTCCCGAGTACGTTCGTCCGTACCTCGGGCTGTAATCTCCGGTGCTGGTTCTGCGACTCGTATCACACCTCGTGGGAGCCCACGCACGGCTGGGAGTCGGTCGACTCGCTGGTCGAACGGGTGGACGAGCACGGTGGCGAGCACGTGGTCGTCACGGGCGGCGAACCGATGCTGCACGACCCGGTCGTGGAACTCCTCGCGGCACTCTCCGGGCGTGGCTACCACACCACCGTCGAGACGAACGGGACCATCTACCGGGACACGCACGTCGACCTCGCCTCCATCTCGCCGAAACTCGCCTCCTCGACGCCGACCGAGGCACGCCCGCCGGCCGGTGGGGACGCGGCTGTGGGTAGCTGGGCCGAGAGACACGAGGCCGACCGGCTCCAGTACGATACGCTCGCGGCGCTCGTGGAGTCCTACGCGTTCCAGCTGAAGTTCGTCGTCACCGGGCGCGAGGACCTCGCCGAGGTCGAGGCGCTCCTCGCGGAGCTCCGGGGCGTCACGAGCGCCACGATCCGTGACTCGGACGTCCTCCTGATGCCCGAGGGGGCGACCCGCGAGGCGCTCGCCGAGACGTGTGACCTGACGGCGGAACTGGCACTCGAACACGGCTACCGGTACACCCCCCGGTTGCACGTCGACCTCTGGAACGACGCCCCGGGGACCTGACCCATGAGCGAGAAGGCAGTAATTCTAGTCAGTGGCGGGATGGACAGCGCGACGGCCGTCTACGAGGCGATGGACCGCGGGTACGAACCCCTCTTCCTGCACACCTCGTACGGCCAGCGAACCGAGGCCAAGGAACGCGAGTGTGCCGAGGCGCTCGCCGAGGAGGTCGACGCGTCGGAGTTCCTCCACGTCGAGACGGGCCACCTCGCACAGATCGGCGCGTCGTCGCTCACCGACGAGGACATCGAGGTCGCGGACGCCGACGTGGAGAGCGACGAGATACCCACGTCGTACGTCCCGTTCCGGAACGCGAACCTCCTGTCGATGGCCACGTCCTACGCTGAAGCGCAGGAGGCTTCGGCCATCTTCATCGGGGCGCACTCCGAGGACTTCGCGGGCTACCCCGACTGCCGACCGGCGTTCTTCGACGCCTTCCAGCAAGTCGTGGACGTGGGGACGAAACCGGAGACGGACATCACGCTCGAGGCCCCGTTCGTCGAGTGGTCGAAGACCGACATCGCCGAGCGGGGGCTGGACCTCGGGGTCCCGTACGAACTCACGTGGTCGTGTTACCGGGCGGAGGCCCCCGCGTGCGGGACGTGTGACTCCTGTGCGTTCCGACTGCAGGCGTTCCAGAATGCGGACGTCGAGGACCCCATCGACTACGCCGAGCGGCCGGACTACCGGTCGAGTGGCGCCGACGGGTAGGGAGACGGACGGCGAACGGGACACGGACGGCCAACGACGCGACCGGCGTCTCGCTCCGCGCTCACGCCCCCGTCAGCGCATCTCCGCGAGCGAGACGAACGAGTCCCCGCTGGCGGCGACCCACTCCGTCTCCAGCCGCCGCTCGCTGGTCGGCGGCGGCGAGATAGAACACGTCTCCTCGCCGTCGGGCCGTCTCGTGACGACGGCCACGAACGGCTCCTCGTCTGCCGGCCGTGGCGGCTCCCGGTCGTTGGGTACTGGCGGGGTGGCTCCCATCGCGCTCACCTGCTCCTCGTACTCGTTAGACACACGTTCACATAGCTCCCGATCCTCCGTCCAAGCCGCTGGGAACCCGCCCCCGGTCACGCGTTCGTCGGGGACGAGCTCACCGTACGGGTCCCCGGCTCACTCCTCGAGCATCCAGCCGAACCGCTTCTCCCAGAACTCCTCGCTCGGGGGCTTCTTGCTCTCGCCGTACGTCTTCCGGTCGCGGATCTGCCGTTCCAGCACGTCTCGTGCCTCGTCGAGCGCGTGCTTGGCGCCGTAGCCCTCGCCGGAGGCGATGTAGAGCCCACGGTCGGTGTGCAGGCGGACGCGAGCCATGAGCAGCGGCGTCCCGCGGAGCTTCTCGTCGTGCCGGTGGAGGTGGATCTTCGCGTCGAGGACGTTCATCCCGCCGTCGCGGTCGTCGAACTTCTCGACCATCGCCACGACGTCGTCGTACCCGACGTCGTCGAGCAGGTCGGTCCCGTAGACCTGGACGGCGCGGTTGCCGCCCGCTTCCCACGTGAGCGCGTCGAGCACGTCGCTCTTGGTGAGCACCCCGTACGGCTGGCCGTCGTCCGTGACGACGAGCGAGGAGGCGTCGATGTCGAACATCGCGTCGACCGCCGTATCGAGCGTCGCCGCCGGCTCGATGGTGTGGACCGGCGAGGTCATCAGATCACGGACCGGGAGGTCGAGGACGCGCTTGAGTTCGCCCTCGCGGGCGCCGAACCCGCCGTGGGTCCGTCCGGCGCTCGAGGAGACCGCCCCACCGAACGAGTCCTGGCCGCCGGGCTCGCCGCCCTTGCTCTGACTCGCCGCCCGGACCGTCAGGCCGACGACGTCGTAGAGGCTGAGGACACCCACGGCGGCGTCGGCCTCGACCACCGGGAGGTGGGTGAGGCGCCCCTCGCGGAACGTGTGGAGCGCCTCGCCGAACGTGGAGTCCGGGTCGAGCGTGACGAGGTCGGTCGTGGCGGCCTCCCGGACGGTCGCCGCGTCGAGGAACGGGCGGACCGCCTCGAGGATGCCGTCGGCGGTGACGACGCCCACCAGCTCGTCCCCCTCGAAGACGGGGAGGAGCTGGCTGTCGCTGTCGAGCATCAGCTGGGCGACCTTGCGGACGTCCTCGTCGGGCCCGAGTCGGGGGACGTGCCAGACGAGCGACCCGACCTTCTCGTCGGGCTGGTGGTGCGAGGTGACGAGCTGTCTCCTGGTGACGATACCCCGGAACGCGTCGTCGTGGACGACGACCGCCCGCACGCTCGGGTCGTCGAAGGTCCCGACGAGCTTCGAGACGGGCGTCTCCGGGTCGAACGTTACGTACTCCTCTGAGACGATGTCGGCGATGTCCATGAGTCTATGTGTGTCGCATCGTTCCGCGGTGTCGGTCGGTCCGTCCGGGACGGCGCTACAGGTGGAACTGGAACACCGAACGACAAGGCTCGAACGGTCGTTCCCGCGTTCTGGTACGGACCGAACGTCATAGGCCCCGCGGGGTTCGTGGCGCCACGGTCACTCCCGTGACGTGAGTAGCTGACAACCACGCCATCACGAACTCGCGAGAATAGTTTACCTGTCGCTCGGTCAACGTGTCGTGTCATGTCGTGGCACACCGGGGGCGCGGTCGAACTGCGACGCAGACGACTGCTGGGCGCGCTCGCTCTCGGGGGAGTCGCGTGGGGTGCGGGGGTCGGGAGCTCGCGTGTCCGCGGTGCCGTACAGGGCGGCGGCAAGCCGCAGTACCAGGGCGACGCCGCGAACACGGGGTACAGTCCCGACGAGTGTCCACCGACGGCGAACCTGCAGCAGGCGTGGGAGATCGCGCCTGAAGAACTACAGGGGACGCAGACCACGTTGGCAGCCGCGGACGGGAACCTCTATGCCTGTGGGTACCATCGCTCGTCGCTCATCTGTGTCGCCCCGACCACAGGGACGATACGCTGGCGCTTGCAGACCGGATACGCCGACAGCGATTTCAACGCGGTGTCGTATCCCGCCGTCGGCGGTGGGACCGTCTACTGCGGCGTCAGTGAGCCGTGGCCGGACAGCCGGCCGAGCGTCCACGGCCTCGTGTACACGCTGAACGCGAGCGACGGGAGCGAGCGATGGCGAGCGGGCACGGGCCGGGGCCCGGCGTACCCGACGCTCGACGGCGACTCGCTCTACGTGGGCAGTCAGGGGGCGCTCTACGTGCTCGCCACGGCCGACGGTTCCGGCCGATGGAACCACGTTCCCAGCGACTCGGACGCATTCATCGGGCCCCCGGCGGTCGACGGCGGCACGGTCTACTACACGACCGACCGCGGCCGGCTCTACGCGCTCGATACCGGGGGAGGCAGCCAACGGTGGGCCTCGGGCGTCGGGGCGATATCGGCACCGAGCGTCGTCGACGGGACGGTCTACGTCGGGCGGTCCGGTGGTGTCCGTGCGCTGGATGCCGCCGACGGGAGTGGCGTCTGGAGCGCGTCGACCGCGGGGCCGGTGGGCACGCGCCCGCCGTCGCCGATGGAACGGTGTTCACGTTCACCGTCGGACCGGGGGACAGGGAGACCCGCGACGGCGTGTTGAACGCGTTCGACTCCGCCAACGGCTCGCGGCTGTGGGAGTTCCGGACCGCCAACGTCTACAGCGGTCCGCTCCCGCCGCTCGTCGTCGGCGACGCCGTGCTCGTCGTCGGTGACCCCGACGAGACGACGTACGATAACGCCGTCTACGTCGTCGACGCGGCCTCCGGGTCGCTCCGGACCCAGTTCGGTATCCACGTCGACGTCGGCACTGCTGCGCCCGTCGTCCTCGACGACAACAGCGTCGGACAGGGCTACCTCTCCGCCTACACCGGCACCACCCAGTGTAGCACCAGCGGTGGTGGCGGCGGCACCGTCCACACCCTGATGATCGCGGCCAACGGGCCGACGGACTACGTCCTCACGGTCGACGGGACGCTCGACCCGGACACGGTGGGTGGTGACTTCCGGGCCGAAGGGTCGGACGACACGCCGGAGCGGAACGCTGACGGGACACTCACCGCGAGCGGCGGGACGGGTCCCGCCGAGAACCCCGGAGGGGCGAACTTCCACGGCGACCGGTTCCTCCTCACCGGCTCCGTCGACCGTCTCGACCTCTCGAAGGCCGACTCCAGCTACGAGGTGAACGTCTACCTCGACGAGCGGCTGGTGTCGCCCGCCGACGTGCTGCAGCTGTCGGGGTGAAACGAAGCCGTACTGCCCCGGTAGCGGGCCCTTCGCCGGTACGCCTATGTGTTTGCTCGGGCGACACGTCCTGTGGAACACGAGATATCCCACAGGCCGTCCTACGCACAGCTCTCCCTGTCGCTCGCCCCGGGCGACTCCGTCCGGGCCGAGGCGGGTGCGATGGTGAGTTACGCCGGCGACATCGACGTCGAGACACAGGCCGAGGGCGGGCTGTTGAAGTCGCTCTCGCGCTCCGTGCTGGGTGGCGAGTCGTTCTTCGTCAACACGTTCACCGCGAACTCGGCGGGGACGCTCCAGCTGGCCCCGGCGCTGTCGGGCGACATGGAGCACCACCGCCTCGAGGACGAGACGCTGTACGTCCAGTCCACGTCGTTCGTGGCCGCCGAACCGGGCGTCGAGGTGGACACGGAGTTCGGCGGCGGGCGCACCTTCTTCGGCGGCGAGGGGCTGTTCCTGCTGGCGCTCTCGGGGACCGGTGACGCCTTCGTCTCGAGCTACGGCGCCATCGACGAGCACACGGTCGAACCGGGCGAGCCGTTCGTCGTGGACACGGGCCACATCGTCGCGTTCGAGGAGAGCGTCTCGTTCGACGTCGAGCGCGTCGGCGGCATCAAGTCCACGCTGTTCAGCGGCGAGGGGCTGGTCTGTACCTTCACCGGCGAGGGGACGGTCTGGACCCAGACCCGGAGTCCCGACGCGTTCCTCTCGTGGCTCATCCCGCAGCTCCCCTCGACGAACGGCGGGAACTGAGGCGGCGCTCCCCGCCGGTGGGGCAACTGTCTTGTGTCTCTGGCACAACACAGTACGTGTATGGAACGAAACGTCGGTTCGCTCGACCAGAACGTCCGCATCGTCGTCGGCGCCCTCGCCGGCCTCCTCTCGCTCGCCACTCTCGGCGGGCAGGTCGGCCTCCCGGCCATCGCGTCACCCGTCCTCGGCATCGTGGCCGTCGTCGCGCTCGTGACCGGACTGAGCGGGACCTGCGGGCTCTACTCCGTCCTCGGGGTCAGCACCTGCCCGGCCGAGCGGTAGCGTCCGCGGACCGGACGCGGACACGGGCACCCGACCGACCGTCGACGACACTCCCTTACTCACTCACCGTGTGAGCCACCGCTCAGTTCCGCCCGCGTCTCCCGGACCGGGTTCAGGTCGCGTGCGGTCCCGAGTGCTTCCCCGTCGACCGTCGCGACCTCGACGCCCGGTGACTCGCCGGCCTCGGCCAGCATCTCCCCTCGTGGCCCGGCCACGAGACTCCCGCCGCCGTGGTCGCGGCCACGCTGGTCGCCTACGTGGTTCGAGCCGACGACGTAGCACGGCCCGTCGAGCGCCCGTGCCCGAGCGAGCAGTCGCCAGTCCGCCCGGAACGAGGTGCGCCACGCGGCTCCCACCGCCAGCACGTCGCACTCGCGGTGGCTGTACTCGAGCGCGGCCTCGGGGAAGTTGAGGTCGTAACAGAGGAGGAACCCGAGGCGGCCAGCGCTCGTCTCCGCGACGACCGGTCCGTCGCCGGTCTCGAACACGTCCGACTCCGCACCCCATGGGTAGCACTTCCGGTAGGTCGCCTGCACGCCGTCTCCGTCGACGAGCACGAACGCGTTGTAGAGCGCCTCGCCGTCGCGCTCAGGGAGGCCGACGACGAGCTCCGTGTCGGTCCGCGCCGCCGTGTCGACGAGCGGGTCTGTCAGGTCGCCGGGGACCCCAGTCGCCCGGTCTCGGGCGGTCTCGAGGTCGTAGCCCGTCACGCACAGCTCGGGGAACACCGCGAGGTCGGCGTCCGCCCGCTCGGTCAGGGCGTCGATTCGCTCGTAGTTGGCGTCGACGTCGTCCACGACCGGCTCGAACTGGCAGGTCGCGACGCGCGTCGCCGGCGTGTCGGTCACGGTTCCCCCCCTGTGGCGTCTCGGTCGGCCATCTCGACCCGGACGTGGCGGGCGCCGGCCAAGGCCGTTCGGCGACACATGTCCAGCGTTTACAAGTCGGGCGCGGGCTAATGAACCCCGGCACATGTTCACCTGAAGCCGTAACCCCGCCCGGCGAGTGCCTTCGCGTCATGAGTACCGACGACGCGAGCGGGGGCGCACCCGGGCTCGCGGCACGACTCGAAGGTGAGGTCGACTTCGGCGAGTCGGCACGGCGGCTCTACGCGACCGACGCGAGCATCTACGAGGTGGAGCCGAGCGGCGTCACCTTCCCGCGGAGTCGAGCGGACGTCCGGGCAGTCGTCGAGTTCGCCCGCGAGCACGACACCGCCATCACGGCACGCGGAGCGGGGTCATCGCTCACCGGCAACGCCGTCGGCGAGGGCATCGTGCTGGACTGCGAGCGCCACCTCGACGAGGTTGTCGAGCTTGACCCGGACGCAAAGACGGTCACCGTCCAGCCCGGCGTGGTCCTCGACGACCTGAACGCCGAACTCGAGGCCAACGGCCTCTACTTCCCGCCGGACCCGTCGACGTCCAGCACCTGCACCATCGGGGGGATGGTGGCGAACGACGCCGCCGGCCCACACTCGGTCCGCCACGGGACGACCCGCGACAACGTCCGGCGGGTCGAGTGCGTGCTGGCGGACGGGAGCGTCGCCGAGTTCGGCCGACGCGAGGCCGACGACCTCGACGCTGTCCTCGACCGCGACGACCGGGTCGGCGAGGTCCACCGGACGGTGGCCGACCTCGCGGTCGAGCACGCCGAGGCCATCGAGACCCGGTACCCGGATGTGGAGCGGAACTCGAGCGGCTACGACCTCGAGAGCAGCGCCGCCCCGGACGGCTCGTGGCTCGACCTCTCGCGTCTCGTCGTCGGGAGCGAGGGCACGCTCGGCGTCGTCACCGAGGTGACGCTCGAACTCACAGAGCGCCCGGAGACACGCGCCGCGGCGCTCCTGTTCTACGACGACGTCGTCGCCGCGGCCGACGCCGTCGCCGGGTCGTTGGCCGCCGACCCGAGTGTGGTCGAACTCATCGACGACGCCGTCCTCGGCTACGCCCGCGACGCCTGGGGGTTCGACCTCGTCCCCGAGATGGCGGGCGCCGCGTTGCTGGTCGAGGTCGAGACCACCCACGCCGACCAGGAGACCGACCTCGACCGGGCGGTCGAGGCGGCCCGGACCGAGGCCACCGTCGCCGTCGAGCGAGCTACCGACGACGCGACGCAGGACCGGCTCTGGAAGATCCGCAAGGCGTCGAACCCGCTCCTGAACCGGCGCATGGGCGACGAGCAAGCGCTCTCGTTCGTCGAGGACGCCGCCATCCCGCCCGAGCGACTCGCCGCGTACCTCGAGTGCGTCGGCGACGTCCTTCGCGAGCACGACCTCGAAGCGAGCGTGTTCGGTCACGCCGGGCAGGGCGTCCTCCACGTCAAGCCGTTCCTCGACCTGCAGACCGAGCGTGACCGCGAGCGCCTCCGGTCGGTCTCCGAGGCCGTCCACGACATCGTGCTGGACGTCGGCGGCTGTGTCTCCGGCGAGCACGGCGACGGACGCCTCCGCTCGGCGTACCTCCCCGAGATGTACGGTGAGGAGCTCTACGGCGCGTTCGTCGACCTGAAGCGGGCATTCGACCCCGAGGACGTGTTCAACCCCGCGAAGGTGGTCCCGTCCTCCGACGGCGAACTCGTGGCCGTCGACGAGCACCTCCGGTACGCGGGGTACGACCCCGAGACGGTCGACACGGCGCTCGACTTCGGCGACGAGGGCGGGTTCGACTCGCTCGTCGAGCAGTGCAACGGCTGCTCGAAGTGCCGGACCACCGAGGGCGGCGTGATGTGTCCCTCCTACCGGGCGACCGGCGAGGAGGTGACGAGCACGCGGGGGCGGGCGAACATGCTCCGGGCGGCCATCGACGGCGACCTCGGCGCGGACGCGCTGACGAGCGACGAGTTCCAGGAGGCCGTCCTCGACCGCTGTCTCGCGTGCAAGGCCTGTGAGACGGAGTGCCCGACCGGGGTGGACATGGCGAAGCTGAAGACGGAGGCGAAACACCAGAAACACCAGGCCGACGGGGTACCGCTCCGTGCCCGGCTGTTCGGCAACGTCCGCCTCCTCAACCGCGTGGGGAGCGCGCTCGCGCCGGTCGCGAACCGACTCGCCGCGTTCGGTCCCGGGCGCGTCATCGCGGAGAAGACGCTCGGTATCGACCGCCGGCGGACGCTTCCGTCGTTCGCGAGCGAGTCGTTCCTCGAGTGGGTCGCAGGCCACGACCCGGCGCCGGCGGCCGGCGAGCGCGGCACCGTCGCCCTGTTCCCTGACTGCTACACCGCGTACAACCACCCCGAGGTGGGCCGGGCGACGGTCCGTCTGCTGGAGGCGCTGGGCTACGCTGTCGAGGTGCCCGAGGTCGAGTGCTGCGGGCGCGCCGCGCTCTCGCAGGGACTGGTCGAGCGGGCCCGTGGCTTCGCCGAGACCAACGTCGAGATCCTGGGCGAGTACGCCGACCGTGGCGTCCCCGTCGTCGGCGTCGAGCCGTCCTGCGTCAGCGCGCTCGTGGAGTACGACGACCTGCTCGAGGAGACGGGCGGGCTCCCCGAGGTCAGTCGAACGGTGGCGTCGTTCCTCCGTGACCGCGTCGAGGCCGGCGAGGTCGAGCTCCCCGAGGCCGGCGACGTGACCGTCGCCTTCCACGGCCACTGCCACGCCTCGACGAAGGGATGGGACGCCGACCCGGTCGCGCTGCTCCGGCGGGCCGGCTACGAGGTCCGGCCCGTCGACGCGACCTGCTGCGGGATGGCGGGCGCGTTCGGCTACGAGACCGAGCACTACGACCTCTCGACGACGCTCGGGGCGGAACTGGAGCAGCAGCTCGACGCGACCGAGGCCGACCTCGTGGCCGCGAGCGGTGCCTCCTGCAGCCAGCAACTCGCCGACCGTGACGTCGAGACCCACCACCCGATGGAGCTGCTCGCTGAGGTGGTCGTGTGAGCGATACTGGGAGCGGGACCGGGACCGCCATCGACGAGGCCGACCCCGACTACGGTCTCGTCGAGGGGGCGCTCGACGTCCACGTCCACACCGCCCCCGACCTCGTCGAGCGGTTCCAGCACGACGTCGCGCTCGCCCACCGCGTCCGGGAGGCCGGGCTGCGCGGTGCGGTCGTCAAGAGCCACGTCGTCCCCACCGCGGGCCGGGTGGAGCTGGCGAACGAGGCGGTCGGCGAGCGCGTCCTCCACGGTGGCGTGGCGCTCAACGGGAGCGTCGGTGGCGTCAACCCGGACGCCGCCGAGGTGGCGCTCGATCTCGGCGCGACGGTCGTCTGGCTCCCGACCGCGTGGAGCCACAACCACGCGAGTCAGGCCCGTGCCGCGGGCGTCGAGCGGTTCGTCGGCCAGCGTGTCCCCGACGCCGAGGAGGACCTCCACGTCACCGAGGACGGCGAACTGACGGCGGCGACCCGCCGGGTACTCGACCTCGTCGCCGAGCACGACGCCGTCCTCGGGACCGGGCACGTCGCGCCCGCGGCCATCGAGACGGTCGTCGACGCCTGCGCCGACGCGGGCGCCCGGTGTCTCGTCAACCACCCGTTCTTCCGCGTGCTCGACCTCTCTGTCGAGCAGCAGGCCGCGCTCGCCGACCGGGGTGCGGTGATGGAGTTCTGTGGCTACGCCGTCCAGAGCACCGAGGGCCACACCGTCGAGCGCGTGGCCCGCGCCGTCGAGCGCATCGGCGCCGACCGGTGTCTCCTCGCGACGGACTTCGGTCAGGCGTCGAACCCACCGGTCGAGGGGCTCGCGTCGTTCGCCAGCGCGCTCGTCGACGCCGGGTTAGAGCGCGAGACGGTCCGAAAGCTCGTCGCCGAGACGCCGGTCGACCTGCTGGGGCTGTAGCCGAACGCCGACCCGCACTTGAAGGCTCGGACATGTAGCCGCGAACCCTGATGCGGTATTTCGCGGTAGGCCGTCCTGCAATGGCAGAGTACCCCGTCGTCAACGGTCACCACCACATCGGCAACCCGAACGCCGACCAGGACCGCACGTTCGAGTGGTCCGAGAGTATCGCCCAGATAATCGACGCGATGGACGAGAACGAGGTCGACGCGACCATCCTCCAGCCGCTGGGTGGCGAGAACGACCGCTCGGTCACCGAGGTCCACGACCACATCTACGAGGCCTCGCAGGCCTACGAGGGCCGCATCTTCGGCACCGCGGCGGTCAACCCGCACCTCGGGACAGAGTTCGTCCACGAGGAGATCACCCGGTGTGTCCAGGAGCTCGACTTCAAGTTCGTCAAACTACACACGCTGGCGTGGGGTGTCGACCCGACCTCGGACATCGCCTACGACGTCTACGACGCCTGTGCCGAGAACGACGTCCCCGTGATGGTCCACACCGGCCCGCACGGGATGCCGTTCTCGGTCCCCGGGATGTTCATGCCGGTCGCCGAGGATTACCCCGACCTGCCCATCATCTTCGCGCACATGGGTGGGGCGTACACGCTCACGCAGGAGGCCATCTTCATGGCCGAGCGCTACGACAACATCTACCTCGACACGACGCTGGCGCTGAACATGTACGTCCGTCGGGCGATGGAGGCCGTCGGTGCCGACCGCCTGCTTATGGCCGCCGAGCACTCGACGAACATCCCAGTCGCGCTCACGAAGATCGACTGTATCGGAGCGACCGAGGAGCAGAAGGCGAAGATCCTCGGCGAGAACGCCGTCGAACTCTACGGCCTCGACGTCGACAAGCAGAACTGGGGAGCCCAGGAGGCCGCCGCCGCGGACGACGACTGAGCACGCGTGACGACAGACGACGCCGTCGCGTTCGCCCGCACCGCGAGTCGGTCGGACGCGCCCACCGAGGTCGGTGCACACCTCCGGGCGCGCGTCCTCGACACGCTGGCGGCGACGACTGCCGGGTACCGGCTCCCGACCGCCGACGTCGTCCGGACGTACGCGACCGACCGGTTCGCCGACGTCGCCGAGGCGACCCTCCTCGACGGCACGGGGAGCCGTCTCTCGCTGGAGGCCGCGACGCTGGTGAACGCCACCGCCGCCAACGCCCTCGACGTCGACGACGGCAACCGAGAGGTGAAGGGCCACCCCGCGGCCGTCGTCGTCCCCGCCGCCCTCGCGGCCGCCGAGGCCGCCGACGCGACGGTCGGCGAGTTCCTCGACGGCGTCCTCGTCGGCTACGAACTCGGCGTGCGGGCCGGGCTCGCCATCCACGCCACCGACGGCGTCTACACCGGCACCGGCTCGTGGGGAGCGCTCGGTGCGGCCGCAGCCGTCGGTCGGCTCCGGGGGCTCGACCACGCGACGCTCGCGCAGGCGCTCGGGACCGCCGAGTACCACGCGCCGCGGACGCCCATCATGCGCGGCGTCGAGCGACCGGGGATGACGAAAGACGGCATCGGTTGGGGGTCGTACGCCGGCGTCTCGGCCGCGCTGCTGGCCGAACGTGGGTTCACGGGCTCCGGCACCGTCTTCGACGCGTCGGACGTCGACCACGCCGACTCGCTGGGGTCGCGCTACCACGTCACCGAGGGGTACCTGAAACCCTACCCCTGCTGTCGGTGGGCACAGCCCGGCGTCGCCGCGGTGCTCGCACTGCGCGACCGGGCTGACCTCGACCCCGACGCCGTCGAGCGCGTCCTCGTCGAGACGTTCGAGGAGGCGACCCACCTCGGCACCCGGCACCCGGACTCCGCGGAGGCCGCCGAGTACTCCTATCCGTACCCGGTCGCGGTGGCGCTCGCTCGCGGGCGGTTCACGCCGGCCGACCTCGACGAGACGGCACGCGAGGCGCCAGACGTGCTGGCGCTGGCGGACCGCGTGGCTCTCGTCGCCGAGCCGTCGCTCGACGAGCGGTTCCCCACTGAGTGTCTCGCCCGCGTCACCGTCGAGACGCCGACCGACACCTACCGGTCGGCCGTGACGCGGTCACCGGGCGCCCGCGAACAGCCGCTGTCCGAACGCGAACGGGTCGAGAAGGCCCGCGGACTCCTGACGCCGACACTCGATGCGCGGGCCCTCGAGTCGGTCCGGGAGACGCTCCGGACGCCGGACCGCCCGGTCGAGGCGCTCCTCGCGCCGTGGTCGATAGAGGCGTGATACTTATCCCACCCGAGAAGGTCTCTCCAGGAGACCTATGCTGACCGCCAAGGTGTGCGTCCGGTACGAGGGCGACTGGACGGCCCAGCTGGCGGCCCACGACGTGTTCGGCGAGTTCATCGCCTCCACCTTCCGCGACCGTCGGTACGTCGGCATCATGGCCGTCGAGTGCGACGCGGACGACACGGCGACCGTGCTCGACATCATCGGAGACCACCGCATGATCGACGCGGTGGAGGTCGTCGAGGAGTTCGACGCCGACGAGCGCAACCGGAGTTCGATGACGCTGTTCATCGAGGGACAGTTGACGGAGTTCACGCCCCTGCAGACACTGCTGTACGAGGGGTTCCTCCCCATCGGCCCGACGAAACTCGAGAACGGGCGGGAGTGTTTCGACCTCCTGTTGCACGACCGCGAGGAGCTGTCGAACGCAATCGAACTGCTCGAGCAGTTCGGGAGCGTCGGCGTCGACCGCATCAGCGAGGAGTTCCGCCGCGAGGTCGTCCCGTCGCGGGCCGGCTGGCAGGCACTCCTCGCTTCGTTCCCCCCTCGGCGCCGCGAACTGCTCAACCTCGCGCTCGAGGCGGGCTACTTCGAGATCCCGCGTGAGACCACCCTCGAGGAACTTGCCGAGGAGATGGGGATCACGAAGACCACCGCCTCGACCCACCTCCGGAAGGCCGAGCGACAGCTCTTCGAGTTCCTCCTCCCTTACATCAACCTCGCCACCGAGAATGGTGCCTGATAAACGCCGCGATATGTTCGGCGGGCGAGTGAAGCCGTTCCCGGTGATACCGCCAGTATGAGCAGGGTACTCCTCCCGGCGAGTAACCACTCGAAGTGGGCCGAGAGCGTCGCCGACGTCGTCGTCGACACCGAGGCCGACGAGGACCTCACGGTGGTCGTCAGCCACGTCTTCGACGCGGACGAGGTGACCTCGACCAGCGAGAACCTCGACATCGAGGGGCGTGCGGACGTGGACGAACTGGCCAGCCGCAAGTCCGGCGTCGGCGCGGCCCTCCGGCGACTCGACGACGCCGACATCGACACCGAGGTCCGTGGCATCGAACACGAGGGCGAACCGGCCGAGGCCATCGTCGACGCCGTGGAGTCCGTCGACGCCGACCGGCTCTACATGTACAGCCGCAAGCGGAGCCCGGCCGGGAAGGCACTCTTCGGCAGCACGCTCCAGGAGGTCGTCATCGAGGCGCGCGTGCCAGTGGTCGTCGTGCCGTCGAACGCACTTTGAGTCACCGTCTCACGACGAGTATCATAAAAGCTCACAATAGTTCGCGCGAACCGTTACCCCGATTGCTCCGACACTCCCGGTAGACTATGACAGTGAAGCACACGCGACGACAGGTACTGAAACGGGGGGCCGTTGCGGGTGGTGCAGTCGGCCTCACCTCGCTGGCCGGCTGTTCGAGCTTCCTCGGGGGCGGGGGGACCGCGGTCAAGGTCGGCTCCAAGCAGTTCACCGAGCAGGAACTGCTCGGCCACATGGCCTACGAGGCGCTCGACGCCAACGCCGACGTCGAGGTCGTGAACGAGGTCGGACTGGGCGGGACGACCACGAACTTCCGGGCGGTCAAGAGCGACGAGATCGACCTCTACTGGGAGTACACGGGGACCGCGTGGGCGACGCTCCCGCCGAAACACGACGAGGTCATCACGGACCCGCAGCAGATCTACCAGAAGGTCGACGAGGAGGTCCAGAGCGAGCACAGCCTCGACTTCCTGCAGCGGGCACCGTTCAACAACACGTACGTGCTGACGGCGAACCCAGACTGGGTGGAACAGACCGGCGTCGAGACGCTCTCCGGGTTCGCCGAGTACGTGAACGGAGGCAACACCGACTTCACCGTCGTGCTGAACGCCGAGTTCGAGAACCGGGCCGACGGGTGGCCCGGCGTCGCGAAGCACTACGGCTTCGACGGCGCCCTGTCGGACATCCAGGTGACGAACGTCGACTCGGGGCTAACCTACCAGACGGTCGGCCAGGGGGACGCGCAGGTCGGGGTCGGCTTCAACACGAACCCGAAGATCGTCAGGTTCGACCTCACCGTGCTCGAAGACGACGAGCAGTTCTTCCCGGTCTACAACCCGGCGCCGCTCGTGAACCAGGACGCGCTGGAGTCCGCACCCAGCATCGAGGAGCCGCTGAACGCCATCGGCCCGACGCTCTCGACCGAGAAGATCCGGAGCCTGAACAAGCAGGTGTCAATCGACGGTGGCGACCCACAGAAGACCGCTCGTGAGTTCCTGTCGAACGAAGGCCTGATCTGAGCTCCCGATGTCCCCTCTCGCCTCGTCTGTCGTGAGCGGCCCCCTGTTCGTCGGTAGCTACGTCGAGTACCTCACCTCGAACGCCGACAGTCTCGTCCGACTCACGCTCCAGCACGTCGCCATCATCGCCCAGGCCATCGCCATCGCGGTGCCGCTCGGGGTCGTGGTCGGGACGCTCATCACGTACAACGACCGGGCGGCGACGGTCGTACTCTGGCTCGCTGGCGTGATGATGACCGTGCCGAGCATCGCGCTGTTCGGCCTGCTCATCCCCGCGTTCGGTATCGGCCAGCCGCCGGTCGTCGTCGCGCTGGTGCTCTACTCGCAGCTGCCGGTCATCCGCAACACGTACGTGGGGCTGGACCGCGTCGACCAGGCGGCCGTTGAGGCCGGCACGGGACTCGGTATGACCCGGTTCGAACGGCTCCGTCGGGTGAAACTCCCGATGGCGCTCCCGGTCATCATGGCTGGGGTCCGTAACGCCGTGGTCGTGCTCATCGGCATCGCGGCCATCGGCGCGTTCATCGGGGCCGGCGGCCTCGGTGACCTCATCTTCAACGGCGTCTCCGAGCCGGACATCGAGGAGCTCGTGGTCGGGACGGTGGTGCTGTCGCTGCTGACGCTGTCCGTCGACTACGGCTTCGGGCTGATCGAGCGCGTCCTCAGGCTGCGCAACGGCGAGGACGTCGAGCTACCGCGGCTGGTCCGGGGTGCCGTCACCGGCACCGACACGGCCCCGGACACAGGCACGAGTGCGGGTGAGACGGCATGATAGAGTTCGAGAACGTAACCAAGGAGTATCCGGACGGTACCGTGGCCATCGAGGAGATCAGTTTCACCGTCGAGGAGGGCACGACGACCGTCCTCGTCGGCCCTTCGGGGTGTGGCAAGACGACGACGATGAAGCTCGTCAACCGCCTCGAGGACCCGACCGAGGGGACGGTCTACTTCGGCGGGACCGACATCTCCGAGCTCGACGAGATAGACCTCCGCCGGCAGGTCGGCTACGTCATCCAGGAGATCGGCCTGTTCGACCACATGACCGTCGGCGAGAACATCGCGACGGTCCCTGACCTCAAGGGCTGGGACGAGGGGCGCATCGAGGAGCGCGTCGACGAACTCCTCGAGCTGATGGACCTCCCGCCAGAGCAGTACCGCGACCAGTATCCCACCGAACTGTCGGGTGGTCAGCGCCAGCGCGTCGGCGTCGCCCGGGCGCTCGCAGCCGACCCGGACGTGATGCTGATGGACGAGCCGTTCGGGGCGCTCGACCCCATCACCCGAGAGAACCTCCAGCAGGAGTTCCTCGACATCCAGGCGGAGATCAACACCACCATCCTGTTCGTCACGCACTCCATCGACGAGGCGCTGAAGATGGGCGACCGCATCGCCATCTTCGACGTCGGCGAGGTCGTCCAGTACGACACGCCCGACGAGATACTGGCGAACCCCAAGAACGAGTTCGTGGAGGACTTCATCGGCGCCGACCGGACGCTGAAACAGCTCCAGGTGACGCCGGTCCGCGAGGTCATGGAGGAGCCCACCGAGGAGCACGGCGAGGTGGTCGCCACCGTCGAGGGCAACGGGCACGCGGAGCACGTCGTCGGCGAGGCTGGCGACGTCGTCCCGGTGGAGCCGACCGACAGCACGCAGGTCGCGCTCTCACGGCTCATCCAGGGCGGTGTCGACGCGCTCCCGGTCACCCGCGACGACGAGGTGGTCGGTGTCGTGACCGAGGCCGCCATCCGCGGCAGTCGAGACGGGGGACCGTAGATGGGGCTCGTCGAACAGCTCCCGGCGGCGTGGCGCTACCTCCTCGAGAACCAGACGGAGTTCGTCGAACTGCTCACCACGCACCTCCAGCTCGTGGTCGTCGCGGTGGTCTGTGCCATCCTCGTGGCCGTCCCCGCCGGTATCCTCGCGACCCGGCGACCTAGACTGAAGGGCTACATCCTCGGGACTGGCAACGTCGCACAGTCGGTGCCCACCATCGCCATCATCTTCCTCGTGTTCCCCGTCCTCGGTATCGGGTTCACGACGGCGCTGGTCGGCCTGTTCACCTACGCCATCCTCCCCATCCTCACCAACACCATCGCGGGCATCGAGGACGTCGACGCGTCCACCGTCGAGGCCGCCCGTGGCATGGGGATGACCGACTGGGAGATACTCAAGCAGATACAGCTCCCGCTCGCGCTCCCCGTCATCTTCGCGGGCATCCGGACCGCCTCGGTCATCACCGTCGGGACGGCCTACCTCGCCTTCTTCATCGGCGGCGGCGGGCTCGGCCTCTGGGTGGTCGTCGGCATCAAACTGTTCAACATGCCGCAGGTGCTCGCGGGCGCCATCCCCGGCGCGCTGCTCGCCATCGGGATGGACTCGCTGTTCGCGCTCGTCGAGCGTCGGCTCGGTGGCGAGGGGCTCCAGAACGCGTCGGCGGCCGGCGCCTGAGTCGCCCCACCCCGTGGCCTCGTGGCCGTCATCGCGCTCGTGACCGGGCCGACCGGCACCTGCGGGCTCTACTCCGCCCTCGGGGTCGGCACCTGTCCCGGTCCCGCGGCAGTCGTCCTGAACGACTGGCGGTAGCCCCACCACGAGGAAGACGGGCGGCGTCCCGACGACGGGTGGTCACGCGACACGTTCGCGCTCGCCTTCGAGTCGAGGCCCGCTGCCTATCGTGTGAAACGTACCCGTGGATACCAGAAACGGCACTGCTTCGGGTGGAGATCGGGGCCGAGCGAGGACGACGGCACTCCGGCGTTCACCCGTCCCCGTCGGTCACCCGCCGAGCGGCTGGTAGATCGGCGGTTCGAGGTGCGGAACCTGGAGCCCGAACAGCGCGAGCGCGTGGGCGATCGGCATCAGCCCGAGGACGAGGAACGCCACGCCGAGCGCCCGGTGGAGGCGCTCGCGGCCGGTCGCGCCTACCGTCCCGAGCACCGTCCCGTAGGCGAACAGGGCGGGGACGGTCCCCAGGCCGAGGACGCCCAGCGTGAGGACGCCGGTCGTCGGCGAGCCACGGACGAACGCGTAGAGGTACGCCGGGTAGAGCAGCGGACACGGCAACAGCCCGTGAACCAGCCCGAGTGCGACGATACCCGGACCGTGGACCCACCCGTCTATCCGCGCCTGGAGGCGCCCGAACAGTGACGCCAGCCGACCGACCAGCGGGAGGCGCCCCCCAGCTGCGTGGCCGCCGTAGTCGCCCCCGAGATAGCGGAGCCCGGTCCCGACGACGAGCAACCCCATCGTCAGGCCGAGCGTCGCGCGGACCCAGCCCCCCACGACGAGGACGGTCTCGGCCGCGTCGTAGAACAGCGCGCCGGCCAGCCCGAACAGGCCGCCAAGCGCGGCGTAGCTCCCCGTCCGACCCAGGTTGAACAGGAGGTGCTGGCGGAGTTCGCGGAAGGTGACGCCGCCCCGACGCCCGTCGCTGCGCTGGCTCCCACCGTCACGGAGACGGTCGGCGTACACCGTCACGAGCGGGCCACACATCCCGAGGCAGTGCGCGCCGCCGAGCAGGCCGACGAGCAGGAACACAGAGAGCTCGACCTGCCCGCTCGTCGAGAGCCCCGTGTGGAGGACCGGTGGGAGGCTCGTGGTCAGCGCCCCACCTCCCCCCGTCGTGCGGCGCTCGGCGGGCTCGACTCGGCGGTCACGCTCGCGGTGGTCGTCCCGGTGTGGGCCATCGCGGGCGTACTCGATGCCACGAGACTGGCGACGAGCCTCGAGCGCACGGCGACTCCCCACCGACGGCTCCGTGTCCCCTGCATCTGTGTTCGAACGACCTGACAGCGAAGGCGGCCAAAGCGTTCTGGTGTGACTCTCGAACGCCGTCGAAGACCGCGCCTGGCGGCGACGCCGTCACCTCCGCGCTGCCCGCGACTCACCGCGGCGCGATGCGGTTCTCCAGCGTCCCGATGCCCTCGACGGTCAGCGCGACGGTGTCGCCGAACTCGGGGAACTGCCCGAGTTCCAGGCCACAGCCCTCGCCGACGGTCCCACTCCCGATGACGTCGCCCGGATAGAGCGTCTCCGACTGCGAGATGTACGCGACGATGTCGGCGAAACTGTGCTCCATGTGGCCGGGCGTCCCCTCCGACCAGACCTCGCCGTCGACCGTCGCGGTCATCCCCGCCTCGCCGATGTCGATGGCGTCGGCCGTCGTCAGGTACGGCCCGAGCGCGTTCGCGAAGTCCTTCCCCTTCGCCGGCCCGAGACGGCCCTGCATCTCGGCCATCTGGGTGTCGCGGGCGCTGAAGTCGTCGAAGACCGTGTAGCCCACGATGTACTCGTCGGCCGCCTCGACCGGGATGTCCCGGCCCTCCTTGCCGACGACGGCGGCGACCTCCAGTTCGTAGTCGACCGTCTCGCTGTAGGCCGGCCACGCCACCTCGTCGCCGGGGCCGACCACGGAGCCGGGGTTCCCCTTGTAGTAGATGGGCCGCTCGTACCAGACGTCCGGGATCTCCTCGCCGAGGCTGTTCTGCACGTGCTCCTCGAACACCATGCAGTCCCGGAGCGACGTGGGGCGGGGGACCGGGCTGAGGAGGTCGACCTCGTCGAGGGCGAAGACGAGTCGCCCACCGTCGGCGTGGTGGTGCTCGTCGGTCGACAGTGCGTACTCGCGGGCCTCGCGGGCGGCCTCGAGTGCGCGGTCACCTCGTTCGAGGAACGCGACCATCTCGGGTGGGGCGGTCGCTCGGGCGAGTTCGTCGGCCGCCGCGACGCCCTCGGCCGCGAGACGGGCCGCGTACGCGCTCGTCACGTCCACGAGTCCGTCGTCGACCTTCACACCGACCCGTCGCTGTCGGCCGGTGGGTGTCTCGACCGCGAAACTGGCGAGCTTCATGTACCCGTCCGGTGTGCCAGCACTCGGCATAAACACTGGGGCGCCTCGCACCGTGGGCCCGACCGGGGTCGCGTGGTGGGACCCGTCTCCCGCCACGGTCTCCTGACGGGGGGTGCCCACGACGACGAGCGCCGTCACCCAGCGGTGCGGCGTCGAAGAAGCGACGACGAGTCGTTCAGGCCGAGTCCGTCGACTCGGCGACTTCGCCCGCGGCCCCGCCGTCCGGGGCCGCGTCGTCCTCGGCGACGGTCTCCATGACGAATCCGGCGATGCCAGCGGCAGCGAGCCCGATTCCCATGGCCCGAACCTGCCTGAGGTACGAGGCGCGTGGCTCGAGCTGCTCGGTGTTCTCGAAGCTCATGCTCAGCATCCGTCGTCCGAGCGCGACGCTCCGTCGCGGCGCTACGGCGGCGAACAGTCCCTGTACGATCGCCCAGAGTGCACCCATCTTGTTGCAGTCAGATCGTCCGAACACGACACACAGTTCGACCGCCCGGTGTATTAGAATTTCGAAAGAATAGCAATACTCGCTGCGAACGAAGTCGTGTGTGACGCGAGGACGTAGGAGCCACACCGGCGACGAAAAGCGCAAACGAGGCTGTGATAGCGGCAAGTGCCGTACGTCGGTGCTCGTACAGCGCGCGCTCGGTCCGGCGCTCCCCGAGTGAGTGTATTGCGCAATAAAGGCAAGTTACTTGTCGGTGGGACCACACACTACGTCCGTGGATACAGCGACCGAGCGATCGTCGACGGGACTCCTGGGCGGCCCGGAACTCTCGACGCTAGAGCGGGTGGTCATCGTGCTGTTGGGTATCTCGGCTCTGACGCACCTCTACGCGGGGGTCGTCGAGGGGGCACCGCCCGTCTTCCTCGCGGGCGTCGGGTTCGTTGGCGGTATCGTGCTGTACCTCCGTGGGGTCCGCCGTCACACACTCACGGTCGCCGCCGTGCCGTTCACGGCCGTACAGATACCCCTCTGGTACGTCGCGAAGGCGGGCGAGTACACGGCCGTCGGCTATCTGGACAAGGTGGTCCAGGTCGTCCTGGTCGTGCTCCTCGTCGTCCTGGCGCTGCGACAGCGTCGAGAGGCCTGAAGCGGTCTCTCCGCCGGAGTCGGCGGAGGTACGCGCCTCACGCGTCTCCTTCGCCCCCGAGGGTCTCGTCGAACATCGCGACCGGCCGCACCCACCCGGCGCTCGCGCCCTCGACGACCACCGGGAACGTCACCAGCGGCACGTCCGTCCGCCGGGGCAGGGCGTCGAGGTTCGCGAGCTTCTCGATCTGGCAGTACTCCACGTCGCGGCCGGCGAAGTGCGCCGGCCACAGCTCCCCCTCGTCGCCGGTCTCGACGTAGCGCCGACCCATCTCGCCGAACGGCTTGTCGAACCCGTACGCGTCGGTCCCGATCACCTTCACGCCCTGCTCGACGAGGTGCTTCGTCGCCGCGCCGCTCATGCCGGGGAACTCGGTGAGGTACTCCGGCGTGCCCCACAGGTCGTCGGCACCGGTCTCCAGCAGGACGATCTCGCCGGGCGCGAGTTCGTGGTCGAGTGCCTCGAGTTGCGCGTCTAGCTCGTCGGGCGTGATCTCGCTCCCCGGTTCCTTCCACGTGAAGTCGAGGACGACGGCGTTCCCGCGACACCACTCCAGCGGGACCTCGTCGATGGTCTTCGCCGGTTCGCCGCCGGACTCGGGGCCGTAGTGCCACGGCGCGTCGAGGTGCGTCCCCGTGTGGGTGATGGCGTGGACCTCCTCCCACGCCAGCCCGATACCGTCGGGGAAGTCCGCGGCGTCGACGTCCTCGATGCCGAGCCCGTGGAGGTTCTCGGCCAGCAGTTCGGCCCCGTCCTCGTGCGAGTGGTACTCGACGCTGCCGGGGAACGGTTCGCTCGGCGCGTCCGGTTCGATGCCGATGCTGAGGTCGACCAGTTCGGTGTCGGTGAGGTCCAGTGTCACTGTCTCTCACAGCGGGTGTCCGGGCGACTTAATGATTCGTCGGGGGCGGGACTCCCCGCCGTCGACGCCCGCGGTGGCCGTCGACCCCTCTGTCGTCGAGTCTTACCGAATCTATATCACGAACAGCATACGATTTCGGACTCGAACCGAGGCGCCGCCCGGAGGGGAACGTCCAGCGACACGCCGGCCGAGTCGGCTCGGTGTGTCCCGTCCGTGGACAGGGTCGGCGTCTCGCGACCCACGCATGACCTGTACACCACCCTGCCTCACGCCGGATGGGGATCACTCGATGGCGGCCGGCCGATGAGACGCGGTCCCGTCGACGCTGCCCACGGACCGGAGCCCATCGCGGTCCTCCACGTGGACGACGAACCGGGGTTCGGCGAACTCGTCGCCTACCACCTCGAACGCGAGAACGGTCGGTTCGACGTGACCACGGCCACCAGCGTCGAGGAGGGGCTCGCCCGACTCGACGAGACCCGCTACGACTGCATCGTCTCCGACTACGACATGCCCCGGCGGAACGGGCTCGACTTCCTCGCCGCGGTCCGTGAGGACGCCCCCGACCTCCCGTTCGTCCTGTTCACCGGGAAGGGGAGCGAGGAGGTGGCCAGCGAGGCCATCTCGACCGGTGTCACGGAGTACCTCCAGAAGGAGACCGGGACGGGCCAGTACGCCGTCCTCGCCAACCGCGTCGAGAACGCGGTCGAGCAGTACCGCGCGACGGCCGCGTTCGAGGCCAGCCAGCGCCGCCTCTCGCTGTTCGTCGAGCAGTCGCCACTCGGCGTGCTCGAGTACGACGAGGACTTCGAGATCGTCCGGGTGAACGAGGTGGGGCAGGAGATCCTCGGCTACGCCGAAGACGAACTGCTCGGCGAGAGCTGGGACCTGCTCGTGAGCGAGGAGAGTTACGACGACGTGGATTCGGTCACGACGGACCTCGCCCAGCAGGTCGGTGGCCACCGGAGCGTCGACGAGAACGTCCGGAAGGACGGCGAGCGGATCGTCTGCGAGTGGCACAACCGTATCGTCACCGACGACGACGGCGACGTCGTCTCCATCGTCTCGCTGTTCCAGGACGTCACCGAGCGGACCGCGCGCGAGGCGGAACTCGAGCAGTACCGGGCCTACCTCGAGGGGTCGACCGACATCATCACGGTGCTGGACGAGGCGGGCCGGATACAGTACCAGAGCCCGTCGGTGACCCGTATCCTCGGCTACGGTGAGGACGAACTCGTCGGCGAGAACGGGTTCGAAATCGTGCACCCCGAGGACAGGGAGTCGACCTGGGCGGCGTTCGAGCGGATCCTGACCGGCGAGGAAGACCGGGTCAGTCACGAGGCCCGACTCCGGACGGCCGACGACGAGTGGCGATGGATCGAGATCCGCGGCACCGACTACCGCGACAACCCTGACATCGGTGGCATCGTCGTCAACAGTCGTGACATCAACGAACGTCGTGAGCGCGAACAGGCCCTCCGTCGGACCACCGCTCGACTCCAGTCGCTGTTCGACGAGTCGCCCGACATGGTCGACATCCACGACGCGGACGGACGCATCGTCGAGGCCAACCCGCGGCTCTGCGAGCTGACCGGCTACTCGAAGGCCGAACTCACGGGGATGCACGTGTGGGAACTGGACGAGACCATCGACCCCGAGGAGGCGACGGGTGTCTGGGCGGAGATGGACGAGACGGCACAGACGAAGATGGAGGGCCGGTATCGACGCGAGGACGGGAGTACGTTCCCCGTCGAGATCCACATCCGGCGCCACACCGTCGACGGCGAGCCCCGGTTCATCGTCATCAGCCGTGACATCTCGGACCGCAAGCAGCGCGAGCGGCAACTCGAGCAGTTCGCGAGCGTCGTCAGTCACGACCTCCGGAACCCGCTCGGCGTGGCGAAAGGCCGTACCGACCTCGTCCGCGAGGAGTGCGACAGCGACCACCTCGACGGCATCGAGAACGCACACGCCCGGATGGAGACCCTCGTCGACGACCTCCTGATGCTCGCCCGGGAGGGGAAGCAGGTGAGCCAGACGGAGGTGGTGGACCTCGCCGTCCTCGCCGAGGGCTGCTGGCAGACCGTCCACACCGCCGACGCGACGCTCCAGGTGGTGACCGACCGGCGGATACACGCCGACCGGAGTCGGCTCAAGCAGTTGCTGGAGAACCTCTTTCGCAACGCGGTGGAGCACGGCTCGACGACCAGCCGAGGCGCTTCCCGCCCCGGCGACACTGTCGAAGACGGCGGCCCGGAAGTCACCGTCACCGTCGGCGACCTGTCCGACGGTGACGGGTTCTACGTCGCCGACGACGGGCCAGGGATCCCCGGGGCCGACCGCGACCAGGTGTTCGAGGCCGGCTTCTCCACGGCCCACGACGGGACCGGGTTCGGGCTGAGCATCGTCGAGCGGATCGCGACCGCACACGGCTGGACGGTCGGGCTCCGCGACGGCGAGGGCGGTGCGTGCATCGAGATCGGCGGGGTCGACCTCGAACGCTAGGCGGCCGTCGCCGGTCGCCCGCACGCTCTCGCCACGCGAACTGCTCGGGACCCGTGACCGTTCCGCCCCCGTGGGAACCACGACGAACAGTTAACGCCGTCCACGTGGTCCCGCGACCATGGGCGCTATCCTGCTCGCGACCGACGGGAGCGAGTACGCACGACGGGCGGCGGCCGAGGCCATCGACCTCGCGGCGGCGCGTGACGTCCCGCTGTACGTCCTGTGTGTCGTCGACCAGCGGCGCTTCGACGACCCCGCGCTCGGCGCGGCCGAACTCGCGACCATCTACGCCGAGGACCACGCCGTCCTGACCGTCGAGGAGGTGACGGCGCTGGCGGCCGGCGAGGCCGTCGCGGTCGACGGCGACACCAGACACGGGGTCCCCGAGGAGGTCATCCTCGAGTACGCCGCCGAGGTCGACGCCGACGTCATCGTCGTCGGCGAGCACGGCGACCACGCGGAGCACTTCTCCGGCGTCGGCCGGCGAGTCTCGAAACTCGCCGACCGGGAGGTCGTGGTCGTCGACGCGGCGACCTGACTGCCCCGCAAGCCTCTTTCGACGGGCGTCCGGGGCCCGTCATACGGCCGGTCGAGCCGCCCGCCGAACCGAGGCGACGGGCACCGGCGACAGGTACACACGATGGTCCCCCGAATCCAGACACTCACCGCGCGAGTCGGCGGCCCGTGGTCGCTCGTACTGGGCGTCCTCGGCGTCGTCGTCTCGTTCCTGTTCGCCGTCCAGTTGCTGGGGACGGCCACCGCCGCGGCCGCGCCCCTCGTCGAGCGCGTGCTCGCCCGACTCGTCGTGGGCGACGCCGCGGCCCTCGGCCTCGGCTGGCTCGGCGCGTCCGTCCTCGCCAACGGGTCGGTCGTCGCGGCGCTCGCGGTCTCGCTGTTCGCCGCCGAGATCGTCACCGCGCCCGAACTGTTCCTGCTGGTCGCGGGGTCGCGTCTCGGCGCCGCCAGCGTCGTCGTGCTCGTCGGCGTCCTCGACTTCCTCCAGAAGGAACGCTACTCGCTCCCGGAGGCCGTCGAGGTGGGGCTGCTCACCTTCCTGTTGACCCACTCGGTCTACCTCCCGGCGACGCTGGTGGGGTACCTCGCACTCCCGCTCGTCGGTACGCCCGCGCAGGCCACCACCGGTGGCTCGACGGCCACACTCCGGCCGCTGTCGCTCTTCGAGCCGGCCGCCAACCTCCTCACGGCGTGGCTCGGCCCCGGGCTCGCCGTCGTCCTCGCCGTCGGCGTGCTGTTCGGGAGCCTGCGGCTGTTCGACCGCCTCCTCGCGAGCGTCGAGACGGCGACGCTGCGAGCGCGGCTCTTCCGGCACTTCCGGAGCACGCGGCTCTCCTTCCTCGCCGGCCTGCTGGTCACCGTCGTGACCACGAGCGTCGCGTTCTCGCTCGGCGTCGTCGTCCCGCTGTACAACCGCGGCTACGTCGAGCGCGAGGAACTCGTCCCGTACGTCCTCGGTGCGAACCTCGGGACGCTGTTCGACACGCTCGCCGTGGCGGTGCTGCTCGACTCACCCGCCGGCGTCGCCGTCGTGCTCGTCCTCCTCGGTGTCGCCTCGCTCCTGACGGGCGCGGCGCTCCTCGCACACGACGCCTACAGTCGGGTCGTCCTCGGCGTCGACGACCGGCTCCTCACCGACCGCCGGGCGTTCGTCGCCTTCGGCCTCGCGCTCGTGTTCGTCCCCCTCCTGCTGGTGGGCGGCTCGCTCGTCGTCGGGTAGCACCGAGCGGTCGGTCGCGAGAACGCCGGCCCCGTGGGTCGCCGTGCCCCATATCCCTGCGTCCCGTGTTCCCGCATCTCGGGAATCCCCCACCGGCTTTTGCCCCCGCGTGCCCTCTCCGACGTCGAGAGCGCCGATGTACGGTCCACCGCCGAGCCACCCCCGACACGATACCGATGCCCGCTGAGGAGTCCCCGTCCCCGCCCGCCGCGTCTCCCCTCGCGCTGGTGCGCACGTTCCAGCGGGCGGCCCTCGAGACGGCCACGGAGGCGGCACGCGAGGCGACGCTCCTCCCCGGCCGACTCGCCGACGCCACCACCGTCGAGGTCGGACAGACCCCGAGCGAGGTCGTCTACACCGAGAACAAGCTCGAACTACGTCGCTACGAGTCGCTCACCGACCACCAGCACGCCGTCCCCGTCCTCGTCGTCTACGCCCTCATCAACCGGCCGTACATCCTCGACCTCCAGCCCGACCGGTCCATCGTCCGCCGGCTGCTCGAGGCCGGCCACGACGTCTACCTCGTCGACTGGGGCGACCCCTCGCGGCTCGACCGACACCTCGGGCTGGAGGACTACGTCGGGCGCTACCTCGACAACTGCGTCGACGTGGTCCGCGAGCGCTCCGGGCAGGCGGCCATCAACCTCCTCGGCTACTGCATGGGCGGCACGATGTCGGCCATCTACACCGCCCTCCACCCCGAGAAGGTGAACGCGCTCGCGTTGCTGGCCGCCCCGCTGTACCTCGAGGACACCGGCGGCGTCCTCGAACTGTGGGGCGACGAGGCGTACTTCGACCCCCGTCGGCTGCGCGAGGTGCACGGGAACGTCCCCGGCGAGTTCCTCGCGGCCGGGTTCCAGCTCATGGACCCCGTCGCGAACACCGTCACGAAGTACGTCCGGCTCGCCGAGCGGCTGGAGAACGAGGACTTCGTGCGGAACTTCGCGCGGATGGAGCGCTGGCTCTCGGACCCGGTCGACCTCGCTGGCGAGGCGTACGCCGAGTTCGTCGAGCGCATCTACCAGCGCAACGAGCTCTACCGGAACGAACTGACCGTCGGGGGCGAGCCCGTCGACGTCGAGCGGATCGACGTGCCGCTCCTCCAGATCGTCGGCACCTACGACAGCCTCGTACCGCCCGACGCCAGCACCCCGTTCAACGAGGTCGTCGGCACCGACGACGTGACGACCATCGAGTACCCGAGCGGCCACGTCGGCCTCGCGATGTCGAACGGGGCGCACCGCGACGTCTGGCCGGAGGTCGCCGAGTGGTTCCTCGAGCAGTCCGACCACCCGACGCTCGCCGACGTGCTCGGCGAGGGGGTAGAGGCGGCGCTCGGCGTCGACGTCGAGACCGACGTGGGCGTCGGCGACGTCGACGAGATGGCGGTCGGCGTGGGAGACGCCGACGGCGAGATATCCAGAGCGGTCGTCCGGCGGGACCCGGTGGCCGTCGAGCGGTTCCTCGAGGCGGCGCTCGGCGTCGACATCGAACTGTCCGGCGACGCGGACGGCATCGCCGTCACGGTCGCGACGGACGAGGGCGTCCAGACGACGGTCGTCCGGAGCGTGGGCGAGGCCACCCGGACGGAGGTCGAGGAGTCGGTCGAGTCGGTCGCGGTCGCCTCGGTGTACGACCTCGAGGAACTGGAGGGCGTCGGACCGACCTACGCGGCGCGACTCCGGGACGCGGGTATCGAGTCCGTCGCGGACCTCGCCGTGGCGGACGCCCCGACCGTCGCGGCGGCAGCCGGCGTCGGCGAGCGACTGGCCCGCACCTTCGTCGACCGGGCGCGAGCGCTGGTCGGGCTGGAGGCGGCCGCGGAGACGGACGACTGACGGGAGCGGCCCCCCCGCTACGCCGGCCGGAACGTGAGGACCGGCGTCTCCCCCTCGCGTCGCTCCACGCCGAGGGCGACCCGGTCCCCGATGGCGACGTCCTCGGCGGTCGCGTCCCGGAGCTGTCCCGTGAGGGTGACGCCCGCGTCGAACGCCACCAGCGCGACCGTGTACGGGGTCTCGCCGTGGAACTTCGGGACGGTGACCGATATCTCGGTGAACGAGACGACCGTCCCCCGGTCGTCGAGCGGTTCGCGGGACAGGTCGGTGGCGCCACAATCCGGACAGACGGTCCGCGGCGGGAGCGTCCCCTCGCCGCAGGCCCCGCAGGTGAGGTACCACTGTTCGTCGGCCGCGACCGCCTCCGCGAAGGCGTCGAACCACGCGGGCACGGTCAGACACCCCCGAGTACTGTCACGGTCGTGCTCGCCCCGCTGCCCCCCACGTTGTGCGCGAGGGCCGTCTCGGCCCCGTCGACCTGGTTCGGGTGTCGCCCCTCGAGCTGCTTCGTCAACTCGACGAGCTGGCCGACGCCGGTCGCCCCGACGGGGTGGCCCTTCCCGATGAGCCCGCCGGACGTGTTCACCGGGAGGGACCCGTCGACCGCCGTCTCCCCCTCGACGGCGCCACGGGTGCCCTCGCCCCGCTCGTAGAACCCCAGCGCCTCGAGTGCCAGCACCTCGGCGATGGTGAAGCAGTCGTGGACCTCCGCGACGTCGACGCCGTCTGGTTCGACACCGGCGTCGGCGTACGCCCGTTCGGCCGCGCGTTCGGCCGCCGGGAGCCGGTCGAGGGCCGCGCGGTCCTGCAGCGCGAGCGCGTCGCTCGACTGCCCCGTCCCGAGCACGGTGACCGACGTGTCGAGGTCGTGGTCGGCGGCGAACGCCTCGCCGACGACGATGGCGACGCTGGCGCCGTCGGAGATGGGACAGGCGTCGTAGAGCCGGAGCGGCGTCGCGATGGGCCGCGAGGCCAGCACCTCGTCCATCGGGACGGCCTTCCTGAACTGGGCGAGCGGGTTCTCGACGGCGTTCTCGTGGTTCTTGACCGAGACGGCGGCGAGGTCCTCGCGCGTCGCGCCGTAGGTGTGCATGTACTGCCGGGCCAGCAGCGCGTAGATGCCCGGGAACGTCAGCCCCTGCTCGTTCTCGTAGACGTCGTCGGCCGCGTTGGCGAGCGCGTCGGTGACGTGTTCGGCGTCCGCGACCGACAGCTGTTCGACTCCGCCCGCGAGGACGGCGTCGGCCGCCCCCGATTCGACGGCCTGGACCGCCTGTCGGAACGTGGCGCCGCCCGAGGCGCAGGCGCTCTCGACGCTTATCGAGGCCGCCTCACGGGCCCCCACGTGGTCGGCGAGTAGCGGTCCCACGTGACCCTGGTCCTCGACGAGGTCGGCCACGAAGTTCCCGACGTAGACGGCGTCGAGGTCGGCCGGCGCGACGCCGCTGTCCTGGAACGCCTCGGCGGCCGCCTCGGCGAACAGTTCCCGCGACGACGACTCCGGGAACGCGTCGTACCGGGTACTCCCGACACCGGCGATGTGTGTCGACATGTGTCGACGCGTAGCACGGTGGGTCGATTAGGGCCACCGTCCGTTCCCGCCGGTCGGGAACCGTCTCGAACGGGACAGTGTGTGGCCGCCACGCGACGGACGTCGGTGGCTCCCGGCGAGCCCTCGGCAGGTCACTCCCGACCCGGGGCGACGTAGTCACACTCGCTCACGCACTCCTCGCGGCGGGGGGCCTCACCGAGCACCTGACCCGTGCTCGCGCCGCTCCGGAAGACGGTGACGCCCTTGAGGTCGAGTTCGCGGGCGGTCCGGAACACCGACTCGACGTCCGCGACGGAGGCCGACGCGGGGAGGTTGACCGTCTTGCTGACCGCGTTGTCCGTGTGGCGCTGGAAGGCGGCCTGCACCGCGAGGTGCTGGCGCGGCGGGAGGTCGTGGGCCGTCTGGAACAGCCGCTTCACGTCGTCGGGTATCGACTCGACGTCCTGTATCGTCGTCCGGTCGTGGAGGTCCTCGAGCAGCACCTCGGCGTCGAGCCCCCGAGCTTCGACCATGTCGACGAAGCGGTCGTTCCGTATCTCCAGCCCGCCCAGCACGTGCTTGGTGTAGGCGACGTTGTAGATGGGCTCGATGCCGGCCGAACAGCCCGCCAGCAACGAGATGGTCCCCGTCGGTGCGACGGTGGTCGTCGTGGCGTTGCGCACCGGCGTCTCGTGGACCGAGCTCTCCCACGCCGGGAACGGCCCGCGCTCCTCGGCCAACTGCCGCGAGGCCGCCCACGCCTCGTCGTGGACGAACCGCATCACCGCCTCGGCCACCTCGACGGCGGCGGGCGAGCCGTACGGGACCCGCAGGTCGACGAGCAGGTCGTGGAACCCCATCACGCCCACGCCGACCTTCCGGGTCTCGGCCACGCGCTCGGCGATCTCGGGGACCGGGAACGTCGAGCGCTCGATGGCGTCGTCGAGCACCCGGACCCCGAGGTGGACCGTCTCGCGGAGTCGGTCCCAGTCGACCGTCTCGCCGTCGACGTGCGCCGCGAGGTTCACCGAGCCGAGGACGCAGGCCTCGTAGGGGAGTAGCGGCACCTCCCCGCAGGGGTTCGTCGCCTCGATGTGGCCGAGCTGCGGGGTCGGGTTCGCCGCCTCGATGGTGTCGAGGAAGAGGACGCCGGGGTCGCCCGTCTCCCACGCCATCTCGGCGACGAGTTCGAGGAGGGCCTCGGGGTCGACCTGCCGGACGATTTCGTCGGTCCGGGGGTTGACGAGGTCGTACGGCTCACCGGCGTCGATGGCGTCCCAGAACGCCGCGTCGGTCGCCACCGAGAGGTTGAAGTTCCGGAGCACGTCGGCCTCGCCCTTGGCCGAGACGAACGTCTCGACGTCGGGGTGGCTGACGTGGAGGACGCCCATGTTCGCCCCGCGGCGGCGGCCACCCTGCTTGATCTGCTCGGTCGCGCTGTCGAATATCTGCATGAAGCTCACCGGGCCGGAGGCCACGCCGCCGGTCTTCCCGACGACGTCGCCCTCGGGCCGGAGCTTCGAGAACGAGAAGCCCGTGCCGCCGCCACTCTGGTGGATGCAGGCGGTCTGCGAGAGCGCCTCGAAGATGGACTCGATGGAGTCCTCGACCGGGAGGACGAAGCACGCGGCGAGCTGCTGGAGGTCGGTCCCGGCGTTCATCAGCGTGGGCGAGTTCGGCAGGAACAGCCGCTCTGCCATCACCTCGTGGAACCGCGCTTCGGTCGCGTCCACGTCGCCGCCGAACGCCGCCTCGGCCGACGCGAGGTCCGCCGCGACCCGGTGGAAGAGTTCGTCCGGCGTCTCGACGACCTCGCCCGTCTCGTCCCGCCGGAGGTAGCGTCGACGCAGGACGGTCCTGGCGACACTGTCGAGCGACGCCATGCGTCCAGCACGGCGGTGCGCGCGGTTAACCGTGTGGGTCGTTCCCACGGACTGGTACGGTCGTCGCCCGCGCTCAGGCCGACCGGTCGAGGTACGCCATCGCCTCCTCGTCGGAGACCTGGTCGAACCGGTCGTAGAACTGCCCGACACCCCTGAACCCCCTCGGCGTCAGGAGGCAGACCACCTCGTCGGCCAGCTCCCGCAGCTCGCCGACGGTCTGTGGCGGACCGACCGGGACCGCCAGCACGACGCGCTCGGCGTCACTCTCGCGGAGCATCTGGAGACACGCCCTGACGGTCGAGCCCGTGGCCACGCCGTCGTCGACGACGGCGACGGTCTTGCCGGTCAGGTCCGGCTCGGGACGGTCCCCCCGGTATCGCTCGGCCTTCCGTCGTGCGTTCTCGGCCTCGCGCTCCCGCTCGCGCTCGAAGTACGCCTCGTCGGTCCGTGTCCCCACGAAGGCCTCCTCGTTGCGCCAGACGGTCCCGTCGCTGGCGGCGGCCCCGATGGCGTACTCCGGGTTGCCGGGCGCGCCGATCTTCGACGCGACGACCACGTCGAGTGGCACGTCGAGCGCGTCGGCGACGGCGCGCCCCAGCGGGAGCCCGCCACGCGGGATGGCGAGCACGACGTCCACGTCGAGGTCTCGCTCGCGGAGCGCCGCCCCGAGTCGTTCGCCTGCCTCGGTCCGGTCGGCGAATCGGCGTGGTGCTGACATGGTCCTCGACCGGACGTGGCGCGCAGACACCCTGAACCACGTGAACGTTCCCACGACGCTGGAACGACCGTGTGGGTCATGCACACGAGCGGTGTCGACTCCCGCATGGCACACCAGACCGACACTCTCGTCCACATCCCGGTCGACGGCGTCGAACTGGAGGGGTCGCTGGACCTCCCGGCCGGCGCGACGGGCCTGGTGGTGTTCGCCCACGGCAGCGGGTCGAGTCGCAAGAGTCCCCGCAACAACTACGTCGCGGAGGTCATCCGCGAGCGGGGACTGGGGACGCTCCTGTTCGACCTGCTGACCGAGTCCGAGGACGAGGTCCGCGAGAACCGCTTCGACATCGAGCTGCTGACCGACCGCCTCGTCGCCGTCACCGAGTGGCTGGGGACGCGCGAGGACACGCAGGGACTGCCAGTGGGCTACTTCGGCTCCAGCACCGGGGCCGCGTCCGCGCTCAGAGCGGCGGCCCGCCTGCCCGACGCGGTCCACGCGGTCGTCTCGCGCGGCGGTCGCGTCGACCTGGCCTCGGAGGTCCTCGCGGACATCGCCGTGCCGACCCTGTTCGTCGTCGGCGGGGCCGACACCCAGGTGCTCGAACTCAACCGCGACGCCCACGCTCGGCTCACCTCCGAGAAGGAACTCCACGTCGTCCCGGGCGCGGGCCACCTCTTCGAAGCGGAGGCGGAGCTCGAGGAGGTCGCCGACGTCGCGGCCGACTGGTTCGCCGACGCCCTCCGCTGAGACCGCGTCGGCCGGTGGGCGCGCGGCGACGGTCACGCCAGTCGGTTATCACGTCGTGGGACGCGCCGTCCCGATTGACGTGACCCCTCGTCCAACCCAGAGCGCATGGACTTCGACGAGTTCACCGGAGAGATACAGCACCGACTCGAACTGCCGGGGACCGGCGAGACCGTCCGGACCATCCGGGCGACGCTGCTGACGCTGGGTCAGCGGCTCCCCGAGGAGTACGCCGAGGACCTCGCCGCGTCGCTCCCGCTCGAGGTCAAGTGGTACCTGACTGGGGCGGTCCACGAACACGGCCAGCGCTTCGACTGGACGGAGTTCCTCGCCCGGGTCAGCGACATCGAGGGGTCGGAGCCGGCCGACGCGGCCTACCACGCCCGGGTCGTGATGGACCTCGTCCACACGGTGGTGCCGGCGTCGGACTTCCAGCAGTTGCGCGACTCCCTGCCCGAGGACCCGGCCGACGAGAACTGGGCCAAGCTCTTCGAAGTCGTCGACGCCGGTGGCTGGCACGAGACCCAGGAGAGCTGATCGGGGTCGGCCGCCGCGCTCGGGCGACACCCCTCGGCGACCGGGCGCCGCACGCTCGTCGGGGCGGTCCGGTTTGGACGGCCGACGGTTCGGCGCGGGGTATTCTACCACGAGCTATCGCGTGCAACCGAACCGCGCCGATTTGCCCGCCCAGTGCGTCTCCACCCCCATGGCCAGCACCGACCGCGCCATCGCCGGCCTCGACCTCCCGTACCTGCTCACCTTCGTCGGCCTCGTGGGTGGGTTGCTGGTGCTCCTGCTGGCACCGCTCCCCTCTGCGGCCCTCAACGTCCTCGTCGGCGGCGCCCTGCTCGCGGTGGCCGTCGGCAGCGTCGTCTACATGATCGTCGAGTTCAGCGGGCCGGGCGAGCGCGGCCCGGACTTCTGAGGCCGAGCCAGGTCCTTTCGGCCCCGTCTCGGAGCCCCGGTTTCCCTACACTTTTCGCGCCGACGCGACTACCCGGAGCCGGACATGGACCTCGACTTCGTGCGGATGGGCGACACGGGACTGCAGAGTAGCGAGATACAGTTCGGCACGTGGCGCTTCGGCAAGGAGACCGAGGAGGGCAACGTCGAGATCGACGAGGAGCGCGCGCACGAACTGCTCGACGCCTACGCCGAGGCGGGCGGCCGGTTCATCGACACGGCCGACGTCTACGGCGGCGGCAAGTGCGAGGACTGGATCGGCGACTGGCTCGCGCAGAGCGAGTACGACCGCGAGGAGTTCACCATCGCCTCGAAGATCTACTGGCAGATCCGCGAGGGTGATCCGAACAGCCGCGGGACGAACCGGAAGAACGTCCGGCACCGAATCGACGCGCTGCTCGACCGCCTCGGCACCGACTACGTGGACGTGCTCTACATCCACCGCTGGGACGACGACACGCCGGCTCGCGAGATGATGAAGACGCTGAACGGTCTCGTCGAGGACGGGAAGGTCCACTACCTCGGGACCTCGACGCTCGTTCCGAACGAGTGGAAGGTGGCGAAGGCCAACGAGATCGCCCTCGCGGAGGGCTGGGAGCCGTTCACGGTCGCCCAGCCGCGGTACAACCTCGTCGACCGCGAGGTCGAGGGTGGCTACCTCGAGATGACCGACGACTACGGCATCGCGGTCTGTCCGTGGTCGCCGCTCGGGCAGGGGTTCCTCACCGGGAAGTACGACCGTGAGGACGGGCTCGTCGGCGAGTCGCGGGCCGCGGAATCCAGCCGCTTCCGCGAGGGCTACCTCACCGAGGAGAACTTCGACGTGCTGGACGAACTCGAAGCGGTGGCCGAGGAGGTGGGCGCGACGGTCGCGCAGACGGCCATCGCGTACCACATGCACCACGACTCCATCGCGGCGCCCATCATCGGCGCCCGGACCGTCGAGCAACTGGAGGAGAACCTCGGGGCGGCCGAGGTGGCCCTCTCCGACGAGCAGGTCGAGCGCCTGCGCGAGGCGAAGGGCGGGCCGTACAGCGACATCTAGGGCGGGCCGTACCGCGACATTCTGGACGGGCGGCACGAGACCGATATAGGCGTCCGGCACGAGCGGTCGGTATGGAACACGTGGAGGGGACCATCCTCGCCGGCCGGTCGTTCGAACCGGTCCGCGGCAGGGTCGTCGTCGAGGAGGGTCGTATCGCGGCCGTCGAGGAGACCGAGACGGCGTCGACGAGCATCGTCCTGCCGGCGTTCGTGAACGCGCACACCCACGTCGGTGACTCCGTCGCCAAGGAGGGTGCCGTCGGGCTGGGGCTGGAGGACGCGGTCGCCCCGCCCGACAGCCTGAAACACCGGCGGCTGACCGACGCCGACCACGAGACGCTGGTGGGCGAGATGCACCGCACGTTCCGCTACATGGAGCGGACCGGGACCGCCGCGTTCCTCGACTTCCGGGAGTTCGGCGTCGAGGGGACCCGGGCACTGCGCGAGGCGGCAGAGGGCCTCGACATCGAGCCGTTCGTCTTCGGGAGCGACGACGCGGCCGTCCTCGACGTGGCCGACGGGTTCGGCGCCAGCGGGGCGAACGACGCCGACTTCTCCGCCCTTCGGGCGGCCGTCGCCGAGCGGGACCGCCCGTTCGCCATCCACGCCGGCGAACCCGACGCCACCGACATCCACCCCGCGCTGGACCTCGACCCGGACCTGCTCGTCCATATGGTCCACGCCGAGGCCGAACACCTCGAACGGGTCGCCGAGCAGGCGGTCCCCATCGCCGTCTGTCCGCGGGCGAACCTCGTCCTCGGGGTCGGTCGGCCACCCATCGAGACCCTGCTGGAGTACACCGACGTGGCGCTCGGGACGGACAACGTGATGCTCAACTCGCCGTCGATGTTCCGCGAGATGGCCTACACGGCGAAGACGTTCGACGTGAGCGCCACCGAGGTGCTCCGCATGGCGACGACGGCCGGCGCCGAGGCGGTCGGCCTCGACTGCGGAGTCGTCGAACCGGGCCGTCGTGCCGCTCTGCTGGTCCTCGACGGGGACTCGGACAACCTCTCGGCCGTCGCGGACCCCGTCGAGGGCGTGGTCCGCCGGGCGAGCGCGCTCGACGTCGAGCGCGTCGTCCTCCCCTGACCGCGGCCGCTCGCTCGCGGCGGAACTCGACCAGTCTTCCCCAGCACTGCCGACCACGCTGCCGACGCTCGTGAGTGTGACCGTCTACCTCGCCGAGAGGTCAGCCGGCGTGCCCGTCGGTTCACGCGGCGAGCAACCCAAGTACGCCCCCCACGACCGCCGCGAGCGCCAGCGTGGTCGGGAGGGCGAGTGCGGTTCCGACTACTGCCATCGCGCCGTGGTAGAGGAGGAAGCGGTCCACGACGGGTCGGCGGTCGCTGTCCCGAAGAACGTTCGGCCGGGGCGAGAAACCGCCCGATACGCCGCCGTCACGCAGGACTTTTCCGTCCGCTGTCACCACGTAATCCCGATGCGACTCGGTCCCCGCCCCTCCAGCCGAGCACTGGCTACGGTCGCCCTCGCCCTCCTGCTCGCGACGGCCGGCTGTAGCGGACTCACTGGAACCCCGACCCCGGAGACATCGACACAGACCACGACGCCGACGGCCGCCCCGACGGCGACGCCCGCCGCGACCCCGTCACCGACCGCCACGCCGACCGCGACGGCGACTGCCACCCCGTCGTCGACCCCGACGCTCCCCCCGACGGACACCGCACGGTCCGTCGCGCTCCCCGCTGGCGTCACCGCCGACGGCGTGGCGAACGCCAGCCGCGTGGTCGCGACGCACCAGCAGAACCTCGTCCGCACGCCCGGACGGCTGGCCCACACCACGAACACGACGGTCGCCGGCGACCCACTCCGGACCACCACGACGGCCGTCGCGACGTCGAACCTCTCGGCGGTGCGCTACGAGACAGTCGGACGGCTCGCCCGCCCGAACGCCACCCGGAACAGCACGACCGTCATCTACGCCAACCAGACGGCCGTGCGGCAGTACGCCGTCGTGAACGGGAACGTGACGCTGAACAACACGCGGAACCGGACCGACACGTTCGACGTGGCGGTCCGCGGGCTCTCGACCGGCGTCAACCCCCTCCGTGGGCTGCTCCAGCGCGGGAACTTCACGGTCGCCTCGGTCTCGACGGTGAACGGCACCGAGGTCGTCACGCTCCGCGCCGAGGAGTACGCCGGCGGTCGGCTCTACGACCCCGAGAACGTCGGCAGCTACGAGGCCACCGTCCGTATCACCGCCGACGGGACGGTCCGCAGCGCCAGCGAACATATCGTCGGGACGGACGACGCCCGGCGTGCGTACTACCACTTCGACCTCCGGTTCGCCTCCAGCCCAGTCACGCCCGACCCGGTCGACCGCGGTTGAACGCGCCCGCTCACTCACCGAGGAACTCGACCAGCAGCGACCGGAACCGCTCGGGGCGCTCGACGTGCGGCGAGTGCCCGACGCCCTCGAACACCTCCTCCGTGTACTGTCCCCCGTCCGCGGCGTAGGCGTCGAGGACGTCCCGGGTCTGGGCGTTCATCGGCTGGGGCGGGAAGACGTCCTCGCCCGGCCAGTCCGGGAGTTGGCCGGCCTGCCCGAGGAACCCGGCGTCGAAGAACGAGGTGTCCGAGACGACCTGGTCGGCGTCCCCGCGGACCCACAGCACGGGCGGTTTCGGGTCGATGTCGTCGAGCCCCGTGGTGTCGAAGTACTTCGGCGAGACGGCGTTGAGCACGCCGTGCTCGCCGGGGGCGACGCCAGGCCAGTGCTCGGAGGGGGCCGAGTCGCCGGGGTAGTTCTCGTCGCCGACGGCCGTCTGGCACATCGCGTCGACGTACGCGTCGGCGAGCTCCGGGTCGAACTCGTACTCCGGCCCGACGTAGAACGCCTCCATCACGGTTCGCGGCGAGGCGTCCCCCTCGGCACTCGTGTCTCCCGCGGCGAGGCGCTCGACGAACTCCGGGTTGGCCAGTCCCGCGCCGGTCCCCGCGTGGTCGGGCTGACAGGGCGTTCCGTCGCGCGTCGTCCCCCCGAACCCGTACGGCGACATCGTGCTCACGAGCACCAGGTCGGTCAGCCGCTCCGGGTGGTCGATGGCGTACTGCATCGCAACCCCGCCGCCGATGGACCACCCTGCCAGCACGAACGAGTCGACGTCGAGCGCGTCGACGAGCGCCGCGAGGTCGTCGCTGAACTGGCCCATCCCCCGTGTCGCGTCGACCGGCTTCGTCTCCGAGTTCCCGTACCCGCGCATGTCGGGGGCGAAGACGAACCACTCGTCGGGCAGGTCGGCCATCAGTTCGGCCCAGAACCGCGAGGACGAGACGTTCCCGTGGAGCAGGCAGACCGACGTCCCGTCCCGGTCGCCCGAGACGAGGACGTGGGTGTCCAGGCGCTCCGTCGTCACGTACTGTGCGTCGACCGACGATGGCAGTGAACGGGCCATGGTATCAGTTCGCACGCTGACAGCATCAATCTAGTCGCCGGCCGCGGCGGCCACCACGGTCCACGGACCGTACGCCGGTCGTCGCGCCGATACCGGTCGCGACGACGCGGCCGCACTCCCGGACGAGTACGAACGCGTGACCGAGATCTGAACGGTTCGCCCGTGGGTCCGGGTCGCGCGACACCCGTGTCGAGGACTCTCAGCCCCGGCACAGCGTGACCGAATCTCGACACGACGGTGTCGAGTCGCACGTGCGGTCGCTCAGCTCCTACGGAGACGGTCCGCTCCCGCGTCGAGCGACGGACCGTTCGGTCTCGGTGACTTACCAGACCTGCCCATAGAACTATACCGAGGCTCCCGGTAGCTCCCGGGCATGGGGGAAACGATTGCTGGTATTCACCCGGACGAACCGACCGCGTATCGACCGCTGGACGCGAGGGTCGAACGTGCGTGACGACGCGCCGCGCTCCGCGAGCAGACGCCGCTTCCTGGCGGCGCTCGGTGCCTCGGCCGCCGCGACGGGGCTGGCGGGGTGCAGTTTCCGGACGACCGGCGACGGCGTCTCGGTCGAACTCGGTGGCAGCGCCGGAGACGGCGACGGAGACACGCCGGCTCCGGCGACGCCGACGGACACCGCGATGCCGATGGCGACGACGACACCGACTCGTTCCCCCACACCGACCGCACGGCCGACGTCGACGCCGACCCGGACGCCGACACGAACCGCCACGTCGACGCCGACCCGGACGCCGACACGAACCGCCACGTCGACGCCGACCCGGACGCCGGCGCCGACCGCGACCCCCACGCCGACACGACGGGGCGGCACGCTCCAGTTGACCACGAGTTCGCTGACCGGGTTCGACCCCGCGATGGCGACCAACGAGGACACGCTCGCCGTCGTCGAGAACCTCTTCGACGGGCTGACGACGTTCCCGAACGGGGCCACCGACGCGCAGTTACAGTTGGCGACGGACGTCTCGCTCTCGGCCGACGCCCGGACGTACACCGTCTCGCTGGTCGACGGGGCGACGTTCCACGACGGCTCGCCGGTGACGGCCTCGGCGGTCGTCTACTCGTGGGAGCGTCTCGCCGCCTCGGAGCACTCCCGGAACGGCTACCTCCTCCTCGACTACCTCGGCGTCGAACACGACACCACGAACGGCGAGTACGACCCCGGCTCCATGGCCGTCCGGGCGGTGGACCGGACGACGCTGGAGTTCACGCTCGCCTCGCCGTTCGCCTCGACCCTCCAGCTGCTCGCGTTCCCACAACTCGCACCCATCCCGGAGGGCATCGTCGGCGACGTCGACGGCTACAGTGGCCGGATGGGGCACACGCAGTTCGTGGAGAATCCGGTCGGGAGCGGCCCGTTCGTCCTCGACCGCTGGACCCAGAACGACGAGGTGGTGCTCTCGCGGTTCGCGAACTACCACGGCCAGCCACCGGACCTCGACGGGATCCGCTGGACGGTGCTGAACGACACCTCGCAGCGCTACCAGTACGGCCAGAACCGGAGCGCGGACTTCGTCACCGTCCCGTCCGACGAGTACGACCGGGACGAGGTGTCGGTCACGCGGACGGACGACCGTGGCCGTCGGTTCGGGACCTACGGCCCGATGGCGAACGGAGCGACCGTCTCGTACCTCGCGGTCCCCACGCTCACGACGTTCTACGTCGGGTCGAACATGACCGTCGTCCCGAAACCGGTGCGGCAGGCGACCGCGTACGCGCTGAACCAGCACGAGACGGTCGAGCAGGTGCTGGACGGCCGGGCCGCCCCCGCGTACCACTTCACCCCGCCGGGCATCTACCCGGACCAGCAGTACGACGGCCACGCGAGTGGGTCGTACCCGTACGGTTACGACGAGACGAAACTCGCCCGTGCACGGCAGGTGATGGAGGACGCGGGGTACAGCGAGGCCAACCGCTTCGAACTGACGTTCACCCACTACCCGTCACAGACGGTCCGCGCCACAGCCGCCCTCCTCCGTGACAAACTCACCTCGGCCCACATCGACATGGAACTCGAGGAGGAGCCGTTCGCCACGTTCCTCAATCGGGGCCGGAACGGCAACCTCGAGATGTTCTGGTTCGGGTACGTCGCGGAGTGGCCGCGGCCCGACAGTTTCCTCCAGTACCTGAACCCGCCCGCGACCGACACCGCCGACCCGGACGTGGGCATCTACCTTGACTGGGAGGGCACCCAGTCCGCCGAGGACGCGAGGCGCGCGTGGGACCGTATCCGGTTCAACCAGGGGCCGAGCGACTCGGCCCGGCGGACCCGTGAGGCGGCCTACGTCGCCATGGAGGAGGCCAACTGGGAGGCCGCTGGGCTCGTCCCGGTCACGCACCCCGTCGACGAGCGCTTCGCGTACGACGGCGTGGACGTCGACCCGTTCGGCAGTCTCGGCCACACCTACCAGGAGTACGACCGCGTCGTCAAGACGCGCTGACTCGGCGCACGCCCGACGTGCGTCCCCAGCGACGCGGACTCCCACCCGCGTCGGGGCGAGCCACTCGCCCGGTCAGCCGCGGCGGTCGACCCTCCGGACGAGCAGGTCGAGCGCCTGCGGGAGGCGAACGGCTCAGTACCAGACGGTGCCGCCGTCGACGTTGATGTCCTGCGCGGTCACGTTCCGTCCCTTCTCGCTGGCGAGGTAGCCGACCATCTCGGCGACGGCCTCGGGGTCCGTCAGTCGGCCGAGCGCGGTGTCGTCGGTGAACACCGCCCGTTTCGCGTCCTCGAACGAGAGCCCGCGCCGTTCGGCCTGCCGCTCGATGACGCGGTCGATGCGGTCTCCACGGGTCGCGCCCGGACAGACGGCGTTGACCGTCACGTCGTCCCCGCCGAACTCGAACGCGAGGGTGCGGGTGAACCCGACGACCGCCATCTTCGAGGTGGTGTAGGGTGTCCGGTCGGCGAGCGGTCGCTTCCCGCTGATGGACGCGACGTTGACGACACTCCCCCGGTCGCTCGCCCGGAGGTGTGACGCGGCGTGCTTGACACAGCGGAACATCCCCGTCACGTTCACGTCCATCGTCCGCTCCCACTCCTCGACGGTGACCTCCTCCACGGGTGCGGTGGGCCCCGCGATACCCGCGTTGTTGACGAGACAGTCGAGGCCGCCGAACGTCTCGACAGTCCGCTCGACGGCGTCGGCGACCGACGTCTCGTCGGTCACGTCCGTCCGGACGGGGAGTGCCCGTGACTCGTCCTCGAACGCCGCGGCCGTCTCGTGGATGCCGTCGCCACGGGCGGCGAGCGCCACGCGTGCGCCCTCGGCCGCGAACTCGAGGGCGATGGCGCGGCCGATTCCCCCGCTCGCGCCGGTGACGAACGCGACGGTGTCGTCCAGGTCGCCCACGGCTCAGTCCTCCGACTCCGAGAGGTCGACGGCGCCCCCGGATTCCAGTTCGAGTTCGCGAGCGAGGGCACGACTCTCCGCCGACTGGATGCGCCGCTCGGCCGAGAGCTGGTGGGCGTGGGTCCCCTCCATCTCGCAGATCTTCGCGGCCCACGGCGCGATACTGTCGGCCCCCTCGGCCGTGAGGTGCTGGTGGGTCTGCACTTTCAGGTACGTCGTGACGTTGATACCGCCGCTGTAGCGGGCCACCTCCAGCGTCGGGAGCGTGTGGTTCGTCCCGACGGCCTTGTCGCCGAAGACCACGGGTGCGTGGTGCCCGAGGAACAGCGAGCCGTAGTTGTGGAGGTCCTCCAGCAACGCTCGCGGGTCGTCTGTCATCACCTGCAGGTGCTCGGGTGCCCACTCGTTGGCCACCGCCACGGCCTCCGACACGTCGTCGACGACCACCACCTCGCCGTTGTCGTCCCAGCTCTCGCGGGCGACGTCCTCGGTCCGGAGTGTCGACAGCTGGTCGTGGAGTTCGTCGACGGCCGCCGCCGCGAGGTCACGGTCCGTGGCGACGAGAATCGTCCGTGCGCGCGGGTCGTGCTCGGCCTGTGCGAGGAGGTCACCGGCGACGAGTTTGGGGTCGGCCGTCTCGTCCGCGAGTATCAGCACCTCGCTCGGCCCGGCGAGGAAGTCGATGCCGACGTGGCCGTACACCTGCCGTTTCGCCTCGATGACGAACACGTTCCCCGGCCCGGTTATCTTCTCGACGGCCGGGATCGACTCGGTGCCGTACGCCATCGCGGCGACGGCCTGTGCGCCGCCGGCGACGTATATCTCGTCGGCCCCGGCCCGGTCCATCGCGTAGAGCTGTGCCGGCTGGACGGAGCCGTCGGCCTGCGGCGGGGCACATGCGACCACCTCCTCGACCCCGGCGATGACCGCGGGGACGATGGTCATCGCCGGCGCCGCGACGAGCGGTTTCCGGCCGCCGGGGACGTAGACGCCGGCCCGCTCGATGGGCACCAGCCGCGTCCCGAGCGTGATGCCGTCGCCGAACTCCGTCTCGAACCCGTCGAGGTGGGCGAACTGCTCCTCGTGGAACGCCCGGACGTTCTCGATGGTGTTGTCGATGGTCCGTCGCTCGGCCGCCGTGAGTTCGGCCGCGGCCGCCTCGAGTTCGGCGTCGCTCACGCGCAGCGCCTCGCGCTCGACATCGTCGAACCGTCGTGTGAGTTCTCGAACGCCCGCGTCGCCGTCGTCTCGAACCGTGTCGACGATGTCGCGCACCGACTCGGTCACCTCGCGTGGGATCTCGAGCGACGCGTCGGCGGCCGACTTGAGGTACTCTCCGGACATGCGCCACCGTTTCACACGGGGGCGTAAAAACCCGGCCGACGACGGACCGCCACTACCCGCCGGGCGACCGACACCGATAGGGCCACTGCGAGACACGTGGGGCCATGACGCCGGTGGTGCCGTGACCGACCGCCTCCCGGCCGAGCCGCGCTCGCCGCTGGCCGAGCACGCGGACCGCGTCCTCGCACACCACGGCTACGACCTCGCGGCGGCCATCGACGCGGTGGACGCGGCCGTCCCCGGCATCGGCGGGCTGTTCGGCCCGAACACCTCGAGCGCCGACCTGCGGGCGGCGTTCGACGCCGTCCTCGACGAACCGGCGCCCGAGCGCACCCCGCCACCCCTCCGTGGCGACCGGCTCGTCCTGTACGTCGACGGGAGTTCGCGCGGCAACCCCGGCCCGGCTGGCGCGGGCGCGGTGCTGGTCGACGGCGTCCACACCCCGCCCGGTGACGTGCGGCTCGACCCCGACGTCGAGACGCTCGCGGAACTCGGCCGTCCGGTCGGCTCGAACAGCGGGAACAACGTCGCCGAGTACGCCGCGCTCCACCTCGGCCTCGACGCGGTCTGTCGGTGGTACCCCGACACGCCGCTGGAGGTCCGCATCGACTCGACGACCGTGATACGGAACGTCTGGGACGACGAGCCGCCGCACCCCGGCTGCGACGGCTACGCCGCGGCCATCCGCGACCTCCTTGGGCAGGTCCCCGCCCACGAGTGGACCCACCTCGCGGACCACGACCCGAACCCGGCGGACGCGCTGGCGACCGTGGGTGCGGACCTCGCAGCGCTCGGGCCCTGAGTCGTCACCCGGTCGGGGGAACCGTCTTGTCCGTCCCCACCACTGACTAGCCGTGACACGACTCGACGACGACGTGATACTGGTGACGGGCGCGAGCCGAGGCCTCGGCCGCGAGATGAGCCTCCGCTTCGCCGAGGAGGGCGCACGGGTGGTCCTGCTCGCCCGCGACGAGGCCGAACTCGAATCGGTCGCCGCGGAGGCCGACGGCGAGACGCTCGTCACGCCTGCGGACGTGACCGACGGCGAGGCGGTCGCGGCGGCCGTCGACGACGCCCACGACCGGTTCGGCCGGGTCGACACCCTCGTCAACAACGCGGGCATCGGTCTGCTGAGTCTCGACGACGGTGGCAGCCCGCTGGCCGACATCGACCCCGAGCGCTGGCGGACCATCCTCGACGTGAACCTCACCGGCGTGTTCGAGTGCTCTCGGGCCGTCCTCCCCGGGATGGCCGAGCGCGGTGAGGGGAACGTCGTCAACATCTCCTCCGGACTCGGTCGCCGGGCCGCGCCCGGCTACGCCCCCTACGTCGCCTCGAAGTTCGGGCTCGAGGGGCTGACGAAGACGACGGCGCTGGACTACGAGGACGCTGGAGTCAACGTGAACGCGCTCGACCCCGGCGGCCGCGTGAACACCGCCTTCTGGGACCACCTGCCGGACGAGGAACGCCAGTCCATCCTCCAGCCTGACGTGATGAACGAGGCCGCGGTGCTCCTCGCGGCGCAGGGGCCGGGCGGGGTCACGGGCGAGTCGATGGCGGCCGACGACTGGGAGGCGCGGCTGGGCTGAGTCCGCCCGTCCCGGTTCAGGCCCCCTCGACCAGCCCGAGGTGTCGGAGCCCGCCGAGGCCGTCGGGGTCGAGCCACGCGGCCTCCCGCTCGCCCCACGGCTCCCTCGTCAGGACGGGATACCGGTCGGTCACGCCCGCCTCGGCCTCGAAGAGGTAGGCACACGGGCTGGCACCCACGGTCTCGAGTCGCTCGGCGAGCCACCCGTCACCGAGCGGCGCCGCCAGCGCGACCGGGGCGTCCGGGAACCGGGCCACCCGTGCCCCGAGTCGTTCGCTCTCGTCCGCCGTCGGCGCCCCGAGGTCGAACGCGGCCCGGAGTCGCTCGCTCGCCGCCTCGAGGGTCGGGACGCCGACCACGACCGTCTCGATTCCCGTGACGCCAGTCCCGGCCCTCGGGTCGCCGACGCGCCACTCCCGCGGAGTCGTGTCCGCGATGCAGAACGGCAGGACAGCCCCCGGTTCGCCGCCACCGAGGTAGACGAGTTCCCACGCCAGTCGGGTCCCGTCGGGGCGCTCGCGGGCGAACTCGTGCGGGCCGTCGACGGCGACGCCGCGGTCACGGAGCGTCTCGGCCGCCTCGCCTGCGTCGGGCACCCGGACGCACCACGCGCAGGGGCCAGCGTCGGTCCGGATGTGGGCGTCCCACCACGGCGAGGCCGCGCCCGCCTCGCGCGTCGAGATGCACTCGAGGTAGGTCCCGTCGGGGAACGGCAGGGTCGACATGTGCGTGACGCCGTTCGAGTGGGTGCCGCCGTAGGTCGGGTCGAGGCCGACGCCCGAGAACGCCGCGTCGAGTGCGTCGAGCGACCGCCCGGCGACGGTGACGTGGTCGAGACGGAGGTCCATACCACGCCTCCTCGCCGGGCCGGCAAAACCGTTCGTGGCCACCGCTCAGTGTCGTTCGCGGGGCGACGGTGGAGGTGGGATTCGAACCGGACCCGGACGTGCTCTCTCGCGCCGCTCGTTGCGCGCGACCGGTAGGGTTCGAATCCACTGTCTCTCGCCACCGCTCACTGTCGTTCGCGGGGCGACGGTGGAGGTGGGATTCGAACCCACGTGGCCTCTCGGCCACCCGCTTTCCAGGCGGGCACCTTGGTCCGCTCGGTCACTCCACCACGCCGCTCACGGGACCGCCGCGGCACAGTCGGTACAGAGCCCCGTCTCCTCGTCGTAGTGCGCCGGACACACCAGCGCGCCACAGCGCCGACACTGGTACGCCGCGGGTGCCGATTCGCAGATCTGACAGAGCGTCTCGAGGCTCACCGCGCTCCCCTCCGGTGGCGTCGGGCTGCGGTCACTCCTCGTCCACCCGGCGCTGGACGTCGACGTGGTAGCCCCGGAGGACGTCGCGCCCGAGGAGGACGGGATAGCGCATGTGGCTCCGGTCCTCGACGCTGGCGGTGGTGGTGTGCCACCGGCCGCCGACCTTCACCGAGAGGTCGACGAGCGGCCGCTTCGTGCCGCTCTGGGTCGTCCCCGACCGCACTCGTGTCGTGCCGACGAGCGGGCCCGCACCGACGGCCGCGGCGAGGTCCACGTCGATACTCGTCCGCCGGGCACCGGTGTCGGCCTTGGCGACGGCGTGCTCGAGCGCTCCCCCGCCGCTCACGACCACGCTCTCGGTGTAGCCGACTGTCTCGGGCGCCGTGGGCGCCGCCGCCGGCGCCGGCCGGCACTCGGGGACGCTGTCGTCGAGCGTGGTGACGAGTTCGGCCACCCGGTCGTCGTCGACCCGCCCCTCCGCTCGCTCGATGGCGAGGCGGGCGATGGCGGGCGCGGGGCTCACGCCGGTCGCCTCGAACAGCCCCTTGAACCCGGCCGTGGCGTTCACCTCGAGGACGTACCACTCCCCGTCGCGCTGGAGCAGGTCGACGCCGGCGTAGTCGAGGCCGAGGACGGCCGTCGCGTCCCTCGCGAGGTCGCTGGCCTCGGCCGGGAGGTCGTCGGTGAAGTCCTTGACCTCGCCGCCGAGCGCCACGTTCGTCCGCCACTCGCCGGCCGGCGCGTACCGCTTCATCGCGCCGACGACCCGGTCGTCGACCACGTAGACGCGGACGTCGAACGGCCGGCCCTCGCCAGCGTCGAAGAACTGTTGGAGGAACGCCCGCCGCCGGGCGACGGTCGGCGCGACGGCCTCGTCGGCCTCGACGACCGTCATCCGCCCGCCGTTCGTCCCGATGGCCGGCTTGTGCACCGTCCGCCCGTCGACGGGGGCGTCCTCGTTGATTGTCCGGTGGGCGAACGCCATGTAGGCGTCCGGGACGGGGAGGCCGGCGGCGGCGAGCGTGGCCGCGGCGCCGTACTTGTGGACCGCCCGCAGCACGGCGTCGGGGGCGTTCAGCACGGGCCGGGCGGCGTCGTAGCTCGCCGCCACCCCGAGGTCGTCGAGCGGGTGCGAGGCCTTCGTCGTCAGCAGCCGGTTCGCCACGACGTCCACGTCGGGATCGAAGTGGACCCGCCCGTCGGCCGTCCACGTCCGGGTGTTCTCCTCGCGGAGCCAGACCGGCTCGTGCCCAAGCGCCCGGACCGCGTTGAGGATGGCCTTCGTCTCCTTGCTGTTGTGGAAACTCAACACCCCGACCCGGACGCCCGTCGGGGGTACCTGTCCGTCCGTTCTGTCCGCGGAGAAGGCCTCGCTCATACGCTAGCTCGGCGGTCCTCGGTGTTAGGTCGGGGCGGTCGTTCCCAGGAGACGAGAAGTGATAGCATTCAGCATAGCTCGTCACACAACGAACACACGCTCTGTCCGACTCCGGGCCGTGGGCCGTCGCAGTCGGCCGCTCGGGGCCGTCGACGGAAAGTAACGTATCGGTGTTATTTCTCCCCTACGAGACGGTGGGGGTCCGCGTTCGGGCGACGGGGGAGTCGACGACGACGGACAGACCTACGGTCCGGCCGGTCCTGCCCCCGACAGATGCCCTCCAGCACCGTCGACCCGCCAGACGAGGCGGTCGCCGTCGCCGAGCGGTACCGTCGTCTCGAACGCCCGCTGAGCACCGGGTTCGCGCTCCTCGTCGCCGCCGGCGGTGCGGCCGTCGCGTTCGCGTTCCTCCCCGGCCTGCAGGCCGCGCTCGCCGTCGTCGTGCTCGCTGCCGCCGTCCAGTTCCCGACGTTCACGTCCGACGGCACCGCCCGCCTCCGGACCGACGCCCGTCCCGAGACGGTCCGGGAGGCGTTCGCGGGACCGACGCCCCCTGTCCTCGCCTTCCAGTGGGGCATCGCCGACACCGTCCGCCGGACCGACGACGGCGCCGTCTACGAACTCTCGTACCTGCTCGGGCTGCGGTCGGTCGAGATGCGCGTGGCGGCGACCACGGACGGCGACGCCGCCAGCGACGCACTCGAACTCCGGGTCACCGCCGACGGCGAGCCGTGGGCGACCTACCGGGTCTCGGTCGCCGAGGCGGGAGACGACGGGGGGACGGTCGTCGACGTGACGGTGGACTCGGACCGCCGGTTCGGTCCGAACCGCGTCCCGCAGTGGCTCGTCGCCGAGCGGTACCGCGAGGCGGCGCTCGCCGCGCAGGGGTACACGGTCGAGCGTCGGGACCACTCGCTGTCGCTCCGCCGGTCGGGGTGAGGGGCTTCCGCGACGACAACGGCTAAACGCCGCTCGCCCGTCGTCCCGACGTGTCCTGGCTCCGCCGACTGGCCGGTCTGCTCGCCGGCGCGAACGTCATCGCGGAGCCGCGGCTGGCGGAGACGGTCGACCTCTCGTGGCCCCGTGTGGTCACCGGCTTCGCCATCATGTCGAAACGCACCGTCGACCTCGCCATCGTCGGCATCGCGGTGGGCGCCGAGGCCGTCGCCGGTCTCACCGTCGCCAACGCGTTCTGGACGGTCGGGAAACTCGCGTTCATCGGGCTGGCCGGTGGGACGCTCGCGCTCGTCTCACAGAACTACGGTGGTGGCGAGAACGACCGCGCCCGTGCGGTGGTCGTCGCCAGCCTCGCGCTCGCGGCGGCGCTCTCGATACCGGTCGCAGCCCTGTTCGGCCTCGGCGCCCGGCCGCTCGTCGACGTCGTGGGGAGCGCCCCCGACGCGGCCCGCTACGGCGCCATCTACCTCGCCTTCGTCGCGCCTGGCCTCGTCTTCGAGGCGCTGAACCTCGTCGCCTCGCGGACCTACGCCGGCGTCGGCGACACCCGCACCCCGATGGCCATCCGGGCCGCCGGCGCCGCCCTCAACGTCGTCCTCAGCGCGACGTTCGTCTTCGGCCTCGGGATGGGCGTCGCGGGTGCCGGTCTGGGGACGGCGCTCGCCACCGGTCTCGTCGCCGTCATCTTCGCGTGGGGGATGGTCGGCCGGAGCTACGGCGGCCGTGGTGCCAGCCCCATCCCGGTCGGTCTCGGCCCGTGGCCGGAGCGCGACCTCCTCGGACAGCTGGGACGGGTCTCCGCTCCGCTCGTCGCCCGCCGGGTCGCACAGGGCGTCGCCGTGTTCCCGCTGCTGGCCATCGCCGCGACGTTCGGTTCGGTCGTCCTCGCCGCCGTGGGGGTCGCCCGACAGGTTCGCCAGTTGCTCGGGAGCTTCACGTGGGGGTTCTCCATCGCCTCCTCGACGCTCGTCGGGCAGGCGCTCGGCGCGGCGGACGAACCGCTGGCGCTGGCCTACGGCCGCGAGATAACGAAGCTCTCGCTCGTCGTCTACACGCTGGCGGCGGTGGCCGTCGTCGCGCTCGCGGACCCCGTCGCGGCCGTCTTCGTCGACGACGGCGCCGTCGCGGTGACCGCCACGTTCGTCGCTGTCGCGGCGCTCTCGTCCATCCCGCTCGGGGTCGACGGCTCCGTGACGGGCGCGCTGCGCGGCGCCGGCGACACGCGCGTCCCGTTCCTCGCCACGCTCGCCGGACTCTACCTCGTCACGCTCCCGGTGGCGTGGCTCGGGACGGTGACGGCGCTCGGGCCGACCGCACTCCTGCTCGCGCTGCTGGCCGAGACGGGCGTCCCCGTCCTCGTCAACGTCGCACGGTTCCGGACCGGCGCGTGGCTGACCGTGAGCCGCGCCTACCGGCCCGGGGGTGAGGGCGACGCCGAGACCGGCGACTGACCGGCCGGCTTCGCGCTGCTCATGTGGCTGCCGCCCCCACCTCGGGGTATGCAACGACGACGGTACCTCGCGCTCGCGGGGGCGGCCGGCCTCGGCTCGCTCGCCGGCTGTCTCGGCGCCCTCCGTGGCGACGGTACCCGGTCCCCGACGCCCGACGCGGCCAACACGGCGGTCGAGGTGGCGCTCGACGGCCTCTCGAGCCCGTGGGGGCTGGCGTTCCTCCCCGACGAGTCCGGCCTGCTCGTCACCGAACAGGGCGGTCGGCTCCTGCTCGCCGACCCGGCCACGGGTGACCGGACCGCGCTCTCCGGCGTCCCCGAGGTCCACGCCCGCGGACAGGGCGGTCTGCTCGACGTGACGACCCACCCCGAGTTCGAGTCGAACGGGCTGGTCTACCTCACCTACTCGGTCTCTGGCGAGGGCGGGTCCTCGACCCGTCTCGGCCGCGGGCGTCTGGACCGCGAGAACGGGCGTCTCACCGACTTCGAGCCGCTCTACACCGCCCGGCCGTTCGTCCAGTCGAGCGGGCACTACGGCTCGCGCGTCGTCTTCGACCGCGAGGGCTACGTCTACGTCAGTGTCGGCGACCGGCAGTTCAAGAACTTCGGCCCGGACCACGTCGGCCAGACGCTCGACGACGACCTCGGGTCCGTGCTACGCCTGCACGACGACGGCTCCATCCCCGCGGACAACCCCTTCGTCTCCGACCCGGAGGCGAGCGACGCGATATGGACCTACGGCAACCGGAACCCGCAGGGACTGACCGTCCACCCCGACACCGGCGAGGTGTGGGAGACGGAGTTCGGCGAGCGCGACGGCGACGAGATCAACGTCCTCGAACGCGGGGCCAACTACGGCTGGCCGGTCGCCGACAACTCCTGTGGCTACGGCTCGAACGACCCGGTCGGCGTCTCGCACGACGAGCGCGAGGACGTGGTCGCCCCCGTCTACGGCTGGCCCTGCGGCACCGGCGGGTTCCCACCCAGCGGCGCCACCTTCTACGACGGCGACGCCTTCCCCGAGTGGCGGGGCGACCTGTTCGTCGCCGGGCTGGCCGGGCGCTATCTGGCACACTTCACCGTCGACGGCCGGGCGGTGACCGAGGTCGGCTCCCTGCTCGCCGACCGCGACCAGCGCATCCGGGACGTGACCGTCTCGCCGGTGACGGGCCACCTCTACGCGGCCGTGGACGCCGGCGACGCGCCCGTCCTCCGCGTCGTGCCGGGGTGACCCCGCGCTCGGACCACCCTCCGTCCCCGCCTCAGTCCACGGCCGTCGACCGCGACGGGGTGCCGTCGGCCGGCCGCCCCGACGACCGCGACCGCTCGACCGGAATCGCCTGTCGCGCGTCCGTGCCCGTGAGGTCGGGGTCGCGTTCGTCGTCGGTCCCGCCCTCGTCTCCCTCGCCGCCACCGGGTTCGGCCGCCGGGAGGCGGACGACGACGACGTTCCCACGTGGGTCGTTGGATTCGTACTCGACCTCGCCGCCGGACTCGGCGACGATCCAGTTCACCAGCCACAGCCCCAGGCCGCTCGCCTCCTCGAGCGTCGCGCCGTCGCCGCCGACGAGGACCGCCCGGTCGCGCTCGGGGATGGTCGGCCCGTCGTCGGTGACGCGCACCTCGACCCACGGCCGGCCCTCGCGTTCGGTCCGGACGACCGACACCCGGACCCACGGCCGGTCGGCGTCGTTGTGCTCGATGGCGTTCTCGACGAGGTTGTCGACGGCCGAGGAGACGAGGTCGGTCGCGAGGACGCGCTCGGCCGCGGGGAGCGCCGTCTCCACCTCGGCCTCGGGGTGCGAGCGGCGGGCGGCCCGCACCTGCTCGTCGACGACGCCGACGATGTCGATCGGCGAGCAGGTCGGGGCGCCGTGCTCCAGCGTCTGCTCGACGTCACGGACCGTCTCGACGAGATCGAGTGAGCCGGCGGCCCGCTCCGAGATGACCGTGGCGTACTCCTCGGCGCCGTCGAGGTCACGGAGGAGTCGGGCGTAGCCGGCCATCACGCTGAGATCGTTGCGCAGGTCGTGACGCAGGACCCGGTTGAGGACGGCGAGCCGGAGTTCGCGGCGACGGCGCTCGGTCACGTCCCGGAGCGTGACGAGCCGCCCGACGCTCCTCGGTCCGTCGCCGGAGAGCGCCGCGACCCGCACCTCGTAGTGTCGCGTCGGGTCCGCCGTGGTCAACACGCCCACCTCGCTGTGCGGGTCGGTCCCGCCGTCGGGGAGCACCGCGGCGAGGTCGGGGGCCACGTCCGTCACCGGCGCACCGACGGGGTCGGTCCCCTCGGTGCCGAGCACCGACCGAGCGCTGGCGTTCAGGTCCACCACGAGGCCGTCGGGGGTGAGGACGACGACCGGGTCGGCCATCCCCTCGACGAGCTGGTCGCGGGCGGCCGCTCGGGCCGCGGGGTTGACGGCGAACAGGCGATAGCGCCGGAGGCCCCCGCCGAGTGCGACCGCGGAGACGACGAACGCGATGGGAGTGAAGTCGAGGGCGCCCGGGGAGAGCCGCAGGAGGTAGGCGACGTTCGCCAACCACGGGGCACCCACGCCGACGAGGAGGAGCGCCGTCTGCGCCCGGAACACGCGGACGCCGGTCGGCACCGACCGGAGCAACAGCACCGTCCCCGCCCCGAGGAGGACGTAGGCGTACGTCGACCAGATCCAGAACAGGGGGCCGTACGTGAGTGCCAGCACCTCCCCGGTGCCACCGGGTGCGAGCGTCGTCGACGCCCAGAAGAGGTCGTTGCTCCCGCTCGCCCACGGCAGGAACGCCGTGACGACGGCGGGGGCGGCCAGCAGGGCGACGGCCACGCGGGTCAGGTGGTGGTGTCGGCCGGTGTACGCCAGCGCGAACGCGAACCACGCGACCGGGACGGTGACGATGCCGAGGTACGAGAGCCGCCCGAGCAGGAGCTTCGCGCCGAAGGCCGACACCGACTGTTCCAGCCCGTAGGTCAGCGACCACCACGCCGCACCCAGCGCCAGCGCCAGCAACGCCAGCGCCCCCGGTGCCCGGCGCGAGCGCCACAGCACCACCGCGAACCCGACGGAGAGGACGGCCGCCGCGAACGCCAGCGGCGTGTAGAGGGCCACCGGCCACGTGGGATCACCCACCGTCGACTGGGCGACGCTATCGAGAGCTCCGCCGGCGCTCCCGACGGTGCTGCCGGGCGGCGCTCGTGTCGCTCCGATAGCACGATACACACGTGATACTGGCCTGCGGCGAGCATCACTCTTTCGCGCTCGAGAACGTGACCGACGGCCGTCTCGGCCCGCGTGACCGGGTCGAGGGTACAATCACTGTGGGCGGTTCTCACGGGACGGGAGCCGCGATACGGGTATTTCTGTCCGTATCACGTCTGGTCGCGCATGAACCTCAAGACCTTCTCGCTGGGTGCGGCGAGCGCCGTCACCACCTTCCTCGTCGTCGGTGCGGTCACCATCGCGGTGCTGAGTGGTCCGTTCGGCGAGTCGCCGGGCGTCGGTATCCTCGGCGTCCTCGCCGGCTTCGTCGTCGGACTCGGCGCCGGTGTCGTCGTCGCGGCGTTCGCCGGGCGTCTCTCCGGCGCGGCGCGGGCGGCGCTCGTCACCTACGCCACGTTCGGGGTCGCGTTCCTCGCCATCGCGGCGCTCCAGTACGTCAACGTCCCCGGGGCGGACGCGGTGTTCACCTTCCCGATCCACCTCGCGGTGAGCGCGCTCCTCGCGCTGGCCGCCGGGGCCGCCGTCTTCGGCCGGTTCGGACGGACGCCCGGCCGGAAGCCGAGCGTCTGAGCGCCGACCCCCCCCACGCTCATCCCTCCCTCTCCAGGCGACCCTGCACGCCGAACCAGTGGGTCACCGTCCCCGTCTCGTCGAAGACGGGCAGGAGCGACACGCGGTTGCGAAAGCGCGTGCCATCGCGGCGGTAGTTCCACAGGTCGGCCGTGACCGGCTCCCACCCGCGGAGTCCGGCGTGCAGGCTGGCGACGGCCTCGGCCTCCGTGTCCGGCCCCTGTAGGAGCCGTGGGTTCCGGTCGTACAACTCGGCCATCGTGTAGCCGGTGAGCCGCCGGAACGTCCGGTTCGCGTACCACAGCGGATTGTCCTCGTAGGCCGCCCCCGACAGCGTCACGCCGAGCGGCGCGTCGGCGAGCACCCACACACGCCAGACGAGGCGGCGCTCCCGTTCGAGCAGGTCCGCCCACCCGGGGACCCCAGAGCCGTCGACGGAGTCGAACGCCGGGACCGCACCGGTCCCGGCCGTCCGGTGCCCATCGATTCGAACGGCCCGCTCGCGGAACGTCGACGGGTCGCTGTCGAGGGTCCCGAGGAGTCGCTCGCGGATCGACTGCATCCACGCCGCGGTTCGACCCGCCCGGGAAAGCGCCTGTCGGTCGGCCGGCGCGCAGCCACAAGATTCGTGCCCCGGGACTCCCGCACTCGGAGCCGTGTCTCTCGACTCCCGTTCCGCCCTCCGGTCCACGCCCGTCGCCGCGGCGAGTGCCCTCCTCGGCGTCGTCGGTGTCGCCGTCGGTGCGTCCATCCTCGGGAGCATCCCGGCCGACCCGCCCGGCGACGGTTTCGCCGCCGGGCTGGCCGCCGCGTTCGGCCTCGCGTACGTCCTCACGTCGCTCCTCGCGGTGGCCGAGGCGGCCGTCCTCGCACTGGTGGCCCGGTTCCACCCGCCCGGGCGCGCCCGCCGACTGCTGCTCGCCGGCGCCGCGGCCGGCGGCCTGAGCGTCGTCCCCGAACTCCTCCTCCGGCTGACCGAGGGGGCGGCCGTCGGGTCGTTCCTCCTCGGCCGCCGAGGGTCGGAGACGGCGGGGTGAGTCAGTCGTCGCTCTCGACGCCGACCTCGTTCCCGCCGTCGGCCGCCGTCGGCGTCGCCTCGACGCGGACCGCCGGCTCCCACGTCAGGTCGCCGTCGTAGGTGAACGCGCGGTGCTCGCGGGTCGGGTCGACCACGGTCAACGAGAGCCAGCCCTCGTCGAGCAGGCTGGCGACGTTCGACTGGGACGCCAGCACGTCGGTCACGCGGTCGACCGGGGTGTGGATGACGACCGACAGCCGGAGCGGCTGGTGATAGGGGTCGTCGTCGGTCGCACGGACCGACTGGAGCGGCAGGCCCGTCGCGAGGTCGCCGCCGTTGCCGCGGTAGACGCCGACGTTGCCGACCGGGTTGTGGGTCACCTTCGACCCGCTGCCGTAGACGTCGGGGTCGACGCTGGCGAAGTAGTACTGGCTGTTGATCCACTGGGTCACGACCATCGGCCCGCCGACGATGGCCTCGAGGGCGCTCCCGTCGTCGTCGGTCCGCCAGTCGTACGAGTGGAGGAACGAGCGACCGTCGAGGTCGAGGTCCGCGGTCAGCTCGCGCGGCCCGACGACGAACGCGGCGTTGCCGGCCAGCCCCCACTCGGGGCGGGTCTCGGCCCAGTCGGCCGCCCGGCGCTCGGTCTCGGCGAGGGCGTCCTCGCGGTCGAGTCCCATGTCGGCCACGCGCTCGGCGGCCGCGCCGCGGCGGGCCGTCGCCAGCGACTCGCGGAGCGACGCGAGGTCCGCGGCGTGGCTCTCGGACACCGGGCCGTCGAACAGCGTCACCTCGTCGGTCGTGGTGTTGTGCTGCCCGGCGACGAACACGGTGTCGTCGGGGACCTCGATGCCGCGCTCGGCCAGCGACGCGCGGACCGACTCGTCGTTACAGATGGCCGCGAGGACGCGGGCGTTCGGGCCGCCGGGGTTGCCGGCGCAGGCCCCGCAGTCGAGACTCGACTCGAACGGATTGTTCGCCGTCTCGCCGGCGTGCCCGACGAAGCAGACGAGGCGGGCGAACGTCTCGACGCCCATCAGGTCGAACGCACCGGCGGCGTACTCGACCTGCTCCTCGTGGGTCATGCCGAGCGGGAGGTCGTCGCCCGTCTCGGCGTCCGGGTCGTGCGCGACCGTCGGCTCGCAGAACTCGTGGGTGTCGGGCGATCCGACGGCCCGCTCGGCGGCGTCGGCCGACTCGCGCGGGCGGAGGGTGCGAGCCGCCAGCGCGAGTCCGTAGCCGCTCCCGGCGCTCTCGACGAAACTGAACGCGGTCGCTGCGTTGGACTTGAGCGTCTCGAACAGGCCGCTCGCGGCCGAGCGGAGCGACGTCCAGCGGTCGTGGGCCGCCCGCTCGGCCTCGTGGCCGTCGACCGGGCGGTCCTCGACGTTGTGGCCCGGGTCGAGGATGGGCGGGCAGGCGGCCGCCGAGACCGCGTCGTCGTAGCCGCGGAACCGCATCGGCACGCCGAAGAAGCCGGCGTAGCCGAGCGTCTCGTAGTCGCCCGCGGCCTCCAGGTGGCGGCGGAACACCTCCGAACGCGTGTCGATACAGAACGCGAGTTGGGCGTCCGGGCGGCCGCCGTCGGCCGTCGCCTCGCCGTCGAGCGCGGCGCTCGCCTCGGTCAGCGCGCCCACCAGTTCCTCGCGGTAGGTCGCCTCCCACGCCGCGAGCCACGCGTCGGCGAGCGCCCACTCACCGTCGTCGTCGGTCGCGGTGCCCACCTCCGGGTCGACCGGCGCCCCGCACAGGTCGACCAGCGTCAGGCGGACCGCGAGGTACTCGGTCAGGGTGACTGGTGCGGCCCGCTGCCACACCTCGCCCGCCTCGGCGCGGTGCTTCATCAGGCCGGTCCAGCCAGGGAGGGCGGTCAGGTGTGTCTCGAGGATCTCGGGCCAGCAGTCCGCCGGGTGGCCGGCCAGCACGCGCTCGACGGCCGCCTCGGGGTCGTCGGGCAGGTCGGCGAGCGTCGCGCGGTCCGGTATCGCCCGGTCGTACCGTACGACGGCACGGAACGCGGCGTAGAACCCGTCCTCGCGGTTCGGCATCGGCCAGTCGGCCTTCCCCTCGTCGAGGAAGACGGCCAGCCACTTCGTCAGCAGGCGGTCGACGCGAGCCGTCGCCTCGTCGGTCGGCCGGGTCGCGGTCTCTGCCTCCGCGGCCGAGAGGCGCTCGAGGAGCGTCTCGGGGTCCCGCTCCTCGATACCGGCGGCCGACAGCTGCTCGCGGAGGTGTCCCTCGGCTATCAGGTCGGCCGCCCACGCACGGCGGAACGTCTCGGCCGAGGGGTAGCCGCGGCCGCCGAACAGCGCCGAACCCGCGCGGACCGCCTCGTCGAACGGGCGGTCCTCGAACCCGGCGAGCGGGTTCGCGGTCACGAACGAGTGGAGCGGCCAGACGGGCGCGACCGACTGGGCCGCGCGGTCGACGGCCGTGCGGACGACGTCGGTGCCGGTCTCAGTCATCGGCCACCTCCGTGCCCGCGGCGAGCGTTCCCGGCGCCGGCTGGCCGAGGTTCAGGAGCGCGACGTAGAGCCGCGTGCTCCGGCGGTAGACGCCGGTCTCGGCGAGGGCGTAGGCGAGGACGAACGCGCCCACGACGAGCCAGTGCAGCGGCGTCAGGACGACCGGTGCCGTGACGACCGGCAGGTCGGACAGCAGCCCGGTGACGCCGACGTAGACGCCCGCGTAGAGCGCCACTGCGGGCAGGAACACCAGCGGCACCGCGCCGTAGCGGAGCCGTGCGGGGAGCGAGGTCCGGCGCACGAGATCGCGGGTCGCGTGGAGCGTCGTCAGCACGACCAGCAGCGTCAGCAGGAGACCACCGTCGAGGCTCGTTCCCTTGCCCGTGAGGAGGACGAAGATGGCGCCGCCGGCCAGCGCCGCGAGACCGGTCACCAGCCATCCGACGGGGCCGGTACGGGCCGGCTCCCCGCGGGCTGCCGGGGCGGTCCGTTCGACCCGCTCGCCGGCGGCGAGGAAGAGGTACGCCTTGTAGAACCCGTGGAGGACGAGGTGGGTGATGGCCGCGCCGAAGAAGCCGAGCCCGGCCTGCAGCATCATGAACCCCATCTGCCCCATCGTCGAGCAGCCGAGCTGGCGCTTGACGTCGGCGGCCACCGACTTCAGGAACTTCCCGAGCAGCGCGCTGGCCGCCCCGACGAGCACCACGAGCAGCAGCACGCTCGGGTCCACGGTGACGACGGGGGCGAACCGGGTCAGCAGGATGCCGCCGGCGTTGACGAAGCCGGCGTGCATGAGCGCCGACGCCGGCGTCGGCGCGGTCATCGACGAGAGCAGCCACGTGTGGAACGGCGCCAGCGCGGACTGGACCATCGCCGCCAGCAGGAGCGTCAGGCCGACGAGCGACCAGACGCCACCCGAGGCGCCCGCGGCGGCCGCCGCGACCTCCGAGACGGTCGTGGCGCCCGTCGTCGCCCAGAGCGTCCCGAGCGCGACGGCCAGCGACGCGCCGCCGGCGAGGAAGTAGTTCCGCGCGAGGCGGCGGGCCGCCTGCGCCTGCTCCCAGTCGGCGACGTGGCCGACGAGGCCGGCCATGACCAGCCCCATCGCCACCCACGCGCCGAGGAACAGCAGCAGGTGGTCGGCCGCCACCAGCACCAGCACGGCCAGTGTGAACGCGCCCACACGCACGAAGAAGCGCGTCTCGTGGCGGTCACCGGCGAGGTAGCGCCGCGAGTAGCTGAGGACGACGCCCGCGAAGAACGTTACGACGCTCCACATGAGGAGCGTCAGGCCGTCGACGGCGAACACGCCGGGCACCTCCCACCGCCCCCCGCCGGTGAGTCGCGCGGCCACCGCCACGAGGCTCAGTAGCCACAGTCCCCACACGACGCGCGTGAGGACCGCCGGTACGAGCGACGTCGTCCCCGACGCGCTCGGCAACTCGCCGACCGTCTTCGTCCCTGTCTCACCTGTCATCTTCGGTGTGGCGACCGGCCGGCCGTCGACCCGACGACCAGTCCGGCCCTCTGTACCCGCCTCTAAGAACGTAATGTCTAATAAATCGTTCTGTACGAACAAATTGTTCTCTACATTGTTTATCGGGAACGATTCTCACCTTCTGGGCCGCCCCGATCAGTCGCCCTCCCCCTCGGCCGCGTCCTCGCTCTCGTCCTCGTCGCCCGTCCCTGCCACGAACCCGCTGAATGGGGTGGTCTCGTGGCTTCGAACCAGCACCTCGTCGCTGACGGTCAGCCCCATGTCCAGCAGTCGCTGGGCGACCGGGGTGATGTCGGCGTCCGTCTCACCCACGGCGGTCACGAGGAGGTTCTCCTCGCCGGTGACGAGTTCCTGCACGGAGACGACCCCCTCGATGTCGAGGATGCGCGGCACCATCTCGCCCCGTTCGGGGATGGCGGCGGTACAGAACAGGAGCATCCGGAGCGGGTAGCCAGAGCGGGCGTAGTCGACGGCGGCGTCGTACCCCTTGACGACGCCACGCTCCTCGAGCCGGCGGATGCGCTTGCGGACCGTGCTGCCCGCGATGCCGGCCCGCTCGGCGATCTCCTCGGAGGAGAGGTTCCGTGCGTCGTCCTGCAGGGCGTGGAGGATGGCGCGGTCCACCTCGTCGACGGTGTCGTCGGTCATACGGCACGGTTCTGCCCCGACCGGCAAGCCGTTTCCGCCCGCCGGTCGCCGTCCCTGTCCTGGACGCCGCAACGCTCTTGTCTCCCTGCTCCGTGCGCCACGGTGACACGTGGTGGGGCGACAGTCCGCGGGCGACGGTATCGGCCTGTTCCAGGCGGTGAGCATCGAGGTCGGCCTCATCGTCGGCGGGGCGCTGTTCAGTCTCACCGGTGTCGCCGTCGGCTTCGCCGGACCGGGCGTCGTGCTGGCGTTCGGCCTCGCGTTCGGCATCGCCATCCTCGGCCTCCTGCCGACGGCGATGCTCGGCGCGGCGTTCCCCACCACGGGCGGGAACTACCGCTACCCGGCGACGCTCGTGTCCCGCCCGCTCGCGTTCCTGAGCGCCATCGGCCTCGGCATCAGCATGTTCACCGGCGGCCTGCCGCTCTACGCGCTCACCGCCGGGCAGTACGTCGACTCGCTCGTCCCGGTGAGCCCCACGCTCGTCGGGTTCGGCCTGCTGACGCTGTTCTTCCTCGTGAACGTCGTCGGTAGCGAACCCGCCGCCACCGCGCAGGTCGCGATGTTCGTGGCCCTCGTCGCCGCGCTCGGGTCGTTCGTCGCCTTCGGCGTCCCCGCCGTCGACCCGGCGAACCTCAGCCCCGTGTTCCCGAGCGGCGTGCTCGGCGTGGGGATCGCCGCGGGCGTCCTCTACTTCGTCTGTCTGGGCGCGAACTTCGTCGTCGACATCGGCGGCGAGGTGCGCGACGCGACGGTGACCATCCCCCGGTCGTTCCTGTTGAGCGTGCCGCTCGTGCTGGTCATCTACGCCAGTATCGGCCTCGTCGCGGTGGGGTCGGTCGGCGCCGAGGCGATGGCCGACCAGACGCTCGCGGTGCCCGCCGAGGCGTTCCTGCCGCCGGCGTTCCAGTCCCTGTTCGTCGTCGCCGGCGCCCTGTTCGCCATCGCGACGAGCATCAACGCCGTCTACATCATCACCCCGAAGTACCTCGAGGTGCTGGCCGAGGACGGTCTCCTGCCGGCCGTCCTCGCCGAGAAGAACGACCGCTTCGGCACCGCCCACTGGGGGATGGTCGCCGTCTACGTCCTCTCGGCGGCCGCGCTCGTCTCCCCGCTCCCGGTGGCCGATCTAGGGACGCTCCTCGGCTTCGGCGGCGCGTTCCTCATCGTCCCGGTGATGCTCGCGGCCATCGCCGCGGTCCGTCACCGGCGCGCGGACGTGGCCGACGCTCTGCCGCTGTCGCCTCGCCTCGTGGCCGGGATGGCCGCGCTGGCCGTCCCGCTGAACCTCCTGTTGCTGGCCCTGCTGGCGAGTCAGTCGCCCCAGCTGTTCGGCATCTGGCTCGGCACGCTCGCCGTCGCCGGCGGCTACTACCTGCTGCGGACGCGGACGGGGGGGCCGCTCCCCACCCCGGACTACGAACTCTGAGACGACCATGACACTCCCGAACCACACCGGCGTCGTCGGCGCGGGCCTGATGGGCCGGGACATCGCTGGCCTGCTGGCCAACGGTGGCCTCCCCGTCACGCTCGTCGACGTCGACCCGGACGCGCTCGAATCGGCACGCGACGACCACGCGGCCCTCGCGGCCCGCCTCGAAGCGGGTGGCCTCGCGGTCGACGGCGACCCCGCCTCGCGCATCACGTACGACACCGACCTCGCGGCGCTCGCCGACTGCGAGTTCGTCGTCGAGGCGGTGCCCGAGCGTCTCGACCTGAAACGGTCCGTGATGGGCGACCTCGAGTCGGTCCTCGAGGCCGACGCCGTCGTCGGCACGAACACCTCCTCGCTCACCGCGGGCGAGATAGCCGCCGAGATGGCCCACCCGGAGCGGGTGACGCTGTTCCACTTCGCCAACCCCGCGCTGGAGCGCGACCTCGTGGAGATATCGGGCGAGACGGCCACGGACGAGGCGCTCGAGACCGCGACCGAGGTCGCCGAGGCGATGGACCGGCACCCCGTCCGCCTCCAGCGCGAGCACCGCGCGAACTGCCTCTCGAGACTCTCGGCCAGCATCAAGTGTGCGGGGACGTGGGAACTGCTCGAAGCGGAGGCAGCGGCCATCGACCACGCCGCGAAGAACATCGGGTTCGACCGCGGGCCGCTGGAGTTCGTCGACCTCGTCGGGCTCGACGTCCACCTCGCCACCGTCGACAACCTCCGGGTGGCCTACGGCGAACGCTACGCCCCACCCGAGGCCGTCGAGGAACGGATGCGCGAGCTGGTCGACGCGGGCCACCTCGGCAAGAAGACCGGGCAGGGGTTCTTCGAGTGGGACGGCGAGACCTGCCTCCTGCCCGGGGTCGAACAGGGGCACGACGTGACGCCCGTTGTCGCGGCGCTCGTCAACGAGGCCTACCGGCTCGTGGAGGACGGCGTGGGCGACCGCGAGACGGTGAACGACGTGCTGAAGCGCGGCTCCGGCGGCGACGTCGGGCCGTTCGACATCGAGGCGATGCTCGGGACCGACTTCCTCAGAGAGACGCTCGAATCGCGCTACGAGGAGACGGGTGCGGGCGTCTACGAACCGGTGTTCTGAGCCGATACGCCCCGCTCAGACCAGCACCGGCGGCGCGGCGTACGGGTCGACCTGCACGTCCAGCACCGTCACCGAGTTCGAGTCCAGCGCCGCCGAGAGCGCCGGCCCGACCCGGTCGGGGTCGGTGATACGTTCGGCCTCGCAACCGAGCCCGCGGGCCACCTGCGCGTAGTCGACGCCCGCGTGGAAGTCGGTGGACAGGTCGAAGTTGTACGTCCCGAGCTGGCTCATCTTCGAGGAGCCGAGCGAGTCGTTGTTCGTGACGAGGACGGTCAGCGGCAGGTCCTCGCGGACGGCCGTCTCGAGGTCCGCGATGTGGTAGCCGATGCCGCCGTCGCCGGAGAGCGCGACGACCGGTGTGTCGGGTCGTGCGGCCTGCACCCCGAGGGCCTGCGGGAGACAGACGTTGATGCCGTCACTCCCCCGCGCCTGCAGGTAGCCCAGCCCCGCCCGCTCGGTCTCGTAGAACGCCCCGGAGAAGAACCCGGGGAGCGAGGTGGCGCTGACGAGGATGGCCTCGGCCGGCAGTCGCTCGTTCAGCTCGTGCATCACGCGCTGTGGCTTCACCGGCTCGGCGTCGCTCGTGAAGTCGCCGTGGAAGCTCTCGCGCCACTCGCGCCGGTCGGCGGCCAGCGACTCGATTCGCTCGGCGCGGGCCGAATCGCCCTCGGCGCTCTCGGCCAACGCCTCGAGCGTGGCCCGGAGGTCCGCCCGGACGGCCACGGTCGGCTCGTAGTTCCGGCCCAGCCACGCGGGGTCGAGGTCCACGTGGACCAGCGGGACGTCCTCGGGGACGAGCGACCAGCCGACGGAGGTGAGTTCGCCGAACCGGGTGCCGAAACCGAGGACGAGGTCCGCGTCCGCGACGGCGTCGTTCGCCACCTGACAGAACCCCCAGCGGCCGACCACGCCGAGCGCGTAGGGGACCGTCTCCGCGACGGCACCCTTCCCGTTCATCGAGGTGACGACGGGCACGTCGGCCGCCTCGGCGAACGCGCTCAGAGTCTCGTTCGCGTCCGCCCGGTGGATCCCCTCGCCGGCGACGACGACCGGCCGCTCGGCCGCCTCCAGCAGGTCGAGCGTGTCGGCCACCGCCTCGGCGCTCGGTTCCGGTCGACTCGTGGGGTACGTTCCGTCCACGTCCCCCCGGGGTTCGTGGTCCCCGGGGAGGTCGGCTCGCATCACGTCCTCGGGGAGGTTGACGTGGGTCGGCCCCGGCACCCCGGCCGTGGAGCGCCGGATGGCGTTCTCGACGGCCTCGACGGCTCGTTCGGGCGTCTCGGCGTCCGCCGTCGACAGCGTGAACGGGTCGAGGATGGCCTCGTTGTCGCCGTCCTGGATGACGCCGTTCCCACGGTTCTCGAGGTCGTTGCCGCCCGTCAGTGCGAGGACGGGCGATGACGCCCCGGACGCCTCGGCCAGCCCCGCACCGATGTAGGCCGCACCGGGGCCGCTCACGCCGTCGACGACGCCCAGTGTCCGGGCCGCCCGCGCGTAGCCGTCGGCCATCAGCGCCGCGCTCGCCTCGCTCCGCGCGAGGACGTGCCGCACGTCCGACTCCGAGAGGCTCGCGTAGTACGGGTCCATCTGCTCGCACGGGAAGCCGAACACCGTCTCGACGCCCGCCGCCTCGAACAGCGAGACGATGCCGTCCGTCGTCCGGCTCATCGGCCACCTCCGTCGTGTCGCGTGGGAACTACGTTCACGCCCGTTGGTCTGCGAGCGGGGGCAAAAGTACTCCCCCGTCGATGTGTCCCCTCGCGCGGTGGGGGCGTCCGCCGCTCAGGCCGCGTCGACGTACGCCCGGAGCCCCCGTGCCAGCGGCTCGCCGTGGTGGCTCGCGAGCCCCTCGGGGTCCTCCTCGGCGAGCTGGTAGCGCAGGTAGATCATCGCGGCGACCACCTCGCGGAACCCCTCGAGGTCGATGTCGGCGAACGCCTCGCCCGACCCCGGCGGGAAGTCGTCGGGCCGGACCGGGAGGTAGACCGCCACGTCCGGCGCGTCCGTCCCCGGGGCGGCGTGGTGGACCGTCTCCTCGTCGGTGACCGAGAGCACGCGCGCGTCGGCGACGGTGCCCCCATCCAGCGTCAGGCCGAGGACGGCCGCCGCCTCGCCGCCGTCCGGGTCGACCACCTCGCGGAGCGTGTCCAGCGCGCCGGCGAACGCGGCCGCGAACGCCTCGTCGTCCAGCCCCTGCAGGCCGTTGTACAGCCCCACGAGCCGGTCGGTGTCGGTCCGCACCAGCGACTCGAACTCCGGCGGGAGTCCGTCCTCGGGCGTCTCGTCCATACGAGCGTCTCGTGGTCCCCCGACTCGAAGCTTTCCGTGCTGCCGCTGGGAACAGAGTGTAGTGGCTCCGGCCAGAACGTGTCGGCCCGTCGGATGCTCTCAGCACTCGCCATCGCCGGTATCCTCGTCGCCGTGTTCGTCGGGTTCAACATCGGCGGTTCCTCGACGGGCGTGGCGTTCGGGCCGGCAGTCGGCAGTCGACTCGTGCGGAAGGCGACCGCCGCGGGGCTGTTCACGCTGTTCGCGTTCGTCGGTGCGTGGACCGTCGGCCGCAACGTCATCGACACGATGAGCAGCAGCATCGTCCCCGCCTCGCAGTTCACGCCCCTCGCCAGTGTAGGCGTCCTCCTGTTCACGGGGGTCTCGCTGCTCGTCTCGAACATATACGGCGTCCCCGCCTCCACGTCGATGACGGCCGTCGGCGGCATCGTCGGCCTCGGGCTGGCGACCGGCACGCTCGACGAGGCGCTCATGTTCACCATCGTGTCGGCGTGGGTCGTCGCGCCGCTCGTCGGTCTCGCCAGCGGCGCCCTCATCGGGCGCTACCTCTACCCCCACCTCGACCGCTACTTCGCGTTCACGCGCCTCGAACGCCACCTGATACAGGTCGACCGGTCGGGGACCGTCCCGCGCCCACGGTTCAACCGGAACGCCTCGCTCCGTGACCTCGCCGGGTCGCTCACCGTCGTCGTCATCGCGTGCTACATGGGGTTCTCGGCGGGTGCCTCGAACGCCGCGAACGCGGTCGCCCCGCTCGTCGGCGCACAGGGCCCGCTCAGCGTCGACCAGGGGGTCACGCTCGCCGTCGTGGCGTTCGGGCTCGGCGGGTTCACCATCGCCCGACGGACCCTCGACACGGTCGGTGACGACATCACCGAACTCCCCATCCTCGCGGCGCTCGTCGTCAGCGTCGTCGGTGGGACCATCATCACCGTCCTGTCGTACTTCGGCATCCCCGCCAGCCTCGCGGTGAGCACGACCTGCTGTATCATCGGGCTGGGGTGGGGCCGGGCGAGTCGTCCGGCCTCGCTCGTCGACCTCGCCACGCCCGAACTCGCCTCCACGACTCCGGCCCGCGAGCGCCCCCACGTCGAACTCACGACGGGTGCGCTCGCCGCCTCGCCCACCGAGGAGGCGGAGGGACCACACAGCCCGACGGTCGGCGAACTGGCCGCGGGGAAGGAGTCCAGCCCCGCCGTCGCGGACGGCGGCGAGGCCCGCGTCCCCCACGTCGGCGAGGAGGACCCGGACCACATCCCCCACGAGAGCCTGTTCGACCCCACCGCTGCGGGTCGCATCGTCTTCATGTGGGTGTTCACGCCGACCGTCGCCGTCGTCTGCTCCTACGGCCTGTTCTCGCTCGTGCTCTGACTGCGCTTCGGGACTCGGCGTCGGAAAACGACACCCCCGCCTCCCGGTCTCGCGCCCTGGGACCTGGTGTGTCGTTATATGCTCTCGTGTGACACATCGGCGCGTATGGATGACGAACAGACACTTCCCGCCGTCGACGCCGGACCGTCACCCATCTCGTTCGGCCGCGGACTCGGCCCGCTCGTGGCGCTCCTCGTCGCGACCACCGTGGTCGCTGCGCTGTTCCCGCTGTACGTCTACCCACGGCTGGACGGTCCAGTCGCGCTCGCCGCGATGGCACTCGCGTTCACCATCCTCGCCGGGATGACGTGGGCCACCCTGCGGTACGAGGGTGTCAGCGCCGCGTCTGTCGGACTCGGTCGCGCCGACGTCCTCCCCGGTCTCCTCGCCGTGGGTGGACTCTACCTCCTCGCCAACGGCTTCGCGGCGGCCTCGACCTACCTCGCGACGGGGTCGGTCGAGTTCGTCGTCCCGGAGGGCGTCTCCGCGAGCGCGTGGGTCGCGATGGCGCTCGTCCAGCTGCTCTTCGTCGGTCCGACCGAGGAGTTCGCGTTCCGCGCGTACGTCCAGAACAAGCTCGTCGCGGCGGTGGGCGGCGGTGCGGACCGCGCTCGCAAGGCGGTGGGCATCCTGCTGGGCGTGGTGCTGTTCGCGCTCTGGCACGTCCCCCAGCGGGTGTTCGCCCAGGGCATCACCGACCTCGGGAGCATCGTCGGGACGCTCGTCGTGGTCGCCGTGCTCGGCACCCTACTCGGCCTGCTCTACGAGTACACGCGGAACGTCGTCCTCGGGGGCTTGCTCCACGGCACGTTCAACTGGTCGTTCCTCTTCGTCGCCGACGCGTCGCTCGACCGCGCGTTGCTCCTCGCGCTCCCGGCGTTCGGCGTCGGGCTGTGGTACTACCGCCGCTGGGCGCGTGACCGTGGCATCCCGGGGTTCGGCCCGCAGGTACAGGGTCGCCCTGCCCACTAGCCCGTCACGCGCTCCGCCCGCGCCGCGCCCCCCGTTTCGCCGCTCGCGCCATCCGCACGAACGCGTACTCCCCACCGTTCGTCTCGACGGCGTCGGTCCCCACCCGCTCGAACCCACACCGCTCGTAGACCGTGATGGCCCGCTCGTTGAACGCGGCCACCGCGAGTTCGAACCGTTCGGGGTCGTAGCGCTCGCGGGCGTAGTCCAGTCCAGCCTCGACGAACGCGCGGCCCCGGCCTCGCCCCGTTTCGGTGGGCGCCATCCCCAGTCCCACCTCGACGGCTCCCGGTTTCGGGTCGAACTGGACGAACCCGACGAGGTTGCCGTCCGGACCGTCGAGGACGGCCCGCGTGTGTTCCCAGCCGTCGGGGTCGAGGAACTCGGCGCGGTCCCCGGGGTCGGCCCGGAGGTCGTAGAAGTCGTACGGCGGGTCGTAGCGCCAGCCGTCGACCTCGTCGGCGTAGGCGGGGGTCATCGGGACCAGTTCGAACATCGTGCCGGCGGAGGCTGTCGGTGAGCCTGAACGTTGTGGTCGGTCAGTCGGAGACCGCCGGGGACGGGCCGCTGGCCCGATCGAGGCCCACCCGTTCGACGCCCGGCCGTTCCCGGGGCGCGAGTCGCCGGCCGCCGTACACCCCCACGATGACGACGGCGAGGACGACGATGGGGACGGCGCCGGTGACCTCCGCGAGTAGGTTCAGCCACGGGTCCGGCACGCCGCCGGGGGCGAGCGCCGCGAGGTCGGCGGGGTGGTAGACGCCCATCGCGTTGACGCCCGCGTGGCCCACGGCCACCGCGAGGACGCTCCCGCCGGTGCCGTTGTAGAGCCACGTCCAGATGACCGACCCTGCGAGGATGCTCCCGACCCAGAGCAGCTGCTGGGAGAGCGCCCAGCCGCCGTGGGTGGTGTTCGCGTTGAGGAACAGCGGGAGGTGCCAGCCGGACCAGGCGACGCCGACCACGAGACTCGACGCGAGCGCGCTGTAGCGCTCCTGCAACACCGGGAGCATGAACCCGCGCCAGCCGAGTTCCTCCTGCCCGCCACCGAGGACGGTGCCCCACGCGAGCACGAACAGGTAGACGGCGGGCGACACCATCGACCCGAGGTCGACGGGTCCACCGGCGAGCACGAACAGCGCGCTCCCGGCCGCCAGTATCACCAGCGGGAGGCCGAGGACGACGAGCCACCAGCGCCAGCCGATGCGCCAGTCGAGCATCTGTGAGAACCACGCCCAGAGGCTCCCGCCGCTGGCCCACACCACCACCGCGGCGCCGACGGGTGGACCGAACCCACCGAGCCCGACGAGTATCGAGAGCAGCCACGACGCCTCCAGCCCCGCCAGCACGAGCGCGGCCTGCACCGTCCAGGTGAACGCGTACGTGACGAGGAGGAAGCTCGCGAGTCGGTGCCGGTCTATCCACGAACGGAGGGTGTTCATGCCACTAGTGACAACACGAGTGAACGTCAACGGTAGCGGTGGTTCTCACCGACTCAGAACTGGTCGAGCTTCAGCTGGTTCGGGTGGAGGCCCTCGCCCGTCGACTTCGTCTCGGGTTCGGCCCCGAGCAGCCGCGGGAGCGCGGTGTTCGCGAACGTCAGCGTCACCACCAGCAGGATGGGGGCGAAGAAGAGGCCGTAGAACCCCAGCACGACGGGTCCGAGCGTGTACGCGAGCATCAACAGGCCGACGTGGGTCGTCTCGCCCGACAGCAGGGGCCGGAGGACGATGTCCGGGATGGTGTCGACGACGACGACGGTGACGACGAGGAACCCGAGGACGTAGACGAGGAACGCCTGGTTCACGCCACTCATCAGGACGGGGATGGCGGCGATACCGGTCAGCGGCAGGTAGACGATCTTCATCCCGACGACGGGGACGAGACTCGCCAGTCCGGTCAGCGCGCCCGCGAGCGTCGGGTAGGGGACCATCGCGGGGTCGGGGGCGAACGCGTTGTAGCCGTGGTAGACGGTGATGGCGATGAGCGCCGTGGCGATGACGTTGAGGAGGTTGCCGAACAGCACCGCCTCCAGCTCCCGGTCGGCCGCCTCGAGGTACTCGCGGACGATGGCGTCGTCGTCGAACCGGAGCAGCCACGCCTTGATGCGCTCGCCGTCGACGAGCATGTAGTAGACGACGATGACGACGATGAACGCGTTGAGGAAGAACCCGCTCACGACGCTGGTGAGGAACTCCGCGTTCTCGGTGGCGAACTGGATGAACGGGTCGAGGTCACCCGAGCGGTACGCCTGTATCATCCCGCCGACGGTGAACTCCGGGACGTCGTTGACGTTGCCGAGCCACGGGGCGGTGTCGGCGGCGACGGCGACGAGGTCGGAGTTCTCGACGAACCGCCGGGCCTCGACGACCAGGAGGACGAGCGTGTAACTCACCAGCAGGAGGAGCGGGACGGCCAGCGAGGCCAGCGTCACCATCGCCCGCACCCGGGCGGGGAGGCGGAACCGGCGGAGGAACTTGTAGTAGCGGCGGGTGGAGTAGTAGACGAAGACGGCGACGGTGAGCGCCGCCACGAACGTGAACGCGAGGTACCCCAGGAGGACGGCGATGACGACCCCGAAGACGGCCACTACCAGGCGCTTCTCGTTCATCTATGGATTCGGTAGACGGGCCGTGAAATAAGAGTACGTGTCGTGTCGGTCGAGCGAATCGAAGTCGCGGGCGTGCCGCAGGGGCGAGCGGCCCCGCGTCTCAGGTACGCGACTCCGCCGTCGGTCCCTCCTCACCGGTCGGCCGGCGGTCCGTCCGGAGGTACGCACCGAGGTAGCCCCCGACGGCGCTCAGGCCGATGGTCCAGAGGAACAGCAGCGGGAACATGACGAACAGGATGATCGCCAGTTCCAGCCCACCGGGCACCCCGAACTGCGTCGACGGGAGCAGGAACAGTCCCACCCCGAGGACGAGGACGAGGAGGACGGGGAGACTCGCCAGTGCGCCCGAGATGGCGCCGACCCGCGCTCCACGTTTCGGCGACTCGCGTTGCAGGTAGCCGGCGATACCGCCCCCGAGCAGCGCCGAGAACCCCGTCGGCGTGAGCCCGATGGTGACGACGGCACCGATGGCGGCGTTCTTCAGGGTGGTCTTGGTGGTCTGGTCCATACGCTCTCTCTGTCTCGGTGACACGTATCTACGGGTGGTGGCTCCCAGTCCGCGAGAACGAGCGACTCAGCGGGCGTGGCCGGCCCGCGCGAGGCGGTGGGCGCGTTCGTTGTGCCCCCGCGGGACGACCCGGTAGGTCACGGTCGGGACGGGGGCGAGCAGTTCCCGGATGCGCTCGACCCGGCGGCGTGAGACCGGACACTTCGGCATCGGGTCCAGCCGTGGGTCGACGGCGTCGACGACGAAGTCGGCGTCCCCGCGGACGTGGAGTGAGGCGACCCGGTCGAACGTCGCGTCGACCGCCCGGACCGCCTCCAGCAGGGCGCGGAACTCCAGCGCCGAACTCGAGACGAGGTGGTCGACCCGCTCGGAGCCACGGAGCAGGGTCTCGGTCCCCTCCTCGACGAGGTAGCCGATGGCCCCCGAGACGGGCCGGGCGTGCGCCGGGCCGTAGTGGACACTCGCGTCGAACGACAGGACGAGCGACGGGGGAAATCGGATGGTCGGGCGGTCGATGGCGGCGCTTGGGGGGCGGGGACCCTGAGCGTTGTGTCCGTTCAGGCGTCCCGGAAGTCGGGGAACTCGTCGTCGTCGGAGTCTTGCGTGACGATGTTCACCTCGACGACGTTGGCGGTGTCCGTCACGGCCTCGACCAGCCGCTCGCGGTGCTCCGGTTGCCGGAGCCGGTGGGCGGGACCGGAGACACTGACCGAGCCGAGCACCTCGCCGTCCTGTGCGAGGATCGGGGCGCCGACCGCCCGGATCCCTTCGATCTCCTCCTCCGCGTTGATCGAGTAGCCCCGCTCGCGGGTGCGTTCGAGTTCGGCGAACAGCTCCTCGGGATCGGTGATCGTGTTGGCCGTCTTGCGCACCAGTCCGTACTCGTCGAGTATCCACTCCACCCGCTCGCGCGGGAGGTGGGCGAGGATGGCCTTCCCCGTCGCCGAGAAGTGGAGGTAGTCGGGCCGCTGGAGCTTGCTCTGCTGGTAGCGACTGCCGATGGCCTCCTCGCCGCGGACCTTGTAGAGGTTCACCCCGAGCCCGTGCTGTTCGGTCGCGAGGTGGACGTACCGACCCGTCTCGTGGGCCAGGATGTCGAGTTCCTCGCGGCCGTGGCGGTAGATGTCGGTCTGGCCGCGGACGTACTCGCCGATGTGCAGGAACTGATAGGAGAGCCGGTAGGTGTCGTCCTCCTTGACGACGTACTGGTGCTCGCGGAGCGTGCTCAGGTAGTTGTACGTCGAACTCTTCGAGAGCCCCAGCTCCTCTGCGAGCTCCGTGACGCCCGCCCCGTCGAGGTCCTGGAGCGCCCGGACGACGTCGAACGCCCGCTGGACCGTCTTCAGCGTCCGCGGGGAGGTGGAGTCGGGCCGGTCGGCCATACTCGGCCTATCCGACGGAGGCATATCCCTGTTCGCATTCGGAGAACACTGGACACCGTCCGAGCCCCGGCGTGGCGCCCGTGAGCGGCACCGCACCGCCTCGACGACCGGCGTGCTGCCGAGAAACGGGCCTCAGAGCGACTCTCGTCGCTGCCAGTCCGTACCGATTGCCGTTCACATTTCGAGCAGTGTGAGGCGCTGGCACTCGCCGACCGATTGTGGGGAATTTTGCTTCGTGCGAGCGTATCGTGTGGTTCGCACGGCCTATCGCTCTGAGACCCGAACGAGAGGACGGATTGGTGCTCCTGAAATGGGCAATTGGGCGTTTTTCATATGTAAAAGCGGAAGGTCCTGCCTGATAGGTGGGTAGTAGTGTACATATCCGGTATATTTATCTTCCAGACGCCGTGCGTATGAGTATGCATCGCAAGAGCGACGCGGGCGAGGAGAACGACGACAGTCGCGTCTCACGGCGGACGTTCGTCGCGGCCGCAGGGACCGCGACGGCGACGGCGCTCGCCGGGTGTTCGAGCGGCGGTGACGGGACCCCGACCCCCACCTCGGGCGGCGGTGGTGGCGGTGGCGACGACAGCACGCCGACGCCCGACCCGGCCGCGGCGCAGCAGGGGGGGACGCTGGTCGCCGGGATGCAGTCGGGGCTCGACGGCCGCGACCCGCACCTCGTGCAGGCCGCCTCGACACTCCGCGTGCTGGAGAACATCTACGGGAAGCTCGTCGAGATCGACCAGGACCTGAAGCCGGTCGGGCAGCTCGCCACGGACTGGACGGTCAGCGACGACGACCTCACGTGGACGTTCCAGCTCCGCGAGGGCGTGATGTTCCACCCGCCGGTGAGCCGCGAACTGACGGCGGCCGACGTGGTCTACTCCTTCGAGCGCCTGCTCGACGAGGAGACCGGCTCGCCGTGGCGGTCGAACTTCACCCCCATCGCGAACGTCTCTGCCGACGGCGACTACACGGTCGTCTTCGAGTTCGACGAGCCGTACGCGCCGTTCCTGTTCAAGCTCTCCTCGGGCGGGTACATCCTGCCGGAGGGGGCCGACGACGCGAGCGACTACGACATCTCGGACCAGCCGGTCGGCACCGGCCCGTTCGTCTTCGACGAGAACGTCGCGCAGGCCCGGACGAACGTCACGGCCTTCGAGGACTACTACGAGACCGACGGCGACGACAACGCCCTGCCCTACCTCGACGAGGTGGAGTTCCAGGTCATCCCCGAGGGGCAGGCCCGGTTGACGAACCTCCAGTCCGGCAGCATCGACTGGGCGGTGACGGTGCCGCCCTCGCAGGCCAGCCAGCTCGAGGGGAACAGCTCGGTCACCCTCTCGAACATCCCCGGGACGTTCTACGACTACCTCGGGCACAACACGACCCAGGAGCCGCTCGACGACGTGCGCCTCCGGCAGGCCATCTCGTGGGCCATCGACCGCGAGTCCATCGTCCAGGGCGCCCGGTTCGGCTACGCCACGCCGACGCAGGACCCCATCCCGCCCTCGTCGGTCTGGAAGGACCTCGTCTCGGTCGAGGAGCCGTACTCGCAGGACCTCGAACAGGCCCAGTCGCTCGTCGACGAGTCCGACTACGACGGCGAGGAGCTGACCATCCAGGTCGGCCAGCAGTACCCCGCGCAGGTCAACATCGCGGAGATCATCCAGCAACAGCTCGGGGAGGTGGGCATCACGGCCACCGTCCAGCCGACGGACTTCGGGACGATGATCAGCAACCTCAACGAGGGGGCCTACGACCTGACCATCGTCGGCTGGTCCGGCTTCGTCGACCCGGACGACATGATGTACCTGCAGTTCCACTCCGGCGAGACGTTCAACCAGTCGAACTACTCGAACGAGGAGGTCGACGAGCTGCTCGAACAGGGCCGGCAGGCCGCCGGTGACCGCGAGGAGCGCGCCCAGTACTACGACGACGCCATCGACATCATCTCCCGCGAGGTGCCCTACACGTTCCTCGAGTTCAACGACGAACTCGCGGCGTGGGGCACCAGCGTGAAGAACTTCACCCACATCTCCACGGGGACCCCACGGTTCAAGAACGTCTGGCTGGAGCAGTAACTACTGATGGGCTACGGTGCGTACGTCCTCAAGCGCGTACTCCTCATCGTCCCCATCCTGTTCGGGGTGAGTTTCATCTCGTTCGGGGCGCTCGAGCTACTGCCGGGGGGACCGGTCGAGGCGGCGTTCGGGACGCGGGCGAACCCGGAGCTGGTCGAGCAGTTACGCCAGCAGTACGGACTGAACCGGCCGTTCCTCGTCCGCTACTTCGACTGGCTGGGCGACATCGTCCTGAACCAGGACTTCGGCCAGACCATCCGGACCGAGCGCGACGTCTCGACCCTGCTCGCGACCAGTCTCCCGCCGACCATCTGGCTCGCGGCCAGCGGGGCGTTCGTGAGCGTCGTCATCGGCATCCCGGCCGGCATCGTCAGCGCCGTCAACCACTACGAGCCGCAGGACTACCTCGCGACGTTCCTCGCGTTCCTCGGGCTCTCCATCCCGAACTTCTTCCTCGGGCTGGTGCTCATCCTCGTCTTCTCGCTGTACGTGCCCATCTTCCCCTCCTCGGGGTTCGTCAGCCCGCTGTCGGACCCGGCCGAGGGACTGAAGACGCTCGTCCTCCCCGCCGTCACGGTGGGGACGGCCATCTCCGCGGTGGTGATGCGGATGATGCGCTCCTCGCTGCTGGAGGTGTTCTCCGAGGAGTACATCCGCACCGCCCGCGCGAAGGGGCTGAGCCGCGCGCTCGTCACGAACAAGCACGCCGTGAAGAACGCGCTCATCCCGACGGTGACCGTCGTCGGGCTGAACTTCGGCTACCTCCTCGGAGGGGTCGTCATCGTCGAGCAGATATTCGCCATCCCCGGCCTCGGCCGGCTCACCCTGACCGCCATCCTCACCCGGGAGTACCGGGTGTTGCAGGGGTCGCTGCTGGTCATCGCGCTGTTGTTCGCGCTGGTGAACCTCGCGACGGACCTGCTCTACGCGTACCTCGACCCACGCATCAAGTATGACTGAGACAGACACCACGACCGACCGAGCGAGCGAGGACACGAGCCGCCCGCTCCCCGGCGCGGCCGCCGTCGGGACCGCCCGGCGCGTGTTCGCCGAGAGCCGACTGGCGCTGCTCGGCCTCGTCATCACCGTCGGGGTCGTCCTCGTGGCGGCGTTCGCCCCACTCATCGCCCCGTACGACCCGACCGCACAGAACATCGCCGAGGCACAGCTCGTCGGCCCCAGCCTCGAACACCCGATGGGGACCGACCAGCTCGGCCGCGACGTCCTCTCGCGGGTGCTCTACGGGGCGCAGTTGAGCGTCCAGGTCGGCGTCATCGCCGTCGGCGTCGCGATGCTCGCGGGCGTCCCGCTCGGGCTGATCGCCGGCTTCTACGGCGGCTACACCGACGAGACCGTGATGCGCGCGATGGACGTCGTCTTCTCGTTCCCGGCCATCCTGCTCGCCATCGCGATGGTCGCCATCCTCGGGCAGTCGACGCTGAACGTGATGATCGCCATCGGCATCACCTACACCCCGGTGTTCGCCCGCGTGACACGGTCGGGGGTGCTCTCGGTCCGCGAGGAGACGTTCGTCGACGCCGCACGCGCCATCGGCGACTCGAACGCCAGCATCCTCGCGCGCGACATCCTCCCGAACGTCGTCGCGCCCATCATCGTCCAGGCGACGGTGAGTCTCGCGTTCGCCATCCTCGCCGAGAGCGCGCTCTCGTTCCTCGGACTGGGGGCGCCGCCGCCGGCACCCTCGTGGGGCCGGATGCTGTCCGACTCCCGGAACTTCATGGAGTCGGCGCCGTGGACCGCGCTGTTCCCCGGCCTCGCCATCATGGTGACCATCCTCGGGTTCAACTTCCTCGGGGACGGCCTGCGTGACACGCTCGACCCGCAGAACGACACCGAGAGCGGGGGGAGCATATGAGCCTGCTCGAGGTCAGCGGGCTCCGGACGGAGTTCCGCACGGACGAGGGCGTGGTGCAGGCCGTCGACGGCGTCGACCTCACCGTCGAGCGCGGCGAGACGGTCGGCATCGTCGGCGAGAGTGGCTCGGGCAAGTCCGTCACCGCCCTCTCGATGCTGGGGCTGGTCGACTCGCCCGGTCACGTCACCGACGGCACCGTCGAGTTCGACGGCGAGGACCTCCGGAACGCCTCGGAGAGACGGCTGCAGGAGCTCCGCGGTAACGACGTGGGGATGGTGTTCCAGGACCCGATGGAGAGCCTGAACCCCGTCCTCACGGTGGGCGAGCAGATCGCGGAGGCCGCCCGCGTCCACGGCCGCTTCGAGGGTGAGGGGGTCGACTGGCTCGAACAGAGCTTGCTCGGCAACTTCCTCCCGCGCCGGAGCGCCCGCAAGCGCCACCCGAGGTCGTGGGAACACGCCGTCGAGATGATGCGACAGGTCGGTATCCCCGAACCCGAACAGCGGGCGAAGGAGTACCCCCACCAGTTCAGCGGGGGGATGCAACAGCGCGCGATGATCGCCATGGCGCTGGCCTGCGAACCCGACCTGCTCGTCGCGGACGAGCCGACCACCGCACTCGACGTGACCATCGAGGCCCAGATACTCGAGCGACTCGCCGAACTGCAGGAGGAGCGCGGGATGGGCGTGTTGCTCATCACCCACGACCTCGGCGTCGTCGTCGAGACGTGCGACCGGGTGGCCGTGATGTACGCCGGGCAGATCGTCGAGAGCGGGAGCGTCGAGGACGTGTTCGCGGACCCGGCCCACCCCTACACCCGGCGGTTGCTCGACGCCATCCCGGACGCGAAACGCGGCGAGGGCCGACTCCGGGCAATCGAGGGGAACGTTCCCGACCTCGTCGACATGCCCGAGGCCTGTTACTTCGCGCCCCGCTGTCCACACGCCCACGAGGCGTGTTACGAGGGCGTCCCCGACAGCGAGACGGTCTCGGCGGGCCACGAGGCCCGGTGTGTCCTGCACGCGGAGGCCGGCGAGTTGCCGTGGGAGGCCGGGGGCGAGGCGGGTGCGGCCGCCACGGATGGGGGTGAGCAGTCCGAAGGACTGCGAGCCTCGACGGACGAGCGGAGCGAGTCCGAGGGGGGTGACCGATGAGCACCGACGCCGACCCCCAGTCCGTCACCGGGACCGACGCCGGCACCGAGCCGCTCGTCGAGACCCGTGGGCTGAAGAAGCACTTCCCCGTCGAGACGGGCCTCCTGAGCCGACTGCTCTCCCGCGAGAACGAGCAGGTCCGGGCGGTCGACGGGGTGGACATCGCCATCGAGCGCGGGGAGACGCTCGGGCTCGTCGGCGAGTCCGGCTGCGGGAAGTCGACGTTCGGTGAGACCATCCTCGGGCTGACCGACCCCACCGAGGGCGAGGTCTGGTACGACGGCGAGCGCATCGACACCGCCTCGAAGTCCCGGATGCGCGAACTCCGAAAGGACGTGCAGGTCATCTTCCAGGACCCGAGCGCGAGTCTGAACCCGCGCCGGCGCATCCGCGACATCGTCCGGCGGCCGCTGGAGGTCCACGGCATCGGCGACTCGCGGGCCGACCGGAACCGCCGGGTCGAGGAACTCGTCGAGCGCGTCGGCCTCTCGGTCGACCAGCTCGACCGCTTCCCCCACGAGTTCTCCGGCGGCCAGCAACAGCGCGTCGCCATCGCGCGGGCGCTCGCCGTGGAACCCGAGTTCATCGTCGCCGACGAGCCGACCTCCGCGCTGGACGTGAGCGTGCAGGCCCAGATCCTCAACCTGCTCGACGACCTGCAGGACGAGTTCGGCCTGACGTTCCTGTTCATCACCCACGACCTGAGCGTGGTGCGGTACTTCTGTGACCGCGTGGCGGTGATGTACCTCGGCGAGATCATGGAGCGCGGGACGACCGAGGAGGTGTTCGAGCACCACCAGCACCCCTACACCGACGCGCTGCTGGAGGCCATCCCCTCGACCGACCTCGAACTCCGGGGCAACCGTGCCGTCCTCGAGGGTGACGTGCCCTCGCCCATCGACCCGCCGTCGGGCTGCAAGTTCCGCACCCGCTGTCCCATCGCGGACGAGGGGTGCGCCCAGCCCGTCGAGGACCGCGCGTTCTCGGACTCGCAGGTCGTCCACTGTCGCAAGCGCTCACCGGCCGAGCACGCCGGCAGCGCCACGCCCGCCGACCGGGAGTAGTCGCCCGCCGCCCGGCGGCGGTCAGGCGTCCATCTCGTGGACCTTCTCCACGACGGCCGAGTCCCGTATCCCGACTACCCCCGCGGCCTCCATCGTCTCCCGTAACTCGGACGAGCGGGAGTACGCCAGCATCTCGTCGAGCCGGTCGTCGGCCACTTCGAGGACCACCAGCACCACCTCCGTTCCCGCCTCGTCCCGGCCGCGCGTCGGTCGGTACACCGTCGACCCAAGCGAGCCGTGTGCCGCACGGGTCTCGGCGTTCGCCTCGTGGACCCGCTCCCACCGCTCGTACGACTCGACCTCGTGTCGCGCGTATATGTACGCCACGCGTCTCCCGAGGGGCGCGACGGGCTTGAACGGTCCTCCGCTCTACCCGAGGTACCGGCGGACGCGGGCGGCCCGTTCCACGCCGGCACGGGCCGCGTCGTCGTCCTCGGCCAGCACGGCGTCGACGACCGCGTCGGTCGCCTCCCGGTGGCGCGCGTCCGGGTCGACGTCCACGTACGCGAGGCCGGCCTCCAGCGACTCGCGGTCCAGGTCGAGCAGGTCCGTACAGCGCGGGTTGTAGTAGCGGGCGGCCGCCGCCAGCGTCTCGAAGAACGCCGGGAACGCCGCCTCGAGGAACGACACGTCCGCCTCCGTGAGGCCGTCGAGGCCGAGGAGCGTGGGCGGACACCCCACACTGGTGAGCGCGGCGGTGTAGCCGATGGCCCGCGGGAGGTGGTTCTCGCCCACCTCGCGGGAGTAGCCGAACAGCCCGACGTGGAGTTTCCGCGAGCGCCGACTCGGGACGTACCGCGAGAGCCGGTCGACCGTGGGGGCGATGGCGTCGACCTGCTCGGCGTAGGACTCGGCCGTCCGGTCGACCACCGCCAGCGCGCGCTCCTCGTCGATGGGCGCTGGCGGGTCGCCGAGATCGGCCTCGCGGATGGTCGCCAGCCCCTCGCGGACCGTCTCGACCGGGTGGTCGTACTTGAACCCGGACTGGATGGTGAACGTCTCCACCTCGGGGTAGGCCTCGACGACGCTCCCGGCGTTGGGTGGGGTGAGGTGCCCCCGGAACGGGGCGGGGCCGGCCCCGAGCATCGGGTGGACGTCGATCCCGAGGTCGGCGGCGACCTCGTAGAGTCGTGCGAGTGACACCTTGTTGATGAGGTAGGCGGCCAGACAGCCGTAGTTGAGCGCCGGGTCCGACCGGGCGAGGAACACCCGGACCGCGTCCTGGTCGTGGGTGGTCGCGTAGTCACGGAGTATCTCGTGGGCGTGGAGCATCGACTCGCGGTCCTCGACCAGCGGGATGACGCGGATGGCCTCCGGGTCGAACGACCCCACCCAGTCGGCGACCGAAAGCCCGTCGGCCACCTCGCTGTCGGCCTTGCCGACGACGAACTCCTCGTAGTAGCGGTGGACGGCGTTGATCTGGGACGCGTCGGTCACCATCGGCACGATGACCTCGTGGATGGGCGTGGTCGTCGGGAGGTCGTACTCCGCGGCGAAGGTGGCCGCGGCGTCGTACGACCGGGGGACGCTCTCCAGTATCTCGAGGAGGACCTTCGCGGCTGACTCCTCGACGGCCGGGTTCGGCCCCCGGATGGTCAGGCGGACGTCCTCGCCCAGCCGGGTGTCCGAGAAGTAGTCGTCGTAGCGCGAGAGCAGTTTCTGGACGACGTACTCGTCGCCCTCCTTCCCCTCGAAGTCCCACATCTGCTCGTCGCACCCGAGGTGCGAGTAGACGTAGTAGGCCTCCTGTATCTCGTCTTCGGCCTCGATGACGTCGCCGCCGGCGAAGAAGGGGAGCGTCGCGTTGTCCGGATGCTGCGTGCTCAGTAGTCTGGGTGGGTCTGTCACGTACTGACATACGACGTCTAGGCCCAAAAAACGGGTCGTACGCGACCGGACCGGGCCCCCGAGTCGGCCGGCCGACTCAGAGGGCTCCGTGGTGGCGCAGGAACCCCTCGGTGACGAGGTTCGCGTAGAACGACTCGACGGCGGGGTCGTACGGCGGCGAGCAGTCGATGAGCTCCGCGGCGACGGCCGCCTTCGTCGCGTCGAGGTCACCGTGCTCGTCGTAGAGCGCGCGGATGCGCTCGTCGAACCGGTCGAGTTCGCGGGCCGCGAGGTCGAACAGCTCGTCGCCCGCGAGCGGTGACTCGCCGAAGTGCGGGAACACGACGGTCTCCGGGTCGAGGTCGCGCAGCTCCTCGATGGCCTCGGCGACCAGGTCGGCGTCGAAGTTCGGGAGCGTCGCCGGCGGGAGCCACCGCTCGGCCCGCGCGAGGTACATCACGGCACACTCGGCGGCGAACAGCAGGTCGCGCTCGGGGTTCCAGACCGCGAGGTGGTCCGGGGAGTGACCCGGGTGGTGGCGGAGTTCCAGCGTGTTCGCGCCGAGGTCGAGCGTCAGGCCGTCGTCGCCCACCTCGACGACGCGCTCGCGGGGCACGGGGCCCTGCGCGCCGAGTTGCTCGAACAGGTCGCCCATCGCCCGCCGGCTGCTGGCGACGAGCCCCGACGGGTCGACGAGGTGGTCGGCCGTCGACTCGTGGATGTAGACCTCGGCGTCGGGGGCGGCCTCGCACAGGTCGGCGGCGGCCCCGCTGTGGTCGGCGTGGACGTGCGAGACGACGAGGTGCCGGAGGTCGGCCGGGTCGACGCCGCACTCGGCGATGCCCTCGAGGATGTCGTCGGCCGCGACGGCGGTCCCCGCGTCGACCAGCGCCGGTTCCTCGTCGTCGAACAGGTAGACGGCGGTGACCCCGTCGTCGAACAGGCCGATGTCGATGCCGTGGACGCCCTCGGTGACGCGGAACGTGTCCATGGGTGGCCTCTCACCGGGCGGCGGCAAGTTCGTTCGGGTGCCCTCGGGCCGCCGCTCGCCGCCGGCCGAGGGTTCAAACCCCGGGCGCCCCTCCTTCCGTCGTGTCTCGGCCGCTCCTCGTCTACGACGGTTCGCGCCCGGCCTTCCGGGCCGCGGCGGCGCTGTTCACCCGCCGGACCGACCTCCGCCCGGTCCCGTGGGCCGACCCCGCCGTCCAGTCGTTCCTCGCGGCGCAGTTCGACGACCGACCGTTCGTCTTCTGCCTCGTCGAGGCCGACGCCGTCCACGTCGGCCGCGAGTCGGTCGAACGAGCGCTCCGTGCCCGCGGCGCCCCCGAGCGCGTCGTGGCGGCGCTCGGTCGGCTCTACCCCGAGGTCGCGGGGCCGTTCGGCCGCGTGGTCCACGGGCGCGAACCCGCCGCCATCGCGGGGACGTTCCCGCTCACCGAGGCGGCAAGCGAGGCGCTCGCACCCCTCCGGGAGTCACACCGGATCCCGGTCGAGGAGGCGGGCGATCCGCCCTGAGGTGCCGTCTGCGGTCCCCTCCCGCAGCGTCCGCTCGATGGCCTCCGGGACGGGCGTCCGGTCGACGGGGACGACACGCTGGAGGTCCCGCTCCGGGTCCACCGTGACCGGGTGGCGCATCGACTCGACCAGCGGCCGCGCGATGTCGTACTGGACGTCGGTCGTCAACCGGAGCCAGTGCGAGGAGAGCTCCGGGGTCATCACCGGCACCGGCACCATCACCAGTCGGTTCCCCTTCAGGTCGGCGGTGAGCCGCAACAGCGACTCGTAGGACCACTCCCCCGGTGCTCCGACGTCGTACGTCTCGCCGCGGGTCGCGGGTTCGTCGAGCAGGTCCACGAGGTACGCGACGACGTCCTCGACGGCGATCGGCTGGCACGGCGTCCTGACCCACTCGGGGACGACCATCACGGGCAGGCGGTCGGTCAGGTCGTCGACGATGCGGAAACTCGCGCTCCGCGGGCCGACGACGATGGCCGCCCGCAGGACGGTGAGGTCGAACGACCCCTCGGCCAGCACCTCCTCCACCTCGCGCCGCGACGCGAGGTGTGGCGAGAGGTCGTCCTCGTCGCCACTGATGCCGCTCAGGTAGACGACCCGGTCGACGCCCGCCCCGGTCGCGATGTCGCGGAAGCGCGCGGCGTACCGTCGGTCTCGTTCGGCGAAGTTCTCCCGCGTCAGCGAGTGGATCAGGTAGTACGCCACGTCCACGTCCGCACAGAGGCCCGCCAGCGACGCCGGGTCGCCGAGGTCTCCCTCGAACGGTTCGACCCCCGCGGGGAACTCGGTCTCGCTCGCGCTCCGCGAGAACGCCACCACCTCGTCGCCACGGTCGAGCAACGCCCTGACGAGCTGTTCGCCGACGAAACCGGTCGCGCCGGCCACGAGAACACGCATCTATCACGGTTTCTCACGGCACGGGCAAGAGTGTTGCGCGGCCGACAGCACGCTCCCCGGTCCCGGCTCAGTCGCCCTCCCCTTCGAGATTACCCTCCTCCGCGCGGGTCGTGACGCCCTCGAACTCGAAGCGGGCCCCGCCGTCCGGGCTCTCGACCACCTCGACCGACCAGCCGTGCGCGCCGGCGATCTCGCGGACGATGGCGAGTCCCAGCCCCGTCCCGGCGGGCGTGCCGGAGTGGCCGCGGTCGAACACGTGCTCGCGGTCCTCGGGTGGGATGCCGGGGCCGTCGTCCTCGACGTAGAACCCCGCGCCCGGGAGGGAGCCGACCCGGACCGTCACGTCCCAACCGCCGTGCTCAATCGCGTTCCCGAAGAGGTTCTCGAACAGCTGCCGGAGCCGCATCCGGTCGGCCTCGACGGTCACGCCGCTGTCGGCCACCAGACGGCCCCCGTCGGTTGGGACGCTCTGCCAGCTCCCCTCGGCGAGTTCGTCGACGTCGACCGGATGGTACTCGCTCACGTCCGCGCCGACCCGTGCGAGCGTCAGGACGTCCTCGACGAGTTCGGTCATCCGGTCGACGGCCCGCCGACTGTTCTCGAAGTACTTCGACTCCCCCGTCTCGGCGGCCAGCTGGACCGACCCCTCGAGCACGTTCAGCGGGTTCCGCAGGTCGTGTGAGGTCATCGAGATGAGGCGCTCGAGCTGCTCGTTCTGCCGCTCCAGTCGGTCGTTGGCCCGCTCGCGCTCGAGTCCGTGGCCGATCCACCGGCTCAGGAGGTCCGTCAGCGTCACCTCCCAGTCGGAGAACGACGTCTCGCGGCGCGTCCCGCCGACGAAACAGAGCGTCGCCGTCACGGCGCCGTCCCGGTCGAAGATGGGCGAGCCGAGATACACCTCGTCCTCGGCTCCGTCGAGCGTGGCGGCCGGGTCCGACTCTCCGGTCGGCGCTCCCGCCACGACAGTCCGCTCGCTCTCGACGACGCGCCGACAGACCGACCCGGCGAGTGCCGGCTCCGCGTCGGTCTCGACACCCTCGGTGGACGCGGCTGCCGAGACGGTCCGGGCGTCGTCGGCGACGGTCGAGAGCGCCCCGTACTCGACGCCGAGTTCGCGTCGGCCGAGTTCGACCAGCGCCGTCACCTGCCGGTCGAAGGGCCGCTCCCGGTCGGCGACCACGTCGTGCATCTCGCGGAGGACACGGGCGCGGTCCTCGAGCGCCTCGCGCTGGCGTTCGCGCTCGGTGATGTCGTGGAAGTAGACGTCGACGCCGGTCTCCGAGGGGAAGGCCCGGACGTCGAACCACGCCGACAGCGGCGGGAAGTGCTCGCGGAACGTGACGACCTCGCGGCCCTCGAGCACCCGCTCGTACGCCGACTCGAACCGCGTCCCGACGGCCGCCGGGACGGCCTCCCAGAGGTCGACCCCCTCGACGGTGGCGGTCGCCGGGGTCTCGCCCATCGCCGCCGCGAGGATGGCCCGGCCACGTTCGTTCGTCTCGGTCACCGTCCAGTCCCGTCCGAGCGAGAAGAAGCCGTCGCCCATCCGGTCGAGCGCCTGCATCCGCTCGCGCTCGGCCCGTACCCGCTCGCTCACGTCGCGGCCCACGCCGGCGAACCGGGCGGGGCCGTCGCCGTCGTCGGGGAGCCGCGTCGCTCGGAACTCGTAGGGGATGCGCTCGCCGTCGGCCGTGACCAGCGGCGCCTCGACGGTCGCCTCGCCCTCGTCGAACACCGCCTCGATGGCGGTCAGCACCCGCGCCGCGTGCTCGTCGTCGAAGAACGCCCGCGGCGTCAGCTCCGCCAGCTCCGCGTCGGTGTACCCCGTCACCTCGGGGACCAAGCGGTTCCAGTCGACGAACGCCCCCGTCTCGTCGAACTCGAAGAACAGGTCCTCGAGGACGTCCAGCCGCGTATCAGCGCCCACCCACGTCACCGGCTGCTACCATGTCCCCCGCGTCGGCGTACCCGCGTATAATCTATCGGGTCGACTACGCCACCGTTCCGCCCGCCGACAGAGCCTTGGTCGTGTCGGCCGCCCGTGACGTCATGGGACTCACGCAGTTCGTCGCCGAGCGACTCGTCGGCGGTGACGACGAGCCGACGGACGAGGGCGAACGGAGCGAGACGCTCGCGCTCGCCGAGGAGATGGCACGGAACCCGCGGACCGTCACGCTCCGGGACGGCCGGACGCTCGCGTACAGCGAGTGTGGCGACCCGGACGGCACCCCGCTCGTCGTCTACCACGGCTTCCCGAACTCGCGCGTGTTCGGGGCGCTGTTCGACGAGGCCGGCCGGGAGTGGGGGTTCCGCGTCCTCTGTCCGGACCGGCCGGGGGTCGGCGTGTCGGACCCGCTCCCCGACCGCGAACTGACCGACTGGCCCGACGACGTGCGCGACCTGTTCGACGCCCTCGGTGTCGACCGAGCGGTGGCGATGGGGATCTCCGGCGGCGGGCCCTACGCCGGTGTCACCGCCGCGCGACTGGACGACCGGGTCGACCGGACCGCCATCGTCTGCGGCCTCGCGCCGATGGCGTCGGTGCCGGTGCGTGAACGGCTCTGGTACTACACCGCCCGGTTCGCCCCGCCGCTGTCGAAACTGGCGCTGTGGGGGCTGGTGCGGCGGGCTCGCGGCAACCGCGAGGCCTTCCTCGCCGACACCGCCGAGGACGCACCGCCGCGGGACGGCGACCTCTGGACGGGCGAGACCGGGCAGGTCATCCACCGGAGCGCCGTCGAGGCCGCCCGGCAGGGGTTGGACCACCTCGTGCAGGATACCGCCATCTACGGCAGCCCGTGGGGGGTCGACCTCTCGGCGGTGGAGATGCCCGTCGGCCTCTGGTACGGCCGGGCCGACAGCATCGTCCCGGAGGCGATGGGTCACTACCTCGCCCGCGAGATACCGACCGCCGAGGCACACTTCTACCCGGGGCAGGGCCACCTCGCCATCTACGAGGAGAACGAGCGGGCGATACTGGGGTTCCTGTCGGACAGCCCTCGCTGAACCTCTCGACCGGTGGTGGGTCCGGACAGCCGTGCTGCATAGCGCGCGTCTCGCACGACGACCTCCGCGAGTGGCGGGCAGAGAGAACCGGTCGATACAGTCAGCACGCGCAGTTGCCTGTCCCCCACGACCATCGGGAGTTGACACATATATCCGACAGCCGTGTCTTCCTCCTCGACGTGCAATTCTGTGACGAGTGTGGTTCGATGATGCACACGGCGGGCGACACGTGGGTGTGTCGCTCCTGTGAGAACGAGGCGCCGCGCGACTCGCGAGCGGAAGCGGCGATGGCGACCCAAGATAGACAGCGGGACGACGGAGCACCCGCCGTGGTCGACGCGACCAAGGGCACCACCGAGACGGTGCGGGAGCCCTGTCCGGCGGACGACTGCGACAGCGACCGGGCCCACTACGAGATGATGCCGAAGCCGGGCGGCTCCTACGAGGTTCGGCTGTTCACCTGCGCCGAGTGTGGCCGCAAGTGGCGCGAGTCCTGACGGCGCCTCTCGCGACCCCTCGCGGCTACCGAGCGGCCAGTTCAACGGCTCCAGCCCGAACTCGACGCCGCCGTGCTGCAGAGCCGGGGCGAATCCGAGGTGTACCCGTCACCGCCCGTCCAACGTAGACGGGATACCCACCCGTGGTGGCACACCCAGTTCCTATTTGTCTCTCCCGCGGAACGAGACGTTCGATGCCCTCCATCATCGACGAGACCGTGTTCAGTGAGCCATCCGGTCGGAGATTCGCCGCACTCCAGTTCTGTGGAGCCCTGTTCTTCTCGGGGCTGTACCTGTACGTTGTGGCCGTAGAGAACTCTCCAGTAGGGAACTGGCCACTGTTCGTGGCAGCAGCGAGCGGGCTGTCCGGAATCGCTGAATCCCTCCCGAAGTCCCGACGGCAGGCCGCTGGTCTCCTGCGTCTCACGGCGATCTTCGTACTGTGCTGTCTGCTCGCGGCCATCTTCTTCGCCCCCGAACTCGTAACCGGATGACCGGGGACGTCTCTCAGGCCACCGTGTTCTAACACCCATCGTCCCCCGGTCGACCTGCTGCGTACACCCTCCGTGTCGGGCACGCCAGTCCGACCTGTCCCCGAGAACCTCGCCGGCGCCCTCGTCGGCTCGACCCGCCGCTAGGTCGGTTCGGATGCGACCCGCGCGAGGACGACGCCGACCAGTCCCAGCCCCCCGGCCACGAGGAACGCCGTCTCGTAGCCCGACCGCTCGATGATGGCCCCGGCGGCGATGGGTGCGAGGAACGCACCGGCCAGTCCCACGCTCGTCAGGAACGCGACGGCGGTGGCGGCGACGGCGGGGTCCACGAGTTCGCGGACGTAGGCGAACACCAGCCCGAGACTCAGCTGGATGGCGAAGCCGGCGACCAGCAGGGCGGCGACGATGACCGGCACGCCTCGCAGGCTCGTGAACCCGGCGACGACGGGGGTGGCGACGAGGAACGAGCCGAACACGACCGGGGTACGTCGGCCGTCGAACAGGCGGTCCGAGAGCAGGCCGCCGCTCACCCGCGAGAGGACGCCGACGGCGGGGAACAGCGCGGTGAGCGCGCCACCGAGCGCGAGCGACAGTTTCAGCTCCTCGGTGAGGTAGGAGGGCGCCCAGCTGTTGACGAACAGGTACAGCGAGTACGCGAGGAAGCCGAGCACCCCGACCAGCACCACGCGGCGGTCCGTGACGACCCGTCGGAGGTCGGCTGGCGTGGGCGCCGGCTGGTCCTCGACCCGCCCGGTCCCTCGACTCGCCGGCCAGAACAGCGTGAGCCCGAGGAGCGTGCTCACGGCGAACACCGGGAAGACGGCGGGCCAGCCGAACACGCCGGCGACGACGGGGCCGAGCGCCTGTCCGAGCGCGAACCCGACGGGGCCGCTGGCGGTGAACGTCGAGACGGCCGTCGCGCGCGTGGCGGGGGGGAACGCCCGGCCGACGATGTCGATACCGGCGTTCCAGACGACGACGTACGCCAGCCCACCGACGACGCGAGACGCGAGGAGTGCGGGGTAGTCGCCGGCGGTGCCGGCGAGGTAGCCCCACGCCCCGGAGACCAGCAGGAGACCGATGGCGGCCGCCACCGCCAGCCGGGAGTCGGTCCGGTCGAGGACGGCGCCGACCGGGAGGCTCGCCACGACGGCCGTCCCGAACATCGTACCGACGACGAGCCCCGCCTCCGCGGCGCTCACGCCCATCGAGTCGCGTATCAGCGGCGTGACGCTCGCGGGAACGAGCTCGAACGCGCTCATCGACACCGACAGCAGGCTGGCACCGACGAGCAGCACCCGGCGCTGCCGGCGGTCGGTCACGCCCGCACCGTCTACACCACTGGACACGGACGATGCTCTCGGGGGTGTCGCTTCAAATTGTCGTGTACGGCGTCCCCGTCTCGCCCTCCCCGTCGGTCCCCACCGTCCGGCCGGGGTCGAGCGCCACGTACGTCCCGTACCGCTCGAACCCCACGCCACGCGCCAGCGCCAGCGACCCCGTCCACGTCTCGTGGGCGCGGTACTCCGGCACCAGCCCACGCGCCAGTAGCTCGCGCGAGACGCTCGCCACCACCGTGCGCCCGTGGCCTCGACCCCGGTGGTCCGGGTGGGTGACGACGCCGATGCCGGCGACGGCGTCGTCGGCCCCCGCGGCGGCGACGGCGACCAGCCTGCCGTCGGCGAACCGGCCGTGTATCACCTCGTGACCGTCGACGTCGAACCCGCCGACGCGCTCTGCCCACTCCTCGTGCGGGCAGGCGACGCGGAGCCGCGAGAGCGCCCGCGCGTCGCGTCGTTCCAGCGGTCGGGTCTCGAACTCGCCGTCGCCCGCCCTCTGCCCCGCGAGCGTCGCTTCGTCGAGGTAGCCGACGAACTGCGGGCCGAGCGTCACCCGGCCGCCGTCGAGGGCCAACGCCGACCGGAGCCCGGCCGGGTCGCGGCCGTCGACGTCGGCGAGGGCGTCCGCCCGCGCGCGGACCGCCTCGACCCCGGTCTCGGGTGCGACGGCCACCGTCGCGTCCCCGCGGAACAGACAGCGGACCCGGCGCTCGCTCGGCCAGCGCGAGGCGACGACGGTGACGCCGCTCCCCGAGAGGGCCGCCGGCTCGCAGCCGAGCCAGTCGGCCCAGTACCCGTCGAGCGTCTCGCGTGTCTCCGGCCGGAGCGACATCCGACCGGCGAGTACCCGCCCCGGTCACATAACGGCTCGGCCGCGGGACCCGCTCAGTCGTCGGCGGACCCGTCGCCGACCCCGGTGAACTCGAAGCGGGCGCCGCCCGCCTCGCTCTCCCCGACCGCGACGGTCCAGCCGTGGGCCTCGGCGATGCGCTCGACGATGGCGAGGCCGAACCCCGTCCCGCCGTCGGTGGCGTAGCCGGCGACGAACACGTCCTCGCGCTCGTCCAGGGGGATGCCGGGGCCGTCGTCCTCGACGTAGAAACCGTCGGGGAGCGCGCCGACCCGGACCGTGGGGGCCGAGCCGGCGTGTTCCACCGAGTTGCGAGCGAGATTCTCCAGCAACTGCTTGGCCCGCCCGGGGTCGACCGCCACCGTCCGGTCGGCCTCGACGACCAGCCGTGCCTCGCCGGTCTCGACGTTCGCCCAGCTCTCCTCGGCGAGCGACCGGAGCGCCACCGGCCGTGGGTCGGTGACCGCCTCGTCGCGCCGTGCGAGCGCCAGCAGGTCGTCGACGAGCGTCGCCATCCGGTCGACGGCACGCCGACTCGCCGCGACGTGCGGGTCGTCACCGGCCCCGTCCTCGGCTGCGATCTCGAGGTGGCCCCGCGCCACGGCGATGGGGTTACGCAGGTCGTGTGAGACGACGCGGGTGAACTCGTCGAGTCGCTCGTTGCGCTCGCGGAGCTGTGCCTCGCGCTCGACCCGGTCCAGCGCCGTCCGCAGCGAGGTGGCGAGCAGTTCGCTCAGCATCCGGTCGGTCTCGTCGAACGCGTCCGGCTCCGGCGAGGAGACGAGGAAGATGCCGTGGCGCTCCAGCGGGTGGACGACGAGGCTCCGGGCGGGCGTCGACTCGGTCACCCGCGGGTCGGCCGCGACGTCCTCGACGACGGCGGACTCGCCCGACTCGAACACCTGCCACGCGAACGCGGCACGCGATCCCGGCTCGCCGCCGCGCTCGTAGTGCGGCGGCTCGTCGAACACCTCGTCCACCCGGTCGACGGCCGTGAGGAGTTCGAGCGCCTCGCCCGACTCGTCGAGCACGTGGACGCCGCTCAGTGGGGCGCCGATGACGTCGTCGGCCGCGTCGGTCGCCACCTGCGCCGTCTTCGCGCGGGTCCCCGTGTGCATCAGTGCCCGCGTCCGCTCGCGGAGCCGGTCGAGCTTCGCCTCGCGCTCGACCCGTTCGGTCACGTCGCGGTAGACCCAGAGGTGGCCGTCGCCGCCCGGCAGCTCGATGGGTCGGTAACTCCGCTCGAACGTGCGTCCGTCGACGACCGGCCACCGCTCGGCGTCGACGGGCCGTCGCGCGGCGACGAGTCCCTCGGTCCGCTCGACGAACCGCTCGGGGTCCTCGAACCGGGGGCTCACGGCCTCGGCCATCGCCGCACAGTCGGCCCCGACGGCCGACGCGGGCGTCCCGGGCAGTTCGAACACGTCGAACATCCACTCGTTGACCGCCATCACCTCGCGGTCGGCGTCCTCTGCGAGCACGCCGACCGGGAGCGCGTCGAACAGCGTCTTCCGGAGCGCGTTCGCCCGCTCGAGTTCGGTCTCGCGACCCTTCGCCTCGGTCACGTCGGTGACGAACCCCTCCAGTCGGGTCGGCTCGCCGTCGCCCGCGGTGACCGCCCGGCCGCGCTCCCACATCCAGCGGGTCTCCCCCTCGCGGGTGACGATGCGGTAGGTCACCTCGAAGGAGCCGCCCGCCTCCAGCGCCGACTGGACCGTCTCCCACATCGGTTCGACGTCGTCGGGGTGGAGGAGGTCGTCGCCCCAGACCACATCGCCGGACTCCAGCGCCGCGGCGGGGTAGCCCGTCAGCTCCTCGCACTCGCCCTCGACCAGCTCCATCGGCCAGTCCGGCTCGTTCCGACAGCGGTAGACGAAGCCGGGGAGGTTGCTGATGAGCGTCTCGAGGCGCCGCTTGCGCCGCTCGGACCCCTGTCGTGAACGGTACGCCTCGACGGCGTTCACGACCCGGTTGGCCAGCAGAGCGTACTGCTCGGTCCCGCCTCCCTTCTGGAGGTAGTCGGTGACCCCCGCCGAGATGGCCTCGCTGGCGATCTCCTCGCTCCCCTTCCCGGTGAACAGCACGAACGGCAGGTCGGGGGACGCCTCCCTGACCGCGGCGAGGAACTCGATGCCGTCCCGACCGGGCATCTCGTAGTCCGAGACGACGCAGTCGAACGGCCGCTCCGCGAGTCGCTCGAGGCCGGCCGCGGCGCTCCTCGCCGTCTCGACGGTCAGCCGCTCGTCCTCGCGCTCCAGGAACGCCCTGGCCGTCTCCGCGAAGCCGGGCTCGTCGTCGACGTGGAGGAGGTGGATTCGGGCTGTATGCGGTCGTGTCTCGCTCTCTTCCACGCGTTGTCCCCCCACTCGGGTAGCCTGAACGTGGTCGTATGCTGATAAAATACTACTGGGTGAATCGCGTTCTGACTCCCCGCGCGGTGGTCGACCCGTCGGGTGAAGGTGGACGTGGGGGGAACTCGTCCCCGCCGACTGGATGGACTCGGCTACCGCCGAGCGGGTGCCTCGACGCGTCTCACGCGCTCGACGGTCTTCTCGCCGCACGCCTCGCACTTCAGGCCGACCCGCGACGCCTCGAACGTGACCACCCGGACCCACGGGTGGCCGCAGGCGGGACACCGGACCCACTCGGGCAAGCCGTACCCCCCGGTCACTCCAGATACCACCGACACTCTCCACTTCCGATTCGCCTGACCGCCGGTTCCAGTCGGCCCATCACCGCCGCGGCCGTGTTCGGGTCCAGCGCCGTCGCCTCGGCCAGTTCCGCGAGCGTGACGACCCGTTCGCCCCGCCGGCGTCGCTCGCGCAACTCCTCGCGCACCCGTCGTTCCGCCGCGCGGACGATACCCGCTGCCACCGGCCGTTCCGTGCGCCGTCGCGCCCGTCTCTCGGTCTCCATACTCCCCCGTTCTCGCGACGGGGGTATCAGCGCGGGTGTGTGTCTTCCGGAACTTCCGATTCCGCCGAGAACCGGTTTCCGGAAGGCACACGCCGAAACGTATCCCGACGGCCGGCCGAGTTCGGAGTCCATGACACGAGTCGAACTCGCTGGCGCGCTCGTCGCGGCTGGTGCCGCTCTCCTCACGACTGACGCCCCGCTCGGCTGGGCGATGCTCTGGGCGGGACTGGTCCTCGGCATCGACGGGCTGGCGTCGCGGCCCGACCGCGAGGAGTAGGAATCGGTAGTATCGGAAGAATCGGAAACCGCCCGGTTCCACTTATGCCGCTGGCTCCGGAACCCACCCCCATGATCCGAGACGCGCGGGTCCTCGACCCGGAGTTCGTGCCCAGCGAGGTCGTCCACCGGGACGGCGAGGTCGACGCGCTCTCGAACGCGCTGGACCCGGTCACCGACGGCGAACCGGCCGAGACGACGTTCCTGTTCGGTCCGAGCGGGACCGGCAAGACCTGTCTCGCGCGCTACACCGTCGGCCAGCTCCGCGAGGCGGTCATCGACATCCGGACCCAGTACGTCAACTGCTGGCAGAACTACTCGCGCTACCGGGTGCTCTATCGCATCCTCGAGGGACTCGACCGGACCATCGACATCCACCGGCAGTCGACGCCGACGGACGTGCTCCTCGAACGGGTGCAGGCGTACGACGGCCCGCCGTACGTCGTCGTCCTCGACGAGGTGGACCAGCTGGAGGAGCCGAGCGTGCTCTACGACCTCTACCGGACCCACGAGGTGTCGATGCTGCTCGTCGCCAACCGCGAGGAGGACCTGTTCGCCGGCCTCGACGACCGCCTCGTCAGCCGCCTCCACGGCTCGCGCCGTATCCGCTTCGAGAAGTACGGTATCGACGAACTCGCGGCCATCCTCCGGGCGCGCGTCGACCGCGGGCTGACCGAGGACGCCGTCCGCGACGCCGACCTCCGGTACATCGCCGACGCCGCCGCCGGCGACGCCCGCATCGCCATCTCGACGCTCCGGGCCGCCGCCCGCGAGGCCGGCCGGCAGGGACTGGACCGCATCCCCGAGTCCGTCATCCGCGGGGCCGTCCCCGAGGCCCGACAGGAGATACAGCGCAAGAACCTCGACCAGCTGAAACCCCACCAGAAGGTGCTCTACGAGATTATCGAGGAGCACGGCACCGTCGACCCCGGCACGCTCTACGGCACCTACCGCGAGCGCGTCTCGGACCCCCGGTCCGACCGGACCGTGCGGACCTACCTGAACAAGCTCGCCACCTACGACCTCATCGTCGCGGAGGGGGAGAACCGGGGGCGGGTCTACCGGGTGGCCTGAGCGGAATCGGAATCGGAAGTGGAAGCGGAATCGGAGAGCGCCCGACCCCCGCGAGCGCCGGGGCGACGGCCCGTTCGACCCGAAACGGTCCCCTATCGGAACTATCGGCAGCCACGCGCCGACGTACATCCCGGTCGGCCGGCGTCTGTCTCTGTATGGACCGACGGCAGACCAGACTCGACGCACCGACTCCGCGTGACTCGAACGCCACCGACCCGCCCGCCCCCGAGGCCGTCCCGCGGCTCCCGACGCTCGAATCCGGGCTGACCCTGCTCGACGCCGAGAGCCGGGCGGTCGGCCCGCTGGACTCGCTCGTCCTCGACCACCTGCTCCGGGGGGCCGGCGAGGCCGTCTGGGTCGACAGCGGGGGGCACGCCACCACCCGGAACCTCGCCCGACTCGCCCCCTCGCTCGCGCTCCTCGAACGGGTCCGGGTGGCCCGTGCGTTCACCGCCTACCAGCACCAGACGCTCGTTCGCCGGGCCTGCGAGTCGTTCCCGCCGACCGCGTCGCTCGTCGTGGTACCGTGGGTCGACGCGCACTACCGGGACGGCGACTGCACCGACCGCGAGGCCGGGCGGATGGTCGAGAGGGTCGCGGAGCGACTCGCGGCGCTGGCTGACGAACGCGAGGTGGCCGTCCTCGTCACCCGTCGCGCGGCAGACGGGCTGACCGCGCCCGTCGCGGACCGGGCGGACGCCACCGTCACGTGTCGAGAGACGCGTTTCGGCCCCCGGTTCGTCGGCGACGGGTTCGAGACGCTCGTCTACGACGACAGCGAGGGGCGGAGCCCCTCGGGCAGTCGGACGCAGTCCGACGACGGCGGCACGGTCCAGACCACGCTCGCGTTCTGGGCACGGGTGCTCGAACGCCGGCAGGCCGTCCACGGCCGCACCCCCGCCGCGGGGGTCGTCTGATGGGCCGCACCAACCCCACCTACCGCGACACGCTGACCGCGGTGGAGTCGCGGTGGTCGGCCTACCGTCGGGCGCTCCGGCGGCGCGACCAGCCACACTTCGACGCGGTGTTCGGGCACGGCCGGGCGCACGCCGACGCCGCGGGGCAACTCAACCACGCCGAACCGCTGTTTCCCCTGCTGGTCTCGGCGCTCGTCGAACAGGAACGACGCATCGCCGAACTGGAGGCGGCGCTCGACCCGGATGCCGTTCAAGATTGACCACCGCGACGGCGCGGTGCTGGCGTGGTCGCTGACCGACGACGGCGCACGGCCCGACCGCGACACCGACTACCGGCCGACCGTCTCGGTCGCCCACGAGGACGGGGACACGGCGGCGCTGGACCGCATCCGCCCGCACGTCGCCGACCTGCCCGCCGTGACCGAGACCCGCTACGAGCGGTGGCGACGGGGGTTCCGGCACGACGCCGAACGGGTGCTCCGGGCCGACGTGCGTGACGTGGACCGGGTGCTCGACGTGGCCCGCACCGTCGCGGGGTGGGGCGCCCCGGGCACCTACCGCCTGTTCGGCGTCGACCACTCGCGGGAGTTCCGCTACTGTCTGGACCGGGGGCTGGACCCGACGCCGGAGCGCGAACTCTCCGTCCTCGAACTCCGGGCGAGCGAGGTGGAACGGGCGCGTGACGGTGGACCACGGGAGGTCGAACTGGACGGCGAGACGCTGACCGGCGACCCGGCGGACCTCGCGGCGACGGTCGAAGAGCGGGTCCACGCGGCGGACCCGGACGTGCTCTCGGTGTCCGGGAGCGACCTGCTCGCCGGGCTCCACGAGCGCGCGGCCGAGCAGGGGCGGGACTACCGCCTCGGCCGCGTGCCGGGGTTCCAGCAGTTGGCCGGGCGCTCGACCTACTCCTCGTACGGCCGGGTCGGGCACTCGCCGGCGCGGTACAACGTCCCGGGACGGGTCGTGCTGGACCACTCGAACACGTTCCTCCTCTCGGCGGCGAACCTCGCGGGGGCGCTGGACCTCGTCGGCCGGTCGTGGAAACCCCTGCAGGAACTCGCGTGGGCCTCAATCGGCACCGTCCTGACGGCCATCCAGATTCGCGCGGCCCGCGAGCGTGGCGTGCTGGTCCCGTGGCGCGCGTGGCGTCCGGAGCTGTTCAAGACCGCCCGACAGCTCCACACCGCCGACCGTGGCGGCTTCACGTTCGCACCGGACGTGGGCGTCCACGAGTCGGTCCACGAACTCGACTTCGCCTCCCTGTATCCGAACGTCATCGTCACGCGCAACGTCAGCCCCGAGACCGTGCGGTGTGCCTGTCACCGGGGGCGCGAGGACGTGCCCGAGCTGGGCTACGCCATCTGCGACGCGGACGGCTACCTGCCCGAGGTGCTCGAACCGCTCGTGACCGACCGGGCCGAGGTCAAGGCGGAACTCGCAGAGACGACCGACCCGGACCGCCGCGAGGTCCTGCAGGGGCAGGCCGACGCCATCAAGTGGATCCTCGTCTCCTGCTTCGGCTACCAGGGGTTCAAGAACGCCAAGTTCGGCCGTATCGAGGCCCACGAGGCCATCAACGCCTACGCCCGCGACGTGATGCTGACGGCGAAGGAGCGCCTCGAAGCCGGCGGCTGGCGGGTCGTCCACGGCATCGTCGACAGCGTGTGGGTGACCGAGGCCGAGGACGCGACCGACCCGACACCCCTCCGCGAACTCGCCCGCGACGTCAGCGAGGAGGTCCGCATCGAACTGGAGTACGAGGCCGAGTACGACTGGGTGGCGTTCGTCCCCCGTCGGGAGGGGGCGGGCGGGGCGCTGACGAAGTACTTCGGGCGGGTCTCGGGCGACGAGCGGACGTTCAAGTACCGCGGTATCGAGTGCCGGCAGGACGGCACCTCCCCGTTCGTCGCGGACGCCCAGCGCGACCTGATTCGGGCGTTCGACCGCACCCGGTCGCCCGAGGCGGTCTGTGACCGGCTGGCCCGCCACCTCGAGACGCTCCGGGCGGGCGACGTGCCCCCCGACGAACTCACCATCGTCCAGCGGGTGTCGAAGCCGGCTGAGGAGTACGACCGCGCCACCCGGAACGCCGCGGCGCTCGAACGGGCCGAACGGGCGGGCCTCCCCGTCCACCCCGGCCAGCGCGTGCGCTACGTGGTGGCGGACGACGACGCCGACTCGGTCGACCGGGTGCGGCTGGCTCACGAGTCGCCCGACCGGTACGACGCCGACTGCTACGCGGCGCGGCTGGTGCGGGCGGCCGAGAGCGTCCTGTCGCCGCTCGGGTGGGACGAGTCGCGTATCCGCCGACGGCTCGCGGGGACGCGAGACGCACGGCTGGGGAGCTTCTGAACCTCAGAACGACTCGGACTCCCCGGCGAGCACGCGGTACGCCTCGAGCGTCCCGGCCATCGACGGCGCGTCCTCGTCGTCCTTGCGCTGGGTGCCGTAGTCGAGCCAGCGCCCACCGCTGAACGAGTACATCTCGAACGCCTCGCTCGTCTCGACGACCACGTCGACGACGCTGTCCGCGTCGGCGCCGGGAGCGACGGCCCCCCGGACGTCGCTGTCGGGGTCCATCACCCAGACGGCGACGGCGTCGCGTTCCTCGAGCAGGTCGGTCGCCTCGGCCTCGGTCAGCGGGCGGTCGGGCCACCCCTCGGCGGGTTCGGGCTGTTCCATACCGGCCGTTCGGGCGCGAGTGGCATCGGCGTTCCGCCGCCGTTCGCTCAGGGGGCCGCCCCGAGCGCCGTGGCCACGTCCTCGGCGGTCGTCTCGCCGCGGGCGCCGGTGAACCGGGTGACCACCTCCCCCCCGGCGTCGAGGAGGAGCGCGACGACACGCTCGTCCGGGAGCGCGAGCGTGTCGCGGAACGCCCGCACGTCCGTGTAGAGCGTGATGGTCCGCTCGCGTGCGGCCCGGTCGGGGATGCCCGCGCGCATCCCGCCGTCGATGACCCAGCGGGCGGGCAGCGCGTAGCGCCCGATGGTCGGGAGTTCGTACGTCGCGACGCCGCGTTCGGCGAGTGGGTCGACCAGGTCGAGCCACGTGTCGACCGTCGACTGCTGGTGACGCCGGAACGCGACCAGGACGAGCGCCGGGAGGTCGAGGTCGCCGGGGAGCGCGAACCGCTCGCCCGCGAGGTTCGACCCGCTCACGGCCGGGAATCGCATGCCGAACCTCGAATCTCGAGCGGCATAACGACACACTCGGCGCTCGCCCACTCCCGTCCATCGCGTCCGAGCGGCGCGGTACCGAGGCCAGAAGACGTATCCGGGTTCCGGCCGTCGGTCTGCGCCATGCGACGCGCCCACGCCACTCGCCGCGAGGTGCTCGGCGCGGTGGCGGCCTCGCTCACCGTCTCCGCCGCCGGCTGTTCCGCCCTCTCGCCCGGCGACGACGGGACGACCACGCCCGTCCCCGGAGACGAGGCCCGCGATCTCGCCGAGCGGTTCGCCCCCACGCTCTACTTCGACGAGGCGGAGGTCTGGTTCCCGACGGACCCGCGGCCCTACGCGAGCGAGCGCGAGGGGGAGACGGTCGTGGACGGCTTCGACGCGCTGAACGGCTACACCGAGGCCCGCCGCGAGACCGACGCCCCGGACCCGACGGTGTTCTACCACGCCGTCAGCTACGACGAGTCCCCGCTCACGGTCGTCCAGTTCTGGTTCTACTCCGCGTTCGACCAGTTCACGACGAACTTCCACTGGCACGACTGGGAGGTGCTGCACGTGTTCGTGGACCGGGAGACAGGGGACCCACAGCTCCACGTCGCCAGCTCACACTCCCGGAGGGTCCCCAACAACGAGTTCCTCGACCCGGACCCCGAGCGGACCCCCCGCGTCCTCGCGGAACTCGGCTCACACTCCTCCGCCCTCTCGCTGAACGACGTGCTCGACCGGTTCCAGCGACTGCCCACTGGCGACACGTTCGCGGACGTGACCAACAGCGCCGTCTCCGGGCTCGAGTCGCTCGCCGACCTCCCGTTCGCCTACGGCCTCCCCCGCGACGAGGGTGGGCGCCTCCCGTTCCTCGTGCCGGAACTCGACGGAGCGCCGGTCTACGACCACGAGCGGCTCCCGGCCGTCTCGCGTGACGACCTCGTCGACGAGTCGCTCACGGTTCGGTCGCTCGACGAACTCACCTCCCCGCCCGAGGACCTCCCACTGCGCGGGACGGGTCGGACGTTCGGCCACGCGGACCGCGACGCCGAGTTCGACGTGGGCTACGACCTCGTCCCGGCGAGCGAGGTCGAGGACGTCGACGCGTTCGTCGGCCCGCAGTTGAGCTTCGAGTTCGCCGTCCCCCAGTTCGCCGAGGACGCCGTCGCCGGCCACATCACCACCACGAGCACGCCGTGGAGCCAGCCACGCTACACGAACCCCGCCGCGGACATCACCGACCCGCGGCACCGACAGGCGCTGGCCGACCGGTACGAGGCCATCGGCGACCCGGCGCCGGTCAACGCCGTCCTCGCGGCGGTCAGCGAGTCCGTCTCGAACGACGACGCCCCCGACGGCGAGGGGGTGACGACCGGCGACCTCGCCGTCGAGGCGTTCGCCCTCCTCGAATCGGACCCGGAGGCCGTCCCCTCCTTCTCTGGGGTCGTCGCCGTCCGGGACGTGCCCGAGGGCGAGCACCGCCTGACCGTCAACGCCGCCGGCACTGCCCCCCACAGCGAGACGGTCGGTGTCGCCGCGGATGGCCCGACGGTGGCGGGCGTCGACGGCGAGATACCGCTCGTCGCCCGCGAGAACGCGACGAGACTCGCCGTCGACGGGGCGGCGAGCGACGACGCGCTCACCCGTCTCGCCGTCGAGGACGACTTCGCCGGCCGGCTCTACGACGCCCCGCTCGACGGCGAGGACGCGGTCTACGTCCACCGCGGCGGCGCCTACACCACGGAGGTCCGCGACGAGAACGACGAGGTGGGTGCGTTCCGCGTCAACCCGGACCCCGCCGAGTCCACCCGCGAGGAGGTGGCGAACCCCCGGACTGGGAAGGCCCCGCTGGCGACGTACGTGGCGGACGTGGCGGCGGAGACTGCGGCCGCCGTCCGCGCGACCGAGGAGGACGACTCGACCGACGACGCCGTCCCGGTCCGTGGGCTGGCACGGGCGATCGACGCCATCGCGGAGGCGGCGCGCCGGGCCGCAGAGCGCGCCGAGACGGGTGATACGCCGGGGGCAGACCGGGCGCTCGAAGCGGTCTCCGACGCGCTCGACCGGGCCGCGACCCGGCTGACCGAGGCGCGCGAGGACCTCCCCGACCCGCTGGTCCGGGCGTCTGAACGCCGGTTCGAGCAGGCCCGTCGCCGTGCCGATCAGGCCCGCGGGTCAGAGAAGGTCGGCGGCGGTCAGGCCACCGACGAGTCGGGCACGTAGCGCGAGGCGAGGTAGCCCACTCCCGCCGCGACGAGCGCCGGGACGCCGACGAGGACCGTGAGGACGACGGCGCCGACCACCCGGTCGCCGCCGGTCGACGTCTCGACGGCCGGGCTGAGCGGTATCAGCGGGACGAGCAACAGCACGAGCGCGACGCCGTAGGCCGCCTTCGAGACGGCCGCCTGGACCGTCCGGCGGCGGACGAGGTACACCGTCGCCCCGACCCAGACGACGACGCCGAGGAGCGCGAGCCCGGCGTCGAAGAAGAGGAGGGCGAACGTCGCGACGAGGCCGACGACGAGGCCACCGACGACGCCGACGACGACGGTCAGCGAGTCGTCGACGGCCCCGTCCGGGTCGAGGAGGGGGCCGTCGTCGCCGTCCCGACCGTCCGTGCTCGTCGGGCCCGTCGCAGACCGCTCGGCGGCCGCGTCGATCGGCCCCCGGTCGCTCAGGTCGGCCGAGCAGTGCATGCAGTAGGTCGCGGTGGTGCCGACCGGCTCACCGCAGTCCGGACAGCGCGGGTCGACCAGCTCGTCGCTCACGCGGTCCACCTCCAGTCCCCGTTCATGTCCCGTGACCCTCGCGGACCGACATGAGTGTTCGCACGACCCACGGACCCCCCGGGGCCGCGCTGGCTGCCCCACGCACTTCTTGTACCTACCACGAGTCCACCCGGGTATGCGCGCTGCCGTCTACCACGCTCCCGGCGACATCCGTGTCGAGGAGGTCCCGAAGCCCGAACTCGAATCCCCGACGGACGCCATCGTCCGCGTGACCCACACCGCCGTCTGCGGGTCGGACCTCTGGTTCTACCGCGGGCAGAGCGACCGCGAGTCGCCCTCGCGGGTCGGCCACGAACCGATGGGCGTCGTCGAGGCGGTGGGCGACGCCGTCCGCTCGGTCGAACCGGGCGACCGGGTGTTCGCCCCGTTCGTCGTCTCCTGCGGCCAGTGTGAGTTCTGTCGCAAGGGGCTGCACACCTCGTGTGTGGACGGCGACTCGTGGAGCGGCGAGAACGGCGGCGCACAGGGCGAGTACGTCCGCGCACCGCACGCCGACGGCACGCTCGTCCGGATGCCCGACCGGTACGCCGACGACGAGGACGTCCTGCGCTCTATCCTCCCCCTGACGGACGTGATGGGGACGGGCCACCACGCGGCCGTCTCGGCGGGCGTCGAGGCGGGGTCGACCTGCGTCGTCGTCGGCGACGGCGCCGTCGGCCTGTGTGGGGTCGCGGCGGCCCGACGGCTCGGGGCCGAGCGCATCGTCGCCGCGGGCCACCACGAGGACCGACTGGAGATGGCCGAGGCGATGGGCGCCACCGACACGGTGAGTGCCCGCGGCGAGGACGCCATCGAGGAGATACGCGACCTCACGAACGGCGGGGCGAACCACGTCCTCGAGTGCGTCGGTGCCGCGTCGTCGATGGAGACGGCCGTCGAGGTCGCGCGGCCGGGCGGCACCGTCGGCTACGTCGGCGTGCCCCACGGCCTCGACGGTGGCCTCGACCTCTACGACTTCTTCGGCAAGAACGTCTCGCTGGCCGGCGGTGTCGCTCCCGTCCGTGCCTACGCCGACGACCTGCTGGCCGACGTGCTGCAGGGGACCCTGGACCCGTCGCCCGTCTTCACGAAGACGGTGGACCTCGACGGGGTCCCCGAGGGGTACGCCGCGATGGACGAACGCGAGGCCGTGAAGGTGCTCGTCGAGGTGGACGCCTGAGGCCGTGCGAGAGGCGAGCGACACGGACCCCGCACTCCGGCCGGCGGCCTCCGCCCTCCTCGGGCTCGGGAGCCTCGCGTACTTCCTGTTCCTGTTCGTCTGGTTCCTCCTCCCGGCGTTCCTCACGCCCGTCATCGAGCAACTCGGGCTGTCGAACACGCAGGCGGGGCTGGTCTCGGGGGGCGTGCAGGCCACGTACGTCCCGCTCGCGCTCGTCAGCGGTCTCGTCGTCGACCGGGTGGGTGCGAGCCGGGCGCTCGGCGGCGGGCTCGTGATTCTCGGGGCCGCCCACGCGCTCCGCGGCGTCGCCCCGGGCTTCCCCGCCCTCCTCGGGGCCACACTCCTCCTCGGCGTCGGCGGCACCGCCATCACGTTCGGACTCCCCAAACTCGTCGCCGACCTCTTCCCGCCGGACCGGACCGGGACCGCCTCCTCGGTGTACCTCGTCGCCGCGTCGCTCGGGACGGCCGTCGCCTTCGCGCTCGGTCGGCCCTACCTCGAACCGCTGCTCGGCGGGTGGCGCCCCGTCTTCGTCTGGAGCGGCGTCCTCGTCGTCGCCTACGGACTGCTCTGGCTGGTCGTCTCCCACCTGCTCTGGTCCCGGACCGACCACTTCGGGAGCGACGACGTCGGCGGGTTCACCCTCGGGTCGGCCCGCGAGGACGTCCGGACCGTGCTCTCGCACCCACAGCTCCGGTTGCTCGTCGTCGTCGGGTCGATGCACCTGTTCCTCTCGCACGGCACGCAGACGTGGCTCGCGGCGTCGCTGGAGTCGGCCGGCGTCGCCGCGGGGCTGGCGGCCACCGTCGCCACCGTCTTCGTCCTCGCGCGGACGACCGGCACGCTCTCGGTCCCCGCCATCTCCGACCGCATCGGCCTCCGGCGGCCCGCCATCGTCGGCTGTGGCGTCCTCGCGGGCGTCGGCCTGACGGGCCTCGTCGTGTCCGGGCAGGTCTCCCTCCTCGTCGGCGCGGTGCTCGTCGCCGGGCTCGGCCTCGGCGGCGTGGCGCCGCTCGTCCGCTCGGTCCCCATCGAACTCGACGGCATCGGGCCGCGGCTGACCGCCACGGCAAACGGCTTCGTCTTCACCGTCGGCGAGGTGGGCGGGTTCGCCGGCCCGTTCCTCGTCGGGAGCCTGCGAGACACGACGGGGTCGTTCGCCCCCGGCTTCGGCCTGCTCGCCGCGGGGGGCCTCGTCGTCGTCGTCGCGGGCTACCTGATGGTGGAACCGGCCGACTACTCGGACGACGAGTCGGCGTCCGGAACCGAGTCCGGCACCTCGGGGTAGGACTGGCGCTGGCCGTGGGTCTTCCGCGCGACGACGCGGCCCACCGCCGAACGCCGGCCGTCGTCCCGTCGCTCGGTCCGCGTCTCGAAGTGGAGCACCGTCAGCGAGAGCGCCCCGTGGAGCAGTTCGTTCGCACCGAAGCGGTAGCGCTCGCCCACGGGGCCGACAGCCACCTCGTCGGTCGTCCGCAGGTGGTGCTCGACGAACAGGACGCCACCGGGCCGCAGCGCCTCCATCACGTCCGGCAGGCGGTCGACGACCCGGAAGAAGGAGACGGTGATCAGGTCGTACGCCTCGGCGGCGAACGTGTGCTCCCCGAGGTCGGTCTGCACCCACGCACAGCGGTCCTCGACGCCCCGCTCGGTCGCCCGCTCGCGGGCGAGGCGGAGCCCCTCGATGGAGCGGTCGAGCCCCACCACGTCGTGGCCGTGCTCGGCGAGGTAGACGGCGTTCCGGCCGGTGCCCGTGGCGACGTCGAGTGCGCGACCGCCATCGAGGGTGGCGACGAACCGCTTCAGCAGGGGCGACGGCTCGGCGTTCACGGGGTACTCCCCCTCGCGGAACCGCTCGTCCCACGCCCAGTCTGTCATACCGGCCGTTGGGACGGCCCGATGAAAACTCCGCCCGTCGCCCCCGCCCGGCGGCGGACGGCCGGGCGACGGGGCGGCGGTGGGCCGGGGGATTCGATGTGAGGTGGTGGGCGATGATAGTTCATGAAGGTTTATGGTGCTGGGTCTCTCACGGTTAATCATGCGAGGGACCACCCCCGCCCCGATGGTGCCCGAGATGCCGAACAGCCGCGAGACAGAGTCCGAGACGGAGATCGCCTCCGACGGCGGCGCTCGCCGCGAACTCCCGGACCGCACCGTCGGCGCACCGCTCGTACCCGACTGCTCCTAGACCCTCGTTCTCGCGTCGTCGCCCGCCCCGGAGCGACAGCGCTGGCACTCCCCTCGCGTCTCACGACGCCGGGGGTCGCCGAGCCTCTCACCCACGGGCCTACGCTTATCCCTCCGGCACTGGAGGCCGAGGTATGCGAGCCGACAGACCCCACCCCGAGGCACGCGAACTCCTCCAGCAGATAGACGCACTCGGTGTCCTCCCACTCTCCCAGCACGGACCGCAGGCCGCCCGCGACCTGATGAAGAACTTCCGGATGGCCAGCGAGGAACCGGCCGTCGGCGACGTGACCAACCGCGCCGTCCCCGGCTACGAGGGCCGGGTCGGCGACCAGCGCGACGAGGTCCCCGTGCGCGTCTACACCCCCGAGGGGGAGGGACCGTTCCCCGTCGTCACGTTCTTCCACGGCGGCGGGTTCGTCATCATGGACCTCGAGAGCCACGACGCGCTCTGTCGGCACGTCGTCAGGGAGAGCGGCTGTGTCGTCGTCTCGGTGGACTACCGGCTCGCGCCGGAACACCCGTTCCCGGCCGCGGTGGAGGACGCCTACGCCGCCACCGAGTGGGTCGCCGAGAACCCCGAGGAGGTGGACGGTGACGGGACCCTCGCCGTGATGGGCGACAGCGCCGGCGGCAACCTCGCGGCCGCGGTGACGCTCATGGCACGGGACCGCGACGGCCCGGCCATCGACCACCAGGTGCTGGTCTACCCGGCCGTCGACCCGCGCGAGGACCGCCCCTCGTGGGAGCAGAACGAGGAGGGGTACTTCCTCGTCGCCGAGGACATGAAGTGGTTCGCCGACTGCTACTTCGGGAGCGACGTCCACGAGCCGAACCCGTACGCCTTCCCGTTGCAGGCCGACAACCACGCGGACCTGCCGCCAGCGACGGTGCTCACGGCCGGGTTCGACCCGCTCCGGGACGAGGGTATCGCGTACGCCGAGGCGCTCGCGGCCGACGGCGTCCCGGTCGAGCACTACAACTACGAGGACATGATCCACGGGTTCATCACGATGCTCGCGCCGCCGGCGGACCTGACGGTGGCACACGAGGCGGTCGAGACCATCGGTGTGGACCTGCGCGACGCGCTGCAGTAGCGCGAGGAGTCAGACTGCGGCTGTCGGGTCGGCCGCCGTCGCGTTCGAGGCAGTCGCGTCCGGACCGTCGTGCGGGCCGGTCGGTGCCCCGACCGCGGGTTCGACCGCCCACGGCGTCGGCGCGTCGACGGTGCCCGAGGCCCACAGCCGGATGTTCCCGAGCAGCGGGATGCGGAACTCGGCGGTGCCGACGACCCACGCGGGACGGACGGGTGCGCTCAGCCCGCTCACCTGGTCGTAGTGCCGGTTCGTGTTCACGTTGTCACCCTTCGTGATGAAGCCGCCGTGGGGGGCCGGACAGAAGTCCAGCTCGCCACAGTCGTCCGCACCTCCGACCGCCCGCGGGTCGACGGCGACGGCCTTGTCGTACCAGTTCTCGCTGGCGTTGACGTAGAACATCGCCCGGTGGATGATGGGTGTGGTCGCGGCGTTCCCGTCCGGCTGGTAGACGATGACGTCACCACCCTGGGCGAACTTCGTGTAGCCCGTCTCCTGTCCGGTCCGGTAGGTGACGACGCCGGTCTCGGCGTACGCCGACCCGGGCGCGAGGCGGTGTTCCTCCATCACGAACACGAGGTCGCCGGTCTTCATGTTCGGCTCCATGCTCGGCGACTCGATGGCCACCATCGGCGGCCAGAGCCCGCTGACCGCGAACAGGAGGAGCCCCACCAGTAGGACGGCACCGACGCTCGTGAGGATCTCGCGGACGTAGCTGACGGCACCGTGGTCGGTCCGCCAGAACCACTGGAGCCAGGCGACCGGAGACCCCGGCTCCTCGGGCCCGAAGGCGGAGGGTTCGCCGGAACCGGGTCGGGGACGCTCCGGTTCCGGGTCGGACTCACTCATCACCTCGACATTCGCCGGCGCGCGTTTCAACGTTCTGACTCGCCCGGCGTCGCTCCGCTACGTTTTTGTCCGGGTACGCCCACCCGACGGTGTGCCACTGGAGGAGGCCGCGACGGTCGCCCGCCGCCTCGCGAGTCTCGGCTTCAACGCCGAGCGCGAGGCGGTGACGCTGCTCGCCCGCGCGTCGGAGACCGAGGCCGCCCTCCTCGCCGTCGTCGAGTCGGTGCCCGAGGACGCGGTGAAGATCACCGCCGACCACGTCCGGCGCGTCCTCGACGACGACCCCGTCCCCGACCCGCCCGCCGTCGGAAACGACGATACCTCTGTTTCGACTGGAACCGAAAACACGCAAGAATCATATACTGCAACGGAATCCGCAGCAGAAACGGAGGGGTCTGTGGACCGTTCGTCGGACGGTCCCACGGACGCCGCGCCGACCCCCGACCCGAGCGCCACGGCCGAGACGACCGGGACCACGGGCGCCACGAACGGCGGGGCGGCCGCCGCCGAGTCGGTCCGGAACACCGACCGCTCGAAGCGCTCGGTCGAGGTCGCCGGCGACATGACCGGCCGCTCGACCGGGACCGGCGAGTACAAGGACTTCGTCGCCACGTTCCGCGACCGCTACGAGCGGCTCTCCGGGACGCTCAAGGGGCGCGTGAAACACCGGCCCGCCCGCTCGCTCCAGCAGGACCCCGGCGGCACCGACGCCGGGATGGTCGGGATGGTCGCCGACATCTCCTCGACCTCGGGCGGGCACTGGATCATCGACCTCGAGGACACGACCGGCGTGTTCCCCTGTCTGGTGATGAAGGACAAGCCCGCGGCCGAACTCGTCGACGAGATACTGCTCGACGAGGTCATCGCCGTCTCCGGGAGCCTCTCGGAGAAGTCCGGCGACGACCGGGGCATCCTGTTCGTCGACGCCATCCACTTCCCCGACGTCCCTCACACGTTCCAGCCGAAGACCGCCGACCGACACGTCCGCGCGGCGCTCATATCGGACGTCCACGTCGGCTCACAGGAGTTCATGGCCGACGCGTGGGAGCGCTTCGCCGACTGGCTCCACACCGAGGACGCCGCCGAGGTCGAGTACCTCCTCATCGCCGGCGACATGGTCGAGGGCATCGGCGTCTACCCGAACCAGGACGAGGAACTGGACGTCATCGACATCTACGACCAGTACGAACTGTTCGCGGAGCACCTGAAGTCGGTCCCCGGTGACGTGGAGATCGTGATGATCCCGGGGAACCACGACGCCGTCCGGCTCGCCGAACCCCAGCCCGCCTTCGACGAGGAGTTGCGGGACATCATGTCCGCCCACGACGCCCGCATCGTCTCGAACCCCTCCACCGTCACCGTCGAGGGCGTCTCGGTCCACATGTACCACGGCGTCTCGCTCGACGAGGTCATCGCCGAACTCCCAGCCGAGAAGGCCTCCTACGACGAACCGCACAAGGCGATGTACCAGCTCCTGAAGAAGCGCCACGTCGCCCCCCAGTTCGGCGGGCGGACCCGCCTCGCGCCGGAGGAACGCGACTACCTCGTGATGGAGGAGGTGCCCGCCATCTTCCACACCGGCCACGTCCACAAACTCGGCTACGGGAAGTACCGGAACGTCCTCGCCGTCAACTCGGGCTGTTGGCAGGAACAGACCGGCTTCCAGCAGTCCGTCGGTATCGAACCGGACCACGCGTACGCGCCGGTCGTCGACCTCGACACCCTCGATCTGACCGTCTACAACTTCAACTGACCAAACTTTTGCACGCTCGTGGGGCGCGACGGAGTCGCGCCCGACTCGCGGCAAAACTTTGGATTCAAAAGGGCGCGGCATCGGGGCCTTCGGCCCCTCTGCCGCGGGTGGGTGTGCTAGCCCCACTGCCCCGCCCCGCTCAGCCTCCGCGACCGCACCGCCCCGCACCGCTCCACCTCCGCCACCGCACTACCACGCGTCCGGCACCCGCAGGTACCCCCGGCTCGAGAGGGTCCCGATGACCCCGACCGTCACGGCCGTCGAGACGACGAGCGCGAGCACCAGCCCCGGCCAGCAGAAGAACAGCCCTCGGCAGACCGCCGCCTGCAGCCACCCGGGGAGCAGCGTGAGCGCGTAGAACGACCCGACGAACGCCACGCCGACGAGGACGTACGTTCCCACCGTCGTGAGGAGGACCAGCAGGACATCGCGGAGTGCGCCGGCCATACCCGTCACTCGGCGTCGCCGTCGGTACGTCTCTTGTGGGCCTGCCCCCTACGCTCTTGTCGGGGGGCGTCGAACGGCGTGCCATGACCTACCACGTCACGCTCGACGGCGAGACGTACGAGGACGCCCGCGAGTCCTTCGAGTGGGACGTCCCCGACGACTACAACGCGGCCCACGACCTCGTCGGGAAACACGACGACCCGAAGGCCCGCATCGCGCTGTTCCAGGCGTACCCCGACGGCCGACGCGAGACGTACACCTTCCACGACCTCGACCGGCTCTCGGACCGTGTGGCGGCTGGCCTCGCGGCCCTCGGTGTCGAGGAGGGCGACCGCGTGGGCGTCGTCCTCCCGCAGAAACCCGCGAACCCGCTGACCCACCTCGCCTGCTGGAAACTCGGTGCCGTCTCCATCCCCCTCTCCGTGTTGTTCGGTCCGGACGGCCTCTCCTACCGGCTGGACGACGCCGACGCGAAGGTGGCCGTCGTCGACGAGGCCGTCCTCGGCGCCGTCGACGAGGCCCGCGAGGCGTGTCCCGCGCTCGAACACGTCGTCGCCGTGGACGCCGACGAGGGGGCCGGCGACCACCCGTTCACCTCCCTCCGCGAGCACGACGGCAGCTACGACCGGGCCGAGACCGGCCCGGACACGCCCGCCACCGTCCTCTACACCTCCGGATCGACCGGACCCCCGAAAGGCGTCCTCCACGGCCACGCGCTCTGGCTGGGCCACTGTCCGGCGTTCCAGATGTACTTCGAGCGCGACCTCTCGGCGTCGGTCTGCTGGACGCCCGCCGACTGGGCGTGGATCGGTGCGCTCGGCGACCTCCTGTTCCCGGCGTGGCACTACGGCCGGCCCGTCCTCGGCTACCCGATGGCCGGGTTCGACTCGGGGACGGCCTACTCCCTGCTGGCGGAGTTCGGCGTCACCGACGCGTTCCTCCCGCCGACGGCCATCCGGATGCTGATGGACGTCGACCGGCCCACCGAGCGGTACGACCTCGACCTGAAGGCCGTCTGCTCGGGTGGCGAACCGCTCACCCCCGAGATTCTGGACTGGGCGGCCGACGAACTCGACGGGGTGGCGGTGAACGAACTCTACGGGCAGACCGAGGCGAACCTGCTGGTGACGAACTGCCGACAGTGGTTCCCCGCGCAGGCCGGGTCGATGGGCAAGCCCGTGCCGGGTCACGACGTGGCGGTGGTGGACCCAGAGACGGGCGCCGTCCGCGAGACGGGCGAGGTGGGCGAGATCGCCGTCAGCCGTGGCGACGACCCCGTCGTCTTCCAGGAGTACCTGAACAAGCCCGAGAAGACGGCGGCGGCGCGACTCGAGGCGGCCGATGGACGAGGCGACTGGCACCTCACCGGCGACCTCGGCCGGCAGGACGAGGACGGCTACCTCTGGTTCAAGGCGCGCGACGACGACCTCATCGTCACCGCCGGCTACCGCGTCGGCCCCGGCGAGGTCGAGAGCGCCATCCTCGAGCACCCGAAGGTCGAACAGGTCGGGGTCGTCGGCGTCCCCGACGAGACCCGCGGCGAGGTGATCAAGGCCGTCGTCCAGCCGGTCGCGGGCGTCCCGGGCGACGACGCGCTCCGCGAGGAGCTCAAACAGCTCGTCCGTGACCGCCTCGCGAAACACGAGTACCCTCGTCTCGTCGAGTTCCGCGAGACGCTCCCGCAGACGACGACCGGGAAGATCAAGCGTCGGGAACTGCGCTGAGCACGCCGCCGTCGCGCCGGGTCAGCGTCGACGTGTCGGTCCCGTTCCGGAGTGCCGCCTCCGCCCGGCCGAGCCACGGGGGTTCGGGCACTGTCGTCTCGCCGACCCCCCGGTAGCTCGTGTGTGTGACGACCCGGACCTGCCGCCCCGACCGGACCACGTCGTACGACACCCGGTAGTCTCGGACCAGGCCCGTCTCGGTCACGTTCGCGACGAACGAGATGTTGCGCAGCGGCGGCACCGTCTGCGGGCTGGGGCTCGCCAGCCGGTAGACGCTCCGGCCGTCGACGGTCCGCTCGCCGGTCACCTCCGTGTCGATGAGGACGAACAGACGCGCGATACCGCGTTCGTTGGTGGCGTTCTCGGGGAACACCAGCGTCGGGGCGGACGCCGACCCGTCGCTCGAACGCAGGAGGTCGTAGCGCGTCTCGTTCCCCCGCGTGACGGCGACGAACACCCGCTCGCCGTCGGCGTAGCGTTCGATGCGGCTGGTCGCGTTCGCCCCGCCGCGCCGGTCGGTCTGTCGCAGGTCGTAGCGGAACCGCTCGCGACCAGTGGCGTACTGGAGGAGACTCGTATCGCGCTGGGAGAGCGTCCCGTTCACGTACCGGCTGTCGGTCCGATTCAGCGTGAACGAGCGGCCGGCGAGCGCGTCGGCGTGGGCCGCAGCGAGCCGACCGGCGTCGAACACGCCCCCGGTCCCGAGCCCCGGTGCCAGCGTGGTCGCACTCGGTGCTGGTGTCGCGGCCGGGACGGGGGCCGGCGTCACCGTCGTTGTCCTCGGGTCAGCCGTGGGGGCGCCGTAGCCACCACATCCGGCGAGGACGAGGACCAGTGTCACGACGAGCCAGCGCATACTCGCCGTTCGGGCGCGATGGACCTAACGGTACGGTACGGAGCGAGTCAGGCGACTCGGGAGCAGTAGAGGGTCGCAGGAGGAGACGAACGGAGGGAGGTGCGATGTGACCGCTCAGTCCGAACTCTCGACGGTCGGGTCGGCCTCCGGCACGGAATCCTCTCCCCCCCCGCCGAGAATCCGGTCTCGGACGCGGGTGAGGGCTCCGGCGACCCCGCCCTGTGCGAACAGGACGACGACGAGCAGGAGCGTCCCGAAGAGGAACTGCCAGTTGGCACCGAACCCGAGGGCGTCGATGGTCCACCGCAGGTACCTGAAGGTGAACGCGCCCAGCACGGGGCCGATGAAGTAGGTCGGCCCGCCGATGACGGTCATGATGACCGGCTCGGCGGAGAACGACCAGTAGGCCAGGTTCGGCAGCGCACCGCTCTGGATGACGGCGATCATCGACCCGGCGACGCCGGAGAACCCACCGCTGAGGATGAACGTCTTCCAGGAGTGACGGGTGACGTCGATACCGAGCGCCTCGGCCCTCCCCGGGTTCTCGCGGATGGCCTTGCAGGTCATCCCGAACGGGGAGTTGACGACGCGCCACATCGCGTACATCGTCAGCACGAACAGGATCAGGCTGACGAAGTAGACCGCGATGAAGTTGGTGATGTCGACGAGCTGGAAGGTGAATCCAAACAGGTCGATCTCACCCAGTGCGTTGAACGAGATGGTGAGCCCGTCGGAGCCGTTCGTCTCGACCAGCCCCGCCAGACCGCTCAGCCCGGCCGCCTCCGCGAGCTGCTGGAGGATGTCCTGGTTGAAGATCACGTAGATCGCCATGCTGAACGACAGCGTGATCATCGCGAAGTAGATCTCCGTGAGCTGGACGCTGAGGTAGCCGATTCCGACCGCCAGCAGCGTCGTGAAGAGCGTCCCGAGCAGGATGGCGACGACGAGCGTCGCCAGCACCTCGAGCCCGCCGAACGCACCCAGCCCGAGCTCCGGGCCGACCATCCTGAACACCTTCGCGACCACGTAGGCCGCCGTTGCGACGAACATCGCGTGGCCGAACGAGAGCAGCCCCGTATATCCGTACAGGAGGTTGAACGCCGTGGCGAACACGGCCAGCATCAGTATCTCAGCCAACAGCGCCGTCTGGAACGACCCGATGACGAACGGGGCGACGATCGCCAGCACAGCCAAGACTGCCAACACCACGTTCGTGCGTCCGCCCTCGAGCAGGCGTTCTCTGGCTCCGACACTCATCGCTTAGACGCCCGGCGGGAGATCGCTCCCCTCGAGCAGGTCGGTCGCGGTGCTCCGGTCTAGGGTGTACGTCTCGGTGTTCGTCAGACCGACGCCGTCGTAGGGGACGTCGTCGTCCCGGCTGGTCTCGCCGATGACCATCGGGGCGGTCGCCTGGTGGCTGTCCGCGTCCAACGTGATGGACCCTCGCGGGTCCTCCGCGAACGTGAGTCCCTCCATCTCGGAGATGACGTCGTCCGGGTTCGTGCTGCCGGCGGCCTCCATCGCCTGCTTGTAGATGAAGACGGCCGCCCACGTGCTCCCGCCGGTGAACGAGGGGATGCTGATGGTCTCGCTGTCGTCCTCGTAGGCGTCCGCGTACGCATCGAGGAACCGCTGGTTGTTCTCGTTGTCGTAGGCCGAGTGCCAGTACCAGCCCGAGTAGTGGAACCCCTCGGGCATCGTGTCACCGAGTGCGCTGAACACGGTCGGGTCGGCCCCGATGGTGTCGAACACGTCGTCGACCTGCTCGAACAGCCCCTGTTCCACGGCCTGCCCGACGAAGGTGGTGACGTCCCCCGCCCAGAAGGAGGTGAACACGATGTCCGGGTCCGCGTTGAGCACCTGGTTGATCTGCGGAGTCATGTCCGAGGCCCCGAGACTCGGGAACACGCTCTCGACGTACTCGTAGTCCGCGCCGAGCCCGTCGGAGTACGCCTTGAAGTAGTCCCACGTCTGGGTCCCGTAGGCGTAGTCGGGCCCGATGTTGGCCACACGGGTCGCGTCGAGGTTGTCCGCTGCCCACTTGGCTATCCCGTAGGTGGTGGTAGAGGTGTTGGCGTTCGTCCGGAACAGGTTGGGGATCCCGGCGGCGGTACCGTTCTCGTCCTCGTAGTAGTCGCCGTACGTGTCGACGTCGTGTTCCGTCGGGAACGGCGTCCCGATGTCGGTCAGTGTGAACGGCACGCCCAGTTGCTCGATGGTCGGCCCCGAGGCCAGCGTCACACCCGAGGAGGTCAGCCCGAGCATCGCGTCGACGTTCTCTTCCTGGACCAGACTGCGAATCTGCTGCTGGGGGTTCTGTCCGTGGTCACGGAACTGGATCTCGACCTCGCGGTCGAGGATTCCACCGTTCTCGTTGATGACGTCCACGGCGACCTCCGCGGCCGCCGCCGAGGCCGCCCCGAGCGCCTCCGCGACGCCGGAGAGGAGATAGACGCCGCCCAGCCTGATGGGACCTTCTCCACCGCTGCCCCCAGTGATACTGTCCAGACACCCCGCGAGTCCAGCGACCGACGCCGCCCCCGCACCAGCGAGGAAGCGTCGTCGGTTCGTTCCGCTGCTTCCCCGACTATTGTCATTGTTCGACATGGCTCGTTGGGTCCCAATGGGGGTCTTTGGCTTATATCTTCCCCAAGTATAACCGGCCTCAACTTTAATTCGAATCGAGGTGACCTGCAACTACGGCGCCCCCTCCGGAAGACTTAATCGGACCGTGTATGACCTGCACGGTATGGTAGACATTGGCCTGGTAGGGGACCAGATAGTGACTGGCCTCAGTATCGGGAGCCGCCTCTTCCTCGTGGCGGTTGGCCTGAGCCTGATCTTCGGGGTACTGGAGATTTTGAACTTCGCCCACGGGGCCCTGTTCATGATCGGGGCCTACGTCGGCATCGTGACGATAGAGAGTGCCGTCGGGAGCTTCTGGCTCGGCGTCATCCTCGCGGGACTGGCCGTGGGGGTGGTCGGCATCGCGCTGGAGGCGGGGTTCATCCGCCGGATATACGACCGACCGGAACTGGACCAACTCCTGTTGACGTTCGCGTTCGTGCTCATCCTGACCGACGTGATCAGAACCATCTTCGGTTCGGGATCGAGGTCGGTCGACGGGCCGGCGATACTCCAGTTCTCGCTCGACCTGCCCGCCGGCCTGTCCATCCCGGGCTACCGAGCGTTCGTCATCCTGATGTCCGTCCTCGTGCTCGCCGGACTGTTCGTCGTCCTCCGGACGACCAACATCGGTCGCGTCGTCCGTGCCACGTCCTCGGACCGTGACATGGCACAGCTGCTCGGCATCAACGTCCCGCGGCTCTACACCGGCGTCTTCTTCGTCGGCTGTGTGCTCGCGGGTATCGGTGGTGCACTAGCTGCCCCGCTCCAGTCGGTCTCCCCGGAGCTGGGTAACCAGGTCATCATCAACGCCTTCGTCGTCGTCGTCATCGGTGGGCTGGGCTCGTTCACCGGTGCGTTCGTGGGCGCGTACCTCATCGGCCTGCTCGTCGCGCTGGGGAGCCTAGTCATCGCCGGGGCCGGGGAGCTGTTCCCGTTCGTCGCGATGATTCTCGTGTTGCTGTTTCGTCCGGAGGGGCTCTTCGGGGGGGCGAACGCATGACGACCGTGCTCGAGACGAAGGAGCTCCGCCGGGAGTTCGGGCTCCTCGTCGCCAACGACGACGTCACCGTCTCCATCGACGACGACGAGATCACGAGCATCATCGGCCCGAACGGAGCCGGCAAGACCACGTTCTACACGATGTTGGCTGGTCAGCTGAAGCCCACCTCCGGGAGCATCCGACTCCGCCCGCGCGAGGGGGCCGACATCGAGACAGACGAGGACGGTCTCGTCGAGATAACGGGGAAGGAACCGTACATCATCAACCGACTCGGTCTCGCCCGTGCCTACCAGATCAACAACGTGTTCGACGGGCTGACGGTGCGGGACAACATCCGCATCGCCCGCATCTCGCGGGACGGCCGGACGAACGACCTCCGTGCCATCGCGACGGCGGACCCCGAGCTGAACGAAGGGGTCGACCGAATCATCGAACTCACGCGACTCGAGGAGTTCGCCGACAAGAAGTGCGATAATCTCTCGCACGGCGACAAGCGGAAGGTCGAGATCGCGCTGGCGCTGGCGACCGACCCCTCGGTCGTCCTGCTGGACGAGCCGACCGCCGGGATGAACGCCACGGAGACCCGGAAGATGGTCGACCTGGTGCGCGAGCTCGACAAGGAGACCGACACGACGTTCGTGCTCACCGAGCACGACATGGAGGTCGTCCTCGGCATCTCCGACCGCATCCTCGTCCTCGACGGCGGGTCCCTCATCGCCGAGGGGACCCCGGAAGAAGTGATGGCCAACGAACGCGTTCGCGAGGCGTACCTCGGGAGTGAAGCACAATGAGCGAACCCATACTCACGCTAGAGGACGTGAACTCCTACTACGGGAACAGCCACGTCGTCTTCGACCTGGATATCGAGATCGAACAGAACGAAGTCGTCGCCCTGCTCGGCCGGAACGGGGCGGGCAAGACAACCACCCTGCGTACCATCACCGGTACCGTCCCGCGGCGCGAGGGTACCATCGAGTTCCGCGGGGAGGACATCTCCTCGAGTTCCGTCGACGACATCTCCAAGAAGGGAATCAAACTCGTCCCGGAGGACCGCCGTATCTTCCCCACGCTGACCGTGATGGAGAACCTGCAGGTGGCTCACGACTCGGCCGTCGACCCGCGGCCGATCGAGGACATGTTCGAGGTGTTCCCGAAACTCGAGGAGCTGCAGGAGAACAAGGGCCGGAACCTCTCCGGTGGCGAGCAGCAGATGCTCTCCGTCTCGCGGGCGCTCGTCCAGAATCCCGACCTCCTGTTGCTCGACGAGCCGACCGAGGGGCTCGCGCCCGTCATCGTCGACGACCTCCGTGACGTGTTCGAGGAGGTCGTCAGCGAGGACGTGACCGTGCTCATCACCGAGCAGAACGTGGATTTCGCGCTCAACCTCTCCGAGCGCGCCTACATCATCGAGAAGGGCGCCAACGCGTGGGAGGGTACCATCGAGGAGTTAGAGGACAACGAGGAGCTCCTCGAGGAGTACCTCTCGGTCGGCGGCGAGAGCGGGCAGGGCGGGGAGCCCGCCAGCACAGATTAGTCGGCCAGCGACGCCCCCTGCTGAAGCTTTATCGACGTGCCGCACCTCCTCTCCGGTGTGGACGCTATCGAGGCCAGTACACACCTGTACGTGCCGCCGCGGGACGTGTACGAGTTCATCCAGGGGTACGAGGGGGCCAGCGAGTACTCGCCACACCTGGAGGGGGTCGAACAGACCGGGGACGGCGGGCCGGGCACCGTCTACCACATCACGCTCTCGTGGTGGAAGCTCTCGTGGACCTCCGCGTCGCGCGTGACCGCGGCCGAGCCGTACGAGCGCATCGAGTGGCGGACCACCGAGGACGTGCGGGCGAAGGGGTACTGGACGATGGCCGAACTCGCTCCCTCGGAGGTGCCCGCCGCCCACGAGGTCGGGACGGAACTCGGCCTGCGCGTGGAGTTCGACCCCACCTCCATCCGCGGCCACCGCGTCACCCGCGTGTTACCGCTCGGGCGGTTGCTGGAGCGGATCCGCCCCGTCGTCGTCCGCGAGTGTGAGGCGTTGCTGTCGGGCGTCGCCAACGAACTGGAGGGCGCACACCGGGAGGTGGGCTACACCGTCCACCGGATGCCGTCGTCGCTGCCGCTCTAGTCGTCCGCCTCCGCGACGACGTCGGCCATCCGCTCGCCGAAGTCCCACGTGTAGGCCCGCTCGGGTTCGATGCGGAGGTGGACCTCCTCGCGCTCCGGCTGGAGGAGTCGCTGCCCGAGGCTGTGGTCGGTCCCGCCGAGGTACCGCTCCATCAGCTCACGCAGGAGTTCCTTGTCCTCGTCCGGCTCGAGGGTCACCTGCCCGGCACCGCGTACCCCGCAGTACGGCGGTTCGTTGTCCGACACCTCGAAGGCGACGCCCGGGTCCGCCCGGAGGTACCGGACCACGTCCGCGCTGGCGCCGGTCGCACAGTGGAGCGCCCCGTCTCGCAGGATGTACCAGAGCGAGAGCATCCACAGCCCGCCGTTCGGGGTCCGACAGGCGAGTCTGATCGGAATGCGACGCTCCGTGAGGTAGGCCTCGGTCTGGGCCGCCGTCCAGTCGCCGCTGACGGGGAACACGTCGTCTACTACGCCCGCGACCGGTTTAATACCGCGCGTCTCCCCCCTGCTCCGCCTCGTTCCCCACCGCTCGGCAGCCCTCGGTAGGTCCCTAGTGTCGACATAGCAACCCACCTATGGGGGCCCCGCCCAGCGAAGGACATGGCCGGGTTGACCGACCGGGACCTGCGGCGCATCAAGCGCTTCGTCGAGACGCCACCGCGACGGCGGACCCCACACATCCTCACGCCGGACGAGGACGAGACGGAGGGTCGTCCCGCGGACGCGACGGGGGGCCCGGACCTCCCGTCCGAGGAGGGCGACGCCGACGCCGACGTGGACGTGGAGGCCGCCGGATGAACGAGGAGTTGCTGGACCGCCTCGCCGGCTCCGCCTGCCCGTTCTGCGAGGGGCCGGTGGCCGCCGGCGAGTACAAGGGGACCCGCGCGGCAGTCTGCGGGCGCTGTGGGACGCCGACCGCTCGCCTGTTCTGAACCGGGTCGTTCCCACGACCTGGGAACGGGCCGTATCCCCTTGAGGGGCCCCGCCGTACGGGGGTACATGACGACCGAACCGACGACGACGGCCGGCACCGACGACACGGACGGACTCCCGCTCGGCATCAAGCTCCTGATACTCGCGGCCGCCCTCGTCATCGCGTACGTGCTGTTCGTGGACATCCTCGGGTTCATCTCGCTGCTCTGAGCGCGGACCGCCGGGGCTAAGAGCCGCCGCCCGCTCTCGGCTGGTATGCCGACTGAGCAATCGGGCGTCCCCATCGTCTGCGAGGAGTGCGGTACCGAGGCCCGCGTGCCGCTCGACGAACTCGCCGAGCGCCTCGAGAAACACAACGAGACGCGTCACGACGGGGCGGAACACGCCCGCGTCGACCCCACGGTCGCCGACCGACTGGCCGACCTCGTCGCCGAGGACATGGGCCTCCTCGAGGACGACGCCTGAGCCCGCCTAGACGTACGCCTCGCGCGTCTCCTCCAGTACCTCACGAGCGTGCCCCGAGGGGTCCGCCAGTTCGGGGTCGTACGTCGCCACCACCTCGCCACCGTACAGGACGAACGTCAGCCGCGAGGTGTACCCCTCGCTGGTGTCGAGCCCGAACGCCGCGGCCACCTCGCCGTCCGTGTCGGCCAGCAGGTCGAACGAGAGCCCCTCCTCCTCGGCGAAGTCGGCGTGGGTCTCCACGTCGTCCATCGAGACGCCGTACACGTCGATGTCCGCGTCGCGGAACTCCGGCAGGGCGTCCTCGAACTCGTTGGCCTCGATGGTACACCCGCCGGTGAAGTCCTTGGGGTAGAAGTACACTACCGTCGGCTTCTCGAAGCCGGGTGTGACGGTCTCGCCGTGCTGGTTCTGTGCGCTGACCTCGGGTGCCGCGTCGCCTACGTCGAGCATACTCTCCCGTCGCCGGCCACCGGAATACCCGTTCGGGTCTCGGAACGTCTGACGTCCGGCAGACGCCGCCCGCCGAGGCCCACGCAGTCACCCGGTTTTCACTTTCGACCCGGTCCGGAGAGCTATTTGTGGGTGCCACTGCTCTCGTGGGGTATGATCCGACGGCTGAAACGGGTGCTCGCGGCCGACGACCCCCGCCCGTTCCGGGAGTGCCGGGACTGCGGGACGAACGTCGAGACGACCGCGGTCGGCTGTCCGGTCTGTGGCTCCGGCGAGATCGCCACGTACGAGGTGTGACCGTCGCGGCCGGTCGCGACCAGCGCCAAACTTATCATCGAGGCTGAATTTTCTCAGGCATGCGCCTGCACTGGGAGTGTCCCTGTGAGACCGATCACGAACTCGAACCCCCGACCGCGGAGGAACTGTCGGGGTGCTCGACCGACCTGCACTGTGACTGCGGTGCGGTGTACGCCATCAGCGTCACCGTGCTGCGGCCGCCGGGTGCGACCTGACTCCCTCGCCCGGTCGGTACTCGGGGGCGCTCTGCACCACCTCTCCGTCGGACGCTCGGCGACCGCGACGCGACCGGACGCGGCGGTCCACCAGCTCTCCTGCTGCGTGCAGCGACCCCACTGACCGGAGCAGAAGTACGAATCGGTGTGGACTCGCTGGGACTGAGCGAACGCGGAGCGTTCGCGAGGGTCAGCGAGTCCACTGACCGGAGCGAACGAAGTGAGCGAAGGGAAGTGGACTCGCTGGGATTTGAACCCAGGGCCTCTTCCTTGCGAAGGAAGCGATCTGCCGCTGATCTACGAGCCCGCAGTGCGTCGTAACAGTGACGCGTGTTTGTAGCTTCCGGTCTTGCACCACGCACGAAGACCGCGCGTGAGAGGCGCGTCCGGGAGCCCCGCGTTTTCCAGTCCCGCTCGGAGATCGGTCGGCCGACCCGACTAATCTTCCAGGACGATCTCGATGGAGACGTCGTTGGGAACCTGGATCCGCATCAGCTGGCGGAGCGCGCGTTCGTCGGCGTCGATGTCGATCAGACGCTTGTGGACGCGCATCTCCCAGTGTTCCCACGTCGCGGTCCCCTCACCGTCGGGGGACTTGCGGGTCGGCACCTCGAGGTGCTTCGTGGGCAGCGGCACCGGGCCGCTGAGCTGGACGCCCGTCTTCTCCGCGATGTCGCGGACGTCGCCGCAGATCGTATCCAGGTCCTGCGGGCTGGTCCCCGCGAGGCGGACGCGTGCCTGTTGCATCTTATCGCTCGTTGACGCTCAGGACCTTCCCGGCCGCGATGGTCTGGCCCATGTCGCGGACGGCGAAGGAACCGAGCTCCGGAATCTCGGAGGACGGCTCCAGGCTGATCGGCTTCTGCGGGCGGACGGTGACGACCGCGGCGTCGCCGGACTGGATGAAGTCCGGGTTCTCCTCGGCGACCTCACCCGAGGCCGGGTCCAGTTTCTTGTCGATGGACTCGATGGTACACGCGACCTGCGCCGTGTGGGCGTGGAAGACCGGCGTGTAGCCGGCCGTGATGACCGACGGGTGCTGCATCACGACGATCTGGGCCTGGAACGTCTCGGCGACCTTCGGCGGGTCGTCGGCCGGGCCACAGACGTCACCGCGGCGGATGTCGTCCTTGCCGACGCCACGGACGTTGAACCCGACGTTGTCACCGGGACCCGCGTGGTCGACCTCCTCGTGGTGCATCTCGATGGTCTTGACCTCGCCACCGACGTCCGACGGCTGGAACGACACGTTGTCGCCCGGGCTCATCGTCCCGGTCTCGATGCGGCCGACCGGGACCGTACCGATGCCGGAGATGGTGTAGACGTCCTGGATGGGGAGGCGCAGCGGCGCGTCCGTCGGCGGCTGCGGCTCCGGCAGGTTGTTGAGCGCCTGCAGCAGGGTGGGGCCGTCGTACCACGACGTGTTCTCGGACTTCTCGGAGACGTTGTCGCCCTCGAAGGCCGAGGTGGGGACGAAGCTCGCGTCGTCCGTGTTGAAGCGGACCTGCTTCAGGAGCTTCGTGACCTCCTCGACGGTCTCCTTGTAGCGGCTCTCGTCGTAGTCGACGAGGTCCATCTTGTTGACCGCGATGATGAGCTCGTCGATGCCCAGCGTGCGGGCGAGGAAGACGTGCTCCTGGGTCTGCGGCTGGACACCGTCGTCGGCCGCGACGACGAGCACCGCGTTGTCGGCCTGGCTCGCGCCAGTGATCATGTTCTTGACGAAGTCGCGGTGGCCCGGACAGTCGACGATGGTGAAGTAGTACTCGTCGGTGTCGAACTCCTGGTGGGCGATGTCGATCGTTACACCGCGCTCACGCTCTTCGGCGAGGTTGTCCATGACGTAGGCGAACTCGAAGCCGCCCTTGCCCTTCTCCTCGGCCTCCTCTCGGTACTGCTCGATGACGTGCTCGGGGACGGACCCTGTCTCGAACAGGAGTCGCCCGACCATCGTACTCTTCCCGTGGTCGACGTGGCCGATGACGGCCAGGTTCTGGTGGGGTTTGTCAGCCATTGGTTTCTCACGCGCGGAATGCGCTGTATCGGAGAGTCTAGCCCGATTTCCGTAAAACGATTTCGATACGGAGGGCGAAATCCGGCGCGAACGGCCCCGTTGGCACGTCACGCCACCGCACGGCACGCCGGCGCACGGTCGAGGCCGGCGAGGGGCGCCGGCCCCTACAGCCGCGGCAGTCGCCCCACGTCCGCCAGCACCGCGCTCGCGGTCTCTGGACCGCCCGCACCGTGCCCCGAGATCGCCAGCGGCCCGGCGTGTTCCGTCTCGATCTGCACGATGTTCATCGTCCCCGACACCGCCAGCGTGCCGTTCTGCGGGACCAGCCGCGGTCCGACCCGCACCTCGCCACCAGACACCTCGCCGACGAGACGGACCGTGCGGCCGTCCTCGCTCGCGAGGTCCAGCGCCGACCCCGGGATGTCCTCGATACCGTCCACGTCCGCGTCTGCGAGCGTGTACCCGCCGCCGTGTAGTACGTTCGCGAGGATGACACACTTCAGCGCCGCGTCCGTCCCCTCCACGTCGAACGAGGGGTCCGCCTCCGCCACGCCGAGGTCCTGCGCCTCGGCGAGGACGTGTTCGTAGTCCAGCCCCTCCGCGGCCATCCGCGAGAGGACGAAGTTCGCCGTGCCGTTCAGGATGCCACGGACCGCGGTGACGTGCCCCGGGTCCAGGTCGTCGATGGTCGAGAGCGCCGGGATAGCCCCGCCGACGGTGGCCTCGAAGCGCACGCTCCCCGCCGAGGCGGCCTCCAGCTCGCGCAGGTCGTCGTAGCGCTCCGCGACGGGACCCTTGTTCGCGAGGACGACGTGCCGGTCGGCCTCCAGGGCCCGCTTCACGTGCGAGAAGCCGGGTTCGGCGTCACCGAGCGTCGTCGGTGACACCTCCACGAGCACGTCGTAGGGTGCGTCGAACACCGCGTCGGGGTCGGCGTCGCCGACGATACCTCGAGCGGACTTGCGCTCGAGGACGGCCTCCGCGTCCAGTCCGTCGGCGTCGACGGCCGCGCTGGACGAGTCCGCGACGGCCACGACGCGGTGGCCGTACTCGCCGGCCAGTTCCAGCACCGACCGGCCGACGGCACCGCACCCGACGACCGCGAGGCGAGCGTCCTTCACGCCTCTGCCCCCACGGTCAGCGGTTCGACCAGCCTGAGGTCCTTCTCCGCGGCCACCTCGCGGACCGTCTGCAGCGCCCGGTCGGTCCCCTCTGAGTGGGCGACCAGCCGGATGCGCGCGGCCGACACCTCGTCGGTGCCGTCCGGCGCGGTCAGCGAGACGTCGGCGACGCTCGCCGACCCGCAGTGCTCGATACGCGAGAGCGTGTCCGAGAGGTCCGTCTCGACGAGGTGGCCCACCAGCAACACCGTGACCTCCTCGCTGTAGCGCTCGGCGCCGGCCTGGATGACGTTCACGCCGGCCTCCCGCAGCGCCGCCACGACCGCCTCGAAGCGGTCGGGCGTCGCCTCGAGGTCCACCTCCACGGGGATGTGCCCCCGCGGGGTGAGGTTGCCGCGCTCGTGGAAGATCGAGAGCAGGTTCCCCCCGTTCGCCGCGATGGGTTCGAGCGCCCGCAGGAGTTCGCCCGGTTCGTCTACCAGTTCGAGGCGGACCGTGTACGCACGGACCGCGTCGCTCGTGGCGTCGCTCACGGCCGCCCCTCCGTCGTTCGGCACTCGCTCATGGTCGGTGTGAGGGCACCGAGTGTATAATAAACCCATCTTCCAGTTTTTGCTCGTCGGGTTCGCTCGCTGCGCTCGTGAACCGCTCCTCGCAAAAACTGGACCAAAACTGCGCGCCTCGCTGCGCTCGGCGCGGGTGAGCGAACTCGGAGAGTTCGCGATTCTCGTTGGACGAGCGGAGCGAGTCCGACGGTGGTGGGTGCGCTGGACCACACTGCGACCGCACAGCACCGCCCCGCTCGGGGAACGCTCTTGTCCCGTCCCGACCGAGTGCCGCCGAATGCGCCGGTCCACGCTCGCTCTCGCCGTCTGCACCCTCCTCCTCGGGACCGGCGTCGCGGCCGCTCACACGACGCACGCGGCCGCTCTCACCGACTGAGAACCGGTCTCTGCATTCATACGCCCACCTCGCTTACCCCCGCTCGTCGACCGGTCGGGCACACGGCCGCCCGTCGAGTCCCGGCGTCTGCGCCGACAACCCTCCAGGAGGAGTCCCCCGATGAGTTCCCAGCACCCCCTACGCCTCGCCGTCGTCCTGACGCTCGTCCTCGCCCTCGTGAGCGCCCCCGTCCTCGCCGGAGTTCCGGACCCCGGTGGCTCGTCCCCTGCCTCCGCGGCCGCGCAACTCGACGCACCGGGCCTCGACGACCGTGCCGGCCTCGAACGCTGGGTCGACGAGACGGTCGCCGACCAGCTCGAACGACATCACGTTCCGGGGGCCGCCGTCGTCCTCGTCCGGGGGAACGAGACGCTCCTCGCGAAGGGGTACGGCTACGCCGATCTCGAGGCCGAGCGCCCGGTCGACGCGGAGACGACCGTCTTCAGCATCGGCTCCACCGGCAAACTCGTGACGTGGACGGCCGTGATGCAGGGCGTCGAGGACGGCCGCCTCGCCCTCGACCGTGACGTGAACGACTACCTGACCGACTCGGCGGTCTCGGTGCCCGAGACCTACCCGCGGCCCGTCACGCTCGAACACCTCGGGACCCACACGGCGGGCTTCGAGGACGTCTTCACCGGGATGGTCGCGGACGACCCGGCCGCCATCCGGTCGATGGAGGCGACCCTCGCGGCCCAGCGACCCGCCCGTGTCCGGCCGCCGGGCGAGTTCGTCGCCTACTCGAACTACGGCACCGCCCTCGCGGGCCACGTCCTCGCGGAGCAGTACGACACGACGTTCGTCGAGTACGTCGACGAGCGCATCTTCACCCCGCTCGGCATGACCGACACCACGTACGCACAGCCGCTGTCCGACCGCCTCGAACCGCGGCGAGCCATCGGCTACACGTACGTGGACGGCTCGTACCAGCCCCACGACCCGGTGGTGTGGACGCTGCCGCCCGAGGGCGGCTCGCTCCGGACGACCGCGACGGACATGGGCCGGTTCGCGCAGGCCCACCTGAACGACGGGACCGTCGACGACGCCCGGATCCTCTCTCCCGACTCGGTCGCGGAGATGCACCGCCGACACGTCGCGCGGTCGACGGCCGTCCCCGAACTCAACGGGATGGCCTACGGCTTCATCGAGATGGACCGGAACGACGAGCGTATCGTCGGCCACTGGGGGACCACCCCGCGGTTCCGGAGTCTGCTCGCGCTGTTCCCCGAGCGCGACGTCGGCCTGTTCGTCGTCTACAACGCGCCCGGCGGCCACGCGGCAAGTTTCAAGTTCCTCGACGCGTTCGTCGACCGCTACTACCCGCGCTCCGACGACCCCCTCGTCGAACCACCGGCCGGGGCCGCCGAGCGGGCCGCGGCGCTGGCCGGTGACTACCGCTCGCTGACCATCTCCGAGTCGTCGTGGGAGCGCCTGCTCGGCGTCACGACGCGGACGTACACGGTCGGGGCGACCGACGACGGCTCCCTCACGACCCGACGGCTCGGGGAGGAGACCCGGACGTGGGTCGAACGTCGCCCCGGCGTCTACGAGGAACGCGGCGGGAGCGACACGCTCGTCTTCCGGTTCGACGACGACGGCCGAGCGACCCACCTGTTCCGCGACGCGTTCGCCCCGTCGACCTACGAGCGAGTGCCGTGTTACGAGTCGCTGGCCGTGTTACAGGGCGTCGTCGGCGCCGGAGTGGTGGCGTTCGCCTCCGTCCTCGCACTCTGGGTCGGTGGGTTCGCGTGGCGACGGCTCCGCGACCGCGACCCCCCGAGCGAGGGCGAGCGTGCCGCCAGAGGCCTCCTCGGCGCGGTGAGTCTGCTGTGGCTCGTCGTGCTGGTGGTCTTCCTGCTCGCGTGGCTCAACTTCGACGCGGAGGCCGCGTCCCCGTCGCTCGCGCTGCAGGCGGGCAAGGTGCTCCGCTACGTCGCCCTCGCTGGGACGGTCGCCGCCGTCGGTGCGGCCGGCCTCGCGTGGCGCGAGGGCTACTGGACCCGGCCGCTCCGGGTCCACTACGCGGCCGTGACGCTCGTCGCGCTCCTGTTCGCGTGGCAACTGTACCTGCTCCGGGTGGTGCCCCTGTAGCCGGGACGCGCCCGGAACCACGAGAACCAAACCCACCCCAGCCGAACGAGCACCATGGCCAAGGCCTTCGCCTATCAGGTGGTCGATATCGTCGTCTCCGGGCTCATCGCGGGCTTCACGGCGTTCTCGCTCAGCGTCGCGCTCCCCCGACTCTCGGTCACCATCGCCGTCGTCCTCGCCTCGGCGTACTACTTCAGCCGGAACCCGTGGGGCGGCGACGGCGAGCGGTTCAACGAACAGATCGACGACCTCTACGAGCGGTTCCTCCCGCTCTGAGCGGCCGCGCTGGCGAGGTGGGGCCACAGCGGTGGCGGGCACCCCCCGGTCCGGAGCCGGTGACCCTCGCGGTTCGTGACACTGCAGGTGGACGAACGGTCGGTTCGAGGCGGTTCCCCGGTCACGTGTCGGAGAGTGTCCCTCACCGGTGTCGCCGGGATTCCCGGCTTCCATTGCCGGTAGCGCGCCGCTACGTCCCCGAAACCCCGTGTCGTGTGCCTTCTTACCACGGTATCATTATGTTCCGTCGCTCCATCGTTCGTTGTATGCCGGAGTGCCAGAACTGTGGAGCTTTCGTGACGAGTGCCTACGCACGAGTCTTCACACCAAACGGCGTCGAGGACCCTCGGGTCTGTCCCAAGTGTGAGGACAAGATACGCGACGGTGCCAGCGTTCGGCAGGCCCGTTCGACACGACGCACCTGAACGTCCCGGCCGCTCTGGTCTCTCCCGCTCAGTTCTCCTCCACCGCCGCCTCGACCAGCGACCGCGCCGTCTCGAACAGCGCGTCCGTCCGCTCGGCCTCGCGTGCCTCCGCGGTCACCCGGACCATCGGCTGGGTCCCCGAGGCCCGGACGAGGAACCACCCGTCGTCGGTGCCGATGCGGACCCCGTCCATCGTCGTCACGTCGTCGTAGTCCTCGCGCACGCGCGAAGTCACCGATTCCATCACCGCCGCCTTCGCGTCCGTCTCGACGTTCGCCCGCCGGATGGGGTAGTCCGGCACCGCTGCCGCCCGGTCGGCGAGCGGTCGCTCGGCGGCGAGTTCGACCAGTTTCACCGCCGCCAGCGGCCCGTCCGGACAGAGCGTCTCGGTCCCCCAGATCCACGACCCACTGGGCTCGCCGCCGAACGCCGCCCCCTCGGCGACCGCCGCGGCGACGTACACGTCTCCGACGGGGGTCCGCTCGACGCTCGCGCCGCGCTCGGCGAGGTAGTCCTCGACGGCGAGGCTGGTGTCGACCGGGACGGCGACCCGGTCGCCCGACTCGACGGCCGCCCCCGCCAGCACCGCCAGCAGCACGTCGCCCGAGAGGTAGGTGCCGTCGCCGGCCACCGCACGCATCCGGTCGGCGTCGCCGTCGTGCGCGATGCCGAGGTCGGCGTCCCCCTCGCGCACCAGCGTCGCCAGCGACTCGCAGTTCTCCGGCGTCGGCTCGGAGGGTCGGCCGGGGAACGAGCCGTCGGGCTGGGCGTTCAGCGTCTCCACCTCGCAGCCGAGCCGCGAGAGCGCGGCCGGCCCGACCCCGCCCGCGCCGTTCCCGAGGTCGACGACGACCGACAGCGGCCGGTCGAGGTCGACCCGGTCGACGAGCGTCTGGACGTGGCGCTCGGTCGCCGACGTCCGTTCACGCGTCCCGAGGCCGTCCCACGGCTGGAGCTCCCAGTCGGCCGCCTGCACGCGTTCGGTCATCTCGTCCTGCATCGGCCCGTCGAACGCCTGGCCGGAGGGCTGCCAGAGCTTGATGCCGTTGTCCTCGGCGGGGTTGTGACTGGCCGTGAGACTCACGCCCGCGTCGGCGTCCTCCCACGCGACGGCGCGGGCGACGGTCGGCGTGGCTGCCAGCCCGACGTCGATTACGTCGGTCCCCTGCTCGCGCAGGCCCGCCGTCAGCGCGTCGCCGAGGAGTTCGCCGCTCTCTCGGGGGTCGCGGCCGACGACGACCCGGTCGGCGTCGACGCCGAGCGCCCGCCCGACCGAGAGCGCGAGGTCGGCCGTCACCGTCTCGCCGACGGGGCCGCGGATGCCGCTGGTTCCGAACATAGCGGAGACACGGTGACCGACGGGAAAAGCGTGGGCGGTCCGGCGACCCCGTGGGAGTCCCACCCGCTTTTTGTCCTCGGGGCGACACCGCCGAGTATGAAGTCGAACGGGGGCAGCGAGGCGGCGAAGCGGCGGGCCGGCGAGGCCGCCGCCGAGGCCGTCGAGGACGGTGACGTCGTCGGCCTCGGGACGGGGAGCACCGCGGCCCACGCCATCCGGGTGCTCGGCCGGGCGGTCGACGCGGGCCTCGACGTGACGGGCATCCCGACCTCCCACCAGTCCCGGCAGGTCGCCCGCGAGGCCGGTATCCCCCTCGTGACGCTGGCCGACGCCACGCCGGACCTCGCCATCGACGGCGCCGACCAGTTCTGTGGCGACGACGGCGGCCCCTTCCACCTCGTCAAGGGTGGCGGCGCGGCCCACGCTCGCGAGAAGGTGGTCGACACCGCCGCCGACCGGTTGCTCGTCGTCGCGGACCCGTCGAAGCGTACCGACTCGCTGGACCACCCCGTCCCCGTCGAGGTGCTCCCGGACGCCGCACCGGTCGTCGAGGCGCGCCTCGCCGACCTCGGCGGCGACCCGACGCTCCGGGCCGCCGAGCGGAAGGACGGCCCCGTCGTCACGGACAACGGGAACCTCGTCCTCGACTGCGCGTTCGGGTCCATCGCGGACCCGGCGGCGCTGGCGGCCGACCTCTCGGCGCTCGCGGGCGTGGTCGAACACGGCCTGTTCGTCGACTGCACGGCGGCGGTGTACGTCGGCCGCGAGGACAGCGTCGACGTGCTCGAACGGACCGACGAGTAGGCGAGCCGCGCGGCTCTCGGGTGGTGGCGTCGAAAGAAAGTTGGGGGGTCTAACCGGCTTACAGGTCGCGCGGCTGGACCGTCTTGCGGTCGTTCTCCGAGGCACGCCGGGCGGCGTCCTCGAGCAGCTCGGCGACTTCCTCGTCGAGCGCGTCGTAGAAGTCCGAGGCGACGTTCATGTCATCGAGCGCTTCCTTCACAGCGGCCTTGACGATCAGGTCTGCCATACGGGATGGCGTACAGTAGCCCCCTTTATAATAGTTCCCGTTCAGGGGCGTCCTCGCCGGTTCTCGCGGGGGTTTAGGCCGGTTCGAGGGGGTCGAGAGCGTGAACGACCCTGATAGACAGCCCGACGACGGGCCGATCGGCACCCCGAATCGGCCAGTCACGGCCCCAACCGCGGCTCGTCGGCCACCTCGCGCGCGAGCGTCTGACGCTCGCGCGCGTCGTGCCGCCGCCAGGACGAGACGGAAGGCACACCTCCGTCGGCCGCGACCGGCGGCCATGGACGAGACGGACCGCGACCTGCGCGGAGTACTGGAGGCCGTCGCGGAGGGTGAGCTCTCGGCGGCGGCCGCGGAGGCCGCCCTCGGCGGCTACGTGACCGGGGAGGCGGGCCGGTTCGACGCCGCCCGCGAGTCACGGAGTGGGGTGCCCGAGGCGGTGCTCGCCGACGGCAAGACGACAGCCGAGACCGCCGCGCTGGCGGCCGACGCCCTCGAGACGACCGGCCACGCGCTCGTCACCCGCGCGGACGAGGCGACGGCCGCGGCGGTCCGGAGCGCCGCCGAGGAGCACGACCCCGCCGTCGGCGTCGAGTACGATCCGCGGGCGCTGACCGTGGTCGTCCACGCCCCCGACTACGAACCGCCCGAACTCGACGGCGTCGTCGGCGTCGTCACCGCGGGCACCTCGGACGCGATGCCGGCCGGCGAGGCAGCCGCGGTGGTCCGCGAGATGGGACTCGAGGTCCGGCGCGTCGACGACGTGGGCGTCGCCGGCATCGCCCGGCTGTTCGACGCGCTCCCGGCCCTCCGGGAGATGGACGTGCTCGTCGTCGCGGCCGGTCGCGAGGGGGCGCTCCCGACCGTCCTCGCCGGGCTCGTCGACGTGCCCCTCGTCGGCCTCCCCGTCTCGAACGGCTACGGGGCGGGCGGCGACGGCGAGGCCGCGCTGGTCGGGATGCTCCAGTCCTGCACGGCGCTCTCCGTGGTCAACGTCGACGCGGGGTTCACCGCGGGGGCGCAGGCCGGCCTCGTCGCTCGCGGGGTCGCCCGCGCTCGCGACGTGAGCGAGGTCTGAGTCGCGGCACGCGCCCGGCCCCTACCGGGGATACCCCATGGCGAGATTATATGATGGTTCGTGCCGTATAGTCACGTGCCGGCGAGGCACCGCCGAGTCGGCAGCTAGAATGCCCAGGTGTGATCACTGTGAGGCGCACGTCTCGGACCGCTTCGCCCGGGTGTTCGCGGATGAAATGGGACAGATTCACGCCTGTCCGAACTGCTCTGCGAACGCTGGGATCGCCGAGGTCTCGAGGGAACGTGCGTCCGAGACACGGTCGTAGACCGTGGTATCGGGTCTAAATCACAGGGTGCCCTCTTATTGACGGCGCGCGAAGGGGTGAGCGACCGCGATGTCCGACGCCGACCACTACGTCTACGTGCTGCGCTGTGCCGACGACACGCTCTACACCGGCTACACCACCGACCCGGCCCGGCGTGTCGCCGAACACGACACGGGCGAGGGCGCGAAGTACACCCGCGGGCGCACCCCGGTCGAACTGGTCCACGTCGAGCGGTTCGACACGAAATCGGGGGCGATGTCCCGCGAGTACGCGGTGAAACAGCTGTCGCGCTCCGAGAAGGAGTCGCTCGTGACGGGCGCCCGGGTGGCCGCGGGTCGACGACTCCTCCCGGCCGAGGTGCTCGACTGACAGCCGGGAGCGTTATACGGCCTGCCCGCCGACTCGGCCCGTATGGTCGGACCGGCACGCCGATTCAAGACCGCCGACGTGGCCCAGCAGATGGTCGGTGGGTTCCTGCTGGCCGGCCCGTTCGTCGTGACCGCGGAGGTGTGGCAGCTGGCGACGAACATGAACGAGGTGCAGTTGCTCCTCGCCGTGGCCATCGTCTTCGGCATCGGCTACGGCGCGCTCTACAAGGCCGACGAACGCGACCCGGACCGGGAGACCGACCTAGCGGGTATCCCCCTGCGGTTCCTCTCGCTGATGGTGGTCTCGTTCGGCTCCGTCCTCGTCCTCGCGCTGGTGTTCGATGCCCCGGCGACGTTCTTCGCCGACTTCGACGTCGCCCCTCGCGATCAGGTCCTCGTCACCGCAAAGGCCGTCTCGGTGGGCGCCATCTTCTCCGTCGTCGGCGCGGCCACCGCCGACAGCGTCTTTTGACCCGACGGCCGCCCGCTGGGTGTGGAATTTAAGACGCTCGCACTCCCCGTCCCGGTATGGACTACGAACTCGCCATTGAGAACACGCCGGACACCATCCCGGGCGGGACGGGCATCCTGCTCGTCCATCCGAGCACCGGCGAGACCGACCGCATCGACACGGACTTCCTCAAGACGGACACCGACCACCTGCTGGTCGTCTCGACGCGCACCACCGCCCGCGAGGTCCAGCAGAAACTCGAACACTACGGCGTCGACGAGGACCGCGCGGTCATCCTCGACACGCTCTCGGTCGAACGGGGCTACTCCCGGCGCTCGTCGGACCGCGTCCACTACGTCGCCGCCCCGGACGACCTCGACGGCATCGTCGACCAGGTACGACAGTTCCTCGAGACGCACGACGGCAAGCTCCGCGTGAGCGTCGACTCCATCACCGAGATGGCCTACTACGCCGACGAGGACCGCGCCCGCGAGGCCGTCGAGCGCATCCTCGACCTCCTGCGAGACCACGACGCCGTCGGCCTCTTCCACCTCGCCGAGGAGGTCCACGAACCCGAGGTACTGGAGGGGTATCGCGACCTGTTCGAGGGGATCGTCACGCTCGACGCCGACGGGACCGTCACCGGCGAGTTCTGAGCGGTCCGGGGGGCCGACCACGGAGCCGGCACTCTCACCGGTAGCGCCGTCGGAGCAGGATTCCCGCGACCACGGCACCCACGACGGCCCCGGCGTAGGTGAAATTGATGAAGAGATTCGCGAACGCGGTGGTCACCAGCACCGCTATCGGGGGCGCGACGATCAGGAGCGGGAGTGCGAGGTGGGTCCAGTCGCCGAACGGTCCGAGCAGCTCGACGAGCGCGAGCGAGACGAGGCCACTGCCGGCGGCGAGCAGGAGTCCGCCGCCGAAGAAGAGGCCGACGAGGGAGGCGACGAACGAGACGGAGAACGGGTCGTCACCCGGGGGAGGGGTCGTCGGGACGGCCGTCGGCGAGGTGGTCTGTGCGGTGGCGCTCGGGACGGTCACGAGGAGTGGCCGGAACGGGCGGGACACGTCCGTATCGGCGGCCCCGGCGTCGAGTAGTTTCCGGTGCTCAGGCGAGCGCGTCGAGCGTCTTCTCCGCCCACCGGAGTGCGAACGCCGCCCCGTGTTCACGGTACGTCTCGGTCGCCAGCGCGCCGAACGGCGTCGGCGGCTCGATGCCGTGTTTGACCGCGGAACAGGCCAGCTCGGCGGCCTCGGCGAAACTCGTCTCGCCGCGGGCCACCTCGCCGGCCAGCCCCTCCAGCCGGGGTTCGAGCCGCGTGCCGGCGTCCAGCCACGCGTCGTGGAGCGAGGTGAGCGCCGGGTCCTCGCTCCCCCACGCGCGGAACACCTCGACGGTGTGGAGGCCGACGTAGGCGTCGTACAGCGCGTTCGCCAGCTGGTAGCTGTCCGCCGGTGAGAGCCCCGTCTCGCAGAGGGGCGGGTAGCGCTCGCGGAAGAACCCGAGGAACTGTTCGGGGAGGTCGGTGCCCGCCTCGACGAGCGCCTCCGCGACGAGGAACTCGACGAACTCGTCGGGCGAGCCCTCCAGCCGCGGCTTGACGAAGACGGTGGGCGGGCGGGTCTGTCGGGTCCACGCGACGCCGCCGTCCCCCGGGGCGCCCAGCGTGAACTCGCCGCCGGCGAGGCGGTGGAGCTGTTCCGGTGCCGACTCGGGGACCCACACGGGGTCGTAGTCGACCGGTTCGAACGCCTCCACCAGCGGGCCGAGGTTCTCGGCCACCGCCGGCGGGAGCGTCTCGAAGTCGCCCTTCGTGTCGAGGACGAGGGCGCCGGGTGCGTGCCGCTCGCGGACCGCCTCCAGGGCCGGCGAGAGGTCCCGCTGCTCGAACACGATTACAGCGCCAGCGAGAGTACGATGACGAGTACCAGTAGCGCCGCCACCCCGACGGTGCCGAGTACGACCTTCGTTGCGTCGCTCATGTCCCCGCGTTCCGCCGGGGGTGGGTTAAGTGCTTCAGTTCGCGTCGGGGCACAACGGGGAAGGCGACGGCCGACGCGGGCGGGGTATGGAACGGACACGCATCGCGTCCGGCACGGAGTGGGAGTCGCGGGTCGGCTACTCGCGGGCGGTCCGCGTCGGCGACCGGGTGCTCGTCTCGGGGACCACCGCCACGGACGCGGACGGCGACGTCGTGGGCGGCACGCCGGCCGAGCAGACCAGACGGGCGCTCTCGAACGTGGGGCGGGCGCTGGAGGCGGCCGGGGCGAGCCTCGAGGACGTGGTCCGGACCCGCCTCTACGTCACCGACATCGAGGACTGGGAAGCCATCGGCGAGGTCCACGGGGAGTTCTTCGGCGAGGCCCGCCCGGCCGCGACGATGGTGGAGGTGTCGGCGCTCGTGGACCCGGAACTGTGCGTGGAGGTGGAGTGCGAGGCTCTCGTCGAGGGGCTCAGCTCGGACCGTTCGTGACGGTGATCTCGAATCGGGCGCCACCGTCGGCCGACTCGGCCACCTCGACGGTCCAGCCGTGGACCGCGACCACGTCGGCGACGATGGCGAGGCCGAACCCCGTCCCCTCGCGGTTCGTCGAGTAGCCGCGTTCGAACACCCGGTCGCGTTCACTCGGTGGGATACCGACGCCGTCGTCGGCGACGTAGAACCCCACCGCGTCGGCGAGCGGGCCGACCGTCACGGTGACACCCCCCCCGCCGTGTTCGACGGCGTCCCGACTCGCAGACGCGTCGGGGCTCGTCGCGCCGTGTTCGACGGCGTTCCGGACGAGGTTCTCGAACAGCCGGAGCAGTCGGCCGTACTCTCCCTGGACCTGGCCGATACCCTCCTCGACGTGGAGCTCGGCGTCGCTGGTGTCGACGTTCTCCCATGCCGACCGGGCGAGCCCGGCGACGTCGATCGGCGCCGTCTCGGTGAGCGACTGGCCGGCGTGCGCAGCCGTGAGCACGTCCTCCAGCAGGTCCTCCATCCGGCCGAGTGCGGCCTGGACCCGGTCGAGGTCGTCGACGCTGTCGTCCTCGATGGCGATATCGGTGAACGCGGTCGCGACCGACAGCGGGTTCCGCAGGTCGTGGGCGACGAGGTCGACGAAGTCGTCGAGCCGCTCGTTCTGCTGGCGGAGGCTCCGCTCGGTCCGCTTCACCGCCGTGATGTCCTGTATCGTCCCCCGGACGAGCACGACCTCACCGTGCTCGGTGACGGCCTCCGCCCGGTTCCGGACGTCCCGCACGCCGCCGTCGGGGTTCGCCAGCCGCAGGTCGAGGCTGTAGCCCGTCCCGTCCTCGAGGGCCCGTTCGAACGCTGCCTCGACGCGGGGCCGGTCGTCCGGGTGGTAGCACTCGATGGCCCCCTCGATGGTCGGTGGGTCGTCCGTCGACTCCAGCCCGTGGACCCGGTACATCCCGTCGGACCACCAGAGCGTCTCGGAGATGGGGTCGTACTCCCAGACGCCCAGCTCGGCGATCTCCTGCATCTCGTCGAACAGGTACTCCCGTCGCTCCAGCTCGCGGGTCCGTTCGACCGTCTCGGTCACGTCCCGCGAGAACACGGTCATCCCTCCGTCGCCGGGGAACGCCCGCACCTCGACCCAGTAGTCGAACGGCTCGGGGACGTACTGTTCCAGTTCCACCGGCTCGCCCGTGGCCATCGCCCCGCGGTACGCCTCCGCCAGCGTCGCCGGGATGGTGTCGCCGAACTGGTCCCAGAGCCGCTCGCCGACCACCGTCTCCGCCTCGACGCCCGTCCGCTCGGCCATCGTGTCGTTCCAGAAGGTGACCCGCCAGTCCGGATCGACCGTGTAGACGCCGTCGGTGGTCCGGTCCAGCAACTGGTACTGCTCGGTGCGGTCGAACGCGGCGAACAGCACCCCGGTCTGCTCGCCCGCCTCGTCGTGGGTCGGTTCGGCGGCCGCCCGGTAGGCGACGGGGCCCCACGGCTTCTGGAAGACGAACTCCCGGTCGACGCGCCGGTCCTCCTCCAGCGCCACCCGCTTCAGCGCCATCGTTGGGTCGGCGTCCGACGGCGGGTAGAGTTCGTCGTCGCGCTTGCCGAGTATCTCCGCCTCGGGCGGGTCCGGGTTCGGGTTGTGGACCCACTCGTGTCGCAGGTCCGTATCGAGCCCCGCCGCCACGACAGCTCCCGTCTCGAGGACCAGGTCGAGCAGTCGCTCGCTCCGGTCACGCTCCCCACGGCCGCCCCCGAGTTCCGCAGCGTCCATGCACGACAGTGTCGGCGCCCGTATCTATCTCTTTGGGGCTATCCAGGGCTCTGGGACACGTCAGAGAGTCATCTATATTGGTCGAACTCCCGGAACCGAGGGACAGTCGTCCGCTGGCGTCCCAAGACCGGCCCCGGGCCACCGCTCGACTCATCGTGCACCCACTCGACACGGGTGTCGCCGGATGGCGTGTCACTCCCGCGCCACGTTGGTGTCGGCCAAGCCACACCTCTTGCCGCTCCGGACCCCTCCACGGCCCATGGTACTCAGTGCCCGCAACAGACTCGACGGGACGGTGACCGCGGTGACGACGGACGGCGTGATGGCCGAGGTCGTGGTGGAACTCGGCGACGGGCAGACCGTCACCTCGACCATCACCCGTGGCTCCGTCGAGCGACTCGGTCTCGAGGAGGGCGACGACGTGAGCGCCGTCGTCAAGGCCAGCGAAGTGATGATAGACAAGGCGTAGGGCGGTAGCGATGGCGGAGGCGGTGCGGGACCGCCAGCACACCCACCCGCGCCGGAGGGGCCGAAGGCCCCGATGGCGCGCCCTTTCGAATCCAAAGTTTTGCCGCGAGTCGGGCGCGACTCCGTCGCGCCCCACGAGCGTGCAAAAGTTTGGTCGTCAGTCCCGCAGCGCGTCCACCGGGTGCTCGTTCGCCGCCTTCCACGCCGGGTACAGCCCCGACAGCAGCGCGATGAGCACGCCGAACCCGAACGCGAGCAGCAGGTAGAACCCGTTCGAGGGGGCGAGCACCACGTCCAGTCCGATGGGGCTGAACTGGTAGAGGGCGCCGACGGCCAGCGACGAGACGACGATGCCGACGAACCCGCCGAGCACCCCGAGGAGCGCCGACTCCACCACGAGCGTCCGGAGCACGTCGCCCTTCTGGACCCCGACGGCGCGCAGCACGCCGATCTCGCCGCGGCGCTCGCGCGTGCTCATCAGCATCACGTTGAAGATGGCGACGCCGGCGACGACGAGCGACACCGTCCCCAGCGCGATGAGGAAGCCGTTCAGGAGGGTGAAGAACTCGCGTATCTGGTCGAGGATGCTCCCGAGTTCGAAGACGGAGACGCGCTGTTCGCGGGCGTTCAGTCGCTCGCGGACCGTCGCCGCGACGAACCGGGCGTCCTCGCCGGAGTTGGCCTGCACGACGACCTGGTTGTAGCCGTCCTGCACGAACTCGTCCTCGGGGAGGACGACGGCGTTGTCGGGCCGGATGGGCGTGATGTCCTCCCCCTCGGCGAGCACCGCGACGACCCGGTAGCGGTTCCCCTCTATCTCGATGGCGCTCCCGACCTGCAGGTCGAGTTCGGCCGCGAGCGACTGGCCGACGATGGCGCCCTGTCTGTGCTGTCTGGGGAGGGTCCCCGCCTCGGCTTCGAACAGCGCGGCTGGGTCGGACAGCCCGTAGAGCTGGGCGAAAGACTGGCCGCCCGAACCGGTGACGACGGCGCCGCTGGTGACGAGCGGGACGGCCTCCCCGCGGCCCTCGGCGACGCGCTGGACGGTCGCCACGTCGCGTGGCGAGAGCGTGCTCTCGCCGGTGTCGGTGTTCGGCGAGACGATGACCTGGTCGCCGATGCCGCCGAGTTCGTTCGTCGCCGAGAGCTGGAGGACGTTGCCGAAGATGCCGAGCGTGGCGATGGCGACGACGCCGATGACGATGCCGAGCGCCGCGAGCGCCGAACGCAGGCGGTTGCGGTCGAGGTTCCGGAACGCCATCAGCACCGCCGGGAACCGCTCGAGCACCGTCACCCGCCGATCACCCCGTCCACCAGTTCGACCTCGCGGTCGGCGTAGTCGCTCACGAGCGGGTCGTGCGTGACCGTGACGACGGCCACGTCCTCCTCGTCACAGATGCGCGAGAACTCCTCGAGGATGGTGGTCCCCGTCTCCTGGTCGAGGTTGCCGGTCGGTTCGTCCGCCAGCAGCACGTCCGGGTCGTTCACGAGCGCGCGGGCGATGGCGACGCGCTGTTTCTGTCCCCCCGAGAGCTGGCCGGGCGTGTGGTCCAGTCGGTCGCCGAGTCCCACCCGTTCGAGCAGTCGCTCGGCGCGAGCGGTGGCGTCGCGGTCCCGGTCGTAGACGGTGGGGAGCGTGACGTTCTCGACGGCGGTGAGCGAGTCGATGAGGAAGAACGACTGGAAGACGAACCCGATGTACTCCTTGCGGGCGTCGGTCCGCTCGCGTTCGGAGAAGGTCGTGACGTCGGCGCCGTCGAGCAGCACCTCGCCGCTGGTGGGCACGTCGAGCAGGCCGAGCATGTTCAGCATCGTCGACTTGCCGGACCCCGAGGGGCCGACGACGCTGACGAACTCCCCGCGGTCGACGCGGAAGTCCACGCCCTTCAGCGCCCGGACCGTCTCGGCCCCGGAGTCGTACTCCTTGACGACCTCCCGGAGTTCGAGCGGCGGGACGCGCTCGTGGCCGGTGTTCGTGGCCTCGCTCTCGGTCTCGACCGCCTCCGACTCGCTCGCGGGCATCACCGTCTCCGGGCGAGGTACGCGGTGGGGACGAGCACGATCAGCGCGAGGAGGACGCCCGCGAGCGCGCCCGTGGCGTCGACACCGATGCCGACACCGCCGAGGCTCAGCCCGCGCTGTTGGTCCTCGGGGGCCAGCGCCGAGTCGTACGGGAGCGTCACCGTCTCGGTCCGCTCCTCGCCACCGGTGCGGTAGGTGATCTGGACGGGGATCTCGGTGGCGTTCTCGGCGTCCACGTCGGCGGTCAACTCGAACGGCGCGAACTCGCTCGACTCGACGCTCCCGACGAAGTAGTCCCGCTGCGGGTACGCCGGCGAGACGTGCTCGCTCTCGCCCACGCTGACGACGACCGCCGTCACCTCGCTGTCGCCGACGTTGCCGGTGTTCCCGGTGACGAGCAGGCGGCCGTCCTCGGTGAACTCGAGGTTCACGTCGGTCAGGCGCACCTCGCCGCTGGCCGGCGCGTAGTCGTACGTCCCGGTGACGGTGCCGACGGCACCGGCCCCGTAGCGGTACTCCACGGTGGCGGTCAGCGTCGCGCCCTCCAGCCCGGAGAGGTCGACCGTGACGGTGTCGGACTCCCCGGGTTCGAGCGAGCCGACGGACCGGCGCGGGAGCTCCGTCTCGCCCGCGACCGGGCGGACCACGACCTCGCTGACCGGGACGTTGCCGAAGTTCGTCACCTCGACCTCGGCGGCCTCGCGGGGCTCGTCGCCCGCGTCCTGCGACTGGAGGGTCCCGCCGCCACCGCCCGCCGCGCCGCCACCGGCCGCCCCGAGCAACGCGCCCAGCTGCCCACCTGCCTGTTGCTGTTGCATCTGCTCGGGTGCCCGGCGGACGGCCACGCCGACGTCCTGCCGGAGCGTGGTGAGGTCGTACGTCGCGCCCGTGACCACGCGGTTCCGGTCCGTCGCGGCGGTGTACGCGAGCGTGACGTTCAGCGTCTGGGCGACGCCGATGGGGCGGCCCCCGAGGTCGACCTGCACCGTGGCGGACTCGCCCGGCGCGAGGTCGCCCACGGGTTCGCGCGGGAGCGTCCGGTCGGCCGCCGCGTCGCTCGTCAGGACGGGACGGACGACGACGCCGCTGGCCGCGGTGTTCCCGAAGTTCGTCACCTCGACGGTGACCGACTCGGCCGGGCCGGTGTCGTCGGGCGTGCCGTCGCCCCCGCCACCGCCGCCCCCACCTGCGACGGCACCACCGAGGCCGGCGCCGTCACCGCCGTCACCACCGTCGGCCGGCGGGGTCCGCGAGACGCTCACCCCGAGGTCCTCACGGAACGGCGTCACCTCGTAGGCGAGCGACTGCGTCGTCCTCGCCCGGTCGCCCGTCGAGGTGGTGTACGCGAGCGAGAGCTCCCCCTCGCGTGGTCCCGCCTCGTTCGGTCGAAGGGAGAGGTTCACCGTCGTGCTCGCGCCGGCCGCGAGCGCCGGGACGGTCGCCCGGGTCCGCTCGCCGTCCGGCCCCGAGAGCGTGAGTTCGAGGTTCCGCCGCTCGGTCGCCGACGGGTTCGAGACCGTCACCGCCACGTCGCTCTCGACGCCGACGACGGGGTCGGCGACGACCACGTCCATCGTCGGCGGGGCCCGCTCCACGACGACGGTGAACGGTCGGACCGCGCGGGTCTCGTTCCCGTTCGTGTCCGTCCCGACGGCGACGACCTCGAGGTCCACCCGGCCCGCCGCCTCGAACTCGGTGACGAGGTCGACGGTCAGGGCGCCACCCTGCGAGAGCGCCCCGGGTTCGTCGGCGGTGGCGAGTCGCTCGCCCCCGTCGGCGCGACGGAGGACGACCCGGTCTATCTCGACGGGTTCGGGCGAGCCGCCGGAGTTCTGGACCGTCGCGGTGACGGTGACTGGTTCACCCGTCACGGGACCGTCGGGTGCGACAGTCACGTCCGAGACCGTGATGCGGGCGTCGGGGACGGCCGCGACTGCGGCCGTCGGTGTGAGCAGGAACAGCACCATCAGGACGGCGAGGAGGCGTCGCATTCGCTTGACTAGAATAGGTGGTCAGCGCGCAAAAGGGTTCGTGTCGCGGGGGGCGAACGGCGGCCGGCCGCCGGCTCAGTCCATCCCGGCTTCGGCCTCCTCCTCGGCGGCCTCGGCCTCGCTCTCCTCGTCCTCGTCTTCGGGATCCTTCACGACCTCCAGCCCGCGGTTGTTCACCGCGTGCGGGTCCAGCCCGACCTCCTGGAGGAACTGCTTGTAGAGCCGCTCGACCGTCTCGCCGTCCTTCTGTTTCGAACTCGCGTGGTCACAGAGCGCCGCGAGGTCGTGGTCGGCGGGCGTCTCGTCCTGGTAGATGATCCAGTGGTTGACGAGGTCCGAGAGTCGGCGGATGGGCGAGGTGAAGTGGCCGTACACCTCGAAGTTCAGCGCGTGGTGCCCGCCGAACGGGTCGTTCATGTACTTCGCGCGGGGCATCACCTTCATCACAGCCCACTGGATCTTGTCCAGTTGTCGGCCGGGCGCCTGCTCCAGCGTCGCGTTGACGGCCTTCCGGGGGTCGTCCCACGCCTCGCCGGGGATGGAGACGCCGTCGAGTTCCTGGATCTCCTGCAGAGCCTTGTCCCACTCCTGCGGACTCGGCTGGGGGTGGACCCGGAACATCGCCTCGAGGCCGCGGACCCACTGGAGTTCGTGCGTGACGGCCTTGTTCGCCTTCAGCATGCACTCCTCGATGATGGTGTGGGCGCGGTCACGGCCGGGGTTGAGGACGAGCGAGCCGTCCTCCTTGCGCTGTTCGTGGAGCGCGTCCGCGAGCTCGTGGACCAGCACGAGTTCCTCGTGGAGGTCCGCGTCGGGTTCGTCGAGTCGGGCCTCGGCCTGGTTGTAGGTGAGCCGCTCGTCGGAGTGGATGACGCTCTTGTAGATGTCTATCTCCTCGTAGGAGAGCGTCTCCTCGTCGACGAGCATCTCGACGGTGTGGGCCAGCCGGTCCTCGTTCGGGACGAGCGAACAGACCGTCTCGGCGAGCACCGGCGGGAGCATGTGCATCGTGTACGCCGGGAGGTAGACCGTGTTCGCGCGCTTGACCGCCTCCTCCCACATCGCGCTGCCGGGGTGGACGTAGTGGGTGACGTCGGCGATGTGGACCCAGAGGCGGTAGTAGCCGTCCTCCTTGGCGATGGAGATGGCGTCGTCGAAGTCCTGCGCGTCGGCCGGGTCGATGGTGCAGGTCGTCAGGTCGCGGTGGTCGGTGCGGTAGTCCTCGTCCAGTTCCGACTGTATCTCGCTCTCGATGTCGGTGGTCCGCTCCTCGGCCTCGCGGACGACCTCCCGCGGGAACTCGTCCAGTATCTCGAACTCCTCGAACAGCTCCTCGCGCTTGTTGGCGAGGTGGCGGGCCAGTTCCTCATCGATCTGGACCGGGCCCTGCCCCTCCGCCGTCCCCGCGTAGGCCTGTTCGTCGCGCTCGTCGCTCATGGGACGCGCTACGGGGATTGTACTTGAATAGTTGGCGGGTGGCGAGGGTCGAACGGGGTGCGCCACGAGGTGGCTGGGGCGCGCCGTGACCGCCTCAGTCCTCGCGTGACTCCGAGCGCCGCGTCTCGAACTCCTCGCGGACGAGGTCGGTGTACGTCTCGAGGAACCCGTCCCGGTCCGTCTCGCCCGCGCCGCTCTCGACGAGCAGGTCCTCCAGCCCGCCGCGTGGCTGGTGACTCTGCTCGCGGTAGCAGTCCTTGCAGAGGTGTTCGAACTCCTTGTCTCGGCGGTCGAAGCGGTCGCCGTACTTGTCGTACTCGCGGGCGTCCGCCCGGGGGACGTCCTCGCCGCAGGCGATACAGGTGACCCGACTGCGACGCCGGTCCCGGCTGCCCCACATCTCGCTTCGACGTTCGCGCCCGACCACTTAGGCGTTTGTCCCGCGGCACTCACTGGCCCGTGAGTCTCCCCCGCCGCGGAGTTCCTCGCCAACACACGATTTATCCACCACCGGGTCGGACCTCGGGGCATGGAAGTCAAGTCCCGCCACCACCTCCGGGGCGACGAGATCGACGAGATCCGCGACGCGGTCCGCGAGACGCTGGGCGTCGAGATAGACGGCGACGCGTTCGAGGACGTGGAGTTCGTCGACTCCGACCAGCGGGTCGTGCTGGTCGACGGCGAACCGCTCGTCGTGTTCTTCGACGGCGAGCCGTTCCTCACCGTGAAGGGGGCCAACGCGTTCCCGCCCGAACGCAACGTCGTCACCGTCGACGCCGGCGCCGTCTCGTTCGTCAGCGACGGCGCGAACGTGATGCGCCCCGGCATCACGGCGGCCGACGGCTCCATCGAGCCGGGTGCCCTCGTCGCCATCGCCGAGGAGACTCACGGGAAGGTGCTCGCGGTGGGTCGCGCGGACGTCGCCGGGAGCGAGATGGTCGGCGACAGCGGGAAGGTGGTGGAGTCGCTCCACCACGTCGGCGACGAGCTGTACGGGTTCTCCGTCTGAACGACACGTCAACCAGACGATAAACAGCGTGCCGCGGTAAGAGCGTTTTTACCACTCCACTCCTGAGGTGGTGCCATGTTAGACTACGTGGACTTGGAGGCGGACCTCGGCCGGGAGGAGCGCATGGTGCAGCAGACCGCGCGAGAGTTCGTCGAGGACAAGTTCGACCCCGTCGTCGCCGACCACTGGGTCGAGGGGACGTTCCCGACCGACCTCATCCCCGAGATGGGTGAACTCGGGTTCTTCGCGCCCAACCTCGAGGGCTACGGCCTGCCGAACCTCTCGGAGAAGGCCTACGGCATCCTGATGCAGGAACTCGAGGCGGGCGACTCGGGGCTGCGCTCGATGGCGAGCGTCCAGGGCTCGCTCGTGATGTACCCCATCCACAGCTACGGGAGCGAGGCGCAGAAGGACCGCTGGCTGGAGGCGATGGGCCGCGGCGAGGCCATCGGCTGTTTCGGCCTGACCGAACCGAACCACGGCTCGAACCCGTCCTCGATGGAGACGTACGCCGAGGCCGAGGACGAGGGCTACGTCCTCAACGGGACGAAGACGTGGATCACCAACTCCCCCATCGCCGACGTGGCGCTCGTCTGGGCGAAGGACCGCTCGGACGACGACACGGTGAAGGGCTTCCTCGTGGAGACGGACCGCGACGGCGTGGAGACGCCGAAGATCGACGAGAAGCTCTCGCTCCGCGCGTCCATCACGGGGCAGATCGAACTCTCGAACGTGTACGTCCCCGAAGAGAACGTCCTGCCCGGTGTCGAGGGGATGAAGGGGCCGCTGTCCTGTCTCTCGCAGGCCCGCTTCGGCATCGCGTGGGGCGCAATCGGTGCCGCGCGTGACTGCTTCGAGACGGCGCTCGAGTACGGGAAGGACCGCGAGCAGTTCGGCAAGCCCATCGCGGGGTTCCAGCTCCAGCAGGAGAAGCTCGCGGAGATGGCGACCCAGATCACGACCGCCCAGTTGCTCGCCCACCGGCTGACGGACCTGAAGGAGCGCGGCGACCTCCAGCCCGCACAGATATCGATGGCCAAGCGGAACAACGTCCGGATGGCCCGCGACCAGTCGCGTATCGCCCGCGAGATGCTCGGCGGCAACGGCATCACCGCGGACTACTCGCCGATGCGCCACATGGCGAACCTCGAGACGGTCTACACGTACGAGGGGACCCACGACATCCACTCGCTCATCATCGGCCACGACCTGACGGGTATCGCGGCGTTCGAGTAAGGCGCGAAACCGAGCGAAACTAGGTTTCGCGGGAACGCGAGCGCAGCGAACTCTCGACCCGAGCGCGGAACCGTGGGTCCGCGAGTACACAGACGAGACCGGACCGAACGCTCTCCCTCCGCTCCGAAACTCCCCGAATCAGCGACGACGACGAGAGACGCGCCACCTACTCGTTCTCCAGCTCGTACTTCTGCACCTTCCCGGTCGTCGTCCGCGGGAGTTCGTCCACGATGGCGACCTCGCGGGGGTGCTTGTAGGCCGCGAGGCGGTCGAGACAGTACTCCTTGATGGTCTCGCCCGAGAGGTCGGCGTCGGGGACGGGGACGACGAACGCCTTGACCGTCTCGTTACGGCGTTCGTCCGGGATACCCACGACGGCGGCCTCCGCGACGTCTGGGTGCTCGTAGAGGAGTTCCTCTATCTCGCGGGGGTAGACGTTGTAGCCCCCCGTGACGATCATGTGCTTGTCGCGGTCGACGACGTAGAAGAAGTCGTCCTCGTCCCAGTAGCCGAGGTCGCCGGTGTGGAACCAGCGGGTGCCGTCCTCGTCGGTGAACGCGGCCGCGTTGGCCTCGGGGAGTCCGTAGTAGCCCTGCATCACGTTCGGGCCGGCGACGACGATCTCGCCGACGACCGCGTCGAGGTCGACGTCCTCGTCGACGGGCCCTTCCTCGACGCGGGGCATCGGCTCGAAGTTCGGGCCGACGACCTTCGAGTCGACGCCGGGGAGGGGCTTGCCGATGCTGCCCTTGCGGCGGGCACCGGGCTTGTTCGCGTGGGTCGTGGGGCTGGTCTCGGTGAGGCCGTACCCCTCGTAGAGTTCGGCGTCGAACAGCTCCTCGAACGTCTCCAGTACCTCGATGGGGAGCGAGTCGCCGCCGGAGTTGATGAACCGGAGCGAGCTCAGGTCGTAGTCGGTGGCGTCCGGCTGGTTGATCATGTCGTTGAACATCGCCGGGACGCCGTACATCACGGTGAGGCGGTGCTCCTCGATGCTCGTCATCACCTCGGTGGCATCCCACTCGGTGACGGGGTAGTAGGCCGCGCCGTTGACGAGTGCGGCGTTCATCACGACGGACATCCCGTAGATGTGGAACAGCGGGAGCGTGCCGACGAGGCCATCGTCGGTGGTGAGGCCGCCCTCGACCAGCTCGGCGTTGGTCCGGCCGGTCCACGCGAGGTTGTGGTGGCTCAGGAGGACGCCCTTCGGTTTCCCGGTGGTCCCCGAGGTGTAGGGCTGGCAGGCGACGTCGTCGTCGGCCCGGTCGACCACGTCGAGCGTCTCGTCCGCGAGGAAGGCTTCGAACTCGGTCGCCGACTCGACGTCCTCGCCGACGCTGACGACGTGTTCGACGTCCGTCTCGGGAACGACCGACTCGACGGCGCCCGCGTTCTCGGCGAGGGTGACGACGGCCTTCGTCCCCGAGTCCGAGAGGAGGTGCGTTATCTCGCGGGCCTTGTACTGCGGGTTCATCGGGACGACGATGCCGCCGGCGCGGAGCGTCCCGTAGAACGCCGTCACGAACTGCGGGAGGTTCGGCAGGTAGATGGCGACGCGGTCGTCCGGCCCGAGGCCGCGTTCGTCGAGGGCGGCCGCGAACCGGCCGGCTCGGTCCCAGAACTCCTCGTAGGAGGTGACAGTACCGTCGTAGGCGATGGCGGTCTCCGTGGGGTACTCGTCCACGGCCGCGGCGACCTCGGCAACGAGATTGGTCATTCGGTACGGGACGAGATGGACAACAAGTAAAAGAGCCTTGTCAATCCGGGTGGAGCCTGCTCAGCATATCCGGCGGATTTCCGTACTCTGTTAAATCATGAGTGAGAACAAGTTACAATGTTCAGCAAAATTCCGCATCTATCATAAGGTATTAATGCGTATGTCCGAAACTCCGAATCAGTATGACACGGCATTATTTAAATAGTAGTGGCGACGTGGACCGCAGAACCTTCCTGAAGGGAACCGCTGGCGCGGCCGGTGTCACGGCCCTCGCCGGCTGTATGGGTGGGGGGAACGGCGACGGGAGCGGCGACGGGAGCGGTGACGATGGGGGGAGCGGCGGCGGCGACGCCGACTCTGGCAGCAGCGACGGTGGCTCCGGCCCGACGGACATGGTCATGACCACCTCGACGGAGACGACGGCCGCCTACGCGATGAGTCAGGGTATCGCGGCGGTCGTCAACGAGAACAGCGAGGAGGTCCGCCTCGACGCCCGTCCCAGCGAGGGGACGAACGCCAACATCGGCCGCCTCGACCGCGAGGAGATCCAGATCGCGTACATCCAGAACTGGACCGCCGCGAAGATCAACGCCGGCGAGGAGCCGTTCGGGAACCTCTCGTTCACGCCGAACCAGGTGTTCCACCTGTACGACCTCGGCTGGTTCTTCGCGACCGCCAACGACGGCTGGGAGACGGCGGGCGACATCGAGTCCGGGAGTCGCGTCTCGCCCGCCCCGCGTGGGGCCGGGACCGCGGAGATGCTCGAGACCGCACTCGGTTACTCCGGCGCGGACTACAACCGCGTCAGCATCGACTACGGGAGCCAGGGCAGCGCGATGAGCGAGGGCCGCCTCGACGTCGGCGTCTCGACGCTGGTCAACTTCTCCATCGAACCCGGCTGGCTCCAGGAGATGAAGGGGACGACGGACCTCCGGATGCTCGGCTGGTCCGACGAGACGGTCGCGAAGATGGAGGAGGACCCGGGGCTCCTCCTCACCGAGGTCGACACCGGCGACCTCGAGAACTACGCCTACACGCCCGACCCGGTCGTGTTGCCGTCGCTCGCGTACAACTTCGTCGTCCGGAACGACTTCAGCTACGACGCCGTCTACAACCTCCTCTCGACGATGTGGGAACAGCGCGAGGGGCTCGGCGAGTACCACGGCCTCCTGAACAACCTCGCTGACGGCGAGTTCTGGGTGAAGAACGCCTACGACGGCGTTCCGTTCCACCCGGCGGCCGCCGACTTCTACGAGGAGCAGGGACTCTGGTCGGACGAGTTCACCCGCGGCGAGGAGTAACCCGCTCCGATGGACACCCCCACCGTCACCCGGGAGCGCGCCCTGACGAGTCTCATCACCGTCATCGGCATCGCGTTGACCGCGTACATGCTGTTCTACGCCTTCGACCGCCCGTTCGTCCGGGTCCGACACTCGAACGTCTTCCTCGGCGCCGGTGTGGCCCTGTTCTACCTCTACGAGACGAAGAAACACGTCTTCGGCACGGAGGATATCGAGGCCTACCGCGACCGCGACATCGAGTACGACGGCTCCATCACGGGCCGCATCCAGTCGGTCGTCGGGCCGTACGACGGCTACGTGACGCTGCTCTCGGCGGTCCTCGCGGTGGGGGTCGCCACCTACGTCGAACTGAACTTCCAGCGACTCCAGTTCGACGCCCCCGTCCTCGGCTACTCCGAGGTCGACTTCGTCGTCGGCGCGCTCATCGTCCTCCTCGTCTCGGACGCGACCAGACGCGCCTACGGCTTCGCCATCACCTCCGTCGTGATCGCCGCCGTCGCCTACGCGATGGCCGGCCCGTGGCTCCCCGGCTTCCTCGGCCACACCGGGATGTCGTGGCAGGACGTGGCCCGCTTCGGCGCCATCGGTCTCAGCGGCACCTACGGCTTCATCCTCGGGGTCGGGACGACGTGGGTGGCCATCTTCATCATGTTCGCCGGGATGGCCAAGACGTTCGGGGCGCTCGACTACATCCTCGACGTGGGGACGGAGCTCGGCAACAAGCTCCGCTCCGGCGTCGTCCAGGTGTCGGTCATCTCCAGCATGGCGATGGGTTCCATCACCGGGAGCGCCGCCGCCAACACCGCGACGACCGGCAGTTTCACCATCCCGATGATGAAGCGGCAGGGCGTCCGCGAGGACTTCGCCGCCGCCATCGAGAGCGTCGCCTCCTCCGGCGGGCAGATGATGCCCCCGGTGATGGGCGTCGCCGCGTTCATCATGGCCGACATCCTGCAGGTGCCCTACGTGCGCATCATCCAGGCCGGCCTGCTCCCGGCGCTGCTGTTCTACTTCAGCGTCGGTATCGCCGTGCAGTTCGTCGTCCTCAAGTTCGGCTGGACGACCGAGAAGACCGGCGAGTTCGACCGGAGCATCCTCCGCGGGGGCGCGCACTTCGCCGTCCCGCTGGTGGTGCTGGTCTACACGCTCGTGATCCTCCGGCTCACCCCGCTGAGTGCCGGGCTCTACACCGCGCTCACGATGGTCGGGACGATGTACGTCCGCAACCTCGCGGTCGACGGCCCGTCGGTCCGGACGCTGGTCGACACGACCGCCCAGACGCTCCGTGGGTTCCGCGACGGCGCGGTCGACATGGCCCCGCTCGTCGGCGTGCTGGCCGCGATGGGTGTCATCATCAGCATGCTCACGCAGACCGGGTTGGCACAGAAAATCTCCATCCGGATGGTGGGGCTGGCGGGTGGGGTCCTCATCGCCGTCCTCCTGATGGCGATGGTCCTCAGCATCCTGTTCGGACTGGGGATGCCGACGCCCGCCGCGTACATCCTCGTGGTCATCCTCGTCGCGCCGGGTATCATCCAGGTCGGCGTGCCCGAGATAACCGCGCACCTGTTCGTGTTCTACTTCGCGATGCTCTCGGCCATCACGCCACCGGTCGCGGTGGCGGTCGCCGTCGGAGCACGCATCTCGGACGCGGACTTCCTGCAGACCGGGATGCAGGCCCTGCGTATCGGCGCGCCGGGCTTCTTCATCCCGTTCGCGTTCATCTCGAACCGGAGTCTCATCTTCTGGTCGTTCCCGGAGACGCTGCTCCACGCGGGCATCGTCTTCGTCGGCGTCGTCGCGCTCGTCGCGGCGACCACCGGCTACGACGGGCGCCACGACCTCGGCCTCCCCCACCGGTCGGCGTACCTCGGGCTCTCGCTCGTGGCCCTGTACGCCCCGATGACCGCCGTCCAGGTCGGCGCCGCGACGCTCGCGCTCGCGGGGCTGGGGCTGACCCAGCTCGACCGCCTGCCGGCCGTCGTGACCCCCTCGCAGGAGTGATCGGCTTTCGGGCCTCGCGGTCCGGACTTTTCCCACTCACCCACGATACCCAACCATGACCGACAGCGACACCGGCGCCGACGTGTTCGTCGACGCCCTCGAACGCTACGGCGTACAGCACGTCTTCGGCAACCCCGGGACGACCGAACTCCCCGTGATGCACGCGCTCGAGGACAGCGACGTCGAGTACGTGCTCGGCCTCCACGAGGACGTGGCGGTCGGGGCGGCGGCGGGCTACGCCAGCACCCGCCGCTACCACGCCCACGACGACCCCTCCGTCAACCCGGTCGGCGTCGCCAACCTCCACGTCGCGCCGGGGCTCGCCCACGGGCTGGGGAACCTCTACGGTGCGATGGTCGCCGGTGCGCCGCTTGTCGTCACCGCGGGCAACCACAGCCGTGACTTCCGCCACGAGGAGCCAATCCTGTCGGGCGACCTCGTCGAGATGGCCGCCCCGTTCACGAAGTGGAGCGACGAGGTGCTCGACGTCCGGGCGCTCCCGACGATGCTCCGGCGGGCGTTCCGGGTGGCGCTCACGCCCCCGACCGGGCCGGTGTTCCTCGCGCTGCCGCTGGACGTGATGCAGGCCCCCGCCGAGCGCGGCCCGGAGCGGCTCGGCCCCATTCCGAAACCGGGCCGGGCCGCGCCAGAACAGGTCGTCCACGCCGCAGACTACATCGCCGACGCCGACGACCTCGCTATCGTCGTCGGCGACCACGTCGCACGAGCCGGCCTCGACGCTATCGAGGCGGCCGTCGACCTCGCGGAGGCGTCCGGGGCGCGAGTCCACGGCGAGATCCTCTCCGCCGAGATGAGCTTCCCCGGCGACCACGACCAGTGGGTCTCGTTCGTCCCGTCGAGCGAGGGGCCTGCCCGCGAGACCCTCGACGCGGACACGCTCGTGTTCGTCGGCTGCTCGACGAACACCACGCTGACGCGGCGGGAGCGACCGCTGCTCGACCCCGAGACGACCTGCGTCCACGTGGGCGTCGACCCGTGGCAACTCGGGAAGAACGAGCCCGTCGACGCGGTGGTGTACGGCGACCTCGCGGCGAACCTCGGCGAGCTGGCCGACCTCGTCGCAGACCGTGTTCCCGACTCGCGCCGCGAGCGTCGACTCGACCGCACCCACGAGCGGCGGGCTGCGGCCCGGGTCGAGACGGCCACGGGGTCGGCGGACGACCGACCCACGAAGGGCGAACTCGCCGACGCGCTCCGGGCGGCCGCCCCCGACGCCTTCCTCGTCGACGAGGGCGTCACCTCGAAGTACGCGCTCCTCCGGCGCTGGCCGCTCTCGCCCCGCCAGTTCCTCTCGAACAAGGGTGGCGGTCTCGGCTACGGCCTCCCCGCGAGCGTCGGGGCCGCGCTCGCGGCGTCGATGCGCGAGGACCCGCGCTCCGTCGTCGGCTTCGTCGGCGACGGCTCGTACCTCTACTACCCGCACGCCGTCTACACGGCCGCGCGGTACGACCTCGACCTCACGGTGGTCGTCTCGGACAACCGCAACTACCGCATCCTGAAGGACAACATGCTGGCGCTCGAGGGGGGCGAGGAGTCCGACTACGCGTTCCTCGGGACCGACTTCGACCCGCCGGTGGACGTCGCCGGCTCCGCGCGGGCACACGGCGCCAGCGCCGAACTCGTCGAGCGGAACGCCGACCTCGCGCCGGCGCTCGACCGTGCGCTCGCGACGGACGGCCCGAGCGTCGTCGACGTCCTCGTCTCGGACTGACCAGTGGCTGGTGGCCCTCGATAGGTGGCTGACAGACGGCCCACACCCCCGAGTGACGACCGGTGGGCCGCGCTCCCGCGCTGGCCGGCCGCCGCGACGACTACGTCACGGCGGGGGCTGGTTCCGTCACCGTACTTGAACGTTCTCTCTGTTCCACCCGAAACGGTGGCCTTTCCACTCCGTACCGCTCCGGAGCGGTTGGGTCCCGTGACGGCCCCGCTCAGGCCGTCCAGCGCTCTCGGCCGCTCGGGGCGTCGAGCGCACGGACCCGCGGGCCGTCGGCCACGACGAACACGTCGCCGGCCGCCGCGACGGCGTCTGCACCCCTCGACTGGCGCCAGATGGTGTCCCCGGTCACCTGGTCGCGGGTGAGCGTCACGGGGTCGCCAGGCGCATCGCCACTGCCGGGACTCCGCCCAGACAGCGCGACGGCCCCCTGCGTCACCACCGGCCCGATGCTCGCCGGGGCCGGGCGCCGGGTCCACTCGGTCCCGTCCGGGCCGAGCAGCGAGAGGTGGGGCCGCCGCTCCAGTCTCTCGAAGACGAACGCCTCGTGGGCTGCGAACACCCGGTCGGAACCACCGGCGAGGAGCCTGTTCACCCGGCCCTGGACACCAGTCGTCCACGCCTCGGTCCCGTCGGCACAGCCGACGACCGCACCACTCGCCGCCCCGTCGGTGGGCGACGCCGTCGCCGTCGCGTCACCGAGTTCGTGACCCGAGTTGAGTACTCCCACCACTGCCCTCCCGTCGACGGCGACCGGCGGGGTCGTCACCTCGTAGCCGGGGTGGACCTGCCAGCGCTCGCTCCCGTCACCGGGGTCGAGCGTCCGGACCAGTGCCGAGTCGCCCGGGCCACGGGTGGCGACAGCGACGCTCCCGCCCACGCCCACGAGGCCAGTCGGTGTCCCCCCGAGGGCCCCGGTCCACCGCTCGTCGTCGCGTGAGAGCGCCCGCCCGACGACTCGCCCCTGCTGGTCGACGAGGACGACCCTGTCGTCGACGACGGCCGGTGGCCCGACACAGCCACGGGCCGCCCGCCAGCGTTCGCTCCCGTCGGTGGGGTCGTACGCCCGCGTCTCGCCAGTCCACGCGACCACGAGGCTGTCCGTGCCGACGATGGTGGCTCCTTCGACGTCATCCTCGGGGGCACCCTCGGCGGTCCAGCGTCCCTCCCCGTCCCTCTCGATGGCCCGGACCGTGTCGCCCGCGGCGTGGAAGGCGACTGTCGCGTCGAACGCCTCGCTGGCGACGACAGCACCCCCGTCACCCCGCCCACGCCGGGTGTAGCGCTCGGGGGCGGTCGGGGTGCGGGGCGGACGGGTCTCGGTCGGTCCGTCGGTCGGTGTCCGCGTGTCCGTCGGCGTCCCCGTGCCGCCCGGCTGCTCGCCCCGTGTACAGCCGGCGAGACCGACTGCGGCGGCCACGCCGAGGCCGGCGAGACGCTGGAGGAGTCGCCTGCGTTCCATGCTCGGGACGAGTGAGTGGCTCGGAAAGGGCTTTCTGGAGGCTACGGCAGCCGTTTGACTCTCGTCCGGGTCACTCGCCGGACCCGCCCGAGCGCCGGGCCGGCGGCTCGCTGGAGACGAACCGCCCCCACAGGTCACGTCGGTCGGCGGCCTCACGGTAGAGTCGCTCCCGCAGGCGGCCGTAGTCCGCGAACTGGTTCAGGAACGTCCGGGCGCCGCCCGGCAGGAGCCCGGTCCGCTCCAGCGCGGCCTCGATGGCCTCGCCGCAGGAGTAGACCCGGCCGGGGGTGAGGAGGTGAGCACACTCCTCCCAGTCGGCCGGGAGGCGCTCGCGCTCCGCCTCGGTCGTCGCCGAGAACCCCACGACGTCGAGGTCGCTACGCCGCTCGAAGAACTCCGCCCACCACGTGCAGAAGCCGCAGTCGTCGTCGTAGACGAACGTCGCGGGGTCGTCGTCGCTCATACCCGGACTACGTCGTCCCGACGGGTGGGGCTTTCGCCCTACGAGAACCGACCGGTCTCCGCTCCGCACTCGAGACACAGTGTCACCAGCGCGTCCTTCGCGTCGGTCGGTTGTATCTCCTGTCCGGTCCGCTCGCCACACGCCTCGCACTCCCGGAGGATGGTCGTCTCGCCGGACTCCTGCGGGGCGCCGATGGCCAGCGCGACCACCTGCTCGTCGCCGCGGTTCCACCCCTGCTGGAACTCGCCGGGTCCGAACCGGACGGCCTCGCCGGCGCCGACGGAGACGTCTCCGTCCTCGGTCTCGAACGTCGCCTCACCCGTCATCACGTAGAATATCTCCTCCTGTCCCTCGTGTTCGTGGTAGCCGAACGCGAACGACTCGCCCGGTTCGAGGACGTAGTGGTTGAGCGCCACGTCCGTCGCTCCGAGCGCCTTCGTCAGCGAGCGCTTGCCCGTCGCCGGCCCCATCCACGAGTCGATGTCCTCGATGCGTGCGTGTTCCATGGACGGCGGGTCGGTGGGGTGGGGCTAAAGGGTACCGTCGCGGTGGGGGGAAGGCAATTGTCGTTCGACAGACACGTCCTCGGCGTGCGTCCTGCCCCCGCCCTCCTCGCGCTGGCCCTCCTCGTCTGTCTCGGACCGACGGCCACCGCTCAGCCCGAGTTCACCGCGACGTTCGAGTCCGACGCAATCACACTGGACGAGGGCTCTCGGAACGTGCCGCTCTCGGTCGCTGGTCGGACTGGGACGAACGTCACGGTCACCTCACCGGACCTGAACGACTCGACGGTCGCAGAGCTGTTCGACGGCGAGCAGACCACGGATGGAGTCCGCGTGTTCGTTCCTGACGACGGGGCCCTGAACGTCACGTTTCCGGCTCGGTTCGAGTGTCTCTCCGGCGAGTACCGGTTCACGCTCGGAGACGGCGAGGCCACCGCGAACGCGTCCATCACCGTCTTCGAGAGCGGCGAGTCGAAAGACGCGTTCGCCGACTCGGTGACATCGGTCCGTCCCGGTGGCCTCGCCGAGATTGGTCTCGTGGTCGACCGCTGTTCTGACGCCGAAACGCTCCGGGTCGCCATCCGCTCGAACGCGACCGACTTCCGGTCGAACGTCACCGTCGCACCGAACGGTTCCGGCGACGTCCGTGGCACCCTGCTGTTCGACACCGGGAACGTCAGCACCGACGGATTCGCGGTCGGCGGGGAGCTATCGCTCGTCGAGGCGGACGTCACTCGTCCTCCCGACAACGGCACACTGCCGACTGGCGAGTACGACCTCACCATGTCCGTGAACGGGACCGAGACGGACGTGGCGACGCTGGTCGTCGAGTCCGCTCCGCCGACACCGACGTCGACGGCGACCTCCCGTCCGGCAACTCGGGCCCCCCGACGGCCAGCCCGACCACGATGACGCCGACACGTTTCCCCGACGGGACGGTGATCACGACCCGAACACCACTTGGAACCACCCAGTCCCCGACCTCGGTTCCGACACCCCCGCCGAGTCCGACAGTCACCCCAACCGACGCGCCATCGACGACTACGGTACCCAGTTTCGACCCGCCGGGGAGCGGACTCGTCCCCGCGGCTATCGCCATCGGCTTCGCCGTCGTCGTGGCGTTGCTCGGCGCGGTAGCGCTGCTATGGTTGCGACTATAGGGCCTGTACGTTCGCGGTGCTGTGCGGTCGCGGTGCGGTAGATGGCTAGTGTACCCACCCGCTTCGAGCGCCGAAGGCGCGAGAAGCGCACTTTTCCCCCACGTTTTTACGAGGAGAGGTGCCCGCGCAGCGGGCACCCGACGAGTGAAAAGTGGTCTAGAAGTAGTCGACGGCCTGCGGCAGCTCTGCCTTCATCCCCTTGCGCTCGCGGATCTCGGCGATGACCTCCGGCTGGAGGTTGTCGGCCAGCACGCGGAACCCGGAGTTCTCCGTGTTCCACGAGGCACGGCCCTCCGTGGCGCTACGGATGTCCGAGGAGAACCCGATCATCTCGGAGACGGGCGCGATGCCCTCGACGACCATCAGGTCGCCCTCCTGGTACATGTCGTCGACGCGGCCACGGCGACCCTGGATCTCGCCGGACGCGCTGCCCATGTACTCGTTCGGAACGTCGATGCGGACGTTCTGGATGGGTTCGAGCAGACGGACCTCGGCGTCCATCAGGGCGCGGTGGACGGCGTTGCGGGTCGCCGGGATGACCTGCGCCGGACCGCGGTGGATGGCGTCCTCGTGGAGGCGGGCGTCGTGGAGGCGGAGCAGGGCACCCTGGACCGGCTCGCCGGCCAGCGGGCCGTCCTCGAGGGCCTCCTCCAGCCCCTCGATGACGAGCTCCATCGTCTCGTTGAGGTGCTGGATACCCTTCGTGTCGTCGATGAGGATGTTCGTGCCGAACATGTGCTCGACGTTCTGGGCGGTGTCCTTGTCCATGCCGGCCTCCATGAGCGCTTCGCGGCGCTCCAGCTCCGGCATGTCCATCGAGGCGTCGCCGAGCTTGATGAGGTCGACGATCTCCTGGTCGAGCGGCTCGACGCTCATGTAGAAGCGGTTGTGCCGGTTCGGGGAGATGCCCTCGACCTCGCGGCTCTGGGCCGTCGGGGCCTCGCGGTAGACGACGATGGGCTCACCGGTCGTGACCGGGATACCCTGGTTGCGCTCGATACGCTGGGTGATGACCTCCAGGTGGAGTTCACCCTGCCCGGAGATGAGGTGCTCGCCGGTGTCCTCGTTGATCTCGATGCGGATGGTCGGGTCCTCCTTCGAGACCTGACGGAGCGTCTCGATGAGCTTCGGGAGGTCGTCCATCGACTTCGCCTCGACGGACTTCGTGATGACCGGCTCCGAGATGTGCTCGATGGACTCGAACGGGGTCATCTCGACGGAGGAGACGGTCGAGCCGGCGATGGCGTCACGCAGGCCGGTGACAGCGGCGATGTTCCCGGCCGGGACGCCCCGGTCGAGTTCCTCGCGCTCGCCACCCATGAAGATACCAACCGACTGGACGCGGTTCTTGCCGGCGGTCCCGGAGACGTAGAGCTCCTGGCCCTTCTTGATGGTACCGGAGAACAGTCGCCCGGTGGCGATCTCGCCGGCGTGCGGGTCCATGGAGATGTCCGTCACCATGAAGACGACCTCGCCGTCGTCGTCGACGTCACGCATCTGGAGTGCGAGGTCGGAGTCCGGGTCGCCCCGCCAGACGGCGGGGATACGTCGGGGCTGGGCCTCGACGGGGTTCGGGAAGTGCTCGGCGACCATGTCGAGCACGACGTCCGAGAGCGGCGTCTGCTGGTGGAGCTCCAGCCGCTGGTCGTTGCGCTCCATCTCGATGATCTCCGGGAAGCCGATACCCGTCTCGACCATCGAGGGGGCGGAGACGCCCCACTTGTAGAGGGCCGACCCGAACGCGACCGTGCCGTCCTCGACGCTGACGGTCCAGTCGACGTCCATGTCCTCGGTCATGCCGCGGATGAGGTCGTTGACGTCGGCGATGACCTTCTGGAGACGCTCCTGCATCTCCTGCGGGCCTTCCTGCAGTTCCGAGATGAGGCGGTCGACCTTGTTGATGAACAGCGCGGGCTTGACGCCCTCGCGGAGCGACTGGCGGACGACGGTCTCCGTCTGCGGCATCGCGCCCTCGACGGCGTCCACGACGACGAGCGCCCCGTCGACCGCACGCATCGCGCGGGTCACGTCGCCACCGAAGTCGACGTGGCCGGGCGTGTCGATGAGGTTGATGAGGTGGTTGGTCTCCTCGTGCTCGTGGGTCATCGAGACGTTCGCCGCGTCGATGGTGATCCCACGTTCCTGTTCGTCCTCCTCGGTGTCCATCATCAGGCGCGTGGCCTCGCCCTCGTCGGCGATCATGCCCGCGCCAGCGAGCAGGTTGTCGGTGAGTGTCGTCTTGCCGTGGTCGACGTGTGCGGCGATGGCGATGTTCCGGATCTGCTCCGGCTTGTCCATCAGTTTCTCGCACTCCTGTACGATTTTCTTGCGTCGGCCCATTATGCAGGTGGCTTTCGGCAGGAGCGGTAAAAGGATAGTGATTCACCCGCGTTCGTGCGGTATCGCGCGTCTCTCTACCGTGTGCTACGTTGCCGTGGGGTGGGTGTCGGAGGGGTCGCTCGCGCTCACTCGGCGTGGCGCTCGGTCCCGCTCAACCGCTCGCGGAGGTACTCGTAGGCCTCCCTGACCCGGATGAACTCCTCGACGCCGCCGCCCGGCGTGTCCGGGTGGGCCTCCTTCACCCGCTCGCGGTAGGCCGCCCGCACCGCCTCCGGGCCGGCGCCCGGTTCGAGCCCGAGCACCGCGTAGGCCGCCGCGGTCCGGTCGGCGGCCGTCTCGGGGTCGCCCGGTCCCTCCTCGGCGTCGCCCGCCGCACCCTCCTCTCCCATCCCCTCCCACCAGCGACCGTGCTCCCAGTCGCCACCGCTCACTCCGGCGGCTCCGCCGCCTCCGTCTCGACGACCCTGCGGGTCGTCGCGCTCCTCCCACCACCGACCTCGGTCGCTCCCGTCGCCGGTGCCACGGCGCTTCCGCCAGTCGCCGGTCGACGCCTCGCTCGGGTCCGTCGTGTTGGCCTCCCACGGGTCCTCCCAGTCGTCCTCGTCGTCGCTCCAGAACGGGTCGTCGGCCGCCACGTCCGCCCACGTCCACTCGTCGTACTCCCCGTCGCCGGGCGAGGACGCGGCCGTCGTGCTGTCGACGGCCTCGGCGGTCCCCACCTGCCCGTCGACCGCCGCCGCCCCGCTGTCGGTCACGTCGGGGTCGCCCACGCCCGCGTACACGGACTGGACCATCCGGTCGGCGGCGTAGCGGTAGGCGAGGTACGACCCCACGCCGCTCAGCACCGCCACGGCCAGCAGCCACGGCGTCCCGAACCCGGCGAACAGGGCGACGGCCGCCACCCCGGCGAGCAGCCCCGACGCCGCGAGCCCAGCCCACGAACGGTACACGGGGCGGCGTAGGCGGTCACCCCCTGTAAGTCCCGCGGGGCGTCCCCTCGCCTCCCCGCTCCGGGCAGCACCGACCGACGACGTAAGAGCCATACCGCGGCGCCCCGTGGTAACGACCGACATGGACGTTCGCGTGATGGGGCGTGGGCCGGCCGAACCGTTCCTGAGTGCCCGCGACCTCTTCGAGACGGAACACGACCTCGCGTGGCCCGTCGAGGTGGAGGTCCGCGAGGACCCCGACGAACGGACGCTGACGGGCCACTACGACGACAGCCACCACGTGCTGATCATGTCCGAACAGGCCGCCCGCGGCGCGATGGCCCGCGAACTCGCCCTCCACGAGTACTCGCACATGCTCCGCTACGAACAGGCCCACCCTTCACACACCCAGTCGACCGAGGAGGCGCTGTTCCTCGCGCTGACGGGCCGCTCGGTCGAGCGCCGGAAACTCGCCCACTGCTACCAGATCGCCAACCACATGAAGGACATCTACGCCGACGACATCACGCTCGACGTGGCGCCGGCGGACAAACTCGTCTCCTTCCTCGAGTCCTCGCTCGCCACGGCGCTGGCCGACCGTCCCGGTGAGGCCCCCAACGGGAGCACCACCTCGGGGTCGCGCCGTCTCACGCCCGCCGCCGACCCGGAGATAACCGTGGTCAACGCGGCGTTCGCGCTGGCCCTCTGCGAACGCCACGAACTCGTGGGCGAGGACCACCGGCTCTACGACCTCGCTCGCGCGGCCGCGAGCGACGCCCCTGGCGTCCGCTTCGACCGGTTCAAACACGCCTTCCGCTCGCTGGCGGACGACCCCGACCCGAGTGACTACCGGAAGGCGCTGGTGGACGTGACGCGGGAGTACGCTACCTGAACCACCACCTCTCGCACTTCGCGCGGCGCTCTGCGAGCGCTGCGCTCAGGCAAGAACGTGGGGAAGAACGCTCCTCGTTCCTGCCGCCTCGCTCAGCCGGAGCAAGCTCCGGCACGACCCGCACTCGCTTCGCTCGTGCGGACTCCGCTCGGCGTACGCTGGTGGACTCCGCTGGGGTGGTCGCCGTGCCCGTCCCCGTCCGGTCGCTACTCCGCTCCCTCCCCCCACTCGGGGAAGAAGGGGGCCGGCGCCTCGTGCGTGAACGTCACCCGCTCGTCGCTCTCCGGGCTCCGGAGGTGGGTGTAGAGCGGCCCGGCGTCGGCCGTCTCGTGCAGGTCGACGACGCTCTCGTCCGTGAAGTACGCGGGGTAGAGCACCGCTCGCGCGCTCTCGTCGGCCTCGACGGCGACCACGAGGTAGGTGGCACCCTCGCCGTCACCGCGGAACACCTCGTAGGCGTCGAACGACCGACCGGCGACGAACTCGGCCAGCGACTCGAAGGCGTCGTCCCGGAGGAGGAGGTCGAACCCACCCCTCCCCTCCGGGTCGGCCTCTGGACGCCGGGTGGCGACCGACTCCGGGACTGCCGTCACGGCGTCCCAGCCGCTCGAACGGTACGCCTCGGCGATGCCCTCCAGTTCTGTGGTCACCTGCGCCCAGCGCTCCGGGTCCGGCGGTGACGCCCCACCGTCCCCCGTCGTATTCCCGTCCATGTCCCGACACTCGACGCCGGCTCGATAAAATCTGGGACACTGACGGGTCGGAAACCGGCAAATTTGGCGACTCTCGTCCTCCCCCAAATTCATTACAGAGCGATATGTCCTATCGACGGGAAGGATGTCCGAACAGGAAGTTCATCGAACAGTCTCGGAACTACGGGTGGAGGAACGGGTCGCTTCGGACCTCGAGATTACCGAGGAGGAGTACCGAAGTGAGTTCGACGTGAGTGGGAGTCTCGACGTCGTCGCGAAGCCGGACAAGCGGGCCGTCAGAGACCGCGAACGCCGGCCCCGGCACGTCCTCGACGCGGCCCGGAGTCTCGCCGACGCGGATGGGGGAAATGTCTTCGGTCGCGACGAGTATCCGGGGACGGGGATGTACCTCGGGGTGTCGAACCAGCTGCCGGCCGACGAGAGTTGGACCGACCGCATCGAGGTCGACGGCGTCCCGGAGAACGGCACCGTCGAGTTCGACGTGGACTGGGACGCGGCCGAGGCTCAGCGGGTACTCGCCGACAACGACGCGACCGTGTTCACCCACGAGTACGACATCGCCTCGTACCCGCGTGACCGCCTCCCAATCGTCGTCCGCGCCCGCTTGTACCGGGACGCGGTCGAGCTGGTTCGCGACGACGACGGGTCGGGCGACGCGAGCGACAACCTCCGGCGCCGGCAGGAACTGGAGGGGTTGGCGGCGCTGCTCATCGAGATCGAACACCGGGACGTTCGAGACGGCGGCCGTCTCGAACTGTCGACGCTCAAGATCGATATGTCCCGGACGTTCCCGCAGATCGACTTCGATCCGAAGCGCGACGCCACGTACGACCCGGAGAACAAGCGCGTCGAGTGGCGCGACCGGACGGCTTCTCCGGGTGAGACCGCCCAGTACGTCGTCCTCGGGCCGATAACGGAACTACTCGACATCGGTGAGGTCACCGCCACCCTCGAGGGGAGGGTCCGCAACCGGACGCTGAGCGGGACCCGAATCGAGGGTGCGTACGACGTGGCTGGCGACCAGTTCGTCGATACCGGCCGGGTCGACGTGGACCACGTGGTCGAACTCTCGTACGACATCCACATCGACACGCGGGCGCTGAGCGGCGAGGCGACCAAGACCACCCGCTCCAGCATCACGGTGTCGACGACGCCGACCGACCTCTACGAGGAACTCGTCTCCATCTGCCGGCAAGAGGGGATCCAGATTCGTCGACAGAAGGCGGTCGGCGACGCCGAACTCGCCGCCGACCGGGACGCGCTGTTCCGGGTCGAGGACGAGAACCGTGGCGAACTCGCCATCAAGCGCGAGTACGGCGACGAGGGGGTCGTCCACGCGGAGATAACCGTCGAGGGGGTGTTCACGCCGCAGTCCGAGCGGTCGGAGGTGTCCGCGTTCGGTGACTCCGAGGACCGACTGGTCCGTGCCGACCAGGGGGCGCTCGGTGAGAACGGCCGGGCGACCGCCGAGGTGGTCGCACGCTCGGCATCCTCGGACCTGAACTCACGGCTCATCGGCACGCTCGAAGGGGCGTTCAACCGGGGTGGGAGCCAGTGAGCCTCCGCTGTGTCAACGACGGTGACGACGCGACGGGCGTCTGTGGGGTCTGTGGCAGTCCGCTCTGTACCGCCTGTCAGTCAGAGCGACGCGACTCGCGCCTCGCGACGTACACCTCCGGCGCCGGCCTCAGACTCGCACTCGCCGTCGCGGTCCTCGTCGGGCCGTTCCTCCTCCTCAACGTCGTCTTCCCGAACGCGGTGCTGATCGGGTCGCGGGCTCTCTTCGGCCGGAGCCTCTTCCTGAAGGCGGGGCTGGTCAACTCCGGGTACGTCCTCGGGCTGGCACTGCTGTTCTCCGTCTGGTATCGCCCGCACGACTCGCTGCTCAACGTCAGGGTCCTCGACCGAGAGGGGACAGCGCGTATCCTGTGTGAAGACTGCGTCGGTGACGTGCAGTCCCAGCGGGTCCTCCATCTCGGGGTCCAGTTGGTCGCGGGACTGCTCGCGCTCGGCGGTGTCTACCTCGTGTTCACGAGCGGTCTCGCCGACGACCTGTGGGTCGTCGCGCTGGGCGGTGCGGTCTATGTCGTTCGCGACGAGATCGTCCTCGGCATCGGCGCGCTCACCGGCGAGACGGACGCCTGAGACCGCGCTCTCACTCTCTGACGTTCTGCCCGACGCCCTCGCGGAACTCCCCGTCGATGTAGACCATCTCGCCGCGGAGCATCGTCCACTCCGGGAAGACACCCTCGAACGTCTCGAACGGTGACCACCCGCACTTCGAGTGGAGCCGCGGGCCGTGGATGGGTGTCGTCGAGTCCGGGTCGACGAGGACGAGGTCCGCGTCGCGACCGGGTTCGATGCGCCCCTTCCGCGAGAGGTCGAACCGCTCGGCCGGGTTCGCGGCGGTCACGTCCCGGACCCGCTCGTAGGTCAGGTCGTTCGCGGCGTCCGCCGCGGCCGCGAGCAAGAGCGGGAGCGCCGTCTCCACACCCGGCACGCCCGAGGGGGCGTCCCAGATGCTCGCGTCCTTCTCCTGTCGGGTGTGCGGGGCGTGGTCCGTGGCGACCACGTCGACGGTCCCGTCGACGAGCCGCTCGAACAGCGCCTCGCGGCGCGCCTCGCTCCGCAACGGCGGGTTCATCCGGCCGTAGGTACCGAGGCGGTCGTAGTCGTCACGCGAGAGGAACAGGTGGTGGGGGGTGACCTCCGTGGTCATCCCGGCGTCGGCGGCGACGTCGACCGCTTCGGGCGTGGAGGTGTGCGCGACGTGGATACGCGCGCCGGCCTCGTCGGCCACCTCGCAGGCCCGCTCGACGGCGGCGATCTCGGCCTCGGCGGTGCGGTAGGCGCTCCACGCGTCGTGGTCGTCGTCAGCGCGGTCGAGCGCGGACTCGTCGAACCGGTCGGCGTCCTCGGCGTGGACGGTGACGGTGACCCCCTCGTCGGTGGCCCGGGCCAGCGCGTCCTCGAACAGGTCGGCCTCGATGCCCATGTCGCCGGTGGAGTCGGCGAGGAACACCTCCCCCAGCGCGAACAGGAGCCGCTCGAACAGCGAGTCTGGGTCCCAGTCGGCGGTGACGCCGCCGTTGATGCCCCAGTCGACGCAGGAGGGGGTGGTGAACTCCGTCTTCAGGTCGAACGCCTCGCCCGTCGTCGTCGCGGGGTCGGTGTTCGGCTGGTCGACGACGGTGGTGACCCCACCGGCGGCGGCGCTGCGCGACCCGGAGGTCCACGTCTCCTTGTAGGAGTAGCCGGGTTCGCGGAAGTGGACGTGGACGTCTATCATCCCCGGGACCAGGCGCTTGCCGGCGGCGTCGAGGACGTCCTCGCCGTCGGCCGGCGAGAGGTCGCCCACGTCGGCGATGGTCTCGCCGTCGACGCGGACGGCCGCTTCGGTGCCGTCCGGGAGGACGGCGTTGGTGACGAGCATTGCTCGTGGGTCGGTGGCGGGCCGTTTATGCCTCCCGAAACGTGCGTTTGACCCTCCCGAGACTTTTCCTCGCTCCACCGTCCACGGTATCGCATGCGCCGCCGTGCCCTCCTCGCAGGTGGTACTGCACTCCTGCCCGCACTCGCCGGCTGTGCCGGCCTCGGCCGGTCGGACCTCGCCGCGGAGGCCCCAACCGCTCGTCTCGAGATGGCTCCCGTCTCGGACGCCGACGTCGCCGCTCGTGTCCACTACTCGTTCGAACAGGGCGAGGTCGATGCCGGTACCGACCGCGCCACGCTGATGGACCGGGTCGTCACCGACGGCGAGGCGACGACCGAGCGTGTCGACCCGCTGCTCCCCGCCGGCCGACCCATCGTCTACGACGGGACCGTCTACCGCCTCGACCGCGAGGTGGTCGAGGAGACCCCGGCCACCGTCTTCTCCGTCCTCGTCGACATCGTGGACGGTGACGAACGAGACGGCCGGACCGTGGCCTTCTCCGACCTCCCGGCGGTCGACCGCCGCGTGCTCGAGCGCGAGGGGTTCGCCGACGGCGAGCCGGTCGGCGTCGGGACGACCATCCGCTACACCGACGCGGAGGTGGCCGAGTCGATACTCGTCCCCGAGACGGACGTCGCTATCATCGAGTGGCCGACCCACGACAGCGAGGCCGAGTGGGTCGTCGAGGACGGCTACGACCGGACGCTGAAGCGGTTCGGCTACTCGGTCGCCGGGTCCCGGCCGGCGAGCGAGGTGGGTGCCGAACTCCGCGACCGATACGCGTGGACGCTCTCCGGGCTCTCGACGGCGGAGCGTGACCTGGTCGAGCGGGCGGTCGAGGCGACGGCCAGCGACGGTGCCGCCGGGTACGTCGTCGGTCCGGACGAGACACCGTCGCCCGCGTTCACCTCGCTGGCCGACCGGTTCGACGGCCGCGGCCAGGTCCGCGGTCCGGGCGAGGATACGCCCGACACCGGCGACTCGGGGACCTACCTCGTGCGCTACGACGGGTCGGTCTACTGGACGACGCTGCTCGTCCCCGGTCGGTACGAGACGGACACGCCGGCCTAACGCAGCTCCTCGACGCTCGACTCGCGGTCCCCGACGAGCGCCGACTCCACCGCCCGTCCGACCGTCTCCGAGTCCGGGGGACCACCCGCCGCCGCGACGCTCCCGACCGTCGACGCGTCGAACGGCACGTCCAGCGCCTCGTACACCGACTCGAGGACCTCGGCGACCTCGGCGTGGTCGCGGACGACGGCGATGCCGGCCACCTGTGCGGCCCCCTTCGCCACCCGCTGGGCGACACCCACGACCTTCCCGGCCCCCTCGACCGACAGCGAGTGGGCGCCGGGACAGAACGCGTCGGTCGGTTCGCCCTCGTAGGCGTCGACCCCCAGCTGGGCGAACGCCCCCCGTAACTCCCGGACGATGCGGTCGTAGCGCTCGTCGGTCCCCTTCCGGAGGTCGGCGACGGGTTCGACGCGGACGAACGCCAGCGTGTGGCCGGTGTAGGCGACCGCTCTGCCCCCGACGGAGCGCTCGTAGGGTGGGAAGCCGCGCGCCTCGGCGGCCCGCTTCGCTCGCTCGTACCCCTCGGCGCGGGCGTCTCGCCGGCCGAACGCCACCTGCCGGTGGGGCGTCCAGACCCGGACGACGGCCTCCCCGGTCTCGCGGACGTCGTCGGCGAGCGCCCGGGTGACCGCACGGTCCGCCTCGACGCTCGCCGCCCGGCCCCGGATCACGCGCATACCCTCGCTCCGTCCCGACGCGGCTTTAGCCCCGCGGCCCGGAGTCGGAGTGATGCCAGCAGCCGACCGGGTCGTGCTCGACCCGGCCGTCTTCGACCCGTTCGTCCGGTACTCGCTCTACAACTCCCCGTACCCCGCCCACGACACGGGCTGTGCGGTGGACCTCTACCGCGACCCGGACCGCGCCGACGAGGACGCTCCCTCGCCCGTCGCCGGAACGGTGCTCGAGACCACCACACGCCGGGTCCCCGCGAAGGAGTACGCCGAGGCCGAGGACCACGTCCTCCTCCTCGACTGCGGCGACCTCGTCGCCCGCGTCCTCCACGTCGACCCCGTGGTCGAGCCGGGCGACCGGGTCGAGCCGGGCGACTCGCTCGGGCGGATGGTCCGCTCGGGCTTCTTCGCCCCGTGGGTCGACAACCACCTCCACCTCGGGTTCCGCCGCCACGACCAGCACCTCCTCCGGGCAGGGGGGTCGCTGCGACTCGAACTGCCCCTCGCGGTCCGTCCCGACCCGGTCGCGTGGGACGGCGTCGGCCGGGTCGCCGAGGTGGGCGAGACGTACGTGCTGCTGGACACGCCAGCGGCGGGCACGGGGTGGACCGGCGTCGCCGCCGACGGTGCCGGCGTGCTGGACGGCGGTCTCGCGCACTACACCGGCGGCGGCCTCCACGACGGGCGGGACGGTCCCGTGTCGCTGCTCGGCTACGAGGTCGGCACCGCGACCGACCGGACGGTCACGTGGGACGGGTTCGACGTGCTCGCGAACGGCGAGCGGGTGACGGGGCTCTCGCTGTTCGTCGCGCACGACTCGCCGGGCGTGAAGGTGGTCTGTCCGGACCACGGGTTCGAGGTCGGCGACCGCGTCGAGGTGTCGTTCTGCCCGAGCGACGACCCGATCCGGCTGGGGTGAGTGTCTCTCGGTCGTGTCTGTGCCGTCGGGCGAGGTGCCTAGCACGGTACGACTGAACCGCCCAGCACCGCTCAGTGGCCGGCCGCTCCGAACGGACCGGCCCTCCTGCCGTGCTGTGCGGTTCCCTTCGTACCGCGCTGGTCTCCTCGTTCGCTTCACGGACCTCCCTCGACCGCTGGCTTCACGCACCGGCTCCCGATGATTCCACCTAACAGAACCCGATCACGAACGACGGGTGGACCCGACAGACCTTCCCACCTCACCAGCCAACGACCCACCATGGACCCACGCGTACACGAGCACGCCGAGGTACTGGTCGACTGGAGCGCACGCATCGAGGCGGGCGACGACGTCGTCCTCTCGGTCGACGAGGGCGCCCACGACCTCGCGGTCGCCGTCGCCGAGAAACTCGGCGAACGGGGCGCGAACCTCGTCACGACGTACAGCTCCGGGGAGGTCTCGCGAGCCTACCTGAACGCTCACGACGACGAGTTCGAGTCCGACCCGGAGTACGAACTCGCACTGTACGAGGGGGCCGACAGCGTCCTCTCGCTGTCGGGGTCGCGCAACACCACCGCGATGGCCGACGTCCCCGGCGAGACCCTGCAGACGGCCGGGAAGGCCAAGCGGAAGATCCGGGAGGCCCGACTCGACACGAGGTGGGTCAGCACGCTCCACCCCACCCGTGCCGCGGCCCAGCAGGCGAGCATGTCCTACGAGGCCTACTGCGACTTCGTCTACGACGCCGTCCTCCGTGACTGGGAGACGCTGGCCGACGAGATGGCGAACATGAAGGACATCCTCGACGCCGGCAGCGAGGTCCGCCTCGTCAAGGAGGACACCGACCTCACGATGTCCATCGAGGACCGGGTCGCCGTCAACTCCGCCGCGAGCGTGGACTACGACTCGCACAACCTCCCCTCCGGCGAGGTGTTCACGGCCCCCGACGCCACCGAGGGGACGGTCTACTTCGACGTCCCGATGACCATCAACTCCCGGCGGGTCCGGGACGTCCACCTCACGTTCGAGGACGGCGAGGTCGTCGAGTTCAGCGCCGACCAGGGCGAGGACGCCCTCTCGGACGTGCTCGACACCGACGAGGGCGCCCGCCGGCTGGGCGAGCTCGGCATCGGGATGAACCGCGGCATCGACCGCTTCACCGACAACATCCTGTTCGACGAGAAGATGGGCGACACCGTCCACCTCGCGGTCGGTCGGGCCTACGACTCGAACTTCCCGCCGGGCCACGAGGACGAGGCGAACGACTCGGCCGTCCACGTCGACATGATCACCGACGTGAGCGAGGACGCCCGTATCGAGGTGGACGGCGAGGTGGTCCAGCGGGACGGGGTCTTCAGGTGGGAAGACGGGTTCGGGGGGTAGTCGGGCGTGGCTTGCCCGACCCGCGAACGAACGTGAGCGTGGTCGGGGGACGGGGGAGGGCAGGTGTGCCGTGTCGTGCCGCCAGGCACGACCGGCCGCGCTACGGAGCGGTCGCGATTGCGGTCTCAGATGCACCGCGACTCGCTACTTTGCTCGCTGTCACGGACCACTCCGGAACCACCCTCGAAATCGACCCCCTATCCCGACTCCCACCAGTCGGACCGGCGCTCACCGAACGAGGCGTCCGTCTGCAGCGGTTCGGGGTACTCGTCCTCGGTGTTCAGCGACAGTCCGTAGCCCACGTGCCGGCCGACGTGCCACCCGACTGCCTCGGGTTCCAGCCCCAGCACGTACACCTCTAGCCGCTCGAACGTCTCCAGTCGGCCGTCGCCGTCCGGGTCCAGGCCACCGACGTACCGACAGGAGCCACGGTCGCGCTCGCAGGGGGTCTCACCACCGACCTGTATCACGACGTCGGCGGCGGTCCGGTTCTGCGTGCGGACGAACGAGACGTCGTCCGCGACCGTCTCCCCGGCTCCGCGCTCGAAGTACGCGAGCGTCTCGTCGACCTGTCGGTTCAACTCGTCGCGGTCGCGCTGGGGGGTGGCACCGAGGTCGACGTACACCGAGAGCTCCGACCCGTTCCACGCGTAGGACTCGTTCACGGCGTCGGTCCGTGGGAGCGTCGTCAGGACGGACTCGGCTCGCATCACCTCGGCCGGGGCGTCGTCGTGACGCAGGCCGAGCGTGTGGCCGAACTCGTGTTTCAGCACCGCCAGCGTCGAGGCGTCGGAGAACCCACCCTGGATGCGGACGTCGTGGGGCGGGTCGAACTGACCGCGTTTCTCGACGACCGGGGCACAGCCGGCCGGGTGGCCTCGCTCGGAGCCACACTCGTCGATCCCCGCGACGAACCGGACCGAGAAGTCCGGGTCCGTGGCGTCCGGGTCGAGCCGGTAGTCGACCTCGTAGCCGGCGTACTGCTCCGCGTTCGCCTCCCAGTACGCGAGTGTCTCGGCCACGAGCGGCTCGAAGTCGCGTGACTGGTTCACCTCGTTCGAGACGCTGACCACGAGCGGGCGGTCGGGGAACGGACTCTCTCCCGGCGCGAGCGTCGGTCGCGGCGTGGGGGTGGACACCGGGTCGGTGTCGTCGCCGGGCGTTCCGGCGAGTCCCGTCGGCCCGCCGGGGAGGCCGGTCGAACAGCCGGCGAGTACCACGAGAGTGGCACACAACACGACTGGCGCGAGACGGCGCATCTACGGCGGATTCGCGCGTGCGGGGTATCACCCTTGTGGCCCGGTCGAATCCTGCGGTCGCGGAGGCGGCTGCGGTGGCGGAACGGTCGCGGAGGCGGCGGTGCGGTCGCGGTGGGGCCACCGTCGGAACCCGCGAGCGCGGAGCGCTCGCGGCCTTCTTGACCCATGTTTTCGAGCGAGCGGTGCGCCGCAGGCGCACCCGCTGCTCGAAAAGATGGTGGCTGGAGGGGAGTAAGCCCCCTTCTGTTCGGCCCGGCATTCGGCTGAGCACCCGCCGCAGCGTCCGGGCTACCATAGCGCGGCGGGCTTGCACCGGCGAGGATTCGCCGTTCCATCCGTTCTCGGCGGTCGACGCTCGACCGGTTAGCTTCCTCACCTCGCGGTTCGGTTCGCAGGTCTCATCGCTCGCGCCGAGGGGTCTCGTTTCTGTTCCAGAGCCAGCGGTCTCCCGCTCTGGGCTTGCGCCCAGTCGCCCGCCCGGACGGTGGGGGGACTTTCCTCACTACGCGTGTAGCGGAGGCCGGGCTCCCTCTGCCACCCGTACTAGTCCGGTCGCCGGATTACGTGTTTCGCTCGCGTGGCTAGCTCGCACTCCCACGCTCGGCCATCAGCTCGGCCGCCCGGCCCGCCCAGTCCGAGCGCTCGAACCCCCACGTGACGACGAGCGCCATCCACGCGTAGGCGGCGACGACGCCGACGTACGCCCCGGTCGGACCGAAGCCTAGCGTCTCGCCCAGCAGCCACGAGAGGCCGAGGAAGAACCCGAACATCCCGGTCGTCCGCGCGGCGAACGGGATGCGCGTCTCGCTCGCGCCCTGCAAGCCCCCCGAGAGCGCAGAGAACGCGACGAGGACGCCGCCGGCCAGCCCGTAGACGCGGGCGAAGTCGGTCGCGTACCGGACCGTGGCGGGGTCGCTGGCGAACAGCCGGACCCCCCACGGTGCGGCCAGCGCGAGGAGGAGGCCGATGGTGCCGACGGTGAGGACGCCGAGCGCCGCCACCGCACGGCCGTCGTAGCGGGCGTCGGCGGGGTCGCCCTCGCCGAGCGACTGCCCCACGAGGACGCTCGCGGCGACGTTGTACCCCCGCGAGAGCGGGCCGGTGACCTGCTGGTAGAGCCGCCGGCCGATCTGGAAGCCCGCGTTCACCGCCTCCCCGTTCGGGAACCCGAGCAGGAGGGCGTTGAACGGGAACTCGGCGAGCTCGGAGGCGAACCCCTCGGCGACGCGTGGGGCGCTCACCTGCAGGAGCTGTCGGACGAGGACGAGCCGTCGGGGTCGGACGAACGACGCCTCGCTCCACGACCCGGCGATGGCCGCACAGAGCAGCGTGGCGGTGACGACGTTCGCCGTCGCGGTGGCGAGCCCGACACCGAGAATCTCCAGCCGCGGCGCGCCGAACAGGCCGAGACCGAGGACGACGCTCCCGGAGATGTTCAGCGAGTTGGCGAACACGTTGACGTACATCGGGGTGCGGGTGTCGCCGGTGCCCTGGAGCGAGCGGGCGGCGACGAGCGCGACGTGCCGGAACGGGGCGGTGGCGAAGACGACGGCGAGGTACGTCGCACCGAGCCCGACCACCTCGTCGCTCGCGCCGAACAGCTCGATGGCCGTCTCGCCGAACAGGAGGCCGACGACGACGAACGGCAGGCCGAGCAGGAAGCCGACGAGGATGGCCTGCGTGACCGCCTCGTCGCGGCTCCCGACGCTCCCGGCCCCGGTGTCCTGCGAGGAGAGCGCGATGGCGCCGCCGCCCAGCCCGAGGCCGATGCGGAGGGGGAAGCGGGCGTAGAGGTCCGCGAGGCCGATGGCGACGACGGCGGCCGGCGAGAACAGCGCGGTGACGAGCACGTCCGTCGTCCGCATCGCGGTGCGGAACGTCTGCTCGGCCATGACCGGCCACGCGAGCGAGAACACTCGCTCCCAGACCGCGCGGAGCCGGCCGAGATCCATACTCGACGGTCGGGTGACGCTCGTTTCAGGCTATCGGAGCCGGAAGCTACCGACCGGTCAGGTCAGGTCGGCGAGCCGGACCCGGGCGCGGGCCGCGAGGTCGGTCGACCCGTAGTGGACGACGAGGGCGACGGCCACGAGCCCGACCAGCACGGCGTAGGTACCGTAGCCGGCGGGGGTCCGCAGCACCTCGACGCCGGCGAGGAAGTACGTGGCGGCGGGGTTGACGCTGGCGTGGTAGAGCCACGGGACCAGCAGGCTCCCGGTGGCGTTGTAGAGCCAGCCCAGCACCACCGCGGTGGCGAGCACGCCGGCCGCGTACGGGAGCATCGGCACGCCGGCCTGCGAACTCCCCGGTACGAAGAACAGGGGGACGTGCCAGACGAACCAGACGACGCCGACGAGCAGGCTGGCGCCGAGCGCGGAGACGCCGTCCTGGAGGGCTGGCTGGGCGAACCCACGCCACCCGAGTTCCTCCTGCCCGCCACCGAGGAAGAACGTCAGTACGAGGCCGAGACCGAACGTCCACACGGGGACGAGTTCGTCGAGCGCGTAGGTCCCACCGAAGGCGGTGACGTAGACGACGCTCGAGACGACGATGAGCAGCGGCGGCAGGAGCACGGCGAGGACGTACCAGCGCACGGGGATACGGTAGTGGAGGTTCGAGCGGAGCCACGTCCGGACGCTGCGCCCCGTCAGCCGCAGGGCGAGCAGGGCGCCGACGAACGGGCCGAACCCGCCGAGCATGATGAGCGGCACCGTCGCCGACGACGGGACCACCGCGAACAGTAACAGGGTCCACAGCCCCCACGAGAACGCGAGCGTCCCGACGACGAAGACGCCGAACACTCGCCAGTGTCCCGTCACCGACGACTCGCGCACGTCGGTGACGACCGTTCCACCCTCGATGCCGGTCTCGGGGCTCATGTCTCTCGACAGGCGATACAGGTGGATATCCACCGCCGGTCGTTCCTACCCGCCGAGAACGGCGTCGAGCCCCCACCTCGGTCCGTTCACTCCCCGTCGCCGAACCCGACCCGCGCGGCGTCCGCGGCACACCGCTCCGTGGCCGCCTCGAGGTCGAACGTCCCCACGACCTCGCCGTCCTCGACGACCGGTTCCAGCAGGGGTTCGCCCTCGACCGCGGTCCCCTCGAGCGCCACGGCGTGCCCGCCGTCGGGCGTCCGGTACACCTGCTTCGTCCCCGAGAGCTTCCCTCGCTTGGCGGCGGGTTCGCTCTCGACCTCGACGATGTCCAGCGAGAAGTCCACGGGGTCCGCGTTCGAGATGTACGAGCCGACGCCGAACCCCTCGACCACGTCCCGGAGCTGACGGATCTCGCTCGGCCCCAGTCCCCCCGAGACGAAGATGCCCACGTCCTCGTGTCCTCGCACGTCGAGCTCCCAGCGGACCTCGCGGGCGATGTGGCGGAAGTCGCCGCGCCGCGACCCGGTGGTGTCCAGCCGGACGCTGTCGAGGTCGATGGCCTCCGCGGCCCGGATGGCCTCGTCGACCTCGTCGGTGTAGGTGTCGACGAGCGCGACCCGCGGCACCTCGGGTGCGACGGCCTCGTCGAACGCCTGCCACGCGTCCTCCTGGTGACCGTTCCCGAAGGAGATGACCAGCGCGTGGGGCATCGTCCCGCCAGGTTCGCGGTCGATGACCTCGCCGGCGGCGACGTGTGAGAAGCCACTCACGCCGCCGACGAGCGCGGAGCGCTCCAGCGCGGCCGTCGCCGCCGGGTGGACGTGCCGGGCGCCGAAACTGAGGACGCTGGCCTCGTCGCCGGCGGCCGTGACCGCCTCGAGTGCGGCGGTGGCCTGCGCGGAGGCGCCGGAGAGGAACCCCAGCAGGGAGGTCTCGTAGCGGGCGAACTCGCGGTACGACCCCTCGATTCGCATCACGGGTCCGCCGTCGAACAGCGTCCCCTCGGGGAGCGCGTGGACGTCGATGTCGAGCCCCTCGAACAGCGCCACGGCGTCCTTCAGGCCGGCGAGCACCTCCCAGTCACCGGTCCCGAACTGGTCTGCGGTCACGTCGCAGACGACGTGCGGGTTCCGGCCGGCGTGGTCGAGTGCCTCCTCCGTCCGGAGGAAGTAGGCGTCGGTCGCCCGGCCCTCGCGGATGGCCTCGCTCCCGACGATGTCGAACTCCATACCGCCCGTCCGTCGGGCGCGTCGAAAAAGCCCCCTCTTCCCGTTCAGCCGTCGAACTCGGCCACCTCGGGCGAGAAGGTGGCCTCGTCGATCTCGTCGCCACGGCTGGCGTGGTAGGCCGCCGCGTACCGCTTCAGTTTCCGGTAGAGGATGTAGCCGAACACGCCGTCGAAGACGACGACGAACCCGAAGAACGCCACGATGGGGGCGACGCCGAACAGGGCGTTGGCGACACCGGGGACGATGCTCACCAGCGAGTTGTACGTGGCGTGGATGAGCGAGGCGATGAGCAGTCCCTTCACGACGATGGGGCCGGAGCGGTCGGGGTTGAACTTCGCGAGCCCGAGGTAGTAGCCAGCGAACGCGGAGTAGATGACGTGGCCCGGCCCGGCGAGCGCCCGGAGCGCCGTGATGCCAGCGCCCATCCCGATGAGTTCGCCGACGCCGCCCCCGCCGACCACCTGCCCGCTCATGGTGAGGCCACGGGAGATGTAGAGCGCGTTCTCGATGGTGGCGAACCCGAGCCCGGCGGCGGCCCCGTACACCGCACCGTCGATGACGGCGTCGAAGCTCTCGTGGCGGTAGGGGAGCAGGCGGACCGCGAGTAACTTGACCGTCTCCTCGACGGGCCCGACGACGAGGAAGAAGAAGAGGAACAGGCCGACGATGGGGACCCCCTGTAGCCCGCCCAGCGTGGTGTTCACGACGGCGGCGAAGCCGGCGAACAGGATACCGAGCACGAACGTGCCGACGACGAGTTCCAGCGGTTCGGAACTGGTCACGTCCGCGCTGTAGACGTACGCGAACAGGGCCAGCGCCGGCACCACCGAGAGTGCGACGAGTGCGACGGCACCGGGCTGCGTGGAGAACAGCGCGCCGATGCCACCCAGTACGAACTGGGCGAGGATGATGAGGAGCGCCACCAGCACGAACACGACCCGACCGAGTGTCAGCGCCCCGTTGTAGATGCCGACCGAGAGGCGGTCGATGGTGGTGCGTGGCTCCCACGTCGAGACGTCGTAGAGGTCGAGTCCGTCGTCGGCCCGGGCTTCGACCGGGTCGCGTTCCATACCCTGCTCTACTCGTGGAGGGTCCCTAACCGTTTGGCCTGCCCGCTCAGCGGTACCCCTCGGTCAGCGACTCGACGTACTTCGCCACCACGTCGACCTCGAGGTGGACCGGGTCGCCAGCCGCCTTCGCCGCGAGGTTCGTCAGCCGGTAGGTCTCCGGGATGATGGCCACGTCGAACTCCCCGTCCCGGAGGTCGGCGACGGTGAGCGAGATGCCGTCCACGCAGATGGAGCCCTTCGGGACGACGTAGCGGCCCATCGACTCGGGCAGCGAGAAGGTGAACGTCCAGTCACCGTCGTACTCGCTTCGCTCGTACGACGAGCCCCCGCTCGCTTCGCTCGCGGGGACGTCCCCCACCTGCTCCACGTCGACCACCTCGGCCGTGCCGTCGACGTGCCCCTGCACGAAGTGGCCGTCGAACCGACCGTCGGCCGGCAGCGCCCGCTCGAGGTTGACGACGTCACCGACCGCCACCTCCCCCAGATACGTCTTCTCGACGGTCTCGCGGGAGAGGAACAGCTCGAACGTCTCGCTGTCGAAGTCCTCGACCGTGAGGCAGGCCCCCGACACCGCCACGGACTGCCCGACCTCGAGTTCGTCCGCGAACGACGCTTGCACTCGCAGGCGCAACCCGCCCTCGGTCTCCTCGCGACGCACGACCTCGCCCGTCTCCTCGACGATGCCGGTGAACATACGCCGGCTACGTCCGTCGGTTTCAAGAGCGTTACCGTTCCCAGTTCTGGAACGAGGCGGACACCGCACGGCTTTTCGCTCGTGGCGGCCAACGCCGTCGCGTGAGCAGTATCACGGGCCTGTTCGGCCTCGCCATCACGCTGGCGTTCGCCCTCCCCGTCGCCCTGCTGGGCCTGCAGTTCCTCGGCGACGGGAACACGACCGTCGGCGCCGGCTTCCTCGCTATCGCGGCGCTGATGGTGCTCATCAACGAGTACGTGGCGTCGCCCGGCGACCTGCCGGGGATGCTGGCGGGGAAGGTGGTCGGGACGGTGGCCAAGGACCCGGAGGCCGAGACCGACGAGGAGTAGGGGAGCGCGGGCTCAGTCGTCGGCGCCGGGCGCCTTCGCCTCCGCCTCGACGTCCATCGGCTCCTGACACTCCTCGACCATCTCCTGGAGCGTCTTGTCGGTGAGTTCGTTGTACAGCAACACGTCGATGGGGAGCGTGGGCGCCCCGTCGACGAGGTCCTCGAGCAGGACGAGCCGCTCGCGGGCACGGGACATCCCGACGTAGAAGACGCGTCGCTCGTTGTCGGTCAGCGTGGGGACGGGGTCGGCGTTCTTCGTGAACTCGGTGACGCCGGCGACGTTCTCCGGGTCGGGGTGGGTGGCGGCCATCTGCTCGACCACCTTCTCGGTCAGGTCGGTGGCGACGAACACGTGGTCGGCCTCGCGACCCTTCGCCGAGTGGATGGTGCCCACCCGCACCCGGTTGGGGTCCATCCCCCGGTACTCGCCCTTGAAGTACGCCTTCACCGAGCGCTCCTGGAAGTTCGAGACGCGGCTGAGCATGTCCGCGGCGCTGGCCGGCGACGGGGCGAACGGCGCGTACTCCCGCACCTCGTCGTGGCTCAGTTCGAGTTCCTCGAGGTCGTCGATGCCCGTCTCCTCCTTCAGGTCGTCCAGCGCGTCGAACAGGTCGTCGCGCTCGTTCGTGCCGAACGCGGACTCGGCGAGCATCTCGGCCAGCCGGCGGGCCTCCAGTCCCGTCACCGGCTGTTCCTCGTCGAGTTTCTCGATGGCCCTGATGTACCCCTGCAGGCGGTCGGTCCAGAGCCGCGTGTCCGTCAGCGAGACGAACGGGATCCCCTGGGAGACGAACTCGTCGACGAACTGGAACATCTGGTACCGCGCACGGAACAGGACCATCACGCTCGCGTCCTCGTCTTCCTCGACCGTGGCGCGGATGTTCCGGACGAGTTCGAGCATCGACGGGCTCCGGACGGCCTCCACCCGCCCGCCCTCCTTCCGGGGCTTGAGGTCCTTCTCCTGTCGCTTCTCGATGTGCCGTATCTCCCGGTTGACGACGTTCAGGATGCGCGAGGGGAGGCGGTAGGAGTTCGGCAGCACCTCGTCGATGTCGACCCGCTCGTCCAGCAGGAGGTTGGGGTCGGCGCCCTGCCACGCGTAGACGACCTGGTCGTCGTCGCCGGCGATGAACACCGTGTCCATGTGCGGGCGCCACTCCTCGTAGACGGCGTACTGGAGCGTGGTGATGTCCTGGAACTCGTCGATGACGAGGTGGTTCACGTTCGGCAGGAGCGAGCGCTGCTGGACCCGTTCGAGCATGTCGGCGAAGCCGACGACCCCCTGCTCGCCCTTGTAGGCCCGCCACGCACGGATGACCTCGGGGACGTCGATGCGGTCGTCGTCGCTCGGCCACGTCGGCGTGTACTTGTTGCCGGTCTGGGCGTTCGGGTCGATGTCCGGCGGCAGGCGGACCTCCTCCTCGTTCCACTGGAAGGGGACGTCGTACCAGTCGGCCACGTCGCGGCGGGTCCGCTGGAGCCACTGACTGGTGGCGATGATCTTGTTGCCGATGGTCGTCGAGCGCGAGGAGCGGCGGCGCGAGCCCTCGTACTCGTCCTCGAACTCGATGCCGTAGTCGTCGCAGAACTCCTCCTTGTGTTTCTCGCCGACGACGTCGCCACGCGAGAGGTTCAGCAGTTCGTACGCCTTCGCGTGCATCGTACAGACGTTGCCCTTCAACGACTTGGGCGAGCGGTCGAGTCGCTCGGCGAGTCGCTCGCGGATCTCCTGTGCGGCCGCACGGGTGTACGAGACGACGAGGATGTCCCGCACGTCGACGCCATCGTCCAGCAGGTCGTCCACGCGGTCGAGGAGGGCGGTCGTCTTCCCGCTGCCGGGACCACCGAACAGGCGGGTGACTTCCGGGTCGGTCATTGTCCTGTGCAAGGGCCGGTCCCTCATAACGCTGTTCGATGCCGCTCGCCCCTCGAGGGGACCCACAACGGGTGCTCAGCCGGGACTCACCGGTCGGCGTCGTGGCAACCGCCGACGGGCCTGTCGGTCGACGTCGTGGCAACCGCCGACGGCCCACGACCCGGACCGTGAGTGCTTTCCGCCGACCGGGTGAACCGCCAGCCGTGACGCCCGTCGACCTCGCTGGCTTCCCGCTCCAGACCCTCCCGCCGCTCTCGGCGCCACCGGTCGTCTACGCGCTCTGTCTCCTCACCGCCGTCCTCTGGGGGTTCGGTCCCATCCTCGACAAACGGGGGATGGACGACGGGGGCGGGACGCTGCAGGCGTCCCTCGTCGTCGTCCTCGTCGACTCGGCGCTCTACTGGCTGGCGCTCGCCGGACTCGCCCTGTTCACGGGTTCGGCCCCGTTCGCCGCCATCACGCCGCTCGCGGCGGGTATCTTCCTCGGGGCCGGCTTCGTCGGGACCGCGCTCGGCCGGCTCGCCGTCTTCGCCGGCGTCCGTCGCGTCGGGGCCTCCATCAACTCCGCGGCCATCGCGTCGCGGCCGCTGTTCGCCACCCTCCTCGCGGTGTCGCTCCTCGACGAGGCCGTCTCGCTCGGCACCGTCGCCGGCATCGTCGTCCTCGTCGGCGGCCTCGCGGCCCTCTCGCTCTCGCGGGGCGGCGACATCGGCGGCTGGGAGCGCAGGCACCTCGCGTACCCGGTGGTCGCCGCCGTCTTCTTCGCGGCGGGGAACGTCGCCCGGCGCTACGGGCTGGAACTCACCGAGACGACGGCGCTCGAGGCAGTCGCGCTGAACGAGACGGCCGCGCTGGTGGCCCTGCTCGCGTACGCGGCGACGGTGAGCGACGCCGACCGCCGGGAACTCCTCTCGGCACCTCGGCGGACCTACGCGTACTTCACGGCGAGCGGGGTGCTGACGGCCGTCGCGTTGCTGGCGATGTTCGCGGCGCTCGCGCACCCGGCCGGTCGGGTCGCCATCGTGGACCCCCTCGTCGCGACGGCGCCGCTGTTCACGGCGCTGTTCGCGGCGGTGCTCCTCCGGGACGTGGAGCGGGTGACGCCGGGCGTCGTCGTGGGCGCAGCGCTCGTGGTGGTGGGCGCGGCGCTGGTCACGCTCGGCTGAGAGTGTGAGAAACCGATGAGTGACGACCGACTACGGTTCCCAGCCGCAGACGGTGCAGGCCACCGCGTCGAGGCCGTGGAGCCCCATGCACTCAGGACAGCGCTTCTTGTTATAGTCTCGCTCCCAGCCAGCCGATTCGGTCTCGTGGCCACGCTCGGAGAGGAACTCGTCGAAGATGTCTTGATTCGCGGTCGCCATACACGATGGCCTATGACAGCGGTTGTCATAAGCCTGTGGTACCCGGCAGCATGAGAAAGTTACGCACGGGTGACGTATCGACCGTCGTGAACGTCTCTAGAGGTCGTACAGGTCGCCGAACTTCTCCCGCGCGTACTCGAGGAAGTAGTCCGCCGTGAGCCGTTCGCCCGTCGCCACCGCCACCAGTTCGTCGGCCTCGTAGCGCTGGCCGTGGCGGTGGACGTTGTCGGTCATCCACTCGCGCAGGCGGTCGAACTCGCGGTCGCTGATGCAGCCCTCCACGTCGAGGTCCTCGCGCATCGCGGCCGTGAGCTGTGCCGCCAGCACCGACCCCACCGTGTAGCTCGGGAACCCGCCGAACCGCGTCGTCCAGTGGATGTCCTGCAGGCAGCCCTCGGCGTCGTCGTCCGGGGTCACGCCGAGGTACTCGTCCATCAGTTCGTTCCAGCGGGCCGGCACCTCGTCGACGGAGAGGTCACCGTCGAGGTACTCGCGCTCCACGTCGTGACGCAGGAGGATGTGCATGTGGTAGGTGAGTTCGTCGGCCTCCACGCGGATGCGGTTCTCCGGGTAGATGCGGTTGGCCGCCTCGTAGGCCGTCTCGACGGTGAGGTCCTCGACACCCGAGAGGTGCTCCTGGAACGTGGGCAGGAACGCCTCCCAGAACGCCCGGGTGCGGCCGACGTGGTTCTCCCAGAACCGCGACTGGGACTCGTGGACCTCGAACCGGGCGCTCCCGAGCGGGACGCCGTACTCGTCCCGTGGCAGCCCGAGCTGGTAGGTCGCGTGGCCGAACTCGTGGATGGTCGCGGTCAGCGCGTCCAGCGGGTCCTCGGGCTTGTACCGGGTGGTGATGCGCGCGTCGAACTGCGTGCCCGAGGTGAACGGATGTGGCGAGGCGTCCAGCCGCCCACGGTCCCAGTCGTAGCCGAGGAAGTCGGCCACGGCCTCGTTCAGGGCCGCCTGCTCGGCCTCGGGGAAGGTCTGGCCCTCGAACGGGCGGGCGAGTTCGGTGCCGGACTCGCGGAGCGCGGCCACCAGCGGCGGCAGTTCCTCCCGCAGGGTGTCGAACACCCGCTCGACCGTCTCCAGCGGGAGGGTCGGCATGTTGTCCTCGTACAGCGTGGGGTAGGTGTCGGCCCTGGGGTCGATGTGTTCGGCTCGCTCGACGCGCAACTCCCGCAGTCGGTCGAGCGTGGGCGCGAACGCCTCGAAGTCGGCGTCAGCCTTCGCGTCCTGCCAGACCTGCTGGGCCTCGCTCGACGCTTCGGCGTGCCGCGAGACGAGGTCGGAGGGGACGCTCGTCGCCCGCTCGTGCTCCCGCCGAATCTCGCGGCACACCGCCCGCTGTTCGTCGGTGAGGTCGGCCGCCTCGCAGGCGTCGAGGAGCTCGCCCACCCGGTCCTCGGTGAGCAGGTCGTGGGTGGTCCCCGAGAGCGTCGAGAGCTGCTTCGCCCGGGCGGGGGACCCACCCTCGGGCATCGTGACCTGCTGGTCCCAGTTGAGCAGACCGGTCGCGTCCCGGAGGTAGGTGATGCGCTCGACGTGGTCGCGGAGGGCGGCGTAGGGGTCGTCCGTGTCGGCTGTCGCCATGGTTCACGACGGCGTGGGGCGACAATCAAAGCACGGGCCGGGGACGGGAGCTACAGATCGTAGAGGTCGCCGAACTTCGCGGTCGCGTACTCGACGAACGGGTCGGCGGAGAAGCCGCTGCCCGTCGCCTCCCTCACGAGGTCGTTCGTCTCGTAGCGCTGGCCGTGCGCGTGGACGTTCTCGGTCAGCCAGTCGTGGAGCGGGCCGAACTCGCCGTTCCGTATCTTCCCGTCGAGGTCGGCGATGTCGTCCTCGGCGGCGGCGAACAGCTGTGCCGCGAGGACGCTCCCGAGCGAGTACGTCGAGAAGTAGCCGAACGAGCCGTGCGACCAGTGGATGTCCTGCAGGCAGCCCTCGGCGTCGTCGTCGGGCGTGACACCGAGGTACTCCTCCATCTTCTCGTTCCAGACGGCGGGGACCTCCTCGACGTCGAGGTCACCCGCTAGCAGGTCACGCTCGATCTCGAACCGGAGGACGATGTGCATGTGGTAGGTGAGTTCGTCGGCCTCCACGCGGATGCGGTTCTCCGGGTAGATCTGGTTCGCCGCCTCGTACCCCGCCTGCGGCGTGACCTCGGTGCCGAGGTGGTCGTTCACGTCGTCGGTGACGAGGTCCCAGAACGCCCGCGAGCGGCCGACGTGGTTCTCCATCAGCCGGGACTGCGACTCGTGGACGGTCAGGCCGCGGTGCTGGCCGAGGGGGGAGCCGTAGTGCTCCTGCGGCAGCCCGAGCGTGTAGGTGGCGTGCCCGAACTCGTGGATGGTCGAGCCGATGGCACCCACCGGGTCCTCCTCGTCGAACCGTGTCGTCACGCGGGCGTCGAACTGCGTGCCGAGCGAGAACGGGTGCGGTGCCACGTCGATGCGGCCGCGGTCCCAGTCGTAGCCGAGCGTGTCGAGCAGCGACCGGCAGAGCGCCATCTGCGTGTCGTCGCTGTACGCGCCGTCGAAGGGGTCCGCGAGTTCGGTGTCGCTCGCCTTGATGTCGTCTATCAGCGGGACGAGTTCGTCACGCAGCGTCGTCAGCACGTCCTCGGCGACCGAGAGGTCGAGGTACGGCTCGTAGTCGGCGAACAGCACCGCGTACGGGTCGGCGTCCGGGTCGATGTGCTCGGCGTACTCGCGCTTGAGGTCGAGCAGGGTCTCGACCTTCGGCGCGAACGTGCTCCAGTCGGACTCGGCCTTCGCCTCCTTCCAGACGGGCAGGGCGTTCGAGGTCTCCTCGGAGATGCGCTCGACGAGGTCACGCGGGACCTTCGCGGCGCGGTCGTACTGCCGGCGGACCTCCCGGACCTCGGCGGCCTGCGGCTGGGGGAGCTCCGACTCGTCCAGTTCGTCGAGGCCGTCGGCGACCACGTCGTCGGTCAGCAGGTCGTGGTGGACCCCGGAGATGGTCGAGAGCTGCTTGGCCCGCGCGGGCGTCCCGTCGTCGGGCATCATCACCTCCTGGTCCCAGTTGAGGTAGCTACCGCCGTCGCTCAGGTACGTCACCCGGGCGAACTGCTCGAGGACCTCGTCGTACGCGTCGGGGAGTTGCCCCTGTTCCGTCGCCATACCGGTGTCTGTGACGCGAGCGGTAAGAATTGTGGCGATACCGGCGGTGCCGTGTGGTCACTCGCCGACGACGCAGGTCAGGCCACCGGCCGCGTCGACGACGAACACGGCGCCGTGGGCGAGGACGGGCGACCCGTCGACCCACTCGCCCACGTCGTAGGTCCAGTCGGTCGACCCGTCCCGCTTCGAGAGGGCGTAGAGGACGCCGTCGCGGGCGCCGACGTACACCCGCTCGGGGCCGAGCGCGGGGGCGCCGCGGACCGGTGTGCCGAGGTCGGCCCGCCAGTTCACCTCGCCGGTGCGCGAGACGGAACGAACCACCCCGCCAGCGTCGACGAAGACGGCGTTCCCGCCGAGCGCGGGGGCACCGTGGACCCGTCCGTTCCCGACACGCCACTGGACGGTCCCTCCGCTGTCCACCGAAACGAGCCCCCGGTCGGTGCCGACCAGCACCGACCCGCCACGCTCGACGAGGACCGGTGCGGTCGCTCGCTCACCCACCCTGGTCGACCAGCGCTCGCTCCCACGGCCGCGGTTCAACGACACCAGTCCACCACCAGTCGTGCTCGCGTAGATACTCGTGTCGACGGCGGGCACGGCCCGGACCGGTTCACCGAGGTCGGTCCGCCACAGCGTCTCGCCGCTCGGGGAGAGCGAGACGACGCGCGTCCCGACGCCGACGAAGGCCCGGCGGTAGCCGTAGCCGACGGAGCCGACTGGGCCGTCGAGGTCGCGCCGCCAGCGCGGGTCCGGCGGGAACCGGTCGACGTGTGCGGTCGGGGTGGTGTCCGGCCCCGGCGTGGGGGTGACGGTGAGGCGGCCGTCCGGCGGGTCGGCCACCGCCTCGGGGAGGCGTGGCATCAGCGCCGCCTCGCCGCGTCGGCTCCCGGCCAGCACCCCCCGGTCGGTGACGGCGGGTGATGCGGGTGCGTTCCCCTCGAACCCAAGCCCCCAGCGGTGGCTGGCGCCGTCCTGGAGCGTGTAGCCCTCGACGTACGAGGCGTGCTCGCCGCAGTAGACGCCGCGGGGACCGACGACGGGTTCGGGGAGCGTGTCCCGCCGGGCGAACGCCCGCCACGCCCGGTCACCACCCGTCCCGAACGAGGCCACCACGCCCGTCCCGGTCCCGACCCAGACGCGGCCGTCGCGGGCGCGGAGGTGCCCCACGGGCGGGCCGCGGACCGTCCGGCGCCAGCGCTCGGCGCCGTCGCCGTCGAGGGCGGCCACCTCGCTCCGGTAGCGTCCCGCGACGCCGTCCGCGTCGGTAGCGACGTAGAGTGCGTCGCCGACCGCCGGGGTCGGCCCGACGTCGACGTCGAACCGCTCGACGGTCTCGCCGTCCGTGGCGAACAGGCCCGCCCGGAGGGTACCGACCCAGACGCGCCCGGCGAAACGCCGTGGTATCGTGCTCACCCACGGCTCGTCGGGGAGGGTGACACGCCAGCGTTCGCTCCCGTCGGCCGCCTCTCGGGCCACGACACCGCCCGAGATGTCACCGACGACGACGGCCCCGTCGTGGACCCCGGCGCCGACCTTCGGCGTGTCGCGCTCCTCGCGGCGCCAGCGTTCGCTCCCGTCGGCCAGCGACAGCGCGACGGTCACGGGCGTCTCGGGGTCGCGCTGGCTCCCCGTCAGGACGAGGGCGCCGTCGGCCACCTGCGGGCGGTGTGGCCGCCGGACCGTCTCCGCGGTCCACCGCTCGGTGCCGTCGTCGAGCGAGCGCGCGTACACCCGGCCGTGTGGGTGGGCGAGGACGACCGTGTCGCCGGCGACGCGGAGCGGCGTCGCGTCGTTGAGGTTGGGCGTGAACAGGCTCTCGGGCGTCCCGACCCGCCAGCGCTCGCTTCCGTCCGGGTTCCGGGCGACCACGTCGCCCTCGAAGCCGGGCAGGACCACCGTCCCGTCGTCGGCGACGACCGGGGCGGCGACGAATCCCCCGTCGTGGCGACGCTCCCACCTGACGCGCCCCTCGGTGTCGTAGGCCCGGACGAGGCCGTCCTCGCGGGCGACGACGGGCCCGTCGGGCCCCACCGCGACCCGGAGCGCCGTCCCGAGGTCGACCGTCGCACGCCAGTGGGCCGTGGGGTCGACCTCGGGGCCGAGTTCGACCGTGCGACCGTGGTTCCGCGGACCGCCACGGGCGGTCGGCCACGGCCCCAGCAGGTCGCCGGCGCCGGGGCTGTCGGTCGGGGTCACCGGGTCGTCGGTCGGCGTGCCGGGCACGGGCGCCGGGGTGCCGAGGTCGGGGGTCGGCGTCCCGTCGGACTCGCTACACCCGGCGAGCCCGACACCGGCGCTCACGGCGGCCACGGAACGGAGGAGGGCGCGTCGCGTGCGGGGCGACTCGTCTGCCATGGCCGAGGGCTGTCGGTGGCGTGGTGTATGTCTTCGGGAGGGTCAGCGAACCGCTGTCGTCTACGGGCCGTCCGCGACGCCGCGGTAGACGCGGTAACACCGCTCCAGCACGTCGAGCGACACCGACTCCGTCTTCGTGTGTGCCTCGCCGGGTTCGGAGGCGCCGCAGACGACGCAGGCGGTCCCCGCCCCCGCCAGCCACCCCGCGTCGGTCGCGTGCGGCTTGAGGACGTGCTGCGGGGTCGCGTCGGCGTCGGTCTGCACCTCGCGGGCCACGTCCAGCACGCGGTCGGCGAACGCCTCGTCCGAACACGCCATCGGCGGGAGGTCCTGCTCGACGACCCACTCGACGCCCTCGACGGCCGCCTCGACCGACCCGATGTCGGCCCGGTCGCCGGGGACCGTCCGCTCGTCGATGGTCACCTCGCAGCGCTCGGGGACGACGTTCCACGCGCTCCCGCCGTCGATCTCGGTGACGACGAGGCTCCCCGCCACGCGCTCGCCGAACACCTCCGCTTCGGGTGGTGCGAGGTCACGGACGAGGTCGACGGCGTCGCAGGCCCGGTAGACGGCGTTGACGCCGGCTTCCGGCTCCGAGGCGTGGGCGGCGCTCCCGTGGGCGACGAGCGTCGAGGCCCGCCGCCCCTTGTGCGCGACGACCACGTCGGTGACGCCCGGCGCGGAGTAGTTCGTCGACCCCTCGGCGACGATGGCGTGGTCGGGGGCGAACCCCTCGTCGATGGCGTGGCGAGCGCCGACGCCGCCGACCTCCTCGCCGACGAAGGAGGCGAAGACGAGTTCCGTCCCCTCTGGCGGCGTGGCGTCGCGCAGGGCCAGCATCGCGGCCGCAACGGCGCCCTTCATGTCCGCAGCACCACGGCCGTAGATACGGCCGTCGCGTTCCTCGACGACGTAGCCGCCGTCGTCGGTCACCTGCGACTCGTCCGGGGGGACCACGTCGTGGTGGCCGACGAGCGCGAGCGAGCGGTCTCCCGCCCCCGTGCGGGCGAGGACGTTGCCCACGTCGTCACGTTCGACGCGGGCGTCGGTCTCCTCGCGGAGCCACGACTCGATGGCGTCGCCGGCGGCCGTCTCGTCCTCGTGGCTCGGGACCGAGACGAGGGCCGTCGTCAGGTCGGCCAGCTCCTCGCGCGTCGCGTCCGAGCGCTCCGACCGGTCGCTTCGGCGGGTCACGGCTGGGCCGCCCGGTCGGCCCCGGTGAGCAGTTCGTGGGCGTCCGTGACGAAGCCGTACTGGTCGACCTCGGCCATGGGGTCGTAGCTGACGATGAGACCGTGGTCCCCGGCGCCGACGTGCATGGCGATGGCCTCCTCGAACACGCGGGTGGTACAGAGCAGGTCGCCGGCGGAGTGGACCCGCTCGTAGTGGGCGTCACCCGGCCGGTCGAGGCTCATGTCGTTGATGACCTGCGCGGCCTTCGTCCGTGCCTCGTCGGCGTCGCCCCACGCCTCGCGGACGTCCTCGCGGAAGTGGAGCACGCCCCAGTCTATCTTCCCCCCGGTCGTCGAGTACCAGAACGCGAGTCTGAGTTCGTCCCCGAACGCCTCCCGACAGCGCGCCGTGAGCGTCCCCTCGGCCGTCTCGTCCATCGGCCGAACCTCCCGCCGAGCGCGTATAAGCCTGCCGTCGGCTCCGGTAGCGAGGCCGGTGGAGTTCCGTCCTCTCGCCCCATCACGCCCTTTAAAGGGCGGGCCACCCAATCGCAGGTATGGATATCGTCCCGGACACGAGCGCGGTCGTCGACGGCCGCGTGTCCGAACGACACGAGCGGGGCGACGGGGACCCCATCGAGACCGTCTACGTCCCCGAGGCGGTCGTGAGTGAGCTGGAGTCACAGGCCAACGAGGGCCGCGAGAGCGGCTGGGACGGCCTCTCGGAGCTGCGACGGCTCGCCGACCGCCACGACGCCGGCGACCTGACCGTCGAGTACGTCGGGCGACGCCCGACGAGCGACGAGATCGGCGCTGCCCACGAGGGTGACATCGACGCCGTCATCCGTGACGTGGCCGCCGAGTACGACGCCACCCTCCTCACCAGCGACGCCGTGCAGGCCGAGGTGGCCCGTGCGAAGGGTATCGCCGTCGAGTACGTGGAGGCCGAGGTGAGCGAGGTCGGCGAACTCGCCATCGAATCGTTCCTCGACGAGACGACGATGAGCCTCCACCTGAAGACCGGCGTCGGCCCGATGGCGAAGCGGGGGGACATCGGCGATATGCACTACGAGACCATCCGCGAGGAACCCGCCACGGAGGCCGAGATGAAGGAGTGGGCCCACGACATCGAGGAGTCCACCCGGCGCTCCCCCGACGGGTTCGTCGAACTCGACCAGCCGGGGATGCGCATCATCCAGTTCCGCGACATGCGCATCGCCATCGCTCGGCCCCCCTTCTCGGACGGCATCGAGATAACGGCCGTCCGGCCCATCGTCAAGACGGACCTCGACGACTACCAGATGGCCGACGAACTCCGCGACCGGGTGGCCGAACAGCAGCGCGGCGTCCTCATCTCCGGCGCGCCCGGCGCCGGGAAGTCCACGTTCGCGCAGGCCATCGCCGAGTTCCTCGCGGACTCCGACTACGCGGTCAAGACGATGGAGAAACCGCGCGACCTGCAGGTCGGCCCGAACATCACCCAGTACACGGAACTCGGCGGGTCGATGGAGAACACCGCCGACTCCCTGCTGATGGTCCGGCCGGACTACACCATCTACGACGAGGTCCGCAAGACCAGCGACTTCCGAACGTTCGCCGACATGCGCCTCGCCGGCGTCGGGATGATCGGCGTCGTCCACGCGACCCGCGCCATCGACGCCCTCCAGCGACTCGTCGGCCGGGTCGAACTCGGGATGATCCCGCAGGTCGTCGACACCGTCGTCTACATCGAGGCCGGCCAGGTCCACACCGTCTACGACGTCACGACCGAGGTGAAGGTCCCCCACGGGCTGATGCAGGAGGACCTCGCGCGCCCGGTCGTCGTCATCTCGGAGTTCGAGACCGGCGAACCCGCCTACGAGATATACACGTTCAACCGGCAGGTCGTCACCGTGCCGCTGCACGACGACGAGGGCGGACCGGCCGACTCGGGCGTCGACCGCCTCGCGAAGAACGAGATCGAGCGCGAGATCAAGTCCGTCGCCCGCGGCAAGGTCGACGTGGAACTGAAAGGGGGGAACACCGCCGTCGTCTACGTCGAGGAGGGTGACATCTCCTACGTCATCGGGAAAGGTGGCGGCCGCATCACCGACATCGAGGACCGACTCGGCATCGACATCGACGTGCGGACGTTCGACGAGCACCCCGGCCGGCGTGCGGGTGGCGGGGGCGGTGGCTCCGCCGGCGGGTCCGGTGGCAGCGCCCCGTCGGGCCAGATCGTCACGCCCGAGATAACCTCGCGACACGTCATCGTCCCGTTCGAGGGCCACTCCGGCGAGACCGTCGAGGTCCGGGCCGGCGGCGAGTACCTGTTCACCGCGACGGTCTCCCGCGGCGGCGAGATCCAGGTCTCGCGCGGGTCGGCCATCGCCGAGGAACTGGAGGACGCCATCGACCGGGGTCGGCAGATCACCGTCGCACCGCAGTAGCCCAGCGGTCAGCCGCGTTCAGCCGGTCCGCCGGTAGATGGTCCACGTCTCGGTCGTCTCGAACGGCTCGTAGTTCTCGTTCAGGTACGCGACGAGGATGGCCTTCTGCTCCCTGAAGTAGAGGTCCTTGTCGCCGTAGATGTGGCCGTCGGGGGCGACGTGGTTGTTCCGGACCACGAGGTACGGCGCCTGTTGTTCGTCCACGTCGGCGACCATCTCCTTCCGTGTCGCCTCGTCGTAGACGGTGGCGAACGTGGCCACGGGGGTGATGCTGTCGTTGTGGTAGTAGAGCATCGACTGCGGGGACGGGTAGGTGAACACGGCGCCGTCGTGGACGTACGCGGCGACCTCGTCGACCTTCGCCTTCTCGCCGTCGATGTCGTGGGCGAGGCGGTTGTTGGCGTAGTAGACGTTGAAGCCGGCGCTCACCGCGCTCAGCAGCACGAACCCGGCCAGCACCACCGCCAGGAGGGAGATGGAGCCGGAGCCGGGGGTCCCGCGCCGGGGTGCCGAGGTCAGCGAGAGCGAGCCGTCGGGCGTGGCGAACGCCGCGTAGGCGCGCTGGAGCCCGATGGCGGCCAGCAGTCCGACTGCGGGGAAACTGAACAGGAGCTTGTGGTCGCCCACGAAGCTCGTCGCACCGGGGTAGCCGATGAACAGCGCCCAGCAGGCGACGAACAGGACGTCGGCGCTCCCGTGTCGCTCGACGGTCCCCTTCAGGACCCGGTAGCCCTCCTGGGCGATGACCGCGACGGCCAGCAGCCAGATGGGCGCGAGGCTCACGGCCGCGACGATGTGGCCGTAGAGGTGGAACGGCGGGCTGTACGACGTGGCCGGCAGGTAGAACGAGTAGTAGAACAGCTCGTAGAGCAGGCCGTTCACCCAGAAGTACGCCGCGGTCACGCCGATGGGGACGAGGAACCCCGCGCCGATGGTGAGGAACCGCTCGGCCGTCCCGACGAGGTACTCGCGGGTCCGGTTGGCCGGGTCACGCACCAGGAGCGCGCGGAAGACGATGAACGCCAGCCCGAACAGGAAGACGGTCTGGTTGAACAGCACGCCCACCGCGAGGGAGGCGCCTGCGACGGCATCGTACGACCGTCGGTCGGAGAGCAACAGCAGCGCCGCGAGGGCGATGGTGAGGTTCGAGTACGGCTCGGTGATGAAGAAGTACCCGTCGAAGTGGGGCATGTACGTCGCCAGCAGGTAGAGGAGGCTCGCGACCATCCCGACCGTGCGAGTGGCGATCTTCCGACCGACGAGGTAGACGAGCACGCCCGTCACCGCGACGGTGAGGAACGTGACGATGCGCATCAGGAAGTGCGGGTACTCCGTGACGTACTCCGCGAGGTACGCGAGGAAGTAGATCCCCGGCGGCTTGTGGTCCGCGATGCCGGTGAACGGCAGGATGCCGTTGGCCCACTGGTCGCCGATGACGAGGAACAGTGCCTCGTCGAAGTGCAGCGGCATCCGGAAGAACACGAGCGGTAACACGCCGGCGAACAGGACGAACAGCGCGACGTAGAGTCTCGTCGCGTTCGCCTTCATCAGTCCGAGTACCGCCGCAGTCCGTGACCCCGTCACGACTCCCCCCCGTCCCGACCCCGGTCTTCGTCGACCCAGTACGATAGACTGTTCATACAAACGACACTGTCCGGAAGGCGGCTTCGTTACTCGGGCAATACCGGGAATTAAGAACCGATTAGTGGTGACTCGCGTGTGGCCAGGAGAACAGGTGGGGACGCGCCCCCGCGCGATTCGAACCGGAATCCTTTTTTGAGTCACCGGCCTCGTTGAGGCTGCGCCGCCTTAGCTCAGCCTGGGAGAGCACTCGACTGAAGATCGGGCTGTCCCCCGTTCAAATCGGGGAGGCGGCATCCTGCTGCCACACGATTCTCGTTCGAAGAGCTTCCGCACTCGACTGAATATCGGGCTGTCCCCGACGCTTGCTGTCCGACTCAGCGCACGTCGCTCCGGTACGTCGCCGCGCTGTAGGCGACGATGGCCAGCGTCACGATTCCGAACAGAGCCGTGTCGACGGTCCAGCCACCCACCTCGTACAGCGCGTACGTCGTGGTCCCGACGACGAACGTGACGAGCGCGTGTTTCCACCGGAGCGCGACGAGTCGCGTGACCGGGTTCCGATCGGCCGCGGCCGAGGAGGGTGTGGCACTGTTGGACATACTCACACCACCGTCCCGCCCCTCGTAACGTTTTGGGACAGTCTCATTACCGGCGCGGGTGTCTCGGGAGCAATGGCGGACACGACGGAGGCGTGGTCGAGTCGGGTGCTGTCGCTCTACCCGACCAGCGAACCGCCGGCGCCGGCCCTCGACACCGCCGGCGAGCGCGGCGTTCTCTGGGACCGGGGGCTCGCGGCGCTGTTCGACCTGCTCGTCTGTCTGTTCGTCGTCGAGGCGCCGCTCGTGTTCGCCCTCGACACGCTCACCGCGGGGCTGTTCGGGGAGTCGCCGCTGTTCCTGCCCGTCACCCTGCTCGCCCTCGGGCCCCTCGTGGTCACCTACTCGTTCGCCTTCGAGTGGCGCTACGCCCGCACGCCGGGGAAGGTGTGGCGCGGTCTCGTCACGGTCACCGACGACGGTGAGCCGTGCCCGGCGCTCGCAGCGGCGACCCGGAACCTCCTGCGCTACGTCGACTACCTCGGGGTACCCCCGCTCGTGGTCGGTCTCGCCAGTGCGCTCCTCTCGAGTCGTGGGAGACGGGTGGGCGACCGGGTCGCCCGGACCGTCGTCGTCAGGATCCGGTGACCGCGACCGCTAGCCGCCGTACTTCTTCCGCCGAACGGCGGTCGAGGAGCCGACCTGCCGGCCGGTCCCCGGGTCGAACAGCATCACCTGCTCCGGGTCGACGTCGAGGCCGTAGTCGGCCTTCTCGCCCTCGAAGTCGGCGTGGGTGACGACGGTCACCTCGCCGAACTCGGTCTCGAAGAAACTGTGGGTGGCGTCCCCGAGTGGCTCGTCGAGCAGGTGGGTCGCCGGGATACCGCTGTCCGCGTCGACCACCTCGATGTACTGGGGCCGTACGCCGAGGCGGATGGGGTCGCCGACGTGCTCGTCGAGTTCGCCGCTCGGCCGCTCGATGGTGTACGCGTGCTCGCCGACCGTGACGACGTACTCGTCGTCGGTCTCGCCCGCAGCCACCTCGGCGTCGAACAGCTGGGTCGTCGGCTGGCCGATGAAGCTCGCGACGAACTCCGTCGCCGGGTCGTCGTACACCGCCTTCGGCTTGCCGACCTGCTCCAGGTTCCCGTCGTTCATCACCGCGACGCGGTCCGAGAGCGTCATCGCCTCCTCCTGGTCGTGGGTGACGTACAGCACCGGACAGCCGATCTGTTCGGTCACCTGCTCCACGACCGGCCGGAGTTCGCGCTTCAACTTCGCGTCGAGGTCGCTCATCGGCTCGTCGAAGAGGAACACCGTCGGGTCACGCACCAGCGAACGGCCCAGCGCCACGCGCTGTTGCTGGCCGCCCGAGAGGCTCGCGGGACTCTTGTCCAGCTGGTCGGTTATCTGGAGCAACTCGGCGGCGTCCTGCACCTTCTCGTAGCGCCTGGACTTCGGCTCCCCCGCGATCTTCAGCCCGTAGGCCATGTTGTCCCGCACGCTCATGTGCGGGTAGAGCGCGATGTCCTGGAACAGTAGGGCGATGTCGCGCTGCTGTGGCGGGAGGTCCGTCACGTCCCGGTCGCCGAAGGTGATGGTCCCGCCGGTGGGGGTGTCGAGTCCGGACACACACCGGAGCGTCGTCGTCTTCCCACAGCCGGAGGGACCGACGAGCGTGACGAACTCGCCGTCCTCGATGGTCAGGTCGATACCGTCGACGGCGACGACCTGCTCGCCGCCGTCGCCGAACACCCGCGTTACGTCGTCTAGCTGGACTGTCATAGTGAGCGAATCTGGAAGCCTTTCAGCAGGTAACTCTGCAGGAAATACGCGAACAGCAGGGGCGGTACCGTCGTCAGCATGGACGCGGCGAGTGCGTCGCCCCACGGGGCACCGTACCCCTGGTTGATGAGCCGGAAGATGCCCGGCGCGAACGTCGTCGCCTCGTTGCGCGGCAGGAGGATCTGCGCGAACGTGAAGTCGTTCCACGCCAGCGCGAACGCGAACAGCGCCGCCGCGATGATGGCCGGCTGGGTCTGCGGGACGATGATGTCCCGGAACGACTCCCAGCGCGAGGCGCCGGCGACCCACGCCGACTCCTCCATCGCCTCGGGGATGGTCTGGATGTACTTCCACATCAGCCACACCGAGAACGGCATCGAGATGGCCGTCAGCGCGATGATGAGCCCGACGCGCGTGTTCAGCAGCCCGATCTCCTTCCAGATGAGGTACAGCGGCAGCCCCAGCACGATGGGACTGAACATGTACCCGAACAGGAGGAAGCGGGCGAAGTTCTCCTTGTGCCCGAAGTTCAGGCGGGCGAGGCCGTACCCCGCGACGAGCGACACCGCGACCACGCAGATGATGGTCCCGAGTGTCACCACCGCGCTGTTGAACAGGTAGAGGCCGACGTCCGTCCCCAGCAACACGTCGTAGTGCTCCAGCGTGAACGTCTCCGCGCTGGGGACCCACGAGACGGCACGGCGTGCCTCGCGGGTCTTCAGCGAACTCTGGAGCATCCAGTAGATGGGGAACATGATCAGGACGAAGAACATCGCCGCGCTGGCGACCAGCGTGCCCTGATACAGTCTGTCGGCGGTCCGGAAGTCGACGCCGAACACGCCGCGGATGTCGTCGTGGTCGGTGTCGGTGCTCACGTCTCCACCTCGTCGCCCGGGTTGAACATCTTGAAGTAGGTGATCCCGCCCAGCGCGAGGAACAGGAACATGACCACGGCCATCGCGTTCGAGACGCCGTAGTTGCTCGCCTCGAACGCCTCACGGTAGGCGAGCACGGGTAGCGTCGTCGTCGCGTAGCCGGGACCGCCCTGCGTCAGCGTCCAGATGAGGTCGAACTTGTTGAACATGAAGATCGACCGCAACAGGACGGCGACGAGGATGACACCCTGTATCCGGGGCAGGGTCACGTCGCGGAACATCTCCCACTTGTTCGCGCCACACACCTTCGCCGCCTCGTAGAACCGCTCCGGGATGGAACGGAGCTGTGCGAGGGTGAAGATGGTGATGAACACGGAGAACTTCCACGACCCGATGAGGACGACCAGCGGCATCGCGAGGTCCTTCTGTCCCAGCGCGAAGTCGTTGGGCCCCCAGATGCTCAGCCACTCGGAGCCGATGACGTGGAAGACGCCGTAGAACGTGTCGAACATGAACAGCGCGAGCAGCGTCACGACGATGGTCGGGATGAGGTACGACGTGAACACCACCGCGGTGATGATGCGCTGGCCGTGCGCGATGCGGTTGAGCGTCAGCGCCATCCACAGCCCGACGACGAGCTGGACGAGCGTGCTCCCGACCATGAACAGCACGCCGCGGACGAGCGACTCCCAGAACCCGCCCTGCGAGAGTGCGCTCAGCCCCTCGGTCGAGAGCGCGTCGACGAACGCCGGCAGGCTCCCGAGCACCTCGGCGTAGTTCCCGAGGCCGACCCACGTCCACTGCGGGTTCAACAGCGGTATCTCGTGGAACGAGGCCCACACCGCGAACCCGACCGGGATGATGGAGATGACGAGGTACAGCAGGATGACCGGGAGGATGGTCGCGATACCCAGCAGTGTCTCCGAGGAGACGGGCAGGCGATCCAGCGACAGCCCCGGCGTCTCGCCGCCCTCCAGCGTCTCGCTAGCCACGGCACCACCTCCGTGTCACTGGTTCCCGGCTCATCGCGTTCATCGCATCTGATCGCGTGCCTCGGCGACGATCTCCTCCGCGCGGTTCAGTCCGAACTCGTAGGCCTCCTGCGGCGTCGCGGTGTCCGTGACGACCTGGTTCACCATCTCCGCCTGGTGGAAGAACCGGTAGTAGTAGACGCCGATGGGGCTGTTGGCGAGCACGCCCGGCATGTCGCTGTTCCCGTAGTACTCCGGCAGGATCTCGTTCGAGACCTGCTGGAGGTTCTCGAGCAGGTTCGGGTAGTCCTGGAACAGCTGGTAGCTCTCGAACGTCTCCGAGGTGATGATGTCGCCGTAGGCGGGCAGGAACCGGGTCGGCTCGGTCTCGTACATCCGGGCGCCACGCTCCTGGTCGTCGGCGTAGAGGAACTCGAGGAACCTGCGGCCGCCCTCGCGGGCGGTGGCCTCCTCGAACAGGTGGTGGCCGTCCATCGTCGGGTTCGACAGCATCGAGTCCTCCTTGGTGATGCCACCCTCCTCCCAGAGCGGCATCGGCGCGACGGCGGTGTTCTCCGCGATGGCGTCGACGCCGGCGCCGGCCGCGGCGCCCGCCGGCCAGGAGTTCAGGTGGTACTGCTGGGCGAACTGCCCGCCGATGTAGTTCCGGATGGAGCTCCCCCAGCCGATGCCGGTCGGGTCCGGGGAGTACTGCGAGAGCTCCTTCTGGAACTCCAGCAACGTGACGATCTCCTCCTCCGGGAACCAGACCTCGACCTCCGCCTCGGCGAGGTTCTCCGCGTCCGGGTTCACGAACCGGAGTTCGCTCACCCCCATGTTCGCGAGGTAGGTCTGGAACTCGTCGTGGGCCTTCCCCACCTTCGAGCCGGCCAGCCCGTACCCCCGGATGTCGAGGTCGGACTCGTCGATGATGCGGGCGTTCTCGAGGACCCCCTGGAACGAGGTGGGGACCTCTAGCCCGAGTTCGTCGTACACGTCGGTCCGGTACATGAACGTCCCGACGTACGCGCCGTGGGGGAACTCCCAGTAGTCCTCGCCCTCGTGGTACGGCCGGCCGATGAGTTCGCCGCTGGTCTCCTCGGCGGCCGCCACCACGTCGCCGACGTTCGAGAGCTGGCCCGAGGCCCACAGGTCACCGACCTGCTCGAACGTCGAGGACTGGAGTGCGGGCGGGTCACCCGACTGGACGAGGTTCGCCAGCCGGTTCTCCTGACTGCCGGAGAACCCCGAGTACTCCATCCGTACCTCGTAGTTCGACTGGTCCTCGAACGCGGGGACGAGGTTGTCCTCCCACTTCGCCTGCCACGCCTCGTTGTTGTAGTCCGTGAGGAAGAGGAACTCACCACCGGGCGCCTCCGTGTCACCGCCGTCGCCGTCACCGTCGTCACCGCCACCGCCACCGTCGTCACCGCCACCGTCACCGTCGTTATCGCCGCCGCCACCACCGTCGTCGTTGCCGCCAGTACAGCCCGCGAGCCCGGACACACCGAGTGCCGCTGCCGTAGCCAGTGCCCGCCGTCTGCTCAGCGACCACTCGTCGTCGATGTCGTCCGGCACCACGTCTTGCTGGTTGTCAACCATTGTCACCCGTACTGACTATCGGAGCGTCATAAATGTATGCCATAGTGTTTTAATAACGCGATAGTCTGCTTACCACCGTAAAGCGGTTCTGCGGCCCCGGCTACCGTTGTTTCGCCAGTGTCGTTCGACACCGTACGACCGGAAGTGTCCGTGCTCACGTCGCGTCGCGCCGGTCTCGGCCGGTCCCGCACGCGGCTCGTCCGGGCTCCCGACGAGCCGCCGGCGATGGCCGGGACAACGCTCTTTGCGCCACCGGGCGACTCCCCGCTCGATGGGAGACTCCCCCGGTCCGCTCGCACGCCTCCGTTCCCCGCTCCGGTACGCGATGGGACTCACCTACGTCGTCGCCGGCGTCCTCCACTTCGTCGTGCCGGACGCCTACGAACGCGTCGTCCCACCACAGCTCCCGGCGAAGCGCACGCTCGTCTACCTCACGGGCGTGATGGAGGCGGGCTTCGGGCTCGGTGTGCTGTTCGAGCGGACCCGTCGGGTCTCGGCGTGGGGGCTGGTGGTGACCCTGCTGGCCGTCTTCCCCGCGAACGTCTACATGGCCGTCGGCGACCCGGACCTCTCGGGGGCGCCCGAGTTCCTGCGCGAGGCCCCCGACGCGGCGCTCTGGGCGCGGCTACCGCTACAGGCCGTTCTGATCGCGTGGGCGTGGTGGTACACCGGCGAGGACGAGGACTGACCGCGCTCAGACCACGTCGGGCGCCTCTTCGTCGCTCCGACCGGGAATCTCCACCTCGATCTCCAGCTCCGGTTCGCCGACGCCCTCGTAGTCCACCTCCAGTTCCACGGGTTCGCCGAACCGGAACGGCAGTTCCCACTCGTCGGTCCGGAGGGTGAGTTCGTCGCCCGCCTGCAGCTGCTCGCCGAGTTTCACGAGGAACTCGCCGGCCTCGGCGGCGCTCACCCGGTACTCCTGTTCGAAGTCGCGACCGGAGCGGATGAGCGTCCGCTCCGGCGACTCGTCGGCTGGCTCGCTCGTCTTCGTCTCCGCGTCTTCGGGTGTGCTGTCGTCCGTCATCGCGCCGGGATAGGGCTCGCAGTCGGGAAAACTCACGGTCGACGTCCCGGAGCTGGTGGCGTCTCGTGCGCGAACGCGACACAACTATTTAGTCGGGGATAGCCGTCTGGTGTGGTATGTTCCAGCTAGTGACGAAGGGGTTGGAGATGACGCGGATGGGGACGGCCGCCACGGTGGGGCTGCTGGCTGGCCTCGAACGACACGAACGCGACGCGGTGGAGGCGTTCCTCGCGAACCCACACGGGGGGAACCTGAACGTGCTGGCGACGTTCGCCTCCGTGGAGTACGCGGGCGTCGAGGAGCTGTTCGACGCGCTCCCCGACCGGTTCGTCTGGAAGGAATCGGGCAAGTGGCGGCTGCTGGTGCCGGCCTGACTCGTCAGGCACCGCGTTCGGCCGCCCGGAGTCGGGCGGCGACCCGCTCGTCCCACGTCGGCGCGAGGACGGCGCTCGCCGTCCCGAGCGAGACGGCGTTCAGCGTCCACTTCACCGGCCGTTCGACCCGCCGCCCGAGCGAGAGCGCCACCGCCCCACGCCACGCGTGGCGCCGGCCCTGTCGCAGCGTGAACATCGAGAGCGCCTCGTCCAGCCGTCCGAGCGAGGCGTCGATGTCGGCGATACCGGGGGCGTAGCGGGCCGCGAGCAGCTCCTGCTCCTCGTCGACGAGCGACGCCAGCGTCTCGTTGATGGCCCGGTGGTCGGCCCGCTTTCGCGGCCGCTCCGGGTCGATACCGACGTCGTGCAGCGCCAGCGCGAGGTCGTAGTTGACGTGCGCGTTGACACCGAGGAGGACGTCCTGCAGGACGAGCGTGTCGGGCGAGCACGCCCGGTCGAACGCCAGTTGCCACGGGTCGGGCACCCGCCGCAGGTCACCGCGCTCGAACGCGTCGAACGCCCGCCGGTAGTGGTCGGCGAACGCGACGAGGTAGCGGGCGACCCAGTGGGGGTCGGCGAACCGACCGTCGTCGACGCCCGCCTCGACGGCACTCGTCACGCGGGCGTAGACGGTCAGGAACGCCGCCCGGCCGTCCTCGCGCTCGCGGAGCGCCCGCTCCAGCGCCAGCAGTCGCTCGCGCGTGTCGGCGACGCCGTCGAACGGCTCGGTGACGAGGTCGAGCAACGCCGGGTCGCCACCGCCGGCGTACGTCTCACCGGGGTGTGTCCGGACCCCGCGCCGGAGCGCGCGAGTCGTGAGTCGGCCCTCCCGGAACGTCTCTCGCATCGGACGGTCGGAGGACGCCGGCCGGGATAACCGTTTCTCGGGCACCCGCCGACCGCCGACCGTTCAGTCCAGCAGCGCGAGGTCCTCGTCGGTCAGTTCGAGGTCGGCGGCGGCCACGTTCTCCTCCAGGTGGGCGACGGAGGAGGTGCCCGGGATGGGGAGCGTCACGGGCGAGTGGTGGAGCAACCACGCCAGCGCCACCTGGTAGACGGTGGTGTCGTGGCGCTCGGCCACCTCGCGCACGCCGGCCACGTCGTCGAGGTTCCCCGCGCCGACGGGGAAGTACGGGACGAACCCCACGTCGTGCTCCTCGCAGGCCTCGAGGACGGCCTCGTCGGCCCGGTTGCCGACGTTGTACTGGTTCTGGACGGTGGCGACGTCGACGATCTCCCGGGCCGTCTCCAGTTGCTCGACGGTGACGTTCGAGAGCCCGACGTGCCGGACGAACCCCTCGTCCTTGAGCTCGGCGAACGTCGTCACCGCGTCCTCGAACGGGACGTCCTCGTCGGGCGCGTGGTACTGGTAGAGGTCGATGGTGTCGACGCCGAGACGGTCGCGGCTCACGAGCACCTGGTTCCGGACGTAGTCCGGGTCGCCGTGTCGGAGCCACTCGCCGCTCGCGTTCCGCAGGAGGCCGGCCTTCGTGGCCACGAACACGTCCGAGTCGTCGCCGGTGAGGTCCAGTTCCTCGCCGATGAGCCGCTCGGAGACTCCCGGTCCGTAGGAGTCCGCGGTGTCGACGAAGTCGACGCCGAGTTCAACCGCCCGGCGGAGGACGCGCCTGGCCTCGGCCTCGTCCTCGGGTGAACCGAGGATGTTCGGGCCGCAGAGCCGCATCGCGCCGAACCCCAGTCGGTTCACAGTGTCGCCGCCGATGTCGAACGTCGGGTCCATACCGACACGTCGTTCGGTGGTCACAAGAAGGCACCCCCGGCGGCGTCGCCGCTCGGGGTGGAATCGACTGCAGAATCCCACGAGGACGGCAGTTTGGGGTCGGACGGGTGACGTTTTCCCCGTCCCGCACGGCCCGGGTGCGTACTGGGACTTCCGGCCGACTTGCACGGCCCTGTTCGACGGTTCGACGCGTATACGCGTCAGCCCCGCCGATTCCAGTGGGGTTTGCACCCACATGTCCGTTCGGCTCCCTTTCGCGAACTCCCCTCACGGGTGGTCCGGTACTCGGCCTTCGTCCCCGACCGCCGCGGTGGTCGGGCGCTGGGACGGTTCGGTTCTCCTTCGAGGCCGTGACCTCGTGCCCGTGTTACCGGGTCTTCGGTTGTGACCTCTCCCTCGCGAGTGACGTGAGTCGCTCGCTCGGCGTCCGATGTCCCCCTGCGTCCTCGCAGGGCAACACGAACAGAGGACGCGGGAGTATTTGAACTTGTCGCTCAGACTAGGTGAATCTCACGACTCCCGAACTCGAGACCGTCCGTCACGGGAGCGACTCAGCCCTCGCCGCCGACGAAGACGGTCTTCAGCCGCCGGCCACACTCGGGACAGCAGAGCGTCTGCCACTTCGTCGGGTCCAGCCCACCGTACGTCTCGGTCCGACTGGCGGCCTCACGGGACACGCAGGCGCCACACTCGCAGTCGAACGGTCCGGCCCGTTCGGGTGCCCCGGGCATCGGCTCACCCGGTCGGCGGCGGCCGCTCGCCGAGCGTCATCGAGAGGTCGCGGCGCTCCCCGTCGCGGACGAGGCTGACGGAGAGGACGTCGCCCGGCGAGGTGCGCAACGCGAGGTGCGTCGAGAGGTCGCCCAGCGACCGGACCGTCCGGCCGTCCAGCCCGATTATCAGGTCACCGCCGGTCGGCACCCGGACCCCGAGCGCCTCGCCCCGACCGGTGCTCCCCCGGAGGGTGCCGTCGGAGGGCCCACCCTCCAGCACCGCGTCGACGTAGACGCCGGTCGAGCGGTCGAAGCCGTTGGCCCGCACCAGCGGCGGGGTCACCTCGGTCAGACCGATGCCCATGTAGGAGTGGTCGTACTCGCCGTCCTCGACGAGCGCCGGCACCACGCGCTGGACGAGCGCGGCACTGATGCCGAACGCGATGTTCTCGCCGCCGCCCGCCGAGATGACGCCCACCACCTCGCCGTCCGTGGTGACGAGCGGACCCCCGGAGTTGCCGGGGTTGACCGCCGCGTCCGTCTGGACCGTGTCGGCCACGGAGAACCCGGTCTGTGAGGGGAGCGGCCGGTCGACGCCCGAGACGATACCGGCGGACGCGGACTCCCCGAGTCCGAACGGAGCGCCCACCGCGAGTACCTCGGTCCCGACCGGGGGTTCGGCCTCGACGAACGGGAGCGGGCCGCCGCCGGCGTCGGGGCGGTCGGCCAGCTCGATGGCCGCGAGGTCGGAGTAGACGTCCGCCCCGAGCAGTTCGCCGTCGGTCGTCGTCCCGTCGGTGAATCCGACGACGAGTTCCTCGGTCCCGGCGACGACGTGCTGGTTCGTCACGACGACGCCGTCGAACGCGAGGAACCCCGACCCCTGTCCCACCCGACCGTTCTCGTCGTACCCGCGGACGACGACGACGCTGTCGACGATGTCGCGGTAGACGCCGGTGAAAGGCGACACTGCCGACTGCTGGACGTCGCCCGCGGGGTCGCCGGCGCCCCCGGTCTCGCCGTCCTCGGCGGGGTCGGCGGTGGTCGCACAGCCGGCGAGGGCGACGCTCGCGCCCCCGAGCGCCGCCAGCACCGCCCGGCGAGTGTGGCCAGCGTCGCCGTCGGTCCGCGTGCCGTCTCCGTTCACACCTCCCAGTTCGGGCGGCCGAGTGAAAAACCCGCCCCGTCGTCGCGCCGTACGGTCCGACTCAGCAGAACGTCTGTGTCACCCAGACCGCCCCGTCGTCGCCGAAGACGACGGCGATGCCCTGCCGGTCGAACCGCTCGCGCAACAGCGTCTCGCGGTGGCCCTCGCTGTTCAGCCACGACCGGACGACGTGGTCGGCGAGCGCGCCCGGCGACACCGCGAGCGCCCCGTTCGGCGCGTAGTAGATGTTCTCCCCACCGGGACACGAGAGGCCGGCGGCGGCGTACCGCGCCCCGAGTCCCTCGCCGTCGGGGTTCTCGTGGCCGACGAAGTCACGCTCGCGCATGTCGAGCGAGTGCGCCTCGGCCACCGTCGCGAGCGTGGCGTTCGCCTCGAGTTCCCGCAGGTCACGACTCGCCCGCGCGTCGTTCACCTCGGCGACGATGGCCTGCTCGACGGCCGTCGCGTTCGAGGCGCCCGCGCTCGCGACGATCTCCCCGCCGAGGCCGGGGACCCCGACACCCACGAGGAGGACGGCCGCCGCGACGACGAACAGCGTCCCCGCGGCGAGCCACAGCCCGCCGCGGGAGGGCCGGAGCAGGTCGCGCCACGAGTCGTCGGCCGGCGTCGACCGGTCGGGTTGGGGGCCGTCGAGGTCCACGACCCACCCGCCCGTGCGTTCGGCGTCGACGCCCGCGCAGTCGTGGGCCACGGGTGGCCGATGCTCGGCACAGACGGGCTCGGCGCAGTGGGGGCAGGCGGCCGTGACGGTGGTCTCGGCGCCGCAGACGACGCAGGACGACATCCGCGAGACAGTACGGTTCTCGGGAACAAAAGGTGACCGCCGCCGGTGTCGTCCGGTGTGGCGTCGGGACGCGGACGCGCGACTCGCCGGTTCGCTCGCTTCGAGAGACGCCTCCGTCCGCTCGACGACCCCGTCCACACCTCCGGACACGGCACCGATGTCACCGTCTAGCGCCCCGTTTTATACCGGTAGCCGAACCACTCCCTGTATGCCCATCGAGGACCGTGGTGACGCGCACGTCATCACCCACGCGCTCGCGAAACACACGCTCTCGGACCTGCGCTCGGTCGACACCGAACAGGTGGAGTTCCGCAAGGGACTGGTGAAACTGGGGCGCATCTGCGGCTACGAGATCATCGACGGTATGATGGACACGGAGTTCGTCTCCATCACGACCCCGCTCGCCGATACGACCGGCGAGCGGGTGAAGGGCATCGACCGCGTCGTCGTCGTCAACGTCCTCCGCGCGGCGACGCCGTTCGTCGAGGGACTGGTCAAGGCGTTCCCCCGCGCGAAACAGGGGGTCATCTCCGCCTCGCGCGACGAGAGCGCCGGGATGGACGAGGACGGCGAGTTCCCCATCTCCATCGACTACGTGAAACTACCGGACATCGGCCCCGAGGAGACGGTCATCGTCGCGGACCCGATGCTCGCCACCGGGTCGACGATGGTGTCGGTGCTGCAGGAGGTGCTCTCGAACGGCACGCCCGAGCGACTGCTCTGTCTCTCCGCGGTGAGCGCCCCACCGGGCCTCGTCCACGTGCACGAGGAGGTGCCCGAGGCCGACCTGTTGACCGTCGCCATCGACGAGCGACTCGACGACGACGGCTACATCGTCCCCGGGCTGGGTGACGCGGGCGACCGGGCGTTCCGGACGAAGTAGCGAGGAATCTCGCGCCACTCCGTCGACGGCTTAGTCGGTTCCTAACGCCCGCTACCGCCGGTTCTCGGTCTCTCCCCCTCTCTTCGGGTGGAGATACCGCGCACGGCGCCTGCGTGCTACCTCCACCGGAACGTCCGGGACCGAGGGACGTGCCGTTCCGGGTGCGTACGGGTCGCTACCGAGCGCTCCGGAGACGGCACGACCGGGAACGGGGCGTCGGCGGTCCCACACGCCACCTACTTGCCCGGGCGCAACCGACGGGTGCTGTGCGCGTCCTCGCCACCACCACGCCCGGGCTCGAACCCGTCGCCGCCGACGAGGTGGCCGCCCTCGTCGGGAGCGACGGCGAGCGGTCCGCCCGGGGTCGTCTCCGCTTCGAGACGGACCCGGCGGGACTGGCCCGCCTGAACCTGTACGCGCGGACGCTCAACCGGACGAACGTGGTGCTCCACGACGGGACGGTGGACACGCTCGCCGACGTCGAGCGGGCGGCCACGGGCGTCGAGTGGACCCGGTACCTCCGGGACGGACAGGCGTTCGCCGTCCGGTCGAGTCGGCACGGCGAGCACCCGTTCGGCAGTCCGGACGTGGCGAGCGCCGTCGGGCAGGCCGTCGTCGACGGCTACCGCGACGCGACGGGCCACCGGCTCCCGGTGGACCTCGACGACCCGGACGTGACCCTGCGGGCGTGGGTCCGCGAGGACCGCTTCACGCTCGCCGTCGACGCCACGGGGCCGAGCCTCCACGACCGGCCGTGGCGGACCGCCGACCACGGAGCGACCGTCAGGCCGACGACGGCCGCCGCGCTGGTCCGGTTCGCCGGCCACCGCCCGCACGAGACGCTCTGCGACCCGATGGCTGGCTCCGGTACGATCCCGGTCGAGGCGGCGCTCGCCGCTCGCGGCCGACCGGTCGACCCGACCCGTGCGTACGCGCTCGCCGACCTCACGTTCCTCCCCGACGGTCTCCTCGACCGCGTCCGGGCCGACCACCGCGAGCGCGCCATCGTGGGGCGGACGTGCGCCCTCGACACCGACCCCGAGTGCGCGGCGGCGACCCGGACGAACGCACGGGCCGCCGGCCTCGGCGTGGACGCCCGCGTGGCCGACGCCACCGAGACCCCCGTCGACGCCGACCGCGTCGTGTTCGACCCGCCGTACGGCCACCGGATGGACGGGGGTGGCCTCCGACGGCTCTACGAGGGCACCTTCCGCTCGCTCGACCGTGGCTCGTGGCGGTCGGTCGTCGTGCTCACGACGCGCGAGGACCTCGTCCCGTGGACGCCGGACGAGCGCCTACCGGTGCGACTCGGGCGGCTGGAGGCCGCGGCGCTGAAGTTCGAGCGCTGAGCGTGGCTCAGTCGAAGTACGACCGCACCAGCGCCGACTCCGCGCGGTGGAGCGTCTCGCTGACCGTCGATTTCGCCCGCTCGACCTCCCCGGCCACCTCCGTCAGCGTCGTGCTCCGTGGCGTGTCGTAGTAGCCGGCCGCCAGCGCCGTCGCGAGGAGGTCGCGCTGGCCGTCGGTCAGCGGGTCCGTCCGGTGCAGGTCGCCGTCCAGCGACTCCAGCTGGTACGCGAGGCCGAAGGCGTCGAGTCGCTCGCCCAGCGCCGCCAGCCGGTCGTGAGCCGCCGTCACGGTCAGTTCGGCGGCCCCGTCGACGATGCAGACCGGGAGGTCGACGGGGGCGCCGGCGGCCTGCACGGCCTGCAACAGCTGCGGCTGGGTGGTACCGAACTGGACGAGCGCCCGGCCGGCCTCGGCGTGGAGCAGGGTCACCTCCGTCACGTCGGCCTGCTCCTCGATGGCCTCGACGACGACCCGCGGGTCGGCCTCGTCCCCCTCGACCTCGAGGACGCCGACGCCGCCCTCGCCGGTGGTGAACGCCGAGAGCACGCGGAACGTCGTCTCGGGGTAGGCCCGCGAGAGGCGGCCGACCCAGACGACGTCCGGCAGCGTGACGGTGAGACGGGCGCGTGGCACGAGGTGACGTGAGACGCCGAGGCACGTAACTCCGGCGCCGACCACCCGAACACGTTCGGGGGTAGGCCCAACCGTCCGGCCGCCCTCGGTCCACGCATGAGCACGCAGGCGACGGACCCCGAGACGCGGACGAACACGACGGTGGACGTGAAGGCGACGGGCCACGTCCGCCGGGCACTGGAGGGCGAGCACCGCTTCGAGTTCACCTTCGAGGGGACGACGCTCCGCGAGTTCCTCGAGGCGTTCTTCGAGGAACATCCCGGCCTCGCCGAGATGCTCGTCGCCGAGACGGAGGCCGATGCCACCCCCCGCGGGTGGGTGCGACGCCCCGAGAGCCTCCCCGGCACGTGGCGGAAGAACCCCGAGGGCGAGCAGACGCGCCCCTACGCGCGGGTGCTGGTCAATGGGAAGTTCAACGAGCACCTCGGTGGCTTCGACACGGAACTGTCCGAGGGCGACCGGGTGGCGCTGGTCTACCCGTTCATGTACTGCTGTTAGGAGCGTATCACTTTTTGCCGTCCGGGCCCAAGTCCAGGCGCGATGTCCACCGACAGCGAGCGACGGCTCTCGGACCTGTTCGTCGAGGTGACCGGCGAGGAGTCGGTGACCGAGGAGCAGGCAGAGTCGCCGTCACACGACGTGGTGGAGGAACCGGCACTCGACGAGGTCGCCGTCGCGGACGGTCTGGACGGGGCCGTCGACGAGGCGTTCAGCGAGACGGACGTGAACGGCTGAGCCGCACCCTGCCGTCAGCGCTTCTCCGCGACGAAGAACAGCGCGCTACTGCCGAGTGGGTCGTCGACGGAGCGCGCTTCGACCACGTCGAACCCCGCCTCCTCGAGCTGTGCGGCGGTCCGGTCCCGGCCGGGCGTCGAGAAGAACATCGACTCACCCGAGCGGAGCCAGTCCTTCCGGGTGCTCTGGTAGGCACCCTGTCCGACCGTCGTGAGCACCCGCCCGCCCGGCTTCAGGACGCGGGCGAACTCCCGGTAGACGGCGGGGTGCGTGGCGCGCTCGACGTGGAAGACGGCGTGGTAGGCCGTGATGCCGTCGAACGAGTCGTCCGCGAACGGCAACTGCACCATGTCGCCCTGCACGAGCGGGTTGGGGACGTTCCCGCTCGCGAGTTCCAGCCCGCGACGCGAGAGGTCGAGGCCGACGGCGTCGGGCGGGAGGTTCGCCAGCGTCCGCATCCCGTCGCCACAGCCCACGTCGAGGACGCGGGCGTCGGCAGGCAGGTCAGCCAGCAGTTCGTCGATCAGGGCCGCGTCGTTCCCGTCGGGGTTCCGGTTGGCCGCGTACGTCTCGCTCACCCGGTCCCAGGCCGCCCGCACCGCGTTCCGGTCCATGCCCCCGGTAGGCGTGCGACGGGGATGGGCGTTCGGGTGGCGGTGACGGGGGTCAGACCCGCCCGAGGTGGGTGTCGCCGAAGCCGGTCGGGTACTTCAGGCCGTAACCGACCGCCCGGTCGACACCGACGTGGGCGGCCCAGACGAGGGCGGCGAGGACGAGGAGGTCGGTCCCCACCCAGAGCGCGAGTGCGCCGAGCGCCAGCGGCGCGACGTAGGTGTGTGCGGCGTTGTACGCCGCGCTCCCGACCCGCGGGCCGGCGACGTAGCCGAGCATCGAGAGGTCGGGCGCGAGCGCGAGCAGGAGGTAGAGCCAGAGTGGCCCGCCGAGCAGGTAGTAGGCGGCCGTCGCGGCCGCGAACGCGGCGACCCCCTCCAGTCGCAGGAGGGTGGCCGGGCCGGTCGGCGTGCGTGGCTCGGCGCCCGTGTCTCCCTCGAACGCCGCGGCGTCGGTGGTCCCGTGTGTCGCGTCCATGGGGGCTGGTGGCCGCTAGCCGGGATAACTGCTCGCAGAACCCGCCTTCAGTCCGAGGTAGCACGCGCCACGCCGGGTCGGGGACGCGCCGGAACAGACACCCACTTGTCGGACGGGCGCCAAACACGGCCAGATGGCCGACCCGACGCTCGCGGGCGTGTTCGACCTCCTCGTCGGGACCGTCCTCCCACGGGTGGCGCGCATCACGGTCCTCATCGCCGTCGGGGTGTCCCTCGCGGACCTGCTGGTCCAGTTCGGTCTCGTGCGCTACGTCGCCGGCCTCTCGAAGTACCTGACCCGGCCCGCCAATCTGCCGGACGAGGTGGGGACCGCCATCCTCACCACCACCGCGTCCACCACGGCCGGCTACGGGATGCTCGCGGAGTTCCGCGAGTCCGGCGCGCTCTCGGACCGAGCCACGCTCGTCGCCGTGACGGTGAACACGTTCTTCGGCTTCGTCCAGCACATCTTCACCTTCTACGCGCCGGTGCTGATCCCGATCCTCGGCCTGCAGGTCGGCCTGCTCTACGTCGGGTCACGCGCGTTCGTGGCCCTCGCCATCACGCTGACCGGTATCGCGGCGGGGGCACTCCTGCTCTCGCGCGCGGACCGTGAGAGTGTCTCCGGCGAGGCCGTGACGGACGGCTCGGGAGCGGGCGACCACCCCGTCCCCGGCGCGGACACGCCGCCCACCACGCGCGGGAAACTCGAGGCCGCGGCGCGCACGGGGTTCTCGAAGACCCGCGACATCGTCCCGCGCCTGCTCGTGGTCTACGCCCTCGTCTCCGTGCTGACGACCTACTACGACCTGACGGCAATCACCGCGGCCGGCGACCCGCTGGCCGACCTGACGGGCCTGCCGTCGGCGGCCGTGCCGGTCATCGCCGTCTTCGCGCTCGACACGACGAACGGGGCGCTGGTCATCGCACCGCTGGTGGAGGACGGGGTGTTCACCGCCCGGACCGCGGTGGCGACGATGCTCCTCGGCGGCATCGTCTCGTTCGCCGTCTCGACGTTCAAGCGCTCCATCCCGTTCCAGTACGGCATCTGGGGCGCGGAGTTCGGCAGCAAGGTCATCCTCGTGAACACGGCGGCGAAGGTGCTCTGGATCGCGCTCGCGGTCGCCATCGTGCTGCACGCGCCGCTGCCGGTCTGAGACGGCCGCCCACGCTCCCGGCGGCAACAGTGGTGTGGAACATGAACGTTTATGATAGATGGGTCTGTAGTGAGAGGTACATGCCCGTCGCTGTACGCGTACACTGACCCCTCTTCTCGACCCACCAGCGACGACTCGCGCGACGACCGCCCCCCAACACGAACCCAATGAGCACCAATCCGCAACCCCAGACCGACCGTACACCGACCACCACAGACATCACCGCCCGCGGCGGTGAGGACCGCTGGGCCGCGACCCCGGCCGACACGGCGGAACAGCGCATCGCCCCGATGGCGGCGCCCTACACGTTCGACCCGACCTCGCTGGCGCGCCTGCGCAACTGTACCGACGCGGAGAACGCCGCGATGCCGTCGCCCGAGACGGACACCGAGTGACGACTCAGTTCTCGTCCTCGCGCTCGTCGGCCGCCTCCACCTCCACCTCCACGTCCGCCTCCGCATCCACGTCCGCTGGCAGTTCGTCCACCAGCACCACCGCCTCCCCGTCGATGACCGCGTCCCCGTCCTCGTCGTAGACGGTCGTCGAGAGGCGGAACTTCCCGCCGCCGAGGTCCTCGAGCACCTGGCAGACAGCGGTGACCGTCTCGCCGATGCGGACCGGCCCGAGGAAGGAGAGTTCCTGCGAGAGGTAGATGGTCAGGCCGGGCAGTCGCGCGAGCGCCGCCGAGACGAGCCCCGCGGTGAGGATGCCGTGGGCGATGCGGCCGGCGAAGCGAGTCTGCTCGGCGAACGCCTCGTCCAGGTGGACGCGGTTGGTGTCGCCGGTTGCGTCGGCGAACGCCGCGACGTCCCCCTCGGAGAGCCGTTTCCTGAAGTGGATGCGGTCGTCGACGGTGAGTCCGTCCTCCACTCCCTCGTGTTCGAAGTGCCAGTCCCGGTCGCCGTAGGCGGTATCCGGGCCGCCGGGGGTCCGTCGGAGCCGCTCCAGCGCGTGCCGGGTGCGACCGAGGTACGGGAGGTAGTGCGAGAGGTCCGTCGTCGAGACGACGCCGACGATGTGGCCGTTCCCCTCGTCGTCTTCGTCGTCCGTCTCGACGACCGGGAGGTGGCCGATACCGTGTTCGTCGAGCAGCTCGGCCGCGTTCTCGATGGGTTCGTCCGGGCCGACCGTGACGAGGTCGACGCTCATCACGTCGACGACGAGGGTGCGGCCGGGGTCCTCGCGGGCCGCGAGCACCTCGACGAGGTCGGACCGGGTGACGATGCCGATGGGTTCGGACTCGGCACAGACCACGAGCGACCCGGCGTCGGTGGCGGCGAGTCGCTCGGCCACGTTCACAACGGCCGTGTCTGGCGTGACCGTCAGCACGTCGCGGGTCATCACGTCCCGGACGGAGAGGGAGACGAGCATCGTCGGAGGGCACGACGCGCAGCGCCGTAACTCCACCCCACTCGCCCGCGCCCCGGGACACCCTCGACCCGGAGAGATATGCCGCCCGCGCCCGTAGTTCGACCGTGACCGACGGTTCCGGGGCGTCGCTCGGGCGACGGGTCGCGGCGCTGGTTCGCCGATTGGAGCCACGGCCGCGACTCGTCGACTGGTCGCTGTTCGCGCTCGTCGTCCTCGTGCTGGTGACGGGCCTCGTGAGCCTCGTCTCCGGGTCGGCCGACCGCGGCTGGCTGTTCGTCGTCCACGGCCTCGCCGGCCTCGCCATCACGGCGTTCCTGTTCTACAAGCTCCGGCGGGTCCGCTACCGCGTCACCGGCCGGGCGTGGACCGCCACCACCGCGCTCTCGGTCCTCCTCGCCACGGCCACGCTCGGCGCGCTCGGCACCGGCGTCTGGTGGGTGTTCGGTGGGTCGCTGGACCTCGGGCCGTGGGGCCTCCTCAACCTCCACATCGGCCTCGGCCTCGTGGTCGTCCCCCTGCTGCTGTACCACCTCTCGCGGCGCTACCGCCCACCCGCCCGTTCGGACCTCGAGGGCCGGCGGACGGCGCTCCAGTACGGCACCGTCCTCGTCGGCGCGGCGGCCGCGTGGCGCCTCCAGCAGTCCGCCAACCGCGTCCTCGACACCGCGGGCGCCGAGCGGCGCTTCACCGGGTCGCGCGAGGACGGGTCGGACGCGGGCAACGCCTTCCCCATCACGTCGTGGGTGGCCGACGACCCCGACCCGGTCGACGCGGACGAGTGGACGCTCGACGTTGGCGGGGCCGTCGAGACGCCGCGCTCGCTCTCCTACGCCGACGTGGACCCGGCCCACGAGGACCGCGTCCTGCTCGACTGCACCTCCGGGTGGTTCTCCGAGCACGACTGGCAGGGCCTCTCGGTGGGCGACCTGCTGGACGAGGCGGGTGCGAGTGACGACGCGGCGTGGGTCCAGTTCCGCTCGGTGACGGGCTACCGCTGGTCGCTCCCCATCGAGGAAGCGCGGGACGCGACGCTCGCGACGCACGTCGACGACGAGCGACTCAGCCACGGCCACGGCTTCCCGCTCCGGCTGGTCGCGCCGGAGCGCCGGGGGTTCCAGTGGGTGAAGTGGGTGGAGGGGATGCGGGTGACGCGGCGGCGTGACCGCTCGGAGTGGGTGGCCGTGTTCGTCAGCGGACTGGACGAGTGAGGTGGTCGGGGAGTGCGTGTTTCCGGTTCTGTGGCGACCAGCGTGAGTGCGAATCGCGGTTCAACTGGAACGCACAGCCGAGCGGCCGGCCGACCCGTTCGGGTCGGCACGACAGCCCTGCCCTTCCCCGTGTTCAGACCCGCTCGCTCTGCTCGCAGTCCTCACCGGCCGTGTCTCTCGCTCGACCGAGTGAACCACGTGGCCTGCGGCGCGTTTCATCGCGCCGCAACGGGGGAGGGCCGGGCTGCCGTGTCGCGCGACAGCGCGACCGGCGCTACTGCTGGGCTGTGCGGTCCAATTGTACCGCGCTGGCCCCCCGCTCGAGTGACCGAACACTCCCGCCCCCGGCGCCCTCCACAGAACACGGTCCCTCCACTACTCCGTGACCGGCCTGCCATCCTCCGTGGGCGGAGCCACGTGGTCGACGTACGCCTCCACGCTCGGGTCGCGCACCTTCACGCGCACGTGTATCTCGCCGAGTTCGCCCGGACTCCCGACGGCGAAGTTCACCACGCCGCGGAACGCGGCCTGCTTCTTCAGGTCGAACGAGAAGGTATCGCCGGACTGGTCGGCGAAGAACTGCCCCCGCGCCGTGTCGAGGATCTGCTGGTCGTGGAGCAACTCGGAGAAGTGTTCGAGCGAGTGGGCCTCGCCCCGCAACTCGCCGTGGCCCTCCTCGAACTCGGCCTCGGGGAAGAGGGCCTCGACGGCGTCGCGGACGCGGGCCTTCACCTCGGTGTCCTTGATGGGGACGACGATCTCGACGTCGACGCTGTAGAGGATGCTCCCCCCGTCCGTCTGCACCTCGTTCCGCACGATCTCCTCGATGCGGTCGGCCGCCTCGACGCCGTCGGCGATGACCGCCCGCGCTCGTGCCTGGAACGCCGCCAGCGAGTCGCCGTTCGGGATGGAGAGCGCGGCCCGGTCGATGGCCTCGCCCATGCCGAAGCCGAGTTCGCGCTCGTCGCGGTCGGCGATGCTCTCGGCCTCGGTGTTGTCCCGCGCCCGGAGGTCCAGTCGCTCGGCGCGCACCTCGTCGGGCGCGGTGATGGCCACGAGGAGGAAGTCGTCGCCGAACGCCTCCTCGAAGCGGCGGGCCTCGTCGCCCGAGCGGAGGCCGTCGACGACGACGGTGTCGTGGTCCTCGAGTCGCTCGCGTATCATCGGGAGCGAGCGCTCGGCGATGGCGAGCGGCCCGTCCTCCTCGCGCATCGCCTGTGCCACCTCGCCGTGGTGGTCGGCGGGGTCCAGCCCACGGGCACGGGTCTCCGCCCGGACCACGTCGCCCATCGTGACGACCGGGAGCCCCATCTCGCGGGCGACGTTGGCGAACTCACCCTTCCCGCTGCCGGGCAGGCCGACGGTGCCGATGACGCGCATTCGGTCCCCGGTTCCCCCGTCGCGCGCTTGAGGGTTTCGTCTGGCCCCTCGCGGCGTCGTTCACGGCGTCGGGTGTGTCTCGTTCGCCGACCACTCGCCACACGATATCGAGCGTACGGTTTCTAAGTCGTCGGGGGTAGGAGGCACATGAACTGGCCGGCGGTGCTGGCTGTCGTTCTCGTCCTCGTCAGTGGTGTGAGTGCCGGTGCGGTCGGTGCAGGTGGCGGGCTCGCCGCCCCCTCACCGCTCGAACTCGACCCGCTCGGGCAGGACTCGGACGGCGACGGTCTCCTCGACCGACACGAGCGGACCTTCGACACCGACCCGACACGGGCAGACACGGACGGCGACGGTCTCGCCGACCCGGTCGAACTCGACGGGCCGACGGACCCGACGCTCGTCGACACCGACGACGACGGGCTCGACGACCCGGCCGAACTGGACGCCGGCACCGACCCGACCGTGGCGGACACGGACGGCGACGGCCTCACCGACGGGCAGGAGGCCACCGACGGCACGGACCCCCTCGCCGACGACACCGACGGTGATACCCTCCTCGACTCGCGGGAGGCCGCCTTCGGGACGGACCCGCTCGCGGTCGACTCGGACGGCGACTCGCTCGACGACGACACGGAACTCGCGGTCGGGATGGCCCCCCTGCTGGCCGACACCGACGACGACGGCCTCTCGGACCCGGACGAGAGTGACGGGGGGACGGACCCGCTGCTGGCCGACACCGACGACGACGGGCTGGCCGACGGCGAGGAGGTGGCGCTCGGCACCGACCCGACCGACCCGGACACGGACGGCGACCGACTGCTCGACGGGTGGGAGGTGGCCGGCGAGTCGGCCGACGGTGCGCCGCTACCGGACGCCGACCCGCTCCGGATGGACCTCTACGTCGAACTCCTGCGGCCGGTGGAGGGTGACCGGCTCACCGAGCGCGAGGAGGAGACGCTCGTCCGCTACTGGGCGGAGATGCCGGTCCAGAACCCCGACGGGTCCACGGGGATCGACATCCACGTCAGTCGACAGACCGTCGACGGCGAGGTGGTCCACGTCGACGGCGACGCCGACCGGGACGCACGAGACTACTACGACGAGCGGTACCTCGGCAACCGGACGGGCGAGTACCACCTCGCCGTGGCCACGACGGAGTACGAGTTCGGCAGCTCGGCGGCCTTCGGCCAGGCGCCCGGCCGGGTGACCGTCTACGCGCCGTGGCCCGGGCTCCGCCCGGACGTCCTCACCCACGAACTCCTCCACAACGTGCTGGGCCGACTGGACTCCCCGCTGGCACTCGAGGACGACCCGTACCACGCCAGCGAGGGGTTCCTCACGCCGACCGGCGCCGACCCCCACCTGCCCGACTCGATCGCCGAGCAACTCGAGGAGGACGGCTTCGCGGGCTGAGGCACTCCTGTCTCCCCCCGCGCCCGCCTCCAGTCCGCCTCGACACGGACGTTTCCCCGACCGAAACTGTTAGCCTCGCGTGACCGTTCGTGACGGCTATGCGACTGGTGGTCGGGGTGGTTGCACTCCTCCTCACGAGCGGTGTCGGGGTCGGCGCGGTGGCGACGACGGACGTCTACTCCGTCGACGGCGACTCGGTCACCGCGGCCGACGAGCTGCGACTCGGGACGGACCCGCTCTCGCCCGACAGCGACGGGGACGGTCTGACCGACGGGACGGAACTCGCAGGGGCGAGCTCGCCGCTCGTGGCCGACACGGACGGCGACGGCCTCCGTGACGGTGCGGAACTCGACGCGGGGGCCGACCCGGCCGCGGAGAACTCGGACGGTGACGGACTCTCTGACGGCCGGGAGGCCGAGCTCGGCACCGACCCGACCGACCCGGACACGGACGGTGACGGACTGTCGGACGGCGCGGAGGCCGAGGGTTCGTCCGACCCGACAGTGGCCGACACGGACGGTGACGGACTGTCGGACAGCCGAGAGGTCGACCTCGGTACCGACCCGACCGACTCGGACACAGACGGTGACGGGCTCGACGACGCCGAGGAGGCCGATGGGCCGACGGATTCGACGGTGGCCGACACGGACGACGACGGGCTGTCGGACGGCGAGGAGGCCGAACGCGGCACCGACCCGCTCGTGGTCGACACGGACGACGACGGGCTGTCGGACGGCGAGGAGGCCGAACGCGGCACCGACCCGCTCGTGGTCGACACGGACGACGACGGGCTGGCAGACGGCCGGGAGGTCGACCTCGGCTCGGACCCACTCGCGGTCGACACGGACGACGATGGCTTCGAGGACGGAACGGAGGTCCAGGTGTACGGGACCGACCCGGCCGAGGCGGACTCGGACGGTGACGGGCTGGACGACCGGGCAGAGGTGCTCGACCTGCCGACGGACCCGACCGAGGCCGACACGGACGGCGACGGGCTGGACGACCGCGACGAGGTGGGGGGGCCGACGGACCCGACCGAGGCCGACACGGACGGCGACGGGCTCCCCGACGGCCAGGAGGCCGACGGACCGAGCGACCCGACGCAGGCGGACACGGACGGCGACGGGCTGGACGACGCCCGGGAGGCGGACCTCGGGAGTAACCCGGCCGAGTCCGACACGGACGGCGACGGGCTTTCCGACGGGCAGGAGGCCGACGGGCCGAGCGACCCGACGCTGGCGGACACGGACGACGACGGGCTGGACGACGCCCGGGAGGCCGAACTCGGCACCGACCCGGCCGACCCGGACACGGACGGCGACCGACTGCTCGACGGGTGGGAGGTGGCCGGCGAGTCGGCCGACGGTGCGCCGCTGCCGGGCGCCGACCCGCTCCGGATGGACCTCTACGTCGAGGTGATACGGGCCGCGGGCGGGGCGCGTCTCGACGACGCGAAGGCCGACACCGTCCGGGAGCAGTGGGCCGGGATGCCCGTCGAGAACCCGGACGGCTCGACGGGTATCGACATCCACCTCCGGCGCCAGTCGGTCGACAAGCGGGTCGTCTGGGACTACGACCGCGACGAGTACCTCTCGAACGCCGTCGGCCAGTTCTACACCGAGGCGTACATGGGGAGTCGGCCGGGTGAGTACCACCTCGTCGTACTCACCTCGGAGTTCCGGGACGGCGAGTACGAAGCGCGCGCCGAGGCGCCCGGCGAACTCGTGGTGTACGAACCGGGCTCGGTCGACACCGTCCTGTTCACCCACGAACTGTTGCACAACGTGCTGGGTCGGCTCCCCGAGGAGAGCCGACTGGCAGACGACCCCCTCCACACGGACCGTGGCTTCCTCGAACCCACCGTCGGGCCCGACGACGACTTCCTGCCCGACGCGCTGGCCGAGGCGATAGAAGCGGACGGCTTCGTCGGCTGAACGGGGCGCGACGCGACTACTCGAGGTGGATGGCCGGCCGCAGCGGCTGGGCGTTGCCCGCCTTCCCCTCCGGGTCCACCGCATCCGGGTCGTCCTCGGCGTAGACCTCTACGTCCGCACCGAACTCGCGTTCGAGGAACGCGGCGGCGTCCTCGTACACCTCGACCTCGTCCAGCGCGCGCAGGTCCGCCAGCGTGTCGGCGTCGCGCTCGCGGACCACCTCGACGAGGTCCTGCACCAGCTGGTTCACGGCGTTCCCCTTCTCGCGCAGGTCGGGGTCGGACATCACCTCGCCCATCACCGCACCCACGTCGGGGCCGGTCTCGACGACCTGTTCCAGCACGTCGCGCTTCCAGTCGGCGGCGGCGTAGACGCGGATGACCTCCGGGTCGCTCCCGACCACGTCCACGATGTCGTTCACGTCGTCGGTCAGGTCCCGGACGAGCGTCTCGCGGGCCTCCACTGCGGCGGACTCCAGCGACTCGTCGACCTCGGGCCACTCCTCGGCGGGCTCGCCGGTCAGCCGCTCGTGGAGTTCGTTCGCCATGAACGGGACGAACGGGGCCAGCAGTTCGAGGCGCGTCCGCAGTACCTCGCGCTGGGTGTAGCGCGCGCCCGGCCGGTCGAGGTCGGTGCGTCGGCGGTACCAGCGCAGCGACTCCTCGAAGGCGTAGAACGCGGCCTGCGAGGCGGTTCGCGTCTCGAAGCCGTCGAGCGCCTCGGTCGCCTCGCGGACGGTCGTCTGCAGTCTGGAGAGCAGCCACTCGTCGATGGGCCGGAGGTCGGGGTCCTCGGGGGCCTCGCTCTCGATGATGCGCGCCGCCCGGTCCCAGAACCGCCGCAACTGGTCGTGGACCGTCTCGACCTGGTCGGCCCGCCAGTCGAAGTCCTGCCACGGCTCGGCGGAGTTCAGCAGGAAGAACCGGGCGGTGTCGGCGCCGTACTCCGAGACGGCCTCGCCCGGCAGGACCACGTGCCCTTTCGAGGAGGACATCTTCTGCCCCTCCAGCAGGCCCATCCCCATGATGGTGATGCCCTCGGGCCAGTTGTCCTCGTCGAACAGCTCCGCGTGGTGGTACAGGAAGAACGTCAGGTGGTTCGAGATGAGGTCGTTCGCGCTCACCCGGACGTCGACGGGGTACCAGTGGTCCCACTCCTCGCGCAGGTCCAGGGCGTGTTCGTCCGGGTCGTCGACCGCGTCCGCACCGTAGAACAGCGTGTCGAAGAACTCACGGGTCATCCCCTCGGGCGGGACGTCGTCCAGCCGGTGGGCGATGGTGTAGTACGCCATGTAGATGGTCGAGTCCGACAGCGGCTCGATGACGAAGTCCTGGTCCCACGGCAGCCGGGTGCCCAGCCCGTAGTTGCGGATGCAGGGCCACTCGTTCAGCCAGTCGACGGTGTGGGTGTACTGCTCGCGCGTGTTCTCCGGGATGGCCGTCAGCCGGTCGATGGCGCGTTTGGTCTCGGCCTTCCAGTCCTCGTCGTTGTACCGCAGGAACCAGGTGTCCTGCTTGGCCACCTCGACGGCCCCGCCACACCGGCAGACGACCTCCTCGGTGAACTCGTAGAACTGACCGAACTGCCCCGTGCGGCGGTAGTGGTCGCGGAACGCCTCGCGGACGTCCTCGACGACGCGGCCGGCGTACTCGCCGTACGCGTCTATCAGCTCACCTTGGTGGAACTCGCGGTTGTAGAGTTCCTGCGTGGCCGCCTCCAGCGCCGGGTCGTCCTGCGAGGTGACGCCGGCCTGCTCGACCGCGTCCTTCGCGGGGATCTCGCCGTACCCCTCGATGGTCAGGATGGGGATGGGCTCGAGGGCCCGGACCGCGTCGGGGTCGATGCCGTACTCGGCCAGCGAGTCGGCGTCGTCCTTGACCTCCTGCAGCGCGACGTAGTCGTCCGGGGAGTGCGCCGGCACGGACATCACGACACCCGTGGCGTTCTCCGGGTCGACGAAGGAGGCCGGGAGGACGACGACCTCGTCCTCGGTGATGGGGTTCGTCGCCTCGACGCCGACCAGTTCCTCGCCCTCGAAGGTGTCGAGGACCTCAACGGTCCGCTCCTGCAGGCGCAGTTTCTCAGCGGCCGTCTCGCTGACGACCCACGTCTCGCCGTCGACACTCGCCTTGACGTACGACCCGCTCGGCTTGACGAAGGCGTTCGTCACGCCGCGGACCGTCTCCGGGCGCAGCGTCGCCATCGGCGCGACGGCGGTGTCGCCGTCGGGCAGCGTGACGGTGAACTTGACCAGCGTGTACTCCTGGAACTCGGCCTCCTCGCCCTCGAGGATGTCGTGGGTGGTGACCGGCTGTTGCTCGTTGGTGCAGTACTTCACCGGGTGGAGCCCCTTCTCCAGCAGGCCGCGGTCGCGCAGGGTCTCGTACTGCCACGTGATGAACCGCTGGTAGCGCTCGTCGTTGGTGGTGAACTCGCGTCGCCAGTCGATGGAGAGGCCCAGCGAGCGCATCCCCTTCTTGTAGTGTTCCTCGATGAAGTAGCGGGCGAACCCCATCGGCGTCTCCAGGTCCTGCAGGGTGTCCTCGGGGACGTTGTACGTGTCCCGCAGCACGGAGAGCTGTTTCTCCTCGCCCTTCTTCAGGCGTTCGACGGCCCCGATGATGGGGGTGCCCGTGACGTGCCACGCGATGGGAAAGAGGACGTTGTCGCCCTGCAGCCGCCGGTAGCGCGCGTACACGTCCGGCACGGTGTACGTGCGGGCGTGGCCGATGTGCATCCCGCCGCTCGGGTACGGGTACGGGACGGTGACGAACGTGGGTTCGCCCGCCTCGTCCGGGTCGGCCTCGTAGGTGCCCTCCTCCTGCCAGCGGTCACGCCAGCGTTCCTCGACCGCGTGGGGGTCGTACTCGCTCATACTGCGTGCTGACGGGGGCGTCCCATAAGAAGTGCCTTACTCGGCCGTGTGGGTCGTTGGCGTGGGTCGGTGTGGTGTCTGTGGAGTCGAGCGTGTAGTGGGTGCTGCGCCGAGCGCGCCCACGCTCGCTGGTACGAGCGCGCCCGGGCAGGCCGTGTCGTTCGCTCGGTCGGGCGAAGTCCTCGGCGCGTGCGGTGAGCGGTGCCGAGCGACAGCGAGGTTCGCGAACGACCCCACGCGAGGGATGACTGAGCGGCCAACGGGAGCGAAGGAATCGGTTGGGGAGGCACGAGGGTTGTTGCTGGGCTGTGCGGTTTACCATGTACCGCGATTCGCGCGGTTGCTGGCCGTTCTGGCTATCGTCTCTCACGCGGTTCGCGGCTGTTGGTCAGCACTCTCTCCCCAAAACCACCGCCACACCCAAGAGGACACGCCACGCGTGACGAGCTCGTGGGCGAGTTCGCCGACGACGTGAACACACATCTCCGCTCGCGCCTCGCCGAGCGACGCCCCGAGTTCGACTGGGAGACGGAGTACCGGGTCGCCGGCACGCCCGTCGACGTGGGCGGCGAGTCACCGGACCAACTCGTCCTCCTGGAACTAGAGTGGCGGCGGGCCGACCCCGCGGACAACACCGCGAAACTGTTCCGTCACCTCTCGGAGGGTCGACTCGACTTCGAACGGGTCTCGGCGTTCCAGGTGTTCACGGGCTACTACGACCTCGCTTCCGGCGGCGTCTCCTCGAAGCGCGAGAACGCCGAGTTCGTGGGGCGTGTCGCCGCCGACTCGTTCGAGTATCTCACCTACCACCCGGTCGAGTTCGACCTCGTGCCGCCGAAGCGTGGCGGGGAGCGCCCCGGAGACTGGCGAGCGGTCGCGGACGAGACGGTCGACCGACTGCTCGCACTACTGTGATTCTGCTCGCCGGCCCGTCGGCGCGAGTCGCTCTTGCACCCGTCTGAACACCGCCGGGTCGACACGATAGGCCAGCAGATACGCGGCGACGAACAAGAGGAGCGTGAACGCAGGCGGGCCGAACGCCCGCAGGAGCGCCGAATCCACGGCCACCAGCAGGCCCAGTTCGACGGGGAGGTGGGCGGCCCACAGCCCGACGAGCGCGGCGACGAACCGAACACGGGTGCGGTGGGCCTCACGGGTCGTACTCGCGTACCCGCCGCTCACCCACGTGTAGCCGCCGTACGCGCCGACGACGAAGGCGACGAGCGGGGCGGCCTGTGCCGAGAGGACCCATCCGGGCACGAAGATGGACTCGGTCGTCAGGTCGTAGTACCCCGAGAGCAGGCCGCCGCCGACGGCGACCAGCGCGGCCTGCACGAGACCCCACTGGAGAGCGGCGACGTGGCCCTGACGGGCGGTGGAGGGCGTGGACATAGCCGGGAATCGGGCCGCCGTCGGAGAAAAACTACCGGCCGCTCAGGTCCCGTGCTCCCACGAGCCCATGTACTCGGCCTGCGCGTCGCTGAGGTCGTCGATCTCGACGCCCTCGGCTTCGAGTTTGACTTCCGCGACCTCGATGTCGAGGCGGTCGGGCACGTCGTGGACGCCGGCCTCGTACTCGTCGCCCGCCTCCACGAGTTCGCGCACACAGACGGCCTGCACGCCGAAGCTCTGGTCCATCACCTCGACCGGATGACCGAGGGAGATGGGGCCGGCGAGATTGACGAGTCGGCCCTCCGCGAGCACGTTCAGGCGGCGGCCGTCGGCCATCTGGTACTCCCGGACGCCGTCGCGCACGTCGGTGACGCTGGTGGCGAGGTCCGACAGCTGGTCGAGGTTGACCTCGACGTCGAAGTGCCCCGCGTTCGCCAGCAGGACGCCGTCCTTCATGACCTCGAAGTGCTCCTCCGTGACCACGTCGCGGTTCCCGGTCGTCGTGACGATCACGTCGGCCTCGGCGGCGGCCTCGCGCATCGGGAGGACCTCGTAACCCTCCATGTGGGCCTCGAGCGCGCGGCGGGGTTCGACCTCGGTCACGACGACGTGGGCGTTCTGCCCGGCGGCCTTCTTCGCGAGGCCGCGGCCGCAGTCGCCGTAGCCGGCGACGACGATGGTCTTGCCCGCGAACGAGAGGTTCGTCGTCATGGCGAGGTTGGCGAGCACCGACTCGCCGGTGCCGTGGACGTTGTCGAACAGGCGCTTCATCGGGGTGTCGTTCACCGCGAAGACGGGGTAGCGGAGTTCGCCGTCGTCGTCCATCGCGCGGAGGCGGTGGACGCCAGTGGTCGTCTCCTCGCAGCCGCCGACGATGGTGTCGATCAGTTCGGGGTAGTCCTCGTGGATGGCCGCGACCATGTCCATCCCGTCGTCGACGGTGATGGTCGGTTCGTGCGCGATGACGGCCTCGATGGCCTCGTAGTACTCCTCGTCGTCGACCCCGCGGCGGGCGTAGGAGGTGACGTTCTCGTGGGCGTCGAGCGCGGCGCTCACGTCGTCGTGGGTCGACAGTGGGTTACAGCCGGTGATGGCGACCTCCGCGCCACCCTCCGCGAGCGTCTCGGCGAGGATGGCCGTCTTCGCCTCCACGTGCATCGCCATCCCGACGACCTCGCCGGCGAACGGCTGGTCCGCGACGAACCCCTCGCGCAGGGACTCGAGGATGGGCATGTGCTCTTTCGCCCAGTCCATCTTCTTCCGGCCCGACTCGCGGGCCGTCTCCGGGTCGTCCAGCTGTTCGGAGATGGGTGCGTAGCTCATACCGGCAGGTAGGACAGGGGGCGGAAGAACCTACCGGGACGCGCCGAGAGCGCCGCCGCTGGGCGGGTAGAGAGCGTGTGTGAATGGGAGTGGTTCGTGGGTGGTGCGAGAGGGGAACGGGGGTCGTGTGGCGACAGGAGGCCTACTTCGGACCCGCGTGCTCCGGCGGGCCGCCCTTGTCGTCTTCCTCGTCGTCGTCGCTGTCGTCGTCTTCCTCGTCGTCGTCGCTGTCGTCGGCCTCTTCCTCGTCGTCCTCGGGCGCCGCGTCATCGTCGTCCTCGTCCGGACCCCTGTCCGCCGGCGGGCCACGTTCCTTGTCCTCCGGCGGGCCGCGCTCCTTGTCCTCCGGCGGGCCACGTTCCTTGTCCGCGCTGGGGCCCTTGTCCGCCGGCGGGCCGGCGTGGTCCGGACGGTTGTCGGCACCGGGGTTGTTCGCGGTGACCCAGTCCGAGATGGACTGGCCGAGGTTACGCTCCTCGGCGTCCTCGGAGTTGCGCAGGTAGTCGACGAACGCGACGACCTGCTGGCCGAACGGTCCGTTCGGCGGGACGAAGCCCTCCTCCTCGGCGGCACCGGTGGTGAACGTCTCCTCCTCGCCAGTGACGGCGGCGTTGCCGACCTCGGCCGTGGCGACGTAGACGTACGTCGTGTTGTTCTGGAGGCCGGAGACGCCCGCGTCGAACGTGCCGGCGTCGCTCAGGTTGCCGGCGTCGACGGTGGTCGCGCTCTCGCTGCCGTTCACGGCCCAGTACTCGAAGGCGACGGCGGCGCTGTCAGAGCCGTTGAGGCCCGTGAGGTCGCCGTTCAGCGTCGCCGAGGCGTTCGCCACCTCGGTCGCGTCGTCCGTCTCGACGCCCAGCGGCAGCACGTCGGCCTCGGTGGTGAACGTCACGTTCTCGCCGGCGACGCTCTCGTCGCCGGTCTCGGCCGTGGCGGCGTAGACGTACGTCGTGTTGCCCGCGAGGCCGTCGACGGCCGCGCTGAAGCTCCCGGGCGCATCGAGTTCGACCGCGGTGGTCGTCGTCGTGTTCGCCGCGTCACCGGACACCCAGTAGGTGAACGAGACGCTCGCGTTGTCCGAGCCGTTCAGCCCCGTGAGGTCGCCGTTCAGCGACGCCGACGTGTTCGTCACGTCGCTCGCGTTCGCCGTCTCGACGCCCAGCGGCTGGGTCGCGTCGTCGGTGGTGAAGTTCACCGACTCGCCGGTCGCGTCCTCCGACTCGTTCCCACGCTCGGCCTCGGCCTGCGCGACGACCACGTAGGCCGTGTTCGGTGAGAGCTCGCTCACGTCCGCGGAGAAGTTCCCCTCGGACTGCTCGCCGAGGGTCAGGACGTTCGTCGTGTTGCGCTGACCCTCCTCGTACATCCGGAACGAGACGCTGGCGTTCTCGGCGCCCTGGACGTCGGTGAGGTCACCCTCGAACGTGGCGTTCGTCGCGGTGACGTTCACCGCACCGTCGGTCTCGACGCTCACGTCGAGCGTCTCGAGCGTCGTGAACTCCTGCTCGGCGCCGACGGCCGCTGCGTTGCCGGCGCCGGCCGTCGCCACGTACACGTACGTCGTGTCCGGCGAGAGGTCGCCCACGTCGGCGGAGAACGCACCCTCGCTGGAGAGGTTGCCGGCCTCGACGGTCGTCTTGTTCACCGAGTCGTCGGCCGCCCAGTACTGGAACGCCAGGCTGGCGTTCTCGGAGCCGTTCAGTTCCGTCACGTTACCGTTCAGGGTCGCGCTGTCCACCGTCACGTCCGTCGCCGCCTCCGTCGAGACGTCGACCGACGTGTTCGCGGCCGCGTTTGCGGCCGACGCCGCCAGTGCCCCCGGCGTGAACGCCACGAACACCAGCAGCGACGCCATCGTGACCGCGAACAGTTTGCTGTTCCGTGCCATCTGTATCCGAGACACTCTCGTCGTCGAGAATAAACGGGGTCTCTCGTTCAGTCCGTTCACACGCCGTCCGTGTCTGGATATTACGGGCTTAGAACGGCGTAAATTGTTCACACTCCGGTCTCGTGGTTTAACGCCAGACCGGTCCCCCGACTGCCTGGCGTCGCCGATTGCGGCCCACCACCGCCGCTCCTATCGACGCTCGTGTGAATATACAGGTACTTATGAGCTTCTTCGGAACGACACCCATGCGAGGGTCACGGGGACAGTCGGAGTCGCTGGGGGTGTTGTTCGCCGTGGGCATCACACTCGTGCTCTCGGCGACGGTGTTCCTGAACTTCGGGTCACTGGGTGGGTCGCTCACGGACACACCACCCGGTGCGCGGATCGACGTGGAGGCGTCCGGCAGTACGGTCACGCTCACCCACGAGAGCGGTGAAGTCATCGACACCGAGGAGCTGACCCTCGTGTTCGGGCAGGGCGAGGAGACGAACCGTGTCCCGCTGTCGTCGGTGACGAGCGGCATGTTCGGGGCGGGCGACAGCCTGACGGTGAATCACGGTTTTGGCGATGGAGACCTCTCCATCAGACTGATCCACGAGCCGACGAACGGCGTCATCGTCAACGCCGAGCGGGTCATCGAGGACGCGTTCGGCGTCTCGCTCTCGGTGAGCGAGAGCGGGGGCACGTACACGTTCGACCCGACCGTGACCGGAGGTACGAAGGGAGCGCCGACGGTGGCACTCTCGGACGCCACGGTCGACGGCTTCGCCGGATCGCAGGACAAGACCGGATCCGTGGCGTTCACCGACGGCGGCGACGGCATTCGCCTGGATGGAAACCGGTGGCAGGACCGTGCGTACGACTACTACGTCACCGGCGACACCGTCGTTGCCTTCGAGTTCCGCTCCGACGCCGCCGAGGGCGAGATACAGGGGCTCTCGCTCGAGAAGGATAACAGCGTGAGTCCGGCTCGGAGCCTCCGAGCCTGGGGCTCCCAGAACTGGGGGACGGCGGTCCAGGACGTGAACGGACAGTCGTATTCGCCGGGTGACGGCTGGCGGACGTATCGGGTTCAGGCCTCGCAGCTCGGTGCGTTCTCGGCCGGGAGTAGTGATCGGATCGACCGAATCGTCTTCGTCAACGACGACGATGCCGACGCGAACGCGGACACGCAGATACGGAACGTCAGACTCTACGAGGACGGCGAGGACTACCAGTACCGCTGGGAAGTCGACGACGGCAGCGACTTCACCTTGGTCTCGAACGAACCGACGTTCTCCTCGCCCTCGCTCGACAACGGTGACGTGGTTCGACTCACCGTCCTCGACGCCGCCGGACAGACCACGACTGCCACCTACACCGTCAGTTAGCGCGGTCGACCAGCGCGGTCGCGTGCTCGCTCGCCGACTCCCGGACCGCGTCCTCGTCCAGCGTCGTCACCGTCCCGTCACGGACCAGCACCGCGCCGTCGCATATCGTGTGGCGCACGTCGCTGCCGCGGGCGGCGTACACGAGGTGGCTCACGAAGTCGTGGGTCGGGGTGAGGTGTGGCTGCTCGAAGTCGACGACGGCGAAGTCGGCGACGCCACCCGCCTCGACGCGGCCGACGGGGAGGCCCGCGGCCGCGGCCGAGCCCTCGGTCGCCATCCGCACGACGTCCGGCGCGGCGACCGCACTCGCGTCCTCGGCGGCGAGTTTCCCAACCATCGCGGCGTCGCGCATCTCGTCGAACAGGTCGAGGTCGTTGTTCGAGGCGGCGCCGTCGGTGCCCAGCCCCACCATGACGCCGGCGTCGAGCAGCTCCTGTACCGGAGCCATCCCGCTGGCGAGCTTCATGTTCGAGGCGGGGCAGTGGACGACGCTCGTGCCCGTCTCGGCGAGCAGTTCGATCTCCGAGTCGTCGACGTGGACGCCGTGGGCGACCCAGCTGTCCTCGCCGAGCAGTCCGAGGTCGTCGGCGTAGACGGTCGGCCGTTCGCCGTACTCGGCCTCGATGGGGTCGAGGTACGCCGGCGTCTCGTTCAGGTGGAAGTGCAGGGGGATGCCCGCCTCGTGGACGCGGGGGACGAACGCCTCGAAGAACTCCGTCCCGACCGTGTGCGGGGCGTGGGGCATCACCGCGGTCCGGACGCGGCCGTCGGCCGCCCCGTCGTGTCGCTCCGCCACGGCGAGCGACTCCTCGAAGTCCGCGCGGGCCGCCTCGTCGTCCTTCCCGACCGTGACGACGCCGTGACCGACCCGAGCGCGGAGGCCGGCCTCGGTCACCGCGTCCACCACCTCGTCGACCTGGAAGTACATGTCGACGAAGGCGGTCGTCCCGCTTCGCAGCATCTCGACGGCGGCGAGCCGGGTCCCTGCGCCCACGTCGCCGGCCTCGAGCTCGGCCTCGGCGGGCCAGATGTCCTCCTCCAGCCACGCCTCGAGTGGCTTGTCGTCCGCGTAGCCACGCAGGAGCGTCATCGCGCCGTGTCCGTGGGCGTTGACGAGGCCGGGCATCACGAGCGACCCGGAACAGTCGAGCATCTCGTCGCCGGTCCCCGCGAGGGCACCCACTTCGAGCACCTCGCCGGCCGACTGGTCGACGAGCACGTCCGCCCGCTCGACCGTGAGGTCGGGGCGGAGGACGTGCCCGCCGCTGAGTTCGAGCGTGGTCATGGCCGGGGAGTCGGGGGGTCGGCTGTTAGGTGTCGTGGTTCCGGGTCGGTCCGACTGACGAGGGGACGTTCGGTGGCAACCGGGCGAGCGAGACGGCCACGGCGGACCGCTCGCGACAGCGAGCGTGTCCGACGCGGGGGAGGGGTGGCGTGCCGTGACGCTGCGACAGCGGTGCCCGGCTGACGGCGGTGCGGTTCACCTGTGCCGCGACTCGCACGTCCGTCGCTCTCTACCCGACAGGACTCGGACAGCTCCCCGACGACCACACACGACGCCACGCCCCCCTCGGGACGAAAGAGCCATCCCCACGGCCGAACACCACCAGACAAGCATGCGAATCGCCGTCCCCAACAAGGGCCGCCTGCACGACCCAGCGATGCGGTTGCTCGAACGCGCCGGCCTGCACGTCGTCGACGGGGCCGACCGGAAGCTCTACGCCGACACCGTCGACCCGGACGTGACGGTGCTGTTCGCCCGCGCCGCGGACATCCCGGAGTACGTGGCCGACGGTGCCGCGGCCTGCGGCATCACCGGGCTCGACCAGGTACGCGAGAGCGGGACGGACCTCGAGTCGATGCTGGACCTCGGCTTCGGCCAGTGCCGACTCGTCCTCGCCGCGCCGGAGGAGAGCGACATCGAGACGGTCGCGGACCTCGACGGCGGCACCGTCGCCACCGAGTTCCCGCGCATCACGCGCCAGTTCCTCGCGGACGAGGGCGTGGAGGCCGACATCGCCGAGGTCTCCGGCGCGACCGAACTCACCCCGCACGTCGACATCGCCGACGCCATCGTCGACATCACCTCGACCGGCACCACGCTGCGGATGAACCGGCTCGAGATCGTGGCCGAGGTGCTCCAGTCCTCGGTCCACCTGTTCGCCCGCGAGGAGACGGCCGGCGACCCGAAGGTCCAGCAGGTCGCCACCGCGCTCGGCAGCGTCGTCGCCGCGGACGGCAAGCGCTACCTGATGATGAACGTTCCCGACGGGCGCCTCGCGGACGTGGAGGAGGTCATCCCGGGGATGGGCGGCCCGACGGTGATGGACATCGACGGGCAGGACGCCCAGGCGGTCCACGTCGTCGTCGACGAACGCGAGGTGTTCGAGGTCATCTCGGAGCTGAAGCGGGTCGGGGCGGAGGACATCCTCGTGACGGAGATCGAGCGGCTGGTGGAGTGAGCGAGGGCCGTCCGTCGGGCGCTCGCCTCACAGCACCCCGAGGATGTTCCCGATGGCGATACCCAGTACCGCCGCGATGCCGAAGTGCAACAGCACCAGCGGCGCGGCCGAGCGGAACTTCAGCCGGTAGACGAAACTGATGGCGATGAGGTCCGCGAGCAACGTGGCGACGACGACCAGCCCCACGAGCAACGAGGGGTCGAGCCCGATTCCGGCGTCGGTCTGCCCGTACTGCTGGAGGAGGATGGAGACGATGGCCGGGGGGACGGCAGCGTAGACGGCTCGCTGGGAGGGTACGTCGCCGATGAAGAACGTGGCCGCGAGGTGGAGCGTGACGGCGTAGAACAGCGTCGTCAGCAGGAAGGTGACGACGAGCGCGAGCAGTCCACCGCCCGTCACGTCCGTCTGGAGCGGGACCACGAAGGCGGACGCCGACTGGAGCATCACGCCCCGAACTACTCGGGGACCGGGTTTGTACGTGCCGATTCGGGAGATTCCGAGGGGTTCCGCCGGCTCAGCCGTCGAGCAGGCCGAGCTCCTCGAGTCGCGAGACGATCTTGTCGACCGCGTGTTCCGCGTCGACGGGCTGTTTGCCGCCGGTGATGACGAGCTTGCCCGAGCCGAACAGCAGGGCGACCACGTCCGGGTCGTCGAGGCGGTAGACCAGCCCGGGGAACTGCTCGGGCTCGTACTCGATGTTCTCCAGGCCCAGCCCGATGGCGATGGCGTTGAGGTTGAGATTGCGGCCGAGGTCGGCCGAGGTGACGATGTTCTGGACGACGATCTCGGGGTCCTCGTCGACCTCGATCTGGAGGTCACGGAGCTTGTCGAAGACGATGCGGAGGCTCTCGTGGACGTCGTCCGTTGACTTCGCGCCCGTACAGACAATCTTACCGGAGCGGAAGATCAGCGCCGCGCTCTTGGGGTTCTGCGTGCGGTAGACGAGGCCGGGGAACTGCTCGGGGTCGTAGTCCGCGCCTTCGAGGTCCATCGCCACGCTCTGCAGGTCGAGCTCCTGCCCGATACCTGTCGAGGCGACGACGTTCTCGATGTTGATGGTTTCCTTGGGGTCGCTCATGCTTCGACTTAAATCACGTATTTAACCTTTATAAAGGTGAGGGGTGGCCGCTGACAGGTCGATTCTGCGAAGGGTCCACGCGAACGCCGTTCGTCCGTTCAAATGGGGGTAGACGCCTCGTGCGGGGACTCTGTGGGTCGTTTCGCTCTCCGATTTCCGTGGTCTCACTCCGTTCGCGCCTTCGCTGTTCGCGGGTCGCTTCGCTCCCCGCTCCCCGTGCTCTCACTCCGTTCGACCACGCTACCGACACCCTGATTCCCCTCCCCCCACGACACCGGCCGTGTACGTCCTCGAACTCGCCGGACAGGGTGACGACGAACTCGCGCGCTACGAGGCCGCCAGCGCCTGCACCGGCGTCGAGGCGCTCGCGCCCGGACTGGCGACGGCGGGCGCCCTGACCGACCGGGTGGAGCGACTCGCGTTCACCCGCACGGCCTCGGCGCTCGTCGGCACCTGCGACCCCACCGTCGAGGCCGCGGTGACGTTGCTCGAGTCGGCCCCCAAGTTCGACCGCGAGGGCGAACGAGGTGTGCCCTCGGAACGTCCGAGCGGGGCCGGTGGTGCCCCGCGAGACCGCGAGGGCACCGTCCGGGTCCGCGCCCGTGACGTACAGGCGCTCGCGGGCGTCTCGACTCGCGACGCCGAACGCGCGCTCGGCGGCGTCCTCTCGGACCGCGGCTACGAGGTCGACCTCGACGCCCCCGACCACGAACTCCGGGCGCTGTTCTCCGACGACGTCTGCGCGCTCGGCTGGGTCGAACGCCGCTCGGCACGGGACTTCACCGAGCGCAAGCCGACCGACCGGCCGTTCTTCCAGCCGGGGAGCATGGACCCGATGCTCGCTCGGGCGCTCGTGAACTGCGCCGGCGCCCGCGAGGGGGCCCGCATCGTCGACCCGATGTGTGGCACGGGTGGCCTCCTCCTCGAGGCGGGCCTCGTCGGCGCGGACGTCCTCGGCCTCGACGCACAGTGGAAGATGGTCCGCGGCGCGAAGCAGAACCTCGCGGCCTACCTCGACGGCGAGGGGACCGGCGAGTACGAGACGGTCCGCGGCGACGCCACCCGCCCTCCCGTGAGAGACGACGTGGCCGACGGCGTCGTGTTCGACGCCCCCTACGGCCGCCAGTCGAAGGTGGTCGGCGACCTCGAACCGCTCGTCGGCGGGGCGCTCGCGGCCGCCCGCGACGTGGCGCCTCGTGCCGTCGTGGTCGCCGACCGGTCGTGGGCCGCGCTGGCTCGCGAGGCCGGCTGGACCGTCGAGACGGTCATCGAGCGCCGGGTCCACGGATCGCTCGTGCGCTACCTCCACCTGCTCCACGACGGCGCGCCGTACTGACCGTCGTCGTGGCCGGCGTCGTGGCTGCCGGCGGCCGCCCGTTCCAGTGGTCTGGGAACGGACATCAGGTTGAAACGTATTCTTGTGTTACACGTACGCATGCGAGTTCCCGACCCGGCGACCGACATCGACCGGGAGGTGTGGACCTACGAGTGCCCACGGTGTGCCGAGCGCGTCGAGGCCCGCGGCGCGTGCTGTTGCTCGACGTGTGGCGTCGAGATGGTGAACATCTCGAAGCCACGCGACCGGTGACCCTTTCTCGGCGGCCCGCCTCGCCCCGGCCGTGACACGGAGTCGGAACCGCTACCTCGTACTCTCTCCGGACGTCCTCGCCGCTCGCGAGGGTGGGTGGCCCGGCGTCCTCGCCGACACCCTCTCGCGCCACGCGGCGGACGTGCCCGCCGACGCCGCCGACCTCGAGCCCCACCTCTCCGGATTCCCGTGGGAGCGTCCCGGCGAGATGCACGCCGACTGGCCGGGCGACCGCTGGTGGGGCCAGCACGAACCGGTCTTTGCCGCCGCGTTCGCCGGCGCCGGCGTCCCCCGCCGGCGGGCCGACGCGCTCGCCGAACGGGTCCGCGGGGCCTACCGCGACACCGACCGGTGGCGGGTCCACCCGGACGCCGCGGCGACCCTGACGGCGGTTCGGGAGCGGGGGTGGACACCGCTCCTGCTCGGCAACGGCCCACCGGACCTCCCCGAGGTGCTCGGCGACCTCGGGCTCCCGTTCTCGCAGACGTTCGTCTCGGCGACGACTGGGTACGAACTCCCGCACCCACGCGCGTGGGAGACCGTGTACGACTGGGCCGGCGACGGGCGGTTCTGGGCCGCCTGCGCCGACGCCGACCGGGAGTGCGAGGCGGCGTGGGACGCCGGGGTCCCCGTCGTACAGATTACCGACGCTCCCGGTGGCACGACCGGCGAGTGGGACCGGACCGCGACGCTCGCCGAGGTCCCCGACCTGCTCCCGGACTGACCGACTCAGACACCCAGTTCCGCCAGCAACCGTGCTATCTGGGTGCGCGCGGAGACCCCCTCCTGCAACCGCATGTCGACGTCCGCGGCCTGCCGGTGGAGGTGGGCGAGCGCGGCCTCGTCGCCCTCGTGGCGGTCGCGGCCGGCGACGAGCAACTCCGCGAGCACCTCCTCGCCGTCGAGCCCCTCGTCGTTCAGGAGGGAGTCGAGCGTCTTGCGGGCCTCTTTGAAGTCGCCCCGTTCGGCCGCTTCGAGCATCCCGTCGACTGTCTCCTCGTAGCCGACCTCGCCGAGCGTCTCGAACGCCGCGTCCATCGTCACCTCGCCGGCCTGCTCGGCCGTGGTCTGGGCGCTCAGGATGGCCGAGCGCAGGTCGCCGTCGGCGGCCGCCGCGACGTACTCCAGCCCACCGGCCTCGTACGCGACGCCCTCGGCCTCGACGATGTGTTCGAGTACCTCGACGATCTCGGCCTCGGTGGGCGCGCGGACCGGCACCGGGAGACACCGCGACTCGATGGGCGGTATCAGTTTGGAGGGCTGGCGCGTCGTGATGACGAACTGTGTGTTCCGCGCGTACTGCTCCATCACGCGGCGGAGCGCCTGCTGGAAGTCCTCGCGGATGGACTCGGCGTTGTCGAGCAGGACCGTCTTGTACGTCCCCGAGACGGGCGCGTAGGACGCCGACTCCTTCAGGACGTAGTTGATCATGTCGCGCTTGCTCATCCGGGAGCGGCCGACGAGGAAGTGCTCGAACCGCGGGTCGTTCTTGATCTCCGTCTTCGTCCGGCCGAAGAAGTCCGCGACGTTGATGACCGTGAGGTCGTTCTCCGGGTCGGTGTGGACCTCGCGGGCGAGCGCCTTCACGGCGGCCGTCTTGCCGCTCCCGCGTGGCCCGTGGAGGACGAGGTTGACGGGTTCGTCGGTGGCCCGGTCGAGCGTCTCGCGCACCTTCGGCTGGGGGAGGTCCGAGAGGGCGGGGGCGTGTCGCTCGGTCCAGAGCGGTGCGTCCATTCGTTACCGAGGCTAGTCCGCGGGCGGGTATCAATCCACCCGTTTGCGAGGGGCGCGGGGCGACCCGTGGCGGACCTGCCGGACGTGCGGACGGTCTCGCTGGGAACCACAAGACGTTCCTACCCCGAAACCGCGTGTCACGGCATGGAATGGTCCCGCCCGTGGCTCGCTCGCGGGGTCCTCGCGCTCGTCGTCGTCGCTCTCCTCGTCCCCACCGGCGTCTCAGCCGTCACCCACGAGAAGACCGGACTCGGCCCCGGCACGGTCGAGTCGCCCGCGAACGACACCACCTACGTCGGCGTCCAGGGCTTCCACTTCAAGGGCGTCGGCAACCCGAAGAAGCCCGCTCGCCTCGTCGCGGCCGACGGTGACGCGAACGGTCGCGTGATAACCGGCGGCGAGGAACACGACGCCAACTGGTTCTACGACGTCGACCCGCTGGAGAACGGGAACCTGCTGGTCACCTCCACGAACCCGGACGGGACCGTCGTCTTCGAACTCGACCCCGAGACCGACGAGGCCGTCTGGACCGAGCGGTTCCCCGACCTCCACGACACGCACGACGCGGACCTGATCAACGGCGACCAGCTGCTCATCGCCAACATGCGGAACAACGAGGACGGGGTCTCGAACGACCGCGTGCTGGTGTACGACCGGTCGAACGACACCGTCGTCTGGGAGTGGGTGTTCAACCAGCACTACCCCAACACGACGGACGGCGGCTTCTCGGCCGACTGGACGCACGTCAACGACGTGGACAAGGTCGGCGACGGCGAGTACCTCGTCTCGCCCCGGAACTTCGACCAGGTGATACTGCTCAACCGGTCGACGGACTCCATCGACTACCGCCTCGGCACCGACGACGACCACGACACGCTGTACGAACAGCACAACCCCGACTGGCTCCGGAGCGAGGACGGCGACCCCACCATCCTCGTCGCTGACTCGGAGAACGACCGGGTCGTGGAGTACGAGCGCCGCGACGGCAACTGGACGGAGACGTGGGCCGTCACGGGGTTCAACTGGCCGCGTGACGCCGACCGCCTGCAGAACGGCAACACGCTGGTCACGGACTCGCTGAACCACCGTGTCGTCGAGGTCGCCCCCGACGGCACCGTCGTCTGGGAGTTCTACGCCTCGTGGGGTCCCTACGACGCCGAGCGCGGCCCGTCCGGCTCGAACGGCCCGACGATGGCCGACCTGAACGCCACCGGCACCTACCGCGTCTCGGGCGGTGCCGGCGTCGGCCCGGCCAGTCAGGAGACGTTCTCGGACTGGCTGAACGCCAGCGCCGCGAACACGGCGTTCGAGGGGCCGGCCAGCGAGTTCTCCGCGCGCTACAAGCACGTCACGCCGTTCCTGCGCCCGGTCTGGATGTCCTCGTGGGCGCTCGCGGGTGTGTTCCTCGCCGTCCTCGTCACGCTCGGGTGGGGCGCGGGTGAACTCGTCTACAACCGCCGGCGTATCGCCCGCGGGTTCGTCGCAGCCGTGGAGCGGGTGCGGGGCGCGGGCGGCGGGACCTGAACGGCGGTGCTGGGCGGGTTCAGTCGCGCCAGCACGAGCACTCCTCCGCTCGCCACGACCCGTCCGAGCGTAGCCCGCTCCGCCGCCGACTCGTCTGTGCGGCCGCTCTACAGACACCGCTGGTCTCTTGAGCCACCCCGCCCTACACCGGCTCGAATGGCGAACCTCACACTCTACGAACTGGAGGGCTGCCCGTACTGCGCGAAGGTCACCGCGAAACTCGACGAACTCGGCCTCGAGTACGACTCCATCATGGTCCCTCGCTCGCACGCCGAGCGGACGGAGGTGAAGGAGGTCAGCGGCCAGACCGGCGTGCCCGTCCTCGTCGACCCCGAGCACGACGTCGAGGGGATGCCCGAGTCCGACGACATCGTCGCGTACCTGGAGGAGACGTACGGCGCGGGAGCCTCGGCGTAAGGTCGCTCGTTCTCACGTTCCGCTCGCCCCCCCGAGCGGCGGCACTCTCGGCGTCGGTCGCACGGCTCGCGTGTCGCTCGGTACGCTCATGACTCCCGCTGGTCGTCGTTCGCCGCGTGGTCCCCCGTCGGTCGACCACGCACTCGCTCCCGCTCGCGTCTCCGTGGCCCCGCTTCGCTCGGCCACGCGGGCCAAAGGCGAAGCTTTGTAACCCGGCGACGCCCACGCCGGAACATGATACTCCCGGGGTCCGCCTCCCAGTCGCTCGCGGCCGCGCTCGCCCGCGAACTGGACGAACCCCTCGCGCCGGTCGAGTACCAGCGGTTCGCGGACGGCGAGGGGATGGCCCGGGCGCCGTTCGAGGCCGACCGGGTCGTCGTCGTGGCCGCCACCACGAGCGACGAGGCACACGTCGAACTCCTCCAGTTGCAGGACGTCGCCGGCGAGCAGGCTGACGAGGTGGTCACCGTCCTCCCGTACATGGGCTACGGCCGGCAGGACGAGGCCTTCCGCGAGGGGGAACCGGTCTCCGCACGGGCGGTCGCCCGGGCCGTCTCGACGGGCACCGACCGCGTCGTCCTCGTCAACCCACACGAGGCGGCCGTCGCCGACTTCTTCGACGTCGAGTGCACCGTCGTCGACGCGGCCCCCCGCCTCGCCGAGCCGCTCCCCGCCGACCTCGCCGACCCGCTGTTCCTCGCGCCCGACGCCTCCGCCACGGACCTCGCCGAGAGCGTCCGCGAGGCCTACGGCACCGGCACGACCGACCACTTCGAGAAGCACCGCGACCGCGACACCGGCGAGGTGTCGATGGCCCCAGCGGAGACGGACGTCGCCGGCCGTGACGTGGTCCTCGTCGACGACATCGTCGCCACCGGTGGGACGATGAGCGAGGCCATCGCGCAACTGGACGACCCGGCACACACGTTCGTCACCTGCGTCCACCCCGTCCTCGCCGGGAGCGCACGGACCCGACTGGCACGGGCGGGCGTCGACGGCGTCTGGGGGACGGACACCGTCGAGCGCGAGGTGAGCGCGGTGAGCGTCGCGCCGACGCTTGCCGAGTTCCTCTGACTCACGACACCAGTCGGCGCCCGGCGTGGCGACACCGGTGGGGCCCCGGCCACGAGCACGAGACAGGCGCCGAGGAACGTGGTGGGCCGCATCTACCTCTCGCTTCGCGTGCCCGTGGAATGAACGGGGGGTCTTCAGCGACCTTCTCACGCCGACGAAACGCTTAGGTACCCCAGCGACACCGTACTACCCCGTGCAACCGTCGGGGGTGAGAGCGTCGACCGGCCGCGTCCCGAGACTGACGGGTGCTGCGGCCGAGGTCGGCATCGTCGGCCTCGGGGTCCTCTTCGTCGGGCTCGGTGTCTTCGACTTCCTCACGAACGGCCGCACGCCGCTCGAGTTCGTCCTCGCGACGCTCCCGGCGCTCGCCACCCTCGTGCTCTGGGCGGGAGTGCGCCGCCTCGACTACAGCGCCTCCTTCTACCCTCGACTGTTCGTCTGGACGCTCGCCGGGACGGGTGGACTCGTCGCCATCGTCGCCTTCGCGCTGCTCGGACAGAGCGGGTCGCTCACCGAGGCGCTCCCGCTGGTCCAGTTCCTCGGCGGTGTCGGCTCGACGGGTGGGCTGGTCGCCGGCGTCAACGAGTTCCGGAGCGTGGAGGCCGCCCGCGAGGCCGAGCGCGCGCAGGTGGAGGCCGAACTCGCCGAACGCGAACGCGAGCGCCTCCAGTTCCTGAACAACCTCCTCCGGCACAACGTGCTCAACAGCGTCCACATCGCGCAGGGCTACGCCTCCATCGTCCGTGAGAAGACCGACGCCGACGCCGAACTCGACACCATCGAAACCCAGCACGAGGCCGTGGTCGCCCTCGTCGAGAACGTCCGGGTGCTGGTCCAGTCCACCGCCGGCGAGACCGACCGCCGGCCGGTCGACCTCCGGCCGGTGTTGCTCGACGAGGTGGATTCACTCGAGTACGCGAACGCCCCCGTCGCGGTCTGGGTCGAGGTCCCCGAGGGGCTCGTCGTGCGGGCCGACCCACTGGTCCGGTACGTCTTCGAGAACGTGCTCACGAACGCCGTCGAGCACAGCGACCGAGACGTCCCGCAGGTCGCGGTGACGGCCGAAGGCGACGGCGAGTGGGTGGTCGTCCGCGTCGCCGACGACGGACCGGGCATCTCCGACGCCCGTAAGGCGTCGGTGTTCGAACCGACGGGTCCGGGCAACCACGGCCTCGGGCTCTACCTCGTCGACACGCTGGTCTCCGGCTACGGCGGGTCGATCCACGTTGAGGACAACGAGGAGCGCGGTGCGGTGTTCGAGATTCGGCTTCCGGCGGCCTGAACGAGGGGGGTTTCGTCAGTCCTCGCCGGTTGCCACGACGGCGAGCCCCGTCAGTCCGACGCCGGCTCTGCCGCCAGCGGCTCGACGCCGATGGTCATCTCCACGCCCTCGACGTCCCACGTCTCGGTGAGCGCGCCGTCGCCGACTGGGCCGAACTCGCGCGCCCTGACCTCGCTCGCGACGAGGTCCTCGTGTCGAGCGACGAGGTCGGCCACGCGGTCGTCGGCCACGTCGAGTTCGACGCGCACCTCGGCTTCGAGGTCGAGGTCGAGGTCCTTGCGCATCTCCTGCACGCGGCGGATGACCTCGCGGGCGTACCCCTCGGCCTCGATGTCCTCGGTCAGCGCGGTGTCGACGTAGACGACGCCCCGGTCGTCGCCGTCGACCCGGAAGGTGGTCCCCTCGACGCCCGCCGGCGTCTCGGTGACGAACGAGACCATCTCCTCGGTCAACTCGACCTCGCGGCCGAGCGCGTCCGCGACGGCGGCCTCGAGCGCCGCCAGCGACTGCTCGGTGACGCTCGCCTCGTTGAGCGCGTTCATCACCTCGCCGGCCTCGCCGCCGAAGGCGGGGCCGAGCACCGACATGTCGGCGCGGGCCGAGTAGGCGAGTTCGCCCCACTCCTCGCCCGGCTCGACCAGTTCGATCTCGCGGGCGTTCAGCCGGTCACGCAGGAGCGCCCGCTGGCGGTCCACGGCGGCGGCGGCCTCGTCGTCGTCCGCGGCGACGACGACCCGCTGGACGGGCCACCGGAGCTTGCGCTCGGCCTGCTGGCGGGCGTTCGCCCCCGCCTCCTCGACGCCACGGAGCACCTCGATGTCGCCCTCCAGCTCCTCGTTCCGGAGGTCGGCGTCGGGTTCGGGCCAGTCGCACATGTGGACGGTGTCGTGGCCGGCCTCCCCGGTCAGGGTGCCGTACACCGTCTCGGCGACGAACGGGGCGTACGGCGCGAGCAGCGCCGTCACCTCCGTCAGCACGCGGTAGAACGTGGCGTACGCCGCGTTCTTCGAGGGCGAGTCCTCCTCCTCCCACATCCGCTCGCGGACGACCTGGATGTAGAACCGCGAGACGTCCTCGACGACGAACTCGAGGAGCACCTCGAGCGCCCGGTCCTGCCGGAACGCCTCCCAGTGCTCGGCCATCTCGGTCTCGACGGTCTGGAGCCGGGAGAGCACCCACTCGTCGACGACTTCGAGGGCGGCGTCCTCGACGGTCGTCTCCTCTGGAGAGAATCCGTCGATGCGCATGTACGGCAGCGGGAACCGGAACACGTTCCAGAGGATGTTCAGGTCCCGCTGCATGTTCGACATCTCGTCCCACGAGAAGCGCATGTCGTCGCCCTGTGGGTTCTGGCTGAGGAGGAACAGGCGCATCGGGTCGGCGCCGTGGCGGTCGATGGCCTCCTGCGGGGCGACGATGTTGCCCAGCGACTTCGACATCTTGCGGCCGTCCTCGGCCAGCGCCCAGCCGTGCATCAGGACCTGCTCGTACGGCACCTCGCCGAGCGCGGCGGTGCCCATCCCGAGCTGCGACCAGAACCAGCCGCGGGTCTGGTCGTGGGCCTCCATGATGAGGTCGGCGGGCCAGAGGTCGTCGAATCGCGAGTCGTCCTCCGGGTAGTCGAGCGTCCCCCACGAGGCGACCGAGGAGTCCAGCCAGACGTCGAACACGTCCGGCACGCGCTCGTAGGTGGTCCCATCGCGCGTGACGGTCAGGTCGTCGACGGTCGGGCGGTGGAGGTCCAGCTCGGCGGGGTCGACGTCCTGGTCGACGGCGTCGGCGAGTTCCTCACGGGTGCCGAACACGAGCACCTCGTCCATGTCGCCCGCCCAGTCCTCCGGGGTCCAGATGGGGAGCGGGATGCCCCAGTAGCGCTGGCGCGAGACGTTCCAGTCCGGCGAGTTCTCGACGAACTTCCGGAAGCGGTTGTCCCGTGCCTCCTGCGGGTACCACTCGCTGTCCTCGATGTTGGCGAGCAGTTCGTCCTTGATGTCCGAGACGGTGATGAACCACTGGTCGGTGACGATGCGGACGATGTCCGTGTCACAGCGCCAGCACTGCCCCTCGTCGATGACGTGGCCGTCCTCCGAGCGGAGCATCAGGCCCTTCTCCGTGAGGTCCGCGACGATGTCGTCGTTGGCGTCGCGGACGAACTGGCCCGCGTACGTCCCGGCCTCCTCGCCGTAGACGCCGTCCGACCCGACCGGACAGAACACCTCGAGTCCGAGTTCCTGCCCGCGGGCGAAGTCCTCCTCACCGTGGCCCGGCGCGGAGTGGACCATCCCGGTCCGGTCGACCTCGACGTAGTCTGCGTGGTAGACCTCGCCGGAGCCCTCGGCCTGCGCGTGGTCCGGGACCTCCTCGGCCAGCGGGTGGTCGTACGCCCAGCCGACGAGGTCCGAGCCCTTGAACTCGTCGACGACCTGGAAGTGCTCGACGCCGGCCCGCTCCATCACGTCGTCCACGACGTCCAGCGCGAGGTAGAGCAGTTCGCCCGCCTCGGCGTCGCCCTCGGTGGCGTCGTCCTCCACGCGGACGGCGGCGTAGGTCACGTCCTCGTCGACGGCGACGAACGTGTTGGCGGGGATGGTCCACGGGGTGGTGGTCCAGATGACGAGGCTCCCCTCGCGCTCTCGGAGGGGGAACTTCACGTAGATGGAGGGTGCCTCGGCGGTGTGGTACTCGACCTCGTTCTTGGCGATGGCGGTCTCACACCGGGGACACTGGGTGATGGAGCGTTTGCCCTGCGTGACGAGCCCGCGCTCGTGGGCGCGCTGGAACCCCCACCACGCCGCCTCCATGTACTCCGGCGAGATGGTCTTGTAGGGGTTCTCCCAGTCCATCCAGACGCCGAAGGACCTGAAGTCGTCCTGCAGGCCCTCCAGCTGGTCCTCGGCGAAGGTCTTGCACTCCTCGATGAAGTTCTCCATCCCGAACGCCTCGATGTCCTTCTTGTTCTCGAAGTCGAGGCGCTCCTCCACCTTCGTCTCGATGGGGAGGCCGTGCATGTCGTAGCCCGGCCGGTCGGTCACGTCGTAGCCGCGCTGGCGGAGGTAGCGGATGTAGGCGTCCTTCAGCGACTTGTTCCACGTCGTGCCCATGTGGGCCGCCCCGGAGGTGTACGGCGGGCCGTCGACGAAGAAGTAGTCCTCGCCGTCGGCGCGGTGCGCCTTCGCCTTCTCGTAGGCGTCGGTCTCGTCCCAGTAGTCGAACACCCGGGCCTCCACCTCGGCCGGGTCGTACTGGTCGGGGACCTCCCCGAACCGTTCGAATCCGGGGCCGTCCTCGCCGGCGTCTTCACTCATGGGAGGGGAGTGTACCGCCGCCACTAAAGGGGAATCGGTCGGACAGCAGGCCGTGTCGGGTGGGGCTCCGGGTCCGCGCTACTGTCGGACCTCGACAGTGTGGTTCGACTGCACCCACGTCTCCGGAGAGCGGCGGTCGAAGATCACGTACTCCCCGTTCTCCAGACTGAATCCCCCGTATCGGCCCTTGGCGGTCGGCAGCGACGGTTCCGACTCGACCAGCGCACGTTCCTGTTCGCGCATATCTCGTCCGTTTGGTGGTCGTTCGCACACCTAAACGTTGTCCTTATGTGGGTGTCTCCAATCTAGGGGTGATTATACTCATAGGCATACGAGAATCGACACGCCGATTGGTGCCGACCGAGACGACCCGTCGATGGCCGCCCCGGACCCCATCCCTCCCGACCCGAGCGAGGCGAATCCACTCGCGACCGACTGCCGGCGCTGTCCCGCCCTCGTCGACTGTCGGACCCGCATCTCGTGGGGGGTCGGTCCCACGGACGCCGCCCTCGTCGTCGTCGGTGAGGCCCCCGGTGCCGGCGCCCCGGACCGCGAGCGATGGCGGGGTGGCAACCACTCCGGGATGGCCTACACCGCCGCGAACTCCGGCCGGAAGGTCCGGTCGCTGGTCAGGGACGTGGGGTACGAAGGCGACGCCTACTACACGAACGCGGTGAAGTGCTTCCCCTGCGACGGCGAGGGCTCGAACCGCGAACCGACGGCCGAGGAACGCGCGAACTGCCGGCCCTACCTCGTCGGCGAGGTCGAGACCGTCACTCCCGACTGCGTCCTCGCCACCGGCAAGCACGCCACGCAGTCGCTGTTCGCGGTCGGCGGGCGCTCGCTCGACGGGTTCCTCGACAGCGTCCTCGAAGCCGTCCACGTCGACGGCCTCGTCCCGCCGGTCGTCCCGCTGGTCCACCCTTCCTATCAGGAGGTCTGGATTCCGCGACTCGGCTACGAGTACGAGGGGTACGTCGCGGCGCTCGGCGAGACGCTCGCCGAACTTTAAGCCCGCCGCCCGACTCCCGGCGGTATGGACTACACCTCGCTCGTCGGGACCACCGGACGCCGCGAGTTCGTCGTCGAGCGCTCACACACGACCAACTGCTTCGGCCCGCAGGACGACCCGCCGCTCCAGTCGGCCGCCGCGGACGCCGGCCCCGAGGAGTCGGTCCGGGTGTTCGGTACCCCAGCCCTGCTCGCGTGGGTGGAGTTCACCGGCCGCCGGTCGCTCCGTGGCCTGCTCCCCGAGGGGATGGGGTGTGCCGGTGAGTACGCGTCCGTCTCGCACCGCCTCGCCGTCCCCGAGGGGGTCAGCCTCGTCGCCGAGACGGAGGTGGTCGCGGTGGAGGGGTCGCGCCTCTCGTTGGAGGGTGGGGTGACGCGTGAGGCCGACGGCGACACGGTCGGGACCGTGGAGACCGACTTCCGGGTGGTCGACCGCGACGCGTTCCGCGAGCGCGTGGCGTGACACGGGACGGCGGACCGGTCAGCCGTCCGCGGTTGTCACGACGCGGACCGGTCAGTCGTCCGCCGGCGCCGCCCCCGTCGGCCGCGCCTCCTCCCGGTGGACCCGCAGGTGCAACCAGACGGCACAGACCAGCGCGACGAGGCCGGCGGCGACGACGAGCCCGAACGCGACCCGGTAGCCTGCGGCGGTGTACGAGCGCGCGCCGTCGACCAGTTCGCCGGTCCAGTAGGCGTCGAGGGCGGCCCCCATCGCCGCGGGGAAGATGGCCGCGCCGAACCAGCCCATCCCGTTGACTACACCGGTGACGGTGGCGCTGGCGCTGGCGGCGTGGCGCTCCTTCGCCACCGTGTACGAGAGGAGGGTGCCGCCCCCGACGAACTGCGCGACGAACAGGGCGACGCCGAAGACGGCCAGCGGCGGCTGGACGGTGAGGAAGACGACCCCGTACGCGAGGACGAACACGACGGTGCTGGCGACGATGAACGGCGTCCGACTGCCGAAGTGGTCGGAGAGCGTGCCGAGGACCGGCGACCCGGTGAGGAGGCCGAGGTTCCCGAGGAGGACGTAGCCCGAGGCCGTCCCCACGCCGATACCGTACAGGTCGACGAGGTACGGCACGCCCCAGAGGCCGAGGACGGTGAAGTTCGAGCCGAGGGTGAAGAAGAGCAGGGCACCCATCAGCCACGTCTCGCGTTCGGCGAGGATGGCGCGGGTGTTGGCGAGGACCGTCGCGGCGTCCGGCATCCCCTCTGGCGGGTTGACCCCCTCGATGGGGTCGAACCCACCGTCGCTCGGCCGGTCGCGCACGAACAGGAAGACGGCGACCATCAGTGCGAACCCGGCGAGGGCGGCGGCCCCGAGCGACACCCGCCAGTCGGTGGCGTCGATGGCGATGGCGAGCGGGGTGGTCGCCAGCACGCCCCCGAGCCCCGCCGCGGCGATGGTCCACCCCGTCATCGTGGCGAACTCGTCCGGGCGGTACCAGTTGGCGAGGAACCGGAGCGTGGCGGTGTACAGGACGGCCCCACCGAGGCCGACGAGCCCGCGGGTCGCGAACGCGACGGCGAACGTAGGCGAGAACGCGAACCCGAGCGCGCCCGTGGACATGACTATCAGCCCGCCCACGGCGACGTTCCGGGAGCCGTAGCGGTCGACGAGGAGACCGGCCGGTAACTGGAGCGCCGCGTAGATGTAGAAGAAGGAGGCGTGGAGGAACCCGAGTTCCGTGCCCGTGGTGTCGAACGTACTCGCCAGCGGCCCCGAGATGACCGCGGTCGAGGTCCGGTGGAAGTTGACCAGGAGGAACCCGCTCGCGAGGAGCCCCCAGAGGAGCCAGCGCCAGCGTGTCGCACGTCGTGCCATTGCACAGCGGTCCCGGCGCTCCGTCAAATAGCTCCGGGTGGGCCGGGTGGCCCCGCACACGCCCCGGAGGTACTTGTCCCGCGCCCCGCGAGGTCCCCGGTATGGACACCGACCGTCAGCGCTACGAACTGGAGGCGACGGGGGCCGAACGCGGGCTCTACGAGGACGTGCGCCGGACGTTCCGCGCGCCCTTCGTCAACTGGATCTTCCGGACGCTGACGGCGAACGCCCCCGCGTTCACCCGCTACCTCTGGGGGCAGGTGAAACCGCTGTTCGAGACCCGCGCGTTCGCCCGCCTGAGTGTCGAGTACCGGGACGCCGTGCTCTCGGCACTCGAGGCTGACGACCCGATACCGACGTTCCGCCGGCCCGATACCGGCCTCGAGCCCGCCGAGTACCGCGAACTCCGGGGACAGCTGGCGACGTTCGACGTGGTGGCTCCGCGGCTGGCGGTACTGTTCGAGGCCGTCGACCGGGCGCTCGGTGGGGGCGCGCTCTCCCCTGCCAACTCGGCCGACGCCGCCGTCGAGTACGACGCGACGGCCCCCTTCCCCGAGTGGCTGGACCGTGACCGTGGGGCAGAGCCGACGATGGTCGACGAGGTGCCCGACTCGCTGGCCGAGACGGCCGACGCCATCCGGGCGTTCCACGGGTTCGACGACACGCTCCCGAGCGTCTACCGCTGTCTCGCGCAGTGGCCGGGCTACCTCGACCCGGCGTGGGCGGCACTGTCGCCCCGCTTCGATTCGAGCGCCTTCGACGAGGCTGTCGCTCGCGCGCGTGACCTCGTGGACCTGTACGTCGACGACGTACCCTACCGACCGCGACTCACGCGGGCTGACCTCCGGTCGGCAGCCTTCTCAGAACGGACGGTCGAGGAGGCGGCGTCGCTGTTCCGGACGTTCGATTCGGGACCGGTGCTGACGGTCCTACCGGCACTCCCGGTCTGGGCGGCGACGGTCGGCGAGGCTGGTGCGCGGTCGCTCTGAGCGTGCGACTACCGCTGGCGTCCCTCGCGCATCCCCTCGGTGAACCCGGTGACGGTCCGGCGGATGAAGAGGAAGACGAAGAAGACGATGAGCAGCAGGATCGCGACGATCCCGACGAGGACGGGGTCGACTTGCGGGAGCATCTGTTGGTCTGCACCTGGCGCCTCGGGCGCAAAGGGGTTTCGGGCCGGTCCGTCGATACGTGAGCGGCTCACGCCACGTGACAAAACTGATACCGGTCGGGTAATTATTCCCGATAGATGGGACTGTTGCCCTCCGAACCGGACGTCTCGACGGACGCCGGCCCGCGCGTCGTCGGTGTCGACAGCGACGACGCCGACGCGTTGCTCTCGGCGCTCTCCTCGGAGACGGCCCGCCGCATCCTCGCACGCCTCCACGAGGACCCCGCCCCGCCCTCCCGCGTCGCAGACGGCGTCGACACGAGCCTCCAGAACGTCCAGTACCACCTCGAGCGACTCGAGGAGGCCGGCGCCGTCGAGGTGGTCGGCACCGCCTACTCGGAGAAGGGCCGCGAGATGGACCTCTACGCACCTGCCGACCAGCCCCTCGTCATCTTCGCCGGACGTGAGGAACAGTCCTCGGGCCTGCGTGCGGCGCTCTCGCGGTTCGTCGGCGGGGTCGGCGCGCTGGCGTTCGGCGCCCTCCTCGTCCAGGAGGCGTTCGGCGAGGGGGTGCTCCCCCGGTTCGCCTCGATGGGTGGTGCCGGGGCGGCCGACGGTGGTGACGCCGGCAGCGGTGCGGGCGGCCCCGCCGCAGGTACCGAGACGGGGACGCCGACCACGGAGGCGGAGGCGATAGCCGACACCACGACGGTGACGCCGGAACCGACCGCCAGCGCGTCGTCGACCGCCACCTCGACGGACGGGGTGAGCATCATGTCGACACCGGAACCAACGCCGGCGGCCTCTGCGACCCCGACCCCCGCGGGGACGCCGACGGCGGTCCAGACCTCGACCGAGGTGGCGACGGCCGCCCCGACGGCCGAACCGACGGCGATGCCGACGGAGGTGGCCCGTACCGTCACCGAGACGGTGGCCGCCTCGGGCGGCGGTTCCGACCCGTTCGCCCCCGCGGTCCCGCCGGGCCTCCTGTTCTTCCTCGGGGGCCTGTTCGTGCTGGCGCTGGGCCTCGCGATGACCCGGTGACACCGACCGAATCGGGTTTCAGCGGGTAACTAAAAGAGCCGTTTGAGTGTTGGTCAGGTACTTGATGTGTCCGCCCCCACGCTCGAGTGCCCCCGGCAGGTTGGTTCCCCGCTGACGCCGGCCCTCCCCCACGCTCGACCGCAGCGCGGCGACGGCTCTCCCCCCGACACTCACAGCCGAAACGACTCCACGAGCGTGCCGTCCGGCTGGACGATACGCCCCGCGTAGCCCTCTCCGTCCCGCCGGAGTTCGGCGTGTGCCGGTCGGTAGCGCCGCGGGTCGGCGTGACTCCCCGGATTCAGGCGCGGGATACCCGACGCCCCACCGGCCTCGAAACCGGGGCGGTGGGAGTGGCCGACGACGACGAGGTCTGCTGCCGACTGCCGGGCGAACATCGTGAGTGCCACGTCCGTGTGGTCGTGGCCGTGCGCGACGGCGACCCCGAGTCCTGCCCACTCGACGACCCGCTCTGCGGGTATCCGCTCGCGGACGCCGGGCGTGTCGTTGTTGCCGTGGACGGCCCGCAGGTCACAGCGGGCTTCGAACGCGTCGAGGACGGGCTCGGTGCAGAAGTCGCCGGCGTGGACGACGATGTCGGCCGCGTCGACGGCCTCGCGGGTCCGCCCCTCGAGGCGGGGGTCGTCGCGGCCGTGGGTGTCTGAGAGGACGACGAGCATACCGAGCGTCGGCCCCGGGTCGACTTAGTCGGTAGTTCTTTGCGCCGGCCGTGGGACCCACGGACGATGGCAGGCAGTAGATCCGTCGTCCTCGCCGCCCTGTTCGCCAACGGCGCCATCGCGGTGCTGAAGTTCGTCGGCTGGCTCATCACCGGGAGTCCCTCCATGCTCTCCGAGACGTACCACTCCGTCTCCGACACGGGGAACCAGGTGTTCCTCCTCATCGGCATCCGCTACAGCGGCCGAGAGGCCGACCGGCGACACCCGTTCGGCTACGGGAAGGCGCAGTTCTTCTACGCCTTCCTCGTCGCCGTCCTCCTGTTCGGCATCGCGGGCTGGGAGTCGGCCAAGCACGGCTACCAGGCCATCGTCGACCCGCACCCCGTCAGCACGAACACGGCGACGCTCCTGGGCTTCGAGTTCCCCGGCGTCTGGGTCAACTACGTCGTCCTGATCGGTGCCATCCTGTTCGAGGCGTACGCCCTCTACAAGGCGTACCAGGAGATGAGCCGGCAGATGGAGACGCACGGCTGGACGACGTTGCGCGAGGCGTTCCGCAAGACCAGCGACGTGACGACGCTGACGGCGCTCACCGAGGACACCATCGCGATGGCCGGCGCGGGCATCGCGCTGTTCGCCGTCTACCTCTCGCGGGTCACCGGGAACCCGCTGTACGACGCGGTCGGATCGCTCCTCATCGGGCTGATGCTGATGGGGTTCGCGCTGGCGCTCGCGTGGGAGAACAAGCGCCTGCTGATGGGCGAGTCGCTCCCGAAGGAGGACGAACGGCCACTCCGTGAGCTCATCCGGAACAGCGACGGCGTGGTCCACGTCGACCAGTTCAGCACCGTCTACTTCGGCCCCGAGAAGGCGTTGCTGGCCGCCGACGTGAGCTTCGACTCCGCCATGGACACCGAGAGCATCGACGACCGCATCAGCGCCATCGAGCAGGCGGTGATGGACCGAGCGCCGCAGGTGAAGCGGGTCTACATCGAACCCGAGCTGTAGGCTGGGCGAGCAGGCGGTGCGTGGCGCTCGTACGTGCCGGCACACCGAACTCCCGCCCAGACCGGCACGCACCCGGTTCAGGTCACGAAGGGTCTGGTCCCGTCCTCGTACTTCAACGCTCGCCCGTGCGACAGGCGGTTCCCTGCGGTCACCGCTCGCGACTCCGAGGAACCTCGCTGGCGCTCGGTTCCTCGCGGCTCCAGTTCCACCCTGCCCGGCGAACCCTTTTATCGGAACGGGAGTAATCCGTCGCCGTGTCGCGGTCCACCACGCCCGAGTACCTGCGCTTCTTCCCGTACGAGGAGCCGTACGAGCACCAGCACGAGGCGATGGGCCGCATCCGCGAGGCGCTGGACGAGGAGCGCAACGTCCTGTTCGAGGGGGCCTGCGGGACGGGCAAGACGCTCGCCTCGCTCGTCCCCGCGCTCGATTACGCCCGCGAGGCGGACAAGACGGTGGTCATCGTCACGAACGTCCACCAGCAGATGCGCCAGTTCGTCACCGACGCGCGGGCCATCACCCGTACGGAGCCGATCCGGGCCGTCGTCTTCCGCGGGAAGGCGTCGATGTGCCACATCGACGTTGGCTACGAGGAGTGTCAGGCGCTCCGGGACACGACCCGTGAGGTGGTCGAGAAGGAGGAGGACCTCCGCTCGCTCGAAGCGAGGGAGGCCGAACTGCTCGACGCCTCGCAGTCCGGCAACGAGGAGGCCGCCGAGGCCCGGGGCGCGGTGATGTCCGAACTCGAATCGGTCCAGCAGGAGCTGGAGACCATCCAAGAGGACCGGAACGTCTGTGACCGGTTCTACCGGAACCTCGTCGGCGACACGGACGCGTTCTACGAGTGGCTCTACGAGGACGTCCGCACGCCCGACGACGTGTACGAGTGGGCCGAGCGCGAGGGGTTCTGCGGCTACGAACTGCTGAAAGAGGGGATGGACGGCGTGGACCTCGTGGTGGCGAACTACCACCACCTGCTCGACCCGTTCGTCCGCGAGCAGTTCTTCCGGTGGCTCGGTCGGGACCCCGAGGACGTGATCGCGGTGTTCGACGAGGCACACAACGTCGAGGAGACGGCGCGCGAGAAGGCCTCGAAGTCGCTCGCGGAGGTGACGCTCGACGGCGCGCTCTCGGAACTCGAGGACGTGGAGGACTACCGCGCCGAGGCGGCCGAGAACGTCGTCCGGGCGTTCCGCGACGCGCTCGTCGCCACCTACGAGGACGGGATGACGGAGTTCGAACGCGAGTCCGTCGGCGACGACTGGGAGGACCTCACCGTCGACCGCGAGGAGGGCCGGGACGCGCTGACCGTCGACTTCCTCCAGCGCTACACGGGCGACGGCTACGATCGGGACCTGGAGACGGCGCTCGAACTCGGTGCGACGCTCGACAAGCGCTACGAGCAGGCGTACAAGGACGGCGAGACGGCGACCCGGAAGGAGTGTCGCGTCCTCCAGGCCGCCTCGTTCGTCGAGTCGTGGATGCGCGACGGGAAGAAGGCCGGCCAGTACCCCGTCGTCAGCGTCCGGCGCGACGAGACGGGCGGCCTCCGCGGGCGCGCGGAACTGTACGCGTGTCTCCCGCGCGAGGTGACGGCACCCCTGTTCGGCGAGCTGCACGCGACGGTGCTGATGTCGGCGACGCTCCGACCGTTCGACGTCGTCGAGGACGTCCTCGGGGTGCCGGACCCGGTGACGATGGCCTACGGCGACCCGTTCCCGAAGGAACGCCGGCGGACCTACGCCGTCGACGTGCCGGCGCTCTACGCCCGGAACCGCGACGACCCCGGCGTCCAGGAGACAGTGACGCAGGTGCTGACCGACTCCATACGGATGACGCCGGGCAACACGCTCGCGTTCTTCCCGTCGTACGCCGAGGCCGAACGGTACTACCACCGGGTCGAGACGGACGCCACGCCCTACCTCGACCGCCCTGGCGTGCGTGCCGAGGAACTCCGCCAGCGGTTCGTCGAAGACGACCACGCGGTGCTGTTCACCTCCCTGTGGGGGACCCTCACCGAGGGGGTGAGTTACGACGGGGACGACGCCCGTACCGTCTGCGTGGTGGGCGTGCCGTACCCGCACCTCGACGACCGGATGGAGGCCGTCCAGCGCGCGTACCGGGGGGCGTTCGGCGACGGCGGGAACGGCCACGAGGACCCCGGCTGGGAGTACGCCGTCGAGATCCCCACCGTCCGCAAGACCCGGCAGGCGCTCGGCCGGGTGGTCCGGTCGCCCGAGGACTTCGGGGCGCGCGTCCTCGTCGACGAGCGCTACACGACGAGCGAGGCGGCGGACCTCGGCCAGTACAGCGTCAACGGGACGTTCCCGGAGGAGGAGCGCACGGAGCTCATCGACGTGCGGCCGGGGAAACTGAAGTTCGCGATGCTGAACTTCTACGGCGACGTGGACGCCTGGGGACCGGAGGGGCCACCAGCGCCCTGAGCACGCGTCCGCCCGTCGGGCCGGCCACCTCGAATCCGGCCCGTTTACCCCTGTGAACGTCCCTCACGGGATGTCAAGCCCCGCCGAGAAAGGAAGCGTTAACCCCCGTGGCCCGGACCGATTGGACATGAAGGTACTCGTCACGGACCCCATCGCGGACGCCGGCATCGAACGGCTCCGGGAGGCCGGCCACGACGTCGAAACGGCGTACGAAGTCGAGGGCGACGCGCTCCACGAGGCCGTCTCGGACGCGAGCGCGCTGGTCGTGCGCTCGGGCACGCAGGTCGACCGCGACCTGTTCGAGGCCGCCCCCGAACTGGTCATCGTCGGCCGGGCCGGCATCGGCGTCGACAACATCGACATCGACGCCGCCACCGACCACGGCGTCATTGTCGCCAACGCCCCCGACGGCAACGTCCGCGCTGCCGCCGAACACACCGTCGCGATGACGTTCGCCATCGCCCGCTCCATCCCGCAGGCCCACGCCCGGCTGAAGGCCGGCGAGTGGGCCAAGGGCGAGTACCTCGGCACCGAGGTGAACAACAAGACGCTCGGCATCGTCGGCCTCGGCCGCGTCGGTCAGGAGGTGGCCAAGCGTCTCGGCAACCTCGGGATGGACCTCGTCGCGTTCGACCCGTACATCGGTGAGGAGCGTGCCGAGCAGCTCGGTGCCGAACTCGCCGACCTCGACGAGGTGCTCGAGCGGGCCGACTTCCTCACCGTCCACACGCCGCTCACGCCGGAGACGGAGGGGCTCATCGGCGAGGAGGAGCTCGCTCAGCTCGAGGGCGGCTACCTCATCAACTGCGCCCGTGGTGGCGTCGTGGACGAGCCGGCCCTCGCCGCGGCCGTCGAGGACGGCGTCCTCGCCGGTGCCGCGCTCGACGTGTTCGCCGAGGAACCGCTCCCCGACGACTCGCCGCTCCTCGACGTCGAGGACGTCGTCGTCACGCCACACCTCGGCGCCAGCACGGAGGCCGCACAGGAGAACGTCGCGACCAGTATCGCCGACCAGATACTGGCGGCGTTCGCCGAGGAGCCGGTCGTCAACGCGCTGAACGCCCCCTCGATGGACCAGAAGGCGTTCCCCCGCGTCAAGCCGTACATCGACATCGCGGAGACGGCCGGCCGCATCGCCGTCCAGCTGTTCGACGGCCACGTCAACGAGATCGAGATCGTCTACGCCGGCGACATCGCGGAGGAGGAGGTCGACCTCGTCACGGCCAGCGCCCTGAAGGGCGTGTTCAAGCCGCTGGAGTGGCAGGTCAACGCCGTCAACGCCCCGCAGATCGCCGAGGAGCGGGGAATCGACGTGAGCGAGACGAAGCGCTCGACCAGCGAGGACTTCCAGAGCCTCGTCACGGTCACGGTGCGCAACGGCGACAGCGAGATGAGCGTCTGTGGCACCCTCTTCGCCGGCGAGGACCCCCGCATCGTCCGCATCGACGGCTTCCGCGTCGACGCCATCCCCGGCGGCCGGATGGTCGTCTCGCGCAACACGGACGAACCCGGCGTCATCGGCCTCATCGGTACCGTGATGGGCGAGTACGACATCAACATCGCGGGGATGTACAACGCCCGTGAGACGTTCGGCGGCGAGGCGATGACCGTCTACAACGTCGACCAGGAGGTCCCCGAGGAGGCCCGCGAGAAACTGGAGGCGGACCCGCGGGTCATCGCGACGCGGTACATCACGCTCACCGACTAACCACCACTTTCTGCACTTCGCGCGGCGCTCTGCGAGCGCCGCGCTCGGGCAAAAACGTGGGGAAAACGCTCGCCACTCCCGTTGGTCGCTCCTCGCGCGCTGGCTCCGTTCGCTTCGCTCACTCCGCCAGTGGGTGTGCTAGCCCGACCGTACCGCACCGCCCCGTTCCGCCACGCTCCCCTCCCCGGCTATCCCCGGCCCCTCTCGAGCGGCCGCAGGACGGATGTGAACCGTTTTTGCACCCTCGACCCCACGCCGCGCACATGACCACGGAGCGCGACGGCCGGCCGGACGGCGAGCGGTCGACGCCGGACGCGCCACGCCCCGGCCCCGAGGCTCTGTACGGCGAGCGCCCCACGCCACCGCAACTGGAGAACGGGCCGGGGTGGGAGGCCGACCCACTGCTCGTCTGCGGGGGCGAGGCCTACGTGGAGGGAGAGTACCTCTACCAGGACTACGTCTACGACGACCACGGCGCCGACCTCCGGACGATGGTCGACGGGCCCCCGGACCACGGCGAACGCCTCGGCGGCCTGTTCGCCATCCCGAGCGGCGACCTCTACTACCCGAACGACCCGGAGCGGTACGGCTACAACGCGGCGGACCTGCTGGAGTTCCGCGCCCGCCCGACCGAGGACGGGGTGGCCTACCGGGTCACGCTGAACACGATGCTCGAGTCGGACGCCGCGGCCGTGGCCATCGGCATCGACACCACCGCTGGCGACCCCGGGCCGGACCACCGCACGGACTGGGGGTACGGCCTCGGCGAGTTGGGCGCGCCGGCCGACCACGTCCTCGTGACGTGGGGCGAGGGCGCTGAACTCGACGGTGAGCCACTCGCCGACGACCGGGTCTCGGTGGACCTCGAGCGGAACCAGCTGGAGGTGGAGGTGCCGCTCGCCCCCGCCGGTGAGACGTGGCGCCACTACTGTCTCACCGGGCTGTGGGACGCCGAGGCAGATGGATTCCGACAGGTGGCCGTCGAGCCCGACGACGAGACACCGGGCGGCCGGCTGGAGCGCCAGTCCCCGCCGCCGGTGTTCAACGTTGGGTTCCGGTTCGAGGAGCCGTTCGGCGCGCCGCTGCACGACGCGCTCGACCTCGGCCGGGAACTGCTGGACGTGGTGCGCTCGGGCGGCCCCCGCGACCTCGGCTACGGGGCGTGGCGCGAACACAGGCAGGCCCGCGCGCTGACCAACCGGAACGTCTCCGAACTCCACGCGGACGTGGACTTCGCGGTCCTCGAGTCGGACGAGACGGACCGCTCGGGCGTGCCCCGGACGGGCTACCTCAACTGTCTCTACCCGTCGCGCTACGAGTTCGGCGAGGGCCGTGACCCCGACGAGAACTTCCTCGGCGGCCGCATCCAGCCCTACGCGCTCTACGTCCCGTCGGCGTACGACCCGAACGCCGAGGCGGACCTCCCGATGGTCCTGCTCTGTCACTCGCTCGGGTGCTCGTACAACCAGTACGGTATCTACACGCCGAACTACGTCACGCAGCTGGGCGAGGAGTACGGGGCGGCAGTGCTCGTCCCACAGACCCGCGGGCCGGTCGGGTGGTTCCAGCGCGAGGCCGAACTCGACGTGTTCGAGGCGTGGCGCGACGTGGAGCGACGCTACCCCATCGACCGCTCGCGCGTGACGCTCTCGGGCTACTCCATGGGCGGGTACGGCACGCTCGTGCTGGCGGCGAAGTACCCGGACCTGTTCGGCCGTGGGTTCGCCGTCGTGGGGCCACCGACGGAGGACCCCGTCGAGGGGCCGACGAACAACCTCCTGCGGGCGCCCGGCCTCGTCACCCGCAGACTGTTCGGCGGTGGTGACCGGGGCGAACTGCTGGGTATCTTCAGCGAGGAACCCGAGAACGCCCTGCGAATCACGGAGAACCTCCGACACGTCCCGATGCTGCTCTGGAACGGCATCGTCGACCCGCTGGTGCCGCTGCTCGCGCCGACGAACTACGCCGAGCGGCTGCGCTCGCACGGCTACCGCCACCAGCTCGAGCTGTTCACCGGCACCCACCTCCTGCTCGTGTTGCGGGACAACTGGTCGCGCGGCGGCCGCTACCTCTCGAAGGGGCGGGTCCCCGAGTCACCCGCCCGGGTGACCTACCGACGGGTGTTGGACCACGACCACCCGGACCTGAACCTCCGGCACGACGGCGCCTACTGGGTGCGGGACATCGAGGTGCGCGAGGGTCGTGACTCCGGGCTGGTCGACGCCACCTGCTACGCGAGGGGGTACGCCGAGCCAGAGCGCAAGTCCTACACCTCGACGGGGGCGACCCCACTCCCGCACACGAAGCGGGGGATACGGTGGGAGGTGCCGGACGAGGACGCCCACCACCCGCCCGCGAACGCACTCGGCGTGCGCCTCTCCGGCGTCGACCGGGCGACGCTGTGGGTCGAGCGCCCCGGCGTCGACCCCACGGAACCGCTCTACCTCCGGGCCGAGACGGACGGGGACGCGACGCTGGTGCTGAAGGGGTCGTTCGGAGAGCGCGAGGTCGCAGTTGCCGACGGTGAGACGGCGGTCGTCGACCTAGAACAGCGCGCGGAGACGGCCGAGTAGGCCGCTCGGTTCCCCGCTCCCGTCCGATTCGAGCGCGTCGACGCGCGACTCCAGCCGGTCGACCGTCTCGCGGTGTTCGGTCAGTTCCCGGTCGAGGAAGTGGGCCCACTGCTGGGCGCTCTCGAGTTCGTCGCGCTTCGTGGCGAGTTCGGCTTCCAGCGCCTCGATGCGCTCGTCGCGCGCCGCGAGTTCGTCCTGCAGGGCCGCGACCTTGCCGCGGAGCCGTCGCACCTCGCTGTCGAGGACTTCCTCGCGCCGCGTGGGTACCGTCCCATTCTCCAGCCCGGTGGTCCGGACGAAGGGGGTGGCCGAGTCACTCGATGACATGTTCCTGTGAGAGAGACGAAAGCTCAAATAACTACGTCAGACGACCGTGTGACGTGCGCACGCCTCCGTTTCGGGTGGAACCGCGCTCGTCCGGCTCAGAACAGCGACCGGACCTTCCCGAGCAGGCCCCCGCCCACGGACTGCCCGGCGAGGTGCCGGAGGATGGCGTCGGTGTCGTTCGGGACCGGCTGTGGGTCGCTCCCAGCCGCGGCGGCCGCGTCGGGGTCCTTCAGCAGGTGGCCGGTGGTGAGACAGACCACGTCCTCGCCGGCGTCGACCTCGCCGGACTCGCGGAGCTTCCGCAGTCCGGCGACGCTGGCGGCTGAGGCGGGTTCGACGCCGACCCCCTCGGCCGCGAGCGAGCGCTGGGCGTCGGTTATCTCGTCGTCGCTCACGGCGACGGCGGTGCCGCCCGTCTCGCGGATGCCCGGCAGGGCCTTCGGCGCGTTGACGGGGTTCCCGATGCGGATGGCGGTGGCGATGGTCTCGACCTCCTCCCAGCGGCGGGTCTCCTCGCGGCCCTCGCGGATGGCCTCGACCATCGGTGCGGCGCCCTCCGCCTGCACGCCCGTCAACTTCGGCACGTCGCCGGGCGCGAGGTCACCGCCGGCGACCAGCTCGCGGAAGCACTTGTAGAGCGCGGCGGTGTTGCCCGCGTTGCCGACCGGGAGGACGATGCGGTCCGGGAACCGCCCCTCGTCGTCGCGGAACTCCTCCAGTATCTCGAGGCCGATGGTCTTCTGGCCCTCCAGCCGGAACGGGTTGAGCGAGTTCAGGAGGTACGCCTCCCCACGGTCCGCGAGGTCCTGCACGCGGTCGAGACAGGCGTCGAAGTTGCCGTCCACCTCGAGGATACGGGCGCCGTGGAGCGCTGCCTGCGCGATCTTCCCGGCCGCGACCTTCCCGGCCGGCAGCAGGACGAGCGTCTCCAGTCCGGCACGCCCGCCGTAGGCCGCGAGCGCGGCGGACGTGTTCCCGGTCGAGGCACACGCGAGGCGGTCGACGCCCAGTTCCTGTGCCACGCGGACGCCGACGGTCATCCCGCGGTCCTTGAACGACCCGGTGGGGTTCATCCCCTCGTGCTTGATGCGGAGGTTGCGGACCCCGACCTCCTCCTCGAGGCGCGGGACGCGGTGGAGCGGGGTGCCGCCCTCGGGGAGCGTGACACCCTCCTCGAACGGCAGGGCGGCGCTGTAGCGCCAGACGCTCGTCCGCCCCTCGAACTGGTCGAAGGTGGGATAGGAGTCGTAGCGCGCCTCCAGCAGGCCGCCGCACTCCGTGCAGGTGTAGATTATCTCGTCGAACGGCGCGTGGTCGTGACCGCACTCGATGCAGGTGAGCCAGACGCCGTCGTCGGCCACGTCGGGAGCCTCGGGATTGGCGGGGAGCGAGAGGTCTGCCATTGTCGGCGGCAGGCGTGGCCCGGGCAAAAGTGGGTCGGTCGGGCCGCTATTTGCTGGTGGGCGCGCCTACTCCGCGTCCTCGAACACCGACTCGTCTATCTCCACGCCCAGCCCCGGCTGCTCCGGCGCCGCCAGCCTCCCGTCCTCGTGGGCGAACACGTCCGGGTCCTCGAGCATGAACCCCCACACCTCGGGCGTCCACGGCGGCTCCATCGGGTACTCGACCCACGGGGAGTCGACGGCCGTGACGACGTGGAGGTTCGCGGCGAAGCCGAGCGCGTTCGTCCACGTGTGCGGGACGAACTCCGCGCCGTGCTGGCGGGCGAGCGCGGCGACCTCGGTCGCCTGCTTGATGCCGGTGGCGAGCGCCGCGTCGGGCTGGTAGACGTCGAGCGCGTCGCGTTCGGCGAACTCGCGGTAGTGGTACGCGCCGTTGTTGAACTCCCCACCGGCGATGGGGACGTCGACCTTCCGTCGGAGGCGCGCGTAGCCGTCGTAATCGTGGCGGGGGAGTGGCTCCTCGAGCCACGCGACGTTCCCCACCTCCTCCAGCCCGCGGCAGAACTCGACCGCGTCGGCGAACGACCACGTCGTCTCCTCCTCCATCACGCGGACGGCCCACCCCTTGTTCGCGTCCACCATCAGCGTGAGGTCGGGGAACGCCTCGCGGACCTCCCTCACCATCTCGATGTGTTCGACCTCGGTGACCCGGAGTTTCACCGCCTCGAAGCCGTCGTCGACGCGCTCCTCGATGTACGGGATGCGCTCGTCGGCGAGCTGGTACTCGCCGGTGGAGGCGTAGCACGGGACCGCCTTCCGCGACCCGCCGAGCAGTTCGTGGACCGGTTTTCCCGCGTCCTTGCCGATGATGTCCCACAGCGCCATCTCGACGTGCCACGGCCGCGGGCCGACGAGGTCGACGGTCTCCAGTTTCCGGAGGATCCCCTCGACATCGTGGGGGTCCTCGCCCAGCAGGAACAGCGAGAGCGGCGACTCGTAGTCCAGCCCGCCCGCGAAACTCGGGGAGGCGGCGTAGCCGGTGATGCCCTCGTCGGTCTCGATCTCGAACAGTTCGAGTTCGTGCGTCCCCTGCGGGTAGCCCGGGATCCACGTCGGGTAGAACGCGCCGTCCACCTGTCCGTCGAGGTGGTACTGGTTGACGCCGGTGATCTGCATGGTGGGGACGAGACGCCCCCGTACAAGTACGTTCGGCCAGCGAGAGACGGGCGCTCAAGTGGCGCCGCCGCGGCAGGCACTACAGCCGGAGGTACTGGGCGTGGAGGGTGCCGTCGAGGTCCAGCACGTTCGTCTCGTCGACGAACCCGCGCTCGACGGCGACGGCGACGCTCTCCTCGCCGACGATGTTCGCCGTCGTCGCACGGGCGAGACTGTCGGCGACGGCGTCGGCGTCGGCCTCGGTGGCGTCCGCCTCGTAGAAGCCGGCGTCGACGGTGAGCGACACCTTCCCGTCCTCGAACGTCTCGCCGACCACGTCGGGGTCACAGACGCTGACGAGCAGGCCCTCGGGGGTGTCGCGTTCGGTGAGGAGCATCGGCGTCACCGCTGCTGGCGGACGAACTCCTCTTCGGCCCGCTGGCGCATCTCCTCGGCCTCCGCGGCGACCTCCTCGGCCTGTTCGTCCTCGCCGAGTTCCTCCAGTGCGCGGGCCTTCTCCTCCAGGATCTCCGCGTTGCGGAAGCCGAGTCGCATCGCGTTGTCGAACGCGTTGACGGCGTCCTCCGCGAGGCCACGTTCGAGCAGGAAGAACCCGCGGTTGTACCACGCCTGCGGGAACCGCGGGTCGATCTCGACGGCGCGCTCGGCGTGTTCGAGCGCCTGCTCCGTGCGGCCGGACTCCCACATCGCGTAGGCGAGGTTCGTCTCGGCGCTGGCGGCGTGGTCGGAGCTGTCGTCGATGTGGAGCGCTTCCTGGTAGGCACCGATGGCGGCGTCCCACTCCTCCAGCTGGCCGTGGGCGGCCCCCTTGTTCACCCACGCCTCCTGGGAGAGCCGTTCGTCCTCGGCGTAGCGAGCGACCCGCTCGAACGTCTCGGCGGCCTGCTCGTGGCGGTTGATCTGCATGTACGAGAGCCCCACGTCCAGCAGCTCTTCGGCGTCCACGTCCTCGGTGGCGAGCTGGCGCCGGTCGAGCTGGTCGCTCACGACACGCGAGTCCACCGGGTCGACCTTGCCGGGGTCGACGGAGAGTTCCGGCGGGTCGAGGTCGAACCCCTCGTACGGGTCGTCGAACCCCTGGCCCTCCGAGAACGTGTGAGAGCCCGCTTCTGGCGGTTCGCGTTCCTCGTCGGTCATACCCGCGCTTGGCGGGGCGCGCGGTTAAGGGCTACGTCGTGGTCTCGTGGCGAACGAGGGCCCTCGTGCGAACGGGGAACGAAGTGACCCGTGAGCGACGACCGCTCCGCGTCGGTGTGGCGGACAGCCGACACCCGCGCCGCTCGGTGACACGCTGTGTCGGACTCCCGCCCCGGGCGTGCCCCCCGTCTCGGTTACACGGAGGGTCTGGCCCCGCCATCCGACTTCAACCCTCGGCGCCAGCCTCTTCCCCACCCGCCACCCACCCGTGGTATGCGACTGTTCGTGAGCGTCCCGCTCCACGCCCTCGCCGAGGAGGTCGCGGCCGCACAGGACCCGCTGGACCTGCCGGGGCTGAAGTTGACCGACCCGACACAGGCCCACGTCACCCTGAAGTTCCTCGGGGAGGTGGACGAGTCCGCGCTCGACGACCTGACCGACGCCATCGGGCGAGCGGTCGAATCGGCCGACGTGGCGCCGTTCGACGCCGAGGTGGGCGGCTACGGCGTGTTCCCGTCGCTCGGCTACATCAGCGTCGTCTGGACGGGGTTCCGGTCGGGGACCGAACAGCTGACCCGTCTGCACGAGGCGATCGAACGCGAGACGGTGGCGCTCGGGTTCGAGCCGGAGGACCACTCGTTCACGCCCCACGCCACGCTGGCCCGCATGGGAGACGCCCGGTCGAAGGACGCGGTGCGCGAGGTGGTCGAGGCCGACGACCCGGACGTGGGCACGTTCCACGTCGACGCGGTGGAGTTGACCGAGAGCACGCTCACCGACGGCGGGCCGCGCTACTCGACGGTCGAACGGTTCGGCCTGCCGACAGGGGTTTAGGGCCGCCAAAACCTATCTGGAAAGTGATAGGTTTATCCCCGTCCGTGTCCAGATTCCGGTATGGACGCGCTGGGGAGCCTCGTCTTCGTCTTCGTCGCCGGTCTGATAACGGCGCTGGCGACGGGTCTGGGGGCCATCCCGTTCTTCTTCGTCGACGACGTGAGCGACCGGGTCAACGTCGTCCTCTGGGGCCTCGCCTCGGGCATCATGGTCTCGGCGTCGCTGTTCGGCCTCGTGCTGGAGGGACTGGCCGAGGCCGACCCGTGGGGGTCGGTGCTGGCGCTGGGATTGCCTCGGTCGGCGGCGCTGGCGACGCCGCTCGTCGTTGGCCTGCTCGCCGGGGTGCTGCTGGTCGTCGTCGCCCACGACGTCATCGAGGGGTACGAGGTGAACCCTCGACAGTACGAGGAGGCGGACTTCCGCAAACTCCTGCTCGTGCTGGGCGTGCTGACGGTCCACTCGTTCCCCGAGGGCGTGGCGGTGGGGGTGTCGTTCGCCGAACTGAACCTCGAGGGCGGCGTCCCCATCCTCGGGTTCGCGGTCCCCCTGCTCGCGGTGTTCATGACCGTCGCCATCTCCATCCACAACGTTCCGGAGGGGCTGGCCATCTCTATCCCGTTGCAGTCGATGGGGGTCTCGCGGGCGAAGATGGTCTGGTGGGCGGTGTTCTCCTCGCTGCCACAACCCATCGGGGCGGTGCTGGCCTTCGCGTTCGTCCGGGTGGCCCGTGAGTTCCTGCCGGTTGGGTTCGGGTTCGCCGCGGGCGCGATGGTGTATCTGGTGCTCACGGAGTTCATCCCGGAGGCGCTGGACATCGGCGCGGGGCTGCCGGGGCACGGCTACCGTGAACTCGCCGGTGGGGTGGTGGCGGGCGTCGTCGTGATGGTGCCGCTGGTGCTCGTCTAGCTCCGGTCGGGTCGGTTCGGCCGGCCGACGGCGTCGGGGGAACTGTCCCGGAGTGTCCGCAGCGCGGCCACGAACAGGACCAGCAGGCCGACCACCAGCAGCGGGTAGCCCACCGGTCCGAGGTGGACGTAGAGGAACCACCCGACGCCGATGTCGACGGACGCGAGGACGAGGGCGGGGATCGGGGTGTCGTTCACATCGGCTACGAGACTGTCCGGTCTCTTGAGTCTACGCTAAGTTCGAAAGAGTGTTCGCCCACCTGACACTCGCGCACGCTCCGCACTCACTCAGTTCGTGCCGTTCCGCCTCGGTGCGCCACGGGCGCACCGCCTTCCCCACCCAAAGGAACAAGAATTTAAACGGCGCGGAGGTAGGAGAGCCCACTATGGGTAAGAAGTCGAAGGCCAAGAAGAAGCGGCTGGCCAAACTCGAACGACAGAACTCGCGGGTGCCGGCGTGGGTCATCCTGAAGACCGACCGGGACACGATGCAGAACCCCAAGCGCCGGAACTGGCGGCGTAACGACACGGACGAATGAGCGCCAGCGACTTCGAGGAGCGGGTCGTCACGGTCCCCCTCCGCAAGGCCAAGGCCGAAGCGTCCCAGAAGCGAGCGGACCGCGCGATGGCCATCGTCCGCCAGCACCTCGCCAAGAACTTCGCCGTCGACGAGGAGGCCGTCCGTCTGGACCCCTCCATCAACGAGAAGGTCTGGGAGCGGGGTCGCAGCAAGCCGCCGTCGAAGCTCCGCGTCCGCGCCGCCCGATTCGAGGAGGAGGGCGACGTGGTCGTCGAGGCCGAGGCGGCCTGACACGGCGTGCTCCGCGCGGCCCTCAACGGTTCGTCCTACGTCGGCGTCTTCGCCCGCGCGACGGACGACTGTCTGCTCGTTCGCCCCGACGTCGAGGAGTCGCTACTCTCCGACTTCGAGTCGGAGCTCGAGGTCCCCGCCGTCCGTACGACAGTCGGTGGCTCCGCGACGGTGGGTGCCCTCGCCACCGGCAACGAGAACGGCCTGCTCGTGAGTAGCCGCGTCGAGGACACCGAACGCGAGCGTATCGCCGAGACCACGGACCTCCCGGTCCGCGAACTCCCCGGCCGCATCAACGCCGCCGGCAACGTCGTCCTCGCCAACGACACCGGCGCCTACGTCCACCCCGACCTCTCCCGGACGGCCGTCCAGGCCGTCGAGGACGCGCTCGCGGTGCCCGTCGAGCGCGGTGACCTCGCCGGCGTCCGCACCGTGGGGACGGCCGCCGTCGCCACCGACCGCGGCGTCCTCTGTCACCCGAAATCGACCGACGAGGAGCTGGACTTCCTCGAGGACCTGCTCGGCGTGCCCGCCGACATCGGGACCATCAACTACGGCGGCCCGCTCGTCGGCTCCGGCCTCGTGGCGAACGGGGCCGGCTACGTCGCCGGCCAGCAGACCACCGGTCCGGAACTGGGTCGCATCGAGGACGCGCTGGGCTACATCGACTGAGGTTCGTTCTCTCTCTTCTGGGCCGGCGTCCACACCACACCGTACCGGAGGATACTTCCCGCCCGAGCGCCCGTTTCGTGTACGATGAGTGCATTCACGGTCAGCGGTCGGTACCAGGCCCGCGACGGGTGGCAGGAGTTCGAGGTGTCGGTCGACGCGCCCAACGAGGACGTCGCCCGTGAACGCGTCTACGCCAACCTCGGGAGCCAGCACGCTCTCAAGCGGACCCAGGTGGAGCTCGGCGAGGTGAGCGCGTCGTGAGCCTCGGTGGTGGTGGCGGCGGCGCGATGCAGGAGCTCCAGCAGCAGCTCGAGGCGCTCGAACAGGAGAAGGAGGCCATCGAGGGCGAGATCCAGGACCTGCAGGACGAGCAGTCCGCGATGGACGAGGCCATCGAGGCCATCGAGACGCTGGAGACCGGCTCGACGGTACAGGTGCCGCTCGGTGGCGGCGCCTACGTCCGTGCCGAGGTCCAGGACATCGACGAGATCGTCGTCTCGCTGGGTGGCGGCTACGCCGCCGAGCAGGAGCAGGACGGTGCCATCGAGACGCTCGAGGCGAAGAAAGAGCAGATAGACGACGAGATCGACGAGCTGCGCGAGGAGATCGACGAGGTCGACGCCGAGTCCGAGCAGCTCGAACAGCAGGCCCAGCAGATGCAACAGCAGCAGATGCAGCAGATGCAACAGCAGATGCAGCAACAGCAGGGCGACGACGACGAGTAAGCCGCCATGTTCGACGGACTGAAGGAGAAGCTGGGCCGGTTCCGCGACGACGTCGAGGAGGAGGCCGCCGAGGCAGAAGCGGAAGCGGAGCCGGAGGAAGCCGACGCGGCGACCGAGACAGCCGAGACCGAGGCGGACGCGGAACCGGTTGCCGAGTCGGAGTCGGAGTCGGAGTCGCGCTCCACGACGGCGGAGACGGCCCCGTCGCGGGACGCCGACTCGGGGACCGCCGCCGACGCGGAACCGGAGGAGCCGGACCGCGGCGGGCTGGCCTCCCGTGCCCGGCGGTTCGCCACCGGCAAGACCCTCATCACCGCCGAGGAGCTGGAGGAGCCGCTCGAGCAGCTCGAGTTCGCGCTCCTGCAGGGCGACGTGGAGATGAGCGTCGCGGCGGAGATAACCGAGCGCCTACGCGAGCAACTGGTCGGTCAGGAGCGCGCACAGGTGAAGTCTGGCGCCATCGTCATCCAGGAGGCCATCGGCGAGGCGCTGAAGGAGGTCATCTCCGTCGGCCAGTTCGACTTCGAACAGCGCATCGCCGAGGCCGAGAAGCCCGTCACCCTCGTGTTCACGGGGGTCAACGGCGTCGGCAAGACCACCACCATCGCCAAACTCGCCCGCCGGTTCGAGGACCAGGGCTACTCCGTGGTGATGGCCAACGGTGACACCTACCGCGCCGGCGCGAACGAGCAGATCCAGGAGCACGCCGACGCGCTCGGCACGAAGCTCATCAGCCACCAGCAGGGTGGTGACCCCGCAGCCGTCCTCTACGACGCCGTGGAGTACGCGAACGCGAACGACGTGGACATCGTGCTGGGCGACACGGCCGGTCGCCTCCACACCGCCAAGGACCTGATGGCGCAACTGGAGAAGATCGACCGCGTCGTCGACCCCGACATGACGCTGTTCGTCGACGAGGCCGTCGCCGGGCAGGACGCGACCCAGCGCGCCAAGCAGTTCAACGACGCCGCCGAGATAGATGGCGTCGTGCTGACGAAGGCCGACGCGGACTCGCAGGGTGGGGCTGCGGTGTCGATCGCGCACGTCACCGGGAAGCCCATCCTCTTCCTCGGTGTCGGGCAGGCGTACGACGACCTGGAGCGGTTCGACCCCGAGGTCATCGTCTCCCGCCTGACCGAGGACGAGTAGGTCGAGCGGGCGGGTGAGAGCTGTCACTCGGTCACGTCCCCGAAAACGTCGCCGTGTCTAGCAGCTCCGACTCGGCCCGGTACTCTTCGTAGAGCGACTCGGCCCACTCCAAGACGGCCGGGTTCCCGCTCTCCAGCAGTCCGTACACCTCGAGTTCGTCTCCGTCGTGCGTACCGAGCCAGACCAGCACGACGTCGTCGAGGAGGTGCATGTTGATGGGGACGCGACCGTCGTACAGCCACGCGGTCTCCCGTTCGGCGAAGTCGTACCACGGGTCCACTCGCTGCGGTTCGTCGCGGAGTGTCGCCACGAAACTCGCCTCGATGATACCCTCGAAGTCCAGTCCCCCCCGGAGACACTCTCTGAGCGCCTGGACGTAACTCGGGATGGCCGTCGAGGTGAGCCCACGGTACCTGTCGGCGTCGCGTATCGCCTCGAGGCCGCGGTCGAACGGCGCTGCCGGGTTGTCCGGGGTCGAGGTCGTGACGGTCGCGTCCCGGAAGTGACGGAGTTCGACCGCGCGAGCCGGTGGGGGGAGCCACTCGATGGCCTCGCCCAGGTTGTAGATTCCTTCCATCGTCTCGAGCAGTGGGACGAACTTCGTCAGGATGGCGTCGGCGGCCGGCGTCGTCGTGTACCCGTCCCCCGTCCGCCTGATCCAGCCACGCTCCTCGAACTCGTTGAGCACCCGCCCGAGCGTCGTCCGGGACATCGACAGTCCGTCACGGAGCTCCCGGCGCGTGGCTGTCTCCGCCGCGACCGTCCGAAGGACACAGACCCGGTTCTCCGAACGGACGAGGAACGCGATGCCGTCCAGGGGTGAGTCCATGACACAGTATGTCGTGGGTTCTCGACCAATAGGTGTTGTGTCGGTGGCGCAGGGCGACCGCTCAGGCCTGTTCTGGCCTGTTCCAGACCGTTCCGGCCTCGGCCGGCATCCCCATCGAGACGAACGCCGCTACCGCCGCCGCGCCCACGCCGTGGGAGGCTCCCACAGCGTGCGAATAGCCTACCGGATACTCTAATCATCCAACGGGCCGAATCGATAGCCGTGATGGAACTGGAACCAGTTCCGGACGACAGACCGATGTATCGCGGTGCACAGCGACGGTCGAGCCCCCGACGCTGAGGGGTTCGTATGACCGCAATCAAGACCGAGAAGGTGACAGCCGAGGTGGACGAGGGGTTCGTCGTGTTCCGGATCGGGATGCGGATCAACACGCTCTGGAAGGTCCATCGGTGGCTCCCCATGCTCGGAGCGATGCCGGAGATGCTCGACGAACTCGAGGACGACCCGGGGCGTGGACTGCTCGGGTACGACGTGAAGCTCGGTATCCGGAACCACGAGGTCGTCCAGTACTGGCGGTCGTTCGAGGACCTGCGGGCGTACGCACTCGACGCGGACGGGCAACACGCCTCCGCCGTCGGGTGGACGAACCGGCTCATGGAGCAGACCGACGCGGTCGGTATCTGGCACGAGACGTACCTGGTCCGAGAGGGGGAGTACGAGACGGTGTACAACAACATGCCACCGACCGGCCTGGGGAAGGTCGGCGAGTTCTATCCCGCGACCGAACGTCGGCGGACGGCCGCGGGCAGACTCGGGTGGACCGACGGGGGGGATGCACACCTCGACGGAGCGGAGGCCCGGGGTGACCCGGTGGCCCCGGAGTAGCTCCGACCCCCCACTCCGCCGCTCGTCGAGAACGGACCGTCGGGTTCCGCGTTCGTCGCCTCGTCGAGACCCACGCCCGACCCCACGCGCTGCTACTGGCTCGTAGCGTCGGCCGTCCGCCACGCGCACCCTCGTTTCGGGTCGAGTGCCCGCACTCGCCGTCTCCGGTCGTCCGTCGTCGGTTCACGCCCTTCCGTCTTCCGCCACGTCTCCCGACTGGTCGGCTTCGTCATCCCCCTCTCCCCCCACCTCCAGCCCCTCGTCGTCTCCCCGGTCGAGCGCCCGCGGCACGTCCGTGTACTCGCTGTAGCCGTCCATCCACCGGCGGATGCGCTCGATGCGGTCGACGACGTGCGCTGGCTCGCCGGAGCGCGAGAGTTCGTGGCCCTCCCGCGGGTAGCGCACGAGACGGGTGTCCACGCCTTGCTTGCGGAGGAACAGGTAGAACATCTCGCCGTTGTTGACGGGCACCCGGTAGTCCTCCTCGGCGTGCATCACGAGCGTCGGGGTGTCGATGTCCGCGACGTGGGCCACCGGCGACTGCTCCCAGAGGAACGCCGGGGACTCCCAGGGTGTCGTGTCGAAGTCACCCTCCACGAGTGAGAATGCGTCCGTCGACCCGTAGAACGACGAGAGGTCGTAGACCCCACGCTGGGCGACCGCGGCGCGATAGCGGTCCGTGTGCCCGACCAGCCACCCGGTTATGAAGCCGCCGAACGACCCGCCGGTGAGGAACTGCTCGTCGGGGTCGACGGCGTACGCCTCGGTGACGTGCTCGACGCCGGCCTCCACGTCCGCCATGGTGACCTTCCCCCAGTCGCGTTCGATGGCCTCCGCGAACGCCTCGCCGTAGCCCGTCGAGCCACGCGGGTTGCACCAGAAGACGACGTAGCCCGCCGCGGCGAGCGTCCGGAACTCGTGGAACGCGATGCTCGGGGTGTACATGACGTGCGGGCCGCCGTGGACCTGCACGAGCAGGGGGTACTCGCGGTCTCCGTCGGGGTCGTACCCCGGCGGCGTCACGACCCACCCCTGCACCTCGTCGTCGACGGGGTCGCCGTCGGTGGTGGTCCGCTGGGCGTCGTGGGCCGCACCGCTCTCGAACCGGACCTCATCCAGTTGGCCGATGTCGCGCTCGGCGAGGTAGTCGGCGTTCACCTCGGTGAGTCGGCGCGGCTCGTCCGCACCGGCCGGGAGGAAGAACACGTCGCCGGGGTGGTCGGGTTCGCTGCGGGCGAACGCAGTGCCGTGGTCGGTGGCGTGGAACGAGGAGGTGGTGCCGTGGTCCACGACGGGCGCGACCTCGCCGTCGGTGCTGGCCGCCCAGACGCCGACGCTCCCCTCGTTCGAGGCGACGAACCTGACCGCCGAGTCGTCGTCGACCCACGTCAGGCCGGGCGGGACGAGCGCCGCGACGGTCCGGTCGAACTGCTCGGTCAGCAGGCGCGTCTCGCCGTCGGCGTAGCACCCCACGTCGGCCTGTCGCATCGAGGCGCGGTCCTCCTCCCGGCGGGTGAACGCGACCCGGCCGTCGGCGGTGGCCGCGAGGGTGGGGAGGTAGTCGGTCACCTCGAACAGCGTCTCGCGGGCGTACGTCTCGACGTCGAACGAGTCCACCTCGAACCGGCGGCTGTCGTCGGGCTCGGGCACGCGCTGGACGGCGTAGTAGACGGTGTCGGGGGCTCCCCACGTCGGCGAGACGAAGTCCGCGTCACCCTCGGTGATGCGCTCGACGGCGTCGCCAGCGTGGTCGGTGCCCTCGCCGAACTCGACGTCGTACAGATACACGTGGCTCCGTCTCCCGTCGGCGTACTGCTGGAACTGCCGGTAGACCAGCCGGTCTACCACGCGGGGGTCCGGGTCCTCCCGCTCGTACTCCTCGTCGGTGTGGAGGTCGGCCCCTGCCTCACGTTCATCGGCGGTGACCGACTGGGTGAACAGGATGCGCTCGCCGTCGGGCGACCACTCGAAGGCGTCGACGCCACCCGGGACGTTCGTCACCTGCTCGGCCTCGCCGCCGTCGGTCGGGACGAGCCACAGCTGGGGTATCTCGGCCTCGCCGCGGGCGCTCGTGAACGCGAGCAGTTCGCCGCCCGGTGAGTAGCGCGGGTGCGCGTCGGTGCCCTCGGTCGCGGTGAACCGGCGTGGCCCACCTTCGCCGTCGGTAGGAACCACGTACACCGTCGCCGTGTACGACTCGTCGTCCTCGGGCACGGTCCTGACGAACGCCACCTCGCTCCCGTCGGGCGAGAGCCGCGGGTCGCTCACCTGGACGACGTCGCGGAAGTCCTTGGCCGCTACCGTCGTCGCGTCGGCCGCCGAGTCTGGCATACCCGAGGACCGGCCCTCGGAACCCTCAACCTACGGGTGGCGGAAGGGGCCGCCGTCGGCCGGACCGCGGCGGGGGGCCGTCCACCCCCCACGGCCGGCTGGGCGTCGCCACTGTGGTCCGAGTAACGTCTCGCTACCGGCACCGTCACCGGTCGTGGAGGGACTACACGCCGAGTAACGAAGCCGCAGAGCGGCCACGCACGGGTGCGGTGATCCCATGAAGATAACAGCAGACGAACAGGGCAAACGTGTCGTGAACAAGGACGGCGAGACGGTCGGGATGGTCACGAACGTGGACGAGACGGCCGGCAAGGCGTACATCGACTCCGACCCGAACATCGCCGAGAAGATCATGTCCCGGCTCGGCTGGGACGCGATGGACGCGGACGACTACGCCATCGAGCAACACCAGGTCGACTCGATAACGGACGACGAGATACGACTGAAGTACTGACGCCGGCCCGGTGTCCCGTGGCACCGCCTGCGACACACCATTTTCGACGCCGGTGTCGACACCCACGGCCGCCGTGCGCTCGGCCACGCGACGGTCAGTTTCTGACTCCGACGCTAGCGTCTCGTTCCGTCCCTCACTCGGTGTAGCCGAGCAGTGTCTGCGCCGCGACCCACCCCCACTCCCGCCCCCACCCGATGACGGACGGAGACCGCACGGACGAACACCCGCTGGACCCCCGCGCGACGGGCGAGCACGTCCGCCGACTCGCCAGCACCGACGGGACGGTGACGCTCGTCGGCGTCGTCCACGACCACCCCGCGAGCGTCTACCGGGCCGCGCAGGTCGTCGCCGACGCCGACCCGGACGTCCTCGCTCTCGAGGTGCCGCCGCTCGCGGTGCCGCTGTACGAGCAGTACGCCGCCGACGAGCGTTCGCCGCCCGTGTTCGGTGGGGAGATGAGTGCCGCCGTACAGGCCGCGGGCACCGACCGCGTCGTGGGTATCGACGGCCCGTCGCTCGGGTTCCTCGGGAGGCTCGCACGGACGATGCTCGGGGAGCGCGCCTCGCTCGGTACGGTCCGGCAGGTGGCCCGCGGCGTCGTCGCCGTCGGCCGGACCGCGCTCGCCTGCCGTGCGGCCGCCACGCTCGCCACGCTCACCTCGCTCCGTGTCGAGGTGGACACGCCCGTGCCCTACGGCGACGTCCCGGACGACCCGGCACGGCAGGCGGCCGACGAGCGCGAGCACATCGAACGCACGCACTCCGTGCTGGCCGTGCTCACGCCGCCGCGTGCGGTCCGATTCCGCGACGAGACCCGCGAGGCGCACATGGCCGAGCGGCTCGCGGCGCTCCGGGGGGCGGGTGACGTGGTCGCTGTCGTCGGCCACGGCCACCTCGACCCGCTGGCCGAGCGGCTGACAGAGACGTAGGGGCCGAACCGCTCAGTGCTGCTGGAGCAGCCGCCGGAGCACGAGGTGGAGGATGCCGCCGTTCTCCACGTAGCGCACCGCGGCGGGCGTGCCGACCTGTGCGGTGACGGGGAACTCGACCGTGCTCCCGTCGTCCTTCTCGGCCGTCACCGACAGTTCCTCCATCACCGAGAGGCCGTCGTCCAGCCCCTCGATGCTGAACGTCTCGGTGCCGTCGAGGCCGAGCGACTCCCAGCCGTCACCCTCGGCGAACTGGAGGGGCAGGACGCCCATCCCGACGAGGTTGTCGCGGTAGATGCGCTCGTAGCTCTCGGCGATGGTGGCGCGGATGCCGAGCAGGTCGGTGCCCTTCGCCGCCCAGTCGCGCGAGGAGCCGGTCCCGAACTCCACGCCCGCCATGACGACGAGCGGGGTGTCCGCGTCGCGGTAGCGCTCGCTCGCCTCGAACACGGTGGTCTCCTCGCCCGTCGGGTGGTGGACGGTGTAGCCACCCTCCACGCCCTCGAGCATCTGGTTCTCGATGCGGACGTTGGCGAAGGTGCCACGCATCATCACCTCGTGGTTGCCGCGGCGCGAGCCGTAGGTGTTGAACTCGTGGGGTTCGACGCCCTGCTCCATCAGCCACTGGCCGGCGGGCAGATCCGAGGAGAACGGCCCGGCGGGGCTGATGTGGTCGGTGGTGACGGTGTCACCGAGCGTCATGAGACAGCGCGCGTCCTCGACGTCCGAGACGCCGGGTTCCTCCTCCGGGAAGTCCTTGAAGAACGGCGGTTCGCGGATGTAGGTGGACTCCTCGTCCCAGTCGTAGACGTCGCCAGTGGGGGCGTCCAGCGCGGCCCAGCGCTCGTCGCCCTCGAAGACGGAGGCGTACTTCTCCCGGAACATCTCCGGCGAGACGTTGTCGTGGATGGCACGGGCGACGTCGTCGCTGTCGGGCCAGAGGTCGGCGAGGTAGACCGGCTCGCCGTCCTCGTCGTGGCCCAGCGGGTCGTGTTCGAGGTCGATGTCCATCCGGCCGGCCAGCCCGTAGGCCACCACGAGCGGCGGCGAGGCGAGGTAGTTCGCCCGAACCTTCGGGTGGATGCGCGCCTCGAAGTTCCGGTTGCCCGAGAGCACGCTCGTCGTCCAGAGACCGTGTTCGTCGATGGCCTCCTCGATTGGGCCGGGCAGCGGGCCGGCGTTGCCGATGCAGGTCGTACAGCCGTAGCCGACCACGTCGTAGCCCAACTCTTCGAGGTAGGGCAGTAGCCCGGACTCCTCGAGGTACTCCGTGACGACGCGGGAGCCGGGCGCGAGGCTGGTCTTGACGTACGGCGGGACCTCCAGCCCGCGTTCGACGGCCTCCTTGGCGACCATCGCGGCCGCGAGCATCACCGAGGGGTTCGAGGTGTTCGTACAGGAGGTGATGGCCGAGACGACGACGCTCCCGTGGCCGATCTCCGTGGTCGTGCCGTCCTCCATCGTCACGGTCACGCGCTTGTTCAGCTCGCCCACGTCGAGCTCGGCGAGGTCCGGCGTCTCCAGTTCGTACTGCGGGTCGCTCTCGCCCAGCCAGCGGGTGAGCGCCTCCTCGTCCACGTCGTCCAGCAGGTGTTCGAGTTCGCCGTGGACCAGCTGCCGGAAGTGGGTCTTCATGTTGCCCATCCGGACCCGGTCCTGCGGGCGCTTCGGCCCGGCGAGACTCGGTTCGACCGTCGAGAGGTCCATCTCGACCGTCTCGGTGTACTCGGGCTCCTGCTCGCCGAACAGCCCCTGCGCGTCGAGATACTCGCGGACGAGTTCGACGTGCTCGGACTCGCGACCCGTGAGTTCGAGGTAGTCCAGCGTCGCCTCGTCGACCGGGAACGCGCTGATGGTCGAGCCCTGCTCGGGCGCCATGTTCGCCAGCGTCGCCCGGTCCGGAACCGTGAGGTTCGCCACGCCCGGCCCGTAGAACTCGACGAACCGGTCGACGACGCCGACCTGTCGGAGCTTCTCGGTGACGTGCAGCACGAGGTCCGTCGCGGTCGCCCCTTCGGGGAGTTCACCCTCCAGTCGCACGCCGACGACCTCGGGGAGCTTCATCGTGATGGGCTGACCGAGCATCGCGGCCTCGGCCTCGATGCCGCCGACGCCCCAGCCGACGACGCCGATGCCGCCGATCATCGGCGTGTGGCTGTCCGTCCCGACGAGGGTGTCGGGGTAGAGCCAGCTCCCGTCGTCGTGCTCGCGCTCGTGGACCACGCGCCCGAGGTGTTCGAGGTTCACCTGGTGGACGATGCCGGTCCCCGGCGGGACGACGCTGAACCTCTCGAACGCCTGCTGGGCCCACTTGAGCGCGCGGTAGCGCTCGCCGTTGCGCTCGTACTCCATCTCGACGTTCTTCTCGTAGGCGTCCTCGCTCCCGAAGTAGTCGACCTGTACGGAGTGGTCGATGACGAGGTCGATCGGGACCTCCGGTTCGACGAGGCTCGGGTCCTTGCCCTTCCGGTCGACTGCCGAGCGGAGCGCCGCGAGGTCGACCACGGCGGGGACCCCGGTGAGGTCCTGCAGGACCACGCGCGAGGGCTTGAACGGCAGTTCGACGTCCGGCACGTCCGGTTCCCACGAGGCGACGTTGCGCACGTCCTCCTCGGTGATGATGTCGCCGTCCACGTTCCGGAGGACGGCCTCGAGGAGGACGCGGATGCTGACGGGGAGGCGGTCCAGCTCACAGAGCCCAGCGTCCTCGAGGGCCGTGAGGTCCGCCATCTTGTGTGTGGTGCCGTCGTGCTCGAACTCGCGGATGGCACCGAACGGGTCTTCGGACATTGATGGGGATAGCGTGTGGGGGTATTGAAAGGTGTCGGCGGTTCCCGCCTCGCTGGATGTTCTGGCCAATCTCGTCGTGATTATAGAGACCTAGTAGCTGGACTATGTCTGCAACCCTGACAAATACAGGGTGTAGTTCGGGTGCTTATGACCCTCAGGCGTCGGTCAGGCCGTACCGAACCATCCGCCAGCCGAACCACACCATTCCTAGAACGAGCCCAGTCAAGTGTGCTGACACAGCCACACCGTCGGGTCGCGGTTCGACTCCCACGAATCGCTGGACAGTCTGCCACGCATCTACCGTCAAGTACACTAAGACGAGCAAAATTCCAAAAGAGAAGAGCCCCTCTCCTGTCCCGACATCCAAGGTTTCGAGCTGCTCGGTAAAAGTGACGAGCAAGGCCAGAATTGCATACCCCGTCAGAGCCATCGTCAGACCGCTTGCTCCTCTCGATAGCTCACCGTATCCGAACACGATTGGAAGGTAGAGAGCAAGATACGCCATCACCATGCTGACGAAGAGAAACTTGGCCCAACCCAAACGCCTCTCGACCCACGCACCGAGTAGAGTGAACACGAGGAGGTTGTTCAACAAGTGGTCGACCCCCGCGTGCATCCACGGCGCGAGGGCGGTGTAAGACAGAGGCGTGATAGCTGGCGAGGCCATATGGATTGCCCCCATCCCCACCGCGAGCGCGAAAGTGACCCCCGGAACGTCGTCAATCGTCACTGTTCAACCTGTTTACTTATTACGGCTAAATATCTCACGGGGAACTCTACGAGCCACGGGTGTGTTTCTACAAAACGAACGGCACTTTCCACGGTTCGGGTAGGTGGGGCGCCACTGAAGTCGACGGAAAAGCGTTTACCGTCCCCACCGCGTAGCCCGAGCAAATGGTACTCGACAATCTCGGGAGTTCTCTTCGCGGTTCCCTCGACAAACTCCGGGGGAAGTCACGCCTCAGTGAGGAGGACGTCGCGGAGATCGTCAAGGAGATCCAGCGTTCGCTCATCCAGGCCGACGTCGACATCGCACTGGTGCAGGAGCTCTCCTCGTCCATCGAGGAGCGGGCGCTGAACGAGGAGCCGCCGGGCGGCACCTCCGCGCGCGACCACGTCCTCCGCATCGTCTACGAGGAACTCGTCGCGCTCGTCGGCGAGTCCACGGACCTCCCCCTCGAGTCGCAGACCATCCTGCTCGCCGGGCTGCAGGGGTCCGGTAAGACCACGACGGCGGCGAAGATGGCGTGGTGGTTCTCGAAGAAGGGCCTCCGTCCGGCGGTCATCCAGACCGACACGTTCCGGCCGGGTGCGTACGACCAGGCCAAGCAGATGTGTGAGCGGGCCGAGGTCGACTTCTACGGCGACCCGGACGAGGAGGACCCCGTCGAGATCGCCCGCAAGGGGCTCGAGGAGACCGCGGACGCCGACATCCGCATCGTGGACACCTCGGGTCGCTCGGGGCTGAACGAGACGCTCATCGAGGAGCTGAAGTCCATCGAGGAACTGGTCGCCCCGGACCGCAATCTGCTGGTGCTGGACGCCGCCATCGGGCAGGGCGCGAAGGACCAGGCGAAGGCGTTCGGTGACGCGGTCGGCATCGACGGCGTCGTCATCACCAAACTGGACGGTACCGCGAAGGGTGGTGGGGCGCTCGCCGCGGTCGACCAGACCGACTCCACCATCGCGTTCCTCGGGACCGGTGAGGAGGTCGCGGACATCGAGCGGTTCGAGCCCAACGGCTTCATCTCCCGACTGCTCGGGATGGGTGACCTGAAACAGCTCGCCGAGCGCGTCGAGCGGGCCATGTCCGAGCAGGAGGCCGAGGACGAGGACTGGGACCCCGAGGACATGATGAAGGGTGAGTTCACCCTGAAGGACATGCGCCGGCAGATGGACGCGATGAACAAGATGGGGCCGCTGAGCCAGGTGCTCGATATGATCCCCGGCCTCGGCGGCGGCCTGATGGACCAGCTGCCGGACGACGCGATGGACGTCACGCAGGAGCGGATGCAGTCGTTCAAGGTCATCATGGACTCGATGAGCGAGGAGGAGCTGGAGAACCCGCGATCCATCGGGAAGACGCGCATCGAGCGTATCTCGCGTGGCTCCGGGAAACCGGAGGAGACAGTCCGTGAACTGCTGGAACAGCACAAGATGATGTCCCGGATGATGAAGCAGTTCCAGGGGATGGGCGACTCGGACATGCAGCGGATGATGAAGCAGATGCAACAGCAGGGCGGCGGCGGTGGCGGGATGGGCGGCATGGGTGGCGGTGGCGGCCCGTTCGGGTGACGCCCTCGGTCGACCCGTCCGTCCCACGATGGCGGTGCTAGTTCGTCGCGGCCGTGCCGTGTCGCGGGCACGAGCCGGTCAGCCAAGATCGGTCAGCCAGACGTCCAAGCAGTTACGCGATACACGTTCGTGTGACCCCGGTTCGTGAACTCGGGACCCCGCTATCAGGAGTTACTTTTCCGTTCGGGTGCTGGGTGGTACTATGTGGCCATCCCCGCTCACAGCAGCATCTACGGCCGGTCTCCTACAGTACACCGTGCCCATCGTCGGTGTCGAACTGGGGCAGACGACAGTCACCGCTATCGGCGTCGTGCTGATCTTGCTGCTCCTCGTGGGGTCTGGATTCTTCTCGTCGTCGGAGATCGCGATGTTCTCTCTGCCGGCGCACCAGATCGACGCGATGGTCGAGCAGGGGTTGCGCGGCGCACGGGCGGTCAAGTCGCTCAAGGAAGACCCCCACCGCCTGCTCGTGACCATCCTCGTGGGGAACAACATGGTCAACATCACGATGTCCTCCGTCTCGACGACCATCGTCGGCTTCTACTTCGACGCTGGCACGGCCGTCGTCGTCTCGTCGCTCGGCATCACGTCGATGGTGCTGATATTCGGCGAGAGCGCGCCGAAGTCCTACGCCGTCGAGAACACCGAGGTGCACGCCCGGCGTGTCGCCCGGGGGCTGAAAGTGGTCGAGAAGGTACTGTGGCCGCTCATCACCCTGTTCTACTATCTGACGGGCCTCGTGAACCGGGTCACCGGCGGGAACCCGTCCATCGAGTCGACGTACGTCACCCGTGACGAGATCCGGAACATCATCAAGACGGGGGAGCGCGAGGGCGTCCTCGACGAGGAGGAACGTCAGATGCTCCAGCGCGCCCTGCGGTTCACCGACGCCTCCGCCAAGGAGGTGATGACGCCACGGCTCGACATGGCGGCCGTCTCCGGGGACGCGACCGTGCAGGAGGCGGTCGAGCAGTGTATCCAGTCGGGCCACGCCCGGCTGCCGGCCTACGAGGGGTCGCTGGACGACGTGATCGGCGTGTTCGACATCCGGAATCTGGAGGGGGTGGACTACGACGGTGCGACCGACCTCCGGGTGCGCGACGTGGTCACGCCGCCACTCCACGTCCCCGAGTCGAAGAACGTCGACGAACTCCTCTCGGAGATGCGCGAGAATCGGCTCCACATGGTGATCGTCATCGACGAGTTCGGCGCCACGGAGGGTCTCATCACGATGGAGGACGTCCTCGAGGAGATCGTCGGCGAGATACTGGTGGGCGGGGAGGAACACCCGCTGGATTTCGTCGACGACACGGAGGTGCTGGCCCGTGGGGAGGTCAACATCGACGAGGTCAACGAGGCCCTCGGCATTGACCTCCCGGAGGGCGAGGAGTTCGAGACCATCGCCGGTTTCATCTTCAACCGTGCCGGCCGCCTCGTCGAGCAGGGCGAGACGTTCGAGTACGAGAACGTGACGCTGCGGGCCGAACAGGTGGAGGACACCCGCATCCAGAAGGTGCGGGTGACCGTCGACCGAGAGGTCGACCGCACCATCGAGGAGGGCTCGTCGGTCGAGAAGGACGATTCCGAGTGACCGCCGGTGACCGGGCGGTCGCCGGTGAAAACCATTAGACGCGTGGGTGACCTAGTCTCGCGTACTCGCTCCATGTACGACAACGTACTCCTCCCGTTCGACGGCAGCGACGGCGCCGCCGCAGTGCTCCACCACGCCGCCGAGCTCGCCCACTGGGCCGACGCGACCATCCGGGTGCTCTACGTGGCGGACACGAACCGGGACAGCGTCACGGTCGTCGACGGACAGACCGTCGACGTCCTCGAACGCGAGGGACGGGACATCGTCGAGGAAGCCGCCAAGACGCTGGAGACGCTTGGCGTCTCGCACCGGACCGACGTCCTCCAGGGCAATCCCGCCCCCACCATCGTCGAGTACGCCGAGGCGTACGACCAGGACCTGATCGTGATGCCGACCCACGGGCGCGAAGGCCTCTCCCGGTATCTCGCCGGGAGCGTCTCCGAGAAGGTCGTCCGGCTCTCCTCTGTGCCCGTCCTCTCGGTCAGGATGCAGCCAGACGAGACGCTCACCTTCCCCTACGAGAACGTGCTCGTCCCGACCGACGGCAGCGCCGCCGCGACACACGCCGCCGACCACGTCCTCGAGTTCGCGGCGGCACTCGACGCCACCGTCCACGTCCTCTCGGTCGTGGACGACTCCGCGCTGGGGCCGGACATCCGCTCGACGATAGCCGGGAAGGAGAGCGAGCAGGCCGCGACCGAGGCCGTCGAGAGCGTCGTCTCGGCCGCCGAGACGCACGGGGTCACGGACGTCGTCCAGCACGTCGAACACGGACGCCCAGCGAGCGTGATCCTCGACTGTATCGAGGCGAACGACGTCCACGCCGTCGGGATGGGGACGACGGGGAGACGTGGGACGGACCGCATCCTGCTCGGGAGCGTCGCCGAGAAGACCGTCCGCTCCGCACCGGTTCCCGTCGTGACCGTCGCGAAGCCGAGGTGACCCTCGTCTGTCCGGCCGACGTTCGCCGGGCTCGCCGATAGCCTCCCCGGTCCGCGACCGCCGCCACGATGTCCTCGAGGTCGACGACAGGGTGACTCGCGGGCGGCAGGTCCGGCCGGACTAGAGCGCACGACCGTCGACTCCGGCGTCCGACGGCCCGAGCCACCACTGCACCGACCACTCCCCCCCGGTGTCGTGGCCCCCTCCCTCCGGGAACCATTATACCCGGTCGGGGCAGATGTGTGCCAACATGACCCGTCTCGGTGACCTGACCATCCTCGTCCCGGTCGACGTCTCGGAGGCCGAGCTCCCCCCGCTCGACGTCCTCGACCACCTCGGCGCCGTCGAGGTGGTACTCCTCGGGTACTTCCCGGTCCCGGACCAGGCCGAACCGGCACTGGTCAGGGACCAGCACGGCTCCACGGCCGCCGAGCGGCTGGACGCGGTCGCCGCGGGGCACGCCACTCACGACGAGGTGCTCGTGTTCACTCACGACCGCGAGGCCACCATCGACCGGATCGCCGACGAGTACGATTGCAACGCGGTGCTGACGGCCGGCCGTGCGACGACCGTCGACCGCATCCTCGTTCCGCTCCGGGGGGACGTGAACCTCGACCGTATCCTCGGGGTCGTCGCCGACCTGCTGTTGGCGGGCGACGAGACAGCCACCCTGTTCAACTCCGTTCCGGAGGACACCGACCCGAGTCAGGGAGAACTCCTCCTGATGGGTGCCGTCGACCGACTGGTCGAGTACGGGGTCGACCGCGACCGGATCGACTGGCGGCTCGGAGAGGGGGGTGACCCGCAGACGGACATCGTCGAACTGGGCCGGGAGTACGACCTCGTCGTCCTCGGCGAGACCGACCCGTCGCTCCGGGAGCGCATCATCGGGGACGTGCTCTCGGGCATCGTCGATGCCCTCGACGGCCCGGCGCTCATCGTGAGGGACGTCGAATGACCCACCGGATCGAGCACGGGGGGACGGACGGATGAGCGCCGACGGGGGCGAACTCGAGCGAACGCTCGGCTTCGTCGAGGCGATGACCCTCGGTGGCGGGACCATGATCGGCGCGGGGATATTCATCCTCCCGGGCATCGCCGCCGAGAGCGCCGGTCCCGCGAGCGCCATCTCCTACGCCATCGCCGGCTTCGTCGCGCTGCTCGCGGCGCTCTCGCTCTCCGAACTCGCGACCGGGATGCCCATCGCGGGTGGGAGCTACCACTACGTCAACCGCGCGCTCGGCGGGCTCTTCGGGGCCGTCGTCGGCTGGGGGATGTGGACCGGGCTGATGTTCGCGAGCGCCTTCTACATGATCGGCTTCGGCCAGTACCTCGTCGAGCCCATCCCGTTCCTCGACGGGCGGGGCTTCGTCGTCGGGCTCGGACTCGTGGGGCTGGTTCTGCTCCTCGGGGTCAACTACTACGGGACCGAGGAGTCGAGCGCCTTCCAGAACGTCACCATCGGGACCGAGACGGCCATCATCCTCGTCTTCGTCGCCGTCGGTCTCTTCTTCATCGATACGGGGAACCTCGAGCCGTTCGCCCCCTTCGGCGCCGGCGGTATCGTCGCCACGACCGGCATCGTCTTCATCTCCTTCCTCGGCTTCGAGATCATCGCCACCGTCGCGGGCGAGATCAAGAACCCCAGCCGGATCATCCCGCTCTCGATGATCCTCTCGGTGGTGTTGGTGACCATCCTCTACGTCCTCGTCATGCTCGTCAGCACGGGGGTCATCCCCTTCGAGTCGCTCGGCGACTCCCCCATCCCCGTCTCGGACGTGGCCATCGTCTACCTCGGCCCGGCGGGCGTCGTCGCCATCGTCTTCGCCGCCATCATCGCCGCCATCTCGAGTTCGAACTCCTCCATCCTCGCCGCCTCGCGGGTCATCTACGCCATGGGGCGAGACGGGGTCGTCACCGACTGGTTCAACGTGAGCCACCCCCGGTACTACACGCCCCACCGTGCCATCGCGGCCACCGGCGGCGTGACGGCACTGCTCATCCTCGTCGGGCTCGAGGTGGAGACAATCATCGCATTACTCGCGGAGGCAGCGAGCTTCAGTTTCCTCGTCGCGTACTCGCTCGTCCACGTCTCGCTCGTCGTCTTCCGGCGAGCCGACCCGGACGGCTACGACCCATCGTTCGCGCTCCCACGACCCCTCTACCCGGCCGTCCCGATCCTCGGCGTGGTGCTGTCGCTCGTGGTCGTCTCGCAGATGGCGACCGTCGTCGTCGTCATCGGGTCGGCCATCGTCGGCTTCGGGGTCCTCTGGTACGCCGCCTACACCCGGGGGCGCGTCGTGAGCGAGGGGCTCCTGCGTGAGGCGATCCGCGGGGAACCGACCGAGCCGTTCCGCGTGGTCGTCCCGGTGGCGAACCCGGCGACACAGCACGGGCTGCTCCGGCTCGCGGCGGCGAGCGCGACCGCCAACGCCGACCGGGGGACGCCCGAACTCGTCGCGGTCAACGTCACACCGGTCGCTCACCCGTCGCCGCTCCAGAACCTCGAGGCGGACCGTGCGGACCACCAGCGAGACCTCCTCGAGAACGCCCACGACATCGCGGCCGGGATGAACGTCACCCTCCGGACCAGGGCGGTGGTCGCCCCGGACGTCGGCGAGGCCCTCCTCGAGGTGCTCGAGGAGGAGGCGGCCGACGAGGTCATCCTCGGCTGGGACGGGACGCTCGAGCACGACGGGCACGTCTTCGGCTCGGCGGTCGACACGGTGGTCCGGGAGGCCCGCTGTGACGTCTCGCTCGTCGACCTCAGAGACGAGACCGTCGGGACGCCGGTGGCCCTCGTCGCGCCGGGACCGAACGGACCGGTCGTCGCACACCAGGCGGTCGAGTTCGCGGCCGTCGACGGGACCGTGCCGACCCTGCTGAACGTCCAGTCCTCCGGTGCGGGGAGCGACTCGGACGCCGAGACGCGGGGTCGGGCGGTCGTGACCGACGCTGCCGAGGCGGCGGGACTCGACCCCGACGAGTACGACACACAGGTCGTCGTGGCCGACGACGTCGGGCAGGCGGTCGTCGAGGCGACCGGCGAGTACGACACCGTCTGTGTCGGGCTCTCGGGACGACCCGAGGGGTCCCGGATACCCTTCGGGACCGTCACGGAACGCGTCGTGGGGGACGTCCTGGGCAACGTCGCCCTGATACGCGGGTCGTGAGCGCGTCGGCGCGCTCGCGCCCGGAATCGCCGTCGGCGCCGTCGACGGTCGTGTCGCCCGCACCGCCCCCTTTTTCCCACCTCCCCCTCCACGTCACCCCATGTCGGTCCGCGACGCCGCCGTCCGTGCCTACCGCGAGGGGTTGCCGGCCCTCGCGGCGAGCGTGTTCGGCGGCCTCCTCGCGGGCCTCGTCCTCGGGGGGATGCGTGGCGAACTCCGCGCGGTCCCCGGACTGCTCGTCCTCATCCCCGCGCTGCTGGCGACGCGGGGGAACGTCTACGGCTCGCTCGGCGCGCGCATCGCCACCGGCCTCCACCAGGGGCTGGTCGAACCCCGTGTCGAGTGGGGCGACGAGCGCCTCCGCGGGGCCGTCGCGGCCGCCATCGGCAACGGCCTGCTCGCCTCGGCGTTCGCCGCCACCGTCGCGTTCCTCGTGCTCACGCTCCTCGCTCGCGACCCCGCCCCCTACCCGACGCTGCTCGGCGTCGCCCTCGTCGCCGGCCTGTTCTCGGGCGTGACGCTCTCGACGGTCGTCGTCGTCCTCGTGTTCGCGGGCTACCGCCGCGGGCGCGACCCGGACACCCTCGTCGGCCCCATCGTCACCACCGCGGGCGACGTGTTCGGCCTCGCGTTCCTCGTCCTCGCCGTTCGCATCGTCCTCGGACTCGGGGGTGGCGGCTAGATGCCGACGGAGTGGACCGTCCGAGCCATCACGCGGGCGACCCTTCCCGTCCTGCTCGCCCTGACGCTCGTCGAGATCGGGAGCGGCCTCGTCCTCGGCTCGTTCGAGGCGACGCTGCTGCGGTACCCCTCCCTGCTCGTCCTCGTCCCCGTCACCATCGGGACCGCGGGGAACCTCGGGAGTGTCCTCGCGGCACGGCTCTCGACGGCGTTCCACCTCGGGACGCTCTCCTTCGCGCCCGACGACGAGCACCTCGCGGGGAACGCGCTGGCGACGGTGGCGATGGCGCTCACCGTCTTCCCGTTCGTCGGCGGCGGCGCGTGGGCGCTGACCGCGCTCGCGGGTGAGACACGGCTCGCGTTCGGGACGGTGCTGGCGGTGTCGGTCACGTCCGGGGCGGTGCTGGCCGTCCTCGCGGTCGTCGTCACCGTCCTCGCCACGTACCTCGCCTACCGCTTCGGGCTGGACCCCGACGACGTCGTCATCCCGGTCGTCACGAACACCTGTGACGTGCTGGGAGTCGTCGTCCTCTTCCTCGTCGTGCAGGTGCTGGTCCCGGCGTAGTCAAACGCCGACTTGTGCCTACAGGAGGCTTATGCCCGTCTCGCCGCCAGCGACGGGTATGGACCGACGTGCCCTCCTCCACGCGCTCGGTGCGGCGGGTGCGACCGGCCTCGCCGCGCTCGCTGGCTGTACCGACCGCTCCGGGAGCGGGTCGCCCACCCCCACGGCCCCGCCGAGCGACGCACCGACCGACCCACCGGGGTCGCCGACCGGCACTCCCCCCGGCGACGCCCCGAGCGGCGCGGCGGTCCGCTGGGCCGTCCCGCTCGGCGGACCGGCCCGGCACCCGCCGACCGTCGCCGACGGGACGCTCTACGCCGCGGGCGGCACCAACGCCCGGGGGACGCCCCCTCGCGACGACCCCGTCGGCCCGGACGAGAGCCAGTCGCTGTTCGCGCTCGACCCGGGCAACGGGAGCGAGCGCTGGCGCTACGAGTCGCCGGCTGCGATGCAGTCCGCACCGGTGGTCGTCGACGGCGCCCCCCACGTCGTCACGGGGTGGTCGAACGGCTACACCGGCGTCGACACCCGCGTCGTCCGGGTCGACGACGGCGACCGGGTCTGGACGACCGGGTCGCGCTCCCGGTTCCTCTCGATACTCGGGCACGCCGACGGCACCGTCTTCGTCGGCACCCACGACGACGCCATCGGCGTCTCGGGGGAGTCGCTGTTCGCCGTCGGCCCGGACGGGGACGACCGCTGGTCGCGCGACGCCGGCGACGCTCTCGACGGGACGGTCCACGACGGGACGCTCTACGTCGACTACGGCGACCAGCGGCTGGTCGCGTTCGACACCGCCGACGGCGCCGAGCGCTGGGCGACCGACCTCGGCACCCCCGGTCGGCTCGCGGTGTACGGCGACACACTCTACCTCGACCGGCAGACCGAGACCGAGGACGGCGATTACCCGCTGGTCGCGGTGGACGCCCGGACCGGCGAGGAGCGGTGGGCGTACGCCGCGGACGTCGACCGCTTCGTCGCCACCGGGGCCGTCGAAGCGGACGGGACCGTCTACGTCACCGAGTACGACGGCTCGCTGTTCGCGCTCGACCCGGCCGACGGGACGGAGCGCTGGCGCTACACGGCGGCCAGCGCGGCGCGCGAGGCCCCTCGCGTCCACGACGGGACGGTCTACCTCCCGGCCGGCGGGGAACTCCACGCCGTCGACGCGGCGACCGGCGAGGCCCGCTGGCGCGAGTCCGTCGCCGGCCACGTCTGGAGCGCCCTCCCGAGTGACGCGGGCGTGGTCGTCCGCGGGCGGACCGGCGGGGACCGGTCGACGCTCCGCGGTCTCGCGCCCGACGGTACCGAGCGGTGGGCACACACCTTCGCGACCCACCCGAGTCGCCCGGCCATCGACGGGCTCCGGGCGTACGTCGGCACGGAGTCGGGGTACGTCGTCGCGCTGGGCGCCTGACCCGTCGGCGTCGGTCGAGGCGCCGAACGACGGCGCATCGTACCACTTACGACCCGGCGTGACTCACCCCGAGCCATGACCGACACCGACGACGGGACGGCGGCGCTCGTGGCCGCGCTCCGCGACGCGGACGCCGTGCAGTTCGGCGAGTTCGAACTCTCCTCGGGGGGCACCTCCCAGTACTACGTCGACAAGTACCTGTTCGAGACGGACCCGACGTGTCTGCGGGCCATCGCGGAGGCGTTCGCCGAGCGCGTAGGTGACGCGAAACTCGCGGGCGTCGCGCTCGGTGCGGTGCCGCTCGTCGCCGCGACGAGCATGGTCGGCGGCAACGAGTACGTCATCGTCCGCAAGTCGGCCAAGGAGTACGGCACCGGCAACCGCATCGAGGGGCGGTTCGACGAGGGCGAGGAGGTCGTCGTCCTCGAGGACATCGCCACCACCGGCGGCTCCGCACTCTCGGCCGTCGAGGCACTCCGCGAGGCCGGTGCCGTCGTGAACCGCGTCCTCGTCGTCGTGGACCGCGAGGAGGGTGCCCGCGAGAACCTCGCGGCGGCCGACGTGGAACTCCAGTCGCTCGTCACCGCCTCGGACCTGCTGGCGGACGCGGACGTCGACCCGGACGCCTGAGCCGGTCCTATCCACGTTCGTGGTTGTTTCTCTCTGACCGAGCATCGGAATAGCCATTTGCGTGCAGGACGTGTCGCCGATATGAACAGATCGGAGAAGGCCGCCCTCCAGTTGCGCGCCGTCGCGGTGCTACGGACGCTGAAACGGACCCGGACCTACGACGAGCTCGCGGCCGAGACGGGTCTCGCCGCGAACGACCTGAACCGGTACGTCAACGGCCACGTGCTCCCCGGCGCCGACCGGGCGCGGGCGGTGGTCGACGGTGTCGGGCGTGACCTCCTCGTGTCGGAGCTCGAACGCCGCATCCGGACCGACAGCGAGGGGTACGTCGACAACACGGCCGTCGTGTCGGACCCGTCGCTGCTCGGGCTCGTCCCGCCCGTCGCCCGTGAGACCCTCGGGTTCGAACCGCCGGAGGTGGTCCTGACGGCCGCGACGGACGGCATCACGCTCGCCACCGAGATGGCGGGACAGTTCGGCGCGCGCGTCGCCTACGCGAAGAAGACCCGCGAGACCGCCGTCGAGGAGTTCTTCGAGGCCCGAGCGCGCCTCGACTCCGGCATCGAACTGGCCTACTACCTCCCGGCGAGCGCACTTGAGGCCGGGGACCGGGTCCTCGTCGTCGACGACCTCATCCGCTCGGGCGAGACGCAGGAACTCCTCCTCGACGTCGCGGGGCAGGCGGGCACCTCCGTCTGCGGCGTGTTCGCGCTCTTCGCCGCGGGCGAGGAGGGCCTTGACCGGGTCCGCGACCGGGTCGACGCCCCCGTCGGTGCGCTCGCCTCGGTCTGATTCTATCCACGAACGTGAATTCTGTCTCCGGTAGAAGAAGTAAATATTTAAACCGTAGCTGTCCGCTGTGCTCAGACGTGCAACATGGGGATCAGTGAGACAGTCGCCGACTACTTCGGCTTCGACGAACACGGCACCGACCTCCGGACCGAGATGCTGGCCGGCCTCACGACGTTCCTGACGATGAGCTACATCGTCGTCGTCAACCCGGCCATCCTCGCGAACGCCATCACCATCGAGGGTATCGGGCCGAACCGCATCTTCCAGATGATCGCCGTCGTCACGCTCATCTCGGCGGCCGTCGCCACGCTCGTGATGGCGCTGTACGCGAACCGACCGTTCGGACAGGCACCGGGACTCGGCCTCAACGCCTTCTTCGCGTTCACGGTCGTCCTCGGGCTGGGCATCCCGTGGCAGACGGCGCTCGCCGCCGTCGTCGTCGAGGGTATCGTCTTCATCGCGCTGACCGCCGTCGGGGCCCGCGAGGCCATCATCAGGCTGTTCCCCGAACCGGTCAAACTCGCCGTCGGAGCCGGTATCGGGCTGTTCCTCGCCATCATCGGGCTGATAGAGATGCGGGTCGTCGCCGGCGACCCGGCGACGTTCGTCGCGTTCAGTCCCGTCCTCACCGCCGACCCCATCGCGGTGCTGTCGGTCGTCGGCCTGTTCGTCACGCTGGCGCTCTACGCCCGCGGGGTGCGGGGGGCCATCGTCATCGGCGTCATCCTGACGTCCATCGCGGGCTACGCGGCGAGCGCACTCGGCTACTCGGGACAGGCGGCCGTCGAGGCGGCCCAGCAGTCCGGCGCCTCGCTGAAGGCGAGCGTCGTCCTCGCGCCCGACGCCCCCATCGTCTACGAGGCGTCGAGCTACGACGTCACGCCGCTCGCGGGCGCCTTCGTCGACGGCCTCTCCCGGGTCGAACCGTTCAGTTTCGCGCTCATCGTGTTCACGTTCTTCTTCGTCGACTTCTTCGACACCGCGGGGACCCTGACGGGCGTCTCGCAGGCCGCCGGCTTCCTCGACGAGGACGGCAACCTCCCCGACATGGACAAGCCGCTGATGGCCGACGCCGTCGGCACCACCGTGGGCGGGATGCTCGGAACCTCGACGGTCACGACGTACATCGAGTCCGCGACCGGCGTCGAGGAGGGTGGCCGAACCGGCATGACGGCGCTCGTCGTGGGGCTGCTGTTCCTCGCGTCGCTCGCCGTCGTCCCGCTGGCCGCGGCGGTCCCGACGTACGCCTCCCACCTCGTGCTGGTCGTCGTCGGCATCATCATGCTCTCGAACGTGGCCGAGATCGCGTGGGACGACCTCGCGTACGCCATCCCGGCCGCGCTCACCATCTTCATCATGCCGTTCACGTTCTCCATCGCGTACGGTATCGCCGCCGGCATCGTCTCGTACCCCGTCGTGAAGGCCGCGATGGGCCGGGCCGACGAGGTGTCCGCCGGGCAGTGGGTGCTCGCCGGCCTGTTCGTCGTCTACTTCTTCGTCCGGACCGGCGGCGTCCTCGCCGGCGTCGCCGGCTGAGCGGATTCGAATCGCTCGCTCTCGGTCGTCGTGACCGCTGCTCGCGTGTCGTCGCTCACTCCGTTCGCTTCCTCCCGCTCGCCACTTCGAGGAATCTCGCTCGCTTCGCTCGCTCGATTCCTCGCACTCGAAACCGATACAAGCCCACACCCCTCACACCGACCGTGCAACTGGACCTCGCTCGACTCGCCGACCACCGGCCGCTCGACATCGAACGCGAGGACGGCGACTGGGCGGCCGTCCTCGTCCCCGTCCTCGAGCGCTCGGAGCCGCACGTCCTGTTCACCGAGCGCTCGGCCGACCTCGAGGCCCACGCCGGCGAGATGGCGTTCCCCGGCGGCGGCTACGAGCCCTTCGACACCGACCTCGAGGCGACGGCGCTCCGCGAGGCCAACGAGGAGGTCGGCCTGCGCCCCGAGGAGGCCGAGGTACTGGCGCGACTGGACGACGTGCCCGGCCCGTACGGCCACGTCGTCCGGCCGTTCGTCGCCCGCGTCGCCGACCGGACCTACCACCCCGACGAGTACGAGGTGGTCGAGGTGGTCGCCCTGCCCGTCCGTGGGCTGACAGACCCGTCGAACTACTCGGTGGAGGAGCGGACCAACCCCGATGGTCGGACCGTCGGGCTCCCGTTCTTCCGCGTCGACGGCTGCGTCGTCTGGGGGCTGACGGGGTTCATCCTCGCCCGGTTCCTCTCCATCGTCACCGAGTGGGACCCTCCGGGCGGGATGCCGTACCACCCACTGATGGACGAGGAAGAGCAGTGGGGAGAGCGGGACTGAGCGCCCACGGCGGCAGCCGGCCGAACACCCCTTTCATATCGCTCTCGCGTGAACGTCGAGTATGACCGATGCAGTCGACGGGACGATGGACGGCCTCGAGGTGACCGCCTGCGAGCGCTGTCCGGAACTCTGTGCCTCGCGGAGCCGTATCGTGAACGGTGTGGGCGACGCGGACGCCGCCCTGCTGTTCGTCGGCGAGGCACCGGGCGAGCAGGAGGACCGCGAGGGTGAACCGTTCGTCGGCCGGTCGGGCGACGTGCTGACCGCGGCGCTCCGCGACCGTGGACTCGCCCGGCAGGACGTGCGCATCACGAACTGCGTGCGCTGTCGGCCGCCGGAGAACCGGGACCCGCACGTCGAGGAGCGGGAGAACTGCCGTGAGTACCTCGACCGGGAGGTGGAACTCGTCGACCCGGAACTGATCGTGACGCTGGGGAAGGTGCCCGGCGAGCACCTGCTCGGGCGGTCTCTCGCGGTGACGAAGGAGGCCGGCACCGTCCACGACGCCCGCGTCGGGGGGCGCTCGCGGCGCGTCCTCGTCTCGGTCCACCCGGCGGCGACGCTGTACGACCCGGGCCAGAAGGAGACGTTCGCGGCGGCGCTGGACGAAGCCGTCGCGCTCGCCGGGCTAGACGCGGACGATGGCGGTGGGGGGCAGTCGCGACTCGGCGAGTTCTGAGTCGGTCCCCGTTCACTCCCCGACGAGTTCGCGGACGGTGGTGGCGACCGTCCCGAACTGTTCCGGGTCGACCGTCTTGGCGAGGAAGTCGTCCACGCCGGCCTCCAGTGCCGCCCGTTCGAGTTGCTCGTCCCCCGTGAACAGGACGAACGGGAGGCGAACTGACCGCTCGCGCAGCCGGTCGAGGAACTGGAGTCCGTCGAGCCCCGGGAGGTCGTGGTCGCTGAGGACGCAGTCGACGGGGACCGGAGGCGCCCCCTCGAGGTGGTCGAGCGCACTCTCCGCGTCCGACGCGGTGTGGACGGCCAGCCCGTGGCGCCGCAGGTGGGCGGCGGTCACCGAGGCGAACGCCTGGTCGTCCTCGACGTGGAGGACGGTGTACCGCGGTCGCTGGCCCGAGGACGTGACCACGCTGGGGGAGTCCGCCACCTCGTAGTGGCCGTCGATCACCCGCCGGTCACCCCCCGACTCCCGGCCGTCGACGGTACACCCGGCTGACGGTGCCGGCGGGCCGTGACTCGCGGCGTGTCGCTGGGGGCGGCACCCCACCGGGGCTGTGGGGGGGCCGGGAGGCGAACGCCCTCGGAGCAGGGACTGTCGACCATGCGTGGTTCGATACGGTCTGAAAGATAATGAAATATATGCCGGTGATTACCGGTCCGACTCAGTCGTCGGGCTTGGTACACGTGCCACGGAGCAGTCCGTCGTCGAAGAGGCCGGTGAGGAGGTGCCGCTGGGCTGCCCTGAGGTGCTGACTGACCGTCTTCTGACTGATACCGAGGGCCTGCGCCACGTCACCCTGCGTGGCACCACGCGGCCGCTCGAAGTAGCCTCGCTCGTAGGCGAGTCGGAGCACCTCCCACTGCCGGGCCGTCGCCCGGTCACGGAGCCGCTGCTGGAGCTGCGGACCGGTGCGCAGGGGTGTGCTCGACGGGTCGTGCCTGACGGCGCCGAGCGCGAGCGACGGGTGCGCGTCGACCACGGCACCAGCCGTCGCCCGCGGGTCTCCGCCGGGCGGGACGAAGACGTCGAACGCCGCCCGTCCCGCTTCGGCGCTGGCCGTCCCGACGATTCCTCCCGCCTCGGACACCGTCCGGGAGACGGCGTCGGTCACGTGTACCTCGACGACGCACGTCTCCCGGTCGTGGCCACGGGCCGCCGCGTCGAGGACCCGGTCCGACTCGTGGAGCGACGCCACGGCCGTCTCGGACACCTCCGTGTCGGTACAGAGGAACTCGCGTGTCGGGCTCTCGCGTCCGGTCGCCGGGATGCGCGCGGCGACCGTCACTTCGCCCTCGATGGCCGCCGAGAGCCTGACCAGCGGGTACGCGTCGTCTTCGAGAGTGAACACGAGTTTCGTGGCGAGGGGCTCCGTGTCGCTCATGGGTACGAGGGGTGAGCAGCCGTGGGGTGCCGGCCGCGTCTCCACGCGTCGGGGCGGGACACGACAGGGGACAGCCGAGGGACAGCGGGGGTTCGTACCATCTAATCACCCGGTGAATATAAGTTGTGGGCCTCTAGATACTGGTGGGCGTCGGGCGCCCGCTGCCGGCGCTGGGCGAGTGTCGACGTCGAGGGGGGGCTGGTCGCCGCCGGCGAGCGCCAGCGGTGGCGCGCTTCGGTGGCCGCCCGGCCCGACGGCCGGTCCGTCGCCGTGGGTGCCACCCGGCCCCACGCCACGAGGACGTGGGGACACCACGGCCGGCCGGTCGTCGGGAGCCACGTCGCGCGTGCCTATCTCACCACCGGCGGTCATAACGGTCTGGCCACTACGTAGGGGTCCGGCCGCTCACTCCGCCGTCTCGCTGTCGCTGCCGTGGAGCAGGCCCTCGTCGAAGACCACCTGGAGGAGTCGGCGCTGGGCCGCCCGGAGGTGCTGGCTCACGGTCTCCTGGCTGATGCCCATCTCGGTCGCGACGCCGCTCTGTGTCGCCTCTCGCGGCCGCTCGAAGTAGCCCCCCTCGTAGGCGAGCCGGAGCGCCTCCCACTGGCGCTCGGTCAGCTCGTCCTCGAGGGAGTGCTGGAAGCTCCGGCGGGTGAGGAACGTCCGGGTGACCGGGTGGGTCACGATGGAGGTGAGGTCGAGCGAGGGGTGCTCCCGGTGGACGTGCTCGGCCACCGTCTCGGCGTCGGCGACCGGTGGGACGAGGACGGTGGCAGTCCCCTCACCGTCGGCCGCCCCGACGCGCCAGAGGAGTGCCCCCGCGTCGCCGACCGTCCGGGCGACGGAGTCGGTGACCGTCATCTCGACGAGCGACTCGTCGGCGCGGTGGTCGAGGAGCGCCACGGACTCCGTGCGCTCGCCGCCCCGGAGCACCTCGAGGGCCGAGTCCGGGTCTGCAGACGAGACGCAGACGAACCACGACGTCGGGCACGTGCCGGTCGTCGACTGGGTCCAGTCGAGGATGGTGACGGTGGCGTCGAGCTGCGTCGTGAGGGCGACCAGCGGGTAGCTGTCGTCGGTCGTGGTGAACGTGAGCTCCGTCACCGAGGGCCGGTCGCCAGTCGGGTGGGTGTCGTCCATGGTGTGAGGGCGTGCCGGACGGGGGGTCGCTCGCACCGGCGCGGGGTGTCGTTCGCTACCGACACGTTCCGCCGACGTAATCAAAAACCGACTACCTCTACAGACCGACCTGTCCGTCTCCCGTTGGGTGATTTCGTCGTCGGACGTTCCGGCACCGCCATAATATTCGGAAATATTACACGTCTCTCGCGCGACGCTCCGCCATCCCCGAATATCTCGACACATGTTACCATCCGACGGACTTAACTCCTCCGACGCTCCACTAGCGTCGGGCAGATGACGAGAAGACTCGAGTGTATCGTGGACGGCTGTGACGCCACCATCGAGGGCATCAGCGACGACGAGATACTGGCACAGGCGGAGCAACACGCGGCGAAGGAACACCCGGACCTCGACCTGGACGACGAGATGGTCGAGGAACTGAGATCACACATCGTGGCGGTCTGAGCGGAACGAGGCGGTGCGGTCGCGGTGCGGTACTGTCGTGGAGGCTGTGCGGCGGCGGTACGGACGGGCACACCCCCCCGGGACGAACGGAGTGCGCGCCGTTTTTGACTCCAAAGTTTCTCGCGAGTAGAGCGAGCGAACCCGAGCGAAAACGTTTGGTCGGCTACTGGAACCCGATCCGTCCGCTGCTCCGACTCCGCTGTTCCGGTGCGCCGCCACGGAACTCGTCCTCGATGTTCTCGTAGTAGTCGCGGATGTCGTCGGTGATGGTCGGCCGCACGGACTCGAGCGCCTTGCGGAAGTGACGCATCTCGACCTCCTCGGCGTCGTCGGACTCGCGGAGCGCCTCGATGGCGGCCTCGCGGGCGATGGACTCGAGGTCCGAACCGACGTAGCCGCCGGTGATCTCCGCGAGTTCACGCAGGCTCACGTCCGGGGCGAGCGGTGAGTTCTGCGTGTGGATGCGGAGGATCTGCTCGCGGCCCTCCAGTTCCGGTTCGCCGATGTAGACCAGCCGGTCGAACCGCCCCGAGCGGATGAGGGCGGGGTCGATCATGTCCGGCCGGTTCGTGGCGCCGATGACCATCACGTCCTCCATCTCCTCGAGGCCGTCCAGTTCCGTGAGGAGCTGGTTGACGACGCGCTCGGAGACGTTCGAGCCCATGTCGCCGCCGCGGCCGGGCGCGAGCGAGTCGAGCTCGTCGAAGAAGATGACCGTCGGGGCCACCTGTCGTGCCTTGCGGAAGGTCTGGCGGATGGCCTTCTCGGACTCACCCACCCACTTCGAGAGCAGCTGCGGGCCACGCACCGAGATGAAGTTCGCGTTCGTCTCGTTGGCGACCGCTTTGGCCATCAGCGTCTTGCCCGTGCCGGGCGGGCCGTACAGCAACACGCCCGACGGCGGGGTGACGCCCATCCGCTCGAACTTCTCGGGGGAGTTCATCGGCCACTCGACCGACTCCTTGACCTGTCCCTTCGCGTCGTCGAGGCCGCCGACGTCGTCCCAGCTGATCTTCGGGAGCTCGACGAGCACCTCGCGCATGGCGCTGGGGCTGACCTCCGAGAGTGCGCCGCGGAAGTCCTCGCGCTTGATGATCATCCGGTCGATGAGGCTCGGCGGGATGTCCTCCTCGTCCAGGTCTATCTCCGGGAGGTAGCGCCGGAGCGCCTTCATCGCGGCCTCCTTGGTCAGGCTCTCGATGTCGGCGCCGACGAAGCCGTGGGTCTCGTCGGCGAGGTGTTCGAGCGAGACGTCGTCGCTGAGCGGCATCCCGCGCGTGTGGATCTGGAGGATCTCGTTGCGACCCACCTCGTCCGGGACGCCGATCTCGATCTCGCGGTCGAACCGGCCCGGCCGGCGCAGGGCGGGGTCGACGCTGTCGACCCGGTTCGTCGCGGCGATGACGATGACCTGTCCACGCGACTCCAGCCCGTCCATCATCGTCAGGAGCTGGGCGACGACGCGGCGTTCGACCTCCCCGGTCACGTCCTCGCGCTTCGGGGCGATGGAGTCCAGTTCGTCGATGAAGATGATGGCGGGTGACTCCTCGCTGGCGTCCTCGAATATCTCGCGGAGCTGTTGCTCCGATTCGCCGTAGTACTTGGAGATGATCTCCGGGCCCGCGATGGAGAAGAAACTCGCGGACGTCTCGTTGGCGACGGCCTTCGCCAGCAGGGTCTTCCCGGTGCCGGGCGGGCCGTGCAGGAGGACCCCCTGTGGCGGCTCGATGCCGAGTTTCTTGAAGATCTGCGGGTGCTTCATCGGGAGTTCGACCATCTCCCGGACCCGCTGGATCTCGTTCTGCAGGCCGCCGATGTCCTCGTACGTGATGCCACCGCCGGTCTTCTCGAAGCCGGAGATGGGCTCCTCGCGGAGTTCCACCTCTGTGTCCTCGGTCACGAGGACGACCCCCTCGGGCTCGGTCTCGACGGCGATGAGCGGGATGGCCTGTCCCGGCGAGCGCATGAACGGGTGGTTCGTCGAGGACATCACGGGGACGATGTCGCGCTCGACGACCGGCCGTTTCAGTATCTGGCGCTTGACCATGCCGGCCGCGTCGGAGCCGAACTGGACGCTCGCCTCCTCGGGCGGCGCGAGGACGAGTTTCTCGGCCTTCGTCGCCTCGGCCTTGCGGATGGTGACGCGCTCGCCGATGCCGACGTCGGCGTTCTGTCGGGTGAACCCGTCGATGCGGACCGTGTCGGTGTTCCAGTCCTGCCGGTCGGCCCGCCACACCTTCGCGGCGGTCCGGTCCGCACCTTCGATCTCGATGATGTCACCCGGACTCAACTTCAGGTGTAACAGCGTGTCCGGATCGAGGCGGGCGATGCCGCGTCCCGAGTCGTTCGGGTACGCCTTCGCCACCTCCAGTTGAACCTCGTTCATGGTGTGTGGATGTATCGAAAGACGGCCCGCGGTGGGGATATGTCTTCCGTTCACACGGACGCCGTGCGTCGGACGAGTGACAACTGTGCGACATCGTGACACGGGGACGGCGGGTGGCGGTTTCGACCGTCTCCAGCGCTTCTTCGGCCGTCTCCACCCCCGCCGCACGTGTCGACGGGCCAGCACTCCGGGGGCCCCGAGCACGCTCGACCCGAGACGGCACGCCGCGACGGTCGGTGGTCGAACGGGTGCCGGCCCTCGCCGGGGTGCGACCGCCGGCGGCGAGCCGAACCGTTTTCTCCCCGCCCCGCCGCCCTCTGGGCATGAAGACGCTCGCGTTCGACGGCCGGATGGGTGCCGCCGGAGACATGATACTGGCCGCCCTGCTCGCGGCCGGCGCCGACCCCGACGCCCTCGCGCCCGTGGAGGAGAGCGAGACGCTCTCGGTCCGCTACGCGATCGGCGAGACAGAGAAGAACGGCATCCTCGCGACCACCGTGGACGTGCTGCTGGAGGGTGAGGAGGGACACTCGCACGACCACTCACACGACCACTCACACGACCACTCGCACGACGACCACGACCATCACCCGGACCACGCCGAGGGTCACGGCCCGCACCGTTCGTACCGCGAGGTCCTCGACATCGTCGAGGCGATGGACCTCCCCGAGTCCGTCGAGGCCGACGCGACGGCCGTCTTCCGCATCCTCGGCGAGGCCGAGAGCGAGGTCCACGGCACCGACCTCGAGGCGACCCACTTCCACGAGGTGGGTGCCGACGACGCCATCGCGGACGTGGTCGGGGCGGCGCTCCTGTTCGAGGACCTCGGACTCGACCGCGTCGTCACCACGCCGGTCTCGGCCGGCGACGGCGAGGTGGCGATGAGCCACGGGACCTACCCGATCCCCGCGCCCGCCGTCGTCAACGTCGCCGCTCGCGCCTCGTGGGACCTGCAGGGCGGCCCCGTCGAGGCCGAACTCCTCACCCCGACGGGGGCGGCCATCCTCGCGCACTTCGCCGAGGGCGTCGAGACGCTCCCTCCGCTTCGGGTGGAGCGGGCCGGCTACGGCGCCGGCGGGTGGGAGTTCCCGGACCGCCCCAACGTGCTACGAGCCACCGTCGGCGAGAGCGAGGGGTCGCTCACGACGGAGGACATCCGGGTGCTGGAGACGAACCTCGACGACGCGACGCCCGAGACACTCGGGGCCCTGCAGGAGACCCTGACGGCCGCCGGTGCCCGGGACGTCTCGGTGCTCCCGGCGACGATGAAGAAGTCCCGACCGGGCCACCTCGTGAAGGTCATCGTCCGGCCCGAGGACGTCGAACGCGTCGCCCGCCGACTCGCGGAGGAGACGGGGACGCTCGGGGTACGTGACTCGGGCGCGCGCCACCGCTGGGTCGCCGAGCGACGCTACGAGACGGTCGAACTGGAGGTCGAGGGCGAGGGGTACGAGGTGACGGTGAAGGTGGCGAGCGACGCCGACGGTGAGGTGTACGACGTGAGCGCCGAACACGACGACGCACTCGAGGTGGCGCAGGAGACGGGACTGGCGGTCCGCGAGGTCAGGCGGCGCGCAGAGGCGGCGGCCCGCGAGGGCGGGGCGCTCGAGGAGTCACTGCTCCACGTCGTCGACGCGGAGGACTGGGAGGCCCGCCGGACGAACGGGGAGTACCGGCCGCCGTCGCTCGACGCGCAGGGATTCGTCCACCTCTCGCCGGCCGACGCCGTGCTCGCCGTCGCCCAGTACAACCACGCCGGGGACGCGGAGCCGCTGCTGGTGGTCGTCGACCGGACGTGCCTCGGGGACGTCCGGTACGAGGAGGGCGACGGGCGGGCCTTCCCGCACCTCTACGGGCCGCTCCCGGTCGACGCGGTCACCGACGTGCTCGCGTTCCCCCGCGAGGAGGGTCGGTTCGTCCTGCCGACCGAACTGCGGGACTAGGTCCCTCCGCTGTCGACTCCCCGGGAGCACGGGCCAGCCACGAACACCCGTATCGGCTCCACGAGGTCCTCGCCCACCTCCTCCTGCAGGTAGTGACCCGCGTCGGGGAACGTGCGCGTCTCCGCGTCCCGGAAGAACGTCTCCCAGACCGGGAGCTGTGCGCCGAACGCCGGGTCCTCCAGCCCCCACAGGAGGAGCGCCGGGTGGTCCTCCAGCCCCTCGATGCGGTCCCAGAGCCCCTCCAGCCACGGCGTCTCCTCGACGATGGCGCGGGGGAACACCCACGTCCCCTCGCGCTTCCCGGCCGGGAGCGCCCGTCGATACTGCTCGTGGATGGCCGGCGTCAGTTTCGAGCGGTCGCCGTACGCGGCGGGCATCACCACCTCGACGAAGGCGTTGAACCGCTCGCAGAGCACCCGCCCGAGCGGCCCGCCGGCCCCCCACGAGAAGGTGCGGTACCACCACTCCTCGTCGACGGGCCACGCCCATGTGTTCACGACGACGAGGCCGGCGACGTTCTCCGGGTGATCGGCCGCGTACGAGAGCCCGATGGGGCCGCCCCAGTCCTGGACGACGAGGACGACGTCCGTCAGCCCGAGCTCCTCGACGAACGTCTCGAACACGTCGGCGTGTGCCGACGGCCGGTAGGAGAACCCCTCGGGGTGCTCCGAGAGGCCGAAGCCGAGGTAGTCCATCGCCACGCAGCGGTACTCGTCACGGAGCCCGCGGATCAGGTGGCGGTAGCAGAACGACCACGTCGGGTTCCCGTGGAAGAAGACGAGCGTCGGGCCGTCCGTGTCCTCCTCGCGAACCGCCCCCGACCCCTCGTCGACGTAGTGGACCGCGCCCTGCGGGAGCGCCACGCAGCGCGACTCGAACGGGTAGGCCACCCTGTCGACCCAGTCGGTGTCGCCGTGGACACCGTCGGGAACCGTCGTCTCGCTCACGCCGGGTCGCTCGGTGCTCGACATGCCGGCCGGTACGACGCCGGTGGACAAAACGGCTTCTCGCCCCGTCAGTTCGGACGATATCGCTCGCTACTCCTCCCGGTGTTCCACCATCGCCTCCTCCAGCGACAGCTCCCCGAGCGCCACCCGACGGGCCAGCGCGGCGTCGAGTTCGCGGTTCTCCGCCGACCGTTCGCGCGACCGGTTCTTGACGACCTGTATCTCCCCCTCGGTCGGTTCCACGTCCCGCGAGTCGACGGGGTCGCCCTCCAGCCGTGCGATGTTGACCGCGGCGAGGATGTCCCCGACGCCGGTCCCACGGGCACCCTGCCCGAGGTAGGGCGTGGACCCGGTCTCGTCGACCAGTTCGACCCGCACGTCGTCGAGGGCGTCGACGATACGGGCGCCGTAGAGGCGCGCGCCGTCGCCAACGCGCACGACCGGGTCGACGGCCCCGTCCAGTTCCTCGCGGACCGTCTCGACGGTGTCTGCCAGCGGGACGCGGAACGCGGCGACGACGGTGTCACCGGAGAGGACGGCGATGCCGGGTCGCTCGCCGGGGTCGATACCGACGACGGTCCGGCCACCGTCACCCCGCAGGAGTGCGAGCGCCTCCTCGACGGCGTGGCGTGGTTCGTCGGGCGTGGCGCGGACCACCGGCACGCCCGTCTCGGGCGCCTCGTCGGCCGGGCCGAGGACGACCACGGTGGTCCGTTCGGGGAGTGGGTCCCCGGGTTCGACGGTGGTGAACGTGACCCCGCGGTCGCGCAACTCGCCCACGGCGTCGTGGTACACCTCGAAGTCGGCGGTGGCGACGACGATCACTACCTCGGCGTTCGCGGGATGGGGCTTAAGCCCGCCGCCGGCCGGGACGACGACCGGTCGGAACCGGACCGCGCTGTGCGGGCGTTTTTATACCGGCACGGCGAACTTCCGGGCGTGAGCGAACCCGTACCGACGGGCTGTTCGACCGTCGACGACCTGCTGGGGGGTGGCTTCGAGCGCGGCGCCGTCACGCAGGTGTACGGCCCGCCGGCGGCGGGCAAGACGAACCTCGCCGTCGCCGCGGCCGTCGAGGTGGCCGCCAGCGGCGGCACCGCGCTCGTCGTCGACACGGAGGGGCTCTCGGTCGACCGGCTCGAGCAGCTCGCCCGGGCCCGGACCGCGCGCGGTGACGACCTGACCGTCGACGACGTCGCCTCGCGCATCATCATCACCGACGCGCTCGATTTCGCCGAACAGGAGGAAGCCGTCCGCGACGCCGCGGAGTTCGCCCCGAGCGTCGACCTGGTCGTGCTGGACAGCGCCACCGGGTTCTACCGGCTCGAACGTGACGGCGACGACGGCGGGAGCGCCCTCCGGTCGGTCACTCGGCAGGTGACCCACCTGCTCTCGCTGGCCCGCCAGCACGACCTCGCGGTGGTCATCACGAACCAGGTGTTCTCGGACCCCGACAGCGACTCCGAGCGCGTGCGACCGCTCGGGGGCCACACCCTGACCCACTGGTCGGCCGCCGTCGTCCGACTGGAGCGGTTCCGCGGTGGCAATCGCCGGGCGACGCTGGAGAAACACCGCTCGCTCCCGGCGGGCGGTACGGCGCGCTTCGAACTCTCGGACGACGGCGTCGTCGGCGTCGAGGACCCGGTCTGAGAGACGCAAGGGTGCAGCTGGGATCCGACCCGACAGGCTACAGTTCGCCGAGCTTCCGCAGGAGCTGTCCCTCGTACTCCTCGTCGGCCTGCACACCCTTCAGCTCGATGACGTTGCGCTCGAGCTTGTCGAGCGCGACGCGGAACGCCGACTCGGCGCCGTAGCCCTCGCCGGTGCCGGCGACCTGTCCGACGCTGGTCCGGAGACGGATCTGACAGTAGACCAGCGGGGTACCGCGGAGCTTCTCCTTGTGCTCGTTGAACCGGACGTGGGCGTGCTGGACCTGCATCTCGCCGTACTTGTCGGTGGTCTCCTCGATGCTCGTGACCACCTCCTCGCGCCCGAGCGTGTCCAGCAGCTCGATGTTCGTTATCTGGACGTCCATGTGCTCCTCCTCGGTGTACGTGAGCGCGCGGAGCACGTCGGTCTTGGTGAGGATGCCCGCGATCTCCTCGTCTTCGTCCTCGACGACGAGGCCGGCGTAGTCGCTCTCCAGCATCCGCTCGACGGCATCGCGGACCGTCGCGCTGGCCGCGATGGTCTGGACGGGGCTGTTCATGATGTCGTAGACGGGAATGTCGAGCATCCGCTCGGAGTCGCCCGCACGGTCCCCGGTGGTGGTGCGCCCCTCGTTGCGGACGGCGAACTCCACGATGTCGTGGGTGGTGAGCATCCCCGAGAGCAGCCCGTCCTCGTCGAGGACGGGCAGGCGGGAGATGCCGTTCTCGCGTAGGAGGTTGATGGCGCGGCCGACCCGGTCGTCCTCGCGGAGGGTGACGACCTCGTCGGTCGCGATCTGGTCGACGCTGAGCACGTCCAGGTTCTCGAGGACGGCCTCGAGGATGGCGTCCTGCGTGACGATGCCCCAGAGCTTGTTCGCCTCGAAGACGGGGGCGACCTTCACGCCCCCCTCGACGAGCACCCGCGCCACCTCGCGGACGTCGGCGGTTCGCTCCACCCGCGGTGCGTTCTTCATCATCACGCTGGCCTTCGTGTCGTCCTCGACGTGCGAGGAGAGCAGCTGGCGCTCGGTGATGACGCCCGCGTACGCCCCATCGTCGAGCACGAGGATGCCCTTCGGGTTCTCGCGCTCGAACAGCGAGCGGACCTTCGCCAGACGGGTGTCGGCGTCTACCTCGACAGAGTCACGAACTGCGATATCGGCGATATCCATAACAATCCCGTCGGTGGTTCGCCGCCTGTGGTTATCAAGGTTGGTTCGTCGCCCGGAGACCGGGAACCAACGCGAGGCGTCGCCCACCTCGTGGGCGGGTTCCCGTCCGAGGTCTCTTCGACCGGCCGCTCAGGCCGGCTCCACGTAGCCGTCGACCACGTCCTGCTCCTCCAGCGGGTGCTCCTCGTGGACGTGCCGGAGACGGACCGCCCCCTCGCCCTCCGTGTTGAACTTCTCGACGAGCGCCTCCGCGTCCGCGGCGGAGTCGAACCGGACCCGCTCACCAACCGACTCGCGGTACTCGGCCACCCGCGGATTCGTCTCGATGGCGGACTCGGTGATCTGGACGACGTAGGCCATACCGGAGGATGGCCGACGGTGGACAAAAACATCTCGCCGAGGCGGGCCTGCTGGCGTCGGGTCGCCGTTCGCCCGTCGCTCAGGCGCCGCCGGTCTCCGACCCGGTCGCCGGCCCCGTCTCGGTCGGCGCCGCCTTCCAGTAGCCACGGCCGATGACGACCATCGTCCCGCCCGTCACCAGCAGGTTCGCGCCGAACAGGACGCCGATGGCCCACGCCGCGCTGCTGGGGAGGCCGAGCCAGACCAGGAGGGCGACGAGCAGCGAGAACGCACCGCTCACGACGGTCAACACCCAGTTCCGCTCGCCCCGGTTGATCAACCCCAGCGCGAGGAGGACGACACCCTCCAGCAGGAAGTAGGCGACGAGCAGGATGGTGAGCGTCGTCAGCGTGAGGACGGGGTTCGCCAGCGCGAGTATCCCGAAGACCGCGTAGACGAGCGCGAGCAGGAGCTGGCCGGCTCGCGAGCGCCAGCCAGTGACCGTGAACGCGCTCGCCACGTGGCCGAGTCCGCCGACGACCAGCGCTGCGCCGACGATGATCGAGATGGTCACTCCCGAGACCAGGGGGAAGACGAGCGCGAGCAGTCCCACGATCGCGATGACGACCCCAGCGCCGACGAGCACGTTCGCCTGGTCCCGTGTGACCGGCTGCAGGCCACCGACGTTCGTTCCGGCCGAGGTATCTGTACTCATGGGTTCGACACGCACGGAGGTGTGGCAAGCGTTTAACGTGTTTTCAGCCTCCACGAGAGCGTCCCTCGGAACTGATAGTACCCGTCCACGGAGTGCTCCGGCGGGTCCGGCCGAGGCGTTCGGCGTTGCTACGGGTCGACGACTCCCTGCCACCGAGGACCACGGCGAGGAACGTGACGGAGTGGGCCGGTCGGGTCGGGCGATACCACCAGCGCCGGTGTGTCACCGGGGTGACCTGCCGCTCCGTCTGTGCCGTCGGAACGAGCGGCGTATAGACGCCAGGCTGGGCACCTGAGAACGGGTGAGTGAGTGGGTTCGGGCGGATTTGAACCGCCGGCCTCCTCCATGTCAAGGAGGTGTCATAACCAGTCTAGACCACGAACCCTGACGATACGATTGTACCGCGGAGAGACGTTTGAACGTTTCGGAACGGGCGGCCGAATGCGGGATGTGGGCGCCTCTCATCACACGCTCACAAAAACTCCCGGTGAGAGACGTGTGGTGGCCGTCCTATCCCGGGGAACGACCTCTGGAGTACAAAATTAGCCGTCGATTCCCTGAGTGAGGCCGAAGAGTTAACCTGAGTATCTTCGGTCACATGTTCGGCGCACAGTTGTCGCGGGCGGCGGTGACGTGTCTCACGCTCGTGCTGGTGACCTCGCTCGTCGCGGGGCCGGTCGGTGCGACCCTGGGTGACGACGGAAGGACAGATTTCGGTGACGGCGACTCGCCTGTCTCGGTGGACGACGGCGGCGTGACGCTCGGCGGTGACGGGGGCGTGAGTCTGGAGCCCGACGGCGTGAGCGTCGGGGACGAGGATATCGACCTCGGCGACGACAGTGCCCTGCCGGTCGGCACCGAGGAGGTCCTCGGGCCGGTCCCCTTCGAGAGTCTCCTGGCCGACCCCAGGGACCTCCCGGTCGGGTCGGAGAGTACCGTCGACTGTGCGTTCCCCGTCCGTGGCGACGACGTGCCGCTCGAGGCCGTTCCCGGTCCGGGTCAGCTGCCGGTCCAGCCGAACGTCACCGGTGTGCCGACCCGGTCAGCGAGAAGAGCCTCGACCCCGACCGCCTGCAGGAGGGCGAACTAGAGTGTGAGGCCAGCCCCGAGGGGCTGCTCCAGCCCCCGCTCGGTCCCGAGGAGATCGCCGACACCATCCAGGACCCGCCGATAAGCGACGAACCGACTATCGACATCGGCGAGATTCCCGTCCCCATCAGCGACATCATCAACCTCTGACCGGGCGCCTCTCGACCTCGTCCCCGTTCTCGTTGCGGCTGACGGAGCGCCACGCCTCACCCGCTCGAGCGGATACTGCCCGCCTCGCCCGGACCGCTCGGGCGATATAAAATACCGGTCAAAATCGGGGAATGAAACAAGCGAGAGTCCGGGCTCGTCCCGGTTGTCGTATGCAGACACTCGACACACGAACCGTACTGCTCGCGCTCCTCGCGCTGGCAGTCCTCGCCAGTACCGCCATCACACCCGCCGCGGCCCAGCCCTCGACGTCCGAAGACGTCGACGTGGACGTCGTCGTGGCGGGATCCGACGAGGGCGTCACGGTGACGCTCGTCGCGAACGACCGGAGGGAGACGATCACCGTGCCGCCGAGTGATCTGCCGGCGCTGCCGACCGCGCAGGCCGCTTGGGAGTCCGTCGACGTGGACGTCGTCGTGGAGGGCTCCGAGGACGGTGTCACGGTCACCGTCTCGGCGAACGACCGGGAGGAGAGCATCACGCTCCCGCCCGAGGACGCCCCGACCCCGCCCGTGACGCAGGCCGACCAGGCCGTCGACGTCTCGGTGGAGGGTGACACGAGCGGCGTCACCGTGACCGTCGCCGCTGCCGGCGAGGAGCGTCGCGTCACGCTGCCACCGGAGTAGGCCCCCACCCCGCCGACGGTCCCCGCGACGCTCGGCGAGACGCTGGACCTGGGTGCGGACGTGGAGGGTGACACCGGCGGGCTGACCGTCACCGTCACGGCAAACGGACAGGAGGAGACCCTCACGCTGCCGCCGGCGGACGCCCCCGCACCCGAGGTGCCGGGACTCCCCGGTCTCGGACGCTGACCCCCGCGTAGCGCGACGGTCGCTCGACCTCGCCCCCGGTTCTCGCTGGCCGTTCCCTCCCTCGCATGTCGAACTTCCACCTCACCACTACACTCCATCACACTCGTCACACACGCGCGCACGAGGTGAGTCGACTCCCCATCGGTCGCGGGAGACCACGACTGCCCGACGTGTGGCGGCTCTGACCCCCCACAGTCGACAGGGCACCGGTACGCGAGCGACCCCCGGACCTCGTGTGCTCGTATAAACTACAGGACATAGCGCACAGAATCCTGATACACCCGAAGCAGGATGTACGCTCCAGTGATGGGAGCAAAGCGTAGCACCAGACAGGTCCTGACGGCGCTTCTCGCGGTCGTGGTCCTGACGAGTACCTTCGTCGCGCCCGTCCACGCGGCGGACGACGACGATGGGATCACCATCGACGAGGACGGCATCGATATCGGTGGTGACGACGGCACCGGAATCACCGTCGGCGACGAGGAGAACGGTACCGACACCGACGTCTCGGTGAGCGCCGGCGAAGACGGCGTCGACATCTCGACGAGCAGCGAGACGAGCCTGAACGACGGTGGTGACCTCGGCGGGTCGCTCTCGCTCGACTGTGACGTGAGCACGAGCGACCCCGACCCCACCGACGACTGTGATTCGAACCTGGTCCCCGAGGGCGGCGATGATGGACTCCCGTCCGCCGACGCACCCGGCACGGAGATCTCGGAAGACGACCTCCCGACGGAGGACCTCTCCGGCGAGGGCGACCTGCCCGGTGAAGATGACCTCCCCGGTGAGGGCGACCTGCCCGGTGAAGGTGACCTCCCCGTCTTCCCGTCCCCCGACGACGAGGGTGACCCGATGGACACCGGTGCGGTGCCGGTGCTGGAGACGCTGGGGCCGGTGCTGGAGCAGGCGCCGACGGACGACCTCTCGCGGGAGTTCGACGACGAGGACCTGCCGGCCGGCACCGAGGAGGTCCTCGGGCCGGTCCCCTTCGAGTCGGTGCCGGTGGGGCCACAGGACGCACCGGTCGGTTCGGAGAGTACCGTCGACTGTGCGTTCCCCGTCCGTGGCGACGACGTGCCGCTCGAGGCCGTTCCCGGTCCCAGTGACCTCCCCTTCCAGCCACCGGCGCTCCCCGGTGTGCCGACGAGCCTGCTGACCCCCGAGGCGGTCGGCGGCATCGTGCTCGGGGCTCCGCCGGACGGGTGTGAGGCTTACGACCCGGACGACCCGTCGGTCGACCCGACGGACCCGCCGCGGGCGCTGGAGTTCGACCGGCGGAACTTCGCCGCCGAGGCGAGCGGCGAGAAGGTGGTGTGGGTCGACGAGTACGACCTCGAGACCGAGCAGGGTCAGGACGGGCAGTTGTTCTGGGCGTTCCTGCTCTCCGAGGAGAAGGTGGTCGCGACGGAGGACCTCACGGTCTCGGACGGTCGGACCGACGACTACCTCGGCCTCGAGAGTTCCGCGGTGGCCGACCGGAACCTCTCCGAGGGCGGCCGTGCGAGCACGGTCGTCTACCTGTTCGGGAGCGGTCTCGGTGGGGACCTCGTCTGTGACGGCACGGAGTGTCAGGCTAGCCCGGTCGGACTCCTCGATCCCGGCGTCCCGGCCGTCCCGACGGGTGGGAGCGGCGGCGTCCCGTGTGAGGCACCCGTCGGCGAGGCGGTGCCCGGGGTCCCGAGCCCCCCCGAGCAGGTCCCGGACCTACCGGAGGCCGCTCCGGACTCGCTCCCGAGCCCGAACTACTGCGTCCTGTTCAACCCGAACAACCCGCCGGTCGACCCGGAGAACCCGCCGAGCGACCCCTACCAGGAGCGGCGGACGTACGTCGACACGCTCGGGCCGAACGGGGGCTACACCGTCGGTGAGGACGAGGCTGGCTTCGAGAACGGGCCGTCGGCCAACCGGTTCTACGGCTACGGCTTCGACGAGGAGCAGGTCGTCTACAGCGACGAGGTGACCATCGACACCGGCGAGCGCGAGTACGTCGTCGACACGAGCAACGTCTGGTCGCGCAACACGAGCTCGCTCGAGGGTAGCTCGGGCGTGATGGTCACGATGCAGAACGGGTCGACGTCCATCCCGACCGGGGGCGAGGTCGTCTGCGACGGCGAGAAGTGTGAGTTCGTCGTGACCGGAGACATGGGTGCGACCGACGACCTCCCGCCCGTCTACGTCGACGACGAGGACGGCACCGGTGCCGTGGCCCGCAACATCGACAGCGCGTCCGAGGCCGTCGGCGACGCCGCCTCGGGCGCCCCGACGGACGAGATCATCGGCGGCCTCCCCGACCCGACGAACCCCGGTGAACTCGTCGACGCGCTGCTCGGTGCCTGAGTCCGGCTCCGTCTGCTCCCTCCTGCTCTCCTCTCCCTTCGCCCGTTCACCACCTCGCACAGCGACACCACCCGTGCGATACGTTCAAGTGAGTGTACGTCTTTGCACATCACAAGACAACATCGTACATCAGTGCCTATGATACAGGAGTACATCGGACGTGTGACGGAGGGGGGCGACCTCTCGCAGGCGGAGGCCCGCGAGGCAGCCACCTTCGTCTTCGAGGAGGCGACGGAGGCACAGATCGGCGCGCTGTTGACGGGACTACGCGCGAAGGGGGAGACCGAGGCCGAGATCGCCGGGCTCGCCGAAGGGATGCGTGGGGCCGCCCGGACCATCGCGCCCGACCGGACACCGCTGGTCGACACCTGCGGCACCGGCGGCGACGACTACGATACGATCAACGTCTCTACCACGTCGGCCATCGTCGTCAGCGGGGCGGGCGTCCCGGTGGCGAAACACGGCAACTACTCCGTCTCCTCGTCGTCGGGGAGTGCGGACGTGCTCGAGGTCGCCGGCGTGAACGTGGAGGCCGAACCGCCCGCCGTCGAGCGGGCCATCGAGCGCGACGGCATCGGCTTCATGCTCGCGCCGGTGTTCCACCCGGCGATGAAGGCCGTCATCGGCCCGCGCCGGGAACTCGGGATGCGGACGGTGTTCAACGTGCTCGGACCGCTGACGAACCCGGCCGGGGCGGGCGCACAGGTCGTGGGCGTCTACGACCCCGACCTCGTCCCCGTCCTCGCACGGGCGCTGGCCCGGATGGACGTGGACCACGCGCTCGTCGTCCACGGCTCCGGGATGGACGAGATCGCTCTCCACGGCGAGACCGCCGTCGCCGAGGTCGAAGGTGAGACGATCTCGGAGTACACGCTCACGCCCGCCGACCTCGGCCTCGACGCCGCGCCGGTCGAGGCCATCGCCGGCGGCACGCCCGAGGAGAACGCCGCGGACCTGCGCGGTATCGTCTCGGGCGACGTGACGGGGGCGAAACGCGACGTCGTCCTCGCGAACGCCGGGGCGGCCATCTACGCCGCCGGCGGAGCCGACTCGCTCGAGGCCGGCGTCGAGGCCGCCCGCGAGGCCATCGCGTCGGGCGCGGCCAGCGAGAAACTCGAGCAGTTGCGGGCGGGCGCATGACTCGTGTCAAGGTGTGTGGGGTCACCCGCGAGGCCGACCTTCGGGCGGTCGCCGACGCGGGTGCGGACGCCGTCGGACTGATATCGGGTGTCTCGGTGGACACCCCGCGGGAGGTGAGTCCCGAGCGGGCCGCCAGCCTCGCCGCCGCCGCGCCGCCGTTCCTCACCAGTGTCCTCGTGACGATGCCGGAGAGGGCGAGCGACACCGTCGCGCTGGCCGAACGCGTCGGCGTCGACGCGGTGCAGGTCCACGGCGTCGACCCGGAGACGGCCGTCGAGCTGCGGAGCCACGTCCGGACGCTCGTGGTCGCCACCGACGCCGACCGCGCCCCCGCCTACGAGGGGTGTGCCGACGGCCTGCTGGTCGACAGCGTCGACGAGTCCGGGGCCGGCGGCACCGGCGAGACACACGACTGGGCGCGGACCCGCGAACTCGTCGACTCGCTCGAGACGCCCGTCGTCCTGGCCGGCGGGCTGACGCCCGAGAACGTCGGGGAAGCGGTCGAGACGGTCGGCCCGTACGGCGTCGACGTGGCCTCCGGCACCGAGGCGAGCGGCGGCGTGAAGGACCACGACAGGGTCCGGGCGTTCGTCCGGAACACGCGGCGTGGGGCCGAGGTGGCGCTGTGAGCGCGCCGCTCGACACCCCCCGCGAGGCGGTCCGCGAGTACGCGGCCGACGGCCCGGCCGTCGTCCGCGTCGCCGCCGAACTCGACGTGGACGTCGAACCGCTCGCGGCGTACGCAGCACTCACCGGCCGCACGAGTGGGGGGCGTGGCTCCGAGTCGGGCGACTACGACTTCCTCCTCGAGTCGGCCGAGAAGGTGGCCTCCTCGGACCCCGACGGGGCGTTCACGCCCGGCGGCGCGGACCGGCACGCCCGGTTCTCGTTCGTGGGGTACGACCCGGCCGCGGTCCTCACAGTCGGTCCCGAGTCGGGCGTCGAGGTGTTCGACGACCGGTACACCGGCCTGTTCGACGGTGCGTTCGACGCCGAGGGCGACTGTCTCGACGCGCTCCGGGCGGCGCTGCCGGACCTGCCGCGACGGAACTTCCCCGCGGGCGACCGGCAGACGCTCGACGGTGGTCTCGTCGGCTTCCTCGCGTACGACGCCGTCTACGACCTCTGGCTCTCGGAGGTCGGGATGGAGCGCCCGGACTCGCGGTTCCCGGACGCGCAGTTCGTCCTCTCGACAAAGACGCTCGCGTTCGACGACGAGGCAGACACCGTCTCGCTCGTGTTCACGCCCGTCGTCCACGGCCGCGAGGACGCCGACGCCCTGTACGACGACCTCGTGGCCGAGGCCGAGCGCGTCGAGGCGCTGCTCGCCGACGCCACCGACCCCGAGACCGGTGGGTTCGTCCGCACTGCCGAGACGGCCGGCCCCCGCGAGGAGTACGAGGACGCCGTCCGACGGGCGAAAGAGCACGTCCTCGACGGCGACATCTACCAGGGGGTCATCTCCCGGACCCGCGAACTGCGCGGCGAGGTGGACCCGCTCGGGTTCTACCGCGCGCTCCGCGAGGTCAACCCGTCGCCGTACATGTACCTGCTCGGCCACGGCGACCTGACCGTCGTCGGCGCCTCGCCCGAGACGCTCGTCTCCGTGCGTGGGCGCGAGGTGGTCGCCAACCCCATCGCCGGCACCTGTCCGCGTGGCTCCTCACCAGTCGAGGACCGCCGTCTCGCGGGCGAGATGCTCGCCGACGGGAAGGAGCGGGCAGAGCACACGATGCTGGTGGACCTCGCACGGAACGACGTGCGCCGCGTCTCGGAACCGGGCAGCGTGCGCGTCGACGAGTTCATGAACGTCCTGAAGTACAGCCACGTCCAGCACATCGAGTCCACCGTGACGGGTCGACTCGCGGCCGACGCGGACGCGTTCGACGCGACCCGGGCGGCGTTCCCGGCCGGTACCCTCTCGGGTGCGCCGAAGATACGGGCGATGGAGATCATCGACGACCTCGAACTGACCCCGCGTGGCCTGTACGGCGGCGGTGTGGGCTACTACTCGTGGACCGGAGACGCGGACTTCGCCATCGTCATCCGGACCGCGACGGTGGAGGACGAACGAGACACCGCCGGCGACCAGCGCGTCACCGTCCAGGCCGGTGCCGGCATCGTCGCCGACTCCGACCCGGCCAGCGAGTACGAGGAGACCGAACAGAAGATGGGTGGGGTGCTGGCGGCGCTCGAACGAATCGAGACGACCGACCCGACGGCCGCCGAGGACCCCGCCGCCGGCCCGGAGGTGTCCCGATGAGCGTCGCCGACACGGACACGAAACGCGTGCTGTTCGTCGACAACTTCGACTCGTTCACCTACAACCTCGTGGAGTACGTCTCGGAGCACGGTGCCGAGACGGAGGTCCTGCGCAACACCGCCTCGCTCGACGACGTGCGGGCGTACGACCCCGACGCCATCGTGGTCTCGCCGGGGCCGGGCCACCCGAAGAACGACCGGGACGTGGGCGTGACGATGGCCGTCTTGCGCGAGCTCTCGCCCGAGGTCCCGACGCTCGGGGTCTGTCTCGGCCTCGAAGCGGCCGTCTACGAGTACGGCGGGACCGTCGGCCGCGCCCCGCGGCCGGTCCACGGGAAGGCGTTCCCTGTCGACCACGACGGGATGGGCGTCTTCCAGGGACTCGAACAGGGGTTCACGGCTGGGCGCTACCACTCGCTGGTCGCCACCGAGGTCCCGGACTGCTTCGAGGTCTCGGCGACCACGGAGGACTCGGGTGAGTCCATCGTGATGGGCGTGCGCCACCGCGAGCACCCCATCGAGTGCGTGCAGTTCCACCCAGAGAGCGTGCTGACGGGGCGGGGGCACGACGTCGTCGAGAACTTCCTCGAGATGGTGTGACGGGGCGCTGCTGGAGTGCCAGACTACGAAGGATTTGGCGAGGGCGTGCTGAGTAGAGAGCGCATCTCGGTCACGTAGTCTTCACCGGCTGGATCTCATCGCCGGGACATACCATCCGCGGCGACTCGCTACTCGGCTCCGGGGCCGTCGACGTTCACGACTGCTGGCCCGGTTCCGACGAAGTTCACAAGCACGACGGTCTCCTCGCTGGTCGGGTTGATGTCCCGGTGAACCGTTCCTGGAGAAATGTAAAAGAACTCTCCTGTACTGGTTTCGGCGGTCTCTCCCCCGCTCGATCCGTATTCGACCGCTCCGGAGCCTTCGATGACGTACCCGTACACGTGACGGTCGCCGTGATGATGCCAGCCCGTCGTCGTTCCGGGGGCGACGCGTGACCGAACCATGACGTTGTTTGCAGTTTCGAACACTGTTTCTCGAACGACTCCGGGTGTGCTCTCGGCGGCCTCTAATTCGTCGGGAGTGACTGTTTCGACGGTCATCCCGCCGTCCTCCGGGAGGAGTGGGTTCGCTTCACTCCGGTTGATCGTAGCCTCTCTCGGGCCATCTGTGACACCAATACCTACCTTCGGCATGGCACCTCATGAAGATTCGCCAGTGACTGCTGCATACACCCTCTGTATCGGTCACGTCAGTACTGACAGAGTCTGAGTAGTTGTTGAAGGCGTCGCTGAATGGAGAGCGCGAGTGGCTCATCAGTCGTGGGCACGAACGACCCGAATGGAGTGTTCGTCAGAAAGCGCGAATCAGTAGTGGTGCTCGATAGCTATTGGTTAGCTGTAACTACCTGCTGGTTCGGTCGGTGCCCTCTTTCGACGAGGCCCGTGAAACTGCTCTGGGTGGCCCTACCTCACTGGATGTCGGAACGGCTGGCTCGAGAGGAGGTCGGCAGAGAGTCAAATCGCTCAAACTGCGTCATTACGAACTCTTCCGCACGCCGAAGGCGATACCGGAGAGTAGAACGGGGCAATGACAGTCGTTCGCTCAACTCGTCGAGAGTGATGCCCTTGGGGGTCTGGTAATAGCCAGCGTCGATTGCGGCCTCAAGGGCTAATCGTTGCTCGTATGGCAGGTCGGCTCTCGTAACCAGTGCGTCTTTCCAGTGACTGGGTTCGTCTACTTGCTGGAGATGGATACGGGGCGAGCCACACAATTCGGAGTCCAACGCATCGTACAACGAGCCAACATTCGCTCCGTCTGGAAGCAGTACCGTCCATTCGTTCGTTCCTCCCCGGCGCTTGGAGCTGAAGAAGAGTCCGTTGCCACAGTACTTGATTGCGAGATATGGAACTGAGTGACAGGATCCCTCTCCCCGTGCTCTCGTATACAGCGTACATCGGTTACTGCTTCGTTCGATGACCTCGTACTCGTACGATTTACCACAATCCGTTTGTGCGGGCTCACACTCGTTACAGATCTCCGGGTCGAGAAACACGTTCTCGACGGCGTCGAGCCCATCACTGGGTCCCGCTATCCGGTCGATACGCCACAGCCCTGCAGTAGAGACCGAGATGTCGAGTGATGATGCATAGAGACCGGGGTACTCGATGAACGCGTCCATGAGCGGATCGTGACTGTGCTCGTATTGTAGCGCAAAACGTACCTGGCGCATACGGAAAATTTGCCATTCGGCAATCTAAATACTTCGGCTACTCCCGAGCATTCCATCGTTCTGAGTCTATTTATTGGTGAAGTCAGGATACGTTGCCATTTGGCAAAAGTAGTACTATCCCCTCTCCCAAACCACCGTGGGTCGTATGACCCACACAGATTGGGTGGCAGAGCAGGATTCGGTCCACGTCGAGACCACCTTTCACGAGTTTGAGATTGCCTATCGCGAGGAGGGAACTGGTGACTCAGTAACCCTGTTCATCCACGGGATTCCGACCTGGGGATATTTGTTTAGAGAGGTATACACAGCCGCCGATCACGCAGTAATTCCCGACCTTGCTGGCTATGGATACACCGAACACGTAGGTGAGGGGGGATACGACCGGTCACTGCGTCTCCAAGAAGAACTCCTTGAGGGGTTCCTCGACGAACTCGGTCACGACTCAGTACAGATCGTCGCCCACGACATCGGCGGTGGGGCTGCGCTTCGGCTGGCGGCCCACAGTCCCGAGCGCGTCGAGAGGCTCGTACTCTCCAATGTTGCTTGCTACGACAACTGGCCCGTCCCGTTCATCCACGGACTGGGCCAACCCGACGAGGCACGTGAACGGACGGACGAGGATGTCGACGCGAAGCTCCAATTCGCCTTCGGCGAGGGAACGGTCGGTGAAGATAACGCAGAGTTCGTCGCGGGGATGAAAGCGCCCTTCCTCGACCGTGACCGTGAACCACAAGCGCTCGCGCGAAACGCCATCTCGACAAACACCAACCACACACTTGAAGTCGCCCACTCGATTCCCCACATCGACGTCCCGACGCTGTTGCTATGGGGTGGTGATGATGTCCTCATCTCCACTGAGTGGGCCAACAGACTGGCCGGCGACCTCCCGAACGTGGAGACGGAGTATCTCGACAGTGCCTACCACTGGGTGATGCAGGACCGTCCCGATGCGTACCGGGAAGCGCTAGAACAGTTCCTCGACTAAGACACTCGGCTCCATCAGGAGCGTATTTTGGTCGGTGGAGTGTGGTTCTGCATTGGTGACGCACTGTTCGGGTGTGGCCGCTGGCCCTGCCGCGAGTGCGCAGACTCCGTCCTGGCCCACACCTGGCTCGACCAATCGGGCGGGAGGCGGATTTTACAGGGAGCCCGTGAAACGACAATGGACGCGTGCTCAATACACCCTCTGTATCGGTCACGTCGATACTGACAGATGCCCGGTCGTTCGTCAAGGCCGTGTTGGATGCAGGACGCTTGTCGGGGGAGTACAAGAAGCGAAACAGGGGTCCATCACGCCAATTCCGACCGAGAGTTACTCTCTGTCGAAGGACGCAACTCAGTCACCGTGAGCGCGTAGACACCTCCGCAATCACACCTCACGGTCGACTGAGCGGGGTCGAGCGTGCGCAGTACCGTCTGTTTGCCACAGACGCACTCTACCTCTACGGCCTTGACACTGTCTTCCATGATTATACTCTGAGTAGTGTAACATAATCATTGTGTTGGCAGACGACCACCGAAATTCCGCTGACCAACTCACCCTTGGTATCTCGCACGACGTTGCTAACAGAAGCCGAATAGCTCGTGAGGGCACTGCTGAATAGAGGGCACGAATCGGGCGGGGAGGAAGTTCCGAGTCAAACATTAATATCGGGGCGGTTACACGCGTAGTTATACGAATATATGTCCGGCCAGCGTTCCGAGGTTGCTGCCGCCATCGCTGCCGTCCGAAGCGATGAGCGGTACGAGGTGGAGCCGAGTTGTGAGGACGAACGGGTCATCTTCCTCAACGTCTCGCAGACCGAGGCCGAAGGATTCGAGATCGAGGTCAAAATCTCAGTCAGCAAGAAGGCCGTGCCCAGCGAGCTCGTCCCGGTCACCGCCGTCGATGCCCCCGAAGAAGCGACAGCGTTGGTCGATGCCCTCGGTCGTGAGGGTGTGTTCACTGAACTGGTCGATGCCGTTTCAAGCGTCTTCGAGGTGCCCGAGGAGACGGTCGTCGAGGAGTTCGAACACAGCCTCCACTGCACGCGGGCGTGGGCTGATGAGCCGTCGGTCTCGAACGTCTTGTTTCAGGCGCGGTTCGGGGGCGGCCCTGACGGGTTGCGCTCCGGACGACTCCACGCCGACGACCTCTGGTACTGACCACGTGTCGGTGGGCAAGCTAGAGGAGCCACGAGTGCTGCATACACCCTCTCTATTCAGCAACCGACCCGTATCAAATCGGTGAACACACCGCCCTTGAATGGACTGCGGTGCCGTGCGGTCGCGGTCCAGCACACTCACCCGCTCCGAGCGAAGCGAGCAGCGCCTTTTTCGTGAACGTTTTTGCGCGAGCGGTCGGCGAAGCCGACCCGAGCCGAAAAACGTTCAGTAGAAGGCAATAGGAGTGCCTGCCGACTCCTCGCTCGATATCTTCGCCATCGCCTCGTCGAAGTCCTCGCGTCGGATCTCGGTCCGCTCGTCGCGGATGGCGAACATCCCGGCCTCGGTCGCCAGCGACTCCAGCTCGGCGCCGGTGAACCCCTCGGTGTCCTCGGCGAGCGCCTCCAGGTCCACGCTGTCCGCGAGGTTCATCCGGCCGGTGTGGATCTTGAGGATCTCGTGGCGACCCTCGGCGTTGGGTTCGGGCACCTCGATGAGGCGGTCGAACCGGCCCGGCCGGAGGATGGCGCGGTCGAGCATGTCGAAACGGTTGGTCGCGGCGATGATACTGATGTCGCCGCGCTGGTCGAAGCCGTCCATCTCGCTGAGGAGTTGCATCATCGTCCGCTGGACCTCGGCGTCGCCGCTGGTCTTGGACTCGGTGCGTTTCGAGGCGATGGCGTCGATCTCGTCGATGAAGATGATGGCCGGTTCGCGCTCGGCGGCGAGTTCGAACAGGTCGCGGACGAGGCGGGCGCCCTCGCCGATGAACTTCTGGACGAGTTCGGAGCCGGCCATCTTGATGAAGGTGGCGTCGGTCTGGTTGGCGACGGCCTTGGCCAGCATCGTCTTGCCGGTGCCCGGCGGGCCGTGGAGGAGGACACCCGTCGGCGGGGAGATGCCGACCGTCTCGAACTGCTCGGGGTCGAGCAGGGGGGCCTCCACGGCCTCGCGGACCTCGCGGGTCTGCTCCTCGAGGCCACCGATGTCGGCGTAGTCGACCGACGGGGACTCGACGACCTCCATCGCCTGCGCGCGGGCGTCCTTCTCGGAGTCGAGGACCGTCTGGACGGCGAAGGAGTCGTTGATGGCCACGCGGTCGCCCGCCTCGAGCGAGTCACCGAGCGGGCCGCCCACGTCGGTGAGCACCTCCTGGTTGTTGCCGTGCTGTTTCAGGACGACCTCGCCGTCACCGACCTCCTCGACCGTCGCGAGATACAGGGAGGAGGTCTTGAGCGCGTCGTTCTCGCGCTGGAGCTGGTCGACCTCCTCGCGGAGGCCGCGGCGACGCTCGCGGGCGGCGTCGAGCTGGTCGGACAGTTCGTCGTGGACGTCGAGGATAGCCGAGTAGTGGTCGCGGAGTGCGGCCAACCGCTCGTCGGGACTCATATCCGAGTCCAGGTCGAGCGTGGGCCGGTCCGGGAGCGAGGGGCTGCGCGACATCTGGTCATCCGACGTAGGGCCGTGTGGTTAGAAGTGTCTTTGGGTTCCCCCGGTTTCGACGGCCCCCCGGAGCGGTTCTCCGTCCCCAGCCAGCCGTCGCGTGACGGGGCGACACGGGACCGTAAGGTTACAGACCACCCACCGAGAAGGCCGGGTATGTACCAGGGTCTGAAGGGGTTCCGTGACTTCTACCCCGAGGAGATGGCCGCCCACCGCGCGGTCATCGACAGCGTGGAGGCGGTGACGCGTCGCTACGGCTTCCGCGAGATCGGCACGCCACGGCTCGAACGCGCGGAGATGTGGACCGACAAGTCCGGCGACGAGATCGTCGAGGAACTGTACGCCTTCGAGGACAAGGGTGGCCGGATGGTGACGCTCACGCCCGAACTCACGCCGACGGTAGCGCGGATGGTCGTCGCCCGCCAGCAGGCGCTCAGCAAGCCCATCAAGTGGGTCTCCACCCGCCCGTTCTGGCGCTACGAACAGGTCCAGCAGGGCCGGTTCCGCGAGTTCTACCAGACGAACGTCGACACCTTCGGGACCGACGACCCGCGGGCCGACGCCGAGATAATCGCCGTCGCCGCGGACATGATGCGCGAACTCGGCCTCCCGGCCGAGGAGTTCGAGTTCCGGGTCTCACACCGCGACATCCTCGGCGGCCTGTTCGAGTCGATGGACGACGCGGTCGACACCGAGGCCGCCATCCGCGCGGTCGACAAGTCCGCGAAGATCGAGACCGAGGAGTACTACGGCCTGCTGACCGAGGCCGGCCTCTCCCGTGCGGAGGCCGAGGAGTTCGACCGACTCCTCACCCGCGGTGACCTCGACGAACTGGTCGAGTTCGCGGGCACCGAGCGCGTCGAGGACGCCGTCGAGAACCTCCGGGACGTCCTCGCGGAGACCGAGCGCCTCGGCGCCCGCGAGGTCTGCACCGTCTCGCTGGAGACCGCTCGCGGCCTCGACTACTACACCGGCGTCGTCTTCGAGTGTTTCGACGCGAAGGGTCGGGTCTCCCGGTCTATCTTCGGCGGTGGGCGCTACGACGACCTCATCGAACAGTTCGGTGGGCAGCCGACCCCGGCCGTCGGGTTCGCCGTCGGCGTGATGAACTCCACACTGCCCGAACTGCTGGAGGTGGCCGACGTCTTCCCCGAGGAGGCCATCAGCACGGACTACTACGTCCTCACGGCCGGCGACTCGGACGAGGTGCTCGACGTCGCCGCCGACGTCGCCGGCGACCTGCGCGCGCTCGGGCACGTCGTCGAGACGGACCTCTCGGGCCGCGGGTTCGGCTCGCAGATGGGCTACGCCGACAGCATCGAGGCCGAGACGGTGGTCATCGTCGGCGAGCGCGATCTCGCGGACGACGTGGTCACGCTGAAGGACATGGGGACGGGCGACCAGACACAGGCGCCGCTCGACTCGTTCCCGCCGAGCGAGGGCCGCCCGACGTACGAGGACTACGAGGGGTAAAACGCCCGTTTGGGCCTCCGGTGACTACTTCGGGGCGGCTCCGGTAGCCCCGGTATGGTCCCACCGAAGCGCCGCCTCGCGGCAGTCGCCCTCGTCGCCCTCCTCGTGACGAGCGGCTGTAGCGCGCTGACCGGCCTCGGACCCACCGACCCCGCGTTCGGGGCGACCGAACTCGGCTCGTTCCAGACGTTCGACACCCGCTGTGGCGACGCTCGCACGTCGAACAGTTCGACCGTCTCCCGCCCGGTCGCAGGCGGGCGAAAGCTCTCGGTGAACACGACCGTCCCGGTCCGGTCGAACGCCACCGACCTCTCTGCCGACTTCGAGCGCATCGGCGAGCACCGGTACGTCCTCGACGTCGAGCGCCGGGGGGGCTCGGGCACGCCCGACTGCTACCTCGAGACCCGCTACAACGCGACGGTGAACCTCACCGACGACGTGACCGACCGCTACACGCTGCTCGTCACCTACGACGGAGTGCTGGTGAGTGGGCACTACGCCGACTCGGACAGCTCCGGGGCCACGCGGGGGCTGGCGCCCGAGACCAGATACGCGCCGTGGGCGCGGAACGTGAGTGACGCGGACGGTGGGTTCGGTGGCGGTAGCGGCGACGGAGCGGGCGGTGGGTCGGACGCCTCGGCCTGACGCCCCCCGACAGCACTTTTCCCCTCGGGCGGCCGACGCCAGTCGTGAACCGAGTCCGTGTCGACGATGTCGACGCCGTCGACCTCCCGGACGCGGCACCGCGCCGCGAGGTCGGGGCGGCGCTCGGGGCGACCGACGTCGCGCTCAACCGCTACACGCTCGGGCCGGGCGAGGCGCTGGCAGACACGCTCCACGGCCACGGCGACCAGGAGGAGGTGTTCGTCGTGCTGGACGGCGCGGTCACCTTCGAGGCCCGACCGCTCGGCGACGAGGAGACGGTCGACCTGACCGTCGCGGCCGGCGAGGCGGTCCGATTCACGCCCGGCGACCTCCAGCGCGGGCGGAACGCGAGCGACCGCCCCGCGACCCTGCTCGCCATCGGGGCCCCACCGGGGAGCGACGACCTCCGGTTCCCGTTCGACCGCCTGCCGCCGGTCCCCGACGCCTGTCCCGACTGCGACCACGACCGGGACGCCCGGCTCGACGACGAGCGGTTCGTCTGCCCCGGCTGTGGGGCCGACCTCGGTGGCGTCAACGACTAAGCCCTCCCCGCCGTCCCCAGAGTCGTGCGCGCCTACCGCCTCGCCTACGACGGCACCTGCTACCGCGGTTTCCAGCGCCAGCCACACGGTCAGACCGTCGAGGACGAGTTGTTCGGCGCGCTCGCGGACCTCGGCGTCGCGGAGGGGAAACCCGAGGGGTACGCCGCCGCCGGACGCACGGACCGTGGGGTCTCGGCGCTCGCCCAGACCGTCGCGCTCGCGGCGCCCGAGTGGCTCACGCCGCGTGCGCTGAACAGTCGGCTCCCGGCGTCGATACGGGCGTGGGCACACGCCGACGTGGACGAGGGGTTCAGCGCGCGCTACGACGCGACCGAGCGAGTGTACCGCTACCACCTCTACGCCCCCGCCGACGCGGTCGACGACGCCCGCGCTCGCGCGGCCTGCGACGGACTCTCCGGTCGCCACGACTTCCACGACCTCACACTCGACGCCGAGGGGACGGTCCGTGACCTCGCCGTCTCGGTCGAGCGCGACGGCGCGTTCCTCACGTTCGACCTGCGGGCGCAGGGGTTCGCCCGGCAACTGGTGCGCCGGGTCGTCTCGCTCGTGGCACTCGTCGCCCGCGGCGAGCGCCCGGTCTCGTTCGTCGACCGCGTGCTCGCGCCCGACCCGCTCTCCGGTGCGGACGGCGTCCCGCCGGCCCCTCCAGCGGGGCTGGTGCTCCTCGACGTGACCTACCCCGACTGCTCGTTCGTCGTCGACGGCGAGGCGGCCGCGAGCGCCCGCGAGGTGTTCGAGGAGCGGCGGGTCGACGCCGCGACGCGTGCCCGGACGTTCGGCACCGTCGGCGACGCGCTCGACGTCGAGTGACTACCAGCCCTCGGGCCAGACGCCGGCCGCGCGCATCCCGTGTTCGGCGTCGGCTTCGCGCAACTGCTCGGCGAGGACCGCCGTGTCGAGCCGCGGCGGGCGCTCGCGCCGGGCCAGTTCGCGGACCAGCAACGCCGTGAGGCCGGCGTGCTCGCGCACGTCGCGGACCTCCACCTTGTCGAAGGTGTCGGCGCGGGTGTGGACCACGGGCTTGCCGCGCGGTCCCCACTGCTGGTGGTCGTCGGCCGGCCGGCTGTGCAACTGGAGGCTCGGCACGCCCGCACGGAGGAACGGCCAGTGGTCGCTGTAGGGGTGCGGTCGGGTCTCGATGGCGACGGGGTGGTCGGCGGCCACGCCCACGTCGCGTGCCAGCGACTCGACCGCCTCGGAGCCGTGCGTGTACGCCTTCAGGTTGCGTGCCCGGCCGGCGCCGTCGACGTTGACGACCGCTCGCAGGTCCCCGACGTCGAGTTCGTCGGCGAGCGCGTGACTCCCCAGTAGCCCCGTCTCCTCGCAGGAGACGGCGGCGAACGTCACGTCGCTCGGGAGGTCGACGTCAGCGAGCAGGCGGGCCGTCTCGACGAGGATGGTGGCGCCACAGCCGTTGTCGAGCGCTCCCTCGCCCACGTCGTGTGCGTCGTAGTGCGCGACGACGAGGACGGTCCCCTCGCGTTCGCCGGCCCCCGGATTCGTCGCCACGACGTTCCGCGCGGTGCCGTCCTCGGTCCGGGCGTCGACGCGGAGCGTCGCCTCGCCGCCGTCCGCGGCGTAGCGCCGGAGTCGCTCGCCCGTCTCGTACGAGACGCCGATGCCGGGGATGGCCGCCTCGTCGCCGAACCGGAGGGTGCCGGTGACCGGGAGGCTCCCCTCGGTGTCGTTGACGAGGACGAACGCCTCGGCGCCCGCGGCGGCGGCGTGCCCGAACTTCTCCATCCGGTGGGCGTGCCGGTCACCCTCGCCACCCTGCTCGGCCAGCACGATACCGCCGCTGACGTCGACGTCGTCGAGTTCGGCGGGCGTGCCGTAGCCCGCGTCGACCAGCGGCGCCCGGAGGTCCGCAGGCGGCGAGTACGGGAGCGCGACGGCGTCGAACTGTCGCGTCCGGCCGGTGGCGGGACCGGCGGCCAGGTCGGTCGCCCCGCGGGTCCACCGACGGATGTCGAACGGTTCCTCGCGGGCGCCGCCGACGGACTGGTCGAGGGCGTCGGCGACGATGCCAGCCGCCCGTCGCTCGCCGGGGTGCCCGCCCATCCGGTTCTCCACGTCTGTCAGGGCCGCGAGGAACGACGCCGGGTAGGCGTCGGTGAATGCCAACCCGAGGAGTCGCTCGGCGGTGTCGTCCATGGCGGGCCGAGGGGCGCGTGGACAAAGAGCGGTCGGGTAGCGCGGCTGGGTCCGGGGTCCTCCCGATGTGTTTACACGCCGTGACCCCGAATCCGGGTGCATGAGTACGGTTCCCGACCGGAGCGAACTGGACGAGGAGTACAAGTGGGACCTCGAGTCGATGTACGCGGACGACGAGGCGTGGGAGGACGCCTACGAGCGCGTCGAGGACCGACTGGACGACCTGCGCGCCTACGAGGGCCGTGTCACCGAGTCGGCCGACACCCTGCTGGAACTGCTCGAACTCCGCGAGGAGCTCATGCGCGAGGTGTCGAACGTCTCGGCCTACGCCCGGATGCGCAGCGACGAGGACACCGCGAACCAGCAGTACCAGGCGCTCTCGGCCCGCGCCCAGTCGCTCGGCTCGCAGGCCTCCTCCGCGGCCTCGTTCGTCGAGCCCGAACTCCAGCAGTCGACCCGCTCTGCCCTCCACGCGTTCGTCGACGAGGAACCCGAACTGGAGCGGTACGAGCACTACTTCGACGACGTGCTGCGGATGAAACCGCACACCCGCTCGCCCGAGGTGGAGGAACTCCTCGCCGACCTCTCGGAGGTGACCGGTGCCGGCGGTGACGTCTACAACATGCTGACGAACGCGGACATGACGTTCCCCGCCATCGAGACGCCGGCGGGCGAGGAGAAGCGCATCACGCTCTCGAACTTCACCGTCATCCAGAAACACGGGGACCGGGACTACCGCCAGCGGGCCTACGAGGCGTTCTACGACGAGTGGGCCGACTACCGGAACGCCATCGGTACCGCGTTCAAGAACTCCGTGCGCAAGGACGTGAAGATGGCTCGCGCGCGGAACTACGACACCGCCCGCGAGGCGAGTCTCGACGGCCCGAACGTCCCGACGGAGGTGTACGACAACCTCGTCGAGGCGGTCCACGAGCACCTCTCGGTGCTCCACCGCCACGCCGACCTGAAGCGTGACCGCCTCGGCGTGGACGAACTGAAGATGTGGGACCTCTACGCCCCGCTCACGGACTCGAAGGCCCCCGACATCGAGTACGAGCAGGCCAAAGCGTGGGTCGTCGAGGCCGTCGAACCGCTCGGCGAGGCCTACCAGTCCCGGATGGCCGAGGGGCTGGAGTCGCGCTGGGTCGACGTCTACGAGACGGAGAACAAGCGCTCGGGCGCCTACTCCTCCGGGACCTACGACTCACAGCCGTTCATCCTGATGAACTACCAGGACGACGTGACCTCGCTCTACACGCTGGCCCACGAACTCGGCCACTCGATGCACTCGGAGCTGACCAGCGAGCACCAGCCCTACGTCTACTCCGGCTACGAGATCTTCACCGCCGAGGTGGCCTCCACGGTCAACGAGGCGCTCCTGACGAACCACCTGCTCGAGACGGTCGAGGACGAGACCCTTCGCCGGCACGTCCTCGACGAGTACCTCGAGCGGTTCCGTTCGACGCTGTTCCGACAGACGATGTTCGCGGACTTCGAACAGCAGGTCCACGAACTGAGCGAGGCCGGCGAGGCCATCACCCCGGACGTCTGTGACGAGGTGTACGGCGATCTGAAGGCGGAGTTCTACGCGCCGGCCGACGTGGACGAGCGCATCGCCCGCGAGTGGATGCGCATCCCACACTTCTACTACTCGTTCTACGTCTACCAGTACGCCACCGGCATCTCGGCGGCGAACGCCATCGTCCAGAACATCGAGGCCGAGGGCGAGTCCGCCGCCGAGGCGTACCTCGAGTTCCTCCGGTCCGGGTCCCGTGCGTACCCGCTCGAACTCCTGCGTGGGGCCGGCGTGGACATGGCCTCCTCGGCCCCCGTCGAGGCCGCCATCGACGCCTACGACGACCTGCTCGGCGAGTTCGAGCAGCTGAGCTGAACGCCCGGCGCCTCGGCGCCTCGCCTGCCCTCTTCTCTCAGTCCCCGGCGGCCGGCAGGTGGACGACGACCCGATTCCCACCGCTCGCCCGCTCCTCCACCGCGACACGACCGCCCGAGAGGTCGACCACCCAGTAGACGAGCCACAGCCCCAGTCCAGTGCTGTGGTAGATGTCGGACATCTCGTGGTCGCCCGCGAGGACGCTCGACTCGAACTCGGGGATTGGGCTGGCGCGGTCGGCGACGGTGACGGTGAGTGCGTCGGCGTCCACCGAGACCTCGACGGTCACCTCGGGCGAGTCGTCGGCGTGCTGGACCGCGTTCTCGAGCAGTTCGGTCAGGGCGAACTCCACCTCGCCCAGCGCGACGGCGGGGGCGGCGTCCGGCGTCGCCACCGATATCGCCGCCGCCGGGAACCGCTGGCGGACGGTGCTGGCGGCCCGTGCTGCCATCTCCGCCACGTCGACCCGCCCCGGGGTCACGTCACCGGTGAGGTAGGCGATGAGGTCACGCTGCTTCTCCGCGCTCGCCAGCAGGGCGTCGGCGGTCCGGCGGATGACGGCCACCGACTCGGTCACGTCGGCCTCCCCGTTCCCGACGAGGTCGGCGTGGGCCTGGATGACGTTCAGGTCGTTGCGGAGGTTGTGTCGGAGGAGGTTGTCCATCACGCGCAGTTGTCGCTCACGACGCCGGCGGTCGGTCACGTCGCGGGCGAACCCGGTGATGTGGACGACCTCGTCGTCCACGACGAGGGGCTGCGCCTGCACCCAGACCCACGTCCCGTAGTCCGTCTCCGGGTCCACCCGGTACTCCACGTCGACGGCCTCGCCCGTGGAGAGTCGTCTCATCGCCAGCTCGACCGCAGACACGTCGTCGGGGTGGACGGTGTCGAGGAACGACTGCGGGTCGCGCTCCAGCTCGTCGATGCACCCCCCGTATATCGCCTCGTAGGCGGGGTTGACGAACAGGAGTTCGGACCAGTCGCCGTCGAACATCCAGAGGACGTCGCCGGTCGTGGCCGCGATCTCTCGGAGGCGAGCCGCGGTCTCCCGGCGTTCGCGCTGGGCCACCACCCGGTCCGTGATGTCGCGCGAACTCACCACGTACCCCTCCAGTTGCTCGTCGGTCAGGTTCGACATCCGGCTCTCGAGCCAGACCCAGGAGCCGTCGGCGGCCCGGAACCGGTGTTCGACCGTCCGCTCGGCGAACGAGTCGCTCTCGATGGTCCGCCGGAACGTCTCGGCCACGTCGTCGAAGTCCTCGCGGTGGACGTAGTCGAAGGCACTCTCGCCGACGAGCGTCTCCGGGTCCCAGCCGAGGTTCCGGTCGACGGCCGCGTTCGCGTACGTGAAGGTCCCCGTCTCGTCCAGGAGGACGACGATGTCCTGAGCGTGGTCGAGCAACACGCCCATCGACGCTGTCTGGGTCATACGGCTGGTGGTCGCACTGGCGACCCCTCGCCGCCAGCGCGGTTAACCGTGTTGGCCCGCACAGCCGCCGACTCTCGCGCTCCCGTCGGGCCACGACCTGAGCCCGTCGCGCCCGCCAGGACGTTCAGACGCCGCCGTACCGGAGGTAGACCATCACGAGTATCAGCGCGAGCTGGAACAGCCCCTGCACGCCGCCGAGTTTGGCGTTCTGGTGACCGATAGCGTTGATGACGCTCGTGTCCGGGTCCTCGGAGACCATCTGCCGGAACATCCGGAGTTCACCGGGGAGCAGGAAGCCGAAGCCCTGCACCGACAGGACGGTGACGAGACCGAGTGCGAGCAAGACGAGTTCGTTCGTCGGCTGGAGGTCCCCGACGGTCAGCCCGACCCACGCGAGCGACCCGACGGTGACGACGGCGAAGGCGGCCTGCCAGCGCCGGTCGCGCCACGCATCCAGCCGCCAGCCCAGCAGCAGGAACACGGGAATCAGGTTGACGGCGGTGAACAGCGCGAGCCACGCCTCCGAGTTCGGGAACAGCCCCAGTCGCTGGGCGAGCGTGATTCCCGTGGCGATGGTGACGAACGCCAGCGACGGGAGCAGGAACGCCGTCTTCGGCGTGAGTCGCTGGAAGACGGCCGCGCTCTGCTCCTCGTCGAGGCCACCGATGACCGGCCCGAGCACCGCGCCCATGAACAGGTCGGTGCCCGTCCAGAGCACGCCCGTCATCACGTGGACGTAGGTGTGGTGCTGGACGGTCGCCGTCGTGAGCGCGTACACCACCGCGACGACGGCGACGCCCACCGCCCCGGCGGCGAACGCCGGATTCGCCCGATACCCCAGCCCGCTGACGGTCCCACGGATGGTACTGGTCGACATGTATGCAGACCGACCGGACGCCGTCTGTTAAATCTATCTCCGTGCCGAGGCGCGGCACGGCCCCGCCCGTCCCGAAGGGCGTATCAGGCCACACAGACAACTGCTCCCAACGAATGACTCGCAAGGACGATTACTACAACCGCGCGAAACAGGAGGGCTACCGCTCTCGCGCCGCCTACAAGCTCAAACAACTCCACGAGGAGACCGGCATCGTCCAGCCCGGTGACACCGTCGTCGACCTCGGGGCCGCCCCCGGCGGGTGGCTCCAGGTGGCGACGGAGCTCGTCGGCGACTCCGGAAGCGTCCTCGGCGTGGACCTCCAGCGCATCGACGACATCGACGGCGTGGAGACCATCCGCGGCGACATGACCGACGAGGACACGCGCGCCGAGGTCGTCGAGCGGGTCGGGAAGGCCGACGTGGTGCTCTCGGACATGGCGCCGAACATGACCGGCGAGTACAGCGTCGACCACGCTCGCTCCGTGTACCTCGCCCGGCAGGCGTTCGAGACGGCGCTGGAGGTCCTCGAGGGTGGCGGTGACCTCGCGGTGAAGGTGTTCGAGGGTCCCGACACGGGCCGACTTCGGACGGACATGGAGGCGGAGTTCGAGTACGTCCGGGCGATCCACCCCGAGGCCTCACGAGACTCCTCCTCGGAGCTGTTCCTCGTGGCGAAGAACCACCTCACGGCGCCGGTCCGGACCGGCGACGAACTGGCGGTCACCATCGAGGACGTGGGCAGCGAGGGCGACGGCATCGCGAAGGTGGAGGGGTTCACGTTGTTCGTCCCCGGCACGGAGACGGGTGAGGAGGTGCAGGTGACGGTGGTGGACGTGAAACCGCGGTTCGGGTTCGCGGAGCGGGTGGACTGAGTACGACCAACTCACTGTACCCGTCAGGCCCATTACTATTCCTTCTAAATGAGGATTCAATGAGCAAACGCGACCACCGCGTGGAACGCTCTCTGGAGGAGGGGAGGCGGACTCTCAGTCTGATGGTTTCGCACTCGGAGAGCCTCTCTAACGACTGTGTGGACGCTATCAAAACGACGCTGCTGCTCGGAACCCTCCTTGTGGGTGCAAGCCGTCTCCCGGCCTACGCGGGAGGGGGTAACGCTATGGTGGCGTCGCTGGTGCTACTGACTGCCGGACTAGGTGTTGGTGTCTACGGATATCTTTCTATCAGTTGGTGGCTCGGGAGCGATGGTCAAGACGTTCGCGACATCCGTGACGGCCAGTTCTCGGACGAAGAAGTAGTAGATATGTATGCCACCAAGCTGGAAGACACTGGGAGACGGAATAACCGAATTCGGAAGCTCGTGGCTGTCTCGTGGATTCTCATCCTGATTGCTATTGTGACCTTCCTCAGCTTGTCTGGATTGGTCGTCTGAAGAGACTACCCCAGAATCGGGCTCTCGTGGCCGGCTTCGCTCCCCCGGACCGCTCGAACGACGAGGTAGACGAACGGGGTGTCGAGGACGGCGATGCCGAGTTTCAGAACGTACTGGCCGACCATCAGCCCCAGCACCACGCTCGTCGGGAGCTGCGGGCCGATGCCCGCGACGTTCGGCAGGAGGTAGAACGCGATGCCGACGAAGATGACCGTGTCTAGCAACTGGCTCGTGGCCGTCGACCCGACGTTGCGGAGCCAGAGGTACTCCCCGTCCGTGGCGTCCCGGAGCGCGTGGAAGACGAACACGTCCCAGTTCTGACTGACGAGGTAGGCGACGAGCGAGCCGGCGACGATGTTCGTAGAGGCGCCGAGCACCTGCTCGAACGCGGCGGGGTCGATGCTCGACCGGGCGGCGGGCGCCGCGATGGTCGTGAACACCAGCCCGAGCACGACGAAGTTCATCACGAACGCCGTGTTGACGAGGCGGGTCGCGGCCCACCGGCCGTAGAGTTCGGCGTAGCAGTCCGAGGCGAAGAACGTGAGCGCGTACGCCAGCGCCGCGCCGGGGAGCACGAGCGTCGCCCCGGAGAACGGGAGCGAGACGGGTGAGGGGAACGCGAGCACCTTCGCCGCCGTGAGCTGGGCGGTGACGAGCGCGGTGACGAACACCGCCGTGAGCACCGTCGCCCCGAACGGGATGTCCTGCTGGGCGCTCACGCGTCGTCGTCCTCCTCGGCCAGTCGACCGTGGCGCTCGTCGATCTCGTCGAGCAGGTCCAGCGTCTTCCGGATGGACGCCCGGATGGCGTCACTCCGGTTGACGAACTTCCCGTCGTCTCCGACGTGGTCGTCGAGGTCGTCGAGCAACTCCTGCGGTATCTCGACGCTTATCTTGGGCATACCGGAGGGTTCCGTGGCGATTACTTATCACTGCCCCGACTCGCACGCGCGCCGAGCGGGGTGGGCCGTGGTACCTCCTCGCTCGGTCGTCGCTCAGTCCGCCTCCTGCCCGCTGAGGAGCGGCGGGCGTCCCTCGTCGCCGCTGACGGCGACGTAGAGCCGGAGTATCGCCAGCCCGAGCCCGTAGCACGCCATGATGGGCACGCCGAGCAGGAACATCGTGAAGATGCCCTTCGGGGAGGCGAGCGCCGCCACCGCGAGGACGGCGATGGTCACCTCGCGCCAGCGTGCCTTCATCGAGCGGTAGGGGACCAGCCCGCCGCGGTGGAACAGCCACATCGACAGCGGGATGTCCAGCATCAACCCGACCCCGACGGTGGTGAAGAACACCAGCCAGCCGAAGTTGTTGATACGGTAGCGGATGAGCATCTCGTTCTGGACCACGTCGGCCGCGAGCCACGAGATGATGGTCGGGGCGACGAACAGGAACCCGACGACGCTCCCGACGAGGAGGCCGCCGAACAGCGTCCCCGCCCACGTCACCAGCACGTTCCGGTCGCCGCTGGCGAACCCGCGTTCCTTCAGCGCCGGCCAGACGTAGTAGAGCAGGAGCGGCAGGGTGGCGACGGCGGCGATGATGGTCGAGACCTTGATCTCGAAGATGAGCGCCTCGACCGGGTGGAGCGTGACCAGCTGGACGCTGTCGGGCTGGACGCTCGCGGGCAGGCGCGCGTAGAACTGGTTCTTCAGCACGCCGATACCGCCCTGGTAGAGCGTGACGAACGTCAGGGCGAGGACGGCCATGAACCAGCCGACCAGCCAGAACGTCTTCGACGTGATGGAGTCGAAGATGAACGCGAGGTCGTAGTAGTAGCCGCCGATGTCGTCGTCGTCCACGTCGTCGTCGGTGAACGCGCTCGCCATCCCGGCGCCGGTGCGGGAGAAGACGCCGCCATCGTTGGCGCCACGGGAGGCGCGCCGACGGGTCTCGGTGTTCTCGCGCTCGGACTCGACCTCCTCGTACCGGTCGAACAGGGCCTGGGCCTTCTCCGACTCCCCGCGTCGGATCAGCGCCTCGGCCTCGCGGTCCACGTCGCCCTCCAGCGTCCCGAAGAACGCGGCGAACGGGGCGTCACGGACCTCCTCGACGGTGAGTACGGCGAAGTCGACAGCGGTGGCGTCGGTCGCGGCGCGGTAGGCCCAGAGCGCCGCGAGGCCGCCGGCGACGAGGCCGGCGACGAGCACCCCCGCGAGGACGCCGAGCGCCGCCCCGAGCACCGTCGGGCCGGCGATATCGGCCAGCGCGGGCGGGAGCGTCACCGCGCCCTGCGAGACGCCGAGGTAGACCCCGCCGCCGACGAGGACGGCCAGCACGGCCAGCAGGTTCCAGACGGCGCCGAACCGGCCGCGCCAGTCGACCCGCGAGGCGCCGAGGCGGAGGACCGCGCCGTACCCCTCGGCGGACTCGCCCCACGTCCCGGTCGGACCCTCGGCGCGGATGCGCTCTTGCACGGCGTCGAACCGCTCGAAGATGGCCTCGGCCTTCTCGGCGTTGCCCGCTTCCATCGCCTGCTGGGCGTGGTCGACGGCCTCGTCCTCGGTCATCTCGGCGAACACCTCGTCGGGGGCGTTCCGGACGCCGCTGGCGGTCAGCCCGACGATCTCGACGTCGGCCGGGTCCTCGGCTGTGGGGTTCGGGGTCGCCGGTTTGGCGGCCTCCGAGTCCTCGAGTTCGCCGTCCTCGCCGACGCGATTGGCGGCCGCCGCCGTCGCACCGTTGGCCTCCGGGTTGGCCTCGACCATCGCCTGTGCCTCGTCGAACCGGTCGAGGAGGGCCTCGGCCTTGTCCGGGTCGTCGTCGTCCATCGCCTCGCGGGCGAGCGCCAGCGCCTCGTCCTCGGTCATCTCGACGAACGGTTCGATGGGCGCGGCCCGGACGCCGTGGACGTCGAGTGCCCCCACGTCGAGTGCGGCGGGCGTCCCGGTGCTGGCGGGGGCCGCGCGGGCCCGCCCGCGGCGTCGTTCCTCGGGCGACGGGAGTTCCTCGAGTTCGGTGAACAGGAGGACGACGACGACGGCACCGGCGGTGAGCAGGCCGAGGAGGACGCCCACGACGGCGAGGACGCCGTCGACCGGGAGGCCGAACAGGAGGTCACGGGCGAACAGGCCGGGACGGATGGGGGCGGGCAACTGCTGGAGCGTGGCGTCGAAGCGGCCGGCGTAGAGCGCCTGTCCGAGCAGGTAGGTGCCACCGGCGACGACCACGAACGCGCCGACGAGGAGGTTCCAGCGTCGGCGTGCCAGCGTCCGCACGCCGATGGCCTCGCTGGAGACGCGGGCGGTGGTGACGATGCGGGCCAGCCCCAGCGAGAGGCCGTAGAGGAACAGCAGCGGGACGGCCCACATGATCTGCGTGAACGGGTCCGGCGGGGAGAACAGCGCGCCGAAGGCGAAGATGCCGATGACGGCGTAGCGCCACTTGTCGCGGAACGTCTCGTAGGGGACGACGTCCGTGTACGAGAGTCCGGACATGACGAGCGGCAACTGGGCGGCGAGGCCGAACGAGACCGAGAGCAGGAAGATGAACTGCGCCCACATCACGATGCTGTAGGTCGGCTCGAAGCCGGCACTCGTGGCGTTCGAGGCGAGGAAGTCGAGCATCAGCGGGAAGAACAGGAAGTAGGCGTAGGCGATGCCGCCGACGAGGAGGCCGAGACTCACGAGCGCGAGGGCGACGTAGCCCCCGACGGAGACGTCGAGCCGGTCGGGGACCCAGAGCCCCCGTTCGCGGAGGGGCTGGCGAGCGTAGTAGACGAGCAGGGGGAGCGAGAGGAGTGCCCCGACGACCAGGCCGATCTTGACCTGGAGCAGGATGACGTCGAACGGCGTGACCGCGACGATCTGGATGTCGGGGTTGGCGTTCAGGTCGGCCTTCATCTGCGCCCAGATGAACTCCTGCAGGGCGTAGATGGTCCCGATCAGGCCGACGACGAAGACGATGAACACCTTGCGGAGGTGGCTCTGCGCGGCACCGATCATCGCACCGAGCGTCTCACGGCCGTTGTCTACCGTCCGCACCACGTCCTCGTCGAGCGCACTAGACACACCCCTCTGTAGCGAACTCCCGACTATCAATCTTTCACGTCACACGCTCGCGCGGGAACCGACAGAAAAGGCTTACAAGCGATAGGAACCCAATCGTACCCAATGGCTGAGGAGTCGTCGGACGAGCCGCCAGCCCCGGACACGTCCGACGGGAGCGACGGTGCCACCGACGGCACCGACGGGGAAGACGCGCCGGCGGCGGCGTCCGACGGAGCCGACGAGGCGTCGGCGACCGACTCGGCGCCCGACACGGCCGGCTACGACCCCGAGGAAGACGACTACGAGGAGGGGTTCGGCCAGAACCTCTCCGAGGAGGACATCGAGGAACTGGAGGCGGCGTGGGACCCGACGGGTGGACAGGGCTGGCCGCACGCCGTCGGCGACCACCGGAGCGACGAGGGAGCGGACGCCGACGCGACGGACGACCTGCCCGACGAGTCCGACGCCGACGACCCGGCCGACGCCGACGAGGAGTTCGACGACGTCGAACTCGAGCCCCCCGAGTACGAGAGTCCGGTCGACCCGGAGGCGGAGCAGCCGGACTCGCACTCGGAGCCGGAGTCGCCGGGCGAGGCCAAGTCCGACGGCGGCTACGCCGACGGCACGGGCACTGCCGGGTCGGAGTTCGAGACGCCCGGTGCGGACGAGGAGTTCGTCCACGACGGCCCGGCCAGCGACCAGGAGATGCCGCTGGCCGACCACATCGAGGAGATGGTCCGCCGACTGGGCGTCGTCCTCGTCGTGATGGCCATCGTCAGCGGCATCGTCTTCCCGTTCGGCGCGGAGATCATCAACTTCCTCTGGTACTCAATCCTCAACTCCGGGCCGGTGGTCGGCGACGTGCCCCAACCGCGGGTGTACGCTCCGCTGGCGCTCATCCTCGCCCGGCTGAAGGTGGCGACGCTCGCCGGCTTCGTCGTCGGCCTCCCCGTCTTCGTCTACGAGACGTACCTGTTCATGCGCCCCGGGCTCTACCCGAAGGAGCGCCGCTACTACCTCGCGAGCGTCCCGACGAGCCTCGTGCTCGCCACCGTCGGCGTGCTGTTCGCGTACTTCCTCGTCCTCCCGTTCCTGTTCACGTACTTCCTCGGTTACACGGAGAACGCCGCGGAGATCGCGTTCGGCCTGACCGAGACGTTCGACCTGATGGTCCTGATGCTCGGCTGGTTCGCGCTCATCTTCCAGATCCCCCTGTTCGTGGCGCTGGCGCTGATGATGGGCATCGTCTCCCGGCGGTGGATGGCGGACCGGCGCCTCTACTTCTGGGGGGCGTTCGTCGGCATCGCGTTCCTGTTCGCGCCCGACCCGACCGGGATGGCGCCCATCCTCGTCGCGGCGACGATGATCGCCCTGTTCGAGGGGACGCTGTTCCTCGACAAGTGGACCAAACGGGGGCGCGAGGCGCTGTTCGGGCGGTGACGGTCGGCGGCACCACGGCCGCCCACGCTCGCTGACACTGGACGGCACCACGACCGCCGCCGGTTCGCCACCGCCCCCCGCGAACGCTGACGCTTTGTCGCCATCGCCCGTAGTCCAGCCGTGCACACCGTGTTGCTGTTGCGCCACGGCGAGTCGACGTGGAACACCGAGAACCGCGTTCAGGGGTGGGCGCCGACGCCGCTGACCGACCGTGGGGTCGAGCAGGCGGCGGCCGCCGGGCGACTGCTCGCCGCCGAGTACGACGTGGACCGCGTGTTCGCCTCGGACCTCCGGCGGACGAGGGAGACGACGGTCCACGCGCTCCACGCGGCCGGCTGGGACCACGACCCGACGTTCGACCGGGCGTGGCGCGAGCGCTCGATGGGGCAGTTACAGGGACTCACCGTCGAGGAGGCCTACGGCGGCCACCCGGAGTACTCGCTGCTCCACTCGGGTATCCACGGCGCCCGCGCCACCCCGCCCGGCGGCGAGTCGTTCCTCGAGATGCGCGAGCGGGTGCTGGCCGGGTGGGACGCGCTGACCGGCCGCCACGACGAGGGGACGACGCTCGTCGTGAGCCACGGCGGGCCCATCTTCGCCCTGCTGGCGCACGTCGAGGACCGGGACTTCCTCTCGACGCTCGGCGAGGGGTGGGCCTCGAACGGCTCGGTGGCGGAACTCCGGGTGGACGGGGACGGGACCGAGGTGGTGCGGACGAACCTCCGCCCGGACGGGGTGGCCGCGGACGGGGGCGACACCGAAGACCCGGACCCGAGCACCGAGGACCGGATGCGAGGGGAACGGTGATACGTCGGCCCACCCTAGCGCCGAGCGAATGCGAGTCGTCGTGGTCCGACACGGGGAGACGGACTGGAACCTGAACGGGCGGATGCAGGGGCACGCCCCGGTGCCGCTGAACGAGACGGGTCGCCAGCAGGCCGACCGTGTGGGCCGCTACCTCGCCCGCGAGTACGCGTTCGACCGCGTGGTCGCCTCTGACCTCCTACGGACCCGCCAGACCGCCGAGCACGTCGGCGAGCACGTCGACGCTCCCGTCGAGTTCGACAGCGCGTGGCGCGAGCGTGACCTCGGCGTCTACCAGGGACTCTCCTACGGCGACATCCACGAGCGGTTCCCGGAGTTCGCGCTGGGCGAGGCGGCGGTCCGTGCCGCGAGCGAGGTACCGGAGGGCGGCGAGTCGATACTCCAGATGCGCGACCGGGTGGTCGACGGGTGGCGCGAGGTCCTCGACGGCGGCGACGGGACGGTGCTGGTCGTCACGCACGGTGGGCCCATCTATCTCCTGCTGGGACACGTGAAGACCCTCGACGTCGAGACGGCGCTCCTCGAGCACTCCCAGTCGAACTGCGGGGTCAACGAGTTTCACCACGACGGGACGACCCGCGTGGTCCGCGAGAACGTCACCGAGTGGGACGAGGGCGACGCTATCGACGGGGCGTTCGGGAACGCGGACGGGCGGGCCGCGGAGGAGTAGCCGGCGGGCGACGGCGACCCGGTGGCAGGCTCGGGGTCAGGGGTCCGGCAGGACGACCCGGTGGCCCTCCACGTCGACGACGCGGGCGCGGATGTCGTACACCTCGGCGACCAGATCCGAGGTGACCACCTCGGGACCGCCGACGGCCGCCACCTCCCCGTCCGCGAGGAAGACGAGGCGGTCGGCGTATCGCGTCGCCAGTTCGAGGTCGTGGAGCGCGAACAGCACCGCGAGCCCCTCGTCGGCGAGGCGGGCGACGTGGTCCAGCACGTCGAACTGGTGGCGCAGGTCCAGACTGCTCGTCGGTTCGTCGAGGACGAGCGCCGCCGGCTGCTGGGCGAGTGCCCGTGCCAGTCTGACCTGCTGGCGCTGCCCCCCCGAGAGGTCCGTCAGGGGTCGCATCGCGAGGTCGTCGATACCGACCTCCGTCAGCACCTCGCCGACCACCTCGCGGTCCTCCGCGGTGGGCCGCCACGAGGTGTGCGGTTTCCGCCCCGTGAGCACCGTCTCGAACACCGTCGAGGGGAGCCCTCCCGATTCGGACTGTGGGACGTAGCCCAGCCGTCGGGCCACGTCGGTCCGCTCCAGCGTCGCCACGTCCTCGCCGTCGAGCGTGACCGTCCCCGAGAGCGGGTCACGGAGGCCGAGGACGGTCCGCAACAGCGTGGACTTCCCGACGCCGTTCGGGCCGAGCAGCGCGACCAGTTCGCCCCGCTCCACGTCGAACGAGACGTCGGAGACGACCGGGTCGTCGTAGCCCGCCGTGACCGCGTCGAGTTCGATCACCAGTACTCCCTCCCGTTGACGATGAGGTAGAGGAACAGCGGCACGCCGACGAAGGCGGTGACGATACCCACGGGGAGGACGACCGGTGCGATGACGGTGCGAGCGACGAGGTCCGAGGCGACGAGCAGGGCGCCCCCGGCGACGCTGGCGGCAACGACGAGGAACCGCTCGTCACCGCCGACGATGCGTCGGACGATGTGCGGGACGACGAGGCCGACGAACCCGATGACACCGAACAGCGAGACGACGACGCTCGTCAGGAACGAGGCGACGATCATCCCCGTGATGCGGACGCGGGTCACGTCGACACCGAGCGACCGGGCCGTGTCGTCGCCCGCGTCCAGCACCTCGTAGGCCCACGCGCGCCGGACGAAGTAGAGGCCGGCGACGGCCGCCGTCACCCAGAGGACGAGGTTGGCGTCCCACGTCGCGCCGGAGACGGTGCCGAACTTCCACGCCACCAGCGCCGCGAGCTGGACGTTCGTGGCGAAGTACTCCAGCGCGGAGGTGCCGGCGGCGAAGAACGCCCCGAGCGCGATGCCGGTCAGCACGAGCGTCTCGGGGGTGGCCGGGCGGAACCGCGCGACGAGGAGGATGGCCGCCGTCGAGCACATCGCCGCGGCGAACGCCGTCGCCGTGACGAGGTACGGCACCCAGTCGAGCGCGGAACTCGTCGTCGAGGAGCCGGCACCGAAGACGACGATGGCGACGGCCGCGCCGAACGCCGCGGCCTGCGAAATGCCCAGCGTGTAGGGTGAGGCCAGCGGGTTCCGCAGGAGGCTCTGGAGGACGGTCCCGGCGACGGCGAGGCCGAACCCGGCGCCGACGGCCGCCGCGATGCGCGGTAGGCGAATGTTCCAGACCACTCGCGCGGGGGTGCCACCCTGCCCGCCGAGCAGGATGCCGGGGAGCGACCGGAGCGGCACCTCGATGGGACCGGTCAGGAGTGCGTACGCCGACAGGCTCAGGAGGACGGCGAGGAGGCCTCCGACGACGAGGAGCTTCCGGTGGACGCGCTCCTCGTAGGCGGTGACGGGGTTCCGGGCCGTGGCCCCCTCGGTGTCGCCGCTCTCCGCGAGCGACCCCCCGGCCGTCGTGCCGGGTGTGTCGGCGTCGGACACTGCCCGGTTACCTCATCGGGCCGAAGCCCTCGCCGTAGGCGTCGGCCACACCCTCGTAGACGCCCTCGCCGACGAACGTCTCGTACACCTCGTTCGCCTTCGCCACCGGGTCCACCTCGTAGGCGTCGGGGTTGGCGGCCGCGCCGACGGCGTAGGCGTCGGCGACGACGGTGCCGAAGTTCGTCCCGTAGTCCCGCGTCGGGAGGACGGCGTACACCTCGTCGTTCGCGATGGCCGTGACGTCCTGGTACTCGGGGGCGTCGAGCGCCTCGTAGGTCTCGGTCCCGAGGTCGACGAACAGCACCTCGGGGTCCCACTGGATGAGCGTCTCGGGGTCGATGGTGATGCGGGTGGCGCCCTTGCGTCCCCCGCCGCCACCGCCGCCGCCACCACCGCCTCCTCCGCCACCACCGCCACCACTGCCTCCTCCGCCACCACCGCCACCACCGCCACCGCCACCGCCGCCGCCGTCGTCGGTCCCGGAGGCTCCCTCGGCGACGTTGGCGACACCGCCGAACGCGAACGGGACGTAGCTGGGTTGGGTGAAGGTGAGGCCGTGTTTGCCGCGGCCGAGGTAGCCGACGTAGCCCTGTGGCTTCGGGTCGACGCCGGACGCGCGCGATTCGAGGTCCGCGAGCGTCTCCTCGACGTAGCCCTTCAGCGACTCGGTCCGCTCGGTGGTGCCGAGGACCGTCCCGAGGAGGTCGAGCGTGCCGAAGAAGCCGTCGCGCAGGTCCGGCGTCAGCCCGCCCGGTCGGGTGACGACGACGGGGACGCCGAGCTGTTCCTGCACCGTGTCGGCGTCGCTCTCGCTCGCGTAGCCGTAGACGACCACGTCCGGGTCGCGCTGGAGGACCCGTTCGAGGTCCGGGCTCTTGCGGGTCCCGACCGTCGGGAGGTCGGTCAACTGCCGGTTCGCCAGCGTGTAGGGGCGGAACGGCCGGTCGGCGTTCGTCGTCTCCAGCTGCTCGGCGCCGACCACCCGGTCGACACCGCCGGCGTAGACGACGAAGCGCAACCCGCCGGAGCCGAGGGCCACCACTCGCTCCACCTCGGCGGGCACCGTCACGCTACGGCCCACAGCGTCGGTCACCGTCCGCGGGGCCGGCGTCCCCGTCGGCGAGTCCGTGGTCGTCGCCGTCGACACCCCGTCACCGTCTGGGGGTGTCCCCGTCGGGGTCCCGTCGTCGCCCGTCCCCGAGGTGCAGCCCGCGAGGCCGGTCAGCCCCCCGACCCCGAGTGCACCGAGTCCCTGCAGCACCCGCCGTCGCGAGCGTTGTCTCTCCATGGATATATCGCGAGGCTCACAACGACTAAAGTCGTTCGCCCCGCAGGGTCGCCGATGCGACTCCTCGTCGGAATCGACGACACGGACTCGGTCGACAGCGACCACGGCACCGGGTGGGTCAGCCGCGACCTCGGCGCGGAACTGGCGGCCGCCCACGACCTCTCGTGGGTCGGGAGCGTCCGCCAGCAGTTCCTCGTCGACGACCGGGTCCCCTACACGACCCACAACAGCGCCGCCTGCCTCGTGTTCGAGGTCGACGACGACCGTGACGACCCCCGCGAGGCCGTCGTCGCGGACGCGGGCGCCTACCTCGCGGACGTGATGGCCGACGTGGCCGACCCCGGTCTCTGCGTCGCGCCCGAGGCCGACGTGCCCGCGACGGTGACGGCGTTCGGCCACCGCGCTCAGACGGACGTGGTCGAGAAGCACGAGGCCCACGCGGTGGCCGAGGACGCCGGCGTGTTCCTCGACGAGTACGGCGGCACCGGCGACGGCGTCATCGGGGCGCTCGGCGCCGTCGGCCTGACCGCCGCCGGCGAGGACGGCCGGTTCATCGCCTACGGCGACATCCGCGAGTACGGCTCACGGGTCACCGTCTCGCGACTCCGGAGCGACGGTATCGCGGTGGTCGACACCGACGGCCGGCCGGTCGAGGCGGGCGTCGTGAACACGCACGGCTGGATTCGACCGCAACTGCGCGACGGCGCCCCCCGGCTTCCGGTCGAACTGGACGGCGACGGGGGCGACGACCTGCTGCGGCCGGCGAACCTCTGAGGCCGGCAGCCCGCCGCGCTCAGTCGTCGACGCTCGGGTAGTCGGCGTCGAGGATGGCCTCGACGTCCGCTTCCACCTCCTCGTCCTCGCCGGCCGGCGAGACGCTCCCCGTCTCGTAGCCGCCCAGGTCGAGCGTGACGTGCTCGAAGCCGATATCGCTCAGGTGGTGTTCCGCGGCCTCGGCGAACGCCGGGTCCAGCGCGCGTTCCAGTTCCTCGGTGCCGACCTCGATGCGGGCGAGACCGTCGTGGTCGCGCACGCGGAACTGCTCGAACCCCCACTCGCGGAGGAGGGTCTCGGCCCGCTCCACGCGCGAGAGGCGTTCCTCGGTCACCTCGAGGCCGGTCGGGATGCGCGAGGAGAGACAGGCCATCGAGGGCTTGTCGGCCACGGAGAGGTCGTAGCGCTCGGCGATCGCGCGGACCTCGGGCTTGGTGACGTCGTGTTCGAGCAGGGGGGAGTAGGCGTCCATCTCCGCGACGGCGCGGAGGCCGGGCCGGTGGCCCTCGCCGGGGTCGGACGCGTTCGTGCCGTCACAGACCGTCGAGATGCCCAGTTCGCGGGCCGTCTCGAACATCTTCCCGAGCCGCATCGTCCGGCAGTGGTAGCACCGGTCGCCGTCGTTGAGGACGAAGTTCGGGTCGTCGAGTTCGGAGAACGTGGTCGTCTCGTGGCGGATGCCGATCTCCTCGGCGACGCGGGTGGCGTCCTCGAGTTCCGCTGCGGGGAGCGTCTCGCTGCGGGCCGTGCAGGCGACGGCGTCGTCCCCGAGCGCGTCGTGGGCGAGCGCCGCGACCACGGCGGAGTCCACGCCGCCGGAGAACGCGACGAGGACGCCGTCGAAGCCGGCGAGGTCCTCGCGGACGGCCGCAATCTTCTCGTCCAGCGTGGCGTCGGTCATTGCGTGTGGGTCGTGGTGGGTGGTGAAAAGCCGACCGGAAGGCGGGTGTGCTTCGGGTCGAGTGGGTAGTGAATTTTTGTGGAGACGGGCGTGTGGTGGGTTTTGTGGAGACGGGCATGTGGACTAGCACGGTACATGGTGAACCGCGCCGCACAGCGACCGCTCCGCGAAGCGGCCGGTCCTCGCTTCGCTCGGACACGGCGTGCCCAGCCCTTCCCCTGTGCGCGGCGGCGCTCACAGTACGTTCGCTCACGCCGCGCAGGCCGGGTGCTTCGCTCGCCTGAGCGAACATCCCGGCGCGTGCGGTGAGCGGTGCGCGACCGAAGGGAGCGCCCGCGAATGGCTCCGCGCGAGGGGCGAGCGAAGCGAGCCGGTTGGGGAGGTACGAGGGCTGTGCTGGGCGGTGCGGTTTACGTTGTACCGCGATTCGCGCTCCCGCTCGTCGCCACGAGGCACCCCCTTCCCGCTCGTCGCCGCCCACGGCAGGCGCACCAGAACTATCCGAAGCCGCACACACCCGGAGGCGGTGGAGTTAACCACTCCGCCGGCGCTATCCCGGACAAATGGACCTCGAGGCCATCCCCGGCGTCGGGTCGAAGACCGCCGACCGCCTCCGCGAGCTGGACGACCCGGAAGCGGCCCTCGACGCCGGCGACGTGGCGACCATCGCCCGCGCACCGGGCATCAGCGAGGGCCGGGCGGCCCGTATCGCTCGGGCTGCAATCCGGGCCCGCCACGGCGACGATGGCACCTTCCTCGGGACCGACCGCTCCCGGGAGATCTACCGGTCGGCCCTCTCGCTGCTGCAGGAGCGTGCGGTCACCGACTACGCCGCGAGACGCCTCGAGACGCTCTATCCCTCGGCCAGCGAGTCGCGCATCGAGGAGGTCCGGACGTTCGCCGAGGCCGCGGCCGAGCGCGACCCCGACCCCGCCGTGCTGGAGGCGCTCGAGGGGGTCGAACCGCTCGAACCCGCCCGCGACGTGCGGGTCCGCGACCGCTGTCTCGCGACGGGTGACGCCGAGACGTACTCCCGTGCCCGGAACGCCGTCCCCGAACTCTCCGTCGAACTCGTGGAGGACGCCCGCGGCCTCGCCGAGCTGGCACGGGGGTACTCGACCGTCGTCGCGCTGGATGAGCGGTTCCTCGGCGTGGAGGTGGAGGGCGACGTGCGCGTCGAACCCGAGGCGCTGGCGGACCCGCTCTCGGTGGTGCCCGAGCGAGCACTGGACTTCTTCGCGCGCAACCGCGACCGACTGCGAGCGGCCGCGGCCGTCGCGCGGGCGGCCGACCTCGACACCGACTGTGACCTCGACGCGCTGGAGGCGGCGCTGGCGGGGCTGGAGGGCGACGGGACCGTCGCCGGCGACGACGAGCTGGACGCACTCGAACGGGCGGTCGACGACCTCGACGCCGCGGTGTCGGTGGCCGAGAGCGTCGCGAACGACCGCCTCCGCGAGGCCATCGAGGAGCGCGACGTGACTATCGAAGGGGCGGACCTGCTCTCGCTGGTGGAGCAGGGCGCGGGCGTCGACTCCCTGCTCCGCCGGGAACTGAGCGACGAGTTCGCCGCGGCCGTCGAGGCGGCCCGCGAGCACCTCGTCGACGCGCTGGGCGTGCCCGACCACGAGTCGCTGGTGCGACAGGCGTTCGGCGACGAGCCGACGTTCCCCGTCGAGGCGGACGACCGGGTGGTCTCCCGGCTGCGCGAGCAGCTCACCGCCGAGCGTGACCGGCGGGCCGCGCGCCTGAAACGGGAACTCGCCGAGTCGCTGGCCGACCTGCGGGACCCCGCGGCGGACCTCGTGGACGCGGCGCTCGAACTCGACGTGGAACTGGCCGTCTCGCGGTTCGCCCGCGACTTCGAGTGCACGATGCCCGAGTTCGGCGACGAGGGGTTCGAGATCGAGGGCGGTCGCTCGCCGTTGCTGGACGTGGCGTTCGCGGACGTGGACCCGGTCGACTACGGCGTTGGCGGGGTGGCGCTCCTGTCGGGCGTGAACTCGGGAGGCAAGACCTCCACCCTCGACCTCGTCGCGCTCGTCGTCGTCCTCGCGCACATGGGCCTGCCCGTCCCGGCCGAGGCCGCCCGCACGGAGCGGTTCGAGTCGGTCCACTACCAGGCCAAGTCACAGGGAACACTCGACGCGGGCGCGTTCGAGTCGACGCTCCGGGAGTTCGGTGGGCTGGCGACCGGCGACGCCCGGCGACTCGTCCTCGTCGACGAGCTGGAGTCGATAACCGAACCGGGCGCGAGCGCGGTCATCATCGCAGGTATCCTGGAGTCGCTCGCGGAGTCGGACTCGACGGCGGTGTTCGTCTCGCACCTCGCGGGCGAGATCCGCGACGCCTGCAGTATCGACGTGACCGTCGACGGCATCGAGGCGGTCGGACTGGAGGCGGGAGAACTCGTGGTGAACCGTTCGCCCCGGAAGGACCACCTCGCCCGGTCGACGCCGGAGCTCATCGTGGAGAAACTGGCGACCGACCCCGACGGTGACGGGGCGTTCTACGAACGGTTGCTGGAGAAGTTCGGCGGGAACCGCCGGCCCGCCCAGTCGGACTGACCGGACCGACCGGTCACGGGGTCGGCTACCGCCACTCGTCGAGCGGGAGCGCGCCCTCGCTCCGTGCCGAGAGCCACGCGTCGTCCCGACATATCTCCGCGATGACGAACTCCTCGCCGTCCTCGGAGGCCATCACCTCGCAGTCGTACATATCCCCGCCGGTAGTGGCCGGTTCAGTCGACATATATGCGAGTAGTTGCCACGGAGTATATAAGTATGGTGGATTGACACCGTATCACACTCTCGCACCCCGGTGAGGGGGCGGCGGAATCGCCCGATAGCGGGCTGCTCGCGCGCACGTGGTCGCGTGCCAGCGACTGACAGTAAAAATCGGATTTCACCGTACGGCAGGTACTTGTGTCGAAAGTTGTAACGGGACGGCAGCGTATGGCACATTCCCACTACGTTCGGCCGGGAAACAGTACGCTCCCCTCGTGGTGGAGCGGTAACGGTAAATTTAACCACGAGCAATAAAAACGACTCCTTTGGAATGACTAACGATAACAACATGTCCCGCCGCCGCTTCCTCGTGGCGACGGGCGGTACGGCGGGTGCAGTCGGCCTCGCTGGCTGTTCCGGCACCGACAGCACCCCGACGGAAGGCGGTGGCGACGGCGACGGCACGCCGACCGAAGCGCCGATGGCCGAGTCCTCGGCGTGGCAGGACGCCAAGGCGGCCTACGAGACGGTCCAGTCGAACCTCGGCCCGACCGACGAGGCCGCACAGGCCCGCAACGAAGCCTACGTCGCCATCGAGGAGGCGAACTGGGAGGACGTCGTCCTCGTCAACGCGTTCCACGGCGCCACCGAGCGCTTCGCGTACGACTACGTCGATGCGCCGAAGTTCGGTGCGATGGGGACCTCGCGCCAGAAGAAGGTCGACTTCGACAAGGGCGACAACCCGAACGGTCGCACCCTCGAGCAGATTCTGACGGGCACGAACGGCTCCGGTGGCTACGACCCGGTCAAGTCCGGTGACACCGCCTCCGGGACCGTCGTCCAGAACGTCTTCGACGCGCTGTTCAACTACCCGAACGGCGAGACGACGACCGAGCCGCTGCTGGCCGCGGAGTACGAGACGAACGACGACTTCACCGAGTACACGTTCACGCTCCAGGACGCGACGTTCCACAACGGCGACCCGGTCACCGCCGAGGACTTCGTCTACGCGTTCGAGCGCCTCGCGTACTCCCCGAACTCGGTCCGTTCGTACTTCATCCTCGACTCGCTCGGCGTCGTCCAGGAGGGCGGCGACGGCGACTACGCAGAGGAGGGCCTCGCCGTCTTCGCCGACGACGAGCAGACGTTCCGCATCCAGCTGAACCAGGCGTTCCACGCGACGCTCCAGATGCTGGCGTACTCGTCCTTCGCGGTCTACCCGAAGGGCATCGCCGGCGACTCGCCGAGCGACGAGCAGGACGACGAGGGCAACCTCACCGACTCCTACCGGGAGTTCCTCGAGACCAACCCGGTCGGTGCCGGCCCGTTCGTCTTCGACAACTGGGAGAAGGGCACGTCCGTCGACATCGTCCGCAACGACGACTACTACGGTGAGCCGGCCAAGCTCGAGGCCGTCCACTGGCAGGTCATCGAGGACGACGAGGCGGCGTTCCAGTACGCGATGAATCAGAACGCCGACATCTTCGGCATCCCCACCGCGAAGTACTCCCAGGACAACGTCCAGAACGCCTCGAAGGACGAGTCCGGCCGCACCGTCGGCGAGTACGGCCCGCTCGACAACGACATGACCGCCCAGTACCTCAAGGTGCCGGAGGTCAGCACGTTCTACTTCGGGTTCAACACGCAGGAGGTGCCCAAGCCGGTCCGGCAGGCCGTCGCCTACGTGACGAACCAGGAGCAGCTCGCGTCGCAGGTGTTCAAGAACCGCCAGTCGCCCGCGTACCACCTGACCCCGCCGCTCGTCTACCCGGGCGGTGGCAACGCGTACGACCAGCACGTCCAGGACGCCTACCCCTACTCGCCCGGTGAGCAGGACATCGCCTCTGCCGTGCAGGTCATGGAGGAGGCCGGCTTCTCCGACGACAACCGCTTCGAGATGACGTTCACCCACTACCAGAGCACGGTCTGGAGCGAGATCGCCCAGATCCTGCAGGGGTCGCTCAGCGAGGCGTACATCGACATGCAGATCGAGGAGGCCCAGTTCGGGACGCTCCTCGACCGTGGTCGCCAGGGCAACCTGCAGGCGTACACCCTCGGGTGGATCGCCGACTGGCCCGCGGCGGACAACTTCCTCCAGCTGATCTACCCCCCGAACACGGTCACCGGCCAGACCGGTGTGCTCACGTACACCAACTGGGGCGTCGATCAGGGGCTGGAGACCGACAGCGAGTAAGGGTCCACACACAGACCTGTTCTTTCGCGGACCGGTGGCTAGCGACCGCTACGGGGCCGAATCGGCCCTTCGGATAGCGAAAGAGATAATTGCCGGAAAACGGAACCAAACGAGTACCCCTCAGTATGATTTCGCGCACAGACGGAGGTGAGCAGCCGTGAGCCGCTGGCGGTACTTCGCCCGTCGGGTGATACTGGCCATCCCGGTGTTGCTGTTCTCGACCTCGCTCACGTTCCTCATCATCCGTGCCGGACCGATCGACCCGGTGTCGGCCGTCGTCGGCCTCAACCCGGACCCGTCGTTCCGCATCGCCGTCGCGGAGAGTATCGGCATCATCGAAGCGAACTGTGTCGAACCGGGACAGCCGGAGGCCGCGTTTCAGGCCTGCCGGGTCCCGCTCTGGCAGCAGTACATCGACTTCATGACCGGCCTGTTCCGGTTCGAACTGGGCCAGTCGTACAACATCTCGCGCGGGACGCCGGTTGCCGAACTCATCGCCACCCGTGCGCCCGTGACCATCTGGCTCGGCTTCTGGTCGGTGCTGGTGGCCATCTTCATCGGCATCCCGCTCGGCTTCTACGCGGGGCTGCACCCGAACACGCTCTCGGACTACACCGCCTCGTTCGGCGGTATCGTCTGGCGGGCGATGCCGAACTTCTGGCTCGGCATCATCATCGTCGCGCTGCTGGTGAACTCGGAGACGCTGACACAGGAGTACCTCGGGTTCGCGTTCGACTGGTCGACCTGGATATTCGAGACCAAGGTGACGACGGCGCCGCCGCTCGAGAACCTCGGTGACCCGGCGGAACTCGGTGCGGCCATCAAGCAGATACTGCCCGCCGCGCTGGTCCTCGGGTCGGCGTCGATGGGTAACGAGATGCGTATCGGCCGGACGGCCGTCCTCGAGACCATCAACTCGAACTACGTCGAGACGGCCCGCGCGAAGGGACTGGGCCCCCGTAGCATCGTCTGGAAGCACGTCTTCCGGAACGCGCTCATCCCGCTCGTCCCCATCATCACCGCGGAGGCGTTCCTCCTCCTCGGTGGCTCGGTCATCGTCGAACGGGTGTTCGGCATCAACGGCATGGGTGAGCTGTTCCTGACCTCGGTGCTGCAGGGTGACCTCCCGGTCGCCGGGTCGCTCATCTTCATCTTCATCCTGATCACCTTGAGCATCAACATCCTGCAGGACTTCCTGTACACGGTCATCGACCCCCGGATCGGATACGAATGAGTACCACTACACCAGACTCCGACACGGAGAACGCACCGCTCGCCGCGCGTATCCGGCGCAACCCTCGCCCGGCGTTGCTGTGGGGCGTCGTGTTCGCGCTGTTGCTCGCGGTCCAGTTCGGGTCGCTGCTGACGTTCCTCAGCGTGACCACCGAGTCCATCGTCGGGGCCGTCGTCCGCGGTGTCCTGACGTTCCTCGGACAGAGCAGCGCGGCCGAGGCGGCGGGCAGCGGCGGCGCGGCGGCGGCCGGCGGCGGCATCGTCGGCCAGTTCGCGGCCGAGACGGCGCTCGACCCGATAATCGAGTTCGCCCGCTCGCTCCCGAACCTGCTCTCTCGCGAGACCATCCCGAACCAGGGCTGGCAGACCGGTCCCGGCGCCTCGGCGCCGTGGGACGGCACCTTCCCGACGAACCTCGGCTTCGAGACGGGCCTCTCGCCCGCGGCGGCGTGGGCGCTCCGAACCGGGCTCATCGTCGCCTACGTGTTCGTCTTCCTCTACTGGCTCTGGTACGGCTACCGGACGTTCGTCGAGCACTACCGCTATGCCGACTGGACGCCGCGTGACGACGTGGTCCGGCGCCTGCGCTCGCACCGCTGGGGTCAGTTCGGGATGGTCATCGTCATCCTGTTCCTGACGCTGGCTATCTTCGCGCCGGCCGTCTCGCCGACGACGTTCGAGCAGAACGTCACCGGCGCGTACAACCCCGACAACTCCATCAAGTACTTCGACGAGGAGACGGGGCAGGTAGAGGAGGTGCTGCCGGCGAACGCGAACCTCGCCGCGGCCTCCACCGGTCCCGACCAGTACACCAAGCCGTTCAGTTACGACCAGTTCGGCCGGTACCACCCGTTCGGGACGATGCAGACGCCCGGCCAGGACCTGTTCACGTTCATGGCCTACGGGGCCCGGATATCGCTGTTCGTCGGCCTCATCGCCATCGCCATCAGTAGCTTCCTCGCCGCGCTGTTCGGCCTGCTGACGGCGTACTACAAGGGACTCATCGACCTCTCGGTGGTGATGGTCTCCGACACCATCCAGACCATCCCGGCCATCCTGTTGCTGATACTGCTGTCCGTGGTCTTCGCCGACCACTGGTTGACCACCATATACGACGGCGGTTTCCTCATCGCGGTCATCCTCGGGTTCGTCTACTTCCCGGGGCTCTGGCGCGCCGTGCGTGGGCCCGCCTTCCAGGTGTCCGAGCAGGAGTGGGTGGACGCCGCCCGCTCGTACGGGCAGCGCTCGACCCAGACGATGCGCAAGCACATGCTGCCGTACATCCTCGGCTACCTGCTCATCTACGGCTCGCTGACCATCGGCGGCGTCATCATCACGACGGCGGCGCTGTCGTTCCTCGGCATCGGCATCACGCCACCCACCCCCGAGTGGGGGCGGGCCGTCGCCGGCGGCCGCTCGTACGTCACGACCAACTCCGGGCACATCGCGCTGATCCCGGGCCTGCTCATCGTGTTCGTCGTCACGGCGTTCAACGCGATGGGTGACGGCATCCGCGACGCCATCGACCCGCAGTCCGAAGGTGGCGAAGGTGGCGCTGCGGAGGCTGCGGCCGCAGGGGGTGGTGGGTGATGAGTCAGCAGACCCAGCGCCCCGGGTCGGCCGGTGGCGAGGAACCCGTCCTCGCGGTCGACAACCTGCAGACGTCGTTCTTCACGGACCGGGAGACCATCCGGGCCGTGGACGGCATCAGTTTCGAGATCGGCGACGGCGAGACGGTCGGTATCGTCGGCGAGTCCGGCTCGGGCAAGTCGGTCACCGCACGCTCCATCATGGGGCTGGTCGACACCCCCGGTCGGGTCGTCGGCGGTAGCGTCCGCTTCTCCGACCCGACGACGGTCGAACGTCTCGCCGACGACTACCCGCGTCGTGTCGTCGACGTGGCGAAACTCCGCGAGCAGGAGGATCTCGGCTCGCTGGTCGGCGAACTCCTCTCGCGGGGGGTCTCGCCAGCCCGCATCACCGGGGACCCGGACCACCGTGGGTTGGCCGCCCGCGACGTGGACGCGACGGACCTGCTCGACGGGCTGGACGTGCGTGACCTCGTGAAGCGACGGCTCACCGACCGTCTCGGTGTGACCGACGAGACGGACTTCGTCGTCCGCGACGGCGACGTGGGCTACGTGGACACCACCCGCGCGCCGGAGCCGGCGCTCCGTGGATTCCGGGGCTCGGGTATCGCGATGATCTTCCAGGACCCGCTCACGTCGCTGAACCCGGTCTACACGGTCGGGAACCAGATCAAGGAGGCGCTGCGCCTCCACCAGAACCTCCGTGGTAAGCCCGCGACGGACGAGGCCATCCGCCTCCTCGAAGCCGTGCAGATTCCGGACGCGCGGCGTCGTATCGACGAGTACCCCCACCAGTTCTCCGGTGGGATGCGCCAGCGTGCGGTCATCGCGATGGCGCTGGCCTGTCAGCCGGAACTGCTCATCTGCGACGAGCCGACGACGGCACTGGACGTCACCATACAGGCCCAGATCCTCGAGTTGCTCGACGAGTTGCAGGAGGAGCGAGACCTCTCTATCATGTTCATCACCCACGACATGGGCGTCATCGCCGAGATCGCCGACCGCGTCAACGTGATGTACGCGGGCGAGGTCGTCGAGAGCGCGCCCGTCGAGGACCTGTTCGCCAACCCGAAACACCCGTACACGCAGGGGTTGCTCGCCTCGATCCCGGGCGAGAACGTCGGTGCCGACCGCCTCGCCACCATCGAGGGCGACGTGCCGACGCCGAACGAACCCCCGACGTACTGTCGGTTCGCGCCGCGCTGTCCGGAGGCGTTCGAGGCCTGCGAGGCCATCCACCCGCAGTCGGTGGACGTCTCCGACCGCGAGGCCGACCACACCGCCTCGTGCCTCCTCTACCCCGAGGACCGGAGCGAGGAGGAGGCGGTGGCGTACCACCGCGACCTCGCGGCAGAGGAGGTGAGTTCCGATGACTGACGGGACCGACCGCAGCGAGGCTTCGTCGGAACTCGCGTCCGACGGGGGGATGGCGGCCGGCGCCACGCCCGGCGCTGCCGGCTCCGCCCTCGTCGACGTGAACCAGTTGCGGACCTACTACGGTGGTGGCGACATCGGTCTCCCCGAGATCCCGGCCGACGTGAGCCTGCCGGGGACGCTGCTCCAGCTCGCGCCGGTCTTCGGCGTCCTGCTGGCCGTGGGGGCCGTGGACCTCCCGACGGCTGCCGGGGCGGGGCTGGGCCTGCTGTTGCTGGTGCCCGGCATCGCCGCCTTCGGCTACTACACCCGCGTGACGCGGGCCACCGTCGTCGGCGATCCGCTGCCGCCGCTGAAGGACGTGCGGCGGCTGTTCGCCGACGGCGCGAAGGGACTGGTCGTCGCCGCCGCCTACCTCGCGGTACCGTTCGCGGTGCTCGGTGTCGGGGCGGCGAGCGCGCTCGGCGTCGCCGACGTGGTCGGCGGGTCGACCGCCACGGCGCTGACCGCCGGCGGGGCGGTGCTGACGCTCCTGCTCGGCTACCTCGCCCCGGCGGCCATCGCCAACGCCGCCTACACCGGCCGGGTCGCTGCCGGCTTCGCGCTGGGCACCGTCACGAGCACGGTCACCGAGGGCGAGTACGCCCGCAAGTGGGGTGCCGCGGTGCTCGTCGCCATCTTCGGCGGCGTGCTCGGCGCCATCCTCGCGTACCTCGTGAACCTCGTGTTGACGCCCATCCTCGTCCCGCTGTTGCTCGTCCCGGTGCTGGGGAACTTCTTCTCGCTGCTGTTGGCGATCGTGCCGGGCGCGCTCGCCACGTTCTACGTGGCGGTGATGGTGTTCGACCTCTGGGGACAGGGGGCGACGCCGACGCTCAACCCCGCGCGGCTCGACACCGAGGAGGACGGCGCCAGCGCCGTGGCCGGCACCCCGGTCAAGGCCGTCGACGGCGTCGACTTCGAGATCAAGCGTGGCGAGACGCTGGGGCTCGTCGGCGAGTCCGGCTGTGGGAAGACCACGCTCGGACGGACGCTCGTCCAGCTCGAGAACGCCACGGACGGCGAGGTGCTGTTCGACGGCGAGGACATCACGAAGCTCGCCGGCACGGACCTCAAGAACTGGCGGCGGAACGCACAGATCGTGTTCCAGGACCCGGAGTCCTCGCTCAACGACCGGATGACGGTCGGCGAGATCGTCCGGGAGCCGCTCGACGTCCACGACTGGCCCAACCTCGCGGTGACGGTCGAGGCGAACAAGCCCGCGACCGTGACGGGCGACGGCGTCGAGGCGCCCGAGGGTGCGGAGGGCCGTGACGTGGACCTGACCGTCACCGTCGACTCGACGGGCACCGACGTGCAGGTCCGGGAGAACGTCCCCCTCTCGCCCGACGACGTCCGTGTCACCGTGGACGACGACGGGACCGAGTTGACCGTCGACGTGGACGTCGTGAAGTCCAAGAGCCGCATCCGGCGTGAACACGTCCGGAACCTCCTGCGCACGGTCGGCCTGCAGGAGGAGCACTACTTCCGGTACCCCCACCAGTTCAGCGGGGGCCAGCGCCAGCGCATCGGTATCGCGCGGGCGCTCGCGCTGGAACCGGAGTTCGTCGTCCTCGACGAACCGGTCTCGGCGCTCGACGTCTCCGTGCAGGCGAAGATCCTCAACCTGCTCGAGGACCTGCAGGACGAGTTCGGGCTGACGTACCTGTTCATCGCCCACGACCTCTCGGTCGTTCGGCACATCTGTGACCGGGTCGCGGTGATGTACCTCGGACACATCATGGAGATCGGCGACACCGAGGAGTTGTTCGAGCAGCCGAAGAACCCGTACACGTACTCGCTGCTGTCGGCCATCCCGTCGACGGACCCGACGGCGGACCGCGAGCGGGTGACCCTGCGCGGGACGCCCCCGTCGCCGCGGTTCCCGCCCGAGGGCTGCCCGTTCGCCACGCGCTGTCCGGTGAAGATACGCCCCGACGAGTACGAGACGCTCGACGACGACGTCTGGGAGGGTATCGAGGTGCTGCGCGGCATCCTCCGCGAGCGCCAGCGCGCGGACAAGACCCTGACCGAGACGACGCGCGAACTGCTCGGTCTGGAGACGCGGTTCGCCGGCTACGAGGACATCCTCGTCGAGATCTTCGGCGAGGGGAACCCGGCCACGCCGACGACGGACGGGACGCCGGACGACCGGAGCGGTCTCGAGATGCTGGAGACCCTCCCCGAGTCGGTCCGGCCGACGGTCACCGAGGCCGTCGAGGCGGCGATGGACGGCGACGAGGAGCGTGCGCTGGAGGTACTCGCCGCCGAGTTCTCCAGCGTGTGTGACGGCGAGAAGCCCGCGCACAACCCCGTCAGCGAGTCGGGACGGACGAGCTTCTGTCACCGTCACCTGGCGGAGTACGAGGAACCAGAGCCCGTGTTCGACCGCGTGCTGGGTCGGACCGAGGGCGGGTCGAGTGCCGGCGCCGCGAGCGCCGACGACTGAGATGAGCGTCGGTCAGGGCGTCGACGGCGGGGGCGCCGACAGCGCCTCGTTCGCCCGCCGACTGCTCGACGCGCTGGCCCGCGCGCTCGTCCTGACGACAGTCGTCGTCGCCGTCAGCGCCGCCATCAGTTTCGCGCTGGGCGGGCGCTGGCTGGGCGTGAAGTACCTCCTGTTCGTCGTCGGCTTCCTCGCGCTCGGAATCGGCGGCGTGCTCTCGCGGCCGACGCCAGCGTGGCGCGACGAACCGTACGTGAGTCGGTCGGCGGAGTCGACGCCGTTCCAGGCGCTCGTCGACCGGCTGCTCGGCGGTTTCGCGCTGGCGCCCAGCGAGCGGTTCCCGACCGGCGTCCGGGTGTTGCTTGCGGGTGCCCTGATGCTCGCCATCTCGTTCGTGATGGAGACGGTGTTCGGCGTGGTCGTCGGGGCCTGAGCCCCGGAGAACCTGAAAAGGGCTTTCCGTGTGGGGCCGCTACGGCCGCCAAGAATGCCCACGCACACCGAAGACGAACTCGACTACGCCGAGCGGATGAGTCAGAACGCACAGGCGTACAAGGACGCCTGGGAGGCGACCATCGAGGAGATGAAGGCGATGGCCGAGGAGCTGGAAGCGGACGGCTGGGACGCCACCTACGTCGGCGCCGGCCACACCGCCCCCGAGAGCCCCCGCGTGGAACCGGAGGGCCGCTTCGGGCTCACCTACGTCATCCCGAACAACTACGAGGAGGACTTCACGAGCGCGTTCCGCCCCGGTGGGTTCGACGAGTACGAGGTGTTCCGCAACGAGGTGGCCGGGACCGTCTTCCAGGTGACCGTCTTCTACGACCGGGAGACGGACCGGGCCATCCTGCTGGCCGGCAACTACGAGCTGATGCACGCGAACCCGCTCATCGCCACCGCGATGAAGCAGGGGGAGATGTACACGCACGTCCAGTTGCTCGACAAGACCCACCTCGGGAGCTTCCGCCACGAGCAGTGGGAGCCGTTCTTCCCGGACGGGGAGCAGCGCCTGCAGCAGGTCTCCGAGGAGATGGAGAAGGCCGCCGTCGAGGGGGTCGAGGAGTTCGACCGATGGACCGTCGCGCAGATGGCCGGGGAGAACCCACCGATGCAGAACGCCCGACTGGACGACGTCGACCCCGAGGAAGTCGAGGACCAGCGGCTCCCGGAGGACTTCGACGACGAGTCGACCGAGGAGTGACCGTCGAGCGGCGTCGACGCGTGTGAGGGCGCCGCGCGGATGTGAAACCTCTTAGTAGCGCCGGCGCGCCACCCTGTCTATGAACGTCGCAGACGCTATGACTCCCCGGGAGTCGCTCGTGACTGTCGAGCTCCCCGGTACCCGCGAGGACGTGCTCGCATACCTCCAGGAGCGGTCGTTCTCCTCCGTCCCGGTGGTCAAACAGACCGACGACGGCGAGGAGTTCCGTGGGCTGGTCTCGCGCGAGTCGCTCATCGACCAGCCCGACGAGGACCAGCTCGCGATGCTCGTCGAGGCCGTCCCGAGCGTCGAGGCGGACGACGATATCTCGGAACTGGCCGCGCTGATGCGCGAGACGGGCGCTCGCCGCGTCCCGGTGGTCGACAGCCGACTCGTGGGCATCGTCACCATCACCGACGTGGTCCGGGCCATCGCCGACGGCCTGACCGACGGGGACACGGTGGTCGGCGAGGTGCGGACGGCCGCCGTCAACTCCGTGTACGTCGAGACGCCGCTCCCCGTCGCTGGCCGCGAACTCTCCTACGCACAGGTCCCCTACGGCGTCGTCCTCGACGAGGAGGGCGAACCGTGCGGGATGCTCACCGAGGTGGACATCATCGACGTGGCCCGCGTCGTCGAGGGTGAGGCGGAGACGGGCGACTCCTTCGCCGACCAGGACGACGAGTGGATGTGGGAGGGCATCAAGGCTGTCGGGTCGCGCTACACGCCGACGCGGAACGTCGAGATACCGAGCGAACCCGTCCGCGAGTTCATGACCGAGGACCTCGTCACCGTCTCGGCCAAGCGGACCGCCCGCGAGGCGGCTCAGCTCATGATCTCACACGGCATCGAGCAGATCCCCGTCCTCGAGGCGGGCGACCTCGTCGGCGTCGTCGTCGACATGGACCTGCTGGAGGCGCTCGTCGATGCGTGAGAACGAACTGGAGACGGTCGCCGAACTCGCCAAGCGTCGCGGGTTCTTCTTCCCCGCGGTGGAGGCGTACGGCGGCGTCGCCGGCTTCTACACCTACGGGCCGCAGGGCGCGGCGCTGAAGCGGGCCATCGAGGACGCGTGGCGCGACCGGTTCCTCACGCGAGAGGGCCACACCGAGATCGCCGCCCCCGACGTGATGCCCGAGGCCGTCTTCGAGGCGTCGGGCCACCTCGACGGCTTCGACGACATGATCATCGTGTGTCCCGAGTGTGAGACGTCCCATCGGGCCGACCACATCGTCGAGGATAGCACGGACGTCGCCGACGCCGAGGCGATGCCCATCGCGGACGTCGAGGCGCTGTTCGAGGAGTACGACCTCGTCTGCCCCTCCTGTGGCGAGTCGCTCGCCGGGGTGCCGGTCGAGGACTTCAACCTCATGTTCGAGACGACCATCGGCCCCGGCACGGGCAAGCAGGGCTACCTCCGGCCCGAGACGGCACAGGGCATCTTCGTCGAGTTCCCGCGGCTGAAGGAGTACGCCCGCGGCCAGCTCCCGTTCGCGGTGGGCCAGATCGGCACGGCGTGGCGCAACGAGATCGCCCCGCGGCGGGCGCTGGTCCGGGTGCGCGAGTTCACGCAAGCGGAGCTGGAGCACTTCGTCGACCCGGAGGCGGACGAGCCGGACATCTCGAAGGTCGCGGACGTGGAGTTGACGCTCTACCCGGCGGCCGAGCAGGAGGCCGAGGACGAGGAGTACGTCGAGATGACCGTGCAGGAGGCCGTCGACTCGGGCACCGTTGACCCGTGGGTGGCCTACTACCTCGGCGTCTCGCAGGGCTGGTACGAGCGCGTCGGCGTTGACATGGACCGGTTCCGCTTCCGCCAGCACCTCGGCGGCGAGCTGGCGCACTACGCCGCGGACTGCTGGGACGCCGAGGCGGAGGTCGGCGGCAACTGGGTCGAGATAACGGGGTTCGCCTACCGGTCGGACTACGACCTCTCGAAACACGGCGAGTACGCGGACGACGACTTCACCGTGTTCAAGCAGTACGACGAGCCCCGGACCGTCGAGCGCGCCACGGTCGACCTGGACATGGCGACGCTCGGCCCCGAGTACGGCGGTGCCGCCGCAGACATCGCCGACGCCCTGCACGACCTCGCGGCGACCGACCCCGACGCCTTCGACGGCGACTCGGTCACGGTCGAGGTCGACGGCGAGTCCTACGAGGTCGCCAGCGAGGTGGCGAACTTCTCGGTCGAGACGGTCACGGAGTCGGGCGAGCACGTCACGCCGCACGTCGTCGAGCCGTCGTTCGGTATCGGCCGCATCGTCTACACGGTGCTGACGCACGCCTACTCGACCGACGAGGTGGACGGCGAGGAGCGCGCCTACCTCGACCTGCCCGCGGAGGTCGCGCCCACGACCGTCGGCGTGTTCCCGCTGATGGGCAAGGACGGCATGGACGAGACGGCCGAGGAGATCGCCGAGACCCTCCGCGACGCCGGCTTCTCGGTCCAGTACGACGAGTCGGGCAACATCGGCCGGCGCTACCGCCGACAGGACGAGGTGGGCACGCCCTACTGCGTCACCGTCGACTACGAGACGCTGGAGGACGACACCGTCACCGTCCGTGAACGCGACTCGACCGAGCAGGCTCGCGTCGACGTGGCCGACCTCCCGGCCGAACTGACCGCGCTCCGCGCGGGGACGAAGACGCTCGGCGAGTAACCCGATGGTCTCGGTCCCCCCGGAGGTCCAGCGCCGACTCGTCCACTCGCTCGGCGCGCTCGTCCCGCTGGGGTGGGCCGTGGGTATCTACGACTGGCGAGCGGTGCAGGGGCTCTGGGTGTTCGGCCTCGTGGTGGCGATGGCGCTTGAGGCCGGTCGCCTGCTCGGGGGACTGGAGTCGTGGGTCTACGACCGCCTGACCCGCGAGTACGAGCAGGAGAACCTCGCCGGCTACGCGCTCTACACGGTGAGCATGACGCTCGTCGCCCTCGCCGTCTCGGCCGGGCTCGGCGTCACGGAGGGGGTCGCCGCCGCCTCGATGCTGATGCTGGCCATCGGCGACCCGGTGAGCGGCCTGCTCGGGTCGGACGAACTCCAGTCGGTGAAACGGACGTACGTCCTGCTGGTGATGTTCGGGACCTGTACGCTGCTGGCGGTGCCGTTCGTCCCCTCGTGGCTCGCCGCGGCGGCCGGCGGGGCGGCGGCGACGCTCGCCGACGGCGTGAAGCCGGTCGTGGCGGGCTACGTGGTGGACGACAACCTCACCATCCCGCCGGCGGCGGCCACGGCGATGACAGTCGTGCTGGCGGTGGTGTGACGCGCTGGCACGACTCGCCGCCGCTCACTCCCGCCCGGCGCCAGCCCCATCAAGAGGCTTTAGCCGCCGGGTCGCGTACCACCGGCCGTACCCGTGTCCGACAGCGACCGTCCGTACGACATCGTGGTGTGGGGGGCGACCGGCGTCGCCGGCCGTCTCCTCGCCGAGTACCTCGCCGAACAGTACCCGCCGGACGAGCTCTCGCTGGCCATCGGCGGCCGCGACGCCGACCGTCTCGCCGCCGTCGAGGCCGACCTCTGCGCGGGCACCGCGTGGGACGCGGTCCCCACGGTGCTCGGCGACGCCACCGACCCCGAGAGCCTGCGCGCCATCGCCCGCGACACGCACGTCGTCGCCACCACCGTCGGGCCGTACACGACCTACGGGACGCCGCTGGTCGAGGCGTGCATCGAGACCGGGACTGACTACTGCGACCTGACCGGCGAGGTGAACTGGGTCCGGGAGACGGTCGACCGCTACCACGACGCGGCGGTCGACGCCGAGACGCGCATCGTCCACAGCTGTGGGTTCGACTCCGTGCCCGCGGACATCGGCACCCTGCTCGTCCAGTCCTACGCGACGGAGACGTTCGGGGCGCCGTGCGAGCAGGTCCGTATCTACCTCGAGAGCGCGAGCGGCGGGGTCAGCGGCGGCACGCTGGCGAGCTTCGCCGAACTGTTCGAGGCCGCCTCGAAGGACCCGGTGGCTCGCGAGACGCTCCGGAACCCGTACTCGCTGGCGCCGCCCGGCGAGCGCGACGGCGTCGACCGCGGCCAGCAACGCCTCGCGCGGAAGGACCGCCTGACCGGGGAGTGGACGGCTCCCTCCCCGATGGCGCCGGTGAACGAGCGCGTGGTCCGGCGCAGCAACGCGCTGCTGGGCTACCCCTACGGCCGCGAGTTCCAGTGTTCGGAGGTCGTCCCGACCGGCCGCTCGCTGGTCGGTGCGGCCACCTCGTCGGCCGTCGCCGGTGGTCTCGGGCTGTTCTCGGCCGCGATGTCCGTCGCCCCGGTCCGCTCGACGCTGCGCCGGTTCGTGTTCCCCGCGCCCGGCGAGGGTCCCTCGGAGCGACAGATCGAGAACGGGCACTTCACCGTCCGCGTGCTCGGACGGGGGACGGCCACGGACGGGCCGTTCACCGTCGAGGCCGAGTTCGGCACCGACCGCGACCCCGGCTACGGCGGCACCGCCCGGATGCTCGGCGAGTCCGCGATGTGTCTCCTGCGAGACGAGGTCGACTCGCCGCTCTCCGGTGGGGTGCTGACGCCCGCGTCGGGTATCGGCCTGCCGCTGGCCGAGCGACTGCGGGCGGTGGGGTTCACGGCGAGCGTGGGGGAAGCGAGCGAGTGACGCAGGTGTCGGGCCCTCAGGAGGTCTCCGGGCCGGCTGGTCCCTCCGCGAGCGTCCGACCAGCGAGGAACCGCTCGGCGAGGTCCTCCACCCGCGCCGACTGGCTCATCAGCACCGTCCCGGCCACGCTCATCACGAGGACGTAGCCGACCGCGAGCGCCGAGAGCCGCGGGTCGAGGTTCGCCTGCACGGCGATGGCGGCGATGACGAGCGAGAACTCCCCGCGGGCGACCATCGCCACCGCGACGCGGGCCGAGCGCCGCTCGCTCAGACCGTAGGCCCGGCCGCCGAGGTAGCCCGTGACGAGTTTGCCGGCGCCCGAGACCACCGCGAGCGCGAGCACCGGGACGAGCAGGGGGAGGAGCGTCGAGAGGTCGGTCGCAAGGCCGATGGCGAAGAAGAAGACGGCGGCGTAGAGGTCACGCTCGGAGGTGATGACGCGCTCGACACGGTCGGCGTGAGTGGTGCCGCCGACGGCGGCCCCGAGGAAGAACGCGGCGACGGCCTCGCTCACGCCGAGGTAGAGCGCGCCGCCGCCGACGAGCGTCGCGACCGCGAGGATGCGCACGAGGAACTGTTCGTCGGAGCGGGTGTCGAGCACGCGCTCGACCACGGGAGTCCCGCGGAACGCGAGGAGGGCGAGGAGGGCGACGACGACGAGGCTGACGCCGACGGCGGTGAGCGCGCCGCCCCCGCCGACGCCGCCGGTCCCGCCCAGCGCGAGCGCGGCGACGATGGCGAGGTAGACGGCGATGACGATGTCCTCGAAGACGAGCAGGCCGAGGATGGACTCGGCCTCGGGGTCGGCGATCCAGCCGAGTTCGATGAGCGACTTGGTGATTATCGCGGAGGAGGATATGTAGACGACGCCGGCGAGCAGCAGCGACTCGAGTGCGGTGAACCCGAGCAGGAAGCCGAACGCGAGGCCGACGAGGCCGTTCAGCAGGTCCAGTCCGCCGGCGCGGAAGACGGCTTCGCGGCGCTCGACGAGCGTCGAGGGCGAGAAGTGCAGGCCGATGAAGAACAGCAGGAGGATGACGCCGAGCCCCTGCAGCAGGTCGATGAACTCCGCGGAGCCGACGAGGCGGAGACTCGGCACGGGCCCGTTCGGGCCGAGCAGGACCCCGCCGACGATGTAGGCGGGGATGACCGACTGGTCGAGACGGGTCGCGATGGCGCCGCCGACGGCGACGGCGGCGAGGACGACCCCGGCGTCGAGCAGGAGTCCGGCGGCCGCCATCTACCGGCAGCGGGCGGCGAAGTCGGCTTGCTGCTCGCGGTTACCGAGCGTGACGAGGATGTCACCGGCCTCCACCTGGAACTCGGGGTCCGGGTTGGGGATGGTCTCCTCGCCGCGCTGGACGGCGATGACGGAGACGCCGGTGACGTTCCGGAGGTCGGACTCGACGAGCGTCTGGCCGGCGACCTGCGAGTCCTCGTCGATGTCGACCCACTCGATGAACGCGTCGCCGAGCGGGACCTGGAGTTCGTCGGTGGAGACGGCCTCGAAGTAGGCCCCCTCGAGGATGGAGCCGAGGCGGTTGGCCTCGCCCCGCGTCAGGTCGAACACCTTCTCCGAGTCGGCGTCCGGGTTCGAGCGGCGGAACACCTCGACCCGGCCGTCGTGGTGGAGGAGGACGACGGCCCGGGCGTCGTCCTCGACGTCGAGTTCGAACTTCTTGCCGACGCCGGGGACGTCGGTCTCGTAGACGGTCATGCGCGAGCAAAGGACGGTAGTCGGGATAAGTCCCACCCCGTGGGGCCGTCCGGGGACCGCCTCGCGCCGCCACGCCCAAGTCGACGCCGGCCGACGACCGGCCGTGCACCGCGTGGTCGCGTTCGCGCCGGACGACTACGAGACGGTCCGGGCCGTCCGTGGCGAGCGGCGCGCCCCCCGGCGGACCACGGTGACCGCGGGGCGACTGGACGGACTGGCGGCCGAACTGGCGACGGTGGATCGGCGGGTCGACTCGCTGCGCGAGGTGCTCCGGCTACCGGAGCGTGACCCCCCGGCGCGTGTCGAGGCACGGCTCGACCAGTCGACGCTCCGGGCGCTCCGGACCGACTGCCGAGCGCACGCCGAGGTGCTCCGGGCGGAGCGCGCCGTCGACCCCCTGCTGGAGCGGTGGGCGGCCGACGCCCAGCAGTGGTTCACGCCCGCCGAGCGACGGCTGGCGGGTGGGTACGAGACGCTGCGGACGCTCGCCGACGTGGCGGACGTGGCCATCGACGCCGGTGCGACCGTCCGGATCCACGACTGAGCACCCGGCGTCCGCCGCCCGACCGCTTATCCTCCCTCGCGCCTCTTCCGTGGTATGACCGAGGACGGGGCCGACGAGACACGCCACCCGCTCGCCGACGACGACCGGTACGACGAGGACGGGGTGCTGAAGAAGAAGCCGTACAAGAAGGAGCTGAAGCGCCTGCGGACGGAGCTGGTGAAACTCCAGCACTGGCTGCGTGACGAGGGCATCCCCGTCTGCGTGGTGTTCGAGGGCCGCGATGCCGCCGGGAAGGGCGGGGTCATCAAGCGCATCACGAAGCGGCTGAACCCTCGCATCGTCCGGGTGGTGGCACTGGACAAGCCCACGGAGCGCGAGCAGGGCCAGTGGTACTTCCAGCGGTACGTCGAACACCTCCCCACCGCGGGTGAGATGGCGCTGTTCGACCGCTCGTGGTACAATCGCGCCGGCGTCGAGCGGGTGATGGGATTCTGTACGGACGAGGAGTACGAGCGGTTCCTCGACTCGTGTCCCACGTTCGAGCGACTGCTCGTGGACAGCGGGATGGTGCTCCTGAAGTACTGGTTCTCCATCAGCGACGCCGAGCAGGAACGCCGGTTCGAGCGGCGCAACGAGGATCCGAGGCGGCGGTGGAAACTGAGCCCGATGGACCTCGAGGCCCGTACCCAGTGGGAGGCCTACTCGCGGGCGAAAGACCGGATGTTCGAGGCGACTGACACCGAGTTCGCGCCGTGGTACGTCGTCGACGCGGACGTGAAGCGCCACGCGCGGCTCAACTGCATCAGTCACCTGCTCTCGCAGTTCGACTACGAGGACCGCACCCCGGAGCCGATCGAGTTGCCGTCCCGGCCCGAACGGGGCGACTACGAGCGCCCGCCCATCGAGGACCAGCGGTGGGTGCCCGCGGAGTTCGGGACGCTCCCCACGGACCCGGACCGGACCTGAACCCGCGGGTCGCGCCGTTCCCCACTCGTGGATCGTTCGCTCCCGCTCGCCACACCGTGGCCTCGATTCGCTCACGGGCGCTTCGCGCCCGCTCGCACGAGGGACCTGCGGTCCCTCGCTGCTCGGCCACGCACTCCACTTTCACCTCGCTGTACGAAGGTTATTGAGCGGTGGGGCGATAGTTCGGGCCAAGATGGCGGCCACCGACAGCGACCAGTTCCTCGACCGGCCACTCGTCGTGCCGGGCCTGCTGGAGAACCGTCGCTACCAGGTGGAACTCGCGGAGACGGCGATGGCCGACCACACGCTGGTCTGTCTGCCCACGGGCCTCGGGAAGACGGCCGTCTCGCTGCTCGTCACGGCCCACCGCCTCGCGGAGTACGGCGGGAAGTCGCTCCTGCTGGCGCCGACGAAACCGCTGGTCGAACAGCACGCCGCGTTCTACCGCGAGGCGCTCGAGGTGCCCGACGACGAGATCGTGGTGTTCACGGGCGAGGTCAGGCCGGACGACCGGGCCGCGGTCTGGGAGGAGGCTCGGGTCGTCGTCGCCACCCCGCAGGTCGTCGAGAACGACCTCATCGGCAACCGCGTCTCGCTGGCCGAGGTGACCCACTGCACGTTCGACGAGTGTCACCGCGCGACCGGCGACTACGCGTACAACTACATCGCCGAGCGGTACCACGCCGACGCCGAGACGCCGCTGGTGACGGGGATGAGCGCCTCGCCCGGCGGCGACAAGGAGGAGATCCTGCAGGTGTGTCAGAACCTCGGCCTGCGCGACGTGGCGGTGATGACCGAGGACGACGCCGACGTGGCCCAGCACACCTACGAGACGACCGTCGAGTGGGAGCACCTCGACCTGCCCGAGGAGATACTCGACATCCGCGACCGGCTGACCGACGTGATGGCCGAGCGTCTGGAGACGCTGCGGGAGCTGGGACTCACGCGGAAGACGGACCCGTCGCTCTCGGAGGGCGACCTCCGGAAACTCCAGGCCAAGGCCCGCCAGCTGATGAACGACGACGACTCGGCGGGCTACAAGGCGATGAGCATCCTCGCCGAACTCCGGAAGATACGGACCGCCGTCACCTACGCCGAGACCCAGTCGGTCGAGAGCCTCCGCCGGTACTTCGAGCGACAGGAGAACGCCGCGCGGTCCTCCGGTGCCTCGAAGGCCTCCCAGCGGTTCGTGAGCGAACTCGGCGTGAAGCAGGCCCGCTCGCGCGCCGAGCGGTACGACGACATCCACCCGAAGTTCCGCAAGACCCGCATCCTGCTGGCCGAGACGCTCGGCATCGAGGGTGGGGACCGCGTCATCGCGTTCACCGAGTCGCGCGACACCGCCGAGACGCTCGTCGAGTTCCTGAGCGAGTCGTTCGACGTCCGGAAGTTCGTCGGTCAGGGTGACCGGGAGGGATCAGACGGGATGACCCAGACCCAGCAGAAGGCGACGCTCGACGAGTTCCGGAACGGCGAGTTCGAGGTGCTCGTCTCCACCAGCGTCGCCGAGGAGGGCCTCGACGTCCCGGAGGTGGACCTCGTGCTGTTCTACGAACCCGTCCCGAAGGGCATCCGCTCCATCCAGCGGAAGGGCCGGACCGGCCGGCAGACCGAGGGGAAGGTCGTCGTCCTCATCGCGAACGACACGCGCGACGAGGCGTACTACTGGATGTCGCGCAACGAGGAGAAGCGGATGGCCCAGGAGTTGCGGAAGCTCAAGTCGATGGAGGGGGACATCGAGTCGGAACTCACCGAGACGCAGGCGGCGCTGGCGACGTTCACGGCGGCCGAGGCCGACGTCTCGAAGACGGACACGACAGGCGACCCCGACCCGGAGCCAGCGGCGACCGAATCGACCGCGTCGACGGCCGCTACCGGCGGGTCGGGCAGTTCGAGCGGGGACGACGGACAGGCCGGGATCTCCGCGTTCGCGGGCGGCGGCGACGAGGTCGACGAGGGGGACGGGGCCGACGAACCGGACGCGAGCGAGGCCGAGACCGAACCGGGTACCGGCGACGACGCGACCGACGACGACGACGCGACCGATGACGCGGTCGTCGCCACCGCTGGCGAGGACGAGGCGTTCGACGGCGTCGAGATCGTCGTCGACCAGCGCGAACTCGACTCCAGCATCGCGCGTGACCTCTCGCGCAAGGAGGGGGTCCGCACGCGACTGGAGACGCTCGCGGTCGGCGACTACGTCCTCTCGGACCGGGTCGCCGTCGAGCGAAAGTCCGTCGAGGACTTCCTCGACACGCTGACGGGGGGTGACCGCTCGATGTTCGAGCAGGTGGGCGACGCGGCCCGCCACTACGCCCGGCCGGTCGTGGTTCTGGAGGGCGAGGACCTCTACGGCCGGCGGAACGTCCACCCGAACGCCATCCGCGGGGCGCTCTCCTCGCTCGCGGTGGACTTCGGTGCGAGCGTCCTCCGCACGAGCGACGAGCAGGACACCGCCGAACTGCTCTACACCATCGCCCGGCGCGAACAGGAGGACGACGACCGGCAGGTGAGCGTCCACGGCGAGAAGGGGAAACGGACCCGCACGGAACAGCAGGAGTACGTCGTCGGCTCGATCGCCGAGGTCGGGCCCGTGACGGCCCGCGCGCTGCTCGAACACTTCGGGAGCGTGGAGGCGGTGATGACCGCCGACGAGGACGCGTTGCTCGACGTCGAGGGGGTCGGGAAGGTGACGGCCGGTCGGATACGGGACGTGGTCGGGAGCGACTACGACGGCTGACCCGACCGGTCAGCGGTCGGCGCGCTTGGTCGCTTCGAGCGCCTCGGCCGCGTCTTCGACGGCCGCCAGCAGATCCCGCCGTTTCGAGAGGTCGCTCGTCGCCTCCGCCTGCTGCGCCAGCGACGTGAGCGTCCGGGTGAGCGACGCGCGTGCCTCGTCGAGCTCACCGCCCTGCCCGGCCGTGCTCGCCGCACCCGTGGGCGTGGGCGTGCGAGTCGGCTCCGGTGTCGGTGCCTGTGCGTCCGCGGCCGTCTCGGGTGCCGTGTCGGGCGCTCGCGCTGGCGTCCGGTCGGCCGTCTCCGGTGTCCCGTTGGCAGTCTCCGGGGACGGCGCCTCCTCGCTCGGGCGCTCGGCGGGCGTCTCCACCTCGACGTCGGCGGCCTCGGCCGCCGCTGCGTCCTGCTCTCCCTCGACCTGGGCGACCCCTTCACCGTCGGGGGTGCCCTGACAGGTGGGGCAGAACTCCTCGCCCTCCCAGCGGAAGATGGGCGACCCGCAGTCGTGGTGTTTGTTCGTCATCGTCGCGCCCTTGAGGAGGAGTTCGCTCATCCGCGAGGTGCGCTCGCGTTTCTGCTCGTCCTTGGCGAACTTCTCGCGCAGTTTCTCCCGCTCCGCTTCCTTGTCGAAGTCGCTCATGGGAGTCAGAACGCCGTGGAACCCGAAAAGGCCTACTGTGCAGTCGCGGTGCTGAGGCGGTGCGGTGGGGAGCGGAGGTGGTGCGGTAGCGGGGCTGAACCACAAGCACACCCACCCGCGCCGAGCGCAGCGAGGCGCGCCTTTTTCGTGAACGTTTTTCGAGGAGCGGTGCGCCGAAGGCGCACCCGACGAGAAAAAGGTTCAGCAGACGGGCTTGGGGTTCACCCCCATCCCCTCCAGTCGCTCCGTGTACTCCTCGTAGGCCGCCTGGATCGCCTCGCTCGCGGCGGCCAGCGCCACGTCCCACTCGTCCTCGGTATCACAGCGGTCGGCCAGTAGCGAGGTCGCTCGCGCCAGTTGCGTGTCGAGGTCACCACCCATCTCGCGGAACGTCCCCGCGGTCTGCGGGTCGGCCTGGCCGACGAAGAAGCCCGTGAGTTGCTCCTTCGACTTCTCCGCGGCGAGCGTGCGCCCGACGAACGCGCCGAGGCGGGCGACGGTCCCCTCGCGGTGCCGGAGGTAGGTCTGGATGGCCGGGAGCTCGTCGCTCGGGTCGTGCGCGCCGAGTTTCGAGACGACCGTCTCGTAGTGGTCCTGCTCCTCGTCGGCGGTGGCCGCGAACGCCTCCGCGACCTCGGTGTCGTCCTCGTCGTCGGCCCACGCGGCGTACGTCTCGGCGGCGTGGAACTCGGCGTCGGCGGCGGCCGTGAGGACGGTGTCGGTGTCCATCTCGCCCATGGTGTCGGCGTACAGGCTCTTCGAGGAGCCGAGCCGGGACAGGGCGGTGCGGTTCGCCTCGCGAACCTCGTCGACGAACTCGTCTGCGTTCATACCCCGGAGTTCCACGGCTGGCGGCTTGTAGGTGGCGGGACTCCGGACGTGGTGTGTCACTGTGGGACACGCTTAGGTGGGTGGGCGTCGAGGGCGAGCCATGGTCAGCGAGACTGCAGCGTACACGGGCGTGGTGGTACTCCTCGTCGTCGGGATGGTGGTGATGCTGCTGGGCGTGTTGCAGGGTGGCGTGAACCTCGTCCTCGGGGTCGGGAGCGCGATGATGGTGGCGAGCGTGGGGTGGCTGGCGCTCAGTCTGGGGATGCTGGAGCCGCCGGAGGAGGAGGTCGGGCACTAGGCGTCGCTGGCTGGGTCGGGGAGGAGAGTGGTCGGGTGGGTGGACGACCTAGTTGCCCTTCTCGATGGGGGCGCCGACGAGGTTGCCCCACTCGGTCCACGAGCCGTCGTAGTTGATGGCGTCCTCGTACCCCAGCAGTTCGTGGAGTGCGAACCAGGCGACGGAGGAGCGCTCACCGATACGGCAGTAGGCGACGGTGGTCCCCTCGCCCGTGATGCCGTGTTCGGCGTAGAGGTCTCGCAGCTCGTCGAAGGACTTGAACGTCCCGTCGTCCTTCGTCACGGCCGCCCACGAGATGTTCTTCGCGCCGGGGATGTGACCGCCGCGCTGGGCGGTCTCCTGCAGTCCCGGCGGGGCGAGGATCTCACCGGAGAACTCCTCGGGCGAGCGGACGTCGACGAGTGGGATGCCACGCTCGATGGCGTTCTCGACGTCGTCGCGGTACGCGCGGATGGACTCGCGGGGGCCGCTCGCGGTGTAGGTCTGCGCGGAGAACTCGGGTACCTCGTCCGTCGTCGGGTAGTCGTTCTCCAGCCAGTAGTCGCGGCCGCCGTCCATCAGGCGCACGTCGTCGTGGCCCCAGTACTTGAACTGCCAGTAGGTGTAGGCGGCGAACCAGTTGGCGTTGTCACCGTAGAGGACGACGGTGGAGTCCTCGGTGATGCCGTGGCTCCCCATGAGGTCCTCGAACTCCTCCTTCGTGAGGACGTCGCGGGTCGTCTGGTCCTGCAACTGGGTCTCCCAGTTGAACCCGACGGCTCCGGGCGCGTGGGACTCCTCGTAGGCCTCGGTGTCGACGTCCACCTCCACCAGTCGGTGGGCGGGGTCGTCGCGCTGGAACTCCTCGAGGTGGTCCTCGACCCAGTCGGCGGAGACGAGGACGTCGTTGGCGTAGTCGGTCATGGTGCGACCGCTAGTATAGGCCACACTCGGTTATCTACTCGCCTGCCGGACGTATCGGCCACCTGTGCGCAGATGCAGTAAATGTTGCCGGTAACGGCACGCCGGGGGCGTCCACCGACGGGCGCTCGGCGCGGGCGTCCGTGTCGGGGCGGCGCGGGACACTGGAACCGCCTCGCACACGTATCGGCAACGTATGCTGGTATCTCCGAGTCGGGACCGGAACCGCCGCCGCCGAGGGGCTTGTGACCCCTGCCCTCCGAGTGCGTGTATGAGCGACATCGTGGTCGCCCCGGCGTGGGTGACCGAGCGACTCGGCGACGCCGACGTCCGGCTGGTCGACGTCCGCGAGGCGTGGGAGTACGACGGCATCGGGCACCTGCCGGGCGCGGTGAACGTCCCGTTCGACTCGTTCCGGTCGGCCGACGGGGGCGAGGCGGGGATGCTCCCCGGTGCCGAGGTGTTCGGGGACCTCCTCTCGGCCGCGGGCATCGAGAACGACGACCACCTCGTCGCCTACGACGACACCCACGGGGTGTTCGCCGCGCGGTTCCTCGTCACGGCGGAACTCTACGGTCACCCCCGCGAGCGACTCCACCTGCTGGACGGCGACTTCAGCGCGTGGCAACGCGAGGGAGAGGTGAGCCGCGAGGCACCGACGGTCGACCCGAGCGAGTACCACGCCGCGTACGACCCTGGCGGGCCGCTCGTGGAGATGGACACCGTCGAGGCGGCGCTCTCGGACCCGGACACCGTCGTCGTCGACACGCGCGAGCAGTGGGAGTACGAGGAGGGCCACATCCCCGGCGCGGTACGACTGGACTGGCTCGAACTGGTCGACCAGGACTCACGTGGCCTGCGGCCCGTCGAGGAGATACGCGCGATCCTCCGCGAGCGCGATATCGACCCGGAGCGACGGGTCGTGCTCTACTGCAACACCGCCCGTCGTATCAGCCACACCTACGTCGTCCTGCGACACCTCGGGTTCACCGACCTCGCGTTCTACGAGGGGTCACTCACCGAGTGGGAGGCCGAGGGCGGCGAACTGGAGACAGTCTGACCGCGGTCAGGCCCCGGCGTCCTCGTGGCGCTCCTCGTTCGGCCCTGCCTCGTCGTCCTCGCCGCCCTCGTCGTCCGTGGGCGTCCCACGGCGTAGCCCCGTCTCCTCCAGCGTCCGTTGCTCCGGCCCGGCGTCCGAGAGCAGTTCGACCACCTCGACGAGCAACGCGACGACGAGGGGCCCGGCGATGAAGCCGATGGCCCCGACGGTCAGGAGGCCGCCGGTGAACCCGATGAAGTAGAGGCTCGTGGGGAGGTGGGCGGCCCGCGAGGCGAGTCGGGGACGGATGATGGCGTCCGGCGCGAGACTGACGAACACGGCACCCAGCACGGCCACGAGCACCGCGCGAGTCGGCATCCCGCCGACGAGGTCGACGACCGCAAGCACCCCGACGAGGAGCCCCGGCCCGACGACGGGGACGAACTGGAGGAAGCCGGCGACCACCGCGAGGGTGAACGAGGCGCTGTACCCGAGCGCCGCGAACACCGCGAACGCGATGACGAACGTCCCGGCGGCGGTGGCCGCCTGCAGGACGTAGATGCCGTAGAGCGTCTCGCGGACCCGGCGGTTCAGCGCCACCGGCACGTCGTGGTACGCACTCGGGACCACCCCGAGGACCGCTCTGCCGGCCGCGCCCGGCCGGAGCAACAGGGCGTACAGCAGGATGGCGAAGAGGAACAGCTCGAGCGCGATGACGGGAGCGGCGGCGGCGACGCCGACGGCCACGCCCCGGATCGACGACTGGAGGAACTGGAGGACGACGCTCGTATCGAGCGTGTACGTGAACTCCCCCAGCGGGACGACGATGGACTGGGGGATGGAGCCGATGAGGTCGATGAGCTCACGCCGCCGTCGGTAGAGGACCCAGCCAAGCGGGGCGATGACGGCGAGGACGAGGCCGAACGCGCCGCTCGCGACGGCCGCCGCCGCCCACTGCCGGGGGACCCCCTGGTCGACCAGTCGGTGACGCACCGGCACCAGCACGTACGCGACGGTGACGGCGAAGAACACCGTCCCCACCACCTCCGCGAGGACGAAGGCGGCCACGGCGGCTACGGCGACCAGCGCCGCCGCCAGGACGTACTGTCGCTGCCGTGCGCGTCTCGACACGGTTTCGATTCTAGCCCACGTGACAAAAACCTGTCTCCGGCGCGACCCGCCGACGTGGGTCGCGTGGCGTGCGCCCGTTCCACACGAAACACGGGGGTAAGCGCCGGTCGAGAGAACCACACTACGGCGGGGGGATAGACCGCCATCACGTGTGGAATCGGCAGTCTGACGAGCGTCTGACGCTGGTCACACAGCAGTGCGTCTGCCCCCGTGTCCCCCCGCTCGTGACTGTTCGAATATCGGATAGGTCCGCGGATTTATCTGCCGCTGTATCGACAAATCGACGATGCCCGACAGACGGTCGTTCCTGCGCGCGGCGGGCCTCGCCGGAGCGGCGGGCCTGGCCGGGTGTTCCTCGCTCTTCGACGACGAGTCGACGCCGACGGCGACACCGGCGGCGACACCGACGCCGACGGACTCACCCACCCCGACGGACTCACCGACGCCGACCGAATCGCCGACTCCCTCGGAGACGCCGACGCCGAGTCCTACCCCCACGCCACAGGGGTGTGTGAGCCGGGAGACGAAGGGTGACGTCGAACCGATTCCGCTCCGCGTCGACCCGGCCGGTACCGGGAGTGTCAGCCCGCGGCTCTCGCTCCGGTGGCACGCCCGCCTCCAGCCCGGAATTGGCTCGGGGTTTCTCACCTACACCCCGGGCGAGGGCGAGGCCTACGCCATCTATCGGCTGGTCTACTCGCTCCCCGGTGGGGCCTCCTCGAGCGTCAGCTTCCGCCCCACGGAGGGGCTGGCGGTGCTGGTCCGGGCGGGCCAGTCGGCTTGGTACACCGGGTGGACGCTGACGGGACTCGAGGCGGCGTTCGGCGCCGAGGAACTGACGCTCGACCCCGGCGAGTCGGCGAGCGGCGTCGTCCCGTTCGCCGTCCCGCGGCGGGCGCGAAACGTCACGCTCTCGCTCTGGCGGAACGACGAGGATAGCTCGGTCGGGTTCGACGTGGCCTGCGACCCGTCGCTGGACGTTCGCTAGCCGTCGAACCGCTCCAGCGCGAAGTCGAGCATGTCCGGCCCCACGGGCTGGAACTCCTCGCGGTCCGGCCCGAGCAGGTCACGCACCGAGTCCCAGTCGTCACTGGCGTAGCGCTCGTCCAGCAGGACCCGGACGCCGCGCTCGTCCGGTCCGCGGATGACGCGGCCGATGGCCTGTCGCGCCTTTCGGACTGCCGGCACGAGCAACGCGTCGCGGAAGCCCTCCCCGAACCGGCGGTCGTAGGCGGTCCGTACCGCCTTCGTCCGCGGCGAGGCGGTGTTGACGATGGGGACGCCGGAGACGACGGCCGCCGTGAGGCGGTCGCCCCGGTAGTCGACCCCTTCGGTGAGCGTCCCGCGGAGCGACGTGACGAGCACCTTCCCCGGTCCCTCGAAGAACTCGTCGCGCATCGCGCCCGTCGCGGCGTCCGAGGAGGACTCGTCGAGCAGTACCTCCTTGTCGACGTGCCCGCGGAGGACGCCGGCCGCCCACTCGGCCTCGGCGTAGGAGGGCATCCCGACGAGGACGTTCCCCTCGACCGAGGCGACCTGCCGGATGGCGCGGGCGTGGGCCACCCGCGTGGGCGTCTCCTCGTCCGGCGCGCCCCGGTTGGCGTAGGTGAACTTCGGCGCCTTCACCGCGAACGAGGCGCGGTTCTCCGGCGGGAAGTTCATCTCGTACACCCGCTCGGTGACGGGCCGACCGGCGTCGGCGAGGTGGTCGAGCCCGGAGACCGAGCGGAACACGTCGAGCGGCGCCAGCGTCGCTGACATCAACACGCCGCCGCCGAACTCGGCGAGGCGCTCGCCGATGCGGTCGCCGGGGACGCAGCAGTGGAGTTCGAACCGGCCGTTGTAGGCTCGGCGCCACGAGTCTCGCGGGGCCACGTCGTTCCACGTCCGCTCCAGTCGAATCTCGCGGAAGTGGTCGGTGTGGTCGGCCTCGGCCCACGCCGCCAGCGCCCGCCCCACGGCGGGGGCCGTCCGGCGCTTCTCTCCGTCGTCCTCCTCGCTGGCCTCGTCGACGGTGTTCAGGACGTGCCCGACGACGGCGCCCACCGACGCCGCGAGCGCCCAGTCCGAGTCGGTGTAGCCCGTCTCGCTCGCCCACTCGGTCAGGTCGTCCACGGCCGGTTCCTCGGGGTCGCGCAGCGGTAGCTCCACGTCCGGCAGGTCGGCCATCGAGTCCTGCCAGCCGCGGTGCTCCCGGTCGAGGTGGTCGGTCACCCGGTCGTCGAGGTACTCGCGCAGGTCGCGGAGGAACGTCCGCACCCGCTGGCAGTCCTCGACCGTGACCCCGGAGTCCTGCAGTTCGCCGCGGATGGTCTCGACCGGTCCGGTCGCCCGGCCCTCGGCGCTCATCGTGAGCGGCTGGACGACCTGCGCGATCTCGGCCTCGGCGTCGCGCAGCGCCGTGTCGCTCACCCCGTCGCTGACGAGTTCGCGCACGCGGGGCTCGAGCATGTGCGCCTCGTCGCAGACGAGGAACGTCGAGTCGTCCAGCAAGGGGCCGGTGAACGACTCGGTGGTCGTGGGATCGAACGCGTGGTAGTAGTTCCCGACGACGACCTCCACGCTCGGGAGGAGCGCCCCCATCACCGAGTGCGGACAGGTCCCGTGTTCGACCGAGTGACGGACGAGGTCCTCGGTCGTGATGAGGCCGGCCTCGGTGTGGTCGAACGGGACGGCCTCGACCGGATTGCCTTCCTCCGGCAGGTCGTCCAGGTACTGCGCGTAGAACGGGCAGAACTCCACGCTGCCCGTGTCGGTGCCGTACTCGGGCATCTCGGGGGCGTACGGCGACATCCCGCCCGCCGACTCGAGGTAGGAGGCCCCGCCGTCCTCGGCCCCCGAGTCGGCGAGTCCGACCTGCTGTGAGCGGCCGTGCTGGGCGAGGCTCCCGGCGCTGGTGTCCTCGGTCAGCCCACGGGTCCGCTCGCGCAGGCTCTCACACCGGTCGTAGACGTTCTCGCCGTCGATACCGCCCGCGCCCTCGCGGTTGTACGGGCAGACGTCGGCCTTCCCGACGAGCGTGAGCCCCGAGACCGGCCGCCAGTCCTCGGGGAGGTTCTCGTTGACCAGTCGAAGGTCCTGTTCGAACTGGCGCAACTGCTGTTTGACGCTCGTGAGGACGAGGACGCGTTCGTACTGGGAGTCCGGGTCGCGGACGAGGTGGATGCCAGCGGTGAGCGCGAGCATCGTCTTGCCCGTCCCGCAGGCGCCCTCGAGCGCGAGGAAGCCGTTCTCGCTCGCCGTCTCGACGGCCGTGGCGATACCCTCGGCCTGTTCCTCGTAGGGTTCGGCGTGGCCGAACACGTCGCGCCACGGCGGGCGCTCGGTGTCGGCTTCGGCCGCCGCTCCGGACTCCTCGGTCACGCACGTCCCTCGTGGCGGCCCCTGCATAGACGTGTCGAAGGGTGGTGCCGCCTCCGGATTTCAAGGTTCGGCCGGCGATCGCCGGCGACCGGTCCCCGCCCGCGCTCAGAGCGGCTCGAGCTCGTTCCCGTCGTCCGTGATGAGCGCCTGGATCTCGTCCGCGCGGGTCGTCTCGCGCTCCTTGATGGAGCGCTGGGCCATGATGGCCTGTTGCTGGAGCTGCTTGACACGCGGTACGTCGGTCACGTTCGAGAGCAACACCACCGCCGAGAGGGTGCGTGCACCGTCGCGCGGGTCGTCGCCGGCCAGCACCTCTGCGCTGTCGGTCTCCCGCTCGAGCCACTGGCGGCCCTTCTCCAGCCCCTTCCGGGAGAACGCCTCCGGCGGTCCGGAGACGACGATGAGCGACCGCTCGGCGGAGTCGACGGCCGCCGGACAGGTGAGACGCGACTGTACCGCCTGCCGGATGAGTCCGCTGACGCGCGTGCCGGCGTCGGCCCCGTTGGCCGTCGCGCGCGAGTTCTGCTCGCGGAACCGGCCGAGCAACCCCGCGTCGCGCTCTTCGGTGCCGAGGGCCGTCTCGGCGTAGGCGATGGTGCTGACCCCGCCCGTCGCCATCGTCCGGCGGATGTCGCCCGAGTCCATCGCGTTCTCGGAGATGCGCGAGCCGTCGATCTCGCCGGCCGAGAGCAGCGTCACCACCCGCTTGACGATCTCCGTGTTCGTCCGGTCGAACCCGCCGACGACGGAGTCCTCGCTTCCCCGCCACGCGTGGTTGTCGAACAGCACGAGGTTGTCGGTCGCCTGTGTGAACGCCTGCAGCGACCGGGCGGCGTTGAGCGCGGCGCGGCCACCCTCCTCCTCGGCCGGCAGGATGCCGAGCCCGTACACCGGCTCCTCGTAGGTCTCCCTGATGTGTTCGGCCAGCTCGGGGGCCCCGCCGCTCCCCGTCCCGCCGCCGAGCCCCGCGATGATGAGGAATCCGCCGATGTCGTAGACAGGCACCCGGTCCAGCGCCCGGTCGATCTCGTACTGGTCCTGCCGGGTAATCTCCGCACCGAGGTCCGGGTCGCCCCCGACGCCGTGTCCCTTCACCCGCTCGTCGGTCTGTCCGACGAGGAACCGGTTCTCCCGCGGGATGTGCTCGAGTCGCTCGAGGTCGACCTTCGCCGAGTTGATGGCGATGACCGCGCGGGTCAGGTTGCGGTGGGTCTGCTCCTCGAACTGGAGTAGTCGGTCGGCGATCTTGCCGCCAGCGTTCCCGTACCCGATGACTCCGAGTTTCATGCGATAAACCGTGACCCCCGAGCATCTTCGTTAGTGTCGGATTATCCTACGACCCCCCGTCGTTGATTCCCGAATCCGGCGCGGAGAGCCACGGCACGGGCACTTATGATGGGGTTAACGGGACAGTCTCGCTGGCGGTCCTCGGCGACGTCTCCCGCCGCCGGGCACCCGACAGTCTCTTACTCGCGCCCCCTGAACCGACCAGTCGTGCCGCGGTTCGCGTACCCCTGTCCGGACTGTCGGACCACCAGCAACGTCCACGACGCCGCCTGTGAGCACGACGGCCGTCGCCGCCCCGAGGTAGAGGGCGCGTACGTGGACGTGCTGAGTGCGCTCTCCACCCGCCCGTACCGTGAGTCGGCCCTGAGCGACGACCTCGAGGACTGGTCGCCGCTCCACCAGGCCGTCCTCCGGCGTCTGAAGGGCGACCGCCGCGTCGAGGAACGCGAGGGACTCCTCCACCTGCTGACCGTCGAGGAGTACAAGGAGAAGGTCTCGCGCCCGACGAGCGAACCGCTCAGGACCATCTACGAGCGTGGCAGCGTGCCGGGTGCCCACGACAACAGCGTGTTCGCGCTGGTCGCGTTCTACGAGATGGTCGGCCTCTCGTGGCAGGAGACGCGCGAACAGGTCGTCGAGTGGATGTACGAGTCCGGGACGTGGGCCCGCGGCGGGTTCGAGGAGGCCTCGCCCGAGGAACTGGTCGACGCGAAGAAACACGTCTACGAACAGGGCTACGGCTGGAAGGAGAAGGCCCGGGCCGCGAAGGCGGTCATCGACCGCCACGGATGAGCGGGTTCCGAGTCGCCCCCGGCACCCTGCGACTGGCACTCGTCTGTGGGCTCGTCCCGGTCCTCCTCGCGCCCCTATTCCCGCCCGCCGTCCTCCTCGTGCCCGTCGCGTTCGGCGTCGCCGTCTGGTTCAACCGCGACCCCTCGCGCACGCCCACGGCGACGGACGGCTACCTCTCGCCCGCCGACGGTCGCGTGAGCGTGGTCCGTGAGGAGGAACACGCCGGCGAGACGCGGGTGCGCGTGGCCGTCTTCATGAACGTCACCGACGTCCACGTCAACCGGATGCCCGCGCCCGCGACGGTCGAGTCCGTCACCCACGAACCCGGAAAGCACCTCCCGGCGTTCACGAAGGAGTCCGACCGGAACGAGCGGGTCCGCTTCGACTGCGGCGCGTTCGAGGTGACCCTGATCGCCGGCGCGGTGGCACGACGCATCCATCCGTGGGTGGACGGTGGCGCGGAACTGGAACGCGGCCAGCGGTTCGCCCACATCTCGTTCGGGTCGCGGGCGGACGTGCTGTTCCCACCCGAGGTGTCGCTCGCGGACGTCGTGGTCGAGCGCGGAGAGAAGGTGCGGGCCGGCGAGAGCGTGCTGGTGGCGTGAGCGAGGTCACGACCCGTCGGGGGTGACCCGGGTGGCGCCCTCGCGGTACCGGTCGACCGTCGCCCGCGCCCACGCCGCCGCGGCCGGCGTCTCGTTCGTCACGAGTCCGGTGATGAGCGGTCCGTCGCGGAGTTCGATGGCCATCTGTCCCGGCGAGCCGTCGGTGACGAGGACGCCGAACGGGACCGGGTCGGCCGTCTCGTAGAGGGTCGCGCGCTCGGTGACGGCCGCCAGCGCCGCCGCGTGGTCCCGACGGAGCGTCTCGACGACGGCCGTCGGCAACACGAGGTCGGCGTCCAGCCCGGCGTCCAGTATCGCCCGGAACCGGTCGACGTAGCCCGGCGAGACGACCGGTGCGACACCGCTGACCCGGTCGGCTCCCGCGAGCAGGTCCCAGACGGCCTCGAGGTGTCGCTCGGCGTCGGAGTCGTCGGGCCGGACGACGCTCGCGCCCACGAGCGCCGCCGGGTCGACCGCGTCGCCCGGCAGGTCGGCGAGCAGGTCGCCGTAGGCCGCCGTCTCCACCAGCGCCTCGTAGCGCGCGAGCGCCACCACGCCGAACAGCGTCGGGGCGAACCTCCCGTCGGTCCGATCGACGAGTCCGGCCTCCTCGAGCTGTGTGAGGCCCTTGTAGACCGTCGACTTCGAGTCGGGGAGCGCGTCCACGAGTTCGTGTCGCGGCCGTGGCTGGTCGACGAGCGCCCGGAGGACGTCGTGTCGCAGCCGGAGCAACTCCGTGAGGTCCGCCCCGTCCATACCTCCCCCTCCCGTCGGCGGCACATCAATCCGACCGTCTCGGGTGGATTCCGGGCGCCCCGGAATTTCCCGGTCGGAGCCTTGAGGCCCGTACGACGCCTCCTCGAACGCATGACACGGTCGCCACGACAGACGGGACTGGACGAGGAACGACGGACGGTCGACCTCCCGCAGGGCACGCTCGAGTACCACGACGTCGGCGAGGGCGACCCGCTCCTGTTCGTCCACGGCGCGTTCGTGAACGGCGACCTGTGGCGGAACGTGGCCGGCCCGCTCTCGGCGACGCACCGCTGTCTCGTCCCGACGCTCCCGCTCGGCGGCCACCGACTGGCGATGGACGCGCACGCCGACCTCACACCCTCGGGGCTGGCGGACCTGCTCGCGGCGTTCCTCGACGCCCTCGACGTCGACCGGGTGACGCTCGTCGGCAACGACACCGGCGGCGCGCTCTGTCAGGTGTTCCTCACCCGGCACCCCGAACGGGTCGCCCGACTGGTGCTGGTGAACTGCGACGCCTACGACAACTTCCCGCCGCTGGCGGCCAAGCCGTTCACGCTCGGCGCACGGGTGCCGGGCGTCGTCGGCCTGTTCGCCCGGTCACTCCGGTCGGCGACGGTTCGGCGACTCGCCTTCCGCCTGCTGACGAAACACCCCGTCGAGGACCGCGTCCTCGCGGACTACGTCGACGCGCTCACCCGTGACCCGGGGGTGCGACGCGACCTCCGGACGGCGCTGCTCGGCGTCGACCCGCGGTACACCAACGAGGCGGCCGCGTCGTTCCCCGACTTCGACCGGCCCGTCCTCGTCGTCTGGGGGACCGACGACCCGATATTCCCGCTCGCGGACGCCGAGCGACTGGTCGCCGCGTTCCCCGACGCCCGACTCGAGCGGGTCCCGGACGCCTACGCGCTGGTCCCGGAGGACCAGCCCGAGCGCCTCGTGGAACTGCTCGACGAGTTCCTCGGCGCGCGGGTGCCGGCCGAGACCTGAGCAGGGCTGTCGGGTATCGGCGGTCGAAGAAGGCCGGGGTGGTGTGTGCGGTTCGTGAGCGGTCCGGTGAACGACCGTCTCAGTCGCTCTGGATGCGCGGCGCGAGCATGTACGTGACCTGCCCCTGCGCCTCGGCGATGTCGAAGTGCATCTTCACCGGGAACTCCTGCCCGAGTTCGATCTCGACCTCGGCGTCCTTCGGGATGGCCTTGTTCATGTCCTTCAGGTAGTCGAGCGAGAACAGCGAGCGTGCCTCGCCGGCCACGAGGTCGATGAGTTCGTCACGGCCGAGCGTCAGGTGGACGTCGTCGGTGTCACCCTCGGCCTCGACGTAGAACGTCTCCTCGGTCTCGTCGACGCCGAGCGCGATGTGGTCGGAGACCATGTCGGCGGCCTTGACCGCGCGGTCGATGTCCTTGCCCTCGACGACGATGGTCGCCGGGAGGTCGAGGTCCGGGATGTCCGGCTCCTTGCGGATGGACTCGGGGTCGATGAGCGCGAGGGTACCCTCCAGCCCCTCGATCTGGATGTGGAGCTTGCGGGTCTCCTCGTCGAGCTCGAGCTGGACGAGCTGGCCGGCGTCGGCCATCCCGACGAACTCCTCGAGGCGGGCGAGGTTGACGCCGATGACGCCCCCGTCCGTCTCGTAGGACTCGAAGGCGGACTCGTCGAGCGTGAGGTCGACCATCCCGACGTTGGCCGGGTCGACGGCCCGGATGGCGAGGCCGTCGTCGTTGAGGTTGATCTTGCACTCGTCGACCAGCACGCTCACGGAGTCGAGGGCAGCCCCGAGCGTGTCGGCGCTCACGATGGCCTTGAACATATAAAACGGGTTACGAAACCTTCCGTCAAAAACTCTCCCCTTCACGTTCCTGCGCGTACGCGCAGGCGTGTGCGACGAGCCGGGTGTCCGGCGGAGCGTCGGGGTCAGTACGACCGCTCGGCGACCACCTCGCCGTCGGCGTCCCGGACCGTCACCGTGTCGCCGCCGTTGTTCCAGACGGCGCTCGACTGGCCCCAGTAGACGTCCGTGGCGGTGTCCTCGCCGCTCCCGGAGTGGAGCGTGACCCGTTCGCCCGCGCCGAGCGTGACGTCCCCGAACGTGTAGGTCTTGCCCGCCTCGTCGGTCACCGTCCACCCCGAGAGGTCGAGCGACTCTGTCCCGCGGTTCTCGAGCGTGACGTACTCGTCGTTCAGGTTCTCGTTGTCGTTCCCCTCGGCGTCGGCGTTGATGGCCACGACGGCCAGTCGGCCGTCGACGCTCCCGCCGTCGGGTGTCGCGCTGGCCGTGGCGGTGGGACCGGTGCCGCCCTCGGCACACGACCAGAGGCCCGTCCCGGCGGCCCGGGCGCTCGCCTCGGCGTCGTCGAACCCGTCCCGCAGCGAGAACGAGGAGTCGTAGACGCGGGCGTGGCCCTCGGCGACGAGGCGGTAGTTGAAGTTCTGGCCGTCGACGACGAGGTAGCCGAGCAGCCGGCCGTAGTAGCCCCGCCGGTCGGAGTCCGGGTCGAACTGGAGGGTCACCGTCTCGCCTTCCAGCGTCTCCTTGGCGAACGAGGAGGCACGCTCGCCGTAGCGCCGGAGACACTCGCTCCCCTCGTCGGTCTCGGGGACGCCCTCGAACTCGTCGGGCGAGTTCTCGGAGTGGACCTCCGGGGTGTCGACGCCGAGCAGGCGGACCGTGTCCTCCGTGCCGTTCTCGAAGGTGACCTTCATCGTGTCGCCGTCGACCACGCGGGTGACGGTCACCGTGACGCTCCCACCGCCCGTGGGGGTGAGGTCGGCACCGGGGGCGACGGTGGCTCCGCCCCCGTCACCGCCGTCCGGCTCGCCCGGCGTGGCTTCCGGGAGGGCGGTGGTACACCCGGCCAGCACCGCGAGCGTCGCGAGGACGACCGCCAGCAGTCGTCTGTCCATAGCGACGTGTCGCCCCCGGAGGGCATGAAGTCGGTGGCCGCCCGCGCCGTCGGGCACGGCCGTCGCGTCGCTCTCCGGCGGTCCTCGACGACCCCGTCCGTTTAAGACTGTGTGAACAGTACACACGGTCGATGAGCACCGGCAGTAGCGACGAGGACCTCCGGGAGACGCTGCTCGAACACTCGGACCACCGGGCCGTCAGGAACGTGTTCCAGGCGCACGTCGGGGGTGGCGAGGCGGACCTGACCGACCTCCTCGAGACGATGCGAGCGACGGACGGTGTGGTGGCGCTGGTCGCCCAGGACGGCGCCGCCGACGTCTACGCCCGGTGGAACGGGACGCGGTTCGAGCACCTGTCGGTGTGGCCGCCGTGGACCATCACGAACTACGACCACACCGACCGGGCCGACCTCGAACGGTTCCTCGACGGGAAGGCGAACGTCCGGCCGACGCTCCACGACGCCACCCCGTTCGCCTCGCCGACGACCGTCGGCTCGCTCCAGCGGTTCTGGCCCTGACCGGGTCGGGCCGGCCGTCCAAGGATCAGTCCAGCCGGTGGGCGTACATCCCCAGCACCTCGGCGTCGTGGACCATCGAGATGTGTGCCTTCGCCCCGCAGTAGATGTTCTCCGTGTCCTCGTCCACGATCTCGGCTGGAATCTTCGCGTTCGACTGGGGCAGGACGAGCGAGTCGGCGCTCGACCACACCGACGTGTACCGGACCGACGGTGCGAGTCCCCCCTCGTTCAGCGTCCGGACGAACGAGCTTCCGGGGATCATGTCGCGCCCACCGGGTGTCAGGAGCGCCCAGTAGGCCGCGTAGGTGCCCTGGTGCGGCGTCCCGAGCGTGACGAGGTCGTCGACGTACTCCTCGCCGTCGCCCTGCTCGACACACCAGCGGGCCTTCAGCCCGCCCATCGAGTGGCCGATGACGTCGACGGGCTGGCCGTGGGCGTCGTGGGCCGACTCCAGCGTCTCCTGTACCTTCGCCGCGTACGACATCGGGGAGCCGATGGTCGTCCCGGGGAGCTTGCTGATGGTCACGCTGTGGACCCGCTCCTCGGGCCACCCCGCCTCCACCAGCAACTCCTCCATCGTCGCCCACCACGGGGTCCCGTAGTAGTCCAGGAAGCCGTGGACCAGCACCACGGGGTCCGGGTTCGGGCCCGCGACTCGCCCCACCACCGTCCCGCTGGGCCGCGACCGAAACGGCGAGAACACCCCCCGGAGAGCGCTTCTGACGACTTCCATCACTGTCTATCGTGCTACCCGTGGCCACAACCGGTTAAGTCGTGCGACACGGCGCGTCAGCGAGAAGGAGTTTATTCGCGCGGAGCCGGGGTCTCGCTGCCGGCGCGCTCGACGGCTCGGTGACGGGTCAGCAATACTGAACGTTCGGTCGTGTGGTCGGGGGCGCGGTCGGTCAGACGCCGCGACCCTGCAGTTTGTCCTCCTCGGCCATCCCGGTGTTGGACTGGCCCTTCATGCCCTTGCCGATGCCCTTGGCGATCTCCTTGAGGGTCTCGGGGTCGTCCCAGTGGTTGACGGCCTCGACGATGGCCTCGCCCATCGCCTGCGGGTCCTCGGCGCCGAAGATGCCGCTCCCGACGAAGATGCCATCACAGCCGTGGTACATCATCAGCGCGGCGTCGGCGGGGGTGGCGATACCGCCAGCCGCGAAGTTGACGACCGGGAGCCGGCCCATCTCGGCAGTCTCGTGGACGAGGTGCGCGGGTGCCTCGTGCTCGCGCGCCCACTTCTCGCGCTCCTCGTGGTTCATCCCCGTCAGCTGACGGATGGCGCCCTTGATGGCGCGCTGGTGGGTGACGGCCTGGTTCACGTCGCCCGTGCCGGCCTCGCCCTTCGTGCGGATCATGGCGGCACCCTCCTCGATGCGCCGCAGCGCCTCCTGCAGGTTCCGCGCCCCGCAGACGAACGGCGCCGTGAAGTCGCGCTTGTCGATGTGGTACTCGTTGTCCGCAGGCGTGAGCACCTCGCTCTCGTCGACCATGTCGGCGCCCGTCGCCTCGAGGATCTGGGCCTCGACGGTGTGGCCGATGCGGGCCTTCCCCATCACCGGGATGGAGACCTCGTCGATGATCTCCTCGAGCGCCGCGGGGTCGGCCATCCGGGCCACGCCGCCGCGCTTGCGGATGTCGGCCGGGACCGCTTCGAGACTCATGACCGCCACCGCGCCGGCGTCCTCCGCGACGCGGGCCTGCTCTCGCGTCACGACGTCCATGATGACGCCGCCCTTCTGCATCTTGGCGAACCCACGCTTGACGAGTTCGGTGCCACGACGGAGTTCCTCGAGGTCGGTCGCCGCTTCGTCGCTCATACGTCTATCGTAGGATTGGACCCACTTAACGCGTGTCTTTGCGGGGGACTGGTTCGCACGGATTGCCGTCTTCGGCGGGGGGTTCGACGGCCGCACGTCGACCCTCGGTCGTGTCCCTCCCACGCCGGAACCCCAAGCCGCATTACACTCCCAGTCACACGGACACCTATGTCAACCACGGACCGCCTCCGTCGGCTCTACGACCGGCGGTTCCCCGCCGACGCCCTCCCCGAGCGCGAGGGGTTGCCGTGGTACGTCGCGCCCCTCCCCGGCTGGCTGGAGGACCTCGGGCTCCGGCTGGTGTGGCTCGTCGTCGCCGTCAACCTCGCGGGTACCGCCTTCGGCTTCTGGTTCTACTCGTTCCAGTTCTCCATCACGCCCGTCGCCGCGTGGCCCGTCGTCCCCGACTCCCCGCTGGCGACGCTGTTCATCGCGCTCTCGCTCGCGTCGTGGAAGCTCGGGTACGCCGACCGGGTGCCGTGGCTCCACGCGCTCGCGTTCTTCGGCTGCATCAAGCTCGGCGCGTGGACGCCGTTCGTCCTCACCGCCTTCCCGGTCGAGTACCCGAGCGGGGGGCTCGCGGCCCTCGGCGGCTCCCTCGACACTCTCGCGTTCCTCTGGGAGTACGGCCTCTACACGTTCCTCGTCACCTCGCACCTCGCGATGGTCGTGGAGGCGTTCCTCGTCCAGCGGTACGCCTCGTTCTCCGTGGGTGCCGTCGCCGTCGCCACCGCGTGGTACGTCCTCAACGACGTGGTGGACTACCTCGTCAGCCCGTTCGACACGTACACCCACACGCTGTTGAACGCCGAGCCGTTCCTGTCGCTCTCGGCGGGGTTCGACCACACGGTCCCGGCCCACGACGTCGCGGCGGCGGCGGCGGTGACCCTCACCGTCGCGTGTGTCTTCCTCGCGTTGGCGACGCGGGTGGCGAAGGTGAAGGCGTCGGGGGAGACGTGACGACGGTCGAGTCGCCCGCTCACGCCAACGGCTAAGCGGCCGCCGGCCGTACCCTCCCTCGTGTCGCTGGCACTCGCGCACTTCGCGTTCGGGGCGGCGATGGCGACGCTGCTCCTCACCCTCCTGCCGACGGTAAGGTACCCCCGGACGGTCGTCCTGGCAAGCGGCACGTGGGCGATGGTCCCCGACGTTCACTGGGTGAGTCCCGTCGCTCGAGAGGCGCTCCGTCGATTCCACCAGACCTCGCCGCTGACGGACGTGTTCTGGTTCCACCGGACGCTCGACCGACTCGACCCGACCGACGACCCGGCGGTCGCCGCGGGCTTCCTCGTGTTCCTCGTGGTGGTGACGCTCGTCGCCGAGCGTCGGAACTACCGCTCCCCGAGGGTCCTCCAGTCGGCCTACGAGACGTACCTCGACTCGGACACGAAGTGACCTGGCGAAGGTGGCGTCAGCCGTCCTCCGGCTCCGCGCCGGTCCCCGACCCGCTCACCCGCTCCGTATCGGCGTCGGCGTGCGCCCGGACCCACAGTTCCCCGATGCGCGAGAGTCGCGTCCGGTAGGACTTCCCGTGTTCCTCCTGCTCGATGTACCCCTTCCCGCCCGGCCCGAGTCGGTCGACGTTGTAGAGCACCTTCGACCGGAACGCGTCGGTGTACTCCTCGTCCAGGTCCTCCGCGAGCGTCGCGGCGAGGTCGCTCACCGACTCGAACTCGCCGTACTCGCCGAGCGTGAACAGCACGAGTTCCTCGAACGGCTTGACGGAGGTGAACGACGCCACCGGCAGCTCCACGACGTGGCTCCCGCTCACCTCCTTCGCACCGATGGTGGTCCCGCGCTCGTCGAACTCCGCGATGAGCGACCGGGCCGAGCGGAGCCCCTCGCGGATGGCCTCCTCGTCCAGCCCCTCGGCGAGCAGGTCCTCCAGCAGCCGGATCTGCGAGCGGAGTTCCTCGGCGAGGTCGGTCTCCAGGTACCGCTCGGGGACGGTGTAGTAGGTCCGGATGCGGTCACGGTCCCCCTCGCGCTCGACCATCACGGAGTGGGCGGCGGTGGCGTAGGCGAACGAGACGGTGCGGGGCATCGCGCTGACGTTGACCCAGACGTCCGCGCCGGCGTCGAGTTCGCTGTTGATGAGTCGGTAGGCCTGCTCGAACGCGGCGTCGTAGTCGTAGACGTCCTCGACACGCACGCGCTCGGTCTCCGCCCCCAGCAGGTTCGAGAAGTCGTTCTCCAGTTTCTCCGCGAGCCGCTGGGAGTACTCCACGTTCGCCTCGCTCCCCACCGCTCCCTCGAGGAGGACGACCCGGTCAACGTCGAGTCGGTCGCGCACCAGCGGCGCGATGAGCCGGTCGTAGTCGAACCCGACCGGGACGATGTGGGTCTGCATACGTGGACGACCGCGCCGGGGCGTATAAAAACCACGAGCCGTCGGCTCCGCGGTGTCGAACAGTCGGAGGACAGCACCCACACGGGGGCTACCACCTCCGGTCGTCTCGTCTATCGACGAGTGCTAGACGGAACCGCCCGCCCGGAGAAATCTCTCGCGTTAGCAGGGGGCAACCACCACGGTGGACGCCCACACGGTCCACCGCCCGAGTCGACCCGTGGGTTCATATCCCCCGTTGCCCACGGGCATCCATGCACGACGAGTGGGACGACGGTGGGTTCGGCGACGAGGGGAGTCCGACGGAGGACGTCATCGAGGTGCTGACGGCCTCGGACGGCGCGACGGCGCGGAGCATCGCGGCCTCGCTCCGGTTCCCGGTCGAGGAGGTCCGCGAGATGCTCGAGGACCTGCACGCCAACGGCGAGATCGAGAAGGACGGGGACGGCCTCTGGGTGGTGCCCGACATGGCCGGCCCGGACGACCCGTACATCTTCTGAGGTGGCGAGAGACCGCTCGTTCGCTCTCGGTGAGCCATCGCCACGCTGCTCGCGTGTCGCCCACTCAGGCAGACTCCCTCCGGTCGCCTGCCACGGCCCTCACTCGCTTCGCTCGTGAGGACTCCGTTCGCTCCCGCTCGCTCTCCCGCGGCCTCACTTCGTTCGGCCGCGCACTCCGAAACGTTCAGGCACGGCCCCCTCCGACCCCCGACGTGCGCTACCGGAACCTCCTGCTGTTCCTCGTCCTCGCGGCGGTCTGGGGCTCCGCTTTCGTCGCCATCAAGGCCGGCCTCGACCTCGGCTTCCCGCCCGTCCTCTTCGCCGCGGTGCGCTACGACGTGGCCGGCGTCCTGATGCTCGCGTACGCCGCGTTCGTCACCGACCGACCGCTCCCGCGCGGCCGCGCGGAGTGGGCCACAGTCGCCGTCGGCGCCACCTTCCTCATCGCGGGCTACCACTCGCTCCTGTTCGTCGGCGAGGGGTTCCCCGAGGTGACGAGCGCCGCCGCCGCCGTCGTCGTCTCGCTCTCGCCCGTCCTCACCACGGCGTTCGCGCGCGTCCTCCTCCCCGACGAGCGACTCGGTGTCGTCGGGCTGGTCGGGATGGTCCTCGGACTCGTCGGCGTGGCCGTCATCGACCCGCCGGACCCCACGAACCTCCTCGGGAACCTCGGACTGTTGCTCGTCTTCGGCGCCGCGCTCGCGTTCGCGTTCGGGAGCGTCCTCACCCGCCGCATCGACGCCGACCTCCCCATCGAGACGATGGAGGCGTGGTCGATGGTCGGCGGCGCGCTGTTGATGCACGGGTTGAGCGCCGGGCTCGGGGAGTCGCCGGCGGCGATGCTCGCGGCCGTCGAGGCCGCGCCCGTCGACGCCATCGGGTCGCTCGCGTACCTCTCGCTCGCGGCGAGCGCGCTCGGCTTCCTCGTCTACTTCGACCTGCTGGACCGTCTCGGTCCGGTCGAGATCAACCTCGTCTCCTACGTCGCCCCCGTCTTCGCCGCGCTCGTCGGCTTCCTCCTCCTCTCGGAGGTCATCGACGCCAACACGGTCGCAGGCTTCCTCGTCATCGTCGTCGGGTTCGTCCTCGTGAAACGCGAGGCCATCCGGGCGGAGTGGCGACGGTACGCCCGCTCGACGGCCGAGTCGGCCGACTGACGCGCCGAATCGGGGGGTTTACCGACCCGCCCGCCCTACGGTGGGTAATGACCGAGACGGCCAGCGGCGAGGCCGGCGGCCCGCCGGAGGACGACGGCTACGGCGGCGTGTTCGGCGCCTACCCCTACGCGTTCCGGCGGAGCGACTCGCGGCTGTTCCGCGCGTACGCGCTGGTGGGTGGACTGCTCGCGCTCTCGCTCGCCCTGCTGTTCGGGTTCGCGCTCGTCGTCCAGGTGGCCCAGACGCTCGGCGGCCCCGGCGGGACGTTCACCTTCGCGCGGGCGCTGTTCATCCTCGTCGGGCTGCTCGTCGTCGCACCGCTGATGGCACCGGTGCTGTTCGTCGCCCGCAACCACCGACGGACCGGGAGTGACGCCCGCTACGACCGACTGCTCGGTGGTTCGGGGTTCCTGTTCGTCGTCAGCCTCTACCTCGGTATCACCGCCTCCATCCCACCGGAGTTCGTCCTCGACGGCGAGACGGTGGCCCGGCCGGCCCCCAGCGGGCTCACGGCGCCGCTGGTCGAACTGCTCTACGCCGTCCCCGAGGTGGCCGCCCCGGCCATCCCGTTCGCGGCCGCCCTCCTCGTCTACTTCACCCATCGCTACGCGGCCTGAGTCCCCGGTCGCCCGGCGACCGAACACGAAACCCGGAAGGAGACCCGCCGCCTCAGCCCACCCGTGAGCGACCCCGAGACTCCCGAGAACGCGACAGAGGGCCGGTTCCTCGTCACGCACGCCGAGGCCGACTCGGCGGTGCTGAAGGACGTCGACGGCGGCCAGGTCCACACGCTGAGCGAGAACCCCGGCCTCGAGGCCGGCGACGTGGTCCAGGGCACCGTCGCGCCGGACCCGCCGATGGAGGTGACGTGGCGCGTCGTCGAGGTGGACACCCGCTGGCGACTCGCGGTGGAGGTGAGCGAGGAGCCACCGACCGCCCAGGAACGCGACCTCGCCCCCGCCGAGGTCGGCGACGTGACTCGCCGAGAACGCGCTGGCGAGGGTGAGATCCACGTCCTGACCGTCCCCGAACCCGACACCGAGGCCGCCGTGGCAGACGTGCACGACGACGAGGGGACACTCGTCCGGGCGGCCCGGCTCGGCGTGAACCGCGTCGAGATACGCCACGAGGCCGGCCTGGTCAGCGTCAGGTACCTCCCCTGAGCGCACGGGGCGCCGTGGCGCGTGGCACGAGCGCGAGTGGGGAGCGGACGACGACAGCGTGACCGCTCGGCTGCCGTCCGCGGCGAGGTGCACCACCACCCCCGGACCGGCGACGCCGCCGTCGCGAGCGCCGTTCGCCGGGAGAGTCGGGTGTCTGTCGTCCCCGTCCGTCGCGAGGAGGGACGGGCCGATGAACCAGCTCGCAGAACCGTCGAAACGTCCGTTCAGACCGGACGCTCCTCGCCCACCCGCACCGGGGCGCCGACGCTCACCGTCTCGCCCACCGTCCCGCGTGGCACCCGCGTGTTCACCGTCAGCCGGAAGAAGTGGTCGAACCAGGCGTCGCCGGCCCAGGGGGGGAGCGTCTCGCGGCGCTTCTCGACGAACCGCTGGCGGAACCCGGGTGTCTCCTCGCCCGTGTCGGGGTCCCGGGAGGGGACCACGCACCGCTGGCAGGGGTTGACCCCCTCGAACGTCGCGTCGCCGACGGTGAACGGGACGACCCGCTCGCGGTCGGTCGCAGAGTAGAGCCGGTCCTCCCAGAACGCGGGGGCGTCGACGACGAGGTTCGGGCGCAGGCGCCGACGGGCCGTCTCGGCGCCGAACCCGAACCACGAGCCGACCTCCTCGAGCGTCCCGCTCGCGACGACCGTCGGCCCCGCGGCGTGCGTGTCGTCCGGGAATCCGCCGCGCTCGTCGCGTTCGACGGCCACCTCGTAGCCGAAGTAGTCCGAGAGCCACGCCTCCAGCGGGGCCCGCTCCCCGTCGGCCAGCGAGAACGTCGCCCACTCCGCGGCGTCGTTCGGCCGGAGCGAGAGAGTCGGGCCGCCGACGCTTCCATCGGCTCCACGAGGCGTCTCCGACACCTCGCCGGGCTCGAACCGCGAGCGAAGCCGGTGGGTCGCCGGTTCGCGCTTGCCGTTGACGTACCCGCCGTCGCCGTCGACGATGGCGAACTCGCGGTCGTGACTGAGGCCGCCGTGTTCGCGGACCGTCGCCCGGTCGAGCGGGTGCGGGTCGAGCGACTTCACCGGGTAGACCGCGACCCGCGCGAGCGTCGGGGTGGCATCGTCCATCGACGCCCACTCCGCACCCGGCCCACATCAATCGCACTCTCACCCTCGCCCGGGATTGAAGTCCGCGCGGCGCCACGGTGGAGCGTGAGACGGTCCGGTCCCGAGGCGTCCACCCACGCGGTGTCGGCGCTCACCCTCGCGTGCCTGCTGGTCCTCGCCGGCTGTAGCGGGCTCACCGCCCCTGCCGCGCCGACGCCGGCCGAGACGGTGACGCCCGCGCCCGTCCCCTCGCCCCCACCGACGCCGCCCCCGGACCTCGCGCCCGGCCTGACCGCGTCGGGCGTGACCGACGCGGGCGCCCTCCTCGCGGCCCACCGCTCGCACCTCGAGGGTACCTCGTTCCGGACGAACCGGACCGTCAGCCGCACCCTCCCCGACGGTACCGTCGAGAGTCGGGTGGTGACCCGCGCTCGTTTCGGCGCCGACGGGCGCTACCACGTCGTCCGGACCATCGACGGGGCGCTCCGTGAGCGCCTCGGCACCGTCGCCCGCGTCGAGCAGTACGCGACGAGCGAACGCGGGTTCCGGCGGCGCGTCGTCGACGACGGGAACGCCACCTACGCGACGGTGGCCCCGGCCGACGGCGAGGGCCCACAGCCGACCGCGCTCCTCCCCGGCCCGACGGCTGGCCGTGAGGTGTTGCTCGCGCTCTCGGCCGTGAACGCCACCGTCACCGACCGCGAGCGCGCCGACGGGGAGTGGCGCTACCGACTCGCCGGCACCGGCCTGCGCTCGGTGGCGGCGCTCCGGTCGCTCACCGGCCGCTCGGACGTGGCGTCGATAGCGAACCTCTCGGTCACGGCCGTCGTCACGGAGTCGGGACTGGTCAGGTCGTACGCGGTCACGTACGCCGACCGGCGCGAGGGCGGCCTCGTCAGGGTCCGCCGGGCCGGCCGGATAGCAGGCGTCGGCGCGACGGACGTCTCCCGCCCGGACTGGTACGCGACGGCGCTCGTCGAGGGCTAGCGACCCCGACGGAGCTCGTCGACCAGCCGTTCGATGGTCCGCTGCTGTCGCTCGATGCGTTCGCCCTGTCGCTCCACGGCCTCCTCGAGCGCGGCCAGTCGCGCGGCCACCTCGGCACCGGCGGCCGCGTCGCCCGCCGTCTCGGCGCTCCCTGCCTCCGGTTCCGTCCCCGTTCCGCGCTCCGCTTCCGTCTCGGGCCGTGCCGTCTCGACGGTCCGGGTCGCCGTGACGGCCTCCTCACCGTCGTCGGCCTGTGGGGACGCGTGTGCCCGGCCGTCCGTCTCCCGGTCGGTCTCCTGCCCCCCGTCCCGGTCCCTGTCGTGGTCCAGTTCGGGCGCAGTCAGGTCGGCGAACGGTCGCTCCTCGTCGTCGTCGTCGCCGAGTTTCTTCGTGAAGCCGCTCTCGACCAGTTCGTCCTCCGCCTCGCTGTCGACGCCGACGGCGGCGTCGAGTTCGGCCAGTGAGTCGACGCCGTGGAACGCGAAGACGGCATTCTGGAGGGTCTTGCGCACGCTCCCGGCGTGTTCGTTGGGCACCTTGAACCGCTGTGGGTAGCCGTCAACCTCGACCGACACCTCGGTGCCGACGCTCCCCTCCTCGAACGCGAGGCCGGTCAGGTCGGCGAACGGAGCCACCTCGTACTCCTCGTCCCAGACGGCGGCGCCGACGTGTCTGACGAGCCGACGGTCCGTGACGACCAGCGTGAGTTCGCTGAACCGGTAGGCGCCACGGACCGACTCGTCGGTCTCGACGATGTCGGCGGTCCGGAGCACGCCACCGAGCAGGGGTGAGAGCACCTCGGAGGCTCGACTCGACGGGACGGTGAAGTCACGTCGCTCGTCGACGTAGCCGAGTTCGAACGTGGTCTTGCGCCGGCCCGACCGGAGCTCGAGTCGCTGGGCGTCGAGCGGGAACGTCTCGACGGACTCGTCGGAGAGCAGCCCCTCGCTCCGGTAGCAAAGCGCCCGCGACGGCGTCACCACCACGCGGTCTCCACCCCCGAGGTCGACGCTCGCGAGCACCGACTCCCCGTCGAGTCGGTCGCGCAGCAGGTCCGGGAGTTCCATGCTCGTCGGTGTCACCCGCCGGTGATAAAACCGCAGGTGCGCTTCGGGGTCGAGCGGGGGCATATGAGAACCTTCAAGAGCGACAGGCCGGTACGGAAGAGTGCGCCCGGGTGGCTTAGTTGGACATAGCGCCGCACTCATAGGGTAACACGGCGTCCCACCGCACCGCCCCGCGAGGCTGCCTGCCTCGCACCTGGGTCATGCGGAGATCGCGGGTTCGGAGCCCGCCCCGGGCACTCACTTTGTTCAACTCCCCCAGTGCCTACTGCGAGGCGCAGGGGAGGTGTGTCGGGAGTCGTTTGACCATCGCGCCGCAGAACGGGCACTCGACGTCCTCCATCTGGCCCCCGCCGTGGTTCGACTGCGCTGGTTCCTGCAGGAACTCGAACGTCCGCTCCTCGCGCAGGTCCCGCCACGCCGCCCGGAACTCACGCTTCGAGAGCGCACGCGAGACGTTCTCGGTGCTCAGACCGCGCCCGGCCAACAGCGACTCGTTCACCCGGAGCCACGTCGAGATGACCTGCGCCGGGTCGTGCTCCCCAGCTAGATAGTACACCGGTGTCGTCGCCCCAAACGTGGAGTTGCGGCCCTTCGAGTGTGCCATCAGGTCGAACTTGGTCACGTCGTGTTGCTGGCGGACCTCCGGACCGAAGCTCCCGTCCCGGTCGCGGAACCCAGCCGGCGATAGCGGCCCCTCCGCTCTGAGCTGGAGGACCGGCAGCGGTGCCGTGTCGTGTGTCGGGTCTCGGGCACAGGCGTGTCGGGGGTGGCGCCACTCGTCACAATCCACGCAGAACACCGTCTTGCGGCCGTCGTCGGGGAGGTCGGGGAGCATCGGTCGTGATTGCGGTCGGGGCGAGCCCCGTTCGCGTGGGGAGTGTGAGGCGACCGTAATAGTGGTTGGCTCGCGGTCCGACGGGCGTCACCCGCTCCGGGTGACGCCCACCGCCAGAAGAGTAACCTACAGAACCCCTGCCCACGTATCACGATGCAAGATGCCGCGCTGTGACCGATGTGAGTCGCCTATCGACACCGACGGCCGGTGGGTGACCCTCCGCCACCACCACCCGCACATGGAGTTCGGGAGTCGCTTCTGCTCGACCGACTGTGCGGTCGCCTACCTCGAGGACGACCTCTCGACCGGAGTCTCGGCGGACGACTGAGTCCTCGCCAGCGACCCCTCGTCGCTGGCGGCCTCGTCCCCCTCCCGCGGCGCTCCCCCCGCCAGCCCGGGTTCGAGTGCCCGCAGCGCCCGCTTTCCAGCTCGCTCGCCGACCGGGCAGGTGACCGACGCCCCACCCGCTCGCTCGACGGCCAGCTCCGTCTCCCGGCGCGAGAGCGCGACCCCCACGAGGCAGACGGCGAGGAACACCAGTCCCACACCGCCGAGGAGCAGGCCACTCGCGAGCGTCGAGAGCGCGGCGCTCAATACGCCGAGCAGCGACCCCAGCCCCTCGGTGCCGGCCCCCTCGGCGGCGCTCGTCGGCAGCGAGAACCCCCGGAGGACGAGGCCGGCGACCAGCGCGCCCATCCCGAACGTGACCAGCCGCGGGACGAACGCGAGCAGGCGACCCCCGCCGGTCCGCTGGAGTTCGAGCGCGGCCACGTTCGGCAGGGGGACCCGCGCCAGCGGTGGCTCGCCGTCGGGATGGTACCGGAGGAGTTCCGTGTCCGAGAGCGCGACCCAGCCCGCCTCCAGCGACGCCGTGGCTCGGACATCGTCGTCCTCGAAGAAGTCGGCCGGTATCGGGTCGGGTTCGGCGTCGGGCTCGACGCGCTCGACCGTTCGGCGCACCGGCTCAGTCGTCGGCCGCGGCGGCGGCGTCGGCACCGCCGGCGTGGACCGCCGCGAGGCGCTCGGCGATGCGCTGGGCACCGACGGCGGCCGCACGGACGGGTTCGTCGGGTGCGACGGCCGTGACCTCGCGGTCGAGCGCCTCGCTCAGCCGGCGCTCGAACGCCTCGACGAGCCCGGGGATGGCGACCATCCCACCCGTGAGGACGACCGGCTGTTCCAGCGCGAGCTGGTACACCTTCATGTTCGTCGAGGCGAGCTTCGGGAGGAAACCGTTGGCCACCTCCTCGACGGCCTCGTCGACGTACTCGTCGACGGCTCGCATCACGCTGTCCTCGATGGTGAACTGGTGTGAGCCGCCCCCGGGCTGCTGGACGACGTCGTCGAACGCCTCGTAGTCGACGAAGTCCGCGTGGTCCTCCTTGTACTCGCGCGCGGTGGTGATGTCGATGGCGACGCGGCGCTGGGTCTCCTCCTCGACGTAGCCCACGATGCGGCGGTCCACCTCGTTGCCCGTGACGGTGCCGGTGGCGTAGGGGGCCACCTGTTCGCCGCGGCGGTAGGCGCTGACCTCGAGGTTCGTCGAGCCCATGTTGACCGAGACGAAGATCTCGTCGACCGCCTCGAGGCCGTCGCCCATCGCCGGGACCGCGCCACAGAGCGACTCCGGGTACGCGCGGGTGAACCGCCCGCCGACCGAGGAGCCCTCGACGACCGTCCGGAGGTTCTCGAGGCCGCGCTCGTTGTCGATGCTCGGGATGGCGTACACCACCGCGGAGTCGGTCGGGACCCCCGCGTCCCCGAGGAAGGCGTCGAAGAACCGACCCGTGAGGTCGGCCCGGTCGTCGTCCTCGGGGAGCCCGGAGCGGAGCGTGTACTCCGCGCGGTCCGGGTACTCGGTGGCGGCCTCCTCGCCGAAGAGGACCCGCTCCTCGCCGGTCAGGGAGTCCTCGTAGGTGGCGAGACAGGTGAGTGACTCGGCCACCTCGGTCACCTCCCCGTTGGGGAAGACGGCCACGGTACGCGTACTGCCTAGCTTCACGCCGACGGGAGCCACGCCCCCGTCCGCTCGAACGTCGTCGGTGTCGGTTTCGTCGGTCATTGTCCTGAGTCGTGGGAAGGTGCGTCGTCAGCGAGTCCGCCGCCGGGGAACGCGACCGGGACCGCGCCGTCCCCGAACCACTCCGCGAGGGTCTCGGGGTCGATGGTGCGGGCGCCGTCGACGCCGCCGTCGGACCAGAGGTCCGGCGAGGGGCGCGAGTCGGGGCTCGGCTCGCCCCCATCCGTGGCGGGGCCGCCGTCCTCGCCGACCGTCGCCAGCCGGGCGACGTAGACGAGCGAGACGCGGTGGTCCTCGGAGGTGAGTCGGCCACCCGCCGGCCGGGGGTCGGTCCCGTCGGCCAGCCCGGTCAGCCGCGTCTCCAGCGCCTCGCGGGCCGCCGCCCCGAGCCACCCGGTCTCGTGGTAGTGGGCGAGCGTCCGGTACGCCCGCGAGAAGCCGGCCCGCTCCAGCAGGAACGAGCAGAACTCCTCGACCGTCGCCTCCGCGCCGAACCCCGCCGGCAGCGCCGGGAGGTAGGGGCGTCGGGCGTGGCCCTCGGCCGCGGCGAGGAGCAGCTCCTCGGCGGCCGCCGCACGGGCGGGGGCGGACGGTCTCGTCCCCGCCGCGTCGTCCCGCGACGGCGCAGAACCGAGCCCGCGGGCCGCCCGCCGCAGTTCGTCCACGTCGTACGCCGTCGGGTCGAGGTCCGCGCTCACGCGCACCACCCAGCCCGACGGCCCGTCCGCCACCGTGGACTGAGACGGTCGGTCGACTCGGTGTCCGCGACGCGTGCCGACACCGCCAGTCGTGTCGCCCGTCTCATACCTCGACGTTCGAACCGCGACACATAACTGCACGGTCCAAATTATCGGAACTGATACCAGGGGGACAGCACTTATGCAGGACTCACCACTCGGTGGAGCCATGAGCACGGACGACGGCCGGACGACGAGCGACCCCGGCGACGCCGTCGAGCGGGCCGCAGCGCGGCTCGGCAACGAGCTGGGTGGGACGTGGGACCACGAACGCGCGGGGGCACGGAGCACGACGACGGACGGGGAGACCGGCCAGCGGGCCGGGGCGGGACCGGACGCGAGCAGCACCGGCGCGGGCGAGCGTTCGGGCCGGGCCGACCGGCTCGAACAGCTCCTGATACACCAGGCGACCGCCGGACAGCGTCCCTACCTCGAGGCGGTGCCCTCGGGGTACGCCGCCGAGAGCGTCGTCTTCGACTGGCTCGCGTTCCTCGTCGACCGGGCGGGCTACCGGGCGACGCTCGACGCGCTGCGCTACTACCGCTCCGTAGGGTGGCTCACAGAGCGCGCCGAGGACCAGCTCGCCGAGTACCTCCGCGGATTCCCGGCTCCCCCGGCGGGCGAGTCGCTGGACGTCGACGACCACCAGCAGAGTCTCGTCTTCGTGGCGAAACTCGCGTCGCTGGACTGAGTCGGGGCGTCGACGCCGCCGGAACCGGTGGCGCGTGGCCCCGGTCGTCCTCGACCGACACCGCAGAACCAGACCGTGCCCTTCGACCGGGCCGGAGCGGTCGTCGCCCTCAGACGCCCGCGCTCGCCGCCTCCGGGTCGACCCAGATGACCAGCTCCTCCTCGCGGCGCACGACCCCCCGGATGGAGTCGTCGTCGAACGGTGGGGCCTCGACGTCGCCCGGTGTGACGCGCACGACCTGGAACACCTCGTCGACGACCCAGCCGGTCGCGCCGTCGTCCACCGTGTCGGAGTTGAAGATGACGATGCGTTTCGACTCGGCGGCGTCGGCCAGTCCGAGCAGCGTCTTCGGGTTGACGATGGCCGTCGTCCGTCCGCGCAGGTCCATCACGCCCTCGACGGCGTGGGGGGCGTTCGGGACGTTCGTCAGTTCGGTCCGGTCCACGATCTCGGCGACGTACTCGATGTCGACGCAGTACGTCTCGTCGTTCAGCGCGAACTCGAGCACCTGGACCGTCTCACCCTCCGGCGCGTCGTCGACCGCCGGCGTCTCTGCCTCCATGCTCATACCTCCCGGTGCCCGCTCCCGGACATAAGCACACGGTGCCGGTTCTCGACGGCGATAATCGGGGGGACACGTTCTTGTACGGCGTTCGGATACCGGATACCAGTGATGGAGAACAGCAGGGCCCGTGGGGGTCGCCGGTGACCGGCCAGCGGTCCCGGGGGAAGGGCAGACTCCGGGCCGTCGTCGTCGACGACTCGGCGTTCATGCGGTCGCTCGTCGTCGAGACGCTCCGCGAGGCGGACGTGGAGGTGGTAGCGACGGCCGCCGACGGGCACGAAGCCGTCGCCGCCGTGGCCGACCACGATCCCGACGTGGTGACGATGGACGTGGAGATGCCCCGGATGGACGGGGTGACCGCCACGGCGCAGATCGTCCGCGAGACGCCGACGCCGGTGTTGCTCGTCTCGGCCCACACCACCGAGGGGGCCGAGGTGACCCTCGAGGGGCTCTCGAAGGGGGCGGCCGACTTCACGCCGAAACCCGACCCCGACCGGGGCGGGGTGGGCGCGTTCCGGCGCGAACTCACCGAGAAGGTGCCGGCCGTGGCGAGCGTCGACGCGACCAGTCTGGTCCCGTCGGAGACAGCCACGCCGACCCCTGCGACGCGCGCGCCCGCCCAGCGGTCGTACGTCGCGGACCCCGTCCTCGTCGTGGGGGCGTCGACGGGCGGCCCGGCGGTCGTCGAACGGCTGTTCGCCGACCTGCCGCGGGCGGCCGACCTGCGCGTGCTGGTGGTCCAGCACATGCCCGACGGGTTCACCGCGCGGTTCGCCGAGCGACTGGACGCGGCCGGCCCGTACGACGTGTCCGAGGCGGGCGACGGTGACCGAATCGGCGGCGGCGAGGCGCTCGTGGCGCCCGGCGGGTCGCACCTCGCGGTGCGGCGCAACGCCGGCGGTCGCCTCCGGGTCGCCCTCGACGACGGACCGCGGGTGAACAACGTCCGCCCCGCGGTCGACGTGACGATGGCGAGCGCCGCCCGACGGGTCGAGGACCCGCTCGTCGGGGTCGTCCTCACGGGCATGGGCGGTGACGGCACAGACGGCCTGCGGGCGATGAAGCGGGCCGGCGCGCGGACGCTGGCACAGGACGAGGCGACGGCGGCGGTGTTCGGGATGCCGCGCCGGGCCATCGGTGCCGGCGTCGTCGACCGGGTGGTCCCGGCCGACGGCGTGGCGGGCGCGGTGGCCGCGGCGGTGACGAGCGGTGGAGGGGACTGACAATGCACGACGACGTCTACCAGGAGTTCATCAACGAGGCAGAGGAGAGCATCGACGACCTGAACAACGCCCTGCTCGAGCTGGAGTCGAACCCGGACGACCGGGACGCGATGGACCGCATCTTCCGGCGAGCCCACACGCTGAAGGGGAACTTCGGCGCGATGGGGTTCGCCAGCGGCGCCACCCTCGCTCACGCCGTGGAGGACCTGCTCGACGACGTTCGCGACGACGAACTCGCCGTCACCCCGGCGCTGATGGACCTCGTGTTCGCCGGCGTCGACCGCCTCGAGGCCATCGTCGCCGACATCGAGGCGACCGGCACCCCCGAGACCGAGGTGGACGACGTGGTCGACCAGATCCGGGCCGTCCTCGACGGGGAGACGGTCGTGGACAGCGCGGACGGCGACCCCACACCCACCGACCCCGCCACGGGACCGTCCGCCGTCGTTCCCGAGGGTGTCCGCGAGGCGGCAGATGGCGGCCCGGTGGTCCGTGCCACCGTCACGCTCCAGACGGGTGAGATGAAGGGTGTCGACGCCGGCCTCTTCCTCGGCGACCTGCCGGCCGACCTGCCGCTGTACGGGACGACCCCCGACCGCGAGGCGCTGGAGGCCGGCGAGTTCGACGAGACGGTCGCGCTCTACGCCGCTCCAGTCGACGACCTCGCGGCGACGCTCGAGGGGTGCTGGGGCGTCACCGGGGTCGAGGTCACGACCGTCGAGGCGGACGGGGCTCCCGATGCCGTGGCCGGGGGCGAGGCCGAATCCGGGGCCGAGTCGGGCGGCGGAAGGGCGTTCGAGACCGACACCGAGGCGGACACGGAGGCCGGGCCGGACGCCGACGGCTCGACCCCGAAGCGCGCGTCGAACACCACCGTCCGCTCCGTGCGGATCGACGTGGGGCAACTGGACGAACTGCACGAACTGGTCGAGCAGCTCGTCACCTCGCGCATCAAGCTCCGGCGGGTGGTGGACGCCACCGACGACCGGACCGCAGCGGACGCGATGGACGAACTGGAGAAGATCTCGACGAACCTCCAGAACACGGTGATGAACATGCGGCTCATCCCGCTGCGGAAGGTGGTGAGCAAGTTCCCACGGCTCGTCCGTGACCTCGCGCGTTCGCAGGACAAGCAGATCGACCTCGTGATAGCGGGCGACGACATCGAACTGGACCGGACCATCCTCGACGAGATCGCCGACCCCCTGATGCACGTCCTGCGGAACGCCGCGGACCACGGCATCGAGCCACCGGACGACCGGGAGATGGCCGGCAAGCCGCGGACCGGGACCATCGAGCTGACCGCGACGCGCGAGCAGGACCACGTCGTCGTCGAGGTGCGCGACGACGGAGGTGGCATCGACGCCGACGCGATCCGCGAGAAGGCGGCCGAACGGGGCCTCCACTCCCCCGCCGAACTGGAGTCGATGGAGGACTCGGCGGTCCACGACCTCGTCTTCCACCCCGGCTTCTCCACCGCCGACGAGGTGACCGACGTCTCCGGCCGCGGCGTCGGGATGGACGTGGTCCGGACGACTGTGCGGAAGCTCGACGGCAACGTGAGCGTCGACTCGACGCCCGGCGAGGGGACGCTGTTCACCATCCGACTGCCGGTCTCGGTGGCCATCATCCGCATCCTGCTCGTGGAGGTGGGCGGTCAGGAGTTCGGCCTCCCCGTCTCCAGCGTCGACGAGGTCCTGCAGACCGAGCGGGTCCACACCGTGAACGGCCGCGAGGTGCTGAGCCACGAGGACCGCGTCTACCCGCTGGTCCACCTGAACCGGGTGCTCGGCGACGGCGCCGTCGCGTCCGGTGGTGACGGTGGACTCGCCGCGGACGGTGGCGTGCGGTCCAGTGAGGCCGCGGCCACCTCCGGAGGGATGCTCGTCCGCATCAAGCCGACCGAGCGGCCGGTCGCGCTGCACTGCGACCGGGTGACCCAGCAGGAGGAGGTGGTGGTCAAGCCGTTCGAGGGACCGCTCCACGACGTGGAGGGCCTCTCGGGTGCGGCGGTCATCGGCGACGGGAAGGTCATCCCCATCCTCGACGTGGCGACGCTCCCGTCGAGTCAGGGAGAGGTGGGCCCGTGAGTGGGAGTCGAACCGAGTCGTCCGAGGCCGACCCGGCCTTCCAGCGACTCCTGCGTGATGTGGAGCGTGACCTCGGCTTCCGGACCAGTTCGTACAACGACGCCTACCTCCGCCGACGGGTGGAGGCCCGGATGCGCCGGCGTGGTGTCGAGGGGTACGAGGCGTACGGTCGCCTCCTCGACGACGAGGCCGACGAGCGCGAGGCGTTGCTCGACGCGCTGAGCGTCAACGTCACCTCCTTCTTCCGAAATCCGGAGGTGTGGGCGGTGGTCCGGGAGGTGCTCCGGGAGGTCGACGGCCGGGTCCGCATCTGGTCGGCCGCCTCCTCGGACGGCCGGGAGGCCTACTCGATGGCGATGCTTGCGTTCCTCGACCCCGCCATCGACGAGCGTCGGGTCGACATCGTCGGGACGGACATCGACCGTGGGATACTCCGACGCGCCCGCGAGGGCCGCTACCGGCGGTCGGGCACCGACGACCCGGTCGAACAGCTCACGGCCGTCGACGGCGCCACGGAGTACGTCACGGTCACCGACGACGCGGTGGTCGTCGACGACCGGGTCCGCGACCTGGTCACGTTCCGCCGCCACGACCTGACCGACGGGGAGCCGGCCGGCGAGTTCGACCTCGTGGTGTGTCGGAACCTGTTCATCTACATCGAGGAGCGCGCGAAGGCACGGATGGTGTCGACGCTCCTGGCGGGGCTCGCCCCCGGTGGGCACCTTGTGGTCGGGCTGACCGAGACGCTGCCGCCGGACTGTCGCGACGCGTTCGAGGCCGTCGACAGACGCCGCCGGGTCTACCGGCAGCGGGGGTAGTCGATGCAGCGCACGGACGAGCGACGACTCGCGGACGCGAGGGGGAAGTTCTGCTGGGCCAGACGGAGCGGTCGCCCCGTCGACGACGCCGACTGGACGCCCGGCCGCGTCCTCCTGTCGAACCGTCGGCTGGTGCTGGCCGGCACAGGCGGGAAACTCACCGTCGCCCTCTCGAAGGTGACGAACGTGGGCGGTCGGTTCGACGTGAACCAGCGCGTCGCCGGGGAGGCCGACTACCTCTCCGTCCACATCGACGAGGACGTTCTGCTCGTGGTGGTCCACGACGAGACGTTCGAGACGGCGTTCTACGGCGCGCTCGTCGGCCGCGACGCGCTCCGGACCCGCCACCCGGCGAAGGTCGGCGGTGTCGTCAAGGACTCGGAGTGGCAGGACGCCCGGGTGAAGGTCGAACCCGACGCGGTGGCGATGGCGACGCCGAAGGGGGAGTTCGTCGAGATCCCGTACGACGACGTGGGGGCGGTCCGGTCGGCCGAGCGGACAGTCGAGGGGTCGACCCGGCGCGTCCTCGAGGTCGAACACGCCGACGAGGAGGGGACCAGCGTCGAGACGTACTTCACGGGCAAGGCCCGCCAGTGTGCCATCCTCGCCACCGTGTTCGGCCAGCGCGAGGACCACGTCGGCGTCGACGTCGACCTCGACGAGACCGAACAGCAGGTCGTGATGGCGCTCTACTCCGGAGTCTCGCCGTTCGACATCCCCGACTTCCTCGGCATCGACGTGGACGAGGCGGAGGAACTCGTCGAGCGACTGCTCGAACTGCAGGTCGTCGAGGAGGTCCGGGTCCGGCGCGAGGTGGAGCTGAACGCGCGAGGCCGGCACATCGCCGGCGACGTCATCGAGACGCAGTAGTCCAGCCGGCCGTCTCGCTCGGCGTGGGACCCACCTCGTGTCGAGCGACTCTCCACGACCGTGTGCCGTGGCGAGGAGCGTGGAGACCAGCGCGGTGCAGATCGAACGGGTCGCGCTCCGGTACGGTTCACGCTGTATCCCGACGCGCTCGGCCCCTCCTCACCACGGCGTCCGTCCCGCCCGCTGCCCGGCACGTCGTTACCGAACACCCCGGACCCACCTCACGACCCTACTCGTTCACCGACTCGAAGTGCCGGTTCAGCAGGACGTGGCCCTGCGCCGTCGCCTGCAGGCCGGTCGGGCCGTCCTCGACGAGTCCCTCGTCGACGAGCCACTCACAGCGCTCGCTCATCGTCTCGTCGCCCCGAATCATCTCGGTCGCGTCCTCGCCGAGGGTGTGGATGGCGACGAGCACCTCGAGGTCGTCCTCGTCGACGTCGACCGTGGAGGCACCGGCGGCGGCGGCCGAGAACTCCTGTCGGAGGAAGCGCCCGAGTACGTTCAGCCGCCGGGGCGAGCGCATCCACACCTCCGTCGTGAGCGCTGACCCGTCCTCGACGTGCTCGACCGAGAGCACCGTCCGCGTCTCGCCGCCGATGGTCCGGTCGACCCAGCGGACGTACCCTACCTCGTCCGCCTCGATGGTCTCGGTCCAGCCGGCCCCGTCCTCGAACGTGAGCGTCCCCGCCCCCACGTCGAGCGAGGCCGAGCACGAGCGGACGGGCGTCTCGTCGCGCAACCGGCCGCCGACGCGGGTGGCGTAGCGGACCACGACGTCCTGCCCCTCCAGGAGCGCCCTGTAGAGGAGGCCGGCGAAGCGGTCGACGTGCTCCGTCTCGGCGCCGACGATGGCCGTCCGCCGGCGCCCGTCACCGGTGGCGTACCCGACGAGCACCGTATCGTCGAAGAGGTCCGCGACGTTCTCGGGGACCCGGCCGATGGCCACGTCGTCGATGGCGCCGAACGGGACGTTCGTCCGGGCGGCGGCGTTGACGAGGACGAGCCGCCGCGAGGACATCACCACGCGACCCCGGAGCGGGACGTACGGGCCGGCGCCGCCGGCGACGAAACTGGCGACGAAGTCGACGACCGGCCGCTCGCCCCCCTTCGCACCCTTCCCGCTCGGCGAGCTCACAGCAACGCCCCCGCGACGGAGCGCGTCGCCACGCCGAGCAGGGCACCCAGCCACAGCAGCAGGACGAAGTGGAAGTAGGCGTTGGCCTTGTGACCGCCGTCAACCTGCCGGATCATCAGCGAGGAGAGCGCGGCGTTGAACAGGACGATGAGCGTCAACAGGTACTCGATGGCGGGCACGTCGTAGACGCCGGCGTAGAGCAACTGGGCGCCGAAGCCGGTGGCGTCGAGGTTCATCTCGCTCGATATCTCCGCGAGCTCCACCGTCACCTCCAGCCCGATGAACATCGTGAACGACGCCGCGGCCGTGATGCCGTAGATGACGCCGATGAGCGTCACCGTCGCCTGCCGGCGCTGTTCGCGCAACTGGAGCACCTCGTTCATGTTCCGGCTGATGAGTTCGCCCAGCAGTTTGGGCTCGCCACCCATCTGCCGGCCGAGGTTGTACATCTCGGAGAACTTCTGGACGAGGTACGAGCGGCTCTCGGCGGCGAACAGGTACCACGAGTGACCGGTGTCGAGGCGCATCGACAGCCGGGTGTACAGCCCCTCGATGTGCGAGGAGAGCTCGCCGAAGTCCTTCTCGCGGAGCGTCTCGAGCACCGCCGTCGTCGTCGCCTGCTTCGCGCTCTCGGAGGACCCCAGCGCACGGATGAACGTCGGGAACTCCTCGTCGACGTCCTTGATGTCCTCCTCCATCCGACGGACGACGATGCCCGGGATCACGAGCGGCGTCACCGGGATGGCCGCCTTCAGCGGCAGGGGGAGGTCGGCGGCGAACCGTCCGAGCGACCCGCCGAGGAACCACATCACGGCGCCGCCGAGCAGCAGCAGCGCCGCGAGCACCCCCGCGCCGGCGACGGTCCCCAGCAGCAGCCAGTCGTCGCGTGTCCGGTGGTCGCCGGCCTGGTACCAGACCGGGTCGTACGGCGACATGGTGCGGATGACGTAGTAGAACCCGGCCTGCACGAGGACGAACACGACGAGGACGGCCGCGACGGTCGTCGCGGCGTCCACCCCCGTCAGCATCGGGAGGACGACGGCGTTCACCAGCGCGAACACCATCGAGAGGATCATCGACAGGTAGAGGTCCTTCATCACCTCGAGGTTGTCGAGCGTCCCCTCGTAGACGGTGACGTACGCCTGCGTCATCGCCTCCTGTTCTCCGAGGAGGAAGTCGCCGAGTTCCTGCCCGGCGTTCAGCGAGTAGGCCATCCGGTCGAGGAAGTCCGAGAGGGGTTTCGAGGGGACCTGTCGGGCGCGGCGCTGGCAGGCCTCGTCGAGCGACTGGTTCCACGCGTCGACCAGCTGGACGATGCGGCCCATCTCTTCGGCGAGCGCGCCGTACTCCTCCTCCTGGGCGAGCGTGCGGAACACCTCGACGCGGTCGATGTTGGTCTGCGAGAGCACCGTCATGTGCGTGACGATGAGGTTGATCTGTCGCTCCAGCGCGATGCGCTCCTGCTCGACGAGCAACTTGGGGTAGACCAGCGCCGCGCCGAACAGCACCGTCCCGAGCAGGACCAGCGGCAGCCGGACGACGAGGCCGAACGGGAGGACGACGAGCCCGACCACGGAGAACGCGAAGAGCATCGCCGCGGGCGCGAGGACGAGGAGCCCGTACCGTCGGAGCGGTATCTCCATCTTCTCGTAGGCTTCGAGCACCGACTCGGCCAGTTCGAGCCAGTCGACGCCGTCGGCCCCGCCGGTCGCGGCCCCGGTCGTCCGCTCGTTCTCGGTCCCGGGCTCGGCGGCCATCTCAGCCCTCCCTGTGGATGGTGAACGGGATGCCCTCCATCCCGTCGCGCTGGTAGTCGTCGATGAACTCGTTGACCGCGTGGTAGTCGAGGATACCCTCCTGGATGGCCCGCTCGACGAGTTCCGCACGGAACGCCACGTCGTCGTAGATGTCGCGGGTGTCCTCGTAGCCGAGCAGGGTGGCGATCTTCTCCTCCAGGATGTACGAGTTGTTCATCCCCTGGAACACGATCTCGTCGTCCACGGGGTCCCAGTAGAACACCTCGCGGGTGACGACCCCGCCCATCTCCTTGGAGTAGCCCTCTATCTCGTGGACGCTCGTGACCCGCCGGAGGGTGTCGTTGCCCCGCTTGACGCGGTTCTGGAACAGCGCCACGTCACAGTTGTCCATGAACGTCTCGGGGATGTTGATGGGGTCGCCCGTGAACCGCTGGATCATCGAGACGATGTTCGAGGCGTGGAACGTGAGCATCACCGGGTGGCCGGTCTGGGCCGCCTGGAACGCCATGCGGCCCTCCTCGCCACGCACCTCGCCCACGATGATGTAGTCGGGCCGCGAGCGGAGCGCCGCGGCGACGAGGTCGAACATGTCGACCCCGCCGCCGTCCTCGGACTCTCGCGTGAGGAGCTGCTGCCACGTGTCGTGGGGGGGCAGCACCTCGGCGGTGTCCTCGGCGGTGTATATCTTCGAGTCGTTCGGGATGAACGAGAGGATGCCGTTGAGCGTGGTCGTCTTCCCCGACGCCGTCTCGCCGACGACGAACACCGTCCGTTCGTTCTCCAGACACAGCCAGAGGTAGGCTGCCAACTCGGGCGAGAGCGTGCCCCACTTCGTGATCTGGAACACGGACAGCGGGATGTCCTCGCCCTGCCGGATGGTGAGCGAGGACCCGCGCAGCGAGACGTCGTCGGAGTAGATGATGTTGATACGCGACCCGTCCGGCAGCGTGGAGTCGACGATGGGGTCGGAGTCGCTGACCGGGTCGCCGATGCGCTCGCCCATGTTCCGGATCCAGTTGTCGAACTCCGCGCTGTCCTCCCACTCGACGGTGGTCTCGATGAGGCCGTAGACGCCGTGCTCGACGTCGACCTGCTTCGGGCCGATGATGTGGATGTCCTCGTTGGCCTCGTCGCGCATGATGGGCTCGAGCGGGCCCAGCCCGACGATGTCGCGTATCAGGCGGTACCGGATCTTCTCGTAGGTCTCCTTCGTGACCTCGGTCTTCCCGAGGTTGAACCGCGAGAGGACGCGCTGGAAGGTGCCCTTCGCCTGCTCCGCGATGTGGACGATCTCGTCGAGCAACTCGACGATACGCTGTTCGTACCCCTCGTCGGTCGTGGGGGCCGACTTCGAGACCGACCGCTCCAGGAACTTGTTCTTGACGACGGTGAACACGGAGCGTTCGTCCTCGTTCAGCTCCGGCTCGATGGCGTAGTACTTCGTGTCCTCGCCGAGGTTGCCGTACACCTGGACGTAGATGGGCCCACCGAGGTGGTAGATGACGTTCGGGCGGGGGGACTCGTACTCCCCCTCGGGACCGGGGATGAGCTTCGGGAACTCGCCCGTGATCTGCTTGAACCGCTTGAGGTGTTCACGGAGGTGACTCCACCGGCCGGCCTCGCTCTTGAGGTCGGCGGATATCGTGGCGGAACCGTGCTCCGTGGTCATCTCAGGCGACGCTCCGTGACTCGATGACGATGCCGATACCCGAACGGACCGAGTACCCCACCGTGTCTCCCACCTGCTGGCCCATGCCGGCGAACCGCTTGACCGAGATGTTGCGCCGCACGTCGTTGCCCACCTCGGTCATCTCCAGTTCGAGGAACACGTCGGCGATGGAGCGGAACGGACCGATGGCCTCGTCGTCCACCGTGGTCGGGTCCACCGTGATGACGATGGTGCGACCCTCGCTCACCACGTCCCGGAAGAAGCCGATTATCTCGAGGGCGGCCTGTCGCTCGTCGTTCTGCCGCACGAGCGCCTCGAACTTCGGGTCGTTCCGGAGGATGGCGTCGAACGTGTCTACGACGATCACGTCGGACTGCCACATCGTCTCGGCGTCCATCAGCCGGGTGAGCAGTTCGCGGCGCTCCTGGTCGTCGTCGCCGGACAGCGCGCCGCTCCCCCCGACGTCGGCGTGGAGGAACAGCACCTGCTCGTCGAGCAGCGGCCGGACCACGTCGTAGGAGAGCGAGTGCATCTGGTCGAGGAACCCTCGCACCTCGAGCTCCGTCGAGAGGTAGGTCACCGAGACCCCCTCCTGACAGAACCCGTAGGTGAGTCGCTGGCTCAGCACGGACTTGCCGGCACCGTACTCGCCCTCGACGAGGACGATGGCGCCGCGCGGGAGCCCCCCACCGAGTTCCGCGGCGAGCCGGTCGTGGTCGTCGAGACCGAGCGGGAACTGGTTGCTCATGCGCGGAAGGTGAACACCTCCTCGTCGCCGCGGGTGACCAGTTTGACCCGGTGGTCGCCGGCGCCGAGCGGGCCGACGCCGACCACGACCTCGACCACGTCACCCCGGCCCCACTCGGGGGCACCCGTCACCTCGGTGACGGTCACGTCGGTCTGGTACTGGCCGTCGAGCATGACGTCGAGCACCGTCGCGTCGGCCGGGAGCGAGCGCTGGCCCGTGTTCTTCACGAGCAGCGTGACCTCCCCGGTCCCGTCGTCGTAGACGGGGCTGCCGGCGTCGCTGATGATCTCCACGTCCGTCTCGATGTTGGTCGCGAGGTCGCCGCCCTGCGCGTCGACGGCCCGCGAGACGCCCCCGACGGTGTTGATGAGGACGCCGCTGACCGCCGCCGCGAGGATGATGCTCGCGATGAACATCACGAGCGAGGGGATGGTGGAGTCGGCCATCAGCGCACCTCCGCCGCGTCACTCACGCCGGTGTCGGTCGCCACCTTCACGCGGGTCGGGTCGCCGCCGTCGAAGGTGGTGTCGAGCCACGTCCGCGAGACGGTGACCTCGAGCGTCTCGCCGGGGAGCCACACCTCGGTCCCGGTGTCGCTCTCGACGGCCCACGTCGCGTTCGCGTCGTGTGGGACGACGACGTTCTCCGCGAGCAGTGTCGTCTCGGGCACGCCGAGGGTCGTCGACCCGGTGTTCTCCATCGTCACGACGAGCGCGTTCCCCGGCGACTGGATGGCCGCGTTGGCGACGGCGACGGCGGTGTTGCGCTGTTCGAGCAGGGCCTCGGCGCGGTCGTCCTCGGCCTCGTCGACGGCCTCGTAGCTCGTCGCGGCCGCGTCGTAGAAGATGCCGGCGCTCACGAACAGGCCGACGACGACCACCGCGGTGGCTCCGCTCACGCCGAACCCCATCTACGGTCCCCCCGTGAGGCGCCCGTCGCGTTCGCGGATGAGACCGCCGGTCACCGGTCGCCCGGCGAGTCGGCTGACGTACTCGAGGCTCCGTCGGTGGTGTTCCGGCCCGAGTTCGACCGTCGAGGTGGTCGGCGCGTCGCAGAGCTCCGTCGCCAGCGTCGCGAGCCGACGCCGGACCGGCTCGGATATCCACCCCAGCCGCTCGTAGTGACGGAAGGCGTCGACGGCGCCGGCGGCGTCGCCCTCGTCGACGAGGTGGCGTGCCCAGTCGAGCAGCACCACCTCGGCGGCGTAGCCCGTCGGGACTGCCGCGAGGTACGGCCGGTCGTCGCGTGCGTGGCCGTTCCCGGCCCTCCCCGCGTGGCCGTTCTGGCTCCCGTTCCCGTTCGCCAGCGGGGTCGGCGTGGGTTCGGGTTCCGGTTCGGGCACCTGCTCGTCCACGATGGCGTCGGGTTCAGGTTCCGACTCCGGTTCGTCCTCGCCCTCGAGGCCGGGTTCCTCACCCCACGCGTCCTCGTCGTCCCCCTCCGCTTCGAGGAGGTCCGCGGCCGCCTCGTCGTCGAGGTCATCCTCATCGGATTCGGGGGCCACGACTTCCTCCTCTCCCTCCTCGTCGACGACGTCCTCCCAGCTCCCGTCGTCGGCGTCGTACTCGGCTTTCAGTTCGTCGAACGAGGCGCCGCCGCCCTCGTCGTCCTCGTCGCCCTCGGTCGCTTCGTCGGCCTCCTCCCCGAAGTCGTCGAAGTCGTCGAAGTCGTCGTCGAAGAACGACTCGGCGTCGGCGCCGGCGATCTCGGGGTCGATGGGCTCCTCACTCGCCTGGTCGCCGAAGAGGCCGAAGCTCCCGTCGGCGGCGGCCATCGCCTCGGCGTCGTCGACGAACGGGTTGATGCCGCGGGTGACGATCTCGTAGACGTCGAGCAGTTTCCGGATGGTCTCGTCGGCCTCCTCGACCGTCTCGGCCAGCTGGCGGTTCTCCTCTTTCACCGTCTCCATCGAGGAGGAGACGGCACTGAGGTCGGTCTCGAGGCTGTTGACCTTGTCCTCCAACTCCCCCACCTGGGTGCCACCGGCGTCCTCGGCCCAGTCGTCATCGCCGTCGTCGAGGTCGTCCCAGTCGTCCATCCCGTCCATCCCGTCGTCCCCGTCCCCCGCGAAGCCGGTGTCGGCGTCCTCGACGTCGTCCCCGTCGACGTCGTCGCCCTCGCTCTCGCCCTTCCCCCCGAGGTCGAACATCCCCCCAACGGCGGGGAGGACGAGGGCGAGCTCCGGCTGCGCGAGCAGGCTCACGAGGAGGTGCCAGACCATCACGGCACTCTCCGTGGCGACCGTCGGGTCCGTGAGAACCGAGGCGGTCGCGGTACTCGCTATCTGCATCGCTCTTCGGTACCGAGGTTCGACATATGAACTTTGGTCTCGAATTATCAGCGCCGATAACGGGCGCGGCGCGAGCGCCACACGCGTGGGGGCGAGTGCGGGCGCCGGTGGGGGTCGCGTCCTCGACTCGCGGCGCGTTCGTCGCCCCACAGCTATTTACTCGCGAGCGGTTACTCGGGGGTATGCAACAGGTGAAGACCGGGGTCCCCGGCCTCGACGAGGTACTCGACGGTGGGCTGGTGAAGAACGCCGCGGTCCTCGTCAGTGGCAACCCCGGAACGGGGAAGTCCATCCTCTGTCAGCAGTTCGTCTACAACGGCGTCGAGCAGTTCGACGAGGACGGGCTCTACCTCTCGTTCGAGGAGACCCGCGACGACATCCAGGAGGCCGCCGAGTCCGTGGGTCTGGAGCACTGGGGCGAGTACGTCGAGGAGGGCCACATCAAGGTGTACGACAAGCGCGACCTACTCCAGGAGGCCGATTTCTCCTCGACGCTCGATACGGTCCTCTCTGACCTCACCGAGGACCGCTACTCACGCATCGTCGTCGACTCGCTGACGATGTTCCAGATGTTCTTCGACGACGACACCGAGCGCCGGCGCTACCTGTTGAAACTCATCGACATCCTGAAGGAGAACGACCTGACCTCGCTGCTCACCCACGAGCAGTCCGCGCTGTTCCCCCGGACCGACATCGGCCTGGAGAACTTCCTCACGGACGGGAACATCTACCTCGGCCAGACGCCCACCCGCGGGACCCGCAACCGGTTCGTCTGGGTGGCCAAGATGCGCAAGCAGGCGACCAAGTCCGACCTGTTCCCGCTCGAGATCACCGACGCGGGCATCGAGGTCCACCCCGACGCCGCCGACCTGTTCGGGCTGAACAACGACCCGATGGGGATGGGCGGTGGGGGTGGCGGCGCTCCGGACGACTTCGACTTCTGAGCGGTCCGACTCTTCGGTTCTCGTGGTGCCGAGCGACGGCTGTCGCTCGCCGTTCGGAACGCACGTCACCCCGGCGACCGTGGCGGTCGCTCGGGGCGTAGGGTGCGAGAAAATGAAGGACGCTCGAAAGAGCGTAGTGTGGCTCGGAAGGAGTTTCGAAGGCGGTTCTATAGTGAGACCGGATCGTCTTCGCTCTTGCCTGCGAGCGAATCCGGAACGGTGAACCGAACAACGGTCTTGTCACCGGTTTCTGTCGTGATCTCCAATTTGACCTCTTCGCCCGCTTCCAGCTTTCCACTGGCGACGTCAGACTCCAGTGCAGCCGTATTGATGACGATGTTCGCTCGGTCGCCATCATCGGTGAAGACCGGGAGTGCACCGCCGGGGTTTCTCACCGGAACAACGGCGAAATCACTCCCATCTGCCGCGATGTCGGCTTCCGCGTTCCCGGCGTACGCCAGATTGCTGACAGTGTCGTCAGAGAGGTAATTCACGGTCGCTTGTTCCATATCAATGTCGCCAGACCCAGCTGACGACCGGACAGTCAGTTTGACCGTCTTCACGTCGTCGCTGTTACCAACGACACCGTAGGAACTCACCACTTGGACGCGGTTAGTTACTTGTTCTACGCTCTCTTCACCGGACTGTTCCGCCGTGTTCTGGAGGAACCCAGCCGTGTTCACCAGGACGCCAGCCGCGATGGCCGCGACCAGCACCATGGCGATGAAGACGATCAGGGTCCCGATACCGACCTGACCCCGCTCGTTCTCTTCTGATTCGTTTTCGAACATGTCGTGTTTGTCTCCGTTCTGACCCCACGTCCGCCCCGCGAACGTTGAAGGTCAACACCTCTACCGACCGGGTGGTTGCATATAACTGCTCGGCCCTAATTATCGACATTGAAAACGGCCGCAGTACGTCGGTTTCGGTGGTTCGAACGGTACACTTCGTACCATCACTGTGGACGCGTGCGCCCTCACGCGTGGGGCGGCTCGTGGCGTCGCTCGCCGTTCGACGTCCCGATAACTACCAGGTGTGTTACGTGTGTGTGACGACGCTGTAGACGACGAACAGCAGCCCGACGGTCGAGATGGCTCCCTCGACGAGGAGGACCTGCCGGCCCAGCGGCGCGGCCGCGAGTTCGAGGCTGGCGACGGTGGCGAGCGTCGCCGCCGCGACGAGCGTGAACCCCACCGCGAGGTGGAGCATCGACACCTTCTGGGTCCGGTGGTACGCGCGGGCCGAGAGGCCAGCCACCAGCAGTCCAGCGGTGACGTTGGTGGCGCTGAACAGCAGGTAGAGCGGTCCAGTGAGTGGCATACTCGGCGCTACTCGGGCGTTCGTATGAACCTGTGCCCTCGATTCTCGCCCCCGAGAACTGGCAGTCAGTCGTCGGCCATCGTCCGCCAGACGTCGTCGAGCTTGTTCTTGACCTGGCTCCGCTCGGCCACGTCCACCTCGTACCCCGCCTCGGTGAACTGGACGGTGACCTCGTCCACCCGCCGACGGTAGACGCTGGTCCGCCGGTGTTCGTCCGACAGCACGCGGTCGTCCAGTTCCAGCAACCCGGCCTCGGTCAACTCCTCCACCCGGCGGTAGCAGGTGGCGATGGGGATGTCGAGGTCGTTCGACAGCTGCTTGACCGACTTCGGCTCGTCGGTCGCCCCGAGGATGGCCGAGTTGTACTGTGTCCCGAGGACCAGGAGGGTCTCGTCCGGGTCCATTCGTGATTATCACCGCGTTATCAGTAGTAAAAACTACCGGCGTTTCGTCCGGCGAGCGTCCCACTACGGATTTGAGTGGGGCTGTCGAACGGGACGCATGAGTCGAGAGGACGAGGAGGGCGTCCTCGGCCCGGAGGAACTCGACATCGAACGCTCCGAGCGGGCCGCGCGGCTCTCGGACGGTCGGTTCGTCATCGCCGCCGACGCCGACGAGTCGCCCGACCCCCCGGACCCGGCCGAGATGGGCGACCCGCCGGCCGCTGGCGACGGCCCGGCCGGCACATCGGCACTCGAGCGGGTTCAGGACGCCGACACCGCCCACGGGTTCGTCGTCGCCGCCCGGTTCGGCGACGCCAGTAGCGAGACGTCCGTGTTCGCCGACGACCTCGGGCAGGTGTTCCGCTCGCTGTTGCTCTGGTACGCCGCCGGCGTCGACCCGTCCAGCCCGCCCGAGGAGGTGCTCGGCGTGCTCCTGCGGGCCTCCGGGCTCACGGTCAGATACCCACCGGGGACCCTCGCACGGCTCGTCGCCGCACACGACCTGACTCCCGAGGACGACATCGCCGACCTGCTTGCGGCCGTCTCGGAGGAGGGCGTCAACGTCGAGTGAGCTGGGGTACGGCACGTCGTTCTCAGGCCCGATAATCGGGGGCCAACCCTTATGCAGAGGATTCTCCCACCTTCGGGACGTATGGGACACACCGTACTGATCGTCGACGACTCCGCGTTCATGCGGAACCTGCTCCAGCAACTGCTGGACGGGGAGCACGAGGTCGTGGGCGAGGCCGAGAACGGCGTCGAGGCGGTCGAGCTGTACCGAGAACTGGACCCCGACGTGGTGACGATGGACGTCGTGATGCCCATCCGAGACGGCATCGAGGCGACGACGGCCATCAAGGAGGCGGACCCGGACTCCCGCGTGGTGATGTGCACCAGCGTGGGGCAGGAGGAGAAGATGCGTGCGGCCGTCGAGGCCGGCGCGGACGGGTACATCACCAAACCGTTCCAGAAGCCCAACGTCCTGGAGGCGATAGCCGACGTCGCTCCCGCGAAGGTCTGAGATGGCTGTCGACCTCGACTCGCTGGGGACGGTCACCCGGCTGGCCGACGCCGGGGCCACGGCCGCGTCCGCGTCGCTCTCCGCGCTCACCGGCATAGAGACGGAGGTGGACGTCACCCGCGTCCGGGTGTCGACGGCCGAGGACGTCCGGCGAACGCTCGCGGAGCCGTTCGTCGGCGTCCGCATCGGGTTCGACGGCGGCCTCGCCGGCGAGACGCTGCTCTGGTTCGACCCGGCCTGCGCCAACCGGGTGGTGGAGTCGCTCCTGCCGGACGCCGACGAGGCCGACTCCCGGGCCGGCCTGCAGGAGGTCGGCAACATCACCATCTCCGGGTTCATCGACGGCTGGGCGGACTACCTCGGTGAGACCATCGACATCACGCCGCCCGAGTTCGTCGAACGCGAGGGGGCCGACGCGGGGGTCGCCGGACCGCTCGGGGGACTCCTCGACGACACGGCGGCGGACACCTTCGTCTTCGAGAGCGAACTCCGCGGGGTGGGCGAGGACCTCTCGTTCCGCATCTTCATGTTCCCGACGCCGGAGAGCGTCGCGGGCTCCCCGTTCGCGGGCGTGCCGGTCGACCGACTCGGACAGTTCAACGCACTCGTCGAGGACGGGGCGCGTCAGGCCACCGCCAACATGAGCGCGATGACGGGTATCGACGCCGAGGTGGCGGTGAGCACGCTCACGTTCGTCCCCATCGAGTCCATCCCGGGCCACCTCGACGGGGACGTGCGCGTGGGGACCGTACTGGAGTTCGGGGGCCCCCCGGAGGGGTACATCGCCATCCTGTTCGACGAACCGTCCGCCGAAGGGGTCGTGGAGGCCCTGATGCCGGGCGCCGAGGGCGAGGGGTTCGAGGGGATGCGCCAGTCCGCCATCCAGGAGATCGGCAACGTCCTCACGAGCGGGTTCGTCGACGGCTGGGCGAACGCGCTGGAGACGACCATCGACATCTCGCCGCCGCAGTTCGTCCACGACATGGGGCCGGCCATCCTCGACCCGCTGGCGGCCACGCTGGCGGCCACACAGGACCACGCGTTCCTCGTCGAGTCGGAGATACGGACCCCGGAGCGGGCGTTCGGCTGTGAGGTCTACGCGCTCCCGAAGGAACGGGACCTGGAACGGGCACTCGAGACACTGCCGACCGCCGCCGACTGATGCGGGTCTACGGCTCGGCGGCCGAGACGGCGCCGGTCGACGCCACCGACGACCCCCAGACGATACGGGTCGGCATCGCGGAGTTCCGGACTGCCGCCACGGGTGAGCGGCTCCGCTCGTCGGGGTTCGGTTCCTGTGTCGGCGTGGCGCTCTCCGACCGTGCGGCCGGCGTCGCCGGGCTCGCCCACGTGATGCTCCCCGAGGCGAGCGACCCCGACCGCCCCGGCAAGTACGCGAACACGGCCGTCCCGGCGCTCGTCGAGGCCCTGCGCCAGCAGGGTGCCACCGACCTCCGGGCGAAACTCGCGGGCGGCAGCGACATGTTCGAGTTCTCCTCGGCGGACGGGAGCATCGGCGAGCGGAACGTCGAGGCCGCCGAGGCGGCGCTCGAACGCGCCGGCGTCCCCGTCGTCGGCCGGGACGTGGGCGGCGATCACGGCCGGTCGCTCACGCTGGAGGTGGACTCGGGTGCCCTCCTCGTCGCCTCGGCGGCCAGTGGCGACCTGTTACTCTGAACTCCGTTCCGGTGCCCCGGGACCGCCCGGGACGCCGGACGGGACTCGACCCGACGGGTCGGCCGATCAGACCGAGCGACTGCTCGACCTGACCGACTCGATGAACGACCTCTCGGCCGCCGTCGAGGAGATATCGTCCTCCACGGCCCAGCTCTCGTCGCTGACCACGGACGCGGCGGCGGACGGGAAGCGTGGGACGACGGCGGCGAACGCCGCCCGCAGCGGGATGGACCGCATCGAGGCCGAGACCGACCGGACCAGCGCGGAGGCACAGAGTGTGAGCGCCGCGGCCCAGCAACAGGCCTCGGCGGTGGCCGAGGTGTCCGACGGCGTCGAGCACCTCGCTCGGCGGACGGAGGACCTGGCGGCGTTGCTGGACGCGTTCGACGGGCGCCGCGGCGCACAGGCGACCGGTGCGGACGGCCCGACGACCGGCCCGGCGGTGACCGACGGCGGCGAGCGGTAGTCACCGCTCCGCTCCGGTTCAGCGCCGGCCGATGTTCCACGACTCGCCGTCGTGGCGGGCGACGGCCGAGAAGATGGACTCGACCGTCGAGAGCGTCCGTTCGTCCATGGTCCGCGGGTCGAGGTGGACGTGTGCGCGCGCGTCCGCGTTCGCCACGCGGGTCGAGAGCGCGTGCAGGAACTTGTACGCCGTCTCCACGTCGACGTACTGCAGGAGGACGGTCAGCGAGTCGAAACAGAGCGACGGCTTGACCCCCTGTTCGGCCCAGCGCTCGAGGTGGTCCGCCGCGCGGATGCCGAGTGCGGTCAGGTCCGTCGGCGAGGAGACCCGCTCGACGCTCGTCCCCGGCGGGAGCCCGGAGGGCGGGTCGCCGGTGGTGACGAACACCAGTTCCTCGGGTACCGTCCCCTCGTGGCGCTCCCACCACTCGATCCACTCGCGCGGGGAGCGTGCCAGCAGGACGACCAGGACGTGGTCGGCGTCACCGCCGTGGATCAGGCTGCGACACCCCTCGCCCATGTGCGAGTCGTGTGGTGCGCCCAGGAGGAGGACGGTTCGGGCCTCGCTCAGTGCGACCGGCCCGGACTCTTCGCTCATCGGGACAAGGTAGGTGGCCGGGGCCACCTATGTCTGCCGGTTCACCGGGTCGGGAACGTGACGCGCTCGGCCGCCGGGTCGACCACGCACCGCCCGCCCACGGGGAGCGGCGCCGTCGGGTAGGTGTGGCCCACGTCGACCCCGCAGACCACCGGCACCTCGGGGGCGTACTCCGCGACCACGTCCGTCACGAGGTCGTACTGCGCCTCGCGGTACGCGGCCCGCGCCTCGGAGCCGGGGTCCTCGTGGGGGTTCCGGGCCTTCGGTCGCCCGACGAGGACGGCGTCGACCGCCCCGAGCACCCCACGTTCGCCCATGCCGAGGAGCATCCGCCTCACCTCACTCTCGCCCGGCAGTTCCTCGCTCGACTCGAGGAACAGCACGCCGCCCGCCAGCGCGTCGGTCCCGGGACAGGTCCGGTCGGCCGCGAGGACGGTGTCGAGGACCTCCAGACAGCCCCCCCAGAGCCGGCCCTCGGCGCGCTGGTCGCCGCCACGCCACGCCCACTCCCACGGTTCGCGTTCGAGGGCCGTCCCGTGGTAGTCGGGCGCGAACCAGTCCGGGTCCTCGTCGGTCCACTCGGCCGCCGGCGTGAGGTCGCCGAACGTCTCGTCGAACAGGGCGCGCCCGAGCCACTCGCCCGCCTCGGCGAAGCGGTCGACGGCCGTCCCGAGCGTCGTCAGCACGTCGCCGCCGTAGTACGAGACGACGCCGCGCTCCCAGAGCAGGCTGTGGAGGTGGGTGTTGTCGCTCGACCCGAAGAACCGGGTCGGGGTGGCGGCGAGGACGTCCCCGTCGAGGTGCTTCAGGACCCGGACCTGGTCGTTGCCGCCGATGGTGGCGAGGACGGCTCCGATGTCCGGGTCCCGGAACGCCCGTTCGAGGTCGCGGGCGCGTTCCTCGGGGTGGTCGTAGAGCCACTCGCTCGACCTCGTCGCCGTCGGGAACGCCACGGGCTCGAGGTCGAAGCGCTCGCGGAGCAGGCGGAGGCCACGCTCGTACGGGTGGGGGAAGCGGTGGCCGCCGCCCGAGGCGGGCGACAGCACCGCCACCCGGTCACCGGGCGAGACGGGTGGGGCGACGGTCGGGGTGGCGTCGTCGGTCACGTCCCCGCGTGCGGCGCGGTCGTACAAGTGGTTTGGCCGGGCGTGTCACCCGTCCTCGTCCTCGCCCGCGTAGGCCTCGCGCCACGCCGCCGCCCGCTCCTCGGCCGCCTCGCGGGTCGGGTGCGTCTCCCGGGCGTAGTCCTGTCCCTCGGGAGCCTGTTCGAGCGCGTCGAGCGTCACCGCCCACTCGCCGCTCGTCGTCGCCCGGCAGACGACCCGGACGAACCGGTCGCGGCGCTCCCACTCGATCCGCTCCTCGCCGTCGTCCACGACGTGCCACTCCATACCCCCGCGTCGGCCCCGGTGGTCGAAAAGCCCTCGACACGGCCCGCCGGGACGGGCCGGGACTCGCGCGATGGACCGACCCGCAGACTCAAATTCGTCGAACCCCACGTTCCGTCGATGCGTCGTCGCCGCCCGCTCGCCGCTCTCCTCGCCGTCGCCCTACTCGTGGGCTTCCTCCTCGTCCTCGGTCCCGAGCGGGTGGTGCGTGACCTCTCGCGCGCCGACCCGCGACTCGTGGTGCTGGCCTGTCTGTCGACGTTCGGCGCGCTCGCGTCGTGGAGCGAGGCACAGCGCCGCCTCCACCACGCGGCCGGCGCGACGGCCGCACCGGGCGCGTTCGGCCTCGCGTACGTCACCGGCGTCTTCCTGAAGCTCACGCTCCCCGGCGGCCGCGCCGGCGGCCCGGCGGTGATGGCCTACGCGCTGGGGCGCGAGACGCGACTCGGCTTCGAGCGCGACCTGACGGCGGTGCTGACCGGGAAGGTCGTCGGCTTCCTCGGCTGTGTCCCGCCCGCCCTCGTCGGCCTCGCGTTCGTCGGCGTCCCCGCTCCCGTCGCCGACGCCGTCTCAGTCCCCGTCGGGCGCGCGCTGCTCCCGGCGACGGCGGGGCTGACCGTGACTCTCGGCGTGGTGGCCACGGCCGTCGGCCGGCGACCGGGGCTGGTCCGCACGGCCGTCCACCGCCTCGCGGCCGTCGGGCGGGCCACGGTCGGACGGCTCTCGACACGGGTGGCGACGCGCCTCGCGCGCCCGCGCGTGGAGGAGGCCCTCGACCGGGCGGCGGGCACGCTCGCGTCCATCCGCGGCGACCGCCGGGCGCTCGCGTGGGCGCTGATCTTCGCGGCGCTCGGCTGGTGTCTCGCCGCACTGCCGCTCTACCTCGCGTTCGCGGCACTCGGTGCGCCCGTCCCGCTCGCGCTGGCGCTGTTCGTCGTCCCCGCGGGAACCGTCGCCAACGGCGTCCCCCTGCCGGGCGGTATCGGCGGGGTGGAGCTGGCACTCACGGGACTGCTCGTGGCGCTCACCGGTCTCCCGGTGGCGACGGTCGGCGCCGCGGTGTTGCTCTACCGCGCGACCGGCGACGGGTTCTCGGCGCTCCTCGGTGGCGTGGGTGTCGCGGTGCGCCCCGGCGGCCGGCCGACGGCGGCCGACGTCGAGGAGTGACGGCGCCGTCGTCGGGCGTCAGTCGTCGCTACTGGTCCGGTTCCCGAGCCGGCCGAGCGCGATACCGGCGAGGAACGTCAGTCCGGCGACCCCGAGGAGGCGTCGTCGCTCGTCGAACCGGACGAACCGCGTCCCGTCGCCGTCGACCTCGAGGGCGCCGATGGGAGTGGCGCTGACGCCACCGCCGGCACCGAAGCCCTCGCCGTCATCGCCCTCCCCGGAGCCGCCGCCGAAGCCGTAGGCGACGCGGGCGACGGGGACGACGGTCCGGTCGCCCACGGTGACCGGGTCGCCGTAGACCGACTCGACGCCCGCCCGGTCGCTCAGGTCGCCGACCAGTCGCTCGAAGAACCCGTCGCCTGCCTCGGGTCGCTCGCCCTCCTGGTCGACGTGTTCGACGTCGACACCGATGCCGTGTTCCTGCTCTGCCATGGCGGGCCGGTGGTCGGCCGACGGCGAGAACCCTGTGTTGGCACTCGCCAGTCCGGCCGTCGTGTGTCGGGCCGCGGGGAAGAAGGGGACCGGTGAGGGCCGAACGCGGGGTGCGGGGTCGGGTCAGCGACGGTGGTCGTGGCCGACGACCAGCGCGAGGGCGTTCAGCACGAGGAGCGCGACAAGCGGGGCCAGTTCGCTCCCGGCCAGACCGTCGGCCAGGAGGTACAGCGAGGCGAACGGCAGCAGGACGGCACTCCAGAACCCGAGGGCCTGGACGGGGCCACGGAGGCTCCGTGCCGCGCGGGCGGCAACGTCCTGGAGGGCAGTCGTTCGTTCGTCGGTCAGGGTGGAGGGAGTCGTGGTGGACATGGGGTGCGGCCTCACCCAGACCATGGGCAGCCGACCCCATATACCCGACAGAGCATTCGATTGATTTCAGCACCTTTCACTCCGGTTACTGGGTGGGAAACGGACGTTTCACGAAGTGCTCAGAGGCGGTTAGAAGTTTTACGAACGCCTCTGAGAGATTGGTTCCGGAAACTACGGAGTGCTCGATAGTCGTGGGGAGCGTTCCCGTCTCGCGGGCGGCGTGGTCGGTGTCGCGGCGGTCCCTCAGCCGAGGGGCAGGACGTCGACGTCGTGGCCCGCCGCGACGGCCGGGACGGCGGTCCGCTCGACGAGGTGGTCACGGAGCGCCTCGCGCCACGTGTCGACCCGCTCGGCGTGGTACTCGCGGTGTCGGTCCGTGCTGTACTCGCCGCGCTCGCGCAACTCGTCCTCCGTCTCGTCGGGCGTCGGATAGGGGGGTGCCTCGTCGTCGACGAGTCGCTCGGGCGCGAGGTGTATCGGTTCGGGGTCGGTGTCGTACGCGCCCTCGCCGCCGGCGAGGTGGAGGCGCGCACGCATCCGGCCGTTGAACGGCGGGGTCACGCGCAGGACGGCGCCGGCGTCGCGTGCGGCGTTGGCCTCGAGCGCCGCCACCACGTCGTCGGTGTGGACCGCGAGCGACCGGATGACCGTCGGGTCGTCGGACTGCACACCCGGCAGTGGGGGCGAGCGCCGCTTAGGCGTGACGCTGTCGGCACACGCGGGCGCCACGCAGAAACCAAACGTCTTGCCCCCACGCTCTGAGACCCGAGTATGCAGGTCGACATCGGCAACGCGCTCTCGGACGTCGCCCGGCCGGGCGTCTCCGAGGGGGCACTCGAACGACTCGACGAGCGGGTCGCACGCGTCCACGAACGCATCGAACGGGGGATGGCCGACGACGAGTTCGGTTACGCCGCGCTGAACCTCCCCGAGACGACGGACGCGACGGAGATCCGTGAGGCGGTCGAACCGCTGACCGACGCCGACCACGTCCTCACCGTCGGCATCGGCGGGTCAGCGCTCGGCGCCGTCACCGTCTCGCGTGCGCTCGGACTCGACGGCCACGCCGTCCTCGACAACGTGGACCCCGCGGAGACCCGGCGCGTCCTCGACGCGCTCCCGCTGGCCGACACCGCCGTCCACGTCGTCTCGAAGTCCGGCACCACCGCCGAGACGCTGGCGAACTTCCTCGTCGTCCGCGAGGCGATGACCGAGGCCGGCGTCGACTGGACCGAGCGGACCGTCGTCACGACTGGCGCGGACGGTCCGCTCCGGGCGGCCGCCGAGACGGAGGGCCTGCCCGCGCTCGACGTGCCCGAGGGGGTTCCCGGCCGGTTCGCCGCGCTCTCGACGGTGGGGCTGGTCCCGGCCGCGATCCTGGGCGGCGACGTCGAGGGCGTCCTCGTCGGCGGCCGCGCGGCCCGCGAGTCGCTCGCGCTGTCGCTGTTCGACTCGCCGGCCTACGCCTACGGCGCGGTCTGCTACGCGCTGGAGAACCGCGGTGCGACGACGAACGCCGTGATGCCCTACCTCGAGTCGCTCGAGCCGTTCGCCGAGTGGTTCGCCCAGCTCTGGGCCGAGTCGCTCGGGAAGGACGGCCTCGGCCAGACGCCGGTGCGGGCGCTCGGCGCGACCGACCAGCACTCCCAGCTGCAACTCTACCGCGCCGGCCGGCACGACAAGCTCGTGACGCTCGTCCAGTCGAGCGAGCGCCCCGACGTGCCCATCCCGGAGACGGACGTGGCGGGTCTCGCCTACCTCGGGGACGGTGAGACGACGCTCGGCGACCTCGTCGACGCGGAGTTCGCGGCGACGGAGGCGTCGCTGGCGGCGGCCGGCCAGCCGAACGTCCGGCTGACCGTCGACCCGACGCCGGAGGGCGTTGGCGAACTGCTCGTGGCGATGGAGGCGGCCTGCATCCTCGTCGGGGAACTCCACGGCGTGGAGACGTTCACCCAGCCGGCGGTGGAGTGGGGCAAGCGTGCGGCCCGCGGTCTGCTCGGCGGTGGCGAGTTCGAGGAGGCCGACGCGGTGGCCGAGAAGCGGCGACTGGTGGTGGAGTAGGGCTGCTCGGCCAAGGAGGAAAGGGATATTCGACGCCGGCCCGTAGTCCGGGGCAATGGAAGGCTCCACAGCCTCGAACGCCGACCGGGGGCAGCAACTCCGGAGCGTCGGGACCAGCGTCGGCCTGACCGTCGCGGGCTTCCTGACCGCCGTCGTCGTCTTCGGCGTCGGCATCGTCACCATCGGTGCGGTCGGTATCGACCTCCAGCAGCAGCCCATCCTGTTCGCCATCGCCGGCATCGTCCTGCAGGGGGTCGGCTTCGGCGTCGCCGTCGTGCTGTACATGGCCGTCACCGACAACTGGGGCCTCGTCGGCCTCCGGGTCCCCACGCTCAGGGACGTCGGCTGGACCGTCGGCGGGCTGGTCGCGCTGTTCGCGGGCTACCTCGGCATCGTGGCCATCGTCTCGCTCCTGAACGTCACCCCCGCCGAGAACAGCATCGTCGAGGCCGGCCAGCAGAACCCCGGGCTCGTCCCGCTGCTCATCCCGCTCGCCATCCTCGTCGTCGGCCCGAGCGAGGAACTCCTGTTCCGCGGGGCCATCCAGGGGGTGCTCCGGCGCTCGTACTCCGCGGTGCCGGCCATCGCCATCGCCTCGAGCCTGTTCGGCGTCGCGCACGTCTTCGCCCTCCTCGGCGGCCCGCTCTCGGGTATCCTCGTCTACATCTCCGTGACGTTCGTCCTCGGGATGATCCTCGGTGCCATCTACGAGCGCACCGAGAACATCGTCGTCCCCTCGCTGGTCCACGGCGTCTACAACGCCATCCTGTTCACCAGCCTCTACTTCCAGGTGTCGGGCGGAGTCTGACGCCCTCGCTCCGGGCGTTCCTCTCGGCCCGCGTGACTTCCCGGTGGCGACGACACTCCCCGCCCCGTGAGCTTGTGACAGATGTCTGACTGAGGCTTATCGTCGCTCCGCCGAAGGAGGGCACATGTACCGGTTGACCGTCCTGTGCGAGGAGCGACAGGCAGAACGGGTCCAGCGACTGGCGACCCGGTACGGCGTCACCGAACAGGAGGTGGTCCGCCAGCTCATCGACGCCGGACTGGAGTACGCGGACGAGTCGGACCCGGAACCCGAGCCGCAGGCCTAGCCTAGGGTCGCTTGCGGGTCAGGTCGGCCCCGCAGATCTCACAGCGCTCGCGGTGCTCGTCGTAGACGCGGCCACACCCCTGACACTGGTAGTTCCAGTCGATACGCTCGTCGATGCCCTCCTGCGCGATGACCTCGACCTCGAGGTCGAGTTCGTCGGCGACGTTCTGCATCGCGTAGTCGTCCGTGACGAGGGTAGCGTCGAGTTCGAAGGCGGCCGCGAGCAGGCGCACGTCGGTCGTGGAGAGCTCCGTCGCGTCGCCGGTGGTCCGGGCGGCTCGCTCGACCCGTTCGACCGTGCCGGGTTCGGGGACGTGGAGTCGCATCCCGCTCCCCTCGAGCGCGTCGAAGCGGTAGCCCGACGAGTCCTGTAACTCCTCGCGGACCATCGGGATGGTCGCCACGTCGCCGGTGACGTGGTAGTCGTCGATGAACGCCGAACTGTCGAGAACTCGCATCTACCGACGGACGACGATGTGGTCCTTCACGGCCTGCACGTTCGAGACGGGGACGAGGTAGTGGCCGTGCGCGTCGACCTCGAAGTCGGCGTTGACCCCACGCTCGCCGGGGTCGACGATGAGGTGGCCCAGCTGTCCGGTCTTCATCCGCATCGTGATGTTGTACAGGAGGCCGAGTTCGGCGCCGTCGTCACCCATGACGGTCTTGCCCGAGAGATTCTCGGCGAGTATCTCTACCATATCGATGCGAATCACCGCGCGGTACATAAACGCCACGGGGTGTCGGACGCCTGGCGGCCACTGCCGTCGGTTTCGGGTCCCTTTTGGGTGAACGCTCTTGTGGGGCGCGGCCGTCGTCCGTGTATGGACCGACGCACGTTCCTCAGAGTCTCGATGCCAGCCACGCTGGTCGGGCTGGCCGGCTGTAGCGGCGGCGACGGCACCCCCACGCCGGGGGCGACGGACTCGCCGACGGCGACGCCGACCGACACGCCGACGGAGTCGCCGACACCGACCGCCACGGATGCCCGGACGGACTCGCCGACGCCGACCGAGTCGCGCACCCCCACCGACACGCAGGCGCCGACGGAGACGCGGACAGCGACCGACTCCCCGACGGCCACCGACACGCCCACCGCCACCGCACGGGCGACGCCCGTGCCCGACCGCACCGTCGCCGTCGGGCCGGAGGGGCGGGTCGTCTTCGAGCCCGAGACGTTCACCATCGGCGTCGGCGACACCGTCCTCTGGGAGTGGGCCTCCGGGGGACACAACGTCTCGCCCGACGACGGTGGCCAGCCCGACGGCGCCGACTGGGCGGGCGACGACGACGGCACGTTCGGCTCGGGGCACACGTACGCCTATACGTTCGACACGCCCGGCGAGTACAGCTACCACTGCGACCCGCACCAGTCCATCGGGATGCGCGGGTCGTTCACCGTCGAGTAGCCCGGGTCGGCCGGCGACGCTGGCCCCCACGCCGGGGCCGAGGGCGTTCTGAAAGACTTAACCCACCACGTCGCCCACTGCGGGCAAGGAGTTCTCCGGGGTTCGATTCTCATGTCCGACACAGACACAGACCACGAGGCGAGCGGAGAGGAGCAGTCGCTGCGGACGCCCATCGTGGCCGTCCTCGGACACGTCGACCACGGGAAGACGAGCCTGCTGGACCGCGTCCGCGGGTCGGCCGTCATCGAGGGTGAGGCCGGCGCCATCACCCAGCACATCGGGGCGACCGCCGTCCCGCTGGAGACCATCTCGGAGATCTCGGGGGCGCTCGTGAACCCCGACGACTTCGACCTGCCCGGCCTGCTGTTCATCGACACGCCGGGTCACCACTCGTTCTCGACGCTGCGCGCCCGGGGGGGTGCGCTCGCCGACATCGCCATCCTCGTCGTCGACGTGAACGACGGCTTCCAGCCACAGACGCTGGAGGCGATAGACATCCTGAAACGGACCCAGACGCCGTTCATCGTCGCCGCGAACAAGGTCGACACCACCCCCGGCTGGAACCCGAACGAGAACAGCCCCATCCAGCAGTCGATGGAGGCCCAGTCCGATCGGGCCGAGTCGCGGCTGAACGAGGCGCTCTACGAGATCATCGGCCAGCTCTCGGAGAACGACTTCTCCGCGGACATGTACTGGCGGGTCCGTGACTTCCAGGGCAACGTCGGTGTCGTCCCCGTCTCCGCGATGACGGGCGAGGGCGTGCCGGACCTGCTCGCGGTGCTGATGGGCCTCTCGCAGCGCTACATGAAGGAGGCGATGGCCATCGACGTGACCGGGCCGGGTGCCGGCACCGTCCTCGAGGTGAAGGACGAACGCGGCTTCGGCAAGACGCTCGACGTGGTGCTCTACGACGGCAGCGTCCGCACGGACGACACCATCGTCGTCGGGGGGCTGAACGAACCCATCGTCACGCAGGTCCGGGCGCTCCTCCAGCCCCGACCGCTCGCCGAGATACGCACCGAGAAGCAGTTCGAGAAGGTGCCCGAGGTCCGGGCCGCGGCGGGGGTGAAGATCGCCGCCCCGGACCTCGACGACGCCATCGCCGGCGCCCCGGTCCGCGTGGTGCGCGACCAGCCCGTCGCCGAGGTCGTCGAGGAGGTGCAGGCCGAACTCGCCGGCCTCGAGGTCGAGACCGAGGAGGAGGGTGTCGTCGTCAAGGCCGACACGCTCGGGTCGCTGGAGGCCATCGCCGACGCGCTGGCGGAGGCCGAGGTGCCCGTCGTCCGCGCCGAGGTCGGTGACGTGGCGCCGCGCGACATCGCCGTCGCCTCCACCGCGAACGAGCCGAAGCACGAGGTCATCCTCGCGTTCAACGTCGACGTGCTGAAAGACGCCGAGCGCCGGGCGAACGAGCAGGGGGTGCGGCTGTTCGAGTCCGACGTCATCTACCAGCTCGTCGAGGAGTACGAGGAGTACGTCGACGAGATCGAGCGCTCCCAGCAGGAGCAGGTGCTCGACAAGATCATCCGGCCCTCGCGGTTCCGAATCCTCGAGGACCACGTCTTCCGCCAGTCCAGCCCCGCCGTCGTCGGCGTCGAGGTGATGGCCGGTACGCTCAAGCGCAACTCGAACATCGCCAAGTGGGAGGGTGGCAAGCCCAAGCGGATTGGGATGCTCAAGTCCATCCAGGACGAGGGCGAGGACATCGACGAACTCCGGGCCGGCGAGCGGGCCGCGGTCTCCATCGATGGCCCCACCGTCGGCCGCCAGATAGACGAGGGCGACGAACTCTGGACGGAACTGCCAGAGAAACACGCGAAGATTCTGGAGCAGGAGTTGCGTGACGAGATCCCGAGCGACGAGATAGAGGCGCTGAGTCAGTATCTGGAGAAGCACCGGAAAGTGGACCCGTTCTGGGGGAAGTAATTACCTACCTCGAACTGTCGCTCGGTCCCCAAATGTAGCCGAGGACTATCCCAAATGACGCTCCTCCAAGATGACCGAGGTGGAGTGAAATTGGGTTCCAGAGTGATATGATTCCGTTTTTGATAACAACCGCTACAGCGGCGAGTCCACACACCACTATCAGCCATTGTCTGGGAGTCAATTCCCAGTTACGCCCTATGTGCGAGCCGACTTCATAGGCCAGCAGGCCAAAGGCGAATGCGCTAGCTCCGTATACGGCTACGTGTGGTTCATGGCCAAATATTACGAATTTCACTCCATCGGCGTAAACAGGTACGTAGCCTGCTAACAACAAGAGAGAGATGTATTTCCGTCTGTTCAAACCACTTTCAACCGGCGACGCTATGTGGATAAATACGATATTTGCAAGGAAGTGCCCGAATCCACGGTGAAGGAGTGGGGCTATTGGCTACACAAGCCATGGTTCGTATTTAAAAAAGTATGCAAGCAAATTCTCGGTACTCCCAGCGCCATACCGAAATGTCAGACCCAATTCGAGGACAAAGACTGAGCATATCGCGACGAGTAGCATGCCAGTCTTTGGCCGTGCTTCATAGCTGGGTGGCCACAAGGCTTCCTTCAGAAACCCAAGAGGGTGGTTGAAGACCTTCGACAGTGCATTTTCTGGGCCCTGACGTGACGACACATTACTGATTGAAAGCTGTCGAATGATAAACCAAATGGCTCACGCCACCGCTTTCACCACCAGCGCCGGCGGCACCATCGCCATCAGGTCGGGCTTGTGGCTCCACTGCTCCTCGTACACGTCGGGATCGCTCGACCCCGGTTCGAGCAGTCGCTCGACGGTGAACCCCGCGTTCGTGAGCGCCTCGTGGTAGTCGCCCACCGTGTGGTGGTAGACGAGCATGTCCGGGTCGTACTCGCCGATGGGGTTGCGCTCGGGCCCGCGGTCGAAGTAGGACCAGTCGAGTTCGCGTTCGTCGGCGTCGAACGTCTCGTAGAACGGGTGCGGGACGGCGAAGACGAACTCGCCGTCGGGTCGGAGGACGCGGTGGGCCTCGGCGAAACAGGCGTGGAGGTCGTCGACCATCTGGAACACCCACGAGCAGTACGCGAGGTCGAACTGGTCGTCGGCGAGGGGGAGGTCGGTCACGTCGCCGGCGACGAAGTCGGCCTCGACCTCGTAGGCCGCGCGGAGTTCGCGGGCCCACCGGAGCTGCCCGGTGGAGAAGTCGACGCCCGTCGCGTTCGCGCCTTCGAGGGCGAGCCCGACGGTGCCCTGTCCACCGCCACAGCCGAGTTCGACGGCGTCCAGTCCGTCGAGGTCGGGGAGCACCTCGGCACGCGTCTCGTCGTCGTGCACGTCAGGGCCGAGGAAGACCCCGGCGGGCGGGAGCTCGCCCTCGTCGGTGTCGGCTCGCCACGCGGCCTGGAAGGCGTCGCTCCACGCGTCCCAGAGGTCGCGGTTCTCGCGTGTCTCCGGGGCGTCGCTCTCGGGGGACTCGGTCATCGACGGGTGACGGGCGCCCTCCGACATACGTCTTCGGGGGGCGTGTGTCGACGTCTCGTGGTGTGTCGTCCACGGCGCCCGCGGCCGACGTCGGCCGTAGCCTGAATCCCCGCTCGACCCCTCCGACGCGGCCTAATAACATTTAATTATCAGGCGCCACTTCACCCGGGCATGTCACAGCGCGAGTACGACGTGCTCCTCGCGAGCGTCCCCGCGCCCATCGCCATCGGTGCCGCGCTGGGTACCGTCTCCTCGCTCCCGCTGATGCTCGCCATCGGCGTCGGAAGCCTGCTGGCCTCGCTGCTGGTCGGGTTCGCGATGTTCGGGCTGACTCCCTAGAGCCGTGTTCCCGACCCCGCTACTGCTGTAACCGTACGCCGAGCGAGCGCAGCGAGCGAGGCGTTTCGTACGCGGCGAGTGGGGGCGAAGCCCCCGATGCCGCGACTTTTTCCCCAGGTTTTTGCCTGAGCGCGGCGCTCGCAGAGCGCCGCACGAAGTGCAAAAAGTGGTTAGTCGGAGGCGTGCCGATTCGCCCGGCTCGGCGGCGGCACCTGCTCCTCCTCGGGTTCCAGCGACGCCGACGGGAGCACACAGCGGTCGGCTTCGGCGTTGACGTGTGCGTACTGGCCCGGCGTGTTCGCCAGCGGGTGCGCGGGGTTCTCGGCCGAGCAGATGCGGGCGGCACGCAACTCGGCGAACCCGTGCAGGCGGGCGCGGATGCCCCGCCAGTGGTGTTCGGCGGCGTCGGGGACGCGGAATGGATGCGGGGGGCGATAGCCGCTGGCCTCGCCCGCGAGGATGGCGCGGTTGACGTTCGCCGCGAGGTCGTCGTGGTCGACGAGGACGCCGACCCGCGCCGAGGGGGGTGCCCGAGCGGCCAGCACGTCCAGTCCGAGGTGGAGCGCGCGGTACTCGGCCACGTTGTTGTCCGGGACCCGGTCGGGGACCGAGAGCCGAGCCACGGGCTCCCCGTCGCGGGTCTCGATGATCACTCCCAGTCCCCCCTCGCCACCACCACGGAACGAGCCGTCGGCTGCGAGGTAGTAGTCTCGACGGTGGGTGTGGGGAGGGTGGGCGATGTGGGGGGTCGGGGAGTCGTCGAACAGATTCCGGAGGCCAGGCCGGTGGTACGCGGCCATACCTCCGCTACGGTACCCACGGTACTTAAATTAGGTGCACGTGTGAGGTCGTGTCACGCGTGGGTCCGACGCCGACCACCTACTGCGGGGCCTCGCCCTCGCTTCGGCGGGGGAATCGCTGTTCGGCGACGGCGAACGCGAGCGTGCTCACGACGCCGATGAGGGTGCCGCCGGCGAGTGCGCCCGCGAGCTCCGAGAGCGAGACGCGCGCGAGGAAGAACCCCGAGAGCGCGAACAGGACGAGCGCGATGGCGGCCACGTAGAACGGCGCGTTCAGGTAGCGCCAGCGGAACCCGCCCGAGAGGTACTCGTCGGTGATGCGCCCGAGCGAGGCGATGATACCGCCGGCTGCGAGCCACTGGACGGCGCCGAACGTCGCGCCCGCGAGCGCGCCCGCCACCCCGACGGCCTCGATGCCACCGAGTTCCTCGACGGACTGGAGGCCGCTGAACCCCGCGACGGACAGCATCGCGAGCGCCACGACGTAGGTGACGAGCTGGACGCGTCCGCCGTAGAGCGACTGGCGGATGCGCTCGGCGCTCCGGTCGATGGTCTGCTCGAGCCCGAGCCCCCTGAACAGGAGGTAGAGGCCGAGCAGCGCGGAGACCACCCCGAGCGTCGAGCCCGGCAACCCCAGCGCGTCACCGAGGATGGCGATGGGGTAGATGAGCAGGAGGATGCCGAGCGGCACGAGGATGGTCCCGCGGGTCTCGGGGTCCGAGAGCACCTGTTTCAGCGTGTAGTACATCGACTCGAGGCTCTGGGCCTGCCGGACGACGACGCGACGGACTCCGTCGATGGGCACCCGCGAGCGGATGACCGGCAGCACGGACTCGTCCTGCGCGCCGTCGGTGACGACGAGCGCACGCACGTCTTCGCCCGTCGTCAGCGACGCGAGGACGGTGTCGACCTCGTCGCCCACCTTCCGGTTGGCGGCGACGTCTGACTTCGCGGTGCCGGTGACGGCGGCGACCTCCACCTGTTCGTCCTCGATGTCGTCGTAGAGGTGCAGGCCGGCGAACAGGACGTTCACGTCGGAGTCCTCCGGGTCGGCGGTGGCGAGTGCGGTCGCGGCCCGCTCGACGCTCTCGCGACCGATGACCGGCGTCTCGAAGCCGGTCTTCCGACCGAGGTCGTCGTCGAGGTCCACGCAGAGCACGAGCAGCACGGGTGGTTCGGAGACACCTACGGCGGCATCCGTTAACACTCTGTCGCGCGACCTTTTTCCGCTCGGGGTCGTGCCTCCGGCGCGACCCCCTCGCGCAAAAACGTCGATGAAAAAGCCGCGCCTCGCTTCGCTCGGCGCGGGTGAACCGCTCGCTACGCTCGCGGACGCTGGTGGGTCCGGACCGCTCCGCATCGGCACCGCTCCGCCCCCGCCGCGCTACGCCTCGTGCTCTATCGACTCCAGCAGGCGGTCGACCGTCCCCCGCTCGATGGCCGCGAGGGCGGGGTGAGCCGCGAGCCCGACCACGAAGTCCCCACCGTGTTCGACCGGGTCCGTGACGTGGACCGAGAGGTCCGTGAGCCCCTCGACGTCGGCCGACGTGCCCCCCGCTTCCAGTCCACCGGCGGCGCGGTACTCCACGACCCTCGTGGCCGTCCCGAGCACCGTCACCGCCCGGTCGTCGGCCCGCTCGACCTCGCGGAGACCTCCGTAGGTCGACTGGACGAGGTCCAGCACGTCGTTCGCGGAGAAGCCGGCCACCGGGTTGAACTCCCGGCCGCCCACCTCCACCTTCGGGGTGGAGAGGACGGCGAAGACGGCGACCCGCTGGTCGCCCGCGTCGTCGGTGCCGGGGAGTGCGTCGAGCACCGAGGGGGCGAGCGGTCGCTCGTACTGGGCCACCCAGTTGCGTACCTCGACGGCATCCACGCCGCCGAACCCCTGCCGGACGACCCGTTCGTCGACGCTGCGCTCCTCGTAGCCCGTCCGGTCGAGCGTCGCGGCGGGGACCGTCGCGGGCGAGGCGGCGAACGAGGCCAGCGAGCGCCCGGTACACCCGGCGAGGCCGGCGGCGAGGAGGAGGCCACTGGTACCGAGGAACGCACGACGGGAGGTCTGGAGGCGGGCGTCTGCGGGGTCGGTCATGTCTCCCCGGAAGCGGTCGGGCGGTATGAGTCTCGCGGCCGGTGACGTGTCGGCCGGCGGCGACGAGACTCAGCGGGCCTGTGCGGGGTCGGCCGGCTGGGGCTCGCCGGCCTCGTCGCCGACCCGGAGGTAGAGCGCGATGGCGACCACCGGGAGGACGAGGAGGCCGCCGAGGACGAACGGGGACTGGAACCCGACGCTGGCGTAGAGCGCGCCCATCAGCACCGGCCCCACGGTTCGCGCGAGGCTGCCGGCCCCCTGCGTGATGCCGAAGGCGCTCCCCTGTCGGTCGGCCGAGGCCTGCCCGGAGACGAGCGCCGTGAGGGTGACGCCGAGGACACCGTTCCCGAGCGAGAGCAACGCGAGGACGAACAGGAGCGCGAGCAACGCGGGCGTGAGGAAGCCGGCGACGCCCGTGAGGTCGGGGAACAGCAGGCCGAACTCGCGCGTGAACGGGATGGCGACGAGGGCGACGGCCAGCAGGCCCGCGCCGAACACGGTCAGCCGCGTCGAGGAGTACCGCTCGGTCAGCGGGCCGATGAGGCCGCCCTGCACCACGACGGCGAGGACGCCGATGTAGGTCAGCAGGAGTGCGGCCTGCGCCTCGGCGTACCCGTACACGTCGGCGACGTACGGGATGAACATGACCTGGACGCCGGAGAAGGCGAACGAGAAGAGGAAGAACGCGACGACCAGCCCCCGGAGGCCGGGGTCGGTGAGCGCCTCGCGGAGCGCTGCGGCCTGCGAGGGGCGGTCTCCCGCCACGGTCGCGTCGTCGAGTTCGCGACTCTCGGGGAGGAACGCGAGCGCGCCGACCACGGCGAGCAGGCTGGCGAACGCAGCGGCGAACGCGGGGAGCGAGAACTGGTCGATGGGGACGACCGCGGGCAGGACGGCGTCAACCGTATCCACCACACCGGGGAGCGTGAGCCCTGCGCTCACGCCCGGCCCGACGATGAATCCGAGACCGAACGCGGCCCCGAGGAAGCCCAGCGCCTTCGCGCGCTCCTCCGGTGGGGTCACGTCGGCGACGTAGGCCTGTGCGGTGGCGATGTTCCCCCCCATCGCGCCGGCCAGCCCACGCGAGAGGAACAGCACCGCGAGGCTCCCCGCGAGGCCGAAGATGGTCCACGCGACGACGCTGCCACACAGCGAGAGGACGAGGATGGGCCGGCGGCCGTAGCGGTCCGAGAGCGACCCGAGGTACGGTGCCGAGACGAACTGCATCAGGGAGTAGACGGCAGCGAGCGCCCCGATGGCGAGTTCGTCGCCGCCGAACGCCCGCGCGTAGAACGGCAGGATGGGGATGACGATACTGAACCCCAGCAGGTCGAGGAACACCACCCCGAAGACGATGGCGAGCGCACGGCGCTGGGCTCCGGACATACCACTGGAGACGACCGAGACCCGGATAACGCTACTGACACGACGGCCCCGAACCGCCCGGCGATGGAGTCGGCGCCGGACGAACAGCGGTACGGCGTCCCCACCCGCTCGGACACGTTCGGCTGGTAGGGCGAAACGGCTGTTTGAGTCTCGAGAAAGTACTTTTCCGTGCCTCCAGCAGCATCGGACGGGACGTGCCGCCCGACGGCCGTCCGCCCTCCACGATGACAGAGAATCTCCACCGGGTGGCGGTGGTCGTGGCGCTCGCGCTGACGCTCGCCACGGCCGCCGTCGCTCCCACGGTGACAGCATCGTCGGCCCTCTCGGCCGAGACACAGACAGCCGAGTCCGCGACCGTCGAGTACGACGGCGGCCACGTCTCGCTCGTCAACGGCCCGAACACCACCGTCACCGGGACGACGACGCTCGACCCCGGGTCACAGGTGACCGTCCGCGTCCGCTCCAGCGGCGCGAGTCCGTTCATCGTCCAAGAGACGACGGCCGTCACCGACGACGGGACGTTCGCCGTGACCCTCGACCTGAGCGACGCCCCGGTCGGCGCGAACGCCACCGTCACGGTTCACGGGGCAAACCAGACACTCACCACCGCCGACGCCGTGACCCTCGGCGACGCGACGCTCGACCACGAGGGCGAGATGCTCTCGCTCGTCAACGGCTCGGACGCCACCGTCTCGGGGTCGACGACGCTCGCCCCCGACAGCGAGGTGGTCGTCCGCGTGCGCTCGTCCGGCGAGAACCCCTTCCTGAAGTCGCAGGCCGCGACGGTCGCCGAAGACGGGTCGTTCGAGGCGACCTTCGACCTCGGCGCGCAGGCCTCGGGGACGGACACGACGGTGAGCGTGTACGGTGCGAACCGGACGCTGACGGAGGTGGACGCGGTCGTCGTCGCGGAGCCGACGTCCACGCCGACCGACTCGCCGACGCCGGACGGTACGACCGACTCGCCGACGGACGCCGGGACGACCCCCGGCGGCTCCAGCGGCGACGGCCCCGGCTTCGGCGTCGCGGTTGGACTCCTGGCCATCGTCGCCGGCGGCCTGCTCGGGGCCCGTCGGGACTGAACCTCCCCCGCCGTGGGCCGTGCCAGTTCGCACGGCTTTTGTCACTCGGCCCGCTACTCGGGACAACCGATGATATCGAAGGGCTGTGAGCAGTGTGCCAAAGGTGGCAAGATGGTGCTGTTCGTCTACGGTTACTGCGACCAGCGCGACTGCTTCTACTGCCCGCTCGGCGAGAACCGCAAGAACGTCACGGACGTCTACGCCAACGAACGGAAGGTCGAGCAGGACTCGGACATCGTCGAGGAAGCCAAGCGGATGGACGCGCTCGGCACCTCCATCACCGGCGGCGAACCGCAGGAGGCGATGGAGAAGACGACCCGGTATCTCCGGCTCCTCAAGGACGAGTTCGGCGAGGACCACCACACCCACCTCTACACCGGCATCACCGGCGGGCGCGAGAACATGCGGCGCCTCTCGGAGGCCGGTCTCGACGAGATCCGGTTCCACCCGCCGTACGAACTCTGGGGCGACATGCACGGCACGGAGTGGGAGGACATCCTCTACGTCGCCCGTGAGGAGGGGCTGACGCCCGCGTTCGAGATTCCCGGTATCCGCGCGGAGACGGAGTTCCTCGACTTCCTCGACGAGGGGGCCGCCGAGTTCTGCAACGTCAACGAGTTCGAGATGTCCGACGGGAACTTCCGCCGGATGAAGGCCGAGGGCTACGAACTCAAGGAGGGCCACATGAGCGCCGTCGACGGCGCCCGCGAGGAGATCCTCGACGTGATGGGCGAGCACCCGCGGGTCTACTTCTGCACCAGCGTGTTCAAGGACGCCGCCCAGCACCGGAACCGACTGAAGCGGATGGCCCAGAACATCTCGCGCCCGTTCGACGACGTCACCGAGGACGGCACGCTCGTCTACGGGAAGACGTGGGTCGACGAGGCCCACCTCCGTGACCTCGGGGTCCCCGAGGAGTTCTACACGGTCAAGACGAACCACGTCGAGGTGGCGTGGTGGCTGCTGGAGGAGATGATCGAGAACGGTGACCTCGAGCGCGGCGAGGTCGTCGAGCAGTACCCCACCGTCGACGGGACGGTGGTGGAGCGGACGCCGCTGGCGTAGTGAGGGGCGCCGAAGGCGGTCCTCGGAGCGCGCGAGCGGTGCACCGGGCACCGTGAGAACACTCCGGGAGACTACTCCTCTCGCCCTGCGTCCACCACCTCGTACGTCGTGAACTCGATGTCGTCGGCCTCGCCCACGAGCAGCGGCCCGAGCAGTTCGTCCTCCCAGACGCGCCAGCGCTGTGGGTACTCGCTCGGCGGTAGCGGGGCGTCGGCCGGCCCCCACAACTCGACCCACGCCTCGCGGCTCTCGTAGACCCACTGCGCCGCGTACCGCCCCTCTCGAGCACCCTTCACGCCGTGCAGGAACCGGTACTCGACGAGGCCCGGCAGGTCGAACAGGTCGCGCGTCTCGGCCTCGCCGACAGCCTCGCGGAACGCCTCGTCGGTGGTCGAGTCGGTCAGTTCGTAGTGGTGGACGCTGACGAGCACGGGCGTCGTTCGTGCGGCGACCACTAAACGGCCTGCGCCCCTCGACAGGTGCCGTCGCCCCGCCGCCCGCTCACTCCCGTCCCGTCACCTTCCGGATACACGACGACCCGAACGGCCCGAGATCGCCCGCTCTCATCTGCATGAAGTAGCCCGTCGAGATGCTCGCCCCGCAGCGCTTGCAGGTGAACTCCCCCTTCTTCTCCACCACCTCGGACTGGAACGAGAGGAAGTTCCCGCTGGCGACGTGGACGACGCCGTCCTCGCGGTCGATGACGCCGCGCATCTCGGCCACGTCGAGGATCTCGCGGGTCGTCGCGGGGTCCGAGGTGATGGTCTCGATGCGGTCGATGACCTCGCTCAGCGGGAGTTCGGCGTGTTCGAGGCGTTCGAGCAGTTGGACGCCCAGTTCCACCTGTTCGCGGTCCGGCACAGGTAGTCCGTGGGTGTGGGGCTAGATTAAACGTTGTCCGTGGTCAGGGGTTGGCGAACGAGTGGTCGTTCGGACCGAGCGAGCGTGCGAATCACGGTACAGGGGAGACAGCGCCGCACAACGGCCGGTCGCGCCGGTTGGCGCGACACGGCGGCCCTGCCCTCCCCCATCGTGCGCCCCCGTTCGCTTCGCTCACGGCAGGCGCACAGGCCGAGTGGGTCGGCCGACCGACCGAACCAGACGGCCCGTGGCGCGTCTCGTCGCAACGGGGGAGGGCCGGCACGCCGTCCCGGTCCGCGTCCACGGACCGAGCGGCCGTTGAGTGGTGCGGTTCAGTGGTACCGTGCTCGCCCCTCCGCTCGTCGCCACCGAGACCCGTCGACTGCGACGGAGCCCGGACACCCCACCCACAGACACCAGAAGGCGTATGCCGTGACAGGAACCACGAACACGCGTGAACCGGGCGACGAGACGGCAGGTGGCGGCGGTCGGCGTCCTCGCGGGTCTCGTGGTCGCGGGCGTGCTGTTCACCTCCCCGGCCCGCGTGGCCGACGCGCTCTCGACGCTCGCCGAGCGGCCGCTCCTGTTCGCGCCCGCGCTCCTCGTGGCCTACCTCGTCCGTCCGTTCCTCGCGTGGCCCATCAGCGTCCTCTCGGTGCTGCTGGGCTACCTGTTCGGGCCGATGGCCATCCCCGTCGGCCTCGCGGGGGCCGTCGTGACCTGCCTGCCGCCGTACCTGCTGGCCCGGCGCTCGGGGGCCGCCGGGCTGGACGAGGCGGGCGGCGACGGCCTGCTCGGCCGCGCGGGCGACACCGGTGCGCGCTTCCTCTCCGTGACCGGCGACGTGCGGGGGCTGGCGGCCGCGAGGCTCGCGCCGCTGCCGGCCGACCCCGTCTCCTACGGCGCGGGGCTGTCGGGCATCGGCCTGCCGGCGTACGCGCTGGGGACGGCGCTGGGCGAGTTGCCGTGGGTGACGACGGCGGTGTTGCTGGGGGCATCGCTCGAGACGCTCCGGGTCGAGGGCGTCTCGGCGGGCGTGCCGCTGGGGGTGGCGGCGCTCGCCGTCGCCGTCCTGCTGGTCGCTGGGCCGCTCTACCGGGCGTGGCGCGGTGGACTCCCCGGCGTCTCGGAGTAGCCGACCGGCCCACCGCCCGACCGGGCGCCGGCGAGGTAATCGCTTATCCCCCGCGGCGGTCAACTGGCGTGTCGAGTGACGATGTACGACGACATCCTCGTCCCCACCGACGGGAGCGACCACGCGCGACGGGCGGCCGAACACGCCGGCGTCCTCGCCCGCCAGTTCGACGCGACGGTCCACCTGCTGGCCGTCCTCGACGTGCAGGCGGCCGCCGGCCCGTTCAGCGCGGGCGGTATCGACGAGCAGTTCGTCGAGCGGCTGGAACGGACTGGCGACGTGTGGCTGAACACGGCGGCGCAGGCGGTCGGCGACGTCACGGTGCACCGAGACAACGAGCGGGGTGAACCCGCGAAGGTCATCCTCTCGTACGCCGAGGCCCACGACGCCGACCTCGTGGTGATGGGTACCCACGGCCGGAAGGGGGTGCGCCGCTACGTGTCCGGGAGCGTCACGGAGCGCGTGGTCCAGCGGGCGGCCGTCCCCGTCCTCGCCACCCACGGGGCCGACCCCATCCTCGAGGAGGCGTACGGTGACGTCCTCGTCGCCACAGACGGGAGCGAGGCGGCCGAGGCGGCGGTCGAACACGGAATCGACCTCGCCACCCGGACCGGGGCGCGCGTCCACGCCGTCAGTCTCGTCGACCTCGGCCGGCTCGGGACCGGCGCCGAGGACGCCCCCGTGCTGGAGTGGCGGAACTTCCTCGAGGCCGAGGCCGAGCGGGCGACCGAGGCGGTCGTCGAGCGGGCCGAGGCCGCGGGCGTTGAGGCGGTGGCGGCGGTCCGCGAGGACTCTCCCGTCCCCGGACTGCTCGCGTACGCCGACGAGGCGGGCGTGGACCTCCTCGTGGTCGGCACGCACGGCCGGCGCGGGGTCACCGACGCCGTCCTCGGGAGCACCGCCGAGCGCATCCTCCGCCGGGCCGAGCGGCCCGTGCTGACGGTCCGGAAGACCGACGCGTTCGTCGGCGGCGTCGACTGACCCCGGCGCCCCCCGCCGCCCGGCTCAGTGGCCGGCTCAGCGGTTCCAGAAGGTGTCCGCGCAGTCCATCACGACGCCGTGTGCCGGGCAGACGTACTTGCAGTGGCGCTTGTAGAGTTCCCCGTCGCAGGTCGGACAGCGTGGGCCACCACTCATACCACCACTTCGGCCGCACTGCGCTTGAATCCAGTGGGAGTCGGGGCAGATTCTAGACGGAGTTCGGAGAACGGACTTACGGCGTGTGGCCGTCAGTCCGGGTATGTCCACTGCTACACGGCTCCGGGGGGTCGTCCCGCTGGCCCTCCTCGCCCTCCTCGCGGGCGTGGCTGGCGTCGCCGGCTCGTACGCCGCCGCCGGCTTCACCCCCGCGTTCGCCGTCGCCCCGATCGAGAGCGCCGTCGCACGGGTCACGCCCGGAGCGCTCGTCACCTTCGCCATCACCGTCCTCGGGAGTCTCGGCCAGCAACTCGCGCTGCTGGGTGCCGTCGCCCTCACCGCGGTGCTGTTCGCCGCGCTCTCGCTCGCGGGCCTCGTCACCGGCCGGAACGTCGCTGCCACGCTGGACCGACCCGCGGTCTCGCTCGTCGGTGCGCTCCTCGCCGGCCTCGCCGTCTGGACCGCCAGCGCTCTCCTCACCGGGTCGCTCGTCGAGTCGCTCGGTGCGGGCCTCGGCGTCGCGGTGCTGCTGACCGTCGCCGAGGCGGCCCGCCTCGTCGACCCGACGGCGACGGACGCCGAGCGGCGGAGCGTCCTGACCGGTCTCGCGGGCGCCGTCGGCGTCGTCGGTCTCGGGTTCCTCCTCGGGCGGCGCGTCGACGCGAACCGGAGTCCCGGCGAGGTGGCCGTCACCGGCGAACCCGCCCGCCTGCTCGCCGACGCCGAGGCGAAGTCACTCGACGTGCAGGGCATCGAACCGCTCGTCAGCCGGCGGTTCTACCAGGTCGACATCAACTCCGTCGACCCCACGGTCGCTCCCGAGGAGTGGTCGCTCCGGGTGACCGGCGCCGTCGACGAGGAACGGACGTTCGACTACGCGGACGTCACCGCCCGCGAGTCCCACGAGGAGTTCGTCACGCTCCGGTGTGTCGGGGAGAAACTCAACGGCACGAAGATGGACAACGCGCTCTGGACGGTGACCGACATCATGCCGTTCGTGGAGGAGGCGGGTCTCCCGGACGGCCCCTGCTGCGTGATGCTCCGGGCCGCGGACGGCTTCTACGAGGAGTTCCCGCTCGAGGCGCTCCGCGACGGGCTGCTGGCATACCGGATGAACGGCCGACCGCTCCCGCGGGGCCACGGTGCGCCGGTCCGTGCGCTCATCCCCGGACACTGGGGCGAGATCAACGTGAAGTGGCTGACCGAGATCGAGATCCTCGAACAGGAGGTCGACGGCTACTGGGAGGAGCGTGGCTGGCACGGCACCGGCCCGGTCAAGCCGGTCGCGAAGCTCCACGCCGTCAACACGCTGGCGGACGGCCGTACCGAGGTCGCAGGCCACGCCTACGCCGGACTCGCGGGCGTCTCCCGCGTCGAGGTGTCCGTCGACGGCGGGGCGACGTGGACCGACGCCGACCTCTCCGAGCGCCTGCCCGGTACGGACGTGTGGCGCCAGTGGGTCCACCGCTACGAGTCGCCCGGCCGGGAACACGAGGTCGTCGTCCGGATGTACGACGACGAGGGGCGGATGCAGGGCGAGGAGCCGACGGGACCGTACCCCGACGGGCCGGCTGGGTGGGTTCGGCAGACGGTGCGATAGTGACGGCCGCACGTGGCAGCCGGCCGGTGCCGATGGCGGCGGCTCGGGGGGACACCTCTTTACGCTCGCCCGGCGACCGGTTCGGTGACCGCGGATGGAGAAGGCGCTCTGGTACCTGCTGGCGGGCACGCGCGGCGGAGCCAACCGGGTCCGCATCGTCAGAGCCATCGACGACCGGCCGCGCAACGCCAACCAGCTGGCCGAACGGCTGGACGTCGATTACAACACCGTCCGTCACCACCTCGACATGCTCATGGAGCACGACGTGGTCGAGCGCTCGGGCGACGAGTACGGCGCGCTCTACTTCCTCACCGACCGGTTCGAGCGCCACCGCGAGACGTTCGAGACCATCACGGCGAAGGTGGCGTTCGACGAGGAGGCCGAGCGAGCGGAGCACGACGCGGACGCGGACACGGAGGACTGAGATATGGCGATGAGCAACACCATCCTGATGGCGAGCGCGATGGCGGCGGTGAACGTCCTGCTGCTCGGGACGCTCACCGTCGTCTGGCTACGGAACTACCGGACCTTCGGGTCGAGCATGATCGCGGGCCTCGTCGCGTTCGGGGCCGTCCTGCTGCTGGAGAACGCCGCGGCGATATACTTCTTCTTCAGCATGCAGATGCTCTACTCGGGCGACCCCGGCGTCCAGCAGGTCGTGATGGTGCTCAGGGCGTTGCAGATGGTCGCGCTCGTGTTCCTGACGTACGTGACCGTGAAGTAGGGCCGGTAGTCCTCACCGACGGCGCTCAGTCGGCGTCGTTCGGGCTGTAGTGGCCCCGTTCGGCGCTGAACCGGTGCAGGTACCCCTTGGCGAGCTGCGCCTCGGCCTGCCGGAGCCGGTAGGAGACCGTCGACTGGGGGACGCCGAGGGCCTCGGCGAGCTCCGCGACCGTGAGCTGTCGTGGGGTCTCGTAGTAGCCGTGTTCGATGGCCGCCCGGAGTGTCTCGCGTTGCTCCTCCGGGACGGACACCGTCGCCAGGGAGTCGTAGTCGAGTCGTTCGGCCGGTCCGAGCCGTCCGATGTGGAGCTCGATGCCGTCGCCGAGATGCTCGGTCGCCTGCTCGTAGAACACGTCGACGTTCTCCTCCGAGCGCATGAGCAGGCGCCACCTCTGGCAGTCCTCGCGGCGTTTCGTCTGGAACACGACCCCGAGGTCGAGGTGGCGTGCGGCCAGCGCCAGCACCGAGTCGCAGGTGTGCAGGCGTCTCACGTGGGTGTAGAGGACGAGTGTGGCCGGTGCCCGCTCCAGTACGTCGTGCTCCCTGACCGCCCCGCACTCGGTGTGGGTCATCTCCTCGCGCGGCGTCTCGGAATCCAGCCGGACGCGTTCGACCCGGTCGAGCGCCGAGGCTGGCCCGACGAACCGCTCCAGCCGCCAGAGTCGGTCCCGGCGGATACAGCTCGCGATGCCGTCCGACGAGAGGGACGGCGATTCGATGAAGGTGTCCATCAGCGGGTCGGCACCGGGCTCGTACTCCAGTTCGAAGGTGAGTTCGCGCATGTGTCTCGGAGGTCTCCCCTCAGTCGCCCCAGTGCCCACGCCGGCGGGTCCCCCGCTCTCGGGACCGGTCTGGTCTCGTCTCCGTCGCGCCTGTCGTCCGTACTACGTCGTTTCGTGTCAACGTTACGCACAAACGCGCATATATATTTTGGTGGGGAACCCTCCGACGGCGTGGGTTCGTTGGTACTCACTAATTCAGGTTATATACGGGTCCCTCCCGTCGGGTGGCGTGCACGATGCCTGGAAGACGCACCTACCTGCGGACGGCGGCCGCGCTGGCCCTCGGGTCGTCGCTCGCTGGCTGTAGCAGCGACGGTGGCGGTGACACGACGCCGACGCCGGAACCGACACCGGAGCCGACACCGGAACCGACGGCGACGCCGACCCCGTCGAGTGGCGTCACGGACGTGGCCGTCGGGCCGGAAGGGCGCCTCCGGTTCGAGCCCGAGGACATCGAGATCAGCGTGGGCGACACCGTCAGGTGGGAGGCGATGAGCCCGGGCCACAACGTGACGAGCCACCCGGACGCCGCGCCGAGGTGCGAGAACCCAGAGGGGGCCGAACCGTTCCACTCCTACGAGGGCGACCAGCACTTCGCCATCATGGAGGTCGACGAGGTGTTCGAGCACGAGTTCACGGTGCCCGGCGAGTACGTCTACGTCTGTACGCCACACGCCGGCCAGGGGATGGTCGGTTCGGTCACCGTCACCGAGTGAGTTAGTGAGGACCAAGCGACATTTCATACCCGCTGCTCCGGAGAGTGCTACTGCATGTCACAGCACCAGCCGAGAACGGAGCGGGACTCGGAGGAAGCCTCGTCGCGTGATCGGTTCGTCAGACGACGACGACTCCTGATGGCGACGGGGTCGCTGGCGGGGGTGGGCGTCCTCGCCGGGTGTGGCCAGGACACCGGGACGCCGACCCCGGCCGAGACGGAGCCGCCGACCGAACCACCCACGGAGCCGCCGACCGAACCCCCCACGGAGACCGAGACGCCGGAACCGGAGCAGGAACCGCTGGAGGCACGCTACCCCGGGCTGGAGATCCTCTCGCCGGAGCCGGAGAACGCACAGGCCGCCGCCCGCGCCACCTACACCGACTACATCACGCCGCGCGAGGAGCACTACATCCGGAACCACTACCCGACACCGGACATCGAGGAGTCGGAGTGGACCGTCTCGCTGACCGGGATGGTCGACGGTGAGGTGGAGCTCTCGATGGAGCAGATCAAGCACTCGTTCCGGACCCAGTCGGTCACCCACACCATGCAGTGTGCGGGCAACGGCCGGTCGTTCTTCGACCCGCAGGTCGGGGGGAACCAGTGGCACTACGGCGCGGTCGGGAACACCGTCTGGACCGGGACGCCCGTCTCCGACATCCTCGAGTCCTACGGAGCGGAGACGAGCGACGGACACTTCCTCACCGTCATGGGTGGGGAACACCCGGAGGGTGAGGACATCTTCACCCGGTCCATCCCGATGCAGAAGGTGATGGACGACACGCTGCTGGCGTACAACATGAACGGCTCGCCGGTCTCTCCCGACCACGGGTTCCCCGTGCGCTTGCTCGTCCCCGGCTGGTTCGGCTGTAACAACGTCAAGTGGGTCGACCGGATGCACGTGATGGACTCGATGGTCATCGGCGACGAGTGGGAGGAGCCGGGCGCCCCGGAGGACGGCCAGCGGACCTACACCCACTGGCAGCAGTACTCCTACCGCGTCGTCCCCGAGGAGGACACCCGCGCGGAACACTACGAGGACATCCCGGTGTACGACACGCGCGAGCAGATGGACCAGACCGACGAGATCAACAACGCCTACATGTACGACCAGGTGGAGAAGTCCCTCATCGGCTACCCCGGCGAGGGGCAGACCGTCTCCCCGTCGCCCGCCGGCACCATCGAGATAATCGGCGTCGCGTGGGCCGGTGACGACGCCGTCGAGACGGTCGAGGTCTCCACCGACGGCGGCGAGACGTGGGGCGAAGCGGAGTTCTTCGGCCCCGTCGGTGCCCCGACCGGGTGGCGACAGTTCCGCTACGTCTGGCAGGAGCCCTCGGCCGGCGAGCACACGCTCGTCTCGCGGGCCACGGACGAGCGCGGTTACACCCAGCCGGCGAGCATCTCCGCGCCGGAGGACCAGCTCCGGTCCATCCAGGACGACCAGTTCCCGTGGAACCAGGGTGGCTACGGGAACAACGCCCACCTCGTCCACGCGGTGACCTGCACCGTCGAGGAGTGAGATGGCGGGCGTCGAACCGGGACAGGTCGCCATCGTCCACCTCACCGGCCGGCTGGTCGACGGTCCCGAGGCCGGTGCGGTGTTCGAGACCACGGACGTCGACGTGGCGCTCGACTCGGGTGTCTATCACGACCACCGCGACTTCAAGCCGCTCGAGTTCCGCGTCGGTGAGGGCCACGTCCTCCCCGGCATCGACGAGGCCGTCCAGGGGATGGAGCCGGGCGAGACCCGCACCGTCACGCTCGACCCGTCGGAGGCGTACGGCCGCGTCGAAGAGGACAGCGTCGTGACGTTCCCTCGCGAGGACGTCGACGCGGGGAGTGGAGCGGTCGACGTGGGGGAACTCGTCAGGAGCGACCGCGGCGACACCGGCTGGGTGACCGACGTGAGGGACGCGGAGGTGACCGTCGACTTCAACCACGAACTCGCGGGCGAGCGCGTCGAGTTCGAAATCAGACTGCTCGAGGTCCACGCGACGAAGACCGGGCAGGAACCGGCCTGAGCCGGTGGGGTCGCCCCGCGACCCGTTCGGCTATCAGATGGGGCTGAGGACGACCAGCTCGAAGCCGTGAGCGAATTCTAGACGGACTCGAGCCGCAGCCCGAACGAAGCTCGTACGGAGTTCGCCCGGAACTCGCAGAACGCCTTTTCAGAGGGTCGACGAGCCCTCTACCGGGCCGAGAGGCCCGTGATACGAGATGGCAGATGGACACAGCAGACGGACGGTACTCCGGACCGGTGCCACGCTCGCGGTGACGGGCGCCGGCCTCGGGACGCTCGGGAGCGCGTCGGCGAGCAACGGTCGGAGCGAGAACGCGAAGCAGTTCGGTCGGGTCTGGGCGAACGGCGCCCTCTACCGGACGAACGTGGTGAAGGTACTGGACTCGGAGCCGGTGCCAGGCGACGTCATCTACTTCGTCAACGACGGCACACCGACCTCGCTCCCGCCGAACGACGGAGTAAACGGTGGCGGGTCGCCGTTCGTCTCCGAAGCCGCGCCGGGCGACCAGGACTGGAACGGCGGGCAGTGGGTCCACTACAGCGCCCGGTTGGCGCCGGGCGTGACGCTCGCCGAACCGCTCACCTCCGAGGCGGCGGTGCTGGCGGCCGAGGCGGCGGGCGACCTGACCATCACGAAGGGCCGGCCGGCCATCGACGGCGCGCCACCGAACTTCTTCATCTGCCCGCTGAACGGCAAGGCCTGAGACCTGTCGTTCGGCCGGAAACTACTCGGCGGCGGCTCCGTGACGGGGAACGAATGCCCTCCCCGACGCGACGCGCCCTCCTCGCGGCCGCCGGCACGGCCGCGTTCGCCGGTTGTACCTCGCTGGAAGGACTCACCGGTCGATCGACGCCCGCTCCGGCCCCGTTCCTCACCGAACCGACCGACTGGGCACACCCGCACCACGACGCCGGGAACACCGGTGTCTCGCCCGGTGCGACCGCGCCGGACTCGCTCGCGGTCGAATCGGCGTGGACCGCGCCTCTCGAGGCCGACGAGGTCGACGGCGGCCGGACGGTGGTCGCCCGCACCGACGAGACGCTCCTCGTCCACGTCGAGTTCAACGGCTTCTACGACGACCGGGTCGAGGCCCGCGACCCGACGAGCGGTGACGTGCGCTGGACGTACGTGGACGGGGAGGCGGACGAACCGGTCTCGTTCGGTCGCCCGGTCGTCGCCGGCGACGGCGTGTACCTGACCGCCGTCACCGACCAGCGCGGCGACGGACACCCTTCGGGGTCACTCCGCACCATCTCGCTGGCCGACGGGACCGAGCGCGGACGGGTCCCGCTCGACAGCCCCTCGTTCCACGGGCCCATCGTCGCGGGCGGGCGGTGTCTCGTCGTCACCCGGGACGAGGAGCGACGCCTCTCGCTCGTGGCGCGAACGTAGAGAGAAGAGGGGAGTCAGTCCGTCAGTTCAGCACTCCGACCAGCCACACGACTCGCACGTCTTGCAGCCCTCGCTGAAGTAGAGGCTCATCGCGCCGCAGTCCGGACACTCCGGACTCTCGCCGGCGTCGATGAGCGACTGGGTGGCGTCCGTGTCGCCGGACTCGGCCGCCACACCGCCGCCGTCGGTCTCGGGGGCGGGCGGTTCGCGGTCGGGTTCCTGGTCCTGCAGTTCGTCGACCTCGCTCTCGGAGACCTCGGTCAGACTCTGCTGGCGCGGGTACGGCTTGTCGATCTCGTCGTCGAGGTAGCGCCGCAGGGCGACGCCGAACGCGTCCGGGATGGAGTTGATCTGCTCACCCTTGTCCCACGCGACCTTCGGGGAGCGGATGCCCCGGAGCTTGTCGGCGATCTCGTTCGGGTCGACACCCGAGCGGAGCGCGACGGAGATGGACTTCGCCAGCGCCTCCGTGAAGGAGGCGGTGAACCCACCGGACATGCCGGTGTTGGCGAACAGCTCGAACGGCTGGCCGGCGTCCACGTCCTCGTTGATGGTGATGTAGACCTTGCCGTAGCCGGTGTCGATGCGCTGGGTCACGCCACGGAGGACGTCCGGGCGGGCCTGCTTCTCCGCGTAGTCGACCGACGGCTCCTGCTCGGCCGCGAGCAGGTCGATGGCGTCGCCGAAGCGCTCCTGCACGGCGTCGTGGTCGAGGAACCGCTCGATGTCGCCGAACGCCTGGTCGATGTTCTCGAGGAGCTGTTCGGCGGCCTCGTCCTCGTCCATGCTGGAGAACTCGGTGTTGTCCGCACGGGTCGTCAGCACCTGCTTCGAGCGGGTGCCGTCGCGGTAGACGGTGACACCCTTGCCACCGTGGTCGTAGATGTAGCGGTACACCTCGTCCATGTCCTCCTTCGAGGCGGAGTTCGGGAAGTTGCAGGTCTTGGAGATGGCCGAGTCGACCCCCTCCTGACAGGCACACTGGACCGCGGCGTGGTCGATGCCCGAGAGGTCCGCCGTGACGACGAACAGCTCGGCGATGGCGTCCGGGACACGGTCGAGCGAGTCGATGCCGTCGAACGCGTTGTTCTGCATCTGCTCGACGGCCTCGGCCTTCACGGCCTCCACGTCGATGTCGTTGGCCTCCAGGATGCGGAGGAAGTAGTCGTCGAACTCGACGAGCATCTCGTCGCCCTGCACGTCGTCGGAGACGTTCTTGAAGTAGGCCACCGAGAAGATGGGCTCACACCCACCGGAGGTGTTGCCCACCATCGAGGTGGTGCCGGTCGGCGCGATGGTCGTCGTGTTGTGGTTCCGGATGGGGTAGCCGTCCGCCCAGTCGTCGGCGGACTCGCCGGTCTGCTTCTCGAACCACTCGCGGTACTCGGTCGGGTTCGCGTACTTCGAGTTGTCCCACTCGGCGAACGGCCCGCGCGCCTCGGCCAGCTGGTGGCTGGCGGCCTTCGAGCCGTGGTTGATGTGTCGCATCAGCTGGCGGGCGACCTCGTTGCCCTCGTCGCTGCCGTAGCGGATGCCGAGCTGGATGTAGAGCTGTGCCAGCCCCATCACGCCGAGACCGATCTTCCGCATCTCGCGGACCTTCTGCTCGATCTTCTCGACCGGGAAGTCCGACATCGTGACGACGTTCTCGAGGAACCGGGTCCCCCACTCGATGCGGTGGTCGAACTCCTCGACGTCGATGGCCTCCTGCAGGAAGGCGTCCACGGCGGCCTCGGTGGAGTCGTACTCGTCGGCGTGTTCGGCCGACCAGACGCGCCAGTCGGGGGCGTCCTGCGCGGCGAGCGTCGAGAGGTTGATGTGCCCGAGGTTGCAGGCCTCGTACTCCTCGAGGGGCTGCTCGCCACAGGGGTTCGTCGCGAGGATGCGGTGGTCCGGGTGCTCCTCGACGTCGAACGAGTGCTCCTTGTTCACCCGCTCGAGGTAGATGACGCCCGGTTCGCCGTTCTCGTAGGCGCCGTCGACCATGCGGTCCCAAAGGACCTGTGCGGGGATGGAGAACTCCTCGCCGGGTTCGACGTACTCGCCGAGGCCGTAGCGGGAGTACATCTCCTTCGTCTCCTCGCTGGCGATGTGGGGTTCCTCGGTGCGGGGGTTCTCGAAGGTGAACTCCTCACCGTTCTTCAGCGCCTCCATGAAGTCGTCCGTGACGCCGACGGAGATGTTGAAGTTCGAGAGGTGGCCCTCCACGGCGTTGCGGAGGTGCTTGGGCACGCGCCCGTCCTCGTCGATGAGGTCACGGGCCTCCTCCAGCGCCTCGGCGAAGGTGGTGTAGGTGTAGTCGTCGGGGTCGTTCAGCCGGAGACAGTGAGCCAGCGAGACGTCCTTGTTCTTCGAGTGGATGAACTCGATGACGTCGGGGTGCGAGACACGCATCACGCCCATCTGGGCGCCACGTCGGGTGCCACCCTGCGCGATGGTCTCGCACATCTGGTCGAACGTCTCCATGAACGTCATCGGACCGCTGGCGATACCACCGGTGGAGCCGACGGCGTCGCCGTACGGTCGGAGCTGCCAGAACGCATAGCCCATCCCGCCGCCGGACTGGAACACCTCGGCGGCCTCCTTGGCCGTCTGGTGGATGTCCGTCAGGTCGTCGTCGGGAGAGTCGACGAAACAGGCCGAGAGCTGCTGGAGTTCGTCGCCCGCGTTCATCAGCGTCGGCGAGTTCGGGACGAACGAGAGCCGTTCCATCAGGTCGCGGAACTCCGCCTCCACGCTCTCGACGTGCTCGCGCAGGTCGGCGTCGAGTTCCGGGACGACCGTGTCGTAGGCGAACTTGTTGACGTTCTCGGGCGTGAGTTCGGTCTCGGCGTCGTCGGCTGCCGTCGTCCCCTCACCGAAGACCTCGGCGGCGAGTTCGTCGCGCCGGGGGTGGTCCGGCTTGAGCTGGTCCGGCGTGACCGAGACCGTCTCGTCTCGGCGGCCGGCCTCGAAGACGACCTCTGCGAGCGCGATGTTCTTCGAGACGCGGGGGAAGAGGTCCTCCTGCGTCTCGACGAGGTCACCGTTGTGGTCCTTGCGGAGGTACCTCGCCGGCAGGATGTTGTGGTAGGCGTTGTCGGTCAGTCGGTCCGCCAGCGTCTCGCCGTCGGTCCGCTTGACTGGCAGGGTGAGGTCGTCGGCAGAGAGGTCCGGCGTGGACATCAGGCACCCCCCCGGTTCCGGTGGAAACGTGTTCCTGTCATAGTAGTGGCAATCTGGGTATACTCGGTCGCCGGAATGACCCTCCGGCGGTGGGTTTCAGGGCGTGACGGGTGTCTCACTGTTTGCACTTTTCGTGTCTGACTTCCCGGCACGCGCGTGGTCTCACGCGACGGTCTCTACAAGTGTGTGGACGACGCATAAGGGTAGTCAGACCGGAGTGAAAGTGGTCTTTTCGACTCTAGATTCACCCGACGGCGACCGTCTTCGCAGGCGAACGAAAGGGGGGTTCCGAACGCCGCGTGTCAGTCGGGCGCGTGACGCCCGTCCGACGTCGTGTGGGGGTGAGACCCACGGACGGGGCCAGTACGCTTAACCACCAGCACGGTGACGCTTCGTCCATGCTCAACCCGCTCACGCTCCCCCCGCTTCCCCTGCAGATGGAGGGACTGTTCTCGCTCCCCGGCATCCTCACGACCCTCCTCATCGTCGCGGTGGTCATCCTCGTCGCGCGCATCGTCCTCCGCATCGCGTGGAAGATCGTCGTCGTCGCGGCGGTCGTCGCCGCCATCCTCTGGGTGCTCGGCCTCCTCGGGCCCGTCGGCGGCCTCCTCGGCCTGTAGCTATCCAAAGGTATATAGGTATATGTAGAAAATCCGGGACCAGACACCATGCCACGCGAATCCTACCAGCAGTCGCTCGCGGACCTCCGCGAGGACGTCCTGTTCATGTCGGAGGTCGTCTCGGAGCGACTCCGCACCGGCCTCGACGCGCTCGAGGCGAAGGACGAGGCCCTCGCCCACGAGGTCATCGAGGGTGACGAGGAGATCAACGAGATGTACCTCGACCTCGAGGGTGAGTGTATCGACCTGCTGGCGCTCCAACAGCCCGTTGCCGGCGACCTCCGGCTCGTGGCGGCCTCGTTCAAGATCCTCACGGACCTCGAACGGGTCGCCGACCTCGCGACCAACCTCGGTGCCTACACCCTCGACGCCCACTACGACCGCTTCCCGGACGTCGACGTGCAGGCCATCGGCCAGGCCGTCGCCGAGATGCTCGAGGACGCGATGGACGCCTACGCACGGGACGACGTGGAGGCCTGCTTCGCCGTCGCCGAGCGCGACGACGAGGTGGACGCGATGTGCGAACGCGCCACCGACGCCGTCGTCCGCGAACTCATCGAGACGGAACTCGAGGGTGACCAGAGCGACGCGGACATCGAGCGGCTGATGCAGGACGTCTCCCGACTCCTGCTGACGGTCCGTGACCTCGAACGCGTCGGCGACCACGCGGTGAACGTCGCCGCACGCACCCTCTACATGGTCGAGAACGACCCCTCGCTGCTGGAGTAGCGGGAGAAGACACTTACTTCGCCCTGTCTCGGCACCTGTATGCGCCGCCCCTCCAGACGAGGCCTCCTCGCTAGCCTCGGCGCCTCATCGCTCGCTCTCCTCACCGCCGGCTGTGTCGACCCGCGGACCGCGCTCGCGGGCCGACATCACCGCTCCGAACTGTTCGTCGACAGCGATGCGACCGTCGACCTCACCCCGACTGTCACCGTCGAACTGGCCGACGGGTCCACCCCCTTCGACCGCCGGGTCGCGGTCGGCGCCGACGACTCCAGGACGTTCACCGAGGCCCTCCCGCGCGAGGGGGCGGACCCCGCGACTGCCGACGTGACCGTGACGCTCGACACCGGCTCGACCGCCAGCCGAACCGTCGACGCCGACAGTGGACTGCACCGTCTCTGGGTGGTCCTCGAGTCACGGGAGACGGTGACGATTCGGCGGGAGGTCCACTAGCCCGGCGGCTATCACAGCCCCGCCCACGCCCGGCGCCGACTGCCCCGTGTCGTCCCGAACCGTAACCCCCTTCGCCCCGAATCCCCCACGACCAGATATGGGACTCGTCCGCGTCGTCTGGGGGACTGCCACCGGCCCGACGGCCACGGCCTCGTACGACGCGGCGCTCGCAGCGGCGAACGTCCACGACTACAACCTCGTCACGGTCTCGTCGGTCCTCCCCGGTGACGCCCGCGTCGAGGTGGTCGGCGAGGCGCCCGACCTCGGCCCGGCCGGCAACGGCCTCACGGTCGTCCAGGGTCGGGCCACGCTCGCCCCCGGCGCGGAGGGGACGGCTGCCGCCGCCCTCGGCTGGTCGCGGTCTGCGGAGGGACCGGGCATCTTCTACGAGTCCGGCGGGACGGACCCCGACGCCGTCCGCCGGCGCGTCGAGGACGGCCTCGAACACGGCCGGTCGCTCCGGCCCGACCGGACGTGGGACGGCGAGGACGGCCTCCGCCTCGTCACCGCCGACCCCGACCCCGACCGATACGTCACGGCGCTCGTCCTCGCGGTGTACGGAGAGAGCGAGCCGTTGTGCTGAGGGCGGCTGTCGCCGTGGACGACGCCTTTATACCCGCGTCACCGCTACGAGGGTGACAGACCTACATGCACGGAAACACCCCCTACGCGGGGCTCCCCGAGACCGAGTTGGACGCGGAGCAACGCCGCGCGCTGCGGCGCTCGGTCGCGTCGGTCACCGCCGAGACGCGTGCGTTACTCCCCGACGAGTTCGTCGTGGGCAGCGAGATCGTCGACGGCGCCGACGGGCCGCGGGCCACCGTCGCCGTCCGTCCCCCGGCCGGGTCCGTGGTCAGCGCCAACCTCTCGACCGACGTCGACGACGCGTTCGCCCACGAACTCGCCGCGGCGGCCGTCTTCGAGGTGAAGCGGTCCTCGCGTGGGCCGCGGGCCGCTCGTTAAACAGCCACTTCTCGCCCACTACGTTTTGCACTTCGCGCGGCGCTCGACGTACGCTGGTGTGCTCGGTTCGGTCGGCCGTCGTGGCGAACGAAACCCCGGGCCGGCACGCTCTCACGAGGTTGGAGCCAACGAAACTGTTTAGCACGGAGCGAGGGAACTCTCGCGCATGTCCGATAGCGCCCGGCCGGGGAGCGAACCGGCCGCCCTCGAGTATACGTGGATGGACGCCATCGAGGACGTCCTCGATGCTCAGATAGACGAGGCCGAGGACCTGGAGGCGACCTTCGAGGAGTTCGAGGTGGACGTGCCGCTCCGCTACGGCGACGACGCTCCGTTCGCCCGGTGGGGACTCGACGGCACCGTCCGGGTCAGCGTCGACGGGATGCGCGGTGGCCTCGCCGAGTGGCTCAACTACTGGTCCGAACACGACGACTGACCGGGGCGGCGTCCGGCGCCGGCGAGCGAGGGGTCTTCTGCACGGGACCACCACACAGATATCCACCAGCGTACGCCGAGCGCCGCAGGCGCGAGGAGCGTTCTTCCCCACGGTTTTGCCGCGAGGCGCGGCGGAGCCACGCCTCGCGTGCAAAAAGTGGTTGCTTAGTCGTCAGAGAGCCGTTCAAGCACCCGCTCTGGCATCCGGTCCTGTACCCCCTCGGGGATCTCCTCGGGGTCCACGTCGGCCGTGGCCGTCGGAGCGGGCGCTTCCGTCTCGATGGGTTCCTGGTCGGCGAGGTCGAGCCCCGGACCGAAGAGCCGGAGTGCGGTGTTGATGGTCGACCAGTCGTCGTTCTCGGCGGCGTCCCGGAGGCTCTGCGTGGGTGGGGCGAGCAGTTGCCCGACGAGGGCGTCGGCGAGCGACGCCACCACCTCGCGTTGCTCGTCGGTCAGGTCGCCGGCGGACTCGAGCTGCGAGACGGCGGTGCGGAGTTCTCGCTCCTTGGTCTCCTCGGCGCCCTCGTACATCGCGGCGATGACCTCGTCGGCCCGCTTGCGCTTGTACTGGGTGACGAGGTTCTCGAACTCCTCGTCGATGATGGCCTCGACGGCGGCGGCGGCCTCGCGCCGGCGGTCACGTGTCTCCGCGGTCACCGCCTCGAGCGTGTCGAGGTCGCGCAACGTCACGGTGTCCAGGTCGGCGGCCTCGGGGGCCACGTCGCGTGGCTGTGCGAGGTCGACGACGAGCGTCTCGCCCGCGTTCGCCAGCGCCTCGGCGTCGAGGACGTACCCCGGGCTCGCGGTGGCGGTCACGGCGAGACCGGCCTCTGCGAGTGCGATGGGGACCGCGTCGAGGCCGACGACGCTCGCCGGGCCGTCGAGCGACTCCGCGAGGTGTTCGGCGTTCTCGAGCGAGCGGTTCGCGATCACGACGTGCTCCACGACGCCGTCGAGTGCGCGGGCCGCGAGCGCGCCCATCTCGCCGGCGCCGACGACGAGTGCGGCGGTCCGCTCGAGGTCGATCTCCTCGCGGGCGAGCCGGACCGCGGCGCTCCCGAGCGAGGTGACCCCCTCGTTGATGGCCGTCTCGGTGCGTGCCCGTTCGCCGACACGGATGGCCTTCACGACGGCCTCCTCGAGGACGGGGCCGACGCCACCGGCGGCGCGGGCGTCCTCGTAGGCGGCCCGGAGTTGCCCGATGATCTGGTCCTCGCCGACGACGAGCGACTCGAGGCCCGCGGCGACGCGCATCAGGTGTCGAAGGCTGGCCTCGTGGTCGAGTTCGTCGACGACGGCCTCGTCGACGGGGTCGACGTACGGGGCGAGCGCCGCGCGGCCGGTGGCGGCGTCGTCCGCGACGACGAACGCCTCCGCTCGGTTACACGTCTGGACGACGAACGCCTCGGTCACCCCCTCCCGGCCCAGCAGTCGCGCGACGGTCTCCTGCTGGGTGCTGTGACTCACCGCCCCGATGTCGTCGATACCCCCGCAGTGGTGGGAGACGCTCACTCCGGAGATGAGTCCTGTCGGCGTGGTCACGATGTGTCACCCGGAACGTCTGCGGCGACGTCCTCGGCTAGTCGTCGGGCCTTGGCCCCGTCCGTACCTAAATGCTTCCATACACTATCGTCCCTGAGAATCGCCCTGACGGCCGCTCGGCGGCGCTCAGGCGGCATCTCCGTTCGCTGGAACCCCTCCCGTAGCTCGCCCAACAGGTCGGCCATCGCGCCCGCCCCTTCGAGGTCGGACTCGATGCGCTCGCGGAGGTGTTTCGAGAGCGCCGGTGCCCGCCCGCCGGTCGCCACGGCGGCCAGCACCGACCCGTCCCTGACCGTCGCCGGGACGACGACGCTGCCAGCCTCGCGGCCGCCATGTTCGTCCGCTCGGTTGACCAGTGTCCCGCGCTCGCGAGCCGCCTCGACGGCTGCCTCGTTCACCGCCGCCGAGTCCGTGGCCGCGACGACCAGCGCCGGGCCGACCCGCTCGACGTACCCCTCGACCCCCTCGGGGTCCGGGGCGTCCCTGACGAACTCCACGCCGGCGTCGGGGTGGCGCCGCTCGCTCGGCTCGAACGAGCGGTCGCAGAACTCGGGACTGACGACGAGGACGCGAGCCTCCTCGGCGAACCGACGGGCCTTCCGGGCACCGACCGGGCCGCCGCCGAACACCAGCACCGTCTCGCCCGTGAAGTCGTGGAGCAGGGGGATCATTCAGACCGTGTTCGCCTCCGCGCGTTCCTCCAGCCTGATGCCCGTCTTCTTCAGGATGCGCGTCGAGAACAGCGAGTCCCAGTCCTCGTCTCCCACGTCCCAGTGTTCGGCCATCCGCTGGCGCACCTCCTCGATGCGGGCCTTGCTCTCCTCCTCCGAGCGTCCGTGGGTCATCGCGAAGAAGTTGTACGGCCAGACGCCGTCGTGGCGCGGCCGGCGGTAGCAGTGCGTGACGAACTCGAACGTCGCTATCTCGGGGCCGACCTCCTCGACGATATCGTCGGGGACGTTCCAGACGGTCATCCCGTTCTCCGTGTAGCCGAGCGCGTAGTGGTTCGGGACGAGCCCGACGCGGCGGACCTTCCCCTCCAGGTCGAACCGCTTGACGGTCGCGCGGACCCACTCGGGGTCCGCGCCGATGGCGTCGGCCACGTCGGCGTACGGCGTCTCGGTGACCGGGAGTCCACCCTGTATCTCCACGACGAGGTCGCGCTCCTCGGGGGTGATGGTCGTCGCGTCCGTCGGTTCCACGTCGGGGCCGAGGTGTGAGAGGTCCACGTCGCCGTCGGGGATGGGGCCGTCGAGCAGGAACTTCGCGCCGACGTGGAACTCGCGTTCCTTCGGCATGTTGTACGTCGGCTGGCCCGTCTCGTCCTCGATGTCGCCGAGGACGCTGTCCACCTCGTCGCTGTCCGCGACCGAGACGACGAACCACATGTTGAGGTGCGGGTGCTCGCGCTCGTAGTTGTGTGCCACCTCGCGGTGGGCGTTGACCTGTTCGGCCACCTCGTCGAACCGCTCGGGCGGGGCGTGCATCGCCACGAGCGTCGCGGTCCCGCCGATGGCCTCGGCGTTGACCAGCGCGCCGAACCGCGAGATGACCCCGTCCTCGTCGAGTCGTCGCACCCGTTCGAGGAGCTCGTCGGCGGTCACGTCGATACCTCGCTCGCATAGCGCCGCGGCCGCGGGGTCGAACGGCCGCTCGCAGACCGGGAACCCACCCTGGAAAGCGTTGAGCACCGCCCGGTCCACCCGGTCGAGGTCGGCGTCCGTCTCCATACGGAGTGGTCCGGGTCGGTGGTGGATAAGCCTCGCGTTAGCGGTGTCCGAGACGCGCGGTCGGGCGGCAGCGAGATCGCCGCGCGAACGTCGGGTGTCGGCTGCCCCCTACCCCTCGATGCCGACGACGCGGTCCCCCGTCTCGGCCTCGACGGCCTCGAGGATGGCCGCCTGGTCCGCGCTCGCCTCGTAGTAGAACACGACGTCGTAGGTGCCGTCGCGCAGGAGCTGCTGGCACTCCCAGACGAACTCGTCGCCGGTCAGCGTCAGCCCCTGATGCTGGTTCAGCCCGAAGTCGGGGTCGTCGTTGCCCGAGTAGATGTAGGTGTCCTCCTCGGTGGCGTGTTCGGCGATGAGGTCGCCCACGGCCACCGTCCGCTCGTGGAGCACCGACTCCTCCTCGGTCGTCAGGTCGGTGTGGAGCACCAGCCCGTTCAACTGGATGTCGCCGGGCTCCAGCAGCGCCTCCACCCGCCGGTACAGGTCGGCATCGGCCGTCTCCGTCATACCCGGAGTCGCCCCCGGACGGGCATACCGGTTCCGAATCCGCTCGCGCCGGCCGACGCTGTCGCTCCCCGGCCGGCCCCGAGAACGTCTCTCGAACCGTTCGACTGCCGTCTACAGACGGGTCAGGTTCTTCGCGCGCGGACCCTTGTCGGTCTGCGTGATCTCGAACTCGACCTCCTGGCCCTCCTCGAGGTCGGGCCCGCCGATGTCCTCCATGTGGAAGAAGACGTCCTCGTCGGACTCGTCCGTCGTGATGAAGCCGTAGCCGCCCGTGTCGTTGAAGAAGTCAACCGTGCCGGTCGCCATTGCACCCTGAACGAGGCGATTGACTTATAAAAACTCGTCGGTGACCGGGGTAACCGGCCGGCAGCGACCCGGTGACGCCACAAGGTACATAGTTCGGGGCGACCCACCCCGGAACGATGTTGGAGGCCGTGCGCCGCCGAGTGCTGCGGGTCTACGAGCGACTGCTGGAGCGTGAACTCTCCGGCGCACCGGCACACGTCGCCGTCATCCAGGACGGCAACCGCCGGTACGCCCGCGAGGAGGGGGGCGAGGCCACCGACGGCTACAGCGCGGGCGCCCGGACAACCGAGCGGATGCTCGACTGGTGTGCGGACCTCGGCGTCGAGGAACTCACGCTCTACGCCTTCTCGACCGAGAACTTCGACCGCCCGCCCGAGCAACAGGAACACCTGTTCGACCTCATCGAGTCGAAACTCCGCGAGTTCGCCGACCGCGAGGAGGTGCACGACCGCGAGGTCCGCATCCGCGCCATCGGCGAGGTGGACCGCCTGCCAGCTCGCGTGCGCGAGGCCGTCGACTACGCCGAGCGTCGCACGGCGGGCTACGACCGCTTCACGCTGAACGTCGCGCTCGCCTACGGCGGGCGCGCGGAACTGCTCTCGGCCGCCCGCGACGTGGCCCGCGCCGTCGAGCGCGGCGACCTCTCGGCCGACGAGGTGGACGTCGCCGCCATCGAGGAGCGCCTCTACCGCGGTCCCGCCCGCGACGTCGACCTCATCATCCGCACCGGCGGCGACGAGCGCACCTCGAACTTCCTCCCGTGGCACGCCAACGGCAACGAGGCCGCCGTCTTCTTCTGCTCGCCGTACTGGCCCGAGTTCCGACGGGTCGACTTCCTGCGGGCCATCCGGACCTACGAGTCCCGGCAGGCCTCGTGGCGTCAGTCGCGGGCCGAACGCGCGCTCGCGCTCGTCCGGTCGCTGGGGGACGTGGAACTGGTCGAGGCCCGGCAGGTGCTCGCCCGGTTCCGCGACGCCCTGCCGGGCGAGGTGGAGGAACTGGACGGCGAGGATGGACAGGTCGCGGACTAGACCCGGTCGACGTTCCGTGCCGACCGCACGACCACCGCCCCGTCCTCGACCTGCCCGTCACTCCGCACTCGGGGAGAACGCCGTCACGTCACCGTCTCCGCCGACGTAGACCTCCAGTCTCTCCCCGGCGACGCCACCCGCCGCGCGCTCGGACAGTCCGAGCCACGTCGTGGCTCGCGCGCCCGTCTCCAGTTCCACCGTGACGAAGTACGCCCCCGGCTCCGTGACGAACTCGGTCTCCTGGACCGTCCCGCCGCCGGCCACCTCGAACGTCGCCTCGCGGGAGCGCGTGGTCCCGGCCGCTGGCGTCCGGTCCGCGCTCGGCGGCGGCACGTCCTCGGCGTCGTCGCTCACCTGCTCGACGGTCACGGTCACGCGGTGGTCCCGGTCGTCGTCGTTCTGGATGGCGACGGAACCGGGCTCGGCGGCGGCCGCGGCGTCCAGCCCGCGGAAGACCCCACAGCCGGGGAGCACCGCGAGCGAACACGCACCGAGGAGGGCGCGTCGTCGCATCGCTACCTCCCGAATCGCCGCTGTCGCTCCTGGTAGTCACGGATCGCCCGGAGGTAGTCACGCTCCCGGAAGTCCCGCCAGTTCACGTCCGTGAAGTAGAGTTCGGAGTAGACGGACTGCCAGATCATGAAGTCGGAGAGCCGTTCGGCCCCCGTCTTCACCACGAGGTCCGGGTCCTCGGGGAACACGAGGCTCGCCTCGATGTCCTCGGCGTCGACGTCCTCGGGCGAGAGGTCGCCCGCCTCCACCGCCTCTGCGACGCGGCGGACGGCGGTGGCGAACTCCGCCTTCCCGCCGAGGCCGATGTTCACCTGGACGGGGGTGTCGGCGGTGGCCGGGTCCTCGTCGTCCGGGCCGCGGACGGCGATGGGCCACGGCACGTCGAGGTCCGAGAGCGCACGCCGGAGCGTCGGGACCGCCTCGGGGTCGAGGACGGAGACGGAGACCATCACCCGCTCGGCGCCGTGCTCGAACGCCCAGCCGAGGAAGTCGGTGAGCGTCCCGTAGGCGCCCGGTTCGAGCAGGTCGCGCTCGGTGATGACCAGCGCCACCCGTTCGGGGAGGCTGGCGCCGCTCCGGCGGACGCGCATCGCGAGATAGCGGTCGTACAGTCCCACGCGGTCCACTCCGACGCCCCCCGGCCTAAGTCCCGTGGTCGGCGTCAGAGCCGTGGTCGGGCACACGGCCGCGAGCGACCCCGACGCTGGCGGGTGGTCGACCGGTCGGCCACCGGGATGGTTAAGTGCGTCTCGGGGGAACCGACGTGCCGTGACGGGGAACGTGCGGCGAGCGGGTGCGTTCGCCGCGGTGGGTGCACTCTCGCTCCTCGTGCCGGCGCTCGCCGGCCGCTTCGACGAGGCCGTGGTCACCGCCGCGGCCACCCTCCCGTTCGTCCTGGTGGCGGCCGCCGCGCTCTACGTCGTCGACGAGGGTGCGCTGTTCGACCTGCTGGCCCGCCCCGGCGACTACGAGGAGGGGCGGCTCTACGGTCTCGCTGGCTTCGCGCTGGCCGCCGCGGGCCTCGCCCTCCTCGCGACGCAGTTCGGCCTCCCCGCCGAGGCGTACGTCGGGGGGATCGCCGTCCTCGTCTCGGGGAACCTCCTGCAGGCCGTCGCGCGTGCCGCGGGCGCCGACCCGTTCCTCGCGGTGGGTGCGTTCGCCGCCGGCGGCACCGTCGGCGGCGTCGGCGGCGTCCTCGCGGTCGGGCTCCTCCTCGGGTCGCCGCTCGCCCCGGCGCTCGTGGTGTTCCTCGCCGCCGCCGCCGCGCTGTTCGCCGCCCTCCTCCGGTCGATGCTGTTCGAACGCGACGACCCGCTCGTGATGGTCTCCAGCGCCCTGTTCCTCTGGGGTCTGCTCGAACTCGGCGTCGTCGTCGGCCCCACCCGCGTCGCCGTCGGGGTGGTCGTGACCGTCCTGCTGGGCTACGTCGCCTACGCGCTGGAGACGGCCTCGCTCGAGGGGATGCTCACCGGCGTCCTCCTCGCGCTGCTCGCCATCGTCCTCGGGGGATACGGCTGGTTCGCCCTGCTCGTCACCTTCTTCGGCCTCGGCGGGCTGGCCTCGAAGTTCCGCTACGACGAGAAGGCGCAGCGGGGCATCGCCGAGGCCAACGAGGGCGCCCGCGGGTCGGGGAACGTCCTCGCGAACTCCGCGGTGGCACTCGTCGCCGTCCTCGCGTTCGCCGCGAGCGGGACCGTGGGTCTCCCGCCGGAACTGTTCCGCTTCGCGTTCGCCGGGAGCGTCGCCACGGCGATGGCCGACACGTTCTCCTCGGAGATCGGCGGCCTCTACGACGACCCACGGCTCATCACGACGTTCGAGCGCGTCCCCGCCGGCACCGACGGCGCGGTGACGTGGCAGGGCGAGGTGGTCGGTATCGCCGCAGCGGGTGTCATCGCCGGCATCGCGGCGGTCTTCTTCGACCTCGGCCCGGCCGCCACCGCGACGGTGGTGGCCGCGGGGTTCGTCGGGATGACCGTCGACAGCCTCCTCGGCGCCACGCTGGAGGGTGAGTCGCTCGACAACCAGTCGGTGAACTTCCTCGCCACGCTCGGCGGCGCGGTGGCGGCCGCGCTCCTCGCGCTCGCCGTCGGCGCCGTCGCGCTCTGACCGCGCCGATGATACGCGACGCGACGGACGCGGACCTCCCCCGGTTGGAGACCATCCGAGCGGTGGCGCTCCCCGACTCCTCGGCACGGCTCCTCGCGTTCGGGGTCCGCGGCCCCGCCGTCGCGCTCGTCGCCGTCGAGACGCCAGCGAGGTCGCCCGTCGGCTACGCTCTCGTCCTTCCCGACGAGGCGGGTCGGGTCGCCTACCTCGCCGAACTCGCCGTCGCGCCCGGCCACCGGCGCCGGGGGCACGGCCGGGCGCTCCTCGAGGCGGCCGCTCGGCGGGTGGCGGACCACGACCGACTCGAACTGACGACGCGCGCGGCGGACGACCGGGCGCGGGCGTTCTACCGCGACGCGGGCTTCGACCTGGTCGAGCGACTGCCCGCACACTACGAGACGGCGGACAGGACCCAGGACGGGGTCAGACTGGGGCGCTCGCTCGACTCCTAGGCCTGCGCCCCGTCGGGTTCCGGCGGGTGGAGCAGGCCCTCGAACGTGCGGATACGGACGCTCGCGGGCTGTTTGACGAACTCGCCGGTGGCGCGGGCGACGACCTGTTCGACGCCGCGCTGGGCGCAGACGTCGAGCAACCGCTGTTCGAGCGTCCCGTCGAGGACGACCACCTCGGGGACCGGGTCGGCCTCCCGGAGCAGGTCGAACGCGCTCTCGGCGTTCCCGCTCCCGAGTTCCTCGAACTCCCCGTCGAGCAGGCGGACGGTCCCGCTCTCGCGGACCGCACGGACGTGCCCGCCGAGCGTCTCCGGGTCGGGGTCGGCCCGTTCGCTCTCGCCCGCGTCCTCGCCCTCGTCGGCCGCCTCGGCCTGTGCCTCCTCGTCGTCCGCCGCCTCGGCCGACTCGTCGGCGACTGGCTCGTCGGGCGCCGCCGGGGTCTCCGGGGTCACCGTGGGTTCCTCGGCGTCGGCCTCGGGCGCGGGTCTGACGCTCCCGTCGGTCGCGGTGACGGCCTCCTCGCCCGCCTCGACGGCCACCTCGTAGGGCACCTTCTCGCGGAGCGCGGCCATCACCTCGTGCCGTTCGAGGTCCTCCACCGAGCGGGCGGGCGGCGCCAGCGCGACGAAGTCCACGTCGCCGACCTGCGCGAGCTCCTTCAGGATGAGGTCGCCCCCGCGGTCGCCGTCGAGGAACGCCGTGACGGTCCGCTCCTTCGTCAGGCCGGCGACGGCCTCCGGCACGTCCGTCCCCTCGACGGCGACGGCGTTCTTCACGCCGTACTTCAGGAGCTGGAGGACGTCCGCGCGGCCCTCGACGACGATGATGGCGTCGCTGTCCGCGACCCGCGGGCCGGCCGGGTACCCTTCGTACTCCGTGATGTCGGCGACCCGGACCGCGTTACGCACCTCCTCGACGAGCTCGTCGCTGCTCATCACCGCGCCGTCGAACGACTCGGCGAGCAGGCGTTTCGCCCGCTCGACGACCTCACGTCGCTTGGCGGCCCGGACGTCCTCGATGGAGCGGACGCTGATGGTGGACCGACAGGGGCCGACCCGGTCGATGGTCTCCAGCGCTGCGGCGAGGATGGCCGTCTCCACCTTGTCTAGCGAGGTGGCGATGGTGAGTTCGCCGGTCGAGCGACCGTTCTCGCTCGTCACTTCGACGTCGATGCGGCCCACCTTCGAGGAGTCCTGGAGGTCCCGTATCTCCAGTTCCTCCCCGAGGAGGCCCTCCGTCTGGCCGAATATCGCGCCGACCACGTCGTTGCGCTCGACGACGCCGCTGGTCTCGATGTCCGCGTGGATGAGGTATTTTGCCGTGTCCTGCATGGGTGAACTGCCCCGTTCGGGGCGTGGATGGTGATTCCATGAGTGAACTCATGGCCAGTATACAGGAGTCGCCGTCCGGATTTAAACCCACGGACGGACGTGCACTGGCGGTCGCGCTCGCCTCCGTGGCGCCGTCGTCGGGTTCCGAGGGACCGTCGGGTGTCGGAACCGGCCGCCCGTGCGCGGAGTTCGCGGCCCCCGTGCGTACTGAAGAAAAATATTCTTCGAAACGCGGTATCGGTGACGAGCGACAAGTATTAGGCTCGCGTGTGGATACTGTGGCGTACACATGCGTGGTACGAAGACCGTACTTTGGGGTATCGTGGCGCTCGTGCTGGTGGCGCTCGCCGTCCCGTGGTTCCTGTGGGGCGACGCGCGCGTCGTCGCCGGGCTGCCGCTGTGGCTCTGGTGGCACGTCGGGTGGATGGTGCTGACCGCCGGCGTGTTCGCCGTGTTCGCCCGCACCGCGTGGGGCGTGGGCGTCGAGACGGACCCCGTGGAGGTGGCGCCGTGAACGAACTGTACGTCCAGGTGGGCGTCATCGGTGCCTACCTGCTGGTCGCCGTCGCGGTGGGCCTCGTCGCCTACCGCCGCACCGACCGCTCGGCCGAGGACTTCTACCTCGCCGGCCGTACGCTGGGGACTGTCGTCCTCCTGTTCACGACGTTCGCGACGCTGCTCTCGGCGTTCACCTTCTTCGGCGGGCCCAACCTCGCCTACGGCGCGGGTCCCGAGTGGATCCTCGTGATGGGGCTGATGGACGGCGTGCTGTTCGCCGTCCTCTGGTACGTCGTCGGCTACCGACAGTGGCTCGTCGGGAAGGAACACGGCTACGTCACCCTCGGCGAGATGCTCGGGGACCGCTTCGACTCGACGGGGCTCCGCGTCCTCGTCGCCGGGTTCTCGCTGTTCTGGCTGTTCCCGTACGTGATGCTCCAGCAGAAGGGGGCCGGGCAGGCCATCGTGGGTCTCACGGACGGGGCCATCCCGTTCTGGGTCGGCGCCGGCGGCATCACCCTGTTCATGGTGCTCTACGTCGTCGTCAGCGGGATGCGCGGCGTCGCGTGGACCGACACCATCCAGGGGGCGTTCATGCTGGTGCTCGTCTGGGGCGCCGTCGCGTGGGTGCTCGCCGCGGTCGGTGGCCTCGGTGAGGCCACGGCCGCGATGGCCACGAACCAGCCCGAGTTCGCCGCGCTCGGCGGTGGCCTCTACACCCCCGAGTGGATGCTCTCGACGGCCATCTCCATCGCCTTCGGCGTGACGATGTTCCCGCAGATCAACCAGCGGTTCTTCGCCGCGCGCTCGAAGCAGGTGCTCCAGCGCACGTTCGCGCTCTGGCCGGTGCTGGTCCTCCTGCTGTTCGTCCCGGCGTTCATGCTGGGCGCGTGGGCGGCCGGCCTCGGGGTGACGGTCCCCGAGGGTGGCAACGTCGTCCCCGCGCTGCTCAACGAGTACACGCCCGCGTGGTTCGCCGCGCTCGTCATCGCCGGCGCGCTCGCCGCGATGATGTCCTCGTCGGACTCGATGCTCCTGTCGGGGGCCTCGTACCTCACCCGTGACGTCTACCGGCCGGTCCAGCGGCTCCGCGGGGCACTCGGGAGCGGTGACCGCGAGGCGCTCGTGGGCCGCATCGGCGTCGCCGTCTTCGCGCTCGGGTCGTTCGTCGCCTCGCTGTTCGCGGAGGGGACCATCGTCCAGATCGGCGACACGGCGTTCGGCGGCTTCGCCCAGCTCGCGCTCCCGGTCATCGTCGCGCTCTACTGGACCCGGACCACCCGCGCCGGGATGCTCGCCGGCATCGTCGGCACGCAGGCGTTCTACCTCGCGAGCGTCTTTCTCGTACAGATCCCCTCGACGTACCTCGGCGGCTGGTCGGCGAGCGTCGTCGGGATGCTGCTGGGTCTCGTGCTGACCGTCGGCGTCTCGCTGGTGACGACGCCCGTGCCGGCCGAGCGCGCGACGTCGTTCGACGGCCTCCGGGCGGACTGAGCCGCGCCCGGCGACCGACCCGTCCTACTTCTCCCTGACCACGACGAACTCCGCGAGGTCGCGCAGGTAGTCGGCTCCTCGCGACTCCTGCAGGTCCGCGGACTCCAGCGCCCGCAACGCCCGGTCGGACTCGTCGCGCGCCCGCTGGTTCGCCTCCTCCGGGCTCAGGTCGGTCACCTGCACGATGGAGGGTCGCTCCATCTCCTCGTCGTGGCCCGTCGGTTTCCCGAGTTCCTCGGGGTCGGCGATCTCGTCCAGCACGTCGTCGCGGATCTGGAACGCCACGCCCACGCGCTCGGCGTACTCGCCGAACGCCTCCTGCGTGTAGGGGTCGGCGCCCGCGGCCACCGCGCCCAGCTCCGCGGCCGCCCGGAACAGCGCCCCCGTCTTCCGCCGGGCGAGTTGCATGTACTCCGCCTCGTTCGACGGCTGGGCGACCAGTTCGGTGGCCTCGCCCATCCCGAGTTCGACCATCGCGTCGCTGACCGCCTGCATCGCCGCCTCGTCGGCCGAGAACAGGGCGAACGCCTCGCCGAGCAGGCCGTCCGAGGCGAGGATTGCGGCGCTGTGACCGTACTCGACGTGGGCCGCCGTGACCCCGCGCCGGAGGTCCGCGGCGTCGATGATGTCGTCCACCACGAGCGAGGCGTTGTGGACGAGTTCGATGCCGACGGCGTAGTCGACGGCGGTCCCGCGCCCGCCGTCGAGGCCGGGGTCCCCACCCAGCGACTCGCAGGAGAGCACCGTCACCATCGGGCGGACGCGCTTGCCCCCCGACAGCGAGACGTGTCGGACCTGCTCGGTGAGCGCCTCGGGTTCGACGCCGTCGAGGACGGCCTCCAGTCGCTCCTCGATGGCGGTCCGCCGGCGCTCGAGGTACTCCATCAGCCGAACGGAGGAGTGGTCGGCGGAAGTAGGTGACGGATGCGGGCGACAGGTAGAAATACGTCCGCTCCGGGGTCTCTCGAAAACATGGTCTCGTTCCCCAGCGTCGTCGCCGGGTTCGCCGGCTTGCTGGTCGTCTACAGTCTCGTCCGCTACCTCGGGTCCGCGCACAACAACCTCGTCGAGGCCCGGCAGAACGTCGACCGGACCTGGGGCAACGTCGAGACCCTGCTCCAGCGGCGCCACGACGAGGTGGCCTCGCTCGTGGCGGTAGCCCGCGAACACGTCGACGTCGAACAGGAGGTGCTCGCGGAGGTGCTGGTCGCCCGCGAGCGACTCGTCGAGGCCGACACGCCGAGCCAGCGAGCGCTGGCCGAGGTGGAGGTAAAACGGGCGGTCGACGAGATCTACAACCTCGCGGACGACTACCCCGAACTCCGCGCGGACGAGCACTTCGCGGAACTCGGGGAGACCATCACCGAACTCGAACGGCGACTGGAGGACCGCCGGGAGTACTACAACGAGGCCGTCGCCCGCTACAACGCCCGCCTCGACCGCTTCCCCGAGTCGCTGTTCGCCTCGCGCCGTGACTACGAGCCACGCGAACCGTTCAGCGCCGACGAGGAGGCCCGCGAGCGCGTCGATATCCGCGAGCAGTTCGCCCGCTGACCGATGGTGCTGGCCGTCGTCGCCTATCTCGCGCTGCTCGGCGGGTCCGTCTACGGCGTGTTCTGGGGACTGCTCCGGGTCCGGGACGGCTTCGACCGCTACGCCGAGTACAACGCCCTGACGGACGTGCCCGTGCCGAAACTGGACTCGCTGGCCTACGGCCGGGTCACCGTCGAGGGACGCGTCGAACCGCTGGCCGGCACACTCCGGACCCCCATCGGTGCCGACGAGTGCGTGCTCTACGACCTCACGGTCGAGGACTGGAGCGAGTCGAGTTCGACCACGCTGTTCGACGAGCGCGAGGCCGAACCGTTCGCCGTGGCCACCGACGCCGGGCGAGTCCGGGTCGACCCGACCGTCGACCTCGACCTGACCGACGACCGCTCGGTCACCCACGAGATAGAGAGCCACGAGGGACGCCCACCCGAGGTGCTCGCCTTCGACCGTGCCAACGCCACGGCCGAGCGCTCGCCGGGCCACGAACGGCGCTACCGGCAGGACCACCTCCGCCCCGGGGACGAGGTGGTCGCGTACGGCCGCGCCGTGCGGGACGAGGTGTACGACGACGGGCCGAAACCGATACTCCTCACGACGGGTGCGGGGCCGTTCTTCTGCTCGGACCGCTCGCGTGACGACCTCCTGTCCGCGCGCCGGTGGGCGCTCCTGACGTCGGCCATCGTGGGGAGCGTCGCCGCCACCGTGTCGCTCGCCGCCTTCCTCTGGTTCTCCGGCATCGCACAGCTGTTCCTCGGGGCCAGCGCGCTCTAGTCCCGGACCCGGCCGTACGCGGCCCGCCCCACGCGTCTGAGCTTCACCGTGAGGTAGATGCCGCCCAGCACCGCGAGCAGGAGCACGCCGTACCCGGCCACCTGTCCCAGTTGCGCGCCGAACACGTCCTCGACGAGCCAGTACGTTCCCGCTCCGACCACGACGAACGAGAGGGCGAACGCGGCCAGCGTGAGGGTGAAGCGGACCGTCGTCACCCCCTCGTCGACCACCTGCTCGCCCCAGCCCTTCCGGTCGGCGTCACTGTCTCCGCTCGCCTCGATCGCCTCGATGTCGGCCTTCGAGGGCGCGACGGCGCTCCCGGAACTCCCCGCCGTCCCGGCCGTCGGCTCCCGCTCCGCCGACGCCAGCGTCGAACGGCACTCCCGGCACAGCGTCTCCGGCCGGACGTCCACCTCGTCGACGGTCGGTGCGAACTGCATCGCGCAACGGTTGTCGCAGTTCTCCAGTCCCAGCAGGTGGCCCACCTGCTTGACCGCCTGCTTGCGGAGTCGCTCCGCTGTGGCCTCGGTGTCCGGGGTGTCCAGCCGGTAGGTCGAACAGACTGCCCGGGACTCGCCGAGGTAGCCGACGCCGAACACGTAGTTGCGCCGCCGATAGGTGAGGTCCACGTCCGTGACGCCGAGGCGGAGCAACCCACCCACCGGGAGCGCCTCCAGCAGTTCGTCCGCGCGGTACTGTCCGGTCTCCTCGTCGCGTGCGCCGGCGGGCAGCGGCTCCCGCCGTGCCACCCGCGCGTCACACCCGTAGACGTCGGCGAGCGCGCGCATCGCTGTCTCGGCGTGTCGCTCGTCCACGTCGCCGAGTGGGACCACCTCGACGGGTCGCGTCTCCATGCCGGGGATTCGGACGGGGGGTGTCGAAAAGGTTCGGTCGCTCGTCGGGTGAAAGATGGAGAGGTGGTGCGGTCTGGTGTGGAACGCGACCGACTCAGAGTTCGGGCGCCTCGCCGCCGAACTCCTCGATGAGTTCGGGGACGACCTCGAACAGGTCGTCGACGATACCGTAGTCGGCGAGGTCGTAGATGGGCGCGTTCGGGTCCGTGTTGATGGCGATGATGGTGTCGGCACCCTTCATGCCAGCGACGTGCTGCACCGCCCCGGAGATGCCGATGGCGATGTAGACGTCCGGGGTGACGACCTTGCCGGACTGACCGACCTGCCGGTTCTTCGGCAGCCAGCCGTTGTCCACGATGGGGCGCGACGAGGAGAGCGTGGCACCCAGCGCGTCGGCGAGTGCCTGGACGAGCGGGATGTTCTCCTCCTCCTCGATGCCGCGGCCGACCGAGACCAGCACGTCCGCCTCGCTGATGTCGACGTCGCCGGCACCGACCTCCTCGAAGCCGTTGACCGTCGAACGGACGGCGTCCTCGTCGATGTCGGCGTCGAACGCCTCGATGGCGGCGTCGCCGTCACCTCCCGCCTGCGGCCACTCGGCCGGGCGGACGGTCAGCGCGTACGCGTCGTGGTCGATGGCGTAGGTCGTCTCGACCTTGCCACCGTACTGCTCGCGGGTGACCTCGAGGCCGCCGTCGGCGTCGAAGCCGACGACGTCGGTCACGAGCGGCAGGTCCAGCCCACCGGCGACGGCCGGCGCGTAGTCCAGGCCGTTGACCGAGTTGGGCATCAGCAGGGCCGTCGGCGACAGGTGCTCGTAGAGCTGCGTGATGGCCTGCGTGTAGACGTCGTGGTTGAACTCCTCGCCCGCGTCGACGGTGTGGATGGCGTCGACGCCGGTGCGGTTCAGGTCCTCGGCGAACGCGTCGACGTCGCCGTTGATGACCGCGAGGTGGAGCTCGCCACCGAGTTCGTCGGCGAGCTCGCGGCCCGCCGTGATCATCTCGTATGAGACGTCACGCAGGGCGCCGCGCCGGGACTCCGTGATCGCGAGGACGTCGCTCATCCCTCGACCACCCCCTTCTCGCGGAGGAACGCAGCCAGTTCCCCGGCGGTGTCCTCGGCCGACCCCTCCCAGATGGTGGCGTCGGACTCGGACTCCGGTTCGTACATCGAGGTGCGCTCGATGGGCGTCTCGAGTGCGCTCGCGTCGAGACCGAGGTCACCGAGCGACTGGACGTCGAGCGGCTTGCGCTGTGCCTGCCGGATACCACGCAGGCTCGCGTAGCGCGGCTCGTTGATACCGGTCTGGATGGTCAGGACCGCGGGCAGTTCCACGTCGGTCAGCTCCTCGACACCGCCCTCCAGTTCGCGGCGGACGCTGGCGACGCCGGCGTCGGCGTCGAGATCGAGGTTGTTGACGACGGCGGCCCACTCGAAGCCGATGCGCTCGGCGAGGGCCACGCCCGTCCCACCGTAGGAGTCGTCGGCCGACTGGACACCCGTCAGCACGAGGTCGGGGTCCTCCTCCTCGACCACGGCGGCGAGCAGGTCGGCCTTCGTGTTCACGTCGAGGTACTCGGCCGCTTCGAGGTCGTCGTCCCACACGCGGAGCGCGCGGTCGGCACCCTTCGCGAGCGCCATCCGGATGGTCTCCTCGGACCGCTCCGGCCCGATGGTGGCGGTGACGACCTCCACGTCGTCGGCCGATTCGGAGATCTGGACGGCCGCCTCGATGGCGTAGTCGTCCCACTCGTTGAGATCGTAGTCGAGGTAGCGGGAGTCGATGTCGAGTCCGTCGATGTCGAACTCGTCTTCGACCTCGGCCACCTCCTTGACGGTGACGAGTATCTTCATGGGTCGTGTCGTCTCTAGGTGACGGTCGTTCGTGGTTAAACGTTTCCGAATGGCGCAGGCATCGGGGAGTTCGTCGACCGCTCTCCCGGCCGTTTACGGCCGTTATTGCCGTGTACGTCGAGAGGTGACACGGCCCGAGGCCGCCGTCCGTCGGCGTCGCCACCGTCTCCGGGTGGCTCACTTCTCGCGGGTCGCTCCGTTCGACCGCTCACGGCTCGCTCCGCTCACCGTTCGCCATCCAGCCGTCTCCCGTCGGTCGGCGACTCACTCCTCGAACTCTGTCACGTCCTCGTCCGGCAGCGAGATGAGGTTCTCCCGACCGATGCGGAGCTTGTCGATGCGGCCGGCCTCGTCCATCGCCGACAGCAGCTGTGAGACCTTCGCGTTCGACCACCCGGTCTCGTCTACGATGTTCGCCTGCTTCATCCGCCCCCCGTTCCACTCCAGCAGGTGTTCCACCCGCTCCTCGTCGCTCAACAGCTCCGTGTCCACGGGTTCCGGCTCGGGCTCCGGCGCTGGCTCCGGCTCCGGTTCGCCGTCACCGCTCTCGCCACCAGCGACACCGGCGGCGATCGCCCCACCGTCGTCTACGCCCCCGTTCGCGGCCGCCGGGGCGCCCCCGTCGTCGCCCGTCCCGCGTCGCGCGAGCAGGTAGACCAGCACGGCCAGCAGACCGAGCCCCACCAGGCCGACGAGGAGGAACAGCGTCTCCCGGTCGACCGTCGGCGGCACGGTCGGCGTGTCGCTCGGGGTCCCCGACCCGGTGAGCGTGCCCCCAGGCGCCGTGACCGTCGGCGTCTCGGTGGGGGTCGCCAGTCGCTCGTACGTGATGTCGAGGTAGCCCGGTTCGAACTCGCGTGGGCCGAAGAGACGGATGACCCCGCGCGTGGGAGCCGCCGGTGCCGAGGAGACGCCGTAGCCCGCCGGCGGGCGGACGACGAACGTCTCGCTCTCGGTGATGCCGGGGAACCACGTCCCGTTGTCCGGCGTGCGGAACGCGTCGTCGACGCGGAGCCTGCCGCCCCCGACCCGCGCGAAGTTCGTCCACTCGAACGAGAGCTCGAGGACGCCGACGCTGACGTTCCTCGCCGCCTCGACCCGGCTGTCACGGCTGATGTTCACGAGGCGCATCTCGCGACCCGTGGCGTTGCTCGCGGCCACCCGCCCCCGGGCGAACGCCTCCAGGTAGCCCGTCCCGGCGTCGCCGGCCTCGAACTCGTTGGCGAGGCGCTCGAAGGCGCGCGTGTCGTTCTCGTCGTCGAGCGCGAAGCGCTGCTCGACGGTCCAGCGCGCGGTGCCGTCGGGCGTCAACTGGAGTTCGACGAGCGTCCCGTTCCTCGGCGGGTCGACCTGCACGACGTCCGCCCGCGTGTCGGTCACCGGGGCGGTCGCTGCAGTCCCGACGCCGCCGGCCACACCGGCGAGGACGAGCACGAGGACCAGCGTCAGCGTGGAGGGCAGCCCCGGCCGCATACCCCGGAGGTCCACGCCCTCGCGGCAAAACGCTTTCCATGACCCGGTGAAACGTCTCAGACCTCTGTGAAACGTCTAAGCGTCGCTCGTGGCTTCTCTCGTGCGGCTCGCGCCGCCCCCCGGACGAGTGGATTTTTGTGCTGGCGTCTCCCACCGAGCGGACATGGACGGTCCCCGTGCGACCGGCGTGGCCATCGCCCTCGCCCTGCTGCTCGCCCTCTCCCCGGTCGCTGCCCTCCCCACGACCGACGCCTCGACCGGGACGGCCGGCGCCCCCTCGGACGCGCCGCCCGCCCGCACCGGAACCCCGACGGCCGACGCCGGACCGCCCGCGAGCGCGGCCGCGACGAGTCCTCCCGTCACCGAACGGAACGGGACCACGGCCTACCTCTCGCTCCCGTCGAGCGACGTGACCACCTCCACCGTCGCCGTCGTCCGTCTCGACGTGGGCGCGACGATGGCGATGGACGACGCGACGCTCCGGGGTCGCTACGCCAGACTCAGGCTGGTCGAGGCGTTCGAGGCGGCCGAGACCGCCGCCGAGCGACGGGCGACCATCGCCCGCAGCCACGAGCGTCTCGACGAGCGCATCGCCACGCTCGAGCGGCGCGAGCGGCAGGCGCTCGCGCGGTACAACCGCGGCTCCATCGGCCCGCAGACCTACCTCCGCGAACTCGCGGCCGTCGACGCGGGGGCGGACGCGCTCGCGCCCGCCGTCCAGCAACTCTACCAGTACACCCAGTCGGTCGACGACTCGTCCGTGGACGCGGCGGCGGTGGCCGAACTGAAGGCGCGGCTGGTCGGTCTCCAGGGGCCGGTCCGTGAGCAGGCCAAGCGCGCGATGCGTGGCGACGAGGACACCGAGCGGGTGTTCGTCTCCACCTCTGCGAGCGGTGTCGTCCTCTCGACCATCGTCGGCGAGGAGTTCGACCGTCAGTTCGTCCGCGAGGCGTACCTCCCCGACCAGCGGGCGGCCGGCGCGCCCGACCAGTTCTTCCGGGACGACCAGTACCAGCTCGAGGCCGCACAGGACCGCGCTCGCGCCCTCTACCCGTGGGCGTTCGACAACCAGCTCGCGTTCTCCGTCGGCTCGCGGACCGGCGCGCCGTTCCTCTACCTCGCCGGCGTCTACTCGGTCACCGTCGACCACCGGCAGGGGACCGCCCGGAACGGCGACCTCATCACCTACATCGACGGGGGGACCGCCGACGTGTTCCGCGAGGTCCAGTACCTCTCCGTGGACGAGGTGCCGACGTCCGGGCCACGGGTCAACACCTCGGACGGCCTGCTCCTGCAGGTGAACCGCACCTACGCCGGCGGACCGCTCGAGATCCAGGTTCGCGACAACGAGTCGAACGACCCGGTGGCGGCGACGGTGACCCTCGACGGCGAGCGCGTGGGTCGCACGGGCCCCGACGGCCGCCTCTGGACGGTCACGCCGCGCGACCCGTTCGTGGTGAACGCCACGGCCCGGGACACGACGGTCAGCGTCCCCATCACGTTCCCGAGCGACCCCTTCGCGTCGCAGTCGTAGCGCGGGCGTCGTGTACCCGTCGCTCGGCGGTCGAGTCGCGTGGAGACGGCGTGACGGAACGACTGCTCAGGCTTCGATGGCGTCGTCGCCGACGTCGGAGTCGACCTCCGCGTCGGCCTCCTCGGCCGCGGCCTCGTCCTCGCCACCCGGCACGCGGGCGACGGTGGTGATGGCCTTCGGTGTGCCGGGTTTGCGCTGCTGGATGTGGTGCTCGAACTCCTCGTAGCCGGCCGCGGTGAACATCCGGTCGGCCTCCTCGGCGTCGTAGAACAGCATGATGGCGTCCGCGAGCTTCTGGAACACCGTACTCTCGGGGTAGTCCGGTCCCACGACGAGCACCGGCCCGCCGGGCTTGACGACCCGCCGGAACTCCTCTAGCGCGTCGACCGGGTTCGGCCAGTACTCGATGGACCCCGAGGACCAGAGCGCGTCGAACGTGTCGTCTTTGAACGGCAAGCGCTCCGCGTCGCCGCGGTAGAACTTCACCTGCTCGGTCTTGCCGAACTTGGCGAACGCCTTCGAGAGCTGGCCGTCGGACTGGTCGAGGCCGTGGACCTCGTCGGTGTGCTGGAGCAGCCCCTCGGTGGCGAACCCAGTCCCACAGCCGACGTCGAGGACGACGTCACCCTCCTCGATGCCGAACCACTCGAGCGCCTGGTCGCGCATCTCCTCGTTCCAGATGAACGGGTTGATGGTGTCGTACAGCTCCGAGAAGTACCGGTAGAACAGCCGCGCTCGGGCCTTGTTCTCGAGGAATCCCATTGCCCTCGTGTTGGTGTGGGACGGTCATAACTCCCCGGTTTCCCGCCGAACCGGCCGGGTGCTCGTCCGGCGGGCGGCCGAGCGACGCGACGCGAACGAGACGACGGACCGACAGGAGGGGCGACGATTCGGTCGAATTCCCGACCGGAGACCCGCCACGCCTCTGCCTTTCGCAACTACCTTATACGCCGTGGTGCAACCCACGCACGATAAGCATATGGCGAGGCCAGAGGTTCTCGAACGCATCAAACAGACCGAGGCCGAGGCCGACGACATCGTCGCCGAGGCCGAGGCCGACCGCGAGGAGCACATCCAGGAGGCCCGCGAGGAGGCCGAGCGCATCCGCGAGGAGGCTCGGGAGGAGGCCGCCTCGATGAAGGAAGAGCGACTCGCCGAGGCCCGTGAGGATATCGAACAAGAACGAGCGACCATCGTCGAGGAGGGCGAGGCCGAGCGCGAGCAGCTCGAAGCGCAGGCCGAGCGGCGCCGCGAGGAGGTGGTCGAACACGTCGTCGACCTGTTCGAGGAGGCGGTGCATGCTCAGACCTGAACGGATGAGCCGGGTCTCGGTAACGGGATCCAAGGGCGTGATGGACGAGGTCGTCGAGACGGTCCACGACCTCCGCCTGCTGCACATGACGGAGTACGACGGCGCGTGGGAGGGGTTCGACCCCGGCAACCCGACGGAGGGCGCCGACCAGGCCTCCGAGAAACTCGTCACCGTGCGCTCGCTCAAGTCCATCCTCGAGGTGGAGGAGGCGAGCGTCGAGGAGCGCGCTCACCCGCGCGTCCTCGACGACGAGGAACTCGAGCGCGAACTCGAGGACGTCCGGGTCCGTGTCAACGAACTCGACGACCGGCGCGACGACCTGCGCGAGGAGCTCCGCTCGGTCGAGGAGGAACTCGGCATGGTCGAGCCGTTCGTCGACCTCGGTGTCGACCTCGACCTCCTCTCCGGCTACGACTCGCTCTCCGTCGCGGTGGGCGAGGGCGACCCGTCGGCGGTCCGCGAGGCGCTGACCGAGACCCCCGGCGTCGAGCAGTTCGAACTGTTCACCGGCGAGAAGGGCGCGCTCGGCGTCTTCGCGTACGTCCGAGACGACGTCGACGTGAACGACGTATTGGTCGGCGCGCAGTTCACCGGTCTCGACATCCCGGACGTCGACGGCTCGCCCGAGGGCTACGTCTCGGACCTGCGCGAGCGCAGGTCGACGCTGGAGTCGAAACTGAAGACCGTCCAGTCCGAACTGGAGGACGTCCGCGCGGAGTCCGCGGGCTTCCTGCTCGCGGCCGAGGAGCAACTCGCCATCGACGTCCAGAAGCGCGAGGCGCCGCTCTCGTTCGCGACGACGGAGAACGCCTTCGTCGCGGAGGGGTGGATCCCCTCCATCCGGTACGACGACCTCGTCACGTCGCTGACCGACGCGGTCGGTGACCACGTCGAGATCGAGAAGCACGGCGAGGCGGCCTACGACGAGGACGGCCACCCGCACGGCGAGGAGGAACCGGTCGGGGACCCCGTCGCCACGGATGGCGGCGACAAGAAGGCGGTCTCCGACGGTGGGACCGACACCGCGATGGCGGGCGGTGCGCCGCCGGTCATCCAGAACAACGCCGGCCCGGTCAAGCCGTTCGAGGCGCTGGTCGAGGTCATCAACCGGCCGAAGTACACCGAACTCGACCCGACGTTCATCGTCTTCCTGACGTTCCCGGCCTTCTTCGGGTTCATGATCGGTGACCTCGGCTACGGGATCCTCTACATGGCGCTGGGGGCGTTCCTCTACACGCGCTTCGACAGCGACATGATCCGCTCGCTCGGTGGCGTCGCGCTGTGGGCCGGTGGGTTCACGGCGCTGTTCGGCGTCCTGTACGGCGAGATATTCGGACTGCTCGAACTCGGTGAGATACTGTTCGACGGCTCGCCGCCGCTGCACAAGGGGCTCAAGCCCCAGTACGCCGACTACGCGCTCGGTTGGCTGGTCGTCAGCCTGCTCGCCGGTGTCCTGCACCTGACCGTCGGCTGGATCGTCGGCTTCTACCAGGACCTCAGCCACGGATTCGCCGATGCGATGTACGAGAACGGCTCGTGGCTGTTGATGATGTTCGGGCTGTGGGCGTGGATCTTCGCCGGCGCCTTCGGCTCGGCACCGTCGCTCATGTACGGTTCGCAGAGCGTGTTCAACGGGAACCCGTTCGAACTCGGGTTCACCGGCTTCCCGCCGTCCGTCGGGCTGGCCGGGCTGGCGGTGTTCGCCGTCGGGCTGGTGTTGCTGGTCTACGGTGAGCCCATCGAGGGCGTCGAGTTCCTGAACGTGCTCGTCAACGTCCTCTCGTACACCAGGCTCGCGGCTGTGTTGCTCGCCAAGGCGGGGATGGCCTTCGTGGTCAACCTCCTGTTCTTCGGCGTCTACGTCGACAGCAAGGGTGGGTGGCACTTCGGAACGGGTGGCATGCCGACCCAGGAGATGATCCAGCAGGGGACCGAGTTCCACGGGTACGTCCCGACCGGAATCCTGTTCGAGGGACTGGCCCACGGTGGAATCAGCTTCGCGCTGCTCGGCATCGTCATCCTCGTATTCGGCCACGCGCTCGTCCTCGCGCTCGGTGTCACGAGCGCCGGCCTGCAGGCGGTGCGTCTCGAGTACGTGGAGTTCTTCGGGAAGTTCTACGAGGGCGGCGGCGCGAAGTACAACCCGTTCGGCTACGAGCGGACGTACACGACCGAGGACTGACCTCGGCCCGCCGCCGGCTTCGGTCTCGCCCGCCCCGCGGCTCCTCCAGCGGGGAGCGTGCGGTTCGTGCTAAGCCGGCCGCACGGGCGCTGGCAACCGCGTTTGGGAAGTTTTATGGGTCTCTTGTGTGGACGTCTAGCCGTTCGGAACCACACCAGAGGTAACTCAAGAATGATGGAACTCACATCGCTGGTCGCTGCCATCCTCGTACCGATTCAGACCAACTTCCCGGCTATCCCGCCGAAGGCCGCGGCCGCGCTCGCGGTCGGCCTCGCGGCGTTCGGTGCCGGGTACGCAGAGCGCGGTATCGGTGCCGCGGCGGTCGGTGCCGTCGCAGAGGACGACGAGATGTTCGGTCGTGGCCTCATCCTGACGGTCCTGCCGGAGACGCTCGTCATCCTGGCGCTCGTCGTGGTCTTCGTCGTGCCCGAGGTCCCGTACGAGAGCTTCGTCTGAACACGCCCCCCTTTTCCAACATGAGTCTGGATACAGTCGTAGAGGACATCCGGGACGAAGCCCGCGCGCGTGCGGAGGAAATCCGGGACGAGGGCGAACAGCGAGCCGAGGAGATCGTCTCCGAGGCCGAGAGCGACGCCGAGGACATCCTCGAGGAGGCCGAGCGCGAGGTCGAGCGCAGCATCGAGCAGGAGCGAGAGCAGACGCTCTCCTCCGCGAAGCTCGAGGCCAAGCAGGCCCGGCTCGAAGCCCGCCGCGAACTGCTCGCCGACGTCCGCGAGGACGTCGAGGAGGAGGTCGCCGGTCTCGAGGGTGAGCGTCGCGAAGAACTGACCCGTGCCCTGCTCGACGTGGCCGCCGAGGAGTTCGACGGCGACGACGTGCAGGTGTACGGCCGGGCCGACGACGAGGAACTGCTGACCGACGTGCTCGACGACTACGAGGGCTTCTCGTACGCCGGCGAGTACGACTGCCTCGGCGGCGTCGTCGTCGAGAGCGAGGGCTCGCGGGTCCGTGTCAACAACACGTTCGACTCCGTCCTCGCCGAGGTCTGGGAGGACAACCTGCGGGAGATATCGGACGAACTGTTCCAATGAGCATCATCGCCCCATCGGAGTCGAGTTCGAACTACGAGTACGTCACGGCCCGCGTGCGGTCCCGTCGCGCGTCGCTGTTCGACGAGGACGACTACCGGAAACTCGTCCGCATGGGGACCGGCGAGATCGCCCGCTTCATGGAGGAAGAGGAGTACGAGCGCGAGATGAACGCGCTCGGCTCCCGTTACTCCGGCGTCGACCTGATCGAGTACGCGCTGAACCGCAACCTGGCCAAGCACTTCAACGACCTGCTGGACTGGGCCGAGGGGCGGCTGTACGACTACATCGCGCGCTACCTCCGGAAGTTCGACGCGTGGAACGTCAAGACCGTCGTGCGTGGGCTGTACGCCGACGCCTCCCGACAGGAGATCGAGGACGACCTCATCGGAGCCGGCGAGTTCGACGAGGAGTTCCTCTCGACGCTGGTCGACTCGGAGTCCATCGAGGACGCCGTCGACCGCCTGCAGGGGACGATGTTCGGCAAGCCGCTGGCGGCGGCGTTCGACGACTACGAGTCGACGGGGACGCTGGTCCCGCTCGAGAACGCGGTCGACCGGGCGTTCTACGAGACGCTGCTCTCGGGGCTCCCGAGCGAACCGGACGTGGCGACGGAGCTCTACATCGAGTTCCTGCGCGCGGAGATCGACTTCCGGAACCTCCGGAACGCGCTCCGCATCGCCCGGTCGGGCGCGGACATCGACCCGGGCGAGTACTTCATCGAGGGCGGTCGGCTGTTCGACGCCGACGAACTCCGGCAGCTCTCGACGAACACGGACGAACTCGTCGCACGCATCCGTGAGTCGCCGTACGGGAGCGACCTGAACGAGGCGCTCGACGAACTGGAGCAGGCAGATAGCCTCATCGCGTTCGAGCACGCGCTCGACGCGGCGCTGCTCGAGTACTCCGACCGCCTCTCGAACCGGTACCCCCTGTCGGTGTGTCCGGTGCTGGCGTACGTGCTCGCCAAGGAGCGCGAGGTGGACAACCTGCGTGCCATCGCCCGCGGCCGCGAGGCCGGGCTGGGCGAGGACGAGATCGACACGGAGCTGGTGATGATATGAGTCAGGAGATAGGCGTCATCGGCAGTCCGGAGTTCACGACGGGCTTCCGTCTCGCGGGCATCCGCGAGTTCGCGAACGTTCCCGAGGAGGACAAGCCCGAGGAACTCGACGCGGCGGTGACCGAGATGCTGGAGGACGACGGTGTCGGTATCGTGGTGATGCACGAGGACGACCTCGAGCATCTCTCGCGCACAGTCCGACGCGACGTCGAAACGAGTGTCGAGCCCGTGCTCGTGACGCTGGGGAGCGCCGCCGGTGGCGGCGGTCTCCGCGACCAGATCAAGCGAGCGATCGGGATCGACCTGATGGCGGAAGACTAGAACATGAGTCAGGCAACCGAAGCAGACACCGCGGAAGGTGTCATAGAGAGCGTGAGCGGTCCGGTCGTGACCGCCACGGACCTCGACGCCCGGATGAACGACGTCGTCTACGTGGGCGACGAAGGGCTGATGGGCGAGGTCATCGAGATAGAGGGGAACATCACGACGATCCAGGTGTACGAGGAGACCTCGGACGTCGCTCCCGGCGAACCCGTCGAGAACACGGGCGAGCCGCTGAGCGTCGACCTGGGTCCCGGCATGCTGGACTCCATCTACGACGGCGTCCAGCGTCCACTCGACGTCCTCGAGGAGCGCATGGGTGCGTTCCTCGACCGTGGGGTCGACGCCCCCGGTATCGACATGGAGAAAGAGTGGGAGTTCGAGCCGTCCGTCGAGGTCGGCGACGAGGTCTCGCCCGGTGACGTTCTGGGTGTCGTCGAGGAGACGGTCCAGATCGACCACAAGGTGCTCGTCCCGCCGGAGACCCGTGCGGATCAGGAGCACACCGGCGAGGTCGTCGAGGTCGACGGTGGCAGCCACAGCGTGACCGACACCGTCGTCGCACTGGACACCGGCGCGGAGTTCTCGATGCACCAGGAGTGGCCGGTGCGCGAGCCGCGTCCGACCGTCGAGAAGCAGACGCCGGACACGCCGCTCGTGTCCGGCCAGCGCATCCTCGACGGCCTGTTCCCCATCGCGAAGGGCGGGACGGCCGCCATCCCGGGTCCGTTCGGCTCGGGCAAGACCGTCACCCAGCACCAGCTCGCGAAGTGGGCCGACGCGGACATCGTCGTCTACGTCGGCTGTGGCGAGCGTGGCAACGAGATGACCGAGGTCATCGAAGACTTCCCGGAGCTGGAGGACCCGGTCACCGGGAACCCGCTGATGTCCCGGACGTGCCTCATCGCGAACACGTCGAACATGCCGGTGGCGGCGCGTGAGTCCTGTGTCTACACGGGCATCACCATCGCCGAGTACTACCGCGACATGGGCTACGACGTGGCGCTGATGGCCGACTCCACCTCGCGGTGGGCCGAGGCCATGCGCGAGATCTCCTCGCGGCTGGAGGAGATGCCCGGTGAGGAGGGGTACCCCGCGTACCTCGCCGCCCGCCTCTCGGAGTTCTACGAGCGCGCCGGCTACTTCCAGAACATCAACGGCACGGAGGGGTCCATCTCGGTCATCGGCGCCGTCTCGCCGCCGGGTGGTGACTTCTCGGAGCCGGTCACGCAGAACACCCTGCGTATCGTCAAGACGTTCTGGGCGCTGGACGCGGACCTCGCCGAACGGCGGCACTTCCCGTCCATCAACTGGAACGAGTCCTACTCGCTCTACCGAGAGCAGCTCGACCCGTGGTTCACGGAGAACGTCGACGACGGCTGGCCCGAGCGGCGACAGTGGGCCGTCGACACGCTCGACGAGGAGGCCGAGCTGCAGGAGATCGTCCAGCTCGTCGGTAAGGACGCCCTGCCGGAGGACCAGCAGCTCACCCTCGAGGTGGCGCGCTACCTCCGCGAGGCGTACCTCCAGCAGAACGCGTTCCACGACGTTGACACGTTCTGTGAGCCGCAGAAGACCTACCGGATGCTCGGCGCCATCAAGACGTTCAACGACGAGGCGTTCGAGGCGCTCGAGGCGGGTGTCCCGGTCGAGGAGATCCAGGCCATCGACGGTGCCCCCCGGCTGAACCGGATGGGGACCGCCGAGGACTACGACGAGTTCATCGACGAGGTCGAGGACCAGATCACCAGCGAACTGCAGGAGCTGTACTGACCATGCAGAAAGAATACAAGACAATCACGGAGATCAGCGGCCCGCTGGTGTTCGCCGAGGTCGACGAGCCCGTCGGGTACGACGAGATCGTCGAGATCGAGACGCCCTCGGGGGACGTCCGGCGTGGCCAGGTGCTGGAATCGACTTCCGAGTACGTCGCAATCCAGGTGTTCGAGGGGACCGACGGTATCGACCGGAACTCCTCGGTGCGGTTCCTGGGTGAGACCCTGCAGATGCCGCTGACCGAGGATCTCCTCGGTCGCGTGCTCTCGGGGTCCGGCCAGCCCATCGACGGCGGGCCGGACATCGAACCCGAGGAGGAGCGAGAGATCGTCGGGGCGGCGATCAACCCGACGGCCCGCGAGTACCCCGAGGAGTTCATCCAGACGGGTGTGAGCGCCATCGACGGGATGAACACGCTCGTGCGCGGCCAGAAGCTCCCCATCTTCTCGGGGTCCGGTCTGCCGCACAACGACCTCGCGCTCCAGATCGCCCGTCAGGCGACCGTCCCGGAAGAGGACGCCGAGGGCGAGGGCAGCGAGTTCGCGGTCATCTTCGGCGCGATGGGCATCACGCAGGAGGAGGCAAACGAGTTCATGCAGGACTTCGAGCGCACCGGCGCGCTGGAGCGCTCGGTCGTCTTCATGAACCTCGCGGACGACCCTGCGGTCGAGCGGACCATCACGCCGCGACTGGCCCTGACGACGGCAGAGTACCTCGCGTTCGACAAGGGGTACCACGTGCTCGTCATCCTGACGGACATGACCAACTACTGCGAGGCGCTCCGTGAGATCGGGGCGGCTCGCGAGGAGGTCCCGGGCCGGCGTGGCTACCCCGGGTACATGTACACCGACCTGGCGACCCTCTACGAGCGGGCCGGCCGCATCGAGGGGCGCGAGGGCTCGGTGACGCAGATCCCCATCCTCACGATGCCGGGTGACGACGACACGCACCCGATCCCGGACCTGACCGGCTACATCACGGAGGGGCAGATCTACGTCGACCGTGACCTGAACTCGCAGGGTATCCAGCCGCCCATCCAGGTGCTGCCGTCCCTCTCCCGGCTGATGGACGACGGTATCGGTGAGGGGCTGACCCGCGAGGACCACGCCGACGTGTCCGACCAGCTCTACGCCGCGTACGCGGAGGGTGAGGACCTGCGTGACCTCGTGAACATCGTCGGTCGCGAGGCGCTCTCCGAGCGTGACAACAAGTACCTCGACTTCGCCGAGGCGTTCGAGAACGAGTTCGTCCAGCAGGGGTACAACACGAACCGCTCCATCGAGGACACCCTCGGCATCGGCTGGGACCTGCTCTCGGCGTTCCCGAAGCCGGAGCTCAACCGTATCGACGAGGACCTCATCGAGGAGTACTACGTCGAAGAGGAGCAGGAAGCGGTCAGCGCGGACGACTAGCCACGAAAATTTTCCGCTCGGGTTCGCGCCGTCGGCGCGAACCGCTCGCGCAAAACTTTCGATTCGAAAAGCGCAGCTCGCTTCGCTCGCCGCGGGGCGGTGCGGTTGTATTCCCGCCCAGCACAGCGGCTTCGAACGCTGTCTCCTCTGGGTTCGTTGAACCCATCGACTAGTGATAGGTTCTGACCGTCGTGCTGAATAGAGGGCGCGAGTCGGTCGTCTACGTCTCTGTTCCATGCCTCGAAACGCCTCGACAGCATCCATACAGAAATGGGTGTAACCTCTACGCCCCAATCATAGGAAATTTTATTCTTATGCATGGTATTCAATACCAGATGAGTGATTCGTCTTCCCCGGAGAGCAGTACTGCCGACACGGGCGAGATACCGGTTCGCCGCCGGAGCCTACTTGCCGCAGCTGGTGCCGTTACCGTTGTCGGACTCAGCGGCTGTCTGAGCCGCGTGGCGTCAGCGGTGACGAACACGGGGGCGTCGCCTGCGGCGGTGTTCGCGGGGACACAGGCGGCGAGTGTGGGCGAGTTCGTCGTCGGTGAGCCGCACGTGAGTCGGCTGACTCCGACGGTGTCGGGTGGACAACTTGGAGACGTAGAGTTGGAGGGCTGGGTTACGTCATCGCCGGTGATGGCTCAGGATTACAATTCGTCGCGGAGTAACAAGCAAAAGTCGCGGTCGACGGATGGAGATGCTGATGGCGATGGGCTTGGCGACGCTGACGAGGATGACGAGCTTGTTGCGTATCTGGGTGGGGAGCCGATTGTTGCTGAGCGGTTTACGGTGTGTCTGCCTGATGCCGAGGTTCCGGGTGGGAACGGGAGTATCCGTGAGGAGGTGACGCCGGAGCAGCTCATCGCGTATCTGACGGGCGAGTCCGATGGCGAGGGGCGGGTGTACTCGTGGGGGTCGTCGAAGACTGCTGGCTCGGATGGGGGTGGTGATTGCGATGATAGCGATTCAGACGTGTATCCGGGGGCGGTGTGTGGGGCGACGCCGCACTTCATTGCGGAGGTGTCCGGGCCGATGGCGACGGGCGGGGGTCTGGAGGTCGTTCGGTCGGATGATGGGTCGGTGTTCCTGCTTTCGGGCGACAGGTCGGCGGATGGTGCAAGAATAAAGACAGAGATGCTGATGACGCTCTCCGCGGACCCAATCATTGCTGGCCCTGATGGAGATGGGTCGGACACGAGCTGTTCTGATGATGATCCGTGTGGACCCGGTGTCTGGACGCGGACGACGGAGTCTGGTTCGTCTTCGGGCGTGTCGGTGTATCAGGTGATGGTGCAGCCGCCGCGGTGTCCGAAGCCGTTCCCGGCGGTGTTGTACGTCCAGCGGTGTGAGAGCAACGACCAGCTCGTGTACACGGGTGGGTGGGTCATCGACGACGCCGCGCTGTACGAGGATTCGGTGACGGTGTTATCGATGGCGGGTCCGACTGAGGTGGTGGGCGTTGAGCTTTCTGACCTTGGGGGTTCGTTTGAGGATGTAGCCGGTGGAGCAGCCGACTGGGAATGGCCACGCGTCCGGCGAGGGGCGCGGCTGGATTCGGGGACGGTGGCGGAGTTGGTCGAGACGGGTGTGCTTTCGGAGTCGGGGGGTGTCGACTACCCTCTTCGGAAGCGACCGGGACGAGAGGCCGAGGATGAGGATGAGGTCACGTTAGAGGTGACGGGCGACGAATACGGGTTCGTGACGCACGTTACGGTTGATGTGCTGGTGCGTCACTTGGTGAGTGCGAGTCGGGCGTCGCAGGATGTGAAGTTCAAGGCGGGCGCGGAACTGTCGAAGGCTGTGAACTGAGGCCGTTCTCCGACCGGAACCGGTCGGACTCATCGAAGAGAGTGCGTGCGGTCGTTCTATAAATTTATTTATAGTTTATTAGGTGAAAACTATTAACACCCAGTGCTGAATACGCGCTCTGAGTGTTGCACGTCGGTTCTGACTGGACACTGGTAGTTCATCGAACCCGTGCTGGATACAGGGCGCGAGTCGGTCTACCCTTCGCCTTCACCGATTGAATACAGGTGGTCGTTCATTGAGCCGCTGGTGGTAACATTTCGAGGTACGTGTCCACCAGTGGCGCCGTCTCGGCGTCGAGGATCAGTACTGCCCCGTCGTTCCCGCCGGCACTATACCGAAGTCGCTGTGTGGTTTCCGCTGCTAGTGCTGCCTCGATCGGGTCGAACGAGGCGAGCCTGAGCCAGTCGCCCCCCTGTCCGAATGACTCCCGATACGACCGAGCCTCCGACCGAAGCACGACGGTGACCGTCGACAGGTCACCGTCGTCGTCGCACCAGACCTCGAGGTCGAACGAGTCTCCACCGTCGACGTATTCGAGCACGCACCGGAGGAAGTTCGCATAATCCGCCTCGTAATCGTAGATCCGCTCCGGGTCGAAATTGAACCCTCGACCGATACAGAACAGGTAGTCACGGATCGACGCCCGGATACTCAGCAGCCGAGTCGGCTGCTTAGTAGGGGGGCGAATGGAGCCGACAACTTCGCCCCGTTCGTCATGGACGGTTCTGGGGTCGTAGTACGCCCCAGTGTTCATCTCCCGCCGTGTGAATCCTTCGGGGTCGAGCGCCGGGTCGACGAGATCGGGCCGTAATTCGTCGAGCACCCCCGCTTGCTCGAACTCTTCGAGGATTGAGACGTAGACCTCGTGCCCCAGTTCGCCGGAGATCGCGTCGTCGATGTCGTCTCGATACGGTTCCAATTCGCGGTGATCGTACCGCTCAACGTACCGGAGGAGGAACTTGATGTCGCCGACGCCCAGTGCTGTGCCGGACTCCACCTTGGTCTTGATACGTGACGCGTTTGGGGGCGAGGCATCCTCGTCACGGGACGGCATATAGAAACTCTCTCGACGATGGTACTAATGACTACTGCCGTTACCGAGTGAGCGCCGGCCGCGTACCTCCGAACGGCGGGAGCGTTCGGCTATATACACCCTCTATATCTCGCACACCGCTACTGGAAGCGATCGGGTAGTTCGTTGAGGCTGTGCTGCATACATAGCGCGAGTCGGTCACAACTCCGACTGATTTTGCCCATTTATCTCCGTCCAGACCAAGTGTGGAACGTCCCTCACTCACGTATGCCCCCGCTGATAATCCTCCTCTTGATTGCTGTCCTCCTGGCGGTCGCACTTGCCTACGGCTACCGGGCCCTCACCGCCTTGCTGGTCCTCCAATCGTTGCCGACGGAGGGCGGTGAAGTCCCCCGGTCGCCGGGTGAGGGCGAATCGGTAGCGCTTACAGGAGAGTTAGTCGTCGAAGAACCGCCCCCGATGGGTGGTGCGACCATCGACGATACCGACCAGGCCGTTGGCGCCTACCTCTGGCGAGCGCGGTTCCCGGACAACACCAACAGCAACCTCACCATCGAGGAGTGGGGCTGGGAGCGCCAGCGGTGGCACACTTTCGCCTCGGGGCTCGAGTGGGGCCGCATCGGGGTCACGACCGACGGCCAGACGGTTCGCATCGACCCGACGTGGTTCCGTTCGGCAACCGGGGCGACACCGCTCGATCAGCTGGAGGTCGGCGGCATGATGAAATCGGACCGGCTCTCGATCTCACCGTGGGACTCGTGGTACACCCACCTCCGAAACCGCACGGAACACCGTTCGCTTCGGCGGTTCGCCAGTCATGTGCGACGGCACAACGATAGCATCGATTTAGACCGCCACCTACTGGAAGCACGCCCGCTGGTCGACGGGACGACGGTGAGCGTCAGCGGTGAACTTCACATCGAACAGGGCGATTGGGTCCTTCGTGGGACCGACCAGGTGCCGCTGTTGCTCACCGATGGGAGCTTCGGTGACTACCGCTACTGGCTTCGCCATCAAGCTCTACGAAAGGGTGCGATCGTTACTGCCTCGGTCTTCTTCACGGTCTGCTTGTGGTTCGAGTGGTACGTTCCGTTCGTTGCGCTGCTCGTCGCGCTGCTCATCTACATCGGCTATCGTTTCACCCAAGACACACATATCATCGTCAACTTCCTCCGACGGGTCTTCGGGGGGTGAACCGACTCGACTCGCTCACCGGCAGGTCGGACTCCGCCTGTCGAGACGAGATGCCGATTGACTGCCTGCTGACTGTATCCTCTACATCCAGCAAGCCGGTCGTGTCACCTGCTGAGGGTTCCAGTGGTGCCTCTTTCTTGGAAGACGAACGCTCTCCCTGCCGAGAGCACCACCCGCTTCCCGTCCCGACGTTCGGCGGCTATCGACGGCGGCACGCTTATGTTTCGGTCGTATAACATCCACACAACCGAACGATGTCTCAGGACGACTACGGTGGCCGCGGCGACGACTCCGGGGGGGAACCGCTCTCGGGACCGGACAACGCCTGGCGCCGGATGGGTGACCGCACGAACCTGATGGAGATAACGGGCGTGCTGGTGTTCGACGACCCCATCGACTACGCGGACCTGCGCGAGGTCGTCGAGGAGCGCCTGCTCCCGTTCCGCCGGTTCCGCCAGCGCATCGTCGGCCGCGACTTCGGCCGCCGGCCCCGCTGGGAACTGGACCCGGACTTCGACCTGGACTCGCACCTGCACCACGTCTCGCTCCCGGAACCGCAGGGCCGCGAGGAGTTCCAGACGTACGTCGGCGACGTGATGAGCACGCCCATCGACAAGACGAAACCGCTCTGGCAGTTCTACCTCGTCGAGGGGGCCGGCGACGGGAACGCGCTCGTGGTGCGTATCCACCACTCCATCGCGGACGGGTTCGCGCTGCTGTACGTGATGCTGGGACTGGCCGACGAGCCGGAGGAGATCGACCTCCCCATCGGGACGATGCCGACGCCACCGCACCACCGCCGGAGCGGGGCGGTCGAGGGGAACGGCGCCGACCCGTCGCCGGACCCGGAGCCGGCCGTGGCGTCGGAGCCGAACACCGACGGAGACGGGCGGAGCCGACTCCGGAAGGCCGCCGAGGCGGCCAGACAGGGGGCGAACATGGCCGTGACGGGCGTGCGGGCGGTGACGCTCCCGAAGGAGCCACGGACCTCGCTGGTCGGCGACCTCGGGGTCCGCAAGGAGGTGGCGTGGTCCGACCCCATCGACGTGGAGCGGGCGAAGGCCATCGGCCGGGCGCACGGCGCCACCATCAACGACGTGATGCTGGCGGCGACGGCGGGCGCGTTCCGGCGGTATCTGGAGGCGAACGGCGAACCGACCGACCGCGACCTGCGGTGTACGATGCCGGTGAACCTGAAGCCGCTCGACCAGCGGACCGAGGACCTCGGGAACTACTTCGGGCTGGGCTTCCTCGACCTGCCGGTCAGCATCGAGGACCCCCACGAGCGCATCCAGGCCATCCAGGACAACACCGGCGCGCTCAAGCAGGGGACCGAGGCGTTCCTGTTCCTCCTGTTGCTGAAGATCTGCGGGCGCGGTCCGCCGACGCTCGAGAAGCTCGTCCTCAAACTGTTCGAGAACAAGGCCAGCGCCGTGGTGACGAACGTACCCGGCCCGAAGGAGGCGTTCTCGCTGGCGGGGACGGAGGTCAGCGACGTGATGTTCTGGGTGCCCCAGTCCAACGGCATCGGCATCGGGGTGAGCATCCTCAGTTACGACGGCGACGTCCGGGTCGGCGTCACCACGGACCGTGGGCTGGTCGCCGAACCGTTCGACATCGCCGAGCAGTTCCAGGCCGAACTGGACGCCATGGAGGCGGCACTCCAGACGGCCGAAGCAGAGACACCGTAGCGTTCTTCGTTCGAGAATCCCGATGGCAGACCGAATGTCCCACCACACGCCGACCTCGGCCGCCGAGCACCTCGCTGGCGTCGGGAACGTCCTCGTGCTCGCGCCGGGGATGGCGACGGAGCGCGAGGCGCTGTGTCGGGCGCTCCTCGAGCGCGACGACGCCAGTCGGGCCGTGGGTGTGCTCTACCGTGGCTCGCCCGCCGACTGGGTCGAGCGACACGAGGACGCGTTCCCGCGAGGGGCGTTCGCCGTCGCCGTCGGCGTCTCCTCGACGGCGCTCGGCGTGGAGACGGTGGACTCGCCGGACGACCTGACCGGCCTCGAGATCACGGTCACCGAGGCCGTCGACGAGGAGCCCGTCGCGTTCTGTCTGGACTCGCTCACCACGCTCCTCCAGTACGTGGACTCGGACCGGGCCTACCGGTTCGTCCACGCGCTCACCACCCGTCTCTCGGCGGCTGGTGCGACCGCCCACTTCCACCTCGACCCCGCCGCCGTGGACGACCGGACGGTCAACACCCTGCTCTCGTTCGTCGACGCCGTGGTCCGGCTCGACGCGGACGGCGACGTCACCGTCCGTCGGCGGCCGACGCCCGAGGAGTAGGCGTCGCGCCGCCCGCCCGACTGAAAAGCTTTACACCCAGTCGCCCGCAACACCCAGCCAACATGGCCAAGGACGTCAAGCCCACCCGCAAGAACCTCATGGCTATCGAGGACCGCATCGAGCTCTCGGAGCGGGGCCACGACACGCTGGAGAAGAAGCGTGACGGTCTCATCATGGAGTTCATGGACATCCTCGACCAGGCGCAGGACGTCCGCTCGGACATGAACGACGCGTACAACCGCGCGCAGCACGCCATCAACATGGCCCGCGCGATGGACGGCGACGTCGCGGTCCGGGGTGCGGCGGCGGCGCTGAAGGACCACCCGGAGATCACCACCCAGTCGAAGAACATCATGGGTGTGGTCGTCCCGCAGATCGAGTCCTCGAAGGTCCGCAAGTCGCTCGACGAGCGTGGGTACGGCGTCCTCGGCACCAGTGCCCGCATCGACGAGGCCGCGGCGGCCTACGAGGAACTCATCGAGCAGATCGTCCTCGCCGCGGAGGTCGAGACGGCGATGAAGAAGATGCTCGACGAGATCGAGACGACCAAGCGCCGTGTCAACGCGCTCGAGTTCACGCTCCTCCCGCAGCTCTACGAGAACCAGGAGTACATCGAGCAGAAACTCGAGGAGCAGGAGCGCGAGGAGATCTTCCGGCTCAAGAAGATCAAGTCCAAGAAAGAGGAGGAGGAGAAGCAGGCGGCGAAGGCCGCCGCCGAGGCGGAGGCGGAGAAGGAAGCGGTCACCGCCGACGACTGAAGCCACGAAACTTCTCTCGTCGGGTTCGCTCGCTCCGCGCCCGAACCGCTCCTCGAAACCTTTCGATTCAAAAGGCGGCCCTCGCTTCGCTCCGGCCGGGTGGGTGCGCTGGCGTGACCGCACCGCGACAGCACCGCTCCGTGGCTATCCTGACTGGCTCTACTCGTTCCCACCGTCCGCCGCAAAGAAGAACGCCTTTCATCCAGCGTGTGCGACCCGTGGGTATGAGCCAAGCCGAAGCCGAACCGGACCCGACACTCCCCACCGCGTGGATCGTGATGTTCCTGTTGCTCGTCCTCGGTCTGGGCGCCGCGGCGGTGCTGTTCGTCGGCGGTGACCTCATCGCGGGCGGGTTCGTCCAGGCACCGTTCCTCTTCTGAACTGACCGCCTCGTCCGCCCGTTCTACATCGACTCCGGCGCCGCCACGCCGAGCACCGCCAGCGCGTTGGCGACGGTGTGACGCGAGGCGCGGACCAGCGCCAGCCGCGCGGCACGCACCTCCTCGTCCTCGGCCGTGAGGACGGGACACTCGCGGTAGAACGCGTTGAACGTCTCGGCGATGTCGCGCGTGTAGGTGGCGACGCGGTGGGGTTCCAGCTGGGCGGCGGCCTTGTCTATCGCACCCGTCAATCGCGCGATGGTCAGCACGAGGGCCTCCTCCTCGGGTGTTCCGAGCGCGCTCGCGTCGGGTTCGGCCGGCACCTCGTGACCCGCGCGTTCGGCCTCGTCGAGGATGCCACAGCACCGCGCGTGGACGTACTGGACGTACGGGGCGGACTGGGCCTCGAAGTCGAGTGCCTCCTCCCACTGGAACGTGATGGCCTTCGTGGGCTGTTTCGAGACGATGTCGTAGCGGACCGCACCGAGCCCGACCTGCTCGGCGATGCGCTGGATGTCCGCCTCGTCGAGGTCGTCGTCGCGCTGGCGCGTCTCGAGGCGCCTCTCCACCTCGTCGCGGGCGCGGTCGATGGCCTCGTCGAGCAGGTCGTCGAGGTCGATTCCCGTGCCCGCGCGCGTGGACATCCCCTCGCCGCCGGGGAGATTCACCCACGAGTAGAACGTCGAGGTGAGCTGGCTGGTGTCGTTGCCGAGTATCTCGAGGGCGGCGTCGAGCTGCTGAGCCTGCAGTTTGTGGTCCTCACCGAGCACCGTCACCGCCCGGTCGAAGTTCTCGAACTTCCACTCGTGGTGGGCGAGGTCACGGGTCGTGTACAGCGAGGTGCCGTCGGAACGGAGGAACACGAGCTTCTTCTCGATGCCCCACTCGTCCAGTTCGAGCTGCCACGCCTCCTCCTCGAGGACGGCGTACTCGCTGTCCTTGAGGCGCTCGGCCACGTCGTCGGTCGAGCCGTCACGCATGAACCGTGACTCCTTGACGAACTCGTCGAAGGTGGCGGGGAGGCGGGAGAGACACTCGGTCATCCCCGAGAGCACGCGGTCGACAACCTCGGCGACGCGTTCGAAGGTCTCCTCGTCGCCGGCCTCCAGCCCGCGCATGATGGCCTCGATCTCGGCCTCTGCCGCCTCCACCTCCTCGGGGTCCGCGTCCTCGAGGTAGGCGTTGCCCTTGCGGTAGTAGCGCACGAGGTCGTACTCGATGCGGTCGCGGGCGGGGTCCGCGTCGAGGTCGGCCTCGTCGAACGTCTCGTAGGCCCACGTGAAGACGGCGACCTGTCGGCCGGCGTCGTTGACGTAGTAGTGCCGCTCGACGTCGTAACCGGCGAACTCGAGTGCGTTGGCGATGGCGTCGCCGGTGATGGGGTTGCGTGCGCGGCCGACGTGGACCGGGCCGGTCGGGTTCGCGGAGGTGTGCTCGACGACGACGCTCTCGTCGCGGTCCGGGAGGTGGCCGTACTCGGTGTCCTGTGCGGCGTCGAGCGTGGCCGCCAGGTAGGCGTCGCCGGGGAGGAAGTTCACGTACGGGCCCTGCGTCTCGACGCGGCCGACGTACTCGAGCGTCCCAGCGTCGATGGCGTCGGCGAGTTCGGCGGCGACCTGTGGGGGCGGGGCGCCGGCCTCGCTGGCGAGTCTGAACGCGACGCTGGAGGCGAGGACGGCCGGGACGTCCTCGGGTGGCTCCTCGATGCCGAGGTCGTCCGTGGGGTAGTCGAGCGAGGTGAGCGCCCCGTGCAGGGCGTCGCGGACCTCCTCGCGGAAGGTGACGAACATGCTCGGCGATTCCGGGCGGTGGGGTAAATCGGTGTCGGGTTGACGAGGAACCGAACGTAGTGAGGTTCCTCGGTACCGGCGAGCGGGAGGGAGCGCTCGCGACCGACACACGACCCACACGGCCGACCGGAGGGGGGCCGCGGTACGAGCGAACGGGGAGTGAAGCGACCCGTGAGCTGTGAGGCGTCGCCGCCGGACGCCCCGGTCGGCGCGAGCGCGAGAGCCGCGCGTGCCCGACCGTTCAGCTGCTCATCAACTGCTCGATCTGCTGTTTGCGCGCCACGAGGTCGACCCGGGGCTGGACGGCACCGGAGGTCGAGAGGCGGTCGAGCGCGAGGAACGGGTCCTCGCCGGCCTCGGCGACCCGGCGGAACAGCGTCTCGATGGAGGCGCGGTTGAGCGCCAGCGAGTCGAGCAGGCCGATGGCGATGGCGAGCGAGATGGCGGCGTCCGGGTCCTCGGGGAACGCCTCGAGGTCGATGAACTCGGGGTCGCCGCCCTCGTCTGTGGGGTGGAGCGCGAGACAGCGGGTACAGAGCCCCGCGGTGGGGACGGGCTTCGGGAGGTGTTCGCGGAGGTTCTCCGGGACGTCGAACGTGGCGACCTGACCGTTACAGTCGGGACATTGCATGGGCGGGGCTTCGACGGGGGGAGTGAAAAACGGTGCTGCCCGCGGCCGCCGGGGGGCGGGCGGCCGAGGGCGTGCGCGCCGCGGCTCAGTCGTCGCCCAGCAGGCCGGAGAGGAACCCGCCGGAGTCGTCGTCGTCCTCGTCGTCCGTGCCGCCGCCGCGGCCGGCGCCGGGGTCGTCGCCCCCGTCCGCGCTGGCCTGCCCGACGAGCGCCGAGGTGCCGTCCCACGACCGGGTCTTGCCGGCGAGTCGGCCGTAGGCGTTCGCGGCGGGACTCCCCGGCACCGAGAAGAAGACGGGTTCGAGTGCGGCGGTCCGGGCGTCCTCGGGGATGACGCCGAAGGCCTCGGTGCCGACGGTGTCGGTCACCTCGGAGATGCTGGTCTTGTCACCGGCGCGGTTGACGACGGTGCCCATCAGTCTCGTCCCGGCGTTGGTACAGGCCCGGACGTCCTCGCGTGCGGCCTCCATCTTCGCCGGGTCGGGCGTCGTGACCGTGAGCGTGCCCTCGGCCACGTCGATGGTGGGTGACTGGGAGGCCGGGCCGTTGCCCGTGTCCACGACGAGGACGTCGTAGGCCATCACGAAGTTCTCGAGGACGCTCTCGAGCGCCTCCGGGTCGGTGCCGGTGTGTTCGGCGCGGTTCTCGAAGCCGGCGACGACCGGGAGCGTGTCGATGTCGGGTTCGTCCTCCTCGGTCGTCACCTCGTCGCGGTCGCCGCCGGCGCGGAACTGGGTCCGGTCGGCCGCCAGCGCCTTGCGGTAGGCCGCGAGGTCGCTCTCGGGCAGGGTGTCGGCCGAGAGTTCCACGTCGGCGACGGCGTCCCTCGCGCGGCTGTCACCCGTGAGCACGTCGTGGAGCGTCGCGTCGTAGTCCACGTCGAGCATCGAGGTGATGTTCCCACGGAGGTCCGCGTCGAGGACCGCCGCGTACGACCCCGCCTCCCGCAGCGCGACGGCGAGGTTCAACGCCGTCGCGGTCTTGCCGGCACCGTCCCCCCCGGCGACTGCGAATACGTCCATGACTAACGCTTTCGTATTCCCCGACTAATAGTTTGGTGTGGTCGTTCTTCCGGTTATTACTGGTCCGCCGTATTAACGGGTGAACGGTCCCGCGTCAACAGTTACTTACCGCACATCGGCCTAGAGCGGGTAATGAGCAAGCAGGAGGAGGAGCAGTCGGACAAACAGAAGTACGAGTTCAAGAAGGTCATCGAGGAACTCCAGGAGTACAAGGGCTCCGGGACCCAGCTCGTGTCCATCTACATGCCCGAGGACCGGCAGGTCTCCGACGTCGTCGCCCACGTCACGCAGGAACACAGCGAGGCGTCGAACATCAAGTCGAAGCAGACCCGGACGGCCGTGCAGGACGCGCTGACCAGCATCAAGGACCGGCTCCGGTACTACGACACCTACCCGCCGGAGAACGGGATGGTCATCTTCAGCGGCGCGTTCGACACCGGCGGCGGGCAGACGGACATGGTCACGCGGGTGCTGGAGTCGCCGCCCGAGCCGGTCGAGTCGTTCCGCTACCACTGCGACTCGGAGTTCCTCACCGAGCCGCTGGAGTACATGCTGGAGGACAAGGGGCTGTACGGGCTCGTCGTCCTCGACCGGCGCGAGGCGAACGTCGGCTGGCTCCGCGGCAAGCGCGTGGAGGCGGTGAAGTCGGCCTCCTCGCTGGTGCCCGGCAAGCAGCGGAAAGGTGGCCAGTCAGCCCAGCGGTTCGCCCGCCTGCGGCTGGAGGCCATCGACAACTTCTACCAGGAGGTCGCGGAGATGGCCAACGAACTGTTCGTGGACAAGCGGCACGAGATGGACGGTGTCCTCGTCGGTGGCCCCTCGCCCACGAAGGACGAGTTCCTCGACGGCGAGTACCTCCACCACGAACTCCAGGACAAGGTGCTCGGGAAGTTCGACGTCTCCTACACCGACGAGTCGGGGCTGAAGGACCTCGTCGACGCCGCGGGCGACGTGCTCGCGGACCACGAGGTGATGAAGGACAAGCGCCAGATGGAGGAGTTCTTCGAGGAGCTCCACGACGGTGGGAAGGCCACCTACGGGTTCGACCAGACCCGCCGCAACCTGATGATGGGCGCGGTCGACCGCCTGCTCATCTCCGAGGACCTGCGCAAGGACGTGGTGGTCTACGACTGCGGCGAGAAACAGGAGTTCGAGGTGGTCGACCGACGCCACCAGACCCCCGAGCACACCTGCGAGAACGGCCAGTCTGCCGAGGTGGTCGACCGTGAGGACGTCATCGACCACCTGATGGGACTCGCCGAACAGCGCGGCTCCGAGACGAAGTTCATCAGCACGGACTTCGAGAAGGGCGAACAGCTGATGACCGCGTTCGGCGGCGTCGCCGGCATCCTGCGGTACTCGACGGGCGTCTAAGGACGGTCGTCGACTCCCTCATCTTCCTCCGCTGCGCTCTCTCGCTTCCCGTCACCGGAGGTTCTCGGCGTCCGTTCCCTCCTCCAGCGCCGCCAGCCCCTCCTCGATGCTGTAGTGGTGGCCGTCCTTCCAGCACGGATAGAGGCCGGTCAGCTCCCCGTCGCGCCGGAGCGCCAGCGTGATGACCGGGAGGACCACGACGCGCGAGGACCGGCCGATGCCGGGGCGGTCCTCGAAGAACGGGTCGAGGTGGCCGTCCTCGCCCAGCGCCGCGCGGAACTCCTCGTAGCGTTCGACGGGGACGGGGGTGGGGCCGTCGGCCGGGACGCTCGCCTTGTTCGGCCAGCGGTCGACGGTCAGCCCGTGGAGGACGTTCGCGTCGACCAGCGCGTCCAGGCGAGCCCTCGCCGTCTCCTGTCGGGCACGGGCGACAGCCGGTGCCGAGGCGCGGAAGTACGCGGTCGCCTCCACGTCCAGCGGTTCGTCCGTCCCCAGCGTCGGGGTCGTGTACGGTTCGTCGTCGACGAAGAACCCATCTGCAGCCATGTCTGAGAGATGTCTTCGTTCGTGTGGTAAAAGACGCACTCGTTCCGGCAATTTGTCGCCAGTTCTCGGATATACTCGACTAACTCACGAATTACGAGCAATCAGTGGACGTTCTGTCTCTCGAGTTGTCCCACTCCGTCCTCCAGCCGGGACTGTTCTCGGCCGGCGGGAACCAGCGACGTGTCCATCGAGCGTCAGGACCGACACTCCAGCATGACTCCCGAGACGACAGCGCCCCGGGTCGAGGGACGTGCCGGGTTCGACCGGCGACTGCTCCCGCTCGCGGGGTTCCTCGTGGCCACGGCCCTCCTTCCAGTGGTCACGCTGGCCGGTGTGGCACCGTTCCTGACCGGGCCGCTGGGGCTGGAGACGACGCCGTGGCTCGGCGTCGGCGTGACGATCCTCGGCGCCTCACTGTTGCTGGGGCTCGCTCTGGCCGTCCTCCGCCTCGAGGGAGTCGGTCTCGCCGCGGTCGGACTCACCCGGCCGCTCGCCCGGCGGGCCGTGCTGTGGTTCGCCGGCGTCGTGGTCTCCGTCAACCTCCTGCTCCTCGTCGTCGGCGTGACGGTGGCCGACTCGTGGACGTTCGCGCTCGCGGGCGTGCCGCCGGCGCTCTACGTCGGACTCGCCGTCTCCCAGTGGGTGTTCGTCGGACTCGCCGAGGAACTCGCGGGCCGGGCGTACCTGCAGAACAAGCTCGTCGCGCTGTTCGGTGGCGAGCGCGACCTGCCGCGCCGGGCGGCCGCCATCACCGTGATGGCGGTCCTCTTCGCGCTCTGGCACGTGCCCCAGCGACTCGTCGTGGCGGGCCGCTCGCCCGCCGAACTCCCCGAGGCACTCCTGCCGCTCGTCGGGTTCGCGCTCGTGCTGGGTGTCCTGTACGAACTCACGCGGAACGTGGTGCTCGTCGCGCTCGTCCACGGGGCGTTCAACCTCCCGCCGGTCTTCCTCTCGGTGTACGGGAGCGCGGAGTGGCAGTCCATGGTGCTGCTGGCGGCGATCGCCCTGCCGTCGCTGCTCTGGCTGTACGCCTACCAACGGTGGTTCTCCGTGCCGCCGCGCGGCCCGACCACACCAGTTTAGTCGCCCCGTCCCCACCGCCAGTCCATGAGCAGCGGGCCGAGACAGGTGGACGACCCGGACTACCACAGCGTCAACCACACGGCGGCCCAGACCTGCGGCTGGACCGAACACGCCCTGAAGGGCGAGGGGAGGTGTTACAAGAACACCTTCTACGGCATCCAGAGCCACCGGTGCATCCAGATGACACCCGTCGTCAAGTGCAACGAGCGGTGCGTCTTCTGCTGGCGCGACCACGCCGGCCACAGCTACGAACTCGACGGCGTCGAGTGGGACGACCCGGAGGCCGTCGTCGACGCGAGCATCCACCTCCAGAAACGCCTCCTCTCGGGGTTCGGCGGGAACGACGAGGTCCCGCGTCAGGTGTTCGAGGAGGCGATGGAGCCACGCCACGTCGCCATCTCGCTCGACGGCGAGCCCACGCTCTACCCCTACCTCCCCGAACTCGTCGAGGCGTTCCACGACCGGGGCATCACGACGTTCCTCGTCTCGAACGGGACCCGGCCCGAGATGCTGGAACGCTGTGACCCCACCCAGCTCTACGTGAGCGTCGACGCCGCGGACCGCCGGACGTTCCAGCGCACCGTGAACGCCGTCGAGGAGGACGCGTGGGACACGCTGATAGAGACTCTGGACGTCCTCGCGGCGAAGGAGGAGACGCGGACCGTGATCCGGACCACGCTGGTCGACGGCGTGAACATGCACACGCCGGCGTGGTACGCCGCGATGTGCGACCGCGCGGGCGTGGACTTCGTCGAGATGAAGGCCTACATGCACGTCGGGCACTCACGCGGGCGACTGGACCGTTCGGCGATGCCGAGCCACGAGCGGGTCCGGGCGTTCACGAAGCAGGTGGGCGAGTTCCTGCCCGACCACGACGTCTACCGGGAGGTAGAGCAGTCGCGGGTGGCGTTGCTCGCACGCGAGGCGGACACGTGGGTGCCGAAGCTCAAGGGCGGGAGCGAGTTCTGGAAGGCGAACCCGTACGCCTGATTTCGGCGGGCGACGGTTGCATCGAACGACGGGTTCTTGTCGGTGCTGCCCCAACCTCGCACGAGAACACGCGTGCGGCGCGGCTGCGTCTCAATTCTGTTACGCATCTCACCTTCGGTACGCTTATGCCTCGGAAGTCCCAACGCCGAGTCATGGCAGGACAGGCTGAGTTGTCGGTCGGCCACGACGAACTGGCCACCTTGAAGCGGCTGGCGATGGCGGGGGCGCTGGAGACCCGCGCGACGGTGACGTGTGCGGTGCTGGCCGGCGAACTCGGCGTCTCGAACCAGACGGCCTCGCGTCGCCTCCAGCGGCTCGAGGACGCCGGTCTCGTCGAGCGCGAGATCGTCAGCGACGGCCAGCGGGTCGCCGTCACGGAGTCCGGCGAGCGCGCCCTCCAGCGCGAGTACGCCGACTACCGCCGCATCTTCGAGGGCGAGGTCGGGGTCGCGCTCTCCGGTGTCGTCACGAGCGGCATGGGGGAGGGCCGGCACTACATCTCGCTCCCGGGCTACATGGAGCAGTTCGAGGAGCGGCTGGGCTACGCCCCGTTCGCGGGCACGCTGAACGTGGAACTGGACGACGACAGTGTCCGGTCGCGAGCCCGGATGGACACCCTCGACCCCGTCCCGATCGACGGCTGGGAGGACGACGACCGGACCTACGGGCCGGCGTTCTGCTGGCCGGCCTCGCTGGAGACCCCCGCGGGCGACCGGTTCGACGAGGTCCACGTCGTCGCACCAGAGCGGACCCACCACGGCGCCGACCAGCTCGAGCTCATCGCCCCGGTCAAACTCCGCGAGGAACTCGGGCTCGAGGACGAGGACCACGTCTCGGTCCACGTCGGTGAGCGAGGCGGGCACGGAGGTGCGCGCTGATGGCGGGCCACGCCGAGGCCGACGCGACCACGGACCCCGAGACGGAGACGGAGACCGACCCCGTTGACCGGACCCTCGCCGCCTTCCGCCGCGGCGACCCGGTCCTCGTCCACGACGCCGCCGACCGCGAGGGCGAGACGGACCTCGTCTACCCGGCCAGCGACGTCGACGCCGCCGCGGTCGCCCGGATGCGCAACGACGCCGGCGGCCTCGTCTGCGTCGCCCTCTCCGACGCGGTGAGCGAGGAACTCGGACTGCCGTTCGTCCAGGAGACCATCGACCACGGCCTCGCCGCCGACCACGACCTCGCATACGACGAGCGCTCCTCGTTCTCGCTGACGGTGAACCACCGCGAGACGTTCACCGGCATCACCGACGCCGACCGCGCGCTCACCATCTCCGAACTCGGCGCGCTCGCGGCCGCCCCGGACTACGACCAGTTCGTCGACGCCTTCCGCGCGCCGGGCCACGTCCACCTCCTGCGGGCGGCCCCGGACCTGCTCGACGACCGGAAGGGCCACACGGAACTCGGCGTCGCCCTCGCGGCCGCCGCCGACCGCGAACCCGCCGTCGTCGTCTGCGAGATGCTCGACGACGAGACGGGCGGGGCGCTCTCCCCGCCCGACGCACGGGCCTACGCCCGTCGCCACGGCCTCGTCTACGTCGAGGGGGCGGCCCTCGTCGACCGACTGAACTGAGTCGGCTGCGGCGGCCACCTACAGTACGCCCGCGAGGAACCCCAGCCCCATCAGCACCAGCACCGCCGCCGAGACGGTCGGGAAGTGCTCGGCCCAGCGGCCCACTCGGTCCTCGTAGCGCTCGAACCCCGCGACCAGCAGGAGCGTCAGGCCCACCAGCGCGAGCACGACCGCCCCCGCGTAGGCGAGCATCAGCGGGAGACATCGGTCGGTCGCCCCCGTGCAGAACCCGAGTATCTCGAACTCCTCCTCGTGGGCGAACCCGAGGACGAACGCCGAGGACGCGAGCCCCCACAGGCCACGGGGGTCGTCGGCCGAGAGGGCGTGTGCGTGACCGTCTCCGTGCCCCCCGTCCGTCTCCCCGAGCGCCGGCTCGGATGCGGCGGCCGCAGTGAGCACCGACTCGGTCGGGTCGACGTCGGGGACCGCCGTCTCCCCGTGAGCGTGGTCGTGACTCCTCTCGTGGTGTGCGTGGTCGTGACTCCTCTCGTGGTGTGCGTGGTCGTGCGAGTGGCCCCCACCGAGGTACTCCCTGATACCGAGTGCTATCAGGAGCACGCCCGCGACGTAGCGGACCCACCCGAGGTCGGCGACACCGACCCACTCGGCGACGAGGAGGAACGCGGCGACGACGGCGATGGAACTCACGAGGTGGCCGACGCCGATGACGACGCTGGTGAGCAGTCCCGAGGCGAAGCGGTTCTCGCGGTCCAGCGCGTAGGCGGCGGCGACGGGCCAGCCGTGCCCGGGTTCGGCGCCGTGGACCAGGTCGATGGTCACGACGGCGGCGTAGAGGGCGAGGTCGGCAGCCATCGTCGGTCCGCGTTCGCGAGGGAACGTGAGCCTTTGGGGGTCAGTCACCGTGGCTGGCCACGTCGGTCGGGACGGCCCCCGGTCGCTCGACGGCCACCAGCACGCCCCCGGTGAGGAGGAACGCGACGCCCAGCGCCGCGACCCCGGCGACCGGTCCGGCGGCGTCGGCGACCCCACCGGCGAGGAGTTTCAGCGGGACCCGGACCAGCGCGAACACCATCGCCGCGGCCGAGAGCGCCGTCGCCCGGCCCACGCTCTCGACCCGGTCGTTCAGGAACTGCCCGGTGACGGGAGCCACCGCGGCACGTCCCGCCTTCAGGACGAAGAACACCGGGACGGCGGTGGCCGTCGCCACCAGCGGGAACAGGTAGCAGACCGCCACCACGGCCGGGACGACGACCACCGCCCCCGTCGTCCCGAGTGCTGACTCCAGTCGGCCGGCGTTGTCGCTGGCGACGCCCGCGACGGCCGTGAACCCGGCGTAGAGGAATCCGAGCAGCGCCTCCCCCGGCAGTCCGGCGGCGGCGGCCGGCAGGACCGCGAGGTAGCCGTCGAACGCGTCGACGGCGATGGGCTGTATCAGGTCGTCGGCCGCACTCACCGCCCCGTAGAACAGGCCGACGTAGAGCACCAGCGAGCGGACGCCGGGGCGGCCGAGTGCCCCCCGGACGACCGGCAGTGCCTCGACGACCGAGAGGCGCTCATCCTCGTCGCCCTCTCCACGGCTGGGTTCCGGCATCGTCAGCAGGACGCCGACGCTCACCACGCCGACGGCCGCCGCAGCCACGAACGGCCACTCCCGGTCGCCGACGTAGAGGAACCCGGACGCGACCATCGTGGCGGCCATCGCCCACGACCCGACGGCCCGCCCGCGACCTCTGACGCGGGTGAACTGGTCCGTGTCGAGGCGTTCCTCGAGCGTGTCGTAGAGCCACGCTTCCGCCGTGCCGGAGGCGAAGGTGAACGTCAGCGCCCAGAGTGCGTACAGTACGAGGAACCCCGGGAACGTCGTGACGACGAGGAACCCGAGCAGGGAGGCGACAGCGGCCACCCGGCCGAGGACGAGGCTGTTACGCCGGCCGATGCGGTCACCGAGGTAGCCCGTCGGCACCTCGCCGACCACGACGAGGACGGCCATCGTGGCGCTCAGCGTGGCTATCTCGGTGAACGAGAGGCCACGGGAGAGCAGGAACAGCGTGAACACCGGCCAGACGAACCCGGCGGTGTCGGTCGCCTCGTACAGGTAGTACCGAGTGACGACACCGGGCGTTCGCATCGTCCCGTCGTCCGGGTTCTCCGTGCCCCCGGAAGAGCGTTTCCCGGAACCGATTCCTGTAGTGTGACTGATGCGCTCCGGGCCACGTGCATCCGTGGCAAGAATCGTCAACACTCATTACGAGGGGCGCCGACCGCGCACCTATGGGATTCGAGGAGATGGACGTCGACACGATCTGGATGGACGGCGAGTTCGTCCCGTGGGAGGAGGCACAGACGCACGTGCTCACACACAGCCTCCACTACGGGACCGCCGTCTTCGAAGGCGTCCGCTGTTACGACACCGAGCAGGGCCCGGCCATCTTCCGCTGGGAGGAACACCTCGACCGACTCTACCAGTCGGCCGCGCCGCTCGGCCACGACATCAGCCACGACCGCGAGGAACTCACCGAGGCGACGCTGGAACTCATCCGCCGGCAGGACCTGGAGTCCTGCTACATCCGGCCACTCGTCTACTACGGCTACAACTCGCTCGGCGTCTCGCCGCGCGACTGCCCGACGGAGACGACTATCGCCTGCTGGCCGTGGGGCACCTACCTCGGCGAGGACGCCCTCGAACAGGGGGTCGACGTGATGGTCTCCTCGTGGCGCAAACACCACTCCAGCCAGATTCCGACGAACATCAAGGCCACCGGCCCGTACATCAACTCGATGCTGGCGGGCGAGGAGGCCCGCTCGAACGGCTACGTCGAGGCCATCGTCCTCAACAAGGAGGGTGACGTCGCCGAGGGCCCCGGCGAGAACATCTTCATGGTCAACGACGGGGAGATATTCACGCCCGGGCTGAGTGAGTCCATCCTCGACGGCATCACCCGCCAGACGGTCATCGAACTCGCCGAGGAGCTCGGCTACACGGTCCACGACGAGGCCAGTATCTCCCGCGGCCAGCTCTACACCGCCGACGAACTGTTCTTCACCGGCACGGCCGCGGAGGTCACGCCCATCAAGACGGTGGACGACACCGTCATCGGCGACGGCTCGCGCGGCCCCGTCACGGAGGAACTCCAGTCGCGGTTCTTCGAGGTCATCGAGCGGCGGACCGACGACCACGACGAGTGGTTCACGTACGTCTGACCAAACTTTTCTCGTCGGGGTCGCGCCGAAGGCGCGAACCACTCCGGCAACACTTTCGATTCAACAAGCGCGGGTCGCTTCGTCGACGGCAGTGAAGCCGCCGTCTGCCAGCGGGACCGTCGGTCCCGCCCTGCTCGCCGCGGGTGGGTGTGGCTGGGTTCTACAGCAACGCCTACGCCAGCGGGTCGAACGGCTTCCCACGCCGGCCACGGCGGAACGCGAGCGCCACTGCGCCGAGCGTCGCGTAGCGGACGCCTCGTGCCGCGTCGCTCCCGCGGTGGAGCGCGGCCGGGCCGCCCAATCGAACCGCCGCGGCCTCGGTGGCCACGGCGAGTCCGGCGGCGACGGCCAGCACGGACGCGACGAGTCCCGCCGGCGTCCCGGCGTTCGTGGACACGCCGAGCACGTCCGCGAAGCGGGTCGTCGCTGTCAGCACGGCCACGCCGGCGGCGGGGCCGAACAACACGAGGGCACCGAGGAGGACCAGCGCGCTCACGAGGTACCGGCGAGTGGAGGGCTGCACGCCGCACTGGTCGTCCCGTCGTCTCAGAAGGGTGTCTACTCGGCTGCCGGCGGTGAGTCGCTCAGTTACGCCTCGGTCGAGGTGGGCGTCGCGGTGTCGTCGTCGTTCGGGTTGCCACCGTTCCCACGGTCCTGCCGGGAGTCGTCAGCGTCGTCGTCGGTCTCGGGGGTCTCGGTGGGTTCCTCGGTCTCTGTCGGTTCGGCCGTCTCGCCCTCCTCGCGCTCCTCCGCGTCGTCGCTCTCGACCTCGTCGTCACCGTCCGTGGCGAACGTGCGCTTCAGTTCGGCCTCGCCGTCGTCGTACTCCACCTCGACCTCGAGTTCCTCGGCGTCGCTCGGCACGTCGAACATCACCGTGCCGTCGCTGCCAGTCTGGTACTCGGTGTCGCCGACCTCGACGGTCGCACCGGAGACGGGACCGCCCTGCGAGGTGACCTTCACCGTCGCGGCCTGGCCGCGCTCGACCTGGCCGACGAACCGGGCGCCGATGTCACCCTCGCCCTCGTCGTCACGGTCGACGGACTTGATGGGGACGTCGGTCCCGGACTCACTGGCGACGGGCTTCAGGATGTACTTCCCAGAGTTACCGGCCTCGAACACGGTGGCGTCGTACACGAAGTCGACCTCCTCACCGTTCCCGACGGTGAACTCGCTGTTCAACTTCAGTCTGCTCGACGGGAGCTTGACGTTCACCTGCGACCCGTCCTTCAGGGTCCCGTTCACCTCGCTGATGTGCAGGCGGACCTGCGTGTAGGTGCCGTTCGGGACGTTCGCACGCTTGAGCTGGGTCGCGTTCTCGCCCTGAAGCTCGGTCAGGTCGACGGTCGTCGAGTTCACGTCGCGGACGACCCAGTCGTCGCTCTCTTCCTCGTCGCTCTCTTCCTCGTCGCTCTCTTCCTCGTCCTCTATCTCCTCCGAGTCGGCCTCGGAGTCGGGCGTCTCGGTCGGCTCCGCGGTCTCGTTCACCTCCTCGGACTCGGGGGTCGCGGTCGGTTCCGGGGTGGCCGTGGCGTTCTCGTCGTCGGCCTCGGGGTCCTCCGTCTCCCTCTCGTCCTCGTTCTCGACCTCGGACTCGTCGTCACCCGCGTCCGCGCGCTTGAACGAGATCGCCTCGACGGTGACGTTCAGCGACTCGAAGTCGCTGATGGCGTTCGTCTCGTCGCTCACGTAGAAGTTGACCGTCCCGCTGTTACTCGTCATCGCTTGCGTTCCCGCTGTCGGCGTCGCGTCGTCGGCCGCGCTGGGGCTGGCGGTCGGACTGACCGCGCCCGAACACCCGGCCAGCACGAGCGTCGCGGCCAGCGCCACCGCGAGCAGTTGCTCTCTCATTGCACCCGGACGTTCGAGACGGGTACAAAAGGGGGTGTCGTCCGTTCGGGCGGTTCGCGTGGGTTCGAACCCCTACGCTGTCTGTCGATTGAACGGTCTGAACGGAGCCCCGGAGGCCGGGCGACTCCGTCAGGCCGTCTCGGTCTCCTCCGCTGCCGTGTCGGTCCCCATCGGGGTTCCGTCGGTCGGAGTTCCGTCGGTCGGGGTTCCGTCGGTCGGGGTTCCGTCGGTCGGAGTTCCGTCGGTCGGGGTTCCGTCGGTCGGAGTTCCGTCGGTCGGAGTTCCGTCGGTCGGCGTGGACGTGCCGGGCGACTCCGTGCCGTTCGGTTCGGGCGTCTCGGTGGCGTTCGGCGCCGGTGTCTCCGTCGCGTCGCCCGTATCCTCGACGACGCGCAGCACGGCCATCTCACCGAAGTCCTCCGTGAGGACACCGTGGGTGTAGATGCCCGGTTCGATCGCCGTCGTGTCCAGCGTGAAGTTCACCTCCGTGGACTCGCCGGGTTCGAGCGTCACGTTCTGCGTGGCGACCACGTCACCCTCGACGCGGAACTCGACGGTCTGGGTCTCGGCCGTCGCCGAGGGCGCCTCGGTCGCGTTCGGCACCTCCGTCTCGTTCGGCGCAGCCTCGGTCGCGGTCGCCGTCTCGGTCGGACTCTCCGTCTCGTTGGCTACCTCTGTCTCGTTGGCTGTCTCCGTCTCGTTGGCCGCGGGCGTCTCCGTCACGTTCTCCTCGTCGGGGTTGGAGACCGTGGCCAACACCTCGACCGGTTCGCCGGCCGTCACCTCGCTCGGTGCACTCAGGTTCGCGACCTGGAAGGAGGTGCTGTTCGGGCTGGGTGTCGGCGCCGGCTGACCGTCGCCCTCGACGATGAGGATCGTCGCGTCCTCGCCGGAGTCACCCGCGAGGACGCTGTGGATGTAGACGCCGGTCGAGAGACCGGTGGTGTCGACCTGGAAGGTGACGGTCTGACTCTCACCAGGTTCGAGGACGACCGTGTCGCGCAACAGCACGTCACCGCCCAGACGGAACTCGACGGGTACCGACTGCCCCTCGGCCTCCGTCTCCGTGGCGTTGGGCGCTTCGGTGGCGTTCGGTGCCGCCGTCTCGGTGGCCATCTCCGTCTCGGTGGCGTTCGGTGCCGCCGTCTCGGTGGCCATCTCCGTCTCGTTCGGTGCTGCCGTGGCGTTGTCGCCGTCGGCCGCCGTCGCCGTGGCCGTCGCGTTGCCGGACTCGGCGAGCGTCACCGTCGCGGTGACGTTGATGACGTCCCCGGCGCTGGCGGACGCGGGCGCCTCGAGGTCCGTCACCTCGACGGCCGGTGTGGCCTCTTGCTGGGCGCCACTCGCCGAACCACCGAGCGCCCACGCCGCGGTGGGGACGCTCAGTACGAGCAGTAGTGCTGTCGTCACTGTCAGGAGTCGTCTCGTATGTGTCATCGCTTCGATGGCTCTCACCTCCGGCGGAGTGATAAACCCGGCCGACAGTTCGTTCCCTTTCGTCGCCGGCCGAACGCGTGAAAAGCCACGAAATCGGCGTTAACAATGGTATAACGCGTCTCTCCCGTCGGGGGATTGAGGGTACTACCCAGCGTTTGGAACCGTCTAAACTCACGTCGTGGCGAATGTCAGGGGTGAGATAATATGGTGTAGTGCGCGCGTCGACGTTCCGAAGTCGGTTTGTACGCCCGCCCCGGAGTCCGAGCCATGTCGCTGTGCGTGACGTTCCTCGGTACCGGTGGGGCGGTCCCCTCCGTCCAGCGCAACACCAGCGCGGTGTTCGTCCGACGGGAGGGCGAGCGCCTGCTGTTCGACTGCGGCGAGGGGACCCAGCGCCAGATGATGCGCTTCGGCACGGGGTTCGACGTCTCGCACGTCTTCGTCTCGCACCTGCACGGTGACCACGTCCTCGGGCTCCCGGGACTGCTCCAGACGATGGAGTTCAACGACCGCACGGACCCGGTCGCCATCCACGTCCCGAACGGACGCCGCCGGGCGATGCGGAACCTGCTCGACGGCACCGCCACCCGCCCCTCGTTCCCCCTCCGCATCCGCGAGGTGGGCGCGGGCGACGTGGCCTACCGCGCCGGCGAGTTCGAGGTCCGCGCGTTCCGGACCGAACACCGCACGAAGTCGGTCGGCTACGCGCTCGTCGAGGACGACCGGAAGGGCCGGTTCGACCGGGAACGCGCGGAGGAGCTCGGGGTGCCACCGGGACCGCTGTTCTCGAAGCTCCACGAGGGCGAGAGCGTCGAGCTCGACGACGGCACCGTCGTCCACTCCGACCAGGTGGTCGGCGACCCGCGTCCCGGCCGGCGGTTCGTCTACACCGGTGACACCCGGCCCACCGACGCCACCGTCGAGGCCGCCGAGGCGGCGGACCTGCTGGTCCACGACGCCACGTTCCTCGCCGAGGAGGCCGACCGTGCGAACTCGACCGGCCACTCGACCGCCCGTGAGGCCGCCGAGGTGGCCGCTGCGGCCGGTGCGAAGCGCCTCGCGCTCACCCACGTCTCCTCGCGCTACGCCGGCTACGTCACCCCGATCGCCGAGGAGGCCCGCGAGACGTTCGACGGGGAGGCGTTCGTACCCGACGACGGCGACGAGGTCGACCTCCCCTACCCGGACGACTGAGTCGACGCCGCCGTGCCCCGCGCCTCGTCGCTGTCACCCTCCGTCGCCGCTCCGTCCTCGTCGTCGGCACTCGCGGTGCGCGCTCGCCTCGACCGACGCCGGGCCTCGGCACCGTCGAAGATGGTCGGGAACTCGCGGTCGTCCTCGTCGACGCCGTTGAAGCGGTCGTAGGCGGCCCCACCCAGCTGGCGGAGCTTCTGGACCTGCGGGAGCGTCCGTGCGGTCGAGACGAGCGCGCCCGCACCGAGCACCCCGAGGAGGGCGAGGGTAGCGGCGAGGACGAGGTCGCCCTGCACGTAGAGGTTCGCAGCGACGAGGAGGAACGCGAGGCTGAACCCGGCCTCGATCTTGGCCTCCAGCAGGGAGATGGTCTCGTCGACCTTGGCGAGGCGCTGGTCGACCGCCGTGAGCGTCTCGTTCGCCTCGTGGACCGCCTGTGCGGCCTCGTCCTCCACCGTCTCGACCCGGTCGAGCGTCTCGTTCACCTCCTCGATGGTCCCCTCGACGTTCGTCAGCGCGTCGACGAACTCCTCGTCCCCGAGGAGACCGACCATCCGGGCCGTGTTCCAGGGACTCGGTATCCTGCTCATGCCCCCGTAGAGGGTACGGACGGCTATCCCACTTGGGGTGGGTGTGGCGTCGTGGCTCCTGGTCGGGAGAGATAGCTTTTCGTCCCCGCACGTCCGACCGGAGCTATGCCGCGCCAGACGCTCGCCGACCTGCTCGCCCGGAACGACCGGCACGTCGAGTCGCTCCCGGCGGACTACTTCGCGGAGGTCCAGGAGAGCCAGCACCCCCACGTCGTCTCGCTCTGCTGTGCGGACTCGCGGGTCTCGCAGGAGGGGATGTGGGACGTCCACGAGCCGGGGTGGCTGTTCACCCCCTCGAACATCGGCAACCTCGCGTGGGACGACACCGACGCGGATGTCGTCGACGGGAACCTGCTGTACCCCATCCGGCACACGGACACCCGGATGGTCGTCGTCGTCGGCCACACCGGCTGTGGCGCGGTCACGGCCGCCTACGACGCCGCCACGACCGGCGAGTACCCCGAGGCACCCGGCATCCGCCGCCGGGTCGAACCGCTCGTCCCGGTCGTCGAGCGCGGCCTCTCGGGCGCCGTCGACCGGGACCAGCCCCGGAGCGCCGTCGTCGACGACCTCGTCGAGCACAACGTCTGCGAGCAGGTCGCCTTCCTCGCCGAGAGCGAGGAGGTCCCCACGGAGGCGACCGTCTTCGGCTTCGTCTACGACCTCCACGGCCACTACGGTGGACCGGCCGGCCGGGCCTACCTCGTCAGCGTCGACGGCCGGACCGACACCGCGATCCTCGAGGACTGGGCCGACGAGCGGACCGACCACCTCCTCGCCGAGGCGTAGACACGAGGAGCCAAGTCCCGGCCGCACCTCGGTGGGTGCGTGACCACCGACGACCCCACCGCCGCCCCCGACGACTGCCCGTTCTGCGCCATCGCCGCCGGCGACGCACCCGCGAGCGTCGTCCACGACGACGACCGCTCGCTGGCGTTCCTCGACGTGAACCCCGTCACGGAGGGCCACGCGCTCGTGGTTCCCCGCGCACACAGCGTCGGGCTCTCGGATCTCCCCGAGGAGACGGGGGGCCACCTGTTCCGGGTGGGACAGCGCGTCGCGGCCGCGCTCCGCGAGTCGCTCGACCCCGACGGTGTGAACCTCTTCCTCGCCGACGGGGCCGCCGCGGGACAGGAGGTGTACCACGTCCACCTCCACGTGGTCCCCCGGTACGAGGGCGACAGCGTGGCGTTCGAGTGGAGCCCGATGCTCGTCGACCGAGAGGACCTCGACGCGGTGGCCGAGCGGGTCCGCGGTGGACTCTAGTCCCCGTCGAGCCAGAACAGGTCCTCGACGGGCCGGTCGAAGTGGCCGGCCAGTTTCAGCGCCAGTTCCAGCGACGGGTCGTAGCGTTCGCGCTCCACCGCGTTGATCGTCTGTCGGGTGACGCCCACCGCCTCGGCGAGCGCACCCTGGGAGAGCCCCTCGGCCTCGCGGTGCTCGCGGACGCTGTTGTTCATCGACCGGTGAGCGCGACGTTCGCGACCCAGACGGCCCAGAACGCCCCGAGGAACAGTCCGACGGGGGTGAGCCACGCGGGCCACGTCACGTACCCGAGCGCGTCGAGAGCGGCAGTGCTGGGGAACACGACGGCCGACCCGACGCCGAGCAGGCGGACGGTGTTGGCGCTGGCCGTCTCGAGGACGGAGGCGTCGCGCTCGTCCAGCATCGGGCGCTGCCGGGTCCGGTGGTAGGCCAGCGCGCCCACGCCGAAGAGGGCGAAGGCGGCGACGCCCGCGAGCACCTGCCCCGCGAGGAGGAGGGCGACGTAGAGTGCAGTCCCGACGGCCCAGAGGCCGACGTACGTGCGACGGGGGGTGACGGTGGGGGTGGCTGTCTCGGTCATGGTGTAAAGCTCGTTTTACGTGTAAAGCGTACTTTACACTCACACTTCAACCTGTCGCCACGTCCGCCCTCGCCACGGGATTTATTCTCGCCCGTCCCCTACCACAGTTGTGAGCACCCGCACGAGTGCGCTCGACGCCGTCGTCTTCGGCGTCGACGTCCAGAGCGGTGACGTCCGGGGTGATTCGCCCTCCTACGCCCTCGTCGCCTTCGACGGCGAGCACGTCGACCGGGACGTCGTCTCCCTCCGCAAACTGAAGCGGCTGGTCGACCGCGAGGAGCCCGCCATCCTCGCCACGGACAACATGTACGAACTGGCGGCCGACAAGGACGCGCTCGTGCACTTCCTGCGCCACCTGCCGAGCGAGACGAGACTGGTGCAGGTGACCGGCGCCGAACGCCCGGAACCACTCTCCCGAGTGGCCTCGCGCCACGGCGTCCCGTACGGCAAGAAGCCGATGAAGGAGGCCGAGGCCGCCGCCCGCCTCGCGGCGATGAACGTCGGCTACGAGGTCTCGGCGTTCACGAACACGACGACGGTGAAGGTCTCGCGCGGCCGCTCCACGGGCAAGGGCGGGTGGTCCGAGGACCGCTACACGCGGCGCATCCACGGCAACGTCCGCAGGCGCGCCCGCGAGATCGAGTCCGAACTTGACGACGCCGGCCTCGAGTACGAGCAGGAGGTGACCGAGAAGTACGGCGGCTACGCCCGCGCGCTGTTCCACGTCGAGGGGACGCCGGCGGACATCCCGGTCTCGGCGAACCGGAGTGGCGACGTGCGTGTCGAGATCGAGCGCGAGCGCCGCGACGGCATCGAGTTCGAGCCGCTCGCCAAGCGCCGCGACCACGTCATCGTCGGCATCGACCCGGGCACCACGACGGCCGTGGCCGTGCTGGACCTCGACGGCAACGTCCTCGACGTGCTCTCGACCCGGACCGCCGACACCGCCGCCGTCATCGAGTGGATCATCGAGCGCGGCCGGCCCATCCTCGTCGCCGCGGACGTCACTCCGATGCCCGAGACGGTGGAGAAGTTCCGCCGCTCGTTCGACGCCGCCGGCTGGACCCCGACGACGGACCTCCCGGTCGACGGGAAACAGCACCGCACCCGCGAGGTCGGGTACGACAACGACCACGAGCGGGACGCGATGGCCGCGGCGCTCTACGCGTTCGACGACCACGAGGACCAGTTCGCTCGCATCTCGCGGAAGGTGCCCCCGGACCTCGAACGCGGCGAGGTCATCGGCCGGGTCGTCTCCGGCGAGGAGAGCGTCGAGGCCGTCCTCCGCGACCTGACCGAGGACGAACAGCCGGAGCAGGACGAGCACGAACACGACCCGCGCGAGCCGACGGCCGAGGAACGCGAGATCAAGCGGCTCAGATCACGCATCGGCCGGCTGGAGGACCACGTCGAGGACCTGCGTGACACCATCGCCACGAAGGAAGAGCGCGTCTCGGAGCTCCAGTCGGAGTTGAGCGAGGCCCGCCGCGAGGAGCGTCGCGAGGCCAGAGAGCGCCGCGAGGTCACCCGCCTCGAGCGCAAGAACGACCAACTGGAGCGGAAACTGGACGAACAACGCGAGCGCAACGAGGAGCTCGAGGGGAAACTGGAGCGGCTGAAGTCGCTCTGGCGGCTCGACCACTCGAACTTCGCCGACGTGGCCGAGCAGAAGGCCGGTCTCGTCCCCGTCAAGCCGCTCGAACAGTTCACCAAGGCGGCCATCGAGGACGCACAGGAGCGCTTCGGTCTCGCGCGCGACGACGTGGTCTACCTCCGGGACGCCAGCGGTGCCGGCCGCGAGACGGCCGAGATGCTCGCCGCGGTGGAGCCGAAGGTGGTGTTGCGAGCGGGCAACCTCTCGGAGCAGGCCGACGACGTGCTGTTCGACCACGAGATCCCGGTCGGCCCGGCCGACGACGTGACGATACAGGAGGTCGACGAACTGGCCGTCGCCCACGAGTCGGAGGTGGAGGCTGTCGTCGAGGACTGGGCGGACCGGGCCGAGGACCGGCGCAAGGACCAGACCGACGAGATGGTGGACCGGCTCATCAGCGAACACCGGGCCGAGACGAAGCGTACCGAACGCGGCGAGGGCGACTGAGCCGGCCGCCGCCGCTCCCGACTCAGAAGGCGCCCTTCATCCCCATCTTCTCGAGCGCGCTGTCGACGATACCCCCCGCGACCAGCCCCATCCCGACGACGACGAGCGTCGTCCCGACGGCGGCCTTCCTGTCGTGCTTGCCGATGACGAACAGACCGAGTACCAGCAGGGCCGCACCCAGCTGACCGCGCTGTCCGAGCATCTCCTTCGTCTCTTCGAGGTCCATAGGTCCGCGTTCGCCGCTCCGGCCATAAGTGGTGTGGAACTGCGTACCGTGGTGTCGGGCCTGTATTCGCCTGCCCGCCGCTCGCCGGTATCGACCACGACCCACCGAGGCCGACGAACGCAGCCGGAGAGACCGGGACCCGTCTAGAACTCGTTGCAGACCGGGATACCGACGGTGTCGTAGTCGCCCATCGACGCGATGGTGTCCGGCACCTGCTCCAGCGTGATGGTCTCGCTGACGATCTTCCCGGGGTCGATCTTGCCCGTCTCCATCATCCGGAAGATGGCGTCGTACTCGTGGGGCGGCATCCCGTAGGAGCCGACGAACTCCCGCTCGTCGTAGACCATCGTGTCGACGGGGATGGCGACCTCGCCCTGCTCCTCGCTGGTGGTGAGGCCGATCTGGAGGTGCTGACCGCCCGGTCCCAGCGAGTTGATGGAGTTCTGGAGCGTGGCGGCGATGCCCAGCGCGTCCACCGAGACGTCCGCGCCGGACGAGCGCGGGGTGAACCCCTTGACCGTCTGCGGGACGTCCTGCACCTCGTCGACCTTGACCGTCTCGTCGGCGCCGAGTTCGAGCGCCTTGTCCAGCGCCTCCTGTTTCAGATCGACGGCGATGACGTTCGCGCCGAGGGCGTCGGCGGTGTGGATGGCTGAGAGGCCGACCCCCCCACAGCCGTGGACGGCGACCCAGTCGCCGGGGCCGACGTCGACGCGCTGGGAGATGCCGTGGAACGCGGTGGCGAACCGACAGCCCAGCCCGGCCACCTCCACCGGGTCGATGTGGTCGGGGAGCTTGATGACGTTCGTGTCGGCGGCACGGACCGGGTACTCCTCGGCGTACGCGCCGGGCGAGAAGTCGAGGAAGCCCATCGGCATCTTGCGCTCACAGCGGTTGTGGTGGCCGCTCTGGCACTGCCGGCAGGTGCCGTCGGCCAGCGTGAACGGGTTGGTGACGCGGTCGCCCTCGCTGAAGTTCTGCACCTTCTCGCCCACCTCGACGACGGTGCCGACGGGTTCGTGCCCGAAGATACGCCCCTCGGTCGCCGGGACGCCGAACCAGTCCCAGTCGCCCATCCAGGCGTGCCAGTCCGACCGGCAGACCCCGCAGGCCTCCGTCTCCACCACGACTCCGTCGGCGGGGCAGTCGGGCCGGTCGACCTCCTCCACCTGCATCGGTTCCTTCGCTCCCTTGAACACAACTGCGCGCATGCTGGGCTTCCGGTGGCGATGGGTCTACTTAACTCATGGGTCGGGTGAAGAGCGGCCCCCCCATCGCCGGCCGTCGATTTATACGTCCGAGGCGCCCCCGGAGGTGGCGGGCGCCCCGGTTCCTCGCGGCTACTTAAACCTCCCTCGTGTGCGAGGGGGAGCCGTTCGTGGGACGCGCTCACGCGCGCCACTCCACGCGTCGGTGTGGGTCGGGCCGCCGCCGTCGTGTCAGCCGCCGAGGTAGAGCCGCGACACCTCGGGGTTGTCGAGCAACGCGTCGGCGTCGTCCTCGAACCGGACCGTCCCCTGGTCGAGGACGTAGCCGCGGTCCGAGATGGACAGCCCCTTCTTCGCGTTCTGCTCGACCATCAGGATGGCCGTCCCGAGGTCGTTGACCTCGAGGACGTCCTCGAACACCTCGTCCGCGGTGTTCGGTGCGAGCCCGGCCGACGGCTCGTCGATGAGCAGGATCTCGGGTTCCATCACCAGCGCCCGGGCGAACGCGAGTACCTGCCGCTGACCGCCCGAGAGGGTGCTCGCCTTCGCGTTCCGCTTCTCCGTGAGCAGGGGGAACCGGTCGTAGAGCTGGTCGAGGACGGGTCCGAGGTCGTCCTTCCGGGCGACCCCGCCCATCCGGAGGTTCTCCTCGATGGTGAGCGACCCGAACACGTTCTCGGTCTGCGGGACGTAGCCGATGCCCTCGCGGACGATGTCCTCGGGGGCCATCCCGCCGATGTCCTGCCCGTGGAACCGGACGTGGCCGGTCCACGGCGTCAGCATCCCGAACACCGTCTTGAGGACGGTCGACTTGCCGGCGCCGTTCGGCCCGATGAGACAGGCCACCTCGCCCTCGGCGAGGTCGAGCGTCAGGTCGTCGAGCACCTGCACCTCGCCGTAGCCGCTGTCGACGTGCTCGACGGTCAGGACGCGCTCGCCGCGGCCGTCGCCGTCGCTCGCGCTGGTCTCCGAACTCGCCATCAGGCGCCACCTCCGAGGTACGCGTCGATGACACGGTCGTCGGAGCGCACCTCGTCGGGCGTCCCCTCCGTGAGGACGTGTCCGCGGTCGAGCACCACGATGGGGTCCGCGAGGTTCATGATGAACTCCATGTCGTGTTCGATGACGAGGAACGTGGTCCCCTGCTCGTTCAGTCGCTCTATCTGGTCGGAGAGCTTGTTCGCCAGCGTCGGGTTGACGCCGGCGACGGGCTCGTCGAGCAGCAGTATCTCTGGTTCGGCCAGCATCGCGCGGGCCAGCTCCACGAGCTTCATCTGCCCGCCCGAGAGGTCGGTCGCGGCCTGGTGGGCGAGGTCACCGATCTCGAACTCCTCCAGGATGCGGTGGGCGTCCTCCAGGTTCTTGCGTTCCTGCGTGGTCACCTCGTCACCGCGGGTGAACAGCGAGACGAACGACTCGCCGACCTGCGAGCGCGGGCCGACGAGCATCGCCTCGCGGACCGTCATCCCCTCCAGTTTCCGGGGGGTCTGGAACGTCCGGACGAGGCCCTTCTCGGCCACCTCGTGCGGTTCGGCGCCGGTCACGTCGACGCCGTTGACGGTCACGCTCCCCGCCTCGGGGTCGTAGAACCCGCTGACGAGGTTGAACAGCGTGGACTTGCCGGCACCGTTCGGCCCGATCATGCCCGTGATCGTCCCGCGTTCGACCTCGAAGGTGGCGTCGTCGGTGGCGACGAGGCCGCCGAACGTCTTTCGCAGCCCCTCGACGCTCAGGACGACGTCCTCCTTGCCGAGGTTCGCGCCGTCGTGCATGTCGGGGCCGCCGAACTGGAACCCGCCGTCCGGGTCCTCCTCGGCGGCCTGCTGGGCCGCGGTCGAGGCCTCGCTCTCCGTCTCGGTCTCCGCCTGGGTGGTCTCACTCATTCGTCTCACCTCCACGGTTCGCTCCACTGCCGTCTGTACTCACGGCCCGTGCCCCCGGCTCCGAGCCGGGGTCGCTCCCCTCGGTCGCCGCCGGCCAGATGAGTTCGCGCTGCGGTGGCAGCACGCCCTCGGGCCGGAACCGCATCACGAGGATGATGATCAGGCCGACCGCCAGCAGGCGGGTCGACGCGAAGTTGCTCACCACGGTGGCGTACGTGTTCTCGACGAGCGCCGGGAACGAGACCACGAGGTCGGTGAACGGGACACCGAGCGTCGGGAACGCCGCCGGCAGCAGGTCCCCGAGGAACCGGGTCCCCTCGCGGATGGCGATGACGACGAACCCGCCGAACATCGCCCCCCGGTTCGAGCCGCTCCCGCCGAGGATGACGGCGATCCAGACGTAGAACGTGTTGATGGGCTCGAAGTCGCCGGGCGAGACGTAGAGGTTCAGGTGCGCGTAGAACACCCCCGCAAGCGCCATGATGACGCTGCCGAGGACGAACGACTGCATCTTGAACGCGTAGGTGTTCTTCCCGAGCGCCTCGGCGAGGTCCTCGTCGGCCCGGATGGTCCGGAGCACGCGCCCCCACGGCGAGCGGTGGACCCGGCGCAGCATGGCGTAGGTCACACCGACGAAGACGAGCACGAGCGAGACGTTCAGCAGGCCCTGCCAGAAGCCGGGGCCGAGGCGGAACCCGAACAGGCCGAACTCCGCGACGAACGGGATGGTGACGACCAGCCGCTCGACGATCAGCGTGGGCATCGCCTGCGGGAACGTCTCCAGCACCGGCCACCCCTCGAAGAAGCCGGGGATGCCACGCAGGCCGGCGCTCCCGTTCGTGTAGTCGCGCTGGTTCTGGACGAGGATGCGGATGACCTCGGCTAGCCCCAGCGAGGCGATGGCGAGGTAGTCGGTCCGCAGTCGCAGCGTCGGGATGCCGATGACGACGGCGACGATGGCGGCGACGAGGAGGCCGACGAACAGTCCCACGACGGGGAGCATGTCGCCCGCGATGGGCGAACTGTCCGCGCTCAACAGGGCGGTACCGTACGCGCCGATACCGAAGAATGCCGCGACGGAGAAGTTGATGAGCCCCGTGTAGCCCCACTGGGCGTTCAGTCCGAACGAGAGCAGGACGTACATCCCGACCAGACCGATGAGGTAGAGGAAGTACGTCGGCCCGAGGCCGCCGGTGACGAGGCCGTAGGTCAACAGCAGCATGAGCAGGACGACGAACCCGACGACGCCACGCTCGGCCCGCGTGTAGCCGTCGAGCAGTCCCAGCTGCGGGAGTCGGTCGCCGACGCTCACGAGCCTGCCTCCCCGGCGATACCGTTCGGCCGGACGAGCAGTACCGCGACCATGATGACGAACGCGATGGCGTAGGAGTACTCGGTGCCGATGGGGATCCCCACGTCACCGAGTATCGGCGTCATCTGGTCGATCATCCCGATGAGCAACCCGCCGAGCATCGCCCCGTAGACGGAGCCGATGCCGCCGAGGATGACGGCGGCGAACACGACGAGCAGGATGTCGAACCCCATGCGGGGGCCGACGTTGTTGTAGAGGCCGAGGAAGCCGCCGCCGGCCCCCGCCAGCCCCGCGCCGATGAGCCACGTCCAGATGCGGATGCGGCCGGTCCGGATGCCGCTCACGCGGGCGAGGTCCGGATTGTCGGCCATCGCACGCATCTTCCGACCGAGGTCCGTGTACTGCAACAGGAGGTGCAGGCCCGTCACGAGCAGGGCCGCCGAGCCGACGATGGCCACGTCGTGGACCGTCATCCGGATGCCGTAGGGCAACAGCGCCTCGATGGGCCGCTGCAGCTCGACCGCGTACTCACGTGGGTCCGCACCGAACCCCAGTCGGACGAGCGCTCGGTAGACGAACGCCACCCCGATCGAGGTGATGAGCAGGCCGATGGACCCGATGTCGAGCGGCTCGTAGACGAGTCGTTGCGTGACGACGGCGACGACGGCGGCGACGACGATGCCGGCGACGAGTGCTACGAAGAAGCCGTACGGCAGTCCCAAGACGGTGCCCCCGAGTCCACCGACGAACCCGAAGGTGACCAGCGTGCCGTACGCGCCGACCGTCATCGTATCGCCGTGGGCGAAGTTCGCGAAGTCGGCGATGCTGTAGACCAGCGACAGGCCGATACTCGCGAGGACGATGATGCTGCTGAACACCAGCCCGTTCGCGACGTACTCGAGGACCGACATCGTCTCAGGCGGAGGTGAATCCGGTCGAGACGTACTCGTGTTCCTCCACCGTGAAGATCTGCAGGAACCCCACGGGGTCACCGTTCTCGTCGAAGTCGATGGGTCCGCTCACGCCCTGGTAGTCGATGTCGCTCGCCGAGCCGTCCTCGCCGAGCACGTCCATCGCCTCCGCGAACGTGGTGACCTGCTCGCCCTCGGGCCGGGTCACGTCCCGGACGGTCTCCTGCAGGGCGGCGCCGGTGAACTCGTCGGCCGTCGCGATGGAGAGCGCCGCGGTGATGACGCAGTCGTAGGCGAACGCCGCCCACGAGCTGGGGGTCTGGTCGTAGGCCTCCTCGAACCGCTCGGCGAAGTCCTGGTAGTTCTGCTCCTCGACGGCGGCCGAGGGGGTGACGATCTTCATGCCCTCGAGACTCCCCTCCGGGGTGTCGGACAGCACGTCCGAGCCCTGTACGGAGTCCGCGCCGTAGTACTGGGCCTCGTAGCCGTTCGAGTAGGCCTCCTGTGCCATCGCCGTGAACTCGGGCTGGTAGGTGATGAACAGCCACGCGTCGGCTCCGGAGTTGGCCATCTCCGACACCGTAGAGGCGTACGATGACTGGCCCTGGTCGTGCGGGCTGTTGTACGCCACGTCACCGTCCCACGCCTCGACGAACGCGTCCGCGAGCCCCTGGCCGTAGTCGTTGTTGACCCACGCGACCGCCACGGAGTCGTAGCCGTCCTCGGAGATGATGTCCGCGAGCGCCGTCGACTGCGTGCGACCCGTCGGCGACATCCGGAGCAGTCCCGGGAAGTTCGTCAGGTCCGGGCTGGTGGAGTTCTGGCTCAGCTGGACCACGTCGGTCCCCTGGATGACCGACTCGTAGATGGCCAGCGACACCCCCGAGCCGACCGCGCCGATGACGAACGGCACCTGGTCCTGGTTGACCAGTTTCTGGGCGGCCGAGACGCCGGCCTGCGCCTGACTCTCGGAGTCCTCGACGATGATGTCGAGTTCGCGCCCGCCGATACCGACCTCGTTGACCGACTCCAGCGCGAGTTCCATCCCGCGCTCGTTGCGCGCCCCGAACGCCGACAGCGACCCGGTCAGGGAGTTGACCATCCCGATGCTGTACGCACCGCCCATGTCGCCGCCCTCGGTGGGCGTCGCGGTGTCGGTGTCACCGTCGCCGCCACCGCCACCGTTCCCCCCGCTCTCGGTCGGTGTCGGTGTCTCGTCTGCCGTACTGACACAGCCTGCGGTGAGAACCAGTCCCGCCGCACCCGTCCCCTTCAGCACGTCGCGGCGATTGATTCGCCGGTTGTCATTCGATGTCATGCGGAATCGTCCGTCCGTACTCCGAGGACCGGCCTAAACTCCGACCCTACCATGGTCGGAGGGGGAGGAGCGCCGCCGCCGTCGTGTATTATTTCGTGTACGAGAGTCGAGAAACGTATGGTCGGGTGTCCACTTAGGGTGTTCCAGTTCTCACCAGTGTGTATGATACCGCCTATCGCGTCGAACTTCGTGGCGGGGGAGGACCCCGAGACGGCGTTCGACCACGTCGAGGAGTGCAACCGCCACGGCGTGAAGGGCATCCTGAACCTCCTCGGCGAACACTACCACGACCGCGAGAAGGCCGACGCCGACGCCGACGCGTACGTCGACCTCCTCGAGTCGCTGGAGGCGAGCACGCTGGACGCCTGCGTCTCGGTCAAACCGTCCCAGATCGGGCTCGGCGTGAGCGACGCGGCGTTCGAGGAGAACCTCGCGCGCATCGTCGACTCCACCGAGGAGTTCGTCTGGATCGACATGGAGGACCACGAGACGACGGACGTGACGCTGGACGCGTACGAGCGCCACGCCGTCGAGACGGACGGGAACGTCGGCGTCTGCGTGCAGGCGAACCTCAAGCGCACGCCCGACGACCTCGAACGCCTCGCCGAGTTGCCGGGGAAGGTCCGGCTGGTGAAGGGCGCCTACGACGAACCGAACGACCTCGCACACAAGAAGAAGGCCGACGTGGACGAGGCCTACCGCGAGTGCATGGCGTACGCCTTCCGGGAGTTCGAGGGCGGCGTCGCCGTCGGCAGTCACGATCCCGCGATGATCGAGTACGCGCGCGACCTCCACGAGGAGCACGGCACCGACTTCGAGGTGCAGATGCTCATGGGCGTGCGCGAGGACGCGCAGTACGACCTCGCCGAGGAGTACGAGGTGTACCAGTACATCCCGTACGGGTCGAAGTGGATGCAGTACTTCTACCGTCGCGTGCGCGAGCGCAAGGAGAACGCGCTGTTCGCGCTCCGGGCGGTCCTGTCGTAGGGACCGGCCCGCTCAGGGGTCGAGCAGTTTCGCCTCGGCCTTGCGCAGGTGCTCGAGGAGCGTCGTCTTCGAGACGTCGAGCGCCTCGGCCAGCTCGCGGGTCGAGACGCCGCGAGGCCACTCGTAGTACCCCTCCTCGCGCGCGAGGTTGAACACCTCCCGCTGCGTGGGGGTGAGCGTCTCGAGGCGTCGCTGGCGTTCGTCCGTCTCGCTCGACGGGCCGGCGGTCGTGATGCTCTCGACGCTCACCTCGGCTGGACCGTGCTCGCGGACCTCGTCGAGTTGCGGCTCGATCTCCTCGCGGTCACCGGCGAACACCACCTGCCACGTCTCGCGGCCCCCCTCGATGCGGACGGGGGCGCTGTGGACGAAGCCGTACTCCAGCAGGGTCGGACAGATCATGTCCCCCGGCGAGTACTCGAGGAAGAACTCGCGGACCACGTTCCCCGGGGCGTTCCCCCCTCGCTGGCCGAAGCGGGTCTGTAACTGCCTGACCTCCCCGGCGTGGGGGGACTCCTCGACGTGTTCGAGCAGGGTCTCCACCTCGTCGGCCGTCTCCCCGAACGCGGTGAACAGGCCGTTGACCGCCTCCGGAGCCGGTGCGGTGGGTGAATCGTAGATGGCGTGTGCCAGTATCCCCCCGTCGACCTGTTCGGTCGCCCCGATCGCCCAGCAGTTCGGATGCCAGAGGTCGAGTGTCAACCGTGTACCCGCGTGTTCGTTCCCCTCTAGCGCGCTCTTGGCCATACACCTCCCTGTGGGCCGTGCCGCTTAACACGTTCGACCCTCCCATGGTCGGTCATCCGTATTACTTGTCCGTCGTCGGTGTCTCTGATATGCCGGAACGACACTACATCGACGGCGAGTGGACCGACGGGAGCGGCACCGAGACGTTCGTCTCGGAGAACCCGGCGACGGGCGAGACGCTCGCGGAGTTCCACCGCGGCACCGAGGCGGACATCGACCGTGCGCTCGCGGCCGCCGAGGCGGCCGAGGACGAGTGGCGTGACCTCTCGCACATCGACCGTGCGGAGTACCTCTGGGACATCTACCACGAGCTGCGCGACCGGACCGAGGAGCTCGCGGAGGTCGTCACCCGCGAGTGTGGCAAGGAGATCAGCGAGGGGCGCGCGGACGTCATCGAGGCCTACCACATGGTCGAGTGGGCCGCCGGCGACGCCCGCCACCCGAAGGGCGACGTCGTCCCGAGCGAGATCCCCAGCAAGGACGCCTACATGCGCCGGAAGCCCCGCGGTGTCGTCGGCTGTATCACGCCGTGGAACTTCCCGGTCGCCATCCCGTTCTGGCACATGGCCGTCGCGCTCGTCGAGGGCAACACCGTCGTCTGGAAGCCCGCCGAGCAGACCCCGTGGTGTGGCCAGATCATCGCCGAGATGTTCGAGGACGCGGGCATCCCGGACGGCGTGTTCAACATGGTGCAGGGCTTCGGCGACGCCGGCAACGCCATCGTCGAGGACGAGCGCGTCGACACCGTCCTGTTCACCGGGAGCGCCGAGGTCGGCCAGCAGATCGCCAGCAAGGTCGGCGGCGAGCCCGGCAAACTCGCGGCCTGCGAGATGGGCGGCAAGAACAACATCGTCGTCACGAGCGAGGCGGACCTCGACATCGCCGTCCACTCGGCGGTGATGTCCTCGTTCAAGACCACCGGCCAGCGCTGTGTCTCCTCCGAGCGTCTCGTCGTCCACACGGACGTCTACGACGAGTTCAAGGAGCGGTTCGTCGAACTCGCCGAGTCCGTCGCCGTGGGCGACCCGCTCGACGAGAACACGTTCATGGGGCCGCTCATCGAGGACGAGCACCGACAGAAGGTCTCCCGGTACAACGAGCTCGCCCGCGAGGAGGACGTGAACGTGCTCGTCGACCGCACCGAGCTCGACGCCGACGAGATCCCCGAGGGCCACGAGGACGGCCACTGGATCGGCCCGTTCGTCTACGAGGCCGACCACGAGGAGCCGCTCCGGTGCACCCACGAGGAGGTGTTCGGCCCGCACGTCGCCCTGCTCGAGTACGAGGGTGACATCGAGGACGCGGTCGAGATCCAGAACGACACGGACTACGGCCTCGCCGGCGCCATCATCTCCGAGAACTACCGCGAGATCAACTACTACCGTGACAACGCCGAGGTCGGCCTCGCCTACGGCAACCTCCCGTGTATCGGCGCGGAGGTCCACCTCCCGTTCGGCGGCGTGAAGAAGTCCGGCAACGGCTACCCGAGCGCCCGCGAGATCATCGAGGCCGTCACCGAGCGTACGGCGTGGACGCTCAACAACTCGAAGGACATCCAGATGGCACAGGGGCTGAGCGCGGACATCAAGACCCAGTCGGACGACTGAACGCGAGGACCGACCTCCCACCGTCTCATCGCGTGCCGGAGCCGCTCCAAAGACTTTCCTGCAGGCCGGACGAACCGTGAGTGAATGGCCCGGTCACCGTCGAAGATACACGTCCTCCACGTCGACGACGACCCGATGTTCCTCGACCTCGCGGCCACCTTCCTCGAGCGGACCGACGAGGCGTTCGAGGTGACCACCGTCGAGGACGCCAGCACCGCCCTCGAGTCGCTCGAGACGGGTCCCTACGACTGTGTCGTGAGCGACTACGACATGCCGGAAATGGACGGGCTGGAGCTGCTCCGGGCGGTCCGGCGGGTCGACCCGGATCTCCCGTTCGTCCTGTTCACCGGCCGCGGGAGCGAGGAGGTGGCCAGCGAGGCCATCTCGGCGGGCGTCACGGAGTACATGCAGAAGGACACGAACGGCGACCAGTTCCTCGTCCTCGCCAACCGTGTCCGGAACGCCGTCGAACGCCACCGGGCCGAGACGTCGCTCGACGAGGTCGAGAGTCGCTACCGACAGATGCTCCAGACCTCGCCCTCGCCGGTCGTGCTGTTCGACGGGGACGCCACCATAGACTACGCGAACGAGGCGGCGGCCGAGATGGTCGGGGCGGTCTCGCCCGCGGACCTCGTCGGGCAGTCGGTCGAGGCGTTCGTCCACCCGGAGAGCCGCGCCCTCGTCGGTGAGCGACTGCAGACCGTCCTCGAGGACCGCGAGCCGGTCCCGACCGTCGAGCAGCGGTACGTCGGTCCCGACGGCGAGGACGCCTACGCGCTCATCGCCACCGCGCCGGTCGTCTACGACGGGAAGGAGGGTGGACAGGCGGTGCTCTCTGACGTCACCGACCTCCGGGAGATGGAGCGGGAACTGCTCACAGAGCGGACCTTCGTCGACCAGCTCCTCGACACGCTCGACGACGCGTTCTACCACCTCGACATGGACGGCGAGGTGGTCCGGGTGAACGTGAGAGCACAGGAGATGAGCGGGCACGACCGGGAGGAACTGCTCGGGTGCTGCGTGAGCGAACTGTTCGAGACCGAGGACGGCCCGTTCGGCGAGGCCGTCGAGACGGCGTTACGGGAGGGCGAGGTCCGCCTCCGGGCGGAACTGGTGACCGACGGCGGCGACCGGGTGCCGCTCACGCTCCGGCACCACCGGCTGGTGGGTCCGTCCGGCGACCCGCTCGGCGTGGTGGGGTTCGGTCGGACGGACGGGGGAACCGACTGACCGCTCCCGACGAGCCAAAGTTAAACCTCCCCTTCCCGTACCCCCGTCCATGAGCGACGGAGGCGGACGCAGGGACCTGCGCATGCCGGACGACGACGAGGTGTTCGCCGTCGTCACGGAGATGCTCGGGGCGAACCGCGTCGAGGTCCGGTGTATGGACGGGAAGACACGCACCGCACGCATCCCGGGGCGGATGCAGAAACGCATCTGGATACGGGAGGACGATGTCGTCCTCGTCGAGCCGTGGGACTGGCAGGACGAGAAGGCCGACGTGGCGTGGCGCTACGAGAAGAGCGAGGCCGACCAGCTCCGCGAGGAGGGTCACATCGTGGACTCGGCGTGACGATGCGATGAGTGACCCCGACGCGAGCGGGGAGTTCGACCTGCTCGAACCCGACGAGGCCGACGCCTTCGGTGACGAGTGGGAGGAGATCGACGTCTCGGACGACGAGGCCGACCGCATCGCCCGCAAGCGCGACCGGGAGTTCCTCACCTTCCGGAAACGCATCAAGGACGCCGACCAGTTCAAGGTCGAGGACTCGGTGTTCGACGAGGCGACGCTCGGAGCGCTCTACAAACTGGTCCAGGACGGCCACATCGCCGCGTTCGGCGGCCCGCTCTCGACGGGCAAGGAGGCGAACGTCTACCTCGCCGCCTCGGACGACGGCGAGGTGGCCGTGAAGGTGTACCGCATCAACGCGAGTGACTTCCGGTCGATGCGCGAGTACCTCGACGGTGACCCGCGGTTCGAGGGCATCGGCTCGGACAAGAAGAAGGTGGTCGTCGCGTGGACGAAGAAGGAGTTCGCCAACCTCCAGCGCGCCGCCCGCGCCGGTGTCAGGGTCCCCGAACCAATCGCCGTCCAGCGGAACGTCCTCGTGATGGAGTACCTCGGCACCGAGGAGGACCGCGCCCGCCGGCTGAACGAGGTGGAGATCGAGAACCCGCGGGTCGCCTACGAGGTCGTCCGCGAGTACATGCGGCGGCTGTTCCGGGCCGGCCTGGTCCACGGTGACCTCTCGGAGTACAACGTCGTGGTCCACGACGGCGAACTCGTCGTCCTGGACCTCGGGCAGGCCGTCACCGTCCACCACCCGAACTACCGCGACTTCCTCGAACGGGACTGCGAGAACGTGGCGAACTTCTTCGCCCGACAGGGCGTGGAGACCGACGGCGACCAGTTGCTCGCGTTCGTCTCGGGGGAAGGCGAGGCAGACGGCGGTGGCGAACTGGACCCGTACGACGCCGAGGAGTCGGGCTGAACGCGGCCGGCGGCGTGGCACCGATTCCCCCGCGAACTTCTTCACGACTGGTGACCTGTCCCAGTCGATGAGTACCCCCGAACAGGACGCCCTGAGCGCCGACGAGGCGTTCGCCCTCGTCGGCCACGAGATACGCGTGGCCATCCTCCGGGCGGTGATGGACGCCGCCAAGGAGTCCGGCGACCCGTACGCCCCCGTCTCGTTCTCCGAACTCCGTGACCGGGTGGGCACCCGTGACTCCGGCCAGTTCAATTACCACCTCGGCAAACTCGTCGGGCCGTTCCTCGACCACGACGAGGCGGGCTACCGGATGCGCTACACCACCCTGCTGGTCGTGGGGGCCATCCTCGCGGGCACCTACACCGAACGCGGTGACGCCGACCCGGTCGCCGTCGACACCCCCTGCCCCGTCTGTGGCGGCCTCGTCGAGGCCACGTACGTGGCCGAACGCGGCGAGGTGGCCTGCACGGAGTGCGGCGAGGTGTTCTGCTCCGCGGCCGTCCCGCCGGGGGCGCTCGAGGGGTACGACCCCGCCGAGTACCCCGAGGTGTTCCTCCGGTGGACGGGCCGCCTGATGGGGGAGATGCGTTCCGGGTTCTGTCTGGCCTGCACCGGCCCCGTCTCGCCGCGGGTAGCCGTGGCGGCCCCCGGCGAGGAGGGGAACGCCCGCGGGGAGACGCCCGGCGTGGTCGTCCACTACGAGTGCGAGCGGTGCCCGGAACGGGCCTTCACCAGCCTCGGGGCGGCGCTGTTCGACCACCCCGCCGTCGTCGCCTTCCACTGGGACCACGGGGTCGACACGCGCGACCCGACCACGCTGGGGCTGGCGTGGCTCTACGACGACCACGCCCACGTCGTGAGCGAGGTCCCCCTCCGCGTCGAGTGCCGGGTCGAACTCGACGGCGAGACGCTCACGCTGACCCTCGACGACGGCCTCGACGTCCTCGAGGTGACCGGGTCCTGACCGTCGCCGGACAGATGCTGGTTTCTGCAATCCGTCGAACAGAAATGTCGCTCTGCAATCAGTTATCGCCGTGACCACCGACCGACGGGTATGCGACGCGTCCTGCGTGACTCCGACCTCCGTCGGCTGCTCCTCGCCCGACTGGTGACGAACGCCGGCGACAGCCTCTACTACGTCGCGGCGACGTGGCTCGTCTACGCCCTGACCGGCTCGACGTTCTACACCGGCCTCGCCACGTTCCTCGTCCTCGCGCCGGCGGGCCTCCAGTTCCTGTTCGGCCCGCTGGTCGACCGGGTGCCGCTCCGGTCGCTCCTCGTCGGGACGCAGGTGACCCAGATGGTGCTCGTCCTCGTCGTCCCCGTCGCCTACTTCCTCGACGCGCTCAGCGTGTGGGTGCTGCTCGTGGTGATGTCGCTGCTCTCACTCCTGAACCAGCCGGCCTACCCGGCGCAGTCGGCGGCCATCCCGCGCATCGTCGACCGGGAGGACCTCGTCGCCGCCAACTCCGTCTTCTCCGTCGCGTACCAGGGCGTGGACGCGGCGTTCAACGCGCTCGGCGGACTGCTCGTCGCCGTCGTGGGCGCGGTGACGCTGTTCGTCGTCGACAGCGTCACGTTCGCCGTCGCCGCCCTGCTGTTGCTCGGCATCACCATCCCCGCGGCGGAGGCGGCCGACCGAACCGAGGGGGAGGCGGGCGACGAGACGCCGGAGGGGACCGTGGCCGCCGACGGCGGCGACCCCGGACCGGAGTCCTACCTCGACTCGCTGCGCGCGGGCTTCTCGTTCGTCCGCGGGACCGTCGTCTCGCGGGCGATGCTCGCCACGGTCGTCGTCAACGGCTCGCTCGGCGGCGTGCTCGCGGTGCTGCCGGCGTACGGCGACGCCCTCGGCGGCGAGGTCGCCTACGGGCTGGCGATGGCCGCCATCGGCGGCGGCCTGCTGGTCGGGTCGCTCGTCGCGGGCGTCTTCGACGACCGACCGCTCGGGCTGCTGCTCGGCGGGGGCGCGGCGTTCAGCGCCGTCGTCTGGGCCACCGCCGTCGGGATTGGCTGGCTCCCGATGACGGTGCCGCTGCTGGCCGTCGCGTTCGTCCCGGTGGGCGTGACGAACGTGCTGTTCGCCTCGATGATGCAGGCGCTCGTCCCGGAGGCGTCGATGGGTCGCGTGATGGCGCTGGTCGGGAGCGTCTCGGCCGGGGCGACGCCGTTCGGTGGCCTCCTCGGGGGGTCGCTCGCGGCCGTCACCTCGCCCGGACTGGTGATGCTCGCCGGCGCGGTCGGGTTCGCGTTCGTCGCGCTGTGGGTGTTCGCGGTGCCGGACCTGCGGCGACTCCCGCACATCGGCGAGATCGAGACGCTCCGGCTCTGACTGACACCGACGCGCACTTGGGCGGGCCCGTCGGATGCGTGACCATGCACGTACGCGAGGCGACGGCCGCGGACGTCCCCCGCATCCGCGAGGTGGCACAGGAGGCGTGGCAGGCGGCCTACGCTGCCTTCCTCACGCCCGGCCAGTGCCGGCGCGCACTCGACGACCTCTACGACCCCGAGGCGCTCGAACGGGCCATCGACGAACTCGACGGGTTCCACCTCCTCGTCGCCGAGCGCGAGGACGAGGTGGTCGCGTTCGCCTCCGCCGAGATGACGTGGGCCGACGAGGCGGAACTCTACGCGCTCTACGTCCACCCCGACCACTGGGGCGAGGGATTCGGGTCGGCGCTCCTCGACGCGGTGGCCGAGCGGGTGGCCGACGAGGGGGCCGACCGGCTCGCCTGTTCGGTGTTCGTCGAGAACTACGCCGGCGTGGCGTTCTTCGAGTCGCAGGGGTTCGAGCGACTGGGCGAGGCCCGGACGGAGGTCGCGGGGTCGCTCCACGAGGAACACGAACTCGAGAAGCGGCTGTAGGGGGTTCGTATCGTCGAGCGGGGAGACTAGCGCGGTACAACTGAACCGCACCGCGCAGCAGTCGCGCCGGCCACCGCTGGCGCGGTGGCACGGCGACACCAACCTTTCCCCGCGTCGGACCCGCCCGGCTGTCGCCGGGCGGCCCTCCGTGGCCGTGTGGTTCGTTCGAACACACGGATTACGGGGCCTCCGCGGTCGCCGTGCGGTTCAGTCGGACCGCGCCTCGCCCACCGCCTCTCCGACTACGGAATCCGCACCACCAGCGGGGACAGCGCAGTCACGTCGGCCGAGACCGACACAATCCTTCCCACAGGAACCACAGGAACGAACCCTTAACACCGCCGAGACGCAAGCCTGCCTATGCAACATGTGACGATTCCGCAGGACCGCATCGGCGTCCTCATCGGGGAGGGGGGCGCGACGATGCGGCGCATCGAGTCGGAGGCGGAGGTCCGCCTCGACATCGACTCGGAGACGGGGTCGGTCCGCATCGAATCGGTCGGCGACCCCATCACGGGCCTGAAGGGGCCGGACGTGGTGAAGGCCATCGGCCGCGGCTTCGACCCGGATGCGGCGCTCTCCCTGCTCGACGACGACGTCCGGATGCTCGACCTCGTTGACCTCGACGCCGCCACCCGCAACCGCAACGACCTCCGCCGGCAGAAGGGTCGGCTCATCGGCGAGAAGGGCCGGACCCGACAGCTGATGGAGGAGCTCACGGGCGCGAACGTGGTCATCTACGGTTCGACGCTGGGCATCATCGGCGGGCCGGAACAGGTCGACGCGGTCCGCTCGGCCGCGGAGATGATCCTCGACGGGGCACCGCACGGCGCGGTCTACTCCTTCCTCGAGCGCCGGCACAACGAGATGAAGACGGCGGGGCTGGAGTACCACCAGTTCCCAGGCGGAGAAGCGGCCGGGTCCGAGCCCGAGACGCCCGAGTAGCCGTCGGAGACGACTGCTCAGAACACTATTTAAATATGTCTGATAACGGTTCGCACAGGCTTCCCTCCGGCCGTCTGGTGGCGATTCCCGCGACCCTATCCGGTACTTTTTTGTAGAATCGCAATCAACCTCTCGGCTGAACATGGCTCAGCAAATGGGTAACCAGCCCCTCATCGTGCTCTCGGAGGACAGCCAGCGTACCTCCGGGCGTGACGCCCAGTCGATGAACATCACGGCCGGGAAGGCCGTCGCCGAGTCCGTACGGACCACACTCGGCCCGAAAGGGATGGACAAGATGCTCGTCGACTCGACGGGCAACGTCGTCGTCACGAACGACGGCGTGACCATCCTCAAGGAGATGGACATCGAGCACCCGGCGGCGAACATGATCGTCGAGGTCGCCGAGACCCAGGAGGACGAGACGGGCGACGGCACCACGACGAGCGTCGTCATCGCCGGTGAACTGCTGGCCAAGGCCGAGGACCTCCTCGAGCAGGACATCCACGCCACCATCTTGGCACAGGGGTACCGACAGGCCGCCCAGAAGGCCAAGGAGATCCTCGAGGACGCGGCCATCGACGTCGACGAGAACGACCGCGAGTACCTCGAGCAGGTCGCCTCCACGGCGATGACCGGCAAGGGCGCGGAGAACGCGCGTGACCTGCTGGCCGAACTCGTCGTCGACGCCGTCCTCGCCGTGAAGGACGACGACGAGATCGACGTGGACAACGTCAAGGTCGAGAAGGTCGTCGGCGGCTCGGTCGAGCAGAGCGAGCTCGTCGAAGGCGTCATCATCGACAAGGAGCGCGTCCACGAGAACATGCCGTACGCCGTCGAGGACGCGAACATCGCGCTGCTCGACACGGCCATCGAGGTCCGCGAGACCGAGATCGACGCCGAGGTCAACGTCACGGACCCGGACCAGCTCCAGCAGTTCCTCGACCAGGAGGAGAAACAGCTGAAGGAGATGGTCGACACGCTGAAGGAGGCCGGTGCGGACGTCGTCTTCTGCCAGAAGGGCATCGACGACATGGCCCAGCACTACCTCGCGAAGGAGGGCATCCTCGCGGTCCGCCGCGCCAAGAAGTCCGACATGAAGCGGCTGGCCCGCGCCACGGGCGGCACGGTCGTCTCCAACATCGACGACATCACCCCCGAGGACCTCGGCTTCGCCGGCTCCGTCGGCCAGAAGGACGTCGGCGGCGACGAGCGCATCTTCGTCGAGGACGTCGAGGAGGCCAAGTCGGTCACGCTCATCCTCCGCGGCGGCACGGAGCACGTCGTCGACGAGATCGAGCGCGCCATCGACGACTCGCTCGGCGTCGTCCGCACGACGCTCGAGGACGGCAAGGTCCTCCCCGGCGGCGGTGCCCCGGAGACGGAGGTCTCGCTCGGCCTGCGTGACTACGCCGACTCCGTCGGCGGGCGCGAGCAGCTGGCCGTCGAGGCGTTCGCCGACGCCATCGACGTCATCCCGCGCACGCTCGCGGAGAACGCCGGGCTCGACCCCATCGACTCGCTGGTCGACCTCCGCTCGAAGCACGACGGTGGCGCGACCGCCGCCGGCCTCGACGCCTACACCGGTGAGGTCGTCGACATGGAGGAGGACGGCGTCGTCGAGCCGCTCCGCGTCAAGACCCAGGCCATCGAGTCCGCCACCGAGGCGGCCGTCATGATCCTGCGCATCGACGACGTCATCGCCGCGGGCGACCTGAAGGGCGGTGGCACGGACGACGACGACGACGAAGGCGGTGCCCCCGGCGGCCCCGGCGGTATGGGCGGCGGCATGGGCGGCATGGGCGGTATGGGCGGCGGCATGGGCGGCATGATGTAAGACCACGTTTTTGCACCTCTCTCGGGCCCTTCGGGCCCTCGTTCGGGCAAAAACGTGGGGGAAAAGCGCGGCGTCGGGGGCCTCCGGGCCCGCTCGCCGCGGATGGGTGTGCTGGTGGTCACCGCCGCCGCGTCGCTCCCGCACCGCTGCCGCAACCGCACCGCACTCCGACTGACTCGCGTTCTTCTTTCGCTACGCTCCCCAGCGACGCCACCGCCGCCTGCCCCGAACGGCGTAGTTCTTTGTGCCGGGCCGTCTACCGATGGTACCGTGACCCCGGCCGTCCCGTCTCCGAGTTCCCGCTCTCCCCACCACTCATGACGCCGCTCGACACCCTCTGGGCGCTCGCGCTCGTCGTCGTCGGCGTCGGGGCGCTCTGGTACGGCGCGCTCGTCCTCGTCGAGAACGCCACGGCACTCGCCGCCCGGATGAACGTCTCCCCGGTGGTCGTCGGAGTCCTCGTCGTCGGCGTCGGTACCTCCGCTCCCGAGGTGGCCGTGACCGCCGGGGCGGCGTTCCGCGGGGCCGCCGACATCGCCGTCGCCAACGTCGTCGGGTCGAACTTCTTCAACCTCGGGGTGGTGCTCGGGGCGGTCGCGCTCGTCCGTGTCCTCCCGGTCCGTGGCCGCATCCTCCGGCGTGACGGGCTCGTCCTGTTCCTCGCCACCGTCGCCGTCGTGGCGTTCCTCTTCGACCTCCGTCTCGCTCGCTGGGAGGGGGCGGTGTTGCTCGTCGGGCTCGCCGCCTACCTCCTCTGGCTCCTCCGCCGTCCCGGCATCAAGTCGGTGAGCGGCGAGGTGGCGGAGGTGGTCGAGGGGCTGGAGGGCGTCGCCGGGGAACTGGAGGAAGAACTGGAGTCGGTCGCCGAGTCGGGCGTCGACTGGGGGGCCCTCGCGCGCGTCGTCCTGAGCCTCGGGATGGTCGTCCTCGGCGCGGACGTCCTCGTCGACGGCGCGACCACGCTCGCGCTCGACGCCGGCATCTCCGAGTGGGTGGTCGGACTGACCGTCGTCGCGGCCGGCACCTCCGCGCCGGAGTTCGCCGCCTCGATGGTCGCCACGCAGCGCGGCGAACACGAGCTCTCGGTCGGGAACCTCGTCGGGAGTTCCGTGTTCAACCTCCTCGCGGTGCTGGGCATCGCCGGGCTCGCGGGGCCGCTCACGCTCGCCGCGAACGCCCGCGGTGGCGCAATCTGGATGTTCGGACTGGTGGTCCTCGCGCTCGTGTTGCTCCGGTCGGACCGCCAGTTGACCCGCCGGGAGGGCGCACTCCTCGTCGTCGTGGCGCTCTCGCGCTGGGCGCTCGACCTACTGAACGGGCCCCTCTGAGTCCCCACTCCCGTCCTCGTCCCCGTCGGCGTCCGGCGCCACTCGCTCGACCCTGACCCGCCGGACACGGTTCCGAACCACCTCCTCGACGGTGAGACGTGCGTCGCCGACGGTCACCACCTCACCGACCGCCGCGGGGCGCCCGAGCTCATCGGTGAGTACGGCCGCCAGCGTCGTCCCCCCGTCGGGAGCCGCCTCGATGGTCGTCCCGAGTGCGGCGTTCACTGCCTCGACACCGGCCTTCCCCCGGGCGAGGACGTGCCCCTCGGGGGTGAGGACGACTGGCCGCCGCTCGCCCACGTCGAGTATCTCACCGACCAGTTCCTCGACCACGTCCTCCGTCGTGAGGATGCCCTCGGCGGCGCCGAACTCGTCGAAGACGACGGCCACCTCCACGCGCTCGACCTGCAGGTCCGCGAGCACCTCGTCGACCGGCCGGGACTCGTAGACGTGGAGGACCGGCCGGAGGTAGCCGTCGAGCGGCGCCTCCCGTGGTGCGCCGGCGAGGTCACGGACGTCGACGTGGCCGACCACCTCGTCGAGCGTCCCGCGGTAGGCGGGCGCCCGGGTGACCCGCGCGTCGAGACAGCGGTCGAGCGCCTCGCCTACCGACGCGTCGGCGTCCACGCCGACCACGTCCGCGCGGGGGACCATCACGTCCGCCGCGTCCGTCCCCGAGAACCGCAGGACCCGCTGGATGAGTTCCTGTTCGTCGGCCTCGATGACGCCCTCCGCCTCCGCGGACTCGACGATGGCCGCGAGGTCCTCGCGGGTCATGTACGGCCGTTCGATGTCGCGTTCCCCGCCGAACAGCCCGGTGATGACGCCCGTGACGGCGTCGAAGACGGCGACCACGGGGTAGAGCGCCGTCCCGAGCAGTTCGAGCGGTCGGGCGACCCGCTCGGCGAGCGTCTCGGCGTTGCCCACGCCGTACGACTTGGGCACGATCTCGCCGAACACGAGGACGACGGTGCCGACCACCGCGGTGGAGACGACGGCGGCCGTCTCCGGTGAGAGCGAGCGGACCAGCAGTGTGGTCGTCAGCGTGGCGATGGCGACGTTGACGAAGTTGTTACCGACGAGGATGGTGACGAGCAGGCGGTGCGGGTCCTCACGTAACCGGCCGAGTGCGCCGCGTTCGGGGGGTTCACCGGGGCGTCGTTCCGTGGAGAAGATGGCGATCTCGCTGGCGGAGAAGAACGCCGAGCACGCGACGAGACCGGCGAGGACGGCGACGCCGAGCGAGGTGGAGAGTGCGACCATACCGTTCGCTCACGGTCGGTCTCGAAAGAAGTGGGGGTCACGGCGAGGCCCCGGTGGAAGACAGTCGGTGCGGCCGTGGCGGTGCGGGAACGGCGTGGCTGCGGTGCGGTGGCGGAAGCCACCAGCACACCCACCCGGCGCGAGCGCCGTCTCTTTCGTGAACGTTGTTGCGCGAGCGGTCGGCCGGAGGCCGACCCCGAGCGCAACAGGGTTCTCTCAGAAGGTCTCGAGGTACTGGTCCAGCTCCCACTGGCTGACTTCCACGAGGTACTCCTGGAACTCGGCCTTCTTCGCCTCGACGAACTTCGGGCCGATGTGCGGGCCGAGCGCCGAGTAGATGGCCTCGTCCGCCTCGAGGGCGTCGACGGCCTCGCCGAGGTTCGTCGGGAGCGTCTCGATACCGTACTCCTCGCGTTTGTCCTCGTCGAAGTCGTAGATGTTCTCGCGGACCGGGTCCGGGCACTCGAGGCCCTGCTCGATGCCGTCGAGGCCGGCGTGGATGAGCGCGGCGAACGCGAGGTACGGGTTACACGACGGGTCGGGGAAGCGGGCCTCGATGCGCGAGGCGGCCGGGACACGCGCGGCCGGCTTGCGGATGAGCGCCGAGCGGTTCCGGTCGGACCACGCGACGTAGACGGGCGCCTCGTAGCCGGGGACCAGGCGCTTGTAGGAGTTCACGGTCGGGTTCGTGATGGCCGTGATGGCCGGCGCGTGTTCGAGGATGCCGGCGGTGAACTGCTTGGCCGACTCGCTCAGGTTGAACTCGTCGTCGTCGTCGTGGAACGCGTTCTCACCGTCCTCGGTGAACAGCGAGATGTGGGTGTGCATCCCCGAGCCGTTGATGCGGGCGATGGGCTTGGGCATGAACGTCGCGTGCAGGTCGTGCTGGGCGGCGATGGCCCGGACGACGGTGCGGAAGGTGCCGACGTTGTCGGCCGTCGTGAGCGCGTCGTCGTAGGTGAAGTTGATCTCGTGCTGGCCCTGGGCGACCTCGTGGTGCGAGGCCTCGATGTCGAAGCCCATGTCCTCCAGCCCGTAGATGATGTCACGACGGACGTCGGAGGCGAGGTCCTTCGGCGCGAGGTCGAAGTAGCCGCCGGCGTCGTTGGTCTTCGTGGTCGCGCGGCCGTCCTCGTCCTCCTCGAACAGGAAGAACTCGGGCTCGGGCGCGGCGTTGACGGTGAACCCCATCTCCTCGGCGCGGTCGAGCGCCTGCTTCAGGATGTAGCGCGGGTCACCCTCGAACGGTTCGCCCGTCGAGGTGTTGATGACGTCGCAGATGAGGCGGGCCGAGGCGTGCTCGTCGGTGTTCCGCCACGGGAGGATGGCGAACGTCTCGGGGTCGGGTTTGAGCCGCATGTCCGACTCCTGGATCCGGACGAACCCCTCGATGGAGGAGCCGTCGAAGTAGATCCCCTCGGTGAACGCCTTCTCGGCCTGCTCGGCCGGGATGGAGACGTTCTTCACCGTACCGAGGATGTCGGTGAACTGCAGGCGGAGGAAGTCGACGTTCTTCTCCTCGATCTCGTCGAGGGCGCGCTGTGCTTCTTCGGAGAGGCCACCGTCGGTGGCGAGGTTGTCATCCGTCATCTCTGGACGATGTATTCCTCAATCGCTCTCACTAAAACCCTACCGTTCCGAGCAAACGTAACCGCCCTTTCGAGACCCATTTCTCCAACGATGAGTGATTCTACTGAACACTTGGTTGGGCCAGTCCGGCAAAAGATGACGCCGTGGCGAATAGCCGGTTCGTGGTTTCGATGGTCTCTCCCCCCGAACCGCGACACGAATTGGCCGTTCGTAAAGTTCTAAGTGCCCCCCTGCTGAATGGAGGGTATGACCTACGAGCACCTCGACGAACAGCTCATCAACGCGCTGCTCGCCGACGGCCGCGCGTCGCTGCGTAGCCTCGCCGAAGAACTCGACGTCTCCGTGACCACGGTGTCGAACCACCTCTCCGACCTCGAGGAGGAGGGTGTCATCCGCGGGTACACGCCCATCGTCGACTACGGGGCGCTCGGCTACGACGTCACCGCCGTCATCCAGCTGAAGGTCGAGGGGAGCGCGCTCCCGGACATCACGGACCGGCTGAAAGAGCACAAGCACATGGTCTCGGTGTACGAGGTCACGGGCGACCACGACATCGTCGCTATCGGGAAGTTCAAGGACACCGACGGGATGAACAACCAGATCAAGGAACTGCTGACCGACCCCGACATCAAGGAGTCGAACACGTCGGTCGTGCTGAACACCGTCGTGGAGAACCAGCAGTTCGAACTCGACTTCTAGGCGGCCAGCCCCCCGCATCACCGGCCGGTCCCGACTGGTGGTCGGCCCCCTGTCGGCCAAACGTTATGTCCTGTGAGTGTCACGTGGGGCTGTATGCTGGGGGACGACCGTTCGACGGTGGGGTTCGACGACCGCGGGGTGAGTCCGATCATCGGGACCATCATCATGGTCTCGATCGTCGTCATCCTCGCGGCGACGGTGACCGGCGTGCTGTTCACGCTGGGTGACGTCGAGACGGCCGAACAGGCGGTCAATCGATTCGAGAGTATCCTGAGCGGTATCGACTTCGCGACGCTCGGGCCCTGAGGGCCGACGCTCGTGGTGAGCGCGCTCACCGGCCCGCCAGCCGACTCCCGATCAGCGGCGCCACGAGGATGCCGCCGACCGACACCGCCCCGCCCAGCAGCGCCAGCGGCGCTGCCGGTTCGAGTGCGTACGTCGCGCCGAACAGCCCCCCGAAGACGGGCAGCGAGAACGCGAGCGCGAGCACGCCGACCGTCCGGGTCGTGTCGAGCGCCCGCACGTCGCCACCGACGGCACCCCAGACGAGACGGGCGCCGAGGGCCGCCCCGAGCACCGCCGTCGACTCGGCGCCGAACCCCTCGACGAGGACGGCGAGCGCGGCGACGACGCCGGCCACGGAGAACGCCAGTTCGGGGCGCGCCCCTCGACCCGCCACCCGGTCGACGAGCAGCAGGTAGCCCGCGCCGACGGCGACGCCGGCGAGCACGTCGCCGAGATAGTGGACGCCGAGGACGAGCCGTGAGAGCGCGACGACGGCGACGACGAGGCCCGCCCTGAGGTACCGCTGGCGACGGGTCCCCGCGGCGAGGACGGTGGCCACACCGCCGTAGATGACCGTCGCGCCGGTGGCGTGGCCGCTCGGGAGCGCGAAGCCGTCCTCTGTCGCGGCCCGCTCGTACAGCGGCCGGAGCGCCTCTGGGACGAGGTCGGCCCCGGCGGCGACCGTCGCGGTGGGCGGCCGGGGGTGCGCGACCAGCCCCTTCAGCGTCGCCGTCAGCGCCGCCGCGCCGAGTGCGAGCGCGACGAGGTAGGCGACGCGCTCGCGGTCGAGGAACGCCCGCGGCAACAGGCCCTCACCGAGCGTGTACGCGGCGGTCAGTGCGAGGAAGTAGAACCACAGCCCGCCGAGTTGCGTGAGTACGGCGAAGAGGACGACGAACACGTCCGGCGTGTTCGCGGTGAGGAACTCCGTGACACCGAGCCCGTGACTCATCGCCGGTCAGTCGCGGAACGCGCCGAACCGGTCGCTCAGCCGGCCGGGGAGGCCGGCAACGCCGACGGCGCCGCCGACGATGAGCATCAGCACGTAGAGGCCGAGCGTCGAGAGCCAGATGACCAGCATCGCGAGGATGGCCCAGCCGCCCGAGAGGTAGACGAACGCGCCGATGGTCATGGCGGTGCCGTACAGCAAGACCAGATACGGACCCCAGCCCCGGGCCTTCCCACGACGCACCCGGCCCCGGACGTACCGCTTGAGCTCGCGTTCTATCTCCTCGCGGTGGACGATGCGGTCGTCGAACTCCTCCTCGAACCGGTCGAGTTCGTCGTAGAGCCGTTCCAGTTCGGCCTCCACGTCGCCGTCGAACTCGTCGGAGAAGTTGTCGCCACCTCCGCTCGGGCCGCCGGGGCCGCCCCCGTCGCCGTCGCCCGGTCCCGGACTCGGTTCGCCGCCCGTCACACCGCCTGCGTCGTTGTCGTCTGTCATGGTTCGTGCTGTCTTGTCGATTGCCTCCATGTCGGCCTCGATGTCGTCCCGGTCGAGTCGTCCCGCGAGGACCGCGTTGAACACGACGCCGACCAGGAGGATGAGCCCGCCGAAGTAGAGGAAGGTGACGATGAGGAGGACGGCGCCGAGGACGCCGTACACCTGGGCCGCGGACGCCACCCCGGCGTAGAGGCGGAAGCCGAACTGGAGGAACGTCCAGCCCGCGGCCGCGAGCAGTGCCCCGGGGAGTGCCTCGCCGACCGAGATGTCGACGCCGGGGAGCAGGTAGTAGAGCGGGAGGAACGCCGCGGTCAGCCCCCCCACGAGCAGCGGTGTCCCGAGCGTGGCGATGAAGTCGATGTCCATGCCGAGTAGCTCCGACTCCAGCAGGGCGAGCGCGAGCCCGACGGCGACGGTCACCGACACGCCGAGGCCGACGGCCAGCAGCGCCACGATGGCGTCCCGGAGCTGGACGAGGAAGGACGCCTCGGTCGAACCCCCGTACACCGTCGCGAAGGCCACGCTCAGCCCCCGGAACAGTTTCAGGCCACTCCACCCGAGGAAGACGACACCGACCACGCTGGCGCCGGCCTGCGCGGAGGTGTCCGTCAGCGTCTCTCGGACCAGTGTTCCGGCTTCCTCGCCGAACGCCCCACTCGCCTCCGTCGCGAGCCGGAGCGCGAGTTCCTCGCCGCCGAACACGCCCGCGGCGACGATGCCCAGCAGCAGGAGGGGCAACAGCGAGATGAACGCGTAGTACGCGAGGCTGGCCGCGATGAACGTGATCTGGTCCGAGCGGACGGCCTCGACGGTCGCCCTGATCAGGTCGGGCCCGCTGGGACGCTGGCGCCTCTCCTCCTGCGGAAAGCTCACGCCACGCCGTTCGAGCGTGGGTGTAATATAAGCGGTGGGAAAGGACAGTCCGTCGGCGTGGGATTTCGTCCGCTCCCGACGCCCGGCCGCCGCTACTCGACGAACAGGTCGCGCATCTCGGCGGGCGTCGCGTCCGTCTTCAGCGTCGTCCCCCCGTAGTGGGTCCGTGAGGCCTCGAAGCCCGCCTCGCGCAACCCCTCGAGGAACTCGTCCATCCCGATGGCCGGTTCGGACCAGTTCCGGTAGAGCCGGTGCTGGTCGTAGTGGGTCGGTCGATCGAGCTCGCCGGCGATGCGCTCGAGGAGTCTCTCGGCCGTCTCGCGGGTCCCGAGTTCGTCGGTCAGCTCGCCCGCGACGGCCGCGAGGAAGTCGGGGTCGTCGGGTCGGCCGAGGTAGAGGGGACCTGCGGTCTGGACGGTCCCCCCACACACCGGGCAGGAGTCGAGCGGGTCGGCCAGCAGGCCGCGCTCGTGTTCGCGGTAGTAACAGTCCTGACACCAGTCGACGTGGCCGAGTTCGTCCACCTGCTCGTCGGCCACCTGTGCGCCCGAGTCGAGGTGGAGGTAGGTCCGGACGTAGTGGCTGGTCGCGTGGGTGAACACGGGGCGGGCGGCCACGTCGTAGCGTGCGGCGGTCCGGACGAGCGCCGAGAGGAGGACACGCACCCCCATCTCGGCGTGGAACTCGGTGTTCCGGGGGACCGCCGAGTAGGTCCGCACGCCCGAGCGGAAGTGTGCGCCACAGAGCGGGGCGGTGTCCGTCGCGGTCACGCAGAGCAGGGCGTTCGCCGAGTCGACCGCCGCGTCCGCGAACGGGATGGGGGTGCCGAACGGGTCGAGGTCGACCACGTCGAAGTGCGACTCGTGCATGTAGGCCTGCGCCTTGCGGTGGACGGCCTCGCCGGGGAGGTCGTTGCGCGCGAAGTTGCGCTCGGCGAGGGCGACGGCGTCGGGGTCCACGTCGCAGCAGACGGCGTCGTAGCCCTCGCTCGCGGCGCGGACCCCCCGGACCCCGGAGGCGGCGGTGGCGTCGAGGTACGAGTCCACGTCGCGGCCCGACCACTCGGGGTAGGCCCGCAGGACCGCCACGGTGAGGTCGCGGTTGAGCTCCTGGACGGGGTTGTAGAACACGCCCTCGTCGTGGCCGTCCTCGTGGGTCCCCTCCACCTCGAAGGAGAGTCCCCCCTCCTCGGTGTCAGTCTCCATACGGTCCGACCGTGACAGGGGGCGAAAAGGCCGACGTTTCGTCCCCGTCGCGCGGTCCCGACCGGAGGGGGCGGTCCGGGGAGCCCACGGTCGCGGTGCGGTGGCGGTCCACGCTGTACCGCGACTCGCACTCACTACGGCACTCTCTCGGCCGGCCCGCACCGATTCCGCCGGCCCGCTGGTACCGTCCGACGCCCGTCTGCCCCACCGAACCGACTTTATCGCCACGCGTCGAACTCGAGGGACGTGACCGCCGTCGACGACTGGCAGGCCGCGCTCGCCGAGGCCGGGGCGCTCACCCCCGACGTAGTCGAGCGTATCATCGCCGTCCACGGCTCGCGTGGTCGGAAGGCCATCGAGGCCGTCGGTGAGGGCCGGGTGAAGGGGTACAACGACTTCACCGTCGTCGTCGGCCACGAGGACGAGTACATCGTCGAGGACGGCGGCTGTACCTGCGAGGACTCGCAGTACAACCTCGACAGCGAGGACCCGACACAGCTCTGTTGGCACGCCATCGCCGTCGCCATCGCCGAGCGGGTCGAGGCGGTGGACGAACACGACATGTGGTACTCCGAGGTCCGCGAACTGCTGTGACGGGCGGTCCGTCTCGTGACGCGTCGGGCACACGGCCGCAGGGAGTTTTTTAGCCCGCCGCACCGTCTAGCGGTCATGGAACTGGAGCTCCGGTTCTTCGCCAACTTCCGGGCGGAGGTCGGACAGAAGACGATACACCGGGAGTACGAGGACGGGAGCACCGTCGGAGACATCCTGCTGGCGCTGGAGGCGGAGTTCCCGGGCCTCGAGGGTGATCTCGTCGAGGACGGCGCCGTCCGCGACCAGCTCAGCGTCCTGAAGAACGGCCGTGACGTCTACCACATGGAGGGGGTAGACACGCCGATGGAGGACGGCGACCGGCTGTCGGTGTTCCCCCCCGTCGCGGGCGGGTCGGAGGAGGCCGTCGCCGGTGGCGGGTCGCGCACGCTGGAGATGCCGCCGGGGTTCAGCGACGCCGTCCTCACCATCGACGAGGACGGTGAGGGGCTCGTCGAGAAGTCCTACCGCGGGATCTCCGAGCGGCTCGCGCTGGAGTATCTCGTCGGGATGGGTGGCGAACGGGTCGCGGCGCACGTCGTCGCCGGTGAGGGCTGGCGCGTCGAGACGAGCGCCGAGAAGGTGCCCGTCTACGAGGGGTCGACGATGAACCTGACCGAGGTGACCGTCCGGTTCACGGGTGAGCCGGACGTGCTCACCGACCTCCTCCCGCGGTTCGCGCAGAAGGCCATCCGGGCGGGTGGGTGAGCCGCGGGCACGATGGCGAACGGTGACCCGCTCGACGGTGAGGTGCTGTTGCTGGCCGGCGCGAAGGCGAGCCTCTCGCCGCGGCGACTGCCGGTCCTCGTCGACGCCGCGCAGGCCCACCTCCGGGGCGAACTGGCGCGCTACCGCCGCGAGTACGAGGCCGTCTACGAGGACGACCGGTTCGTCGTCTTCCTCGTCGAACCGGACCACTGGGACGGACTGGCGGCGACGCTCGGGGTGAACGACCGCGAGCGCGACGCCCTCCGGCGCGCCCACGCGGAGCAACTGCGCTGGGTCGGCCGAGACGCAGACCGTCTCGATGAGTTCGAGAGCGCCCTGGAGATACGCGAGGCGGTGGTCGTGGGGACCGGTCCAGAGAGCGAGGGCGAGGCCGGCACCGGGGTCGAGACCGGGACCGGGACGGGGGCCTAGTCGAGGAACTCCCGGAGGTCGCCCGTCACCCGGTCGGGGAACTCCGCGTGGAGCCAGTGGGTCGCCGTCGGGTAGCGCTCCGTCTGGCAGTCGGGCACCGCCCGCTCGAACGCCTCGCGGACCTCCGGGCCGAGCGCGCGGTCCTTCTCGCCCCAGAGCAGCAACGTCGGGGCGTTGACCCGCCGGCCGGCGGTCCACGCCGAGTCACGGCCGAGCAGGTCGCGCACGGTGTCGCGGCCGAACGCCCGGTAGTAGTCGAGCATCGCCGTCAGCGCCCCCGGCTGGGACCACGCCTCGCGGTACACCGCCAGCTCGGACTCGGTGTACGCACCGGGCGCGGCGTCCTCGAACGCGCGTTCGAGCAGGGCGAAATCGCGGGCCCGGAACAGGCGTTCGGGGACCGACGGGAGCTGGAAGAACGCGGCGTACGACGAGCGAAGCGCCTGTCGAATCGAGAACTGGTCGGTCACGTTCGTCGGGTAGGGGGCGTTCAGCACGACGAGTCGGTCGACGACCGCGGGGTGGTAGAGCGCCGTCGCCGTCGCCACCACGCCGCCCCAGTCGTGGCCGACGACGTGGGCGGACTGGCGGTCGAACGCCTCGACGAGGTCTCGTACGTCGCGGCTCAGGTGGTCCAGCCCGTAGGCCCCGACTCGTTCGGGACGCGAGGAGGTGCCGTACCCCCGGAGGTCCGGGGCGACCACGCGGTAGCCGGCGTCGGCGAGCGCCGGTATCTGGTGGCGCCACGCGTACCAGCACTCGGGGAAGCCGTGGAACAACACCACGAGGTCGCCGTCCTCGGGGCCGGCAGTGACGTGGTGGAGGGTGACCTCGGAGAGGGTGGTCTCGTCGTGGGTCCACTCTTCGGCGGTGGTGGACGACTGCATGGTGGAGAGAGGTGCCCCCACGGTTAGGCGCTAGCGGTCGCGGAAGGTGCGGTGGCTGTCTCACCAGCGTACGCCGAACGAAGTGAGGCGTTTCACCCGCCCCGAGCGGAGCGAGGGGCGCACTTTTTCCCCACGTTTTTGCGCCGAGTGGTGGCCGAAGGCCACCCGAGGCGGAAAACGTGGGTTCTAGTCGTCGCTCGGTGCCGCCGCCCCACCGCTCCTGGAGACGCCGGTCCCCGGCCCGATGTCGATGCCGAGCTCCTCGAGTCGCTCGTCGGTGACGACGCCGTCGACCCAGCCGCGACCCTCGTAGTACTCCTCCTTCATCTCCTCGAGCTCACAGTACTCGCCCTCGCTCGCGCCCTGTCCGGGGATGCCGTCCTTCAGGAAGCGCGCGGGCAGCGAGTCGTCCTCACCGTCGAACCCGTTGAGGTTGTTGTAGTACCGCTCGAGCGTGTAGATGCGCTTGCCCGTCTCGAGCAGCTCCTCCTCGCTCACGTCGAGGCCCGTCATGCCGTTGTACTGCTTGACGTACTCCTCGATGCCCTCCGCGAACGCGTTGAACTTGCAGATGTCGAACGAGTCCGAGATGGAGTGCATGTCCTGGAACGCGATGGTCAGCTCACCCTTGCCCCGCCACTCGTAGGGGTCGGCCTTCTCGGGGAACCCGAGCAGCTCGGCCGACGGCGTGTAGCCGCGCAGGTGGCAGGCGCCGCGGTTCGACGTGGCGTAGCCGATGCCCATCCCCTTCATGCAGCGGGGGTCGTATGCGGCCATCGTCTGGCCCTTGACGGCCAGCGAGTTGTCGTGGGCGTCGAACTCCTCTGCGAGGTGGTTCGGGCCCTCGGCGAGGTGGTCGGCGAGGTCGTCCTCGCGGTTGGCGATGCGGCCGAGCATCTCGACCATCGCCTCGGTGTCGCCCCACTCGATACCGTCGCCGAGGTCGTCGAGCTTGCCCTCCTCGGTCATCTCCATGGCCATCGCCATGGTGTTGCCCGAGTCGATGGTGTCCATCCCGTAGTCGTTACACTTCTGCAGCATCAGGGCGATCTGGTCGCGGTCGGTGTGCCCCGAGTTCGGGCCGAGCGCCCACGCGGACTCGTACTCGTAGGACTCCGTGCGGACGTTCATCTCCTCGCCCTTGTGCATCGTCGTCACCTCGACCTCCTTCTTGCACGCGACCGGGCAGGAGTGACACGTCGGCTCGTCCACGAGGATGTTCTCGCGGACGTTCTCGCCGGAGACCTTCTCGGAGTCGTAGTTCTCGTCGCCGTAGCCGTCGTTCCGGGCGTCCTCGGTGGACGTGTAGCGGGCGTTCTTCGACGGGAGCCCGGACGTCTCCTCGGTGACGTTCATGAGGACGTTCGTCCCGTACAGCGAGAGGCCACCCTCGTTCGGGGCGGTGACGTCCGACTCCTGGATGACCTGCATCGCCTGCTGGTGGCCCTCCCGGAACAGCTCCGGGTTCTTGGGCTTGGGCATCTTCGTCGTCGACTTGATGACGATGGCCTTCAACCTCTTGTTGCCCATCACGCAGCCGGTGCCGCCCCGGCCCGAGGCGCGGTCGTCCTCGTTGAGGATGGCGGCGTACTTGACCTGGTTCTCGCCGGCCTGCCCGATGGCCATCGCGGACATGTTCTTGCCGTAGGCGCCCTCGTGGCGCTCCTCGAGCTCCGCGAGGGTGTCGTGGACGCCCTTGCCCCAGAGGTCCGAGGCGTCGTGGAGTTCGAGCTCGCCGTCCTCCACGACGGCGTAGACGGGGTTCTCGGCCCGGCCTTCGAAGCAGAGGCCGTCGAAGCCGGCCCATTTCAGGCGCGCGCCCGACCAGCCGCCGTGGTGGCTGTCCGTCACCGTCCCCGTGAGCGGGGATTTCGTACAGACGGCGATGCGTCCCGACATCACCGTCTGCGTGCCCGTGAGCGGGCCGTTCATGAACGCGAGGAGGTTGTCCTCCCCGAGCGGGTCCACGTCGGGCCCCTGGTCGAAGACGTACTTCACGCCGAGGCCGCGCGCCCCGATGTACTTCTTCGCGTCCTCGTCGTCGATACCGTGGTAGCCCACCTCACCCGAGGAGAGGTCGACGCGGGCCACGTGGTCCTGAAAGCCGCCTAAGTCTGTCATGGTAAGCCCTAACAGTTCCTAGTTGGGCCGTAGTGTCGTAATTGTTGCCGCACCGACGTAACCGGAACTGGTTGCACCGGCTGCTGGCGACTCGCGGCGACCGGCCATCGACGGAGCGCCGGGCGGTCTCGCTCCCCCGTCCGTGAGTCTCACATTCTTCTCGAAAAACACTTTTGTAGACATGTGCTAACGTGCCACTCGCCATGCAGGCAGTAGTGCTGGAGGCGTTCAAGGAACCGCTCACCGTACAGGAGGTGGACCGGCCGGAGCCGGAGCCACACGGCGCCGTGGCCGAGGTGCTCGGCTGTGGGGTCTGTCGGTCGGACTGGCACTGCTGGCAGGGGGACTGGGACTGGTTCGGCTACCGGCCCGACCCGCCGCACGTCCTCGGGCACGAACCGACGGGCCGTATCGTCTCCGTCGGGAGCGAGGTGGAGCACGTAGAGGAGGGACAGGAGGTCGCCATCCCGTTCAACTTCGCGTGCGGGACGTGTGACCTCTGTCGCAACGGCCGCGAGAACATCTGTGAGAACCACGTCGGCCTCGGGTTCATGAACGAGGCCCCGGGCGCGTTCGCCGAGGAGGTACACATCCCGAACGCGGACATCAACGCGGTCCCGCTCCCCGAGAGCATCGACGCCGAGGCCGCCGCCGGCTGTGGCTGCCGGTTCATGACCTCGTTCCACGCGATGGCCCACCGCGCACCCGTCGGCGCGGGCGACGACGTGGTCGTCCACGGCTGCGGGGGCATCGGTCTCTCGGCGGTCCACATCGCCAACGCGCTCGGCGCGAACGTCATCGGCGTCGACCTGATGGACGAGAAACTGGAGAAAGCGAGAGAGCTCGGCGCGGTCGCCACCGTCAACGCCAGCGAGGTGGACGACCCGGCCAAGGAGGTCCGGGACCTGACCGACGGGGGCGCGGACGTCTCGGCCGACGCGCTCGGTATCGCCGTCACCTGCCAGAACGCGGTGAACTCGCTGCGCAAGGGTGGCACGCACGTCCAGATCGGCCTGACGACGAGCGAGGAGTCGGGGATGGTCCCGCTCCCGACCGACGAGTTCGTGGCCAAGGAGATCGACTTCAAGGGGTCGCTCGGGCTGCAGCCCTCGCGCTACAGCGAGATGCTGGACATGATCGAGACCGGGAAACTCGACCCCACCGCGCTCGTCGAGAAGACCATCGACATCCACGGCGTGCCGGACGAGCTCGCGGCGATGAGCGACTACGACACGCTCGGTATCCCCATCTGTACCGACTTCAGTAACTGACCCCGGGGACTCCCCGGTCCACTTCTCTCGCCGCGTCCGGTGCACAACGGAGGCGTTTTCCCCGCCGACCCGGTACTCCGCCCATGAGCAAGCCCGACCCCCAACCCGACCCCGAAGTCTACGAGCAGGGACGGGGGATGGACGCCCACAACGAGGTGATGCGTGAGATCCGCGGGCGGCGCGACCGGACCTACGACCCGCGAGAGCCGACGCGGGTGTGGATCGACGAGGACAACACGCCGACCGGCGTCTACCAGAGTCTCACCATCATACTCAACACCGGCGGCTGCCGGTGGGCCCGTGCCGGGGGCTGCACGATGTGTGGCTACGTCGCCGAGTCCGTCGAGGGCGGCAGCGTGAGCCACGAGGACCTGATGGCCCAGATCGACGTGTGTCTGGAGCACGAGGCCGAGAACGCCGACGAACGGAGCGGGCTCGTCAAGATCTACACCTCCGGGTCGTTCCTCGACGAGCGCGAGGTCCCCGCCGAGACGCGTCGGGCCATCGCGGAGACGTTCGCGGACCGCGACCGGATGGTCGTCGAGTCCCTGCCGGACTTCGTGGACCGCGAGAAGGTCCGGGACTTCACCGACCACGGGCTCGCCTGTGACGTGGCCGTCGGCCTCGAGACCGCCACGGACCGGGTGCGCCACGACTGCGTGAACAAGTACTTCGACTTCAGCGACTTCGAGGCGGCCTGCGACGAGGTCCGTGCGGTCGCCACGGAGGACGACGCCGACGCGGGCGTGAAGGCCTACCTGCTGCTGAAGCCCGCCTTCCTCACCGAGTTCGAAGCGGTCGAGGACATGGTCTCGAGCGTCGAGCGCTGTGCCGCCGTCGACGGCTGTCACACCGTCTCGATGAACCCGACCAACGTCCAGCGACACACGATGGTCGAGGACCTGTTCCACGACGGGGGCTACCGCCCGCCGTGGCTCTGGTCGGTCTGCGCGGTGCTGGAGCGGACCGCCGACGCCGACGCCATCGTCGTCTCGGACCCCGTCGGGTCGGGGTCCGAGCGCGGCGCGCACAACTGCGGGGAGTGCGACGAGTTCGTCCAGACGGCCGTGAAGGACTTCGACCTGCGACAGGACCCGTCGGTGTTCTCCGAAGTCTCGTGTGAGTGCGAACTGACGTGGGAGGCGGTGATGGAGCGCGAGAAGAGCTACGGGATGCCGCTGACGCGATAAGGGAGTCACCGCCCCCCACGGACCGCTGCCACGGCGACTCGCAGTACGGTATCACGGCCGGGAGTCGGGGCCGAGGCGCCCTGCCGGTTCCGCTCGGCCCGGATGCCGTGAGCGGTCCCGAGGCGACCGTTATCCACCGTCTAAACTCACGTGTTCGTGAATTTGTCAGGTAGTAACACGGGATTAACTCGCGGGTAGTCTGCGGGTAGCAATGTCCGCTGTCGTCCTGGCTCGAGGTAGGTGAACGAGATGAGCGAGTCCGAGATGGAGCGTGAGGGTGAGTTCGAGAGCGTCGAGTTCGAGACGGGGTGGTTCGTCGTCCGCGAACGTGCCAGCCGCGGGGAGAACGGGCAGTGGCTGGCGACGCGAACGCCCACCACCGTCGACCCCTGACTAGATGGCGTCGTCGGGGTCGTGGCGATCGCGCATCCGCCGTGCCTCCGTCGCGTACCGCTCGCGTGTCTCCGGGTCCGAGACGGTCCCGAGGTTCGACGGCGACACCGCCACCGCTGCCGTCGTCTCCCGGTGGTCCCCGGTGAACGACGTGAGCGCGCGCTCCTTGCGGTAGTCTCGCGTCCCGTCCGGCGTCGCGTACGTCAGGATGATGAGGTTCTGCTCGTCGTCGGAGTAGGTGCGCTCTACGAGCCACACCTGTACCGTCTCCTCGGCGGCCCGACCGCGTTCCGTGCTGTCCATGTCCGGACTCCGTGCCGAGCGGCAAAGAGCGCCGCGCCGGTTCCCGCTCCGTGAGTCCCCGCCGGCGTGCGCCCCGTCTCAGGCGAACCCTTCGAGGACGCCCCGGCCGTCGGTGCCGGCGTGGAGGTCCGCCAGTGCCGCGCGCTCGGGGTGGGGCATCAGCACCGCCGTCGTGCGGTCCGCACCGACGACGCCGGCGACGTTGCCACGCGACCCGTTGGGGTTCGCCTCGTCGGTCACGTTCCCGTCGGCGTCGCAGTAGCGGAACAGCACGCGGTCCGTCGCCACGAGTTCCTCGTAGGCGGCCTCGCTCTCCGTCTCGAAGCGCCCCTCGCCGTGCGCGATGGGGAGCGAGACCACGTCGCCCTCGTCGAACGCGGCGGTGAACGGCGTGTCCGTCGTCTCCACCCGCAGGTGGACGTGCTCGCACTGGAAGCGTGCCGAGCGGTTGACGGTGAACGCGCCGGGGGTCAGGCCCGCCTCGGAGCCGATCTGAGCGCCGTTGCACACCCCGAGGATAGGGACCTTGCCGGCCCGCTCCCGCACCTCCTCGACGATGGGGTCGCGCGCGGCCATCGCGCCGGCCCGGAGGTAGTCACCGTAGGAGAAGCCGCCGGGGAGGAGGACGCCGGAGACGTCGGTCGGGAGCCCCTCCTTGTACCAGACGAGCTCGGCGTCGACGCCGACGTCGGCGAGCGCCTGCACGGCGTCGCGGTCGCAGTTCGAGCCGCCGAACTTCAGGACGGCGACGGTCACTGTCGACACCCCACGGTGTGTCCACCGACCGTGGCCGTCCCGCTGGACGAGACCGTCATTCGCGCTCGGCGACCTCCACGTCGAAGTCGTGGATGGTGGGGTTCGCGAGGAGGCGCTCGGCCATCTCTCCCGCGCGTTCCTCGGCCGCGTCGGGGTCCTCGGCCGAGAGGTCGATCTCGAAGCGGTCGGCCGCACGCAGGTCCTCCAGTTCGAACCCGAGTCGCTCCAGCGCCCGCTGCGTGGTCTCGGCCTCGGGGTCGAGGACGCCGTGTTTCAGGCGCACCGTGACGGTGGCGGTGTAGCCGGTCATACCGGGAGACTCGGGCGGCGGGGCAAACCCCTTTCGGAAGACGGTGGGTGCGGGCGACGCGAACTCGGGCCGAAACGAACGGCTTTTCGGCGCGCTCTCCCGACTCGGGTTCATGAGCGATACGCACGCCCGGAGGGTACCGTGACCCGCTACACCGAGATAATCGTCGTCGGCGAGGACCGCAAGGGGATCATCGCCGGCGTCACGTCGCTGCTGTTCGAGCGTGGCATCAACATCGAGGACCTCGACCAGGCGGTCCGCGAGGGGCTGTTCCGGATGACGCTCCACGTCGACACGAGCGACATGGTCGTCAAGCCCGAGACGCTCCGCGAGGACCTCGACGATCTGGGCGCGGAGCTCGGCGTCGACATCCAGGCCCGGTTCCCGTCGGACCGCGAGACCCAGCAGATCGCGGTGATGGTCACGAAGGAGTCCCACTGTCTGGAGGCGCTGTTCGAGGCGTGGTCGAACGACGACCTCGGTGCGGACATCGGCCTCGTCGTCGGCAACCACGACGACCTCGAACCGCTCGCCGAACACTACGACGTGCCGTTCTACGACGTCGGCGACGACTCCGGGGTCCCCGACGAGGACCGCGTCCTCGACCTGTTCGACGAGTACGAGGTCGACCTCGTCGTCCTCGCGCGCTACATGCGCATCCTCTCGCCGAACGTCGTGTTCCGCTACGAGGACCGCATCATCAACGTCCACCCGTCGCTGCTCCCGGCGTTCCCCGGCGCCGAGGCGTACCGACAGGCCCGCGAGGAGGGCGTCCGCATCGCGGGCGTCACCGCCCACTACGTCACGACGGACCTCGACCAGGGGCCCATCATCACCCAGCGGGCGTTCGACGTGCCAGACGGGGCGACGGCCGACGAACTGGAGCGGAAGGGCCAGCCCCTCGAAGCCGAGGCGCTCATCGAGGCGGTTCGCCTCCACCTCGACGACGCAGCCACCGTCTACCACGGCCGGACGGAGCTCCGCGACGACGTGACGTCGGGCACGTACCAGCTCGGGATGGACCCCGACGCCGACGCCCTGAACCCCGACCGACCGGTCGACGGCCTCGGTGAGGTCGTCGGCCGACAGGAGAGCGACGACTAGCTCAGACCACCGGCTGGTACTGCGGCAGCGGTACCAGCGTGATGGGCCGGGTCACCTTCTGCAGGAGCTTGTGGGAGACGCTGCCGAAGATGACCCGCTCGGTCCGGGTGTGCCGTCGGAGTGCCACCACGATCTCGTCGGCGGCTATCTCCTCGGCGTAGGCCGCGATCTCGTCCGCCGGCGAGCGCCCCCGGCTCAACTGGCGGGTGTTCACCGTCACGCGGTCGTCGAAGCGGTCCTCGAACAGTGCGAGCGCCTCTTCACCCGCCTGGCGCTCGTCCCGGTTCGCCCGCGACGAGAGCACGTTCACCACCTCAAGCACGTCGACGGCCTCCAGTTCCGTCTCGAGGTGGTCACAGATGGTCTCGCTGGCCTCCTCTCCGTCCGTGCCCACGAGGTACGTTACCATGACACCATCAGTCACGCCGCTCCGGATTAAAACGTTCCGCTCGTTCCCACCCGTTTATACGACGTCGGCCGCCGCTCAGAGGTCACGCACCGTCTCGACGGCCGCCTCCAGTGTCGGCGCGTCGAACAGGTTCCGGTCGAGGTAGGCGTTCGCGCCAGCGGTGTAGAGGTCACGCATCGCGTCGACGACGTGCTTCGGGAGCGGCTGCGGGTTCACCGCACAGAGCGTGCGCCAGTCGGCCACGTCCTCGGCCTTCGCGCGTTCCTTCGCGTCCTCGACCGCCTCGACCCACTCGGCCTGCGTCCGCTTGTGGTACTGGCGGACGACCTCCTTCGAGACCTGCTGGCCGTCGAAGGAGAAGCGGTTCTCGTCGAACGTCCCCACCACGTCGGCCACCCGGACCTCGCCGTCGAAGTAGAGACACTCGATCTTGCCGTCCTCGTGGACGAGGCCGGCCTCGGCAGCTCGGTCGGTGACGACGCGGTTCACGGTCCGGGCGACCCGTTCCAGTTCCTCGAGGTCGGCGAGCCCCGCGATGCGGTCGGCCTCCTCGTCGGAGAGGTAGCGGTCGGACTCCTCGAACTTCGTCGAGAACTCCACGACCGGTTCGGGCAGGTCGACGGCCTCGTCGGGCCACTCCTCGCCCTCGAGTCCCACCGCGTCCGGGGTGGTCCGCGAGCGGAGCGACGACCCGACGGGGACGCGGTTGCGGAAGACGATCTCGAGCGGAATCAGGTAGTTCTCGCCCGCCTCGGCGTGGAACGCGTCGTAGTCGTACGTGCGGCCCTCGTGAGGGAGGTCCGGCACGCGGGTGAGGTCGATGGCCATCTCGCGGGGCGGGTCGCCGACCCGCTCCAGGGTCCGGACGTCGCCGCCGGAGACGACGCCGCGGTAGTGGGTCGGGACGCCCGCGGCCTCGAGCAACTCGAAGTTCTTCGCGCCCATCGCACAGAGCGCGGCGCCCTTGTTCGGGATGGCGTCGGGCATCTTCCCCCAGTCGAACACCGAGTAGTCGTCGGTGAACACGAACGCCCCGCGACCGAGGCGGTCCGGCGTCGCCGCCTCGCTGACCCGGAACTCCTTGACGCTGGTCATGCCCGGAGGTGGCCGACGCCGGACTAAGGCGTTTCCCATCGACGGTTCCGTCACGTAACGCCTTTGCCGGCCTGCCCCGAACCCGGGCCGAGACGATGGACGCACCCGACGGACTCGCCGAACGCCTCCGACGGGTGGCCGCCCGACTCCGCCGCCTCGAACGCCGCGAGGTGCGCGACCTCCGGGCGTGGCTCGAACACACGAACAACCTCATCCACCTCTCCATCCTCGTGTTCGTCCCCCTGCTGGTGGCGGCGGTGTCGTACCTCGCCGACCGGTTCGCCATCCAGGAGGTGTCGTTCTTCCTGTTCCCGCCGCTGGCGTCGGCGACGTACACGCTGTTCTCGGACCCGGAGGGACGGTTCGCCTCGCCGTGGCGGTTCGTCGGCGGCCTCACGACGGGGGCGCTCGTCGGCTACGCCACCGTGCAGGTCGGTGCCCGCGTCCAGGGGGTCACGCCCGCCGCGGTCGAGGTGACCGCGCTCTGGGCCGCTCTGTCGGTGTTCCTCGCCGCGGCGACGACGTGGGCCCTCGACCTCGAGGAACCCGCGGCGTTCTCGACGGCCCTGCTCACGCTGGTCACCCGGACCACGCAGGAGGCGTACGTGGTGAGTGTCTTCCTCTCCAGTGCGTTCGTCACCGGCGTGTTCGTGCTCTGGCGCCGGCACCTCTTCGAGGAACGGGCGCGCTACCTCTACAGTTCAATCGAGGGGGGCGACCGGGTGCTGGTGCCGTGGCGCGGCGACTACCCGCTGGCGACGGCCCACCTCGGCGCGGCGCTCACCGCGGGCCACGAGGGGTCGAAGGTGGTCCTCCTGGGCACGGTCGACGAGGACGCCGTCACCGAGTTCGACGTGCCCGTCGGCGTGGAGGGCCGACCGCTCTCCGACGGAGGGACGCCGGACGACGGGACGACCGTCCAGGGGCACGAGGGGGACACCGCGCTCTCGGCGACGCGACTGGAGCGTGTCGCCGCCGACCTCCAGCGACGCTACGGCGTCCCGACCGAGGTGGTGCTGGTGAGCGCGGCCGACGGGCGGGCCTCGGCGGCTACCGTCCTCGACGTGGTCGCCGACACGAACTGCGACCTCGTGGTGACGGGGTACGAGACGGCAGACGGGACGCTCACGCGGTTCGTCGGCGACCTGTTCCGCTCCGAGACGGACGTCCTCGTCCACCGGTCGGTCGACGGTCGGACCGAGTGGCGCGACGTGCTCGTCCCGGTGCGCAAGGCGGGGGAGGTGGCCCACCGTATGATCGAGTTCGCGACCCGCTTCGCCCGGGACGGGGGCCGGGTCAGCGTCGTCCACTGCATCGGGTCCTCGCGCGAGCGGAGCGGGGCCTCGCGGATGCTCTCGAACCTCGTCGAGACGGTCGGCCGGGAGGTGGAGACCCACATCGCGGCGCTCCCTATCGAGTCGTACCTCGCACGCGTCGCCGGCGAGTACGACCTCGTCGTCGTCGGGTCCTCGGGGGACCGCTCGACGGCGTCACGTCTGGTCTCGCGCCCGACGTTCGAGCGACTGGAGACCGTCGAGTGCGACGTGGCCATCCTCGACCGGAACGGCTAGCCTAGTCCGACTCGAACGGTGCGAGGAACGCCGCCGCCGCCTCCGTGTCGGGGAGGCGCCACGGCTCCCGTGCCGGGTCGTCCAGCCGCAGTTCGAGGAACACGGTCGAGGACTGATACCACAGGAGCAGGGCGAGCGGGCAGGCGAGTGCCAGCAGCGCCGCGACCGGCGCGACGGCGAAGAACGAGACGCTCACCGCGGCGGCGACGGTCGGGACGACGACGGCGAGCGTGAGCGCCGCCAGCCCGGCGACGAGGTACCGCGTGTCGCGGTCACCGCTCGTGCGTCGCACCCCGACGACGGCGTCGAGTCCGACCGTCTCGACCCCGGTGGCCGTCTCCCGCAGCAGTCGGCGGTCCGTCCGGAGCCACGTCTCCCGCCCCTCGTGGCGGGCCTCGACGGTCTCACCGGCGGCGACCCGCTCGTCGACCTCGCTCACGGCAGGTCGACCTCCTCCGACTCGTCGGCCTCCTCGGTGCCGAGGATGCGGTCGGCCACCGCGCTCATCCCCTCCTCGCCGAGCGCCGAGAGGACGAGCAGGTGGCCGCCGATGGCCGCCGGCGAGAGCACCTCGTCGGCGCCCGCTCGCCGGAGCTTCTTCTCGTTCTCGCGCTCGGTGGCGGAGACGACGATACGGAGGCCGGGGTTGAGTTCGCGGGCGGCCAGCACCGCGAGGGCGTCCTGCGCGTCGTCCTCCGTCGCGGCGACGAGCGCGCGTGCCCGTTCGACGCCGGCCCGCTTCAGGGGTTCGTCCTCGGTGGGGTCGGCGGTGAGGACCTCGTAGCCGCGTTCGCGGAGACGCTGGGCACGTTCCGGGTCGCGGGTGACGACGACGAACTGTTCGCCGAGGTCTGCCACCTCTTCGAGTATCGGTGCGGTCAGGTCGCCGACGCCCACCACGATGAGGTGGTCGTCGAGCAGGTCGAGTTGTGAGTCGCTCATGTTTCCGAGTGCGTTCGCGAGGCGGGCTTCGATGGCGGGTGTCAGCAGTGTCCCCAGCGCGGCGGCGAACGACGCCGTGCCGACGACGATGACGGAGATGGCGAACAGCGTCGCCCGGTCCGAGTCCGGCACTGGGGCCACGTCGCCGTAGCCGACGGTCGAGGCCGTCACGAGGGTGTAGTAGAACGCGTCGGTCAGCGTCTGGACGTTGGTGAACTCCTCGCGCAGCGCGTAGGTGCCGGCGGTGCCGTACACCTGTGCGCCGACGATGGCTGCCAGTGCCGCCACCTGCGTCGTCGAGAGGTCGATATCGCGCTCGAACGGCCGGCGGTTCAACAGCAACAGGAGGACCGAGACCACCGACAGCCCGACCAGCGGGTAGGAGACGACGTTCGACTGGGCGAGGCCCTGGAGCGCGGTCACCGGCAACAGGACGAGCGTGGAGTACCACGCCGCCCGCAACCCGCGGCGGAGGCCGGCGACGCTCGCCAGCATCAGGAACCCGGTCAGCGCGCCGGTGAACCCGACGGCCTGCTGGACGGTCGGCGGGATGACCTCCGCGAGCGGCCCCGAGACGCTGGTCGATCCGATGTTGAGGATGCCGGTCGCGACCGAGAGGAGCGCCACGAGCCCGGCCAGCGTGACAGCCGCTCGTGGGCCGAACAGCCGCCTGACCCACCGCGAGCGGCCCGCCGCCTCGCTCCGCGCCATACCGGAGTCGACCAGCGGCCGGAGGTTAAACCGTCCGCTTCGGTACAGGTATGTTCCCGCGTCCGGTGACGGAAACTATGGCTTCGCTCCCGGTCGAGGTGTTGCTCGGCATCTACCTCGGTATCCTCACCGGTATCATCCCCGGACTGGTCGCGTGGACCCTCGGGTTCGTGTTCAAGTACGTCACGGGGGTCAGCATCCCCGGCTTCGGTGTCGTCGTCCTCGGTCTCGCCATCGCCGGCGTGAACGGCGGCCTGCTCGCGCTCAACGACGCGGCGCTCAGACAGAACGCCAGTGCGACGGCCATCGTCGTCGCCATCGTCGTCGTCCTGATGCTGACGCTGTACGCCCACGCGAAGGGGGACGCGATGGGGGCGACGTTCCCCCGCCGCGTCTCGCTGCAGGGACTGCGCGAGCGCACGCTCTCGACGGACGTGGTCGAACTGGTCGGCGGCCGTGGGCAGGTCCGGCTCCGCGTCGTCGGCGAGGTGGACGACATCGAGGGGTATCCGCCGCTCTCGCCGGCTACCCGGACCGCCATCCGGGAGGGTGACTGGCGCCTCCCCGCGGACCTCCCGCTCGGCGAACTGGAGACGCGGTTCGCCGAGCGGCTCCGGACGGAGTTCGACTGCAGCGAGGTGACGGTCGGTATCGACGAGCGTGGGAACGCCAGCGTCGCGGCGGCGCCGCCGCTCTCGGGCGTCTCGAAACGCGTCCCGACCGGCGAGCGGGCCGTCTCCGTCGAGACGCTCGTTCCCACCGGGCTCACCCGCGGCGACGAGATCACCGTCCACACCGCAGAGACGACGGTCGCCGGCACCGTCGTCAGCGTCCGCTCGGACGGGGCGAAACAGGAGCCCTCGTCGGTGGCGACGAACGGCGGCACGGCCACCGAGGAGGACGCGATGCCCCCGTCGTCGACACCGGCCGCCGCCGGCGGCGAGGGGCGGGTGACCGTGGCCGTCGCGCGGAGCGACGCCCCGGCGCTCCTGCGTGCCGACCGGGCACGGGTCGTCGTCGCGGCCCGCGGGACTCGCCGGGAGTTCGAACTCGTCTCGCTCCTGCGGCGGGCCGGCCGCCGCTTCCGGCGGCTGACCGTCCGGCCCGACGGGGGGCTGGACGGTGTCACGCTCGGGAGCGCGAACGTGCGCGAGGAGTACGGTGTGGCGGTGCTCGCCGTCCGGAGCGGCGGGACGTGGACGTTCGCCCCCCGCGGTGAGCAGCGACTCGCCGCCGGCGACGAGGTGTTCGCTATCGGGACACGCGACGCGCTGTCGACGTTCGCGGGGGTGGTCGGCTGATGGTAGCGCTCCCGCTCCAGTTCGGCCTCGGTGACGACCTCCTCCGCGTCGTCGCCCGGCTGGTCGGCATCGCCCTGCTGGCCGGCGGGCTCGCTTCGGGTATCGGCGCGCTCCACCGCTGGTACGCCCGCAGCCGCGTTCCCGAGGGGCTGGCTGTGCTCGTGGGCGTGAGTGGCGTCTCGATCTACCTCAACGCCGTCGGCATCACCACGCTCGGCGCGCTCCAGGGCGTCATCGACACGAGCGACCTGCCGACGGCGCAGTCGGTGCTGTTCAACGTCGCGGCGTTCGGTCTCGCGGCCGTGACCGCGGTCGCCGGCGGGCGGACGGGTGACCGACTCGGTGAGGCGGTCGTCGGGCTGACGGGCGCGGGCCGCATCGACACCGACGTCAGCACCATCGTCCGGTCCGTGGGTCGCTCCACGACGGTCGAGCTCCCGGTCGCGGACGACGTGGTCGACGCCGATGGCTACGACCCCGTCGACGAGGGGACGAAGGCGAAGCTCGCGGGTCAGACGCTCGTGTTCCCGCGTCGGCTCACCGTCGACGAACTGCGACGGCGACTGGTCGAACGCCTCCGGACCGACTACGGCGTCGGCTACGTCGACGTCGAACTGACCGAGGAGGGCGTCGTCGAGTTCCTCGCCGTCGGCTCGCGTGAGGCCGGCCTCGGCCCGACGCTCCCGCCGGAGTCGGCGGCCGTGGCGGTCCGTGCCGACCCCGCGTTCGCCGCCAGCGCCGGGGACGTGGTCCAGGTCTACCGGCCGACACCCGACGGTCCCGAACGGGTCTGTCTCGCGGAGGTCCGTGGTGTCGTCGAGGACGTGGTCACACTCGCCGTCGACGCGGCCGAGGCGCCAGCGCTCGACTCCGAAATCCGCTACCGACTCGTCACGCTCCCGGTCGAACCCCGCCCGGACCGCGAGTTCGTCTCGCTGCTCCGGGCCGCCGAGGAGACGCTGGGCGTCGTCACCGTCGCGGCCGACGGTGACCTCGTCGGCGTCCCCGTCGGGTCGCTCGACGTGGCCGTCGCGGCGGTCCGCCCCAGCGGGGGTGCCGTCGAACCCCTCCCCTCCCGCAGCCGCGTCCTCGAGGCCGGCGACAGCGTCTACGCGGTCGCTCGCCCCGCGCTCCTCCGTCGGCTCGAGGCCGCCGCTCGCGGGACCTCCCCCGACGCCGAGCCGGCCGCGGCAGGCGACGACTGACGGCCGCGCCGCTCACGCACGGCCGACCGACAGCGACAAACCGACGCCGCCCGGACGACCGGTATGGCAGAGGACGGCCCCATCGACCCCTCCGACATCGGCGAGCGCGACGCGCCCCCCGTCGAGGAGGCCCCCTACAAGATCATCTTCGAGGCGAACAAGTGCATCGGCGCGGGCAAGTGCGCCGAGGTGTCCACCAACTGGGAGCTCTCGTTCGAGACGGGCATCGCCAAGCCCCACGTCTACTTCTTCGGCGAGGAGGACCTCGAACACAACGTCCGGGCGGCGGAGATCTGTCCGGCCAAGAAGGACCGCGGCGTCATCCACGTCGTCGACCGGCGGACGAACGAGGAGCTCTCGCCCGACCCGAACGGGGACGGCACGCTCTCGGTGGACTGGTAGGCGAGCAGGTGGCACCACAGCCCGAGGCCGGGAGCGTGGTGCCACGCGACCGCGCTGCGCCCCCGGTCGACCGTCAGGTCACGGGGTGGCTGTCGCGTGCTGGTATTTGAGGGTTCGCCACGGGTTCGGGGGAAGGGATTCGAACCACGGTCGGACGCTCGCTTCGCTCGCGTCCTCCCTGGTTCGAACCCTTCCGGACACACTGCACGCTCCTCACGTTCGTTCGGAGCGGCAGTGCGGGGGAAGGGATTCGAACCCTCGAACGCCTACGCGAGCGGATCTTAAGTCCGCCTCCTTTGGCCAGACTCGGACACCCCCGCTCGTGAGACGCTCCGGCCGTCCCCCGAAAGTCCGTTTCGGTTGCTCCCCCGCGGGGCCGGTCCCGACGCCCTCTTCATCCTCCCGTCCCTACCACGACCGATGACAGCAGACGCTCCGGAGAAGTTCGTCCGCGCGTTCGACGCCCACGACGCGTTCGAGCGCGACGGCGAGGGGTTCGTCGTGACCACGAGCACGTTCGGCGGGCGAGTGACCGCCGAGGAGACGGACGACTGGGCGCTCGTCTACAGCCTCGAGGTCCGGGTTCCGATGCTCTCTGCCACGACGGAGGAGGCCGTCGGCCCGGCCGTCGAGGAGGGGTGGTTCGACACGTTCGCGCTTCGACTGGAGGACGCCCCCGGCGCGGTCCGCCAGGACCTCTCGCTCGACGCCTACGAGGTCGAACGGGTCGCCGACGAGGCAGTCGCCACCTTCGAGTTCGAGTGGGGGAACGCCGACCACGTCCCCCGGATGACGAAGGCGATGGCCGAGTACGTGGAGGGGACGTACGTCGAGGGTATCGTGCCGGGCTACCAGTACGGCTCGCCGGTCTCCGAACTGCTCTCCTCGGCGCGGTCCAGCGGCGGGGACGGCGACGGGAGCGGCGACCCGATGCCGCTGTAGCTCGCTCAGTCCATCGCGACGTACGTCTGGGTGTCCTCGACGCCGTCGATGTTCTGTATCTGCGTGGCGGCGATGTCCTTCACGTCCGCGGGCGTCTCGACCTCCACCTTGGCGATGAGGTCGACGTCTCCGGCGACGATGTGACAGGAGGTCACCCCCTCGATGTCACCGATGGCACCCTGCAAGCGGTCCGCGTCGCCGGTGTGGGCCTTCACCATCACGTAGGCAGTGACCATCTCAGACACCCCCCGCGGCGGCCACGGGTGCCGTCTGTCCGACGACCAGCTGGCGGACGTCCTGGAGGACGTCGTAGTCCGCGATGACGATGACCCGGTCGCCGAGTTCGAGTGACTGGTCCGGTTCGGGGAGGTTCATCCGCCCGCCGGCCTTCCCGAACCCGAGGAGGCGGGCGTCGGCCGGCAGTTCCACCTCCGAGAGCGTGTAGCCACGCACCGGCGAGGACTCGGTCACGGTGAGCTCGACCAACTGCACCGTGGGCGAGATGTCCGCGATAGCGTGGATGTTCCCGCCCAGCAGGGCGTTCTTGGCGACGACGGCGCCCAGCCGTTCGGGGTAGACCACCTCGTCGACGTCCTGGGAGTACTTGCGGACGACGTACTCGCGGTAGTCGCTGTCCGCCCGGAGCACCGTCCGGCAGTCGTGCGCCTTGGCGATCATGCACGCCACGAAGTTGACCGTCAGGTCGCCGGTGAGCGCCGCGAGGCCGTCGGCCGAATCGAGGTCGAGGTCCAGCAACACCTCCTCGTCCGACCCGTCGCCCTCCACGACGGTGAACCCCTCCTCGGCGAGGCGTTCGACCCGTGCCCGCTGGGGTTCGACGAGCACCACCTCGTGGTCCTCCTCGCGGAGCACCCGCGCGGTCCGCATCCCGACGCGTCCTGCGCCCACGATGATGAATCGCATGGGACGGGGTATGTCGTGTGTTACCATGAATATTCCCCCGGACCCACTCTCGCTTCCGCCGACGCGCCCGTCTCACCGGTCGTCGGCCCCGACGCCGCCCGCCGGCAGGACCGTCCGGTCGGAGGGTGGCTCGCTTCGGCCGACCTGCGCGTGGGTGTGGTGGTAGAAGTCGACGCGGGCGCTCCCGTCGACGGTGACGGGGTCGAAACAGACCCGCGCGTAGCGCCGGTTCACACGGAGGTTCACGACGAGGCCGTCGCCCTCGCCGTGTCTGGAGACGGAGTCGTACACGGTGTCACAGACCGGACAGCGGGCGGGTGGGTCGACGGGGCGCTCCACACCCGTACTGGGGGTGCCGTCCCCAAGACGGTTCGGGGGCGAGCCGCCCCGAGTGACCCGCGGGCGCCCAGAGCGGGACGGGCGAAGGTTTTTGCTCCGAACCGTGGAACACGGTAGCATGGCTCGTGCGTTCATCATGGTGAAGATCGACGCGGGACGCGCCGAGGAGACCCGCCAGGAGATCACGGGATTCGAGGGCGTCACCGAGGCGCACGTCGTCGCGGGCGAGTACGACCTCATCGTCGAGGCCGAGACCCCGGAGGTGTACGACCTGATGCGGACCGTCGCCACGCAGACCCGCGGGCTCGCGGGGGTCATCGACACCAAGACCTACGTCTGTCTGGAGTAGGCTCGCCGTCGCTCGGAGCCGCGGTCGTCGCGGGCGCCCTCAGTCCACGCGCTCCAGCAGTTCGGCCCGCTGGGCACGCAGCCGCGGCGGCAGGTCCTCGTAGACGTGGTCGAACACCGTCCCCGGTTCGGGGGTCGGTTCGGCCTCCGCGGCCTCGACGGCCGCCTTCAGTTCCTCGTCGGCCGCCTCTCGGGCCGCCTCGACGAACCCCTCCTCCACGACGCCCTGCTCCCGGAGGTACTCGGCGTAACGCTCGATGGGGTCGCGCGTCCGCCACTCGGGGTAGCCCGCCCGGTCCTCGTAGCGCGAGGGGTCGTCGCTCGTCGTGTGTGGTCCCTGCCGGTAGGTCAGGCTCTCGACGAGGAACGGCTCGCCCGCCCGCACCCGCTCGAGTGCCCGCTCGACGTACTCGCGGACGGCGAGCGGGTCGTTCCCGTCGACCTGCCCGCCCTCGAAGCCGTAGGCCTCGGCCTTCACCGCGATGGAGTCGCTGGCGGTCTGGCGTTCGCGCGGCATTGAGATGGCCCAGCCGTTGTTCTCGCAGAAGAACAGCACGGGCGTCTCGAAGACCCCCGCGAAGTTCATCGCCTCGTGGAAGTCACCCTCGCTCGTGGCGCCGTCGCCGAGGTAGGCGACGACGGCGGACTCGGCGGGTGTCTCGCGCTCACCGACCATCGCGCCGGCGCCGTAGTTCTCGGCCATCCCGAAGCCGACGGCGTGGAGCAACTGCGTGGCGATGGGGACCGCCTGCGGGAAGTTCCGGACCGCGTGGTCCGAGTTGAACTCCGCGAACCCGCGCCGGAAGAGCAGGACGTCGCGGGGCGGGACCCCGCGGGCCAGCTGCATCGCGTTCGACCGGTAGGTCGGGAACAGCCAGTCGGCCTCGCGCATCGCCGCCGCCGCCCCCACCTGCGAGGCCTCCTGCCCACGGTACGGGGGGTAGCCGGACATCCAGCCCTGCCGCTGGAGCGAGAGCGCCCGCTCGTCGAACGCGCGCGCCCTGACCATCTCCGAGAGCAGGTCGCGGGCGTCCTCCTCGTCGAACGGCGTCTCGTCTACGTCTCGCTCGCCGATGACCCGGTGCATACCGTCACCCGTGGGCGCGTCCCGCGAAAGTGGTTGTGGTGGACGGGACCGGAGCGAGGGGCTGGCACCCCGAGGGTGGGCCACCATCGAGCGGAGGAGCAAAGAGCACGGAACCCCAACTGTGGCGCAATGGTTTCCGTCGTCGACGTCGTGGGCCTCCTCGTCATCGTCGGTGTCAACGCGGGGCTCGCCGCGCTCATGACCCGGTTCTTCCGCGTCCGGCTCGACACCGACTGGGGGCCGGTGGTGTTCGCCCTCCTCATCGAACCCGTCGTGCTCACGGTCGTCGTCCTCATCCTCTCCGGTATCGCCGGGCTCGGAGGGAACCTCGGGAGCGCCGCGCTCGTCTTCGGCATCACCGTCGTCCTGCCGATGGCACTCGGCGTGGCGTTCGACTACTTCTGGATGCCCGCGCCGGACGACGTGGAGCTGCCGGCGGAGTACCGCGCGGGCGACTGACTCAGCCCTCGAGGACGTACTCGAGTGCGTCCTCCACGCTCGCGAGGACGGCCTCCGGCGACTGCGTGGCGTCCACCCGGACGAACCGCTCGGGCTCGGCCTCGATGAGACGCTCGTAGTTCGCGTGGACCCGTTCGAGGTACTCGCGTCGCTCCAGTTTGTCCGTCGCGCCCGCCCGGCCGGCACCCACCTCGGCCGGCACGTCGAGGTAGACTGTCGCGTCCGGCGGTCGGGTGAACGGCGCGTGGACGCCCTTGATGTACTCCATCGGCCGCTCCAGTTCGCCCGCCAGACTGGCCGCCTGATAGGCGTATCGGGAGTCCGAGTAGCGGTCCGAGACGACCACCTTCCCCTCGGCGAGGGCGGGCCGGACGACGCGCGAGAGGTGGTCGGCGTGGTCCGCGGTGAACAGGAAGAGTTCGGCGAAGGTGTCGGCGTCGGGGTCGGCGAGCGACCGCCGGACGTTCTTCCCGTACCACGTCTCGCTCGGTTCGCGGGTGAAGACGGCGTCCTCGGGGAGCGTCCCGGAGGCCGAGAGCGCCTCCCAGACGGTGGTCTTCCCGGAGCCGTCGATCCCCTCGAGCGTGATGAGCATACCCGGTCTCGGCGGCGCCCGAACCTAAAGCCCGTGCGTGTCGCCGCGAACCGCTGAGCCGACGAGGACCACCGCGACGCGTGGTTTTACGTCGTCGCCCGGCGTATCAGCGCGCATGAACGTACTCGTGGTCGGTGGGAGCGGCTTCGTCGGGTCGAACCTCTGTCGTGAACTGGTCGAACGTGGCCACGAGGTGGCCGCGCTCTCCCGGAACCCGGACGAGGGCGACCTGCCGGCCGAGGTGGAGCGTCTCTCCGGCGACGTGACCGCCTACGACTCCATCGAGGCGGCGTTCGAGGGGCGCGACGCGGTGGTCAACCTCGTCGCACTCTCGCCGCTGTTCAAGCCGAGCGGTGGCAACGAGCGTCACTTCGAGGTCCACCTCGGCGGGACGGAGAACTGCGTACGTGCGGCCGAGGAACACGGTGTCGGCCACCTCGTCCAGATGAGTGGCATCCACGCCTCGCCGACCGCAGACACCGCCTACCTCAAATCGAAGGGGGAGGCCGAGGAGGCCGTGCGGCAGTCGAGCCTCGACTGGACCATCTTCCGCCCCACCGTCCTGTTCGGCGAGGGCGACGAGATCCGCTCGTTCACGAAACTGGTGGCGACGCCGTACCTGACGCCCCTGCCCGGCGGCGGCGAGCAGCAGTTCCAGCTGATGTGGATCGAGGACTTCGTCCCGCTGATGGCCGACGCCATCGAGGGTGAGACCGGCGACCTGGGCGAGGAAGAGGGGGTGGAGACGGCCGAGGAGAGCGACGCCGGTGACGATGACGACGCGGCAGAGGCGGCCGACGAGGACGAGACCGAGGAGGGTGGCGAGGAGGACGAGGAAGCCACCGAGGTCGAGGTCGACGAGGACGCCGACGGCGACGTAAATCCCCACGTCGGGAAGATATACGAGGTGGGTGGGCCGGAGGTCCAGTCGTTCGCCGAGGTCGTCCGGCTCACGTGGGCGGCCGAGAACAAGCCGACGAGCGTGGTGCCGGTGCCGATGGCGCTGGCGGACGTGGGGCTCTCCGTGCTCGGGTCCATCGGGGGACCGCTCGGTTCCGACCAGGCGAAGTCGCTCCGGAAGGACCTCATCGTCGAGCACAACGACATCGACGCGTTCGGGGTCGACCCCGAGGACCTCACGACGTACGCCGAGTACCTCGGCGTGGACCCCGCGGCGGCCCAGCCGGACCGGGCACGCGCCTGAGTCCCGCTCTCACGGGGTCACGCCGGGTCAGACGTTCCTTTCACCACCGGGACGGGTGGAGAATCGTTCGCGTAGTTGGCCGAAAGTTTATCGTGAACACGGGACGGGCCTAGCGTAGTGACCGACCCATGAAACTCGCGATGATCGGCTTCGGGCAGGCCGGTGGCAAGGTACTCGACAAGTTCCTCGAGTACGACGAACGGACGGGGAGCAACATCGTCAAGGCCGCCGTCGCCGTCAACACGGCGAAGGCGGACCTGATGGGGCTGAAACGCGTGCCCGAGGACCAGCGCGTGCTCATCGGCCAGGCCCGCGTGAAGGGCCACGGGGTCGGTGCGGACAACGAACTCGGTGCCGAGGTCGCGGAGGAGGACATCGACGAGGTCCAGGGTGCCATCGACAACATCCCGGTCCACGAGGTGGACGCGTTCCTCGTCATCGCCGGGCTCGGTGGCGGCACGGGGTCGGGCGGTGCGCCCGTCCTCGCGAAACACCTCAAACGCATCTACACCGAACCGGTCTACGGGATGGGTATCCTGCCGGGCGCCGACGAGGGTGGCATCTACACGCTCAACGCCGCTCGCTCGTTCCAGACGTTCGTCCGCGAGGTCGACAACCTCCTCGTGTTCGACAACGACGCGTGGCGCAAGACCGGCGAGTCGATGGAGTCGGGCTACGCCGACATCAACGAGGAGATCGTCCGGCGCTTCGGTATCCTGTTCGGTGCCGGCGAGGTCGAACGCGGCGGCGAGGTCGCCGAGTCCGTCGTCGACTCTTCGGAGATCATCAACACGCTCGCGTGCGGCGGGGTCTCCACCGTGGGCTACGCCCGCGAGGAACTCCAGCGCGACGCCCAGCAGAAGGGGCTGCTCTCGCGGTTCACCGGGGGCGACGAGGAGGAGGTCGACGCCGCGACGACCACCAACCGCATCACGAGTCTCGTCCGGAAGGCCACGCTCGGGCGGCTGACGCTCCCCTGTGAGGTCTCGGGTACGGAGCGTGCCCTGCTCGTCATGTCCGGCCCGCCGAAGTACCTCAACCGGAAGGGGATAGAGCGCGGGCGGAAGTGGCTCGAGGAGCAGACCGGCTCGATGGAGGTCCGCGGTGGGGACTACCCCGTCTCGAACTCCCGGTACGTCGCCGGGGTCGTCCTGCTCTCGGGTGTGACGAACGTGCCGCGCATCAAGGAGCTCCAGCAGGTGGCCATCGAGGCCCAGGAGAACATCGAGGAGCTTCGGGACGCATCCGAAGCGAACTTACAGCGGTTGGTCGAAGACGACGAGGATGAGCTGGAACCGCTGTTCTGACCTCCTCGTATCGACCCTCGCACTGCTGCTCGTCGCGTCGCTCGTCGCCGTCCCCGTCGCGGCCATCTCGGCCTCCGCCGACGGCGTGCCGAACCGTCAGCAGGTCGGCGAGGAGCGTCGGGCGTCGTTCACGCTGAACGACCTCTACGAGGACGGGACGCAGGAGTTCACGCTCCGCGGCCAGACGGAACTGGAAGCCGCGAACTGGCGGGTCCGCTTCGTCCAGCTGAACGGCGACACCACCTCCGAGACGTTCTCGGGGTCGTCGTTCGAGACGACCGTCTCCGCCGCCGACAACGTCGAACGCGTCGAGGTGCGCGTGACCGGCGAGGCCCCCGCGGTCGAGAACTTCACCTACGACCCGGCGCAGTCCTTCGAGTTCGCGCGGCTGGCGAAGGTGGTCGGTGACAACGTGAACACGGTGGACACGTGGGACGTCGTCCACTACACCGAGGCGTCCGCCGAGGCCCGCGAGGCCATCGACGCGGCCGACGCGGTCGTCGCCGACACGAACAGCGAACAGTCCGAAGAACAGCTGGACCGGGCCATCCGCGCCTACGGCACCGGCGACTTCGAACTGGCGACGGACCTCGCCGAGGACGCCGAGGCGACCGCCCGGCAGTCCCAGCAGTCCAGCCAGACCACGCAGCTCCTCCTCTACGGGGCCCTCGGCGTCGTCGCCCTCGTGGCGGTGGTGGGTGGCGTGCTCTACCTGCGCGGTCGGTCCGGCCCGAGCGACCCCCTGAGCTGATGGAGGTCCTCGTCCCGTTCGACGCGCAGGACCCCAACTCCCGGCTCGCCCCCGTCCTCACCCCCGAGGAGCGACGCGCGTTCGCCGCCGAGATGCTCGGGGACGTGCTGGACGCCCTCGCCGCGACCGACGCCGACCCCACCGTCCTCGCCACCGGCCCCGTTGAGTGTCCCGTCCCGGTCGCCGTCGACGACCGACCTCTCACCGCGGCGGTGAACGCACGACTCGACGCCGCCGAGGCGCCGCTCGCGGTGGTCATGGCGGACCTCGCGCTGGCGACGCCCGTGGCTCTCGAACGGCTGTTCGGGACCGTCGGCGACGTGGTGCTCGCCCCCGGCCGCGGCGGCGGGACGAACGCGCTGGTCGTCCGCCACCCCGAGTTCCGGGTGGACTACCACGGAGCCTCGGTCCGTGACCACCGGGAGACGGCCGCCGAGGTGGGGGCGTCGACGGCCGAGGTGGACTCGTTCCGACTCGCCACGGACGTGGACGACCCCGCGGACCTCGTGGAGGTCCTGCTCCACTCGGAGGGCCGGGCGGCGCGGTGGCTCGCCGACGCGGGGTTCGAGCTCGTGACCGGTGACGGCCGCGTCCGGACCGAACGCGAGGGCTGAACTCGACTCGGGTGGGGGCCGTCACCCTCCCGAGGGAGTCTGCCGTCGATTCGATAGCGGGATTTTTGACCTTCGGGCGAGAACTGAAAAGCGCGCGGGGGCGACTCGCGCGTGGGCGGTGAGAGCCCGGAAGCCAGCGTTCTAGGGCACCCTGGTCGAGTCCCGGGCCACCCCCCGCTACCAGAGGCACCTGCGTCGGGGTCCCGCACTGCACGGTCGCCGCTCTCAACGTTTTAGTGCCTTCGCCTCCGAGCGACGGCCGTGATTCCCGGGGCAGATGCGTACGACGTCACGCTCGACATCGACGAGACGGCCGTCGACCGAGCGCTCGCTGTCGACCCCTCTGACGTGGACGCCGCCCCCGAGCTCTCGTTCGCGCGGAACGTGTTCGTCCCGCTCACGACCGCGTGCCGGTACACCTGCACCTACTGCACCTACTACGATCCGCCGGGGCAGGCGAGTCTGCTCCCGCCCGACGAGGTCCGTGCCATCGTCGAGCGTGGGGCCGACGCCGGGTGTACCGAGGCGCTGTTCACGTTCGGCGACGACCCGGACGACCGCTACACCGCCGTCCACGACCAGCTCCGCGAGTGGGGCCACGACTCCATCCACAGCTACCTCCGCGAGGCCTGCGAGATCGCGCTGGACGCCGGGCTCTTGCCCCACTCGAATCCGGGCGACCAGACCCGCGAGCAGATGGAACTGGTCGCGGACCTGAACGCCTCGATGGGCGTGATGCTGGAGACGACGGCCGACGTGCAGGCACACGGCGGCCCTCGCGCGAAGTCGCCGGGCCAGCGTCTCGCGACCATCCGAACCGCGGGTGAACTCGGGGTCCCCTTCACGACGGGTCTCCTCGTCGGCATCGGCGAGGGGTGGCGCGACCGGGCGGTGTCGCTGCTCGCCATCCGTGAGTTGCACGAGCGCTACGACCACGTCCAGGAGGTAATCGTCCAGCCGGTGTCGCCGAACGAGCGGTGGAGCGAACCAGGACCGGCGCTGGAGGCGATGCGCCGCGTGGTCGCGATGGCCCGCGTCGTCCTCCCGCCGGAGGTGTCGGTGCAGGTGCCACCGAACCTCGCGCCGGTGCGTGACCTGCTGGACTGTGGCGTCGACGACCTCGGTGGCGTCTCGCCGGTCACGGACGATCACATCAACCCCGACTACGCGTGGCCGGCGCTGCGGGAACTGGAGGCCATCGCCGAGGAGGCGGGCGTGCCGCTGCGCGAGCGCCTGCCTGTCTACGAGCGACACCTCGACTGGCTCTCGCCGCGCATCCGGGGGGCCATCGACGCCGACGACGCGGCCGGCGCGCGGTACCGGTCCGTACTGAGTGACTGACCGTCTCGCCGGGAGTCTGGGCCAATCTTGCACGGAGTCGAGTCCGAGCCGAGAGGCTCTCGGGCCGGACTCCGACCGGAACTCGAAAAACCGGGATATACCACGTCGACGTCCCGTCTGCCGTGATGTCCGAACAGACGACGCGGCGACGGTTCGTGGCGGCCACCGGCCTCGCCGGTGTGGCACTGCTCGCGGGATGTACCGGCGGCGACAGCACTGGCGACGGCGGTGGGGAGTCCACGCCGACCGCCACGGAGATGGCCACGCCCACTCCCACCGAGGGCGGGTCGATGACCGAGGGACCGATGGCGCCGATGGAGGCCCCCCGTGTCTCCGTCGACCGCTTCAGCGAGGCAGCCGGCACGCTGATGGTCCGCACCGAGGAGAACGGCCTCCCCGGGCCGAACGAACCCATCGACTTCGACGGGGGACCGTTCCTGACGAAGGGGCTCGGCCCCGACGGCGGCCACGTCGCCTACTACAACTTCGACGTCCAGCCGACCGCTCCGGCACCCATCTTCGTGCTGTTCCGCGAGGGCGAGGAGACGCCAGTCGAGGACCAGCTCAACGTCGTCGACGCGGTGCCGGGCGACGAGGGCTACAACGACTTCTGGCACGTCCACCGCGTGACCGTCCCGGCGGACTACGAGGCCAACACGGTGACCAGCCGGCAGGCCATCGCGGACGCGGGCTACGAGACGACGGCGACGGAGACGCTCGTCAACTGTCCCGTCGTCCCGGACGGGTCCACGGCGTCGATGCGCGCCGGTGACGGCGACGCCGGCCTCGTCGAGGGCTGGTACCGCGGGCAGGTCGTCTCCTACTTCGAGTTCACGGAGGCGCCGCTCACCTCGGCCGGCGAGTCGGTCCCCGTCTCGCCCATCTGGGTCACGTTCAACGTGAACCCCGGCGAGGATGGCGGCGGCCCGCCGTCCGGATTCGTGACGGAGGCCGGCGGCGACCGGACGCACAACGTCCTCGCCACGCTCCCCGGTGACGAGGGCTACTCGCCGCTCTGGCTGGTGAACGTCTACGACAACGCCGACTTCGACGCCGTCTCGGACCTCGCCAGCGCGATGGACGCCGAACAGCTCGCCTCGGGTGTGGCGACGGTCAACTGCCCGGTCGTCTCGCTCCCCTGAGACGGTCGGCCGGTCGCTCAGCTCCGAATCAGAATCGAACAGGTGGTCCGCGCCTCCGCCCGCGGCGTGGTGGCCCACGCTCCCGCCTCGGCCACGCCGCGCCTCGCTCAGGTCACGGGGTGGCTGGTCCCGGCTTCGTTGATGAACCTTCGCCGGCTCAGAGCAGCGGAGTCCCGTCCGCCCGTGGCCCGAGCGTCGGGCCGTGTGGGCCGTCCCCCTCGACGACGCGGCGCTGGCGGTAGTCCGTCGAGCGCTCGACGGGTACCCGGCCGATGGCCCGTATCATGTCGACGTACTCGTCGAACGAGCGGAACTCGCCGAACTCGCCGCCGGCACGTTTCGTGATCTCCTCCGAGAGGATGGTTCCCATGAAGTCGTCGGCGCCACAGGAGAGCATCTTCAGCCCCTGTGCGTCGCCGTACTTGACCCACGAGGACTGGACGTGATCGACGTTGTCGAGGAACAGTCGCGAGACGGCGATCATCAGTTCGTCCTCGTCGGTGCTGGCGCCGCCGTCGACCATCCCCTGCCGGAAGAGCGGGGTGTCGCGGTGGACGAACGAGAGCGGGACGAACTCCGTGATGGCGCCGGTCCGGTCCTGCAACTCGCGGACGCGCTGGAGGTGCTCCACGCGGTGGGCCTCGTTCTCGACGTGGCCGTACATGATGGTCGCGGTGGTGTCGAGGCCGACGTTCGCGGCCGCCTCCATGGCCTCGAGCCACTCGTCGGTCCCGATCTTCTCCGGGCAGATGACGTCACGGACCTCGTCGACGAGTATCTCGGCGGCGGTGCCGGGCACGCTGTCGAGCCCTGCGGCCTTCAGCTCGGCGTACACCGCCTCGTAGCTCCAGTCGGTACCCCGGCGGGCGTGGTAGGCCTCCTCTGGCGTCATCGAGTGGAGGTGGACCCCGCCGACGCTCATCGCCTCCATCTGCTCGACGTAGGTGCCGGGGTCGACCTGGTAGTCGCTCGCGGGTCGGTAGTTCGGGGGCTCGTCCATCGACTCGAGTCGCTCGCGGTGTTCCTCGTTCAGGACGAACGCGGGGTGGAGTCCCGAGACCGAGGTGACCTCGTAGATACCGCGGTCGAGCGCCGAATCGACGATGTCGCGTGATTCGGCGGGCGTCTTGGTGAACCCGCCCGCCGCGTGTTCGGCGGGGGCGTCCGACTCGAAGGCGGCCGCGGGGTCCTTGAAGTTGCAGAACAGACAGCCGGTGTCGCAGGCCGTCGTGACGTTGTTGTTGAGGTTGGCGACGAAGGTGACCTCCTCGCCGACCACCTCGGCGCGCCGCCGGTCGGCCGCCTCGAGGACGAGTTCCTTGCGCTCGGGGTCGATGCCGGCGCGGTCCGTGCCGGTGGTGATGAGTTCGATGCCCTCGTCGACGGTGAGCCGCTCGCCGGCGCGGGCCCGCTCCAGCGCGTCCCCGAACGACCCGTCGGTGATGGGCCGGTGGTCGAACGAGTACCGGTCGCGGGGGACGTTCACCGACGGCTCGGGCGCGTCCATACCCGAGGCTGTCACCCGACGGTGAAGAACCCTCCGGGTGTCGGCAACCCCCTACAGTCTGGCGGTTCCCCTCACGCCAGCAGCAGTGCGACGTACGTCCCCAGCGTGAGCACGCCCCCGGCCAGCAAGCCGAGTATCGTCAGGCGGAAGGCGTAGCGCCGGTCGGCCTGCCGCGCGTCGCCGTCGGGCACCGTCCCCCGCGCACCGGGGAACGCGTAGCGCCCGCTGAAGCCGAGGGTGGCACAGAACGAGCGCCGTCCCTGCAGACACCACTCGCACCCGAGCGAGAGCGGGACGAACGCGCCCAGCGCGAACACCGCGGGGAGCCCCGTCACGACGACGACCGCGAGGTAGCCGACGGCGGCGAGGAGTGCGCCAGCGGCGAGGCGGTACCGGCGTCGCCGCTCGCGGGCCCCGATGTTGCAGGCCCCCGGCCGATACCGCTCCGTCGTGGCGTCGGACACGTCCGCGGCTACGGCCGTCGCCCCCATATGTTCGCGGTAACGCCCCCGAAACGACACGCGTTGGCACGGCCGGACCGCAACCCTTTCGCCGGGTCCCCACCCGTGTCGGCACATGTACACGGCGCTGGTGTTGCCCTCCGGGTTCGCGCTCCCGCCGCTGCCGTACCTCCTCGGACTGCTCCTCGCGGTGGCGGGCGTCGCCGCCCTGCTCTACCGTCTCGACCCGCCCGTCACGCCACGGGTCGTCGCCGCGTTCGCCCCGTGGATGGTCGCCGGCGCCGCTGGCTACGTCCTCTTCCAGCTCGAGGCCGTCCCCAGCGTCGTCGCTCCGCTGTTCGGCTCGCCCGCCGTCTACCTCTCGACGTTCGTCCTCGCGGGGCTCGTCTGGGCCGCCGTCGCTCGGTTCGACCCCGAGACGTGGTCGTTCCCGTCTGCCCCCTCGGTGCTCCTGCTCTCGGGCGCGCTCACGGGCGGTGCGGTGGTCGGCTCGGCGCTCACCGTCGGGAGCGCGAGCGGGGGGCTCCAGCCGTTCTGGCCCGCCGTCGGACTCCTCGTCTCGGTCGTGGTCGCCGGCCTCGTCTGGACACTCCTCAGACGGCGTCGGCCTCGGGTCGAGGTGACCGGGGCGGCCGGGCTCCTCGTCGTCCTCGCACACACGCTCGACGGCGTCTCGACGGCCATCGGGGTCGACGTGCTCACCGGCTTCGGCGAGCAGACGCCGCTCTCCCGTGTCGTCCTCGAACTCGGGCAGGCGCTCCCCACGGCCCAGTACCTCGGCGGTGGGTGGGTGTTCGTCCTCGTGAAGGTGGCGCTGGCCATTGGCGTGGTACTCTTGCTCACGGACTACGTCGAGGAGGCGCCTCGCGAGGGGACGCTGTTGCTCGGTCTGGTGGCGGCCGTCGGACTCGGTCCGGGTGCGCACAACCTCGTGCTGTTCACCGTCGCCTGAACGGGTCACTGGCCGGTGAGAGCGTCGCCTCGCAAAACGGTGTGGGGGTGGGGGTGGGTGTACGCCACCGGAACTGCGGCGGTGGCGGCACTTCGTTCCAACGACTCGATTGCGCATAAAACTTCCGACGAAAGGAACCTCTTTCAGCGGCCCGGCCGGAGGTCGGGCCATGCACGTGGTGTGTGCCGGGCACGTCAACTGGGACGTCACGATCCGGCTCGACCGGCTCCCGGTCCCGGACGGCGAGTCGCGGGTCCGTGACCGCTACGAGTCCGGGGGTGGCTCCGCGGCGAACGTCGCCGTGACGCTCGTCGCGCTGGAGCACGACGCCTCGCTGGTGGGGAGCGTCGGCGACGACGCCACGGGTCGGCAGGCGCTCGACACGCTCGTCGAGGCCGGCGTCGACGTCTCGCCCGTACTCACCGCACCCGGCGACACCGCCCGGAAGTACCTCCTCGTCGACGCGGCCGGGGAGGTGTCGGTCATCGACGACGGCGGGGTGAACGAGGCCGTCGGTCCCGAGGACGTCGAGGCCTCGTGGGTCGCCGGCGCGGACCACCTCCACCTCACCGGACAGCGCCCGGCGACGGCCGCACGACTGGCCGAACTCGCCGTCGAGCACGACCTGCGGGTGAGTTTCGACCCCGGCCGGCTCCTCGACCGACGGGACTACGACGAGACGCTCGCGCTGACGGACCTGCTGTTCCTGAACGACCGCGAGGCGACCGAGGTGGCTCGGGGGACACTCCCGGAGGACTGCGTGGTGCTCACGAAACACGGCGAACGCGGGGCGTCACTGGTCGCCCCGGACGAGACGCTCGAGCACTCGGGGGTGGACCTCCCGGCCGTCGACGCCACGGGTGCGGGTGACGCGTTCGCCGCGGGGTTCATCGCCGCGTCGGGCCGGGGGACCGACCGCGAGCGGTCGCTGGCGGTGGCGAACGCCTGCGGGGCGCTGGCGGCGAGCAGCGAGGGGCCACGCCCGGACGTCTCGTGGGAGCGAATCGAGGGGCTCCTGTAGACCGACACGCGTTTGACACGGGGACCGGTACGGGGAGGCGATGTCCGCGCCGTTCGCGTCGCTCCCCGTCGCACACATCGCCGCCGCCCTCCCGCTGGAGGTGCGCCTCGCCGTCGCCGTCGTCGCCGGGTTCGGCGCGACGGCCATCATGACCATCGCCATGGACGCGCTCCCCGAGGGTGACGTCCCGCCGTACGTCGCGGCCGCGGCGCTGTTCGGCCGGTCGCCCGGTAGCGTCACGAAGCGACAGGCCGACGCCGCGCACTACGCCGCCGGGATGCTCGCGGGCGTCATCTACGAACTCGTGGTCAGCGGCGTCGACTCGGTGCAGACGGTCGCCCAGCGGCTCGTCCTGTTCGGGACGCCGACGCCGCTCACGCTGTCGGACCCGGTGGCCATCGTCCTCGTCATCACGTTCCTCTACGTCTTCTTCGCGCGGCTGGTCTTCCCGCGGTTCGGCGACCGGCTGTTCGAGGACGCCGACGTCCGCCGGACGGTGCGCCGTGACTGGCTCGTCTCCGCGACGGTGTACGGCGTGGCGCTCCTCACCGTGGTCCCGCTCCTCTACGCGTTCTTGCCGGTCGGCTGAGCCGGTCGGACCGCCACGCTTTCGACCCCGCGGGGAGTCGCCCGAGACATGGCGAAACAGCCGCACGTACTCTGCGAGCCGGGTGACGTCCACGACCTCGCGCTGCTGCCGGGCGACCCCGACCGCGTCGACCGTATCGCCGGGCTCTGTGACTCCCACGAACTCGTCGCCGAGAACCGGGAGTATCGCGTCGTCAACGCGACCTACGGCGACCGGGAGCTGACGCTCTGTTCGACCGGCATCGGCTGCCCCTCCGCGGCCATCGCGGTCGAGGAGCTCGCTGCCGTCGGCGTGGAGACGTTCGTCCGCGTCGGCACGACCGGGGCGCTCCAGCGCGGGATGGAGATCGGCGACATGGTCGTCGCCACCGGCGCCGCGAAGGACGAGGGGACGACGAAACGCTACGAGGACGAGACGGTCCCCGCGGTGCCGGACTACGACGTCCTGTCGGCACTCGTGGATGCGGCCGAAGCGAACGACGAGGACGTACACGTGGGGCCCATCGCCTCCGACGACGCGTTCTACGCCGAGACCGACGCCTACGTCGAGGACTGGGAGGCCGCGGGCCTGCTCTCGGTCGAGATGGAGGCGGCGGCTATCTTCACGCTCGCGCGGCGCAAGGGACTCCGCGCGGGCGCCATCTGCACCGTCGACGGCAACCTCGTCGAGGGGACACAGAAGGGCGAGACGGAGGGGGAGGAGCTCCCCGAGAAGGCGAAGGACAACGTCGAGCGGGCCATCCGAATCTCGCTCGACGCCGCTGCTGGGCTCTGAACAGCCAGGGCGTCCACCGTCCGGGTCTCGCCGAGCGAAACGTGACGCAGAGATAAGTACTGGGATGTCGAGGCTCTCGACATGGCCGCCCGCTGGACCCGCCTGCGCGAGCAGGAGTTCTACTGGCTCTGGATTATCGCCACGGCGACCTACGGGGTCGGTGACACCGTCACCACCATCGCTATCGTCCAGTTCAGTCCGACGGTGCGCGAGGCGAACGTCCTGGTGCGTGCGGTGGTGGAGACGTTCGGGAACGGGGGGCTCGCTGGACTGAAGATCGCGGTACTGCTCTTCTGTATCGGCCTCAGTCTCGCGGCGCTCCGCGGGACCGAGGACCGTATCTCGTACTACGCCCCACCGGTGGTGCTGGCGGTGGTCGGCGCGTTCACGACGGTCTACAACCTCCGACTCCTGCTCGGCTGAGCGGGCTCGGCGCCCACCCAGGTGTCGTCCGGGTGTTCGTCCTCACCCTCGGCCCGCGCGTCGCCGGTTCCGTCCACGTCACCGGTCGGTGCCGTGGCCGAGTCGCCGGAGGGTCCCGACCCGCCGTCACGGCCCCGGTCGGCCGGCTCGGTCCCCGGCCGGGGGGTCGCGGGTGGCGGGTCGCGGCCGTCACGCGGCGTGGGGGTCGCCGTCGGGGTCGTCGTGCCGTCCGGCGTCTCGGTCGCCGGATTCGGGGCCGTCGTCCCATCCGGCGTCGGTGTGACCGTGGGTGTCGACACGGCCGTCGGCGTCGGGGGTTCCGTCACCCCGGGTGGTGGCGTGGCCGTGTCCGTCGGCGTTGGTGTCTCGGCGGGCGTCGCCGTCTCCGCAGGCCCCGGCTCCTCCGGTACCGGCCCGTCGCCGCCCCGGAAGCCCAGCCCCGCGCCGAGCAGCACCACCACCAGTAACAGGAGCACGAGCAGGACGCGTTTCTTGGTGAGTCTCATGTGGTTCCTCCACGGGCATCACGCACCAGACTTCGATCCGAGCGGGGGTGCCCGTCGTCCCTCACTCGGTGTGCTCCTCGTTCGAGCCGGAGAGCTCGACGGTCCCGCCTCCCTCGCTCCCCACGCTGCTGGGTTCGTTCACCACGGTGATGTCGAACGACGCGCGCTTCTCGTCCTGGACGAGTAGCGCACCGCCGGCGTCACGGACCTGCAGGAGCAGGCGGAGCGTCAGGGTGGTCTCCGTCTCGGTCTGGCCCTCCTCGCCGGAGTTCACCGAGTCGTTCGCCGGCGCGGCGAAGTCCTCGGCGGTCCAGACCGTCTCCGCAAGCAGGTCCACGTCCTCGAACGCGAACGTGCCGGTGGCGGCGTGGGCTGGCGTGATGGACTGGCCATCCACCGCCACCGTCTCCCACGTCCAGGTCTCCGGTTCGGTCTCGCCTTTCAGCCCCAGCTGGAGGTGGACGTCCGTGCCGGGGGTGTCGACGCCGTCGAACTGCCAGCTGCCGTCCACGTCGATGGCGACGCCGTCGATGGTGCCGTCGTCGGTCGTGATGCTGGCGTCCTCGACGGCGAACATCACCTGCGTGCCCGCGCTGGGTGCCGGGAGGGTGGCGAGGCCCGTCGCCGCGAGGCCCGTCGCTGCTAGCCCGCCGAGCACCGTCCGTCGGGTGAGTCGTGCGGTCATGATGTCACCTCACTGGGTGCACCCTCCACGTGCCTTGACGTCCACCTGCTGGCCGTCGACGAGGAGCTTCGCTGTCGGCGTGTCGAGGTCGGCGTATGTCCCGTGCGGGTCGTGGCCGTTCGGCCCGTCCGCGAGCGGGTAGCCGTAGTGGCCCGCGGGCGCCACGCCGTCGACCGACCCGTCGCCGCCGACACCTTGGATGGTGAAGGCGATGGGGGCGGTCCCGACCGGGTTGCGGTTGTCGACCCGCCACGCGCAGCTGCCGGTCGACCAGGTGAGGCCCAGTTCACCGACGTCGCCCTCGCCGAGCGGGTACTCGTTGACACCCTGTGCGTCTGCCTCGCCGGTCCCGGCGACGGAGCCGGTCGCCTCCTGGTTGTTCACGGTGACGTTGAACTGCGTCTCACGCGCTGGACCGTGGCCCGGCATCGCCGGGCCCCCGAGGTCGTCGAGCGCGTAGTTCGTCTGCCAGCCGAACTCGTGGACCTCCATCCAGAGGTAGGCGACGACGGGCGTGGTCTTCGACGTCCCGTCGGTCCCCGCGGTGAAGTCCGACAGGTCGTAGAAGTAGTACCCGTCGAACGGGAGCGACGCCCAGTCGAGGTCGAACGTCCCCGACGCGGCGGCCGGGTCGCCCTCGATGGGGATCTGCTGGGTCGAGACGGTGTAGCCCTGCGCGTGCGCGGAGCCGGGGCGGTGGGCGCTCAGCCCGATCCTGACCCCGCTCACGGGGCCGTCGATGCCGTCGAACTGCCAGGTCCCGCTGGCACGGAGCTTGATGTCGGTCAGCGTCCCGTCGTCGGTCGTCACTGTGTCCCCGTCGATCGTGAACTCGGGGATGCCGGCGCTCGCGCGGCCCGCGAAGGCACTCACGCCGAGACCGGTGCCGGCGCCCGCGACGGCGAGCAGGCCGACTGTCTTCAGCACGGTACGGCGGTCGAGTCGAGTGGTGGATTCTTGGGTCATGGTCCTTGTCCGTGTCGGGCGGTCGCCGCCCGACTACAGTCGGTCCTACGGGAGACGGAGGAATATTCATAAGTTACCTGAACTTTCTCGGCAGGCTGCCTCTCTCGCTCAGGGGTGCCCACAAGTCGGTCAGGATGGTCCAGAAAAGAGTGAAACAACTGCCAGAACGGCTTAACGGGTGGTTATCACCGCTCGATTCGGTTCCACGGGACAGGACTCTCGGTCAGATATATACGTGAGCGTCCCAGAAATCAGAGTGATCGAATTTCGGATATGACTCGACGAGACCGTGGACGGGGTGAGCTGTCGTCGGACGGTGGGGTGACACTCGACAGCCGGGTGTCCGACGAGCGGCGCAGCGGCCCGCCGTCGACGAACACGGTGTTCGAGCTGCTCGACAACCAGCGGCGGCGCGCGGTCGTCCACTACCTCCAGCAGCGTGGCCAGCCGGTGACGCTCCGTGAGCTCTCTCGACAGGTGGCCGCCTGGGAGAACCACGAACCGCTGGACGAGGTCACGCCGACCGAGCGCCACCGGGTGTACAACGCCCTCCAGCAACAGCACCTCCCCAAGATGGACCGGGCTGCCGTCGTCGAGTACGACCGCGACCGCGGCACGGTCGCCCCCACCTCGAAACTGGAGGACCTGCAGGTGTACCTCGAGGTGGTCCACAGTGACGACATCCCGTGGAGCACCTACTACCTGATGCTCGGGCTCCTCGGGGTGGTGGTCACGGCCGCCGTCGCCATCGGCGTGGTCGGCGGGGTGTCTGGTCTCGCGGTGGCCCTGGGACTCGCGGTGTCTCTGGTGGTCTCGGCGCTCGTCCACAGTTACCGGACTCGTCAGATGAGCCTCGGGGGCGCCGGCCCACCGCCGGAGCTCTCGCCGTAGCGGCGCTCCGTCACTCCGCCTGCAGCGCGTACTGGAGCACCGCCAGCGCCGAGCGGCCGTCGCGCAGGTCTCCCGCGAGGGCTCGGTCGCGCAGGTCGGTGAACGTCCGGGTGTCGACCCGGATGGACTCGTTGTGGTCGAGGTCCTGTTCGGCCGTCGGCTCGCAGCCGTGCGCGACGAAGTAGTGGAAGGTGACGTCGAACAGGCCGTTCGCCGGCTCGTAGACCGCGAGTTCCTCCACCGCGCCCGCCTCGTAGCCCGTCTCCTCGGCGAGTTCGCGGTGGACGGCCGCGGCCGGGTCCTCGTCGCCTTCGAGGCCGCCGGCCGGGAGGCCGAGGTTGACCCGGCGGACGGCCTGTCGCCACTCCTCGATGACGACCACGTCGCCGTCCGTGGTGAACGGGAGGACCACGACCGAGGGGTCGTCGGTGACGCTGTGGAACTCCCCCGTCGTCCCGTCGGGGAACCGGACCTCGTCGCGGCGCACGTCGAACCCCGGACAGGTGTAGTCCGTCTCGGAGTCGGTCGTCGTCCACGCGAGCGGATCGGTCTCGCCGTCGTCGTCGCGGTCACGCATGTGCCCGAGTGCGCCCCGCGCCCGATAAGCCGCTTCGGTCGCGGCGAGTCAGTCGTCGTCGGTCGCCACCGGGTCGACGTGTGGGGTCCGGTCCTCGACCTCTCCCTGGAGTTCGACGAGCTCGTCCTCGCTCTCGGCCACGCCAGTCGTGACGAGCAATCGGAGCGCCCGGCGCACCGAGATGTCCGTCTCGTGGACGTTGCTGCTCGGGACGATGATGAGCTGTCCGGCGGTCGGGTTCGGCGAGTGCGGGACGATGACGAACTCCGTCTCCTCGCCGGCCACCGCGTCGGCCTCACTCGGTCCGTCGCCGGTGACGAAGCCGAGCGAGAGCACGTCCAGTCGCGGGTACTCGACGAGGACGACCCGCTGGTAGCGCCCCTCGCCCGCCGAGAGCGCGTCGGAGACCTGCCGGACGCCCGTGTAGACGACGTTCACCAGTGGGACGAGCGAGAACAGGCGGTCGACCGTGTCGATCACGCGCTCGCCGCCCGACCGCTGGGCGAGGAAGCCGAGGAGCGTGATGACCGAGACGACGAGCAGCGCGGACAGCGCCTGCGCGACGAGCAGGTCGTTCGCCGCGACGGCCTGTATCTCGCTGGTCTGGACGATGGGGTCGAGCAGGCGCGTCAGGCGGGTGAAGACGAACTGCAGGACGAACACGGTGACCGCGAGCGGGGCGAGCAACACCAGCCCCGTCACCAGGCTGTTGCGCAACGCCGTCCGGGGTTCCATATCTCCCCCTCCGACCGCCCGGACATAAGCCCCCGTCCGACTCACCACGCCGACACGCACGAGCCACCCGTGAGCGGGGACGGACCCGTGCACCACCACGCCGACCGACCGGCAAGCGTGCTTGTGTTAGGTACATTGATGTTGGACTACCACGACCACCGGACGATGCGAGGGGTCCGATGGGACTGACCGCGGTGGCCGCGGTCGGACTCGCGTTCGCGCTCGACGCGACGGTCGAGGAGTTCCCCGGCCGCATCCACCCCGTCGCGCTGTTCGGCCGACTGGTCGCGCCGTTCGACCGGTCGTGGTCCCGACCCCGCACGGCCGGGTTGGTCGCCGCGCTCTGTCTCCCGCTGGGGTTCGCCGGTGTCGCCTACGCGCTGGTCGCGCTCGCGTCGGGCAGTGTGGTCCTGACCGCAATCGTCGCGGGTCTCGCGCTGTTCGCCACCACCAGCCGCCGGATGCTGGTCTCGGCCGCCCGCGAGGTGGTCGCGGCGAGCGAGACGGACCTCGACGCCGCCCGCGACTCCCTGCTCGCGCTCGCCGGGCGTGACGCGAGCGCCCTCTCGGCCGGCGAACTGCGGAGCGCGGCCGTCGAGAGTGCCGCCGAGAACCTCGCCGACGGGCTGGTCGCCCCGATTCTCGCCTTCGCGCTCGGTGCCCAGCTCTCGCTGGCACTGGGCGTCGCCGCCGCCGCGTGGGTGAAGGGCGTGAACACGCTCGATTCGATGCTCGGCTACCGCTCGAAACCGGTCGGCTGGGCCAGCGCCCGTCTCGACGACGCCGTGATGTGGCTCCCGGCGCGGCTGAGTGCCGTGCTGGTCGCGCTCGCCCGGCCCGCCCCGCGGGCACTCACGACGGCTCGCCGGTGGGCACGGACCCCGCCGTCACCGAACTCGGGGTGGCCGATGGCGACGCTCGCTGTCGCGATAGACGTCGAACTGACGAAACCGGGTGTCTACACGCTCAACCCGGACGCTGACCTGCCGACGCCCGAGCGGGCCCGACTCGGCGTGCGGACCGTCGCCGTCGCGGGGCTGCTCGCGTTCGCGCTGGCCGCCGTCGCGGTGGGGGTGCGACCGTGAGCGCGCCGGCCGCGCTCCGTGGCGCCGTCGGCTTCCTCACCCGGCTGCCGGTCGGCCACGACGAGGCCGGCTGGGAGGCGTTCCGCGCCGCACCGTGGACGTTCCCGGTCGTCGGCGCGCTCGTGGGCGTGCTCGTCGCACTGCCGCTCGCGCTCCCCGTCGGTGCGCCCACCGCGGCGCTCCTGTTCGTCCTCGCTGTCTACGGCGTCACCGGTATCAACCACCTCGACGGCGTGGCCGACCTCGGCGACGCGGCCGTCGTCCACGGGACGAGCGAGGACCGCCGCGACGTGCTGAAGGACACCACGGTCGGCGTGGGGGCGGTGCTCGCCGTCGCCCTCGTCGTCCTCGGACTCGGCACGGCGGGTCTCGCGCTCGCCGTGCTCCCGGTCGGGGCGCTCGCCCTCGTCGTCGCCGCGGAGGTGGGTGCGAAGACGGTGACGGCCCTGCTCGTCTGTCTCGGCGACGCCCCACACGAGGGGCTGGGGTCGGCGCTCACCGGCCCGAACGGGGACCGCGACGCGGGGCCGGTCCTCGCGCTCGCGCTCCCCGTCATCCTGCTGGGTCTCGGCGGCTCGACCACGCTCGACGCCGTCCTCGCGCTCCTCGTCACCCTCCTCGTGGCCGTGCTGACCGGCCTCCTCGTCTGGCGCTGGGCGCGCCCGAACCTCGGCGGTGTCAACGGCGACGTGCTCGGGGCGACCACGGAACTGGCGCGGGTCGCCGCGCTCCACGCGGGGGTGGTTGCGTGGACGCAGTTCTGATGTGCGGCGGCCGTGGCACCCGGCTGGACACGGACCGCGAGAAACCCCTGCTCGACGTGGGGGGCCGTCCGATGGTCGACCGGGTCCACGAGGCGCTGACCGCGAGTCGCGTCGAGTCCGTCCACGCCGTCACCTCCCCCGCGACGCCGCGGACCCGCGAGCACTGCCGCGAACGCGGCGTCCGGGTCCTCGACGCCCCCGGTGACGGCTACGTGGCCGACCTCTCGTGGGCGCTGGACCGACTCGCTCTCGGCGAGTCGCCCGTCCTGACGGTCGTCGCGGACCTGCCACTCCTCGACGCCGAGGTGGTCGACGCGGTCCTCGACACCCACGAGGGCGGCTCGCTGACGGTCTGTGTCCCCGTCGCGCTGAAGCGACGCCTCGGCGTGCGCGTCGATTCGACGCTTCCCGACCGCGACCTCGCGCCGACCGGGCTGAACGTGGTCGCACCCGATTCCGACGACGAACCCATGACACTCGACGACCCCCGACTGGCGGTGAACGTGAACCGACTCCGAGACGCGATGGTGGCGGAGGCCCTGCTGTGACCGACGCGCGCTTCGCGCTGGTCGTCGGCACCACCGAGACGGCCACCATCGACGGCATCAGCGCCGCGGGCGCGGCCCCCGAGGTGATGCGCTACACACCGGTGGCCGACGCGGAACTCCTGTACTACGGCCGGCCGACGCGGTCGCCCGCCGTCCCGGTCAGCCCAACGGGCTGTCCCACACCGGCGCTGGTGACCCGCGCGGTCCGGGAACTGGTCGGCTTCGACCCGCTCGTGGTGGAGGCGGGGCTGGCCGAGTCCACCGGGGCACCGACGCTCTCGGTCGGACCGACACCCGGCCGCGACGTGCGCGACCCCGAGGCCGTTCCGGACGCGCCTGCCATCGTCGAGCGCGCCCGCGAGGTGGGCCGGTCGCTCCACGACGCCGAACTGGTGGTCGGCGAGAGCGTCCCCGGCGGGACCACGACGGCACTCGGCGTCTTCGAGGCGCTCGGGGTCGCCGACTCGGTCTCCTCCTCGCTCCCGGAGAACCCGCTCTCGCTGAAGCGCCGCGTGGTCGAGGAGTCGCTGGCCGCGAGCGGCGCCGAGGCGGGGAGCCTCGCCGGCCGACCGGTCGAGGCGGTGCGTGCCACGGGGGACCCGGTGCTGGCGGCCGTCTTCGGCCTCGCGGAGGGCGCGCTCGCCACCGACACCGCGGTGACGCTCGCCGGCGGCACCCAGATGCTCGCCGTCGCCGCCCTGCTCCGGCACGGCGGCTACGGTGGAGACCTGACCGTGGCGACCACGCCGTTCGTGGCTGCGGACGACTCGGCGGCGACCCGTGAGACGGCCGCGGCACTCGACGTCGACCTCGTCGTCACCGACCCCGGCTTCGAGTCGAGCGACCACGTCGCGGCCGAGCGCTTCCTGCACGGCGAGGCCAAGGAGGGCGCCGGGATGGGCGGGGCGCTCGCCCTCGCCGACCGCGAGGGGGTGCCGATGGCGGCCGTCCGCGACCGCCTGTTCGAGCGGTACGACGCGCTCCTCGGGGGTGAGGACGGTGCGCCGTGAGACCGTCGCGTCAGTCGAGCGGGTCCCCCACGGGAGCAGCGACGACCCCGCAGTCCTCGACTTCAGCGCGAACACGAACCCGCTCGTCCCCGAGGGGATCGAACGGGTCTACCGCGAGGCGTTCGACGCGTCGCGACGCTACGCACCGGAACCGCCCGCAGCGTACGCGGCGGCCGCCGCGGCGTACGTCGACTGCGACCCCGCGCAGGTCATCCCGACGCCGGGCGGACTGGCGGCCATCCGCCGCGCTGTCGAACTCGCCGTGAGCGAGGGCGACACCGCGCTCGTCCCGGCCCCGAGTTTCGGGGAGTACGCCCGCGAGGTGCGCTTGCAGGGCGGCACGCCGGAGTTCGTCCCCGCGACCGACCTCCTCGACGCCGACCCGAGCGGCCACGCCCTCGCGGTCGTCTGCAACCCGAACAACCCGACCGGGGCGGCCTACGACGACGACGCGCTCCACGCGTTCGCGGCCCGCTGTCGGGACGCGGGGACACTCCTGCTCGTCGACGAGGCGTTCCTCGGGTTCACCGACCGGCCCTCGCTGGCTGGCACCGAGGGGGTGGTGGTCGCCCGCTCGCTCACCAAACTGTTCGGCCTCCCCGGCATCCGGACGGGGTTCGCCGTCGCCACCGGCGAGTGGCACGACGCGCTCGCCACCGCCCGCCGGCCGTGGAACGTGAGCGTCCCCGCGCTCCGGACCGGCGCGTTCTGCATGCGACGGGAGGGGTTCGTCGCGGAGACGCGCGAACGGGTCGCCGAGGAACGGGAACGGCTCCGCGAGGCGCTCTCCGAGTGGTTCGCGGTCCACGATTCGGCCGCCCCGTTCCTCCTGCTCGACGTGGGCGACCGGGACCCGGCGGCGCTCTGCGAGGCGGCGCTCGCCGAAGGGGTGGCGCTGCGCGACGCCACGACCTTCCGGGGGCTCGACTCGCACGTCCGCGTCGCGGTCCGACTCCCCGAGGAGCACGACCGGCTGCTGGCCGTGCTGGAGGCTATCGATGCGTGAGCCGTTCACCGCGACGGTCCGGGAGGGGGTCCTCCGGGTCCGACAGCCCGGTGCCCGCTGGCTCTCGACGGGGTGGGACGGGGGCTACGAGCGGGCCGACGCGGCCTACAACGTCACCGTCCCGGAGGGGTGGGAACGGACGGACCTCACCGCGTACGCCGCCGAGCGACGACGGGAGGCGGGGTTCGACGACGGTGGGCCGACGTTGCTGACCGGCGTCGAACTGCAGCACGCCCGCGGCGCGCGACTCGGGCCGGTGGTGGCCTACGCCACCGCGGGCGTGTCGAACCCGGCGGCGCTCCCGCTGCCCGACGGCGGGACGGCGACCGCTCCCCGACCCGGGACGGTCAACCTCGTGGTCGGGACGACCCGGGCGCTCGCCGAGGGGACGCTCGCCACCCTGCTCGGGGCTGTCGTCGAGGCGAAGACGGCCACGCTCGTCGCCGAGACGGGTTTTACGGGGACGACGAGCGACGCCGTCGTCGTCGGCTGTGCCCCGGCCGGCGAGCGGGTAACGTTCGCGGGGAGTGCGACCGAGGTGGGGGCGGCCGCCCGGGCCTGTGTCCGCGAGGCGGTGCGGGCGAGTCTCGACTCGCGGTACGCCGAGCGCGAGCGCCCCGAGTCGGTCGCCGCGGCGGAGTACGGCGTCGTCACCGACGAGCGCGCAACGGTGTTCACGCCGGAGGTGTCAGAGCCGTGAAGGGGGTCGTGCTCGCCGGTACGGCCTCCGGCGTCGGGAAGACGGTGGCGACGCTCGCCACGGTTCGGGCGCTCGAACGGGCGGGCCACGCCGTCCAGCCGGCGAAGGCCGGGCCGGACTTCATCGACCCCAGCCACCACGCCGCCGTCGCCGGCCGACCGTCGCGGACGCTCGACCCGTGGCTCCAGGGGGAGACCGGCCTCCACCGGAACTATCACCGCGGCGAGGGCGACGTCTGCGTCGTCGAGGGGGCCATGGGGCTGTACGACGGCGACACGAGCACGGCCGTCGTCGCCGAGGCGCTCTCGCTCCCGGTCGTCCTCGTCGTCGACGCGAGTGCCGGGATGGAGAGCGTGGCCGCCAGCGCGCTCGGGTTCCGGGAGTACGCCGACCACGCCGACCGCGACATCGACGTGGTCGGCGTCCTCGCCGCGCGGGCTCACGGCGGACGCCACGAGCGGGGTATCCGCGAGGCGCTCCCCGACGGACTGGCGTATCTCGGTCGCGTCCCGCCGTTAGACGGCCTCTCGATACCGGAGCGCCACCTCGGCCTCCACCTGGGGAGCGAGTCGCCGGTCGACCCCGGGGCGCTGGACGAGGCCGCCGCAGAGATCCGTGTCGACCGACTGCTGGACGTGGCGCGCGAACCGCCTCGTTCCGACGCGGAACGGGAACCGCAGGCGCGAGTCGACCGGACGGTCGCCGTCGCCCGCGACGACGCGTTCGCGTTCTGCTACCCGGCGACCCTCGAACGGCTCCGCGAGCGGGCCACCGTCGCGGTGTTCTCGCCCGTCGCGGGCGACCCACTCCCCGACTGCGACGCGGTCTACCTCCCCGGTGGCTACCCGGAGCGCCACGCTGCGACGCTGGCTTCCGCCCCGGCACTCGACGACGTGGCCGGGGCGGCCGCAGACGGGACCCCCGTCCTCGGCGAGTGTGGCGGGCTGATGGCGCTGGCCGAGTCGCTCACCACCGCCGACGGCGAGAGACACGCGATGGCGGGTGTCCTGCCCGCCGACGTGCGGATGCACGAGCGGTACCGGGCGCTCGACCACGTGGAACTCAGGGCGCGCGAGTCGACGCTGACCGCCAGCGAGGGGGCGACCCTCCGGGGCCACGAGTTCCACTACTCGTCGGCCGAGGCCGCCGGTGACGCCCGGTTCGCGTTCGACACCGTCCGCGGCACCGGACTCGACAGCGACCACGACGGCCTCACCGAGCACCGCACGCTGGGGACGTACTGTCACGTCCACCCCGAGAGCGGCGCGTTCGACCGCTTCGTGGACGCGCTCTGAGCACCGAGACCGACCACACCCACCACACCATGACCGACGACACCGACACGCACGACGGACCGACTGCCGACCAGCACGCGAACACGCCCGGCCGCGGGGTCACCCCCGAGGCCCGCACCATCGAACCCGCCGCACCCGAGGCGTTCGGCCTCGTCCAGGTCTGGTGGGGCGACGGTAAGGGCAAGACCACCGCCGCGATGGGGATGGGCTTCCGCGCGGCCGGGCAGGGCTACCGCGTCCACATGCTGCAGTTCATGAAGGGCGGCGCGGCGAGCGTCGAGGACACCCGCGGGGAGTACAACGCCATCGCCGCGATGCCCGGCTTCAGCTACGAGAACTCGGGACACTACGGCTGGCACGGCCTGCTCGACGGCTCGGACGACGACGAACACCACGCCCGAGCGCAGGGCGGCCTCGAACGCGCTCGCGACCTCCTCGAGGGGGCGCACGAGGCAGACCTGACCGCGCCGCTGGACCCGGACGGCCCGGCCGACGAGGGCGTCCATATGCTGATACTGGACGAGATCCTGTACGCCGCGAACCGGGGGCTCGTCGCGCCCGCGGACGTGGTCGACCTCGTCGAGTCGAAGCCCTCCCCCCTCGAACTCGTCCTCACCGGGGGGCACGAGCGGCCCGAGTACGTGACCGACATCGCGGACCTCGTCACGAACGTCCGCAAGGAGACGCATCCCATCGACGACGGCCAGCGCGCCCGGAAGGGGACGGAGTACTGAACGATGGAGGCCGAGACGGACGACGCCGACCGCGCACGGACCCTCCTCGTCGCGGGCACCGCGAGCCACGTCGGCAAGAGCACGGTCGTCGCCGGGCTCTGCCGGCTGCTGGCCGACCGCGGCGTCTCGGTCGCCCCGTTCAAGGCCCAGAACATGAGTAACAACGCCCGCGCCGTGCGCCGGCCCGACGGCGACTGGGGCGAGGTTGGCGTCTCGCAGTACGTGCAGGCCCGCGCCGCTCGCGTCACCCCGACGACGGACCACAACCCGGTCCTCCTGAAACCGCGGGGCGACGGCGAGAGCCAGCTCGTGCTCGACGGTGAGGCCGTCGGGCACGTCGAGGCCGGGCACTACTACGACGAGCACTGGGCACGCGCCCGCGAGACGGCGCGGGCGGCCCACGCACGACTGGCCGCGCGACACGACGTCGTCGTGGCCGAGGGTGCGGGGAGCATCGCGGAGACGAACCTCCACGACCGCGACCTGGCGAACGTGGAGACGGCTCGCTTCTCGGACGCGAAGGTCCTCCTCCTCGGCGACATCGAGCGCGGTGGGGTGTTCGCCAGCCTCTACGGGACCCTCGACCTGATGCCCGACGACGTCCGCGAGCGGGTGGTCGGCACCTGCATCACGAAGTTCCGGGGTGACGCCTCGCTCCTCGAGTCGGGCACCGCCGACCTCGAATCACGAACGGGGGTCCCCGTCCTCGGTGTCCTCCCGTACGACGACCCCGGCCTGCCGGAGGAGGACAGCGTCTCGCTCCCGGACGAGGGTGGGGCCGCGACGTTCGGCGACGCGGACGGTGTCGACGACGCCCGGACGGTGACCGTCGTCGTCCCGCGGCTCGCCCGGGTCTCGAACGTCACCGACCTCGAACCGCTGGCGGCGGTCCCGGGGGTACGGGTCGTGTACCGTCCACCGGACGCGTCGCTCGACGGCGCGGATGCCGTGGTCCTCCCCGGCACCAAGAACACCGTCGACGACCTGCTGGCGCTCCGGGCGGCGGGGTTCGGCGGGCGACTCGCCGCGTTCGACGGCCCGGTCGTCGGGCTGTGTGGCGGCTACCAGATGCTCGGCGAGCGGCTTGAGAACGCCGCGCTGGAGGGGACCGGCGAGACGGCGACCGTCGAGGGGTTCGGCCTGCTCCCGGTCGTCACGCGCTTCTCCCCCGAGAAGCGTGTCGAGCAGGCGACCGTCGAGGTGTGCGGGACCGGTCCCATCGACGGGGCGAGCGGGACCGCCACGGGCTACGAGATACACGCGGGCCGGACCGAACTCGTGGGTGAGGTGGCCCGGCCCCTCGGCCCGGAGAGCGCCGCCTGCGGTGACGTGCTGGGGACGTACCTCCACGGCCTGTTCGAGAACCGGGCGGTGAGGGAGGCGTTCGTCGACGGGCTCTACCGGCGGACCGGACGCGAGCGTCCGTCGGTCGACGAGGAGACGGCCGACCCGTACGCCGTGGCGGCCGCGCTCTGTCGCGAGGCACCGGGGCTCCTCGACTACCTCGAGACGCTGTCCTGAGTAGCGGGGTCGCTCGCGCTCACGGGGAACGCCCGGTCGACCTGCCGGCGTGTCTCCGTGATGGTCCCGGAGTTGTCGACCCGGACGTTGTCGCGTTCGACCGGCTCGAACTCGCCTTTCAGTTGCTCGTAGACGGCCACGTCGGCGTCGCTGGCGTCGCCCTCGCGCGCGGCGATGCGCTCGCGGACCACGCTGTCGGCACACTCGACGTGGACGAAGCGGAACGCCGCGCCGTGGTCGTCGGCCACGGCCGCGACTCGGCGGCGGCGCGGCTGCTCGCGGAAGGTCGCGTCCAGCACCACGCTCTCGCCGGCGGCCAGCCGTTCTGCGGCGCGGTCACGGAGCGTCCGGTAGACCGCCTCCGTCTCGGAGGCGGCGTAGGTCGGGTCGGAGAACAGTTCCTTGCGGAGCACGTCCGAGCGGAGTCGGGTCGCGCCGAGCCGCTCGGCGACGGCCCCCGAGACGGTGGTCTTGCCCACGCCCGGCAGGCCGGCGACGGCGACGAGTCGCTGCATCTACCGGCCGTGGTCGCGCTCACCCCAAAGAACTCTCGGAAGCCGAACGGTTCGCGTCGACCGACAGTCCCGCTCGGCTACTCGCCGACGTCGAGCCCCTTCATCGCGGCCTCGAGTTCGGCGACGTGGTCGTCGAACGCCGTGACGAACCCCTCGAACCCGCCGGCGTACTCGCGGACCGACTCGGCGGAGGGAGGACCGTACTGCGAGAGGAGGTAGGTCCCGCCCTCGCCGCCGACGCGGAGGTACGAGGCCCGGTCGGCCTCCCACTTGAGTTCCCAGCGGGTACCGTCGACGCGCGCGGTGTACGAGCCGTAGTCGGTCCCCTCGTAGCGGTGGAGTTCGCCCGCCATCCGGTCTGCGGTGGCGCGCATCGCCGCGACGATGCGGTCGCGTTCGGCGACCACCTCGGCGGTCGACGCCGGTGCGGGGAACTCGCTGGGCACGTCGTCGAGCAGGCCCTCGTAGCCCGCGACCCACTCGTCCCACGCGTCGACGAACGCCTCGTAGTCCGCGAGCGCCGTCGCCAGCGCCTCGGGCTCGGGTGCCTGCTTGGTCGAGACGACGTAGACGTCGGTCTTCGCGCCCTCGAACCGGAGGAACTCGAGGTCGCCCGCCTCGTGTTTCAGCGTCCACGTCCCGTCGTCGGTGCGGAACGCCTCGCGGCCGTAGTCCCCACCCTGCAGGCGGGCGAGGTCACGGGCCAACTGCCCAGCGTGGTCGCGAACGGCGGCGACGAAATCGTCGCGCCGGCCGACCACGTCGTCCGCCGACGCCGCCTCGAACGGGATCTCTGTCACGTCCGGAGGTGGGTCGCCACCGGGGGTAAACGTTCGGAGTGCGAGCGGAGTGAACGTAGACGGCCTCCGGTGTGTGGTGGGCTCGACGGGGGTGGCAACCGCGGTGCCCGTCGACGAGTCGGGACGACACTCGTCCCTCGAGTCGTCGCTCACTCGCTCACCGTCGCTCCCGGAACCGGTGCGGTGGAGAACAGCGTCCGCACGACCAGCGCCAGGGCGACAGCACTGAGCACGGCACAACCGACGAACACGGCGTCGAACCCGACCCGTGACGCTGCGGGGAGGGCGACTATCGGCCCCAGAATCGAGCCCAGGTCGCCGAAGACGTTGTACGCGCCACCGAGTTTCGCGACGTCGCCCGGCGGACTGATGTCGCCGAGATACGCCTTGAGGACCGGGCCGACCGCACCCCCACCGGCCGCGGCGACGATGCCACCGGCCACGATGCCGGTCACCGTCGGCACAGCCGCGACGGTCACGAACCCGACGGCCATCACACAGAGCGAGGGGAGGACGAGGGTGAGTCGGTCGTCGAACGGGTCGGAGTACCGTCCGGCCACCAGCGTCGACCCGGCCGCGGCGAGGGTGACGAGTGCGAGCAGGAAACCGGTGACGCCCATGTCACCGAGGCCGCCGAGTTCGAGACCGAGCTCGGCGGTGAACACCACGACGGTCGTCAGGAAGGCCCGGCTGAGGAACGACAGGATACCGTTGACCGTTCCGATGGCCGCGAGGCGACGGTCGGCCCGGACGAGCGCGGGTATCTTGCGGATGTCGCCGTTCCGGTCGACCGCCGGTGAACGGTCGGGGACGATCGCGACGATGACCGGGACCGAGGTGAGGCTGAGCACGCCACCGAGCAGGAACATCTCGCGGAGGCCGTACACGTCCCCGACGACACCGCCGACGACCAGTCCGATGGGGAATCCGAGGCCGTACGACCCGAGCATGTACCCCAGCCACCGACCGCGGTTCTCGGGCGTCGTGATGTCCGTTATCATCGCGTAGCCGCCCACGAGCACCAGCGCGGAGCCGAGGCCAGTTGCGCCCTGTGCGATGACGAACACGACCGCCGGATCCACGGGGATGGCTCCCGGGTCCATCCCGAGCGCGTACCCGAAGGGGGAGACGCCCAACAGGAGGAACCCGACGACGAGCGGCCGGCGAGTCCCGACCCGGTCGAGCAGGCTTCCGACTGGTGCGTTGCTCAGGAGGCGGGCGCCGTCGGCCGTGGCCACGATGAGGCCGACGACCGCCGGCGAGAGCCCGAGGACGAGTTCGAGTCGGGGGAGCGCAGGGAAGGTGATGCCGCCGGCCACGCTGGGCAGGAAGATGCCGACGACGAAGCTCCCGGCGACAGCCCCCACGCCCGGCTCCCCTCGTTCACCCCGCTCCAGCATCGTCCCCCTGTTCAGAATATCGTGGGAAAAATGTTCCTCCGGTGATGGAATCGTATCAGCCACCGCTCGGGGGCGAGTCCGGCGTGTCGACCGCCGAACACGGGTGTTCCCTCCCGGGTTTCGGTCAGTCCTGTCCGGCCACGCTCTGACGGAGTGCCGGCGACGTCCCGACACGCGAGTACTCCGTGACGACGACGAAGCCGACGGCCCAGAGAACGGCCGCGGTCCCCCAGACGACGCCCGTCGAACTCGCTTGTGCCGGGAATGCGATGGACAGCACGCCGTAGTACGAGACCGGGATGGCGGCGATCCAGGCGGCGACGCGCCACCCTCGCATCCCTATCGCGGCGAGGAAGCCGTAGGCGAGCGGGACCAGTCCGAACTGCGCCATCACCGTGTAGTGGCCGGCCGCAGCGTGTGGGTCGCCCGACCCGAGCTGGAGGCTCACTTGGTCGACTGCGAACGCGAGCATGGGGATGGCCGCGACGACCACCAGCGCCAGCATCGCGGGGCTGTAGGACTGCCCCCGGTCCAGTAGCTCCCGGCCAGCGGGGTGGAGAACCGTCGCGAGTCCGACGAGCAGGAGGAACGGAACGATAGAGCCGAGCGATTCGCCGACGCCGACCGTGATTCCCGCGGCGACGACGATACTGAGGAAGGCCCCGAGCATCGACGCGACCTGTCGTGTCGGTCTGTACGCTTGGACGAACACGCCGAGGAGCGTCGTGAGTATCGTGAGTGCGATGGCCATCACGTGCAGCCGATGGATGCCGAGTTCCGCCCCCACGGGTTCGGTCCAGCCCACGACGAGCAGACTGAACAACTCCCCCAGCGCGACCACCGCGAAGCCGATCGTCGCGAGGACGACCAGTCCGAACCCTGCGAGCCGTGCTTTTCCGAACGTCGAGAGGTCGGAAACGGTCGATACGTCCATAATCCCGCCCATCGTGCTGCCCGTGCCTGTCGTTTCGGAACTCATGGTGTACGTCATCATCCATCACACGTCGGACAATTATAGTTCAGCTATATGATACTATAGTGGGTGTTCTGACACGTTCGCGGAGGTCAGTTCCGCCGGGGGAGTGGCGGACCCGGATTTATACACTCCTCCGGTGATGAGTGGGGCATGACCGTCGACGAGAGCGCGGCGTCGGGGCTCTCACCGGACGAGGCGTTCGCCCTCGTCGCCGACGAGACGCGGCTGGGGATTCTGCGGACACTCGCGGAGGCGGGCGAACCGCTCGCGTTCTCCACGCTGTTCGAGCGCAGCGAGTACGACACACGGTCGAACTTCAGTTACCACCTCGAGAAACTCGAGGGGCACTTCATCAGTCGGGCTGACGGGGGCTACGCCCTCCGGCAGACGGGACGCCGAATCGTCGAGGCGGTCGTCTCGGGGACGGTGACCGATGACCCAGTGGTCGAGCGGGCGCCATCGGACCGGCCGTGTCCCATCTGTTCGGCACCGATCGAGGTGAGCTACCAGCAAGAACGCGTAGAGATGTACTGTTCGGAGTGCCCCGGTATCGTCAGACAGGAGGCCTCTGGAGAGCAGTTCGACGCCGAGTTCGGCACACTCGGTCACATCTACCTCCCCCCGGCGGGTGTCCAGGGTCGGACTCCGGCCGAAATGCACTACGCCGCGGAGGTCTGGTCGAATCTGGAACTTCTGGGGTTGAGCACGGGTGTCTGTCCGCGCTGTTCCGGTACCATCGAACACTCGCTGAGGGTTTGTGAGGACCACGACGCTTCCGGGGGCTTCTGCGACGCCTGCGACCGACGATACGCGGTCCTCTTCGAGGTAGAGTGCGCGACCTGCCACTACGAGACGAGCGGCATCGCCGTCATCGGTCTGCTGGCGAAGACTGAACTGCTGTCGTTCGTCACCGACCACGACGCCAATCCGCTCGTGCCAGAGACCCACAACGTGGAGCCGGGCGCGCTGGCGAACTACGAGGAGGATGTCCAGTCGCTCGACCCGCTCCGGGTGGCCATCACGTTCACCATCAAGGGGGATTCGCTCACGTTGACGATAGACGAGGCCATGTCAGTCGTCGACGTCACCAGAGCACGGCGGGTCGATTCCGCCTGACCCCGCTGGACGTGGCCGCTCGACCGGGCATGGGGTCGCCCGCACCGGCGCCGAAGTAGCCGGGCAGACCACACTTTTCTTCTGAGGGTGAAACCGGCGTCGTAGTCACCCAAAACGGTAGATGGTCCCGCCCACAGCTCTCTGTCGTGTCCCGAAGCCCTCTCACCGTCGCCGGTCGGTTCCTGTCCGGACTGGTCGCGGCACTCGTCCTGACGGCTCGTCTCGCCGGCCGTGCGTTCGGCTGGCTCGGCACGGCCGCCCGCTCGCTCGCCCGCAGTACCGTCCGATGGCTCGGCTGGTTACGGGCGTCTCTCGCCGACCTCGCTGGTCCCACCCGCCGACACGTCGTCGGCCCGGTCAGGGTGGGCCTCCTCGGTCGTCGCCCGGGCGTCTCGCTGCTCGCGGTCCTGCTCGCGCCCGTCCTCGCGCTGGCCGTCGCGTGGGCGCTCTCGGGCGTCGGCTTCGACGCCGTCCGCGAGGCCGTCGTCGGCACGTGGACCGGGCGCGACCCCACGCTGGTCGTCCTGCTCGCCGCCGCCGCGCTCGTCGCGCTCGGAGCCGCCAGCAGCGCCGTCAACTCCGGGCTCCTCCCGACGACACTGCTCGTCTCCGCACCGGTGTTCGGCGCCGGCCTGCTGCGCTACGGCACCGAACCGACCGTGCTCTCACTCGGACCCGTCGTCTCGCTGCCGGAAGCGGTCGGTGTCGCCACGCTCCTCGCCGTCGCGTTCGGCGTCCCGCTCGCGTGCGGTGGCTTCCTGCTCGGTGCCGCGCTCAGGCGCGTCTTCCGCGTGTTCGAAGGCGGCCGAGAGCCGCTGTCCGGTCACGAGGCCTGAGGCGAGCGTCGCCTCAGGCCGCTCCCGCGTCCTCGGCATCCTCGTCCGAGTCGTCCTCGGACTCGACCGGCCTGAGGACCGAGAGGTTCAAGCCGGGGACGACGTCGGGCACCGCCGAGTACTCGAGCATGATCGTCTCGCCGTCGGGTCGGACGAGCGGGAACTCACCCTCCTCCCCGTCCGAGCTGCGGAACTGTCGCCAGGCCGTCTCGAAGTCGAACTCCGGCGGTGCGAAGTCGATGGCCGTCCGCCCTAGCAACTCCTCGCGCGGGACGCCGAACAGGTCACACGCCGCGTCGTTGACGTCCACGTACCGGCCCACCTCGTCGGCGAGCAACATCGCGTCCGACGAGCGGTCGAACACCGCCCGGAACTTCCGTGCCTCCCCCGACAGTTCCCGCCGCCTCCGGTAGTGCTCGACGGCGTGGTCGATGCGATTCCAGAGCAGTTCGAGGCGTTCGGCCTCGCCCTTCTGGAGGTAGTCGGTCACCCCCCGCTCGATGGCCCGGCTCGCCACCTCCTCGCTCCCCTGCCCCGTGAACAGGATGAACGGGACCTCCGGGTTCGTCTCGCGGACCCGCTCGAGGAACTCGATGCCGTCCATGTCGGGCATCCGGTAGTCACTCACGATACAGTCGAACTGCTCCTGCTCGAGCAGCTCGAGCGCCTCGGCCGCCGACGTCACGGACCGGACGGCACAGTCCGCGCCGTGACGTTCGAGGTAGATCCGCACCAGATCACGCACCATCGCCTCGTCGTCGACGTGGAGGACGTGGACACCCCTCTCTTTCGCGCCGAACGAGTGACTCGGCGGCTCGTCGAGCATACACGTCATACCACGCCATACCGAATAACGCTGCTGTTGCTCTTCTAACGCCTGATTTCGAGACTTTCAGATTTGCCGACGCTCACCTCTCCGGGTCGTCACGGTGCCGCGCGCCTCGAGGTGCCAGTCCCGTCACCCTCCAGTGAGGACCCGTCCGAGGCGACGAGGGTATCCACCACTCCTTCGGCTCCCGGAGCCACCGCATCTGCAGGAGGTGCTCACCCCCGACGCTGTCGAGCACCTCCATCCGCTGCCTGTGGAGGCGTTCAGCGAACGCGGCATCCAGTTCCCCCCGGCCTACCCTCAGGACCCAGAGATACGGGATGCCACCTCTTTCAGCGGGACGAACCGCTCGAGTTCGACCCTGACGTCTCCGAGCGACCCGAAGGCGCTCGCGGAGGAGGGGGCGGTGAACGCTGCGACGACAGTCATCGGCGGCGACTCGAGGACGTGGACTGGTAAACTGTGCGGTGGTGTGATGCCGTGTCTCGACCCTGAGTGGCGACTGCACGCCACGGGACTGGTCACTCCGCGTTCCACAGGGCTCGCGGTTACCCACGGAGAGAGGGTCGACCCGGATACCAGCTGTCGAGCTACGGGATGCTCGACCTGCCCGTGAACCCGTCCGGTCCGAGGGTTCCGGACTGCAGGGCGCACTGGCCGACGCCCGTCCGCTCCGACGACGTGTGGCCGGAACGGACACATCTCAGCCCGACGTTCTTCGCGGCGTTGTAGTCCGCGTGAACCTCGTACCCGCACTCCCGACAACGAAACTGGCCACGCTCGGGTCGGTTCGCTGAGTCGACGCTGTCGCAGCCGACCCGCGAACAGGCGATAGAGGTGCACGACGGGTCGACGTACTCCACCGTGAGCCCGCGTCCACGAGCGCGGTACTCGACGAACGAGACGAGCGTGCGGAACGCCCACCGGTTGACTGCGGTGACTGTCAGGTCGTTCTCGCGGATGCCGCGAAGGTCCTCGAACGCGATCGTCGTGCAGTCGTGCCGGACGGCTTCGTCGAGGATGTCGTTCGCGACGCGGTGGAGGCGGTCACGAGCGCGACGCCGGTACCTCGCCTTGAGGCATCTCAGGGTGCGATACGCGCTCCGTGTCCCGGTCTGCTGGAGTTCCCGTTCGCGTTTCAGTAGCTCGCGCTGCTCGTGAGCGAACGCCCGACCCGAGAAGAACCGGGCCGTGCTCGTCACCGCGAGGTGTTCGATACCGAGGTCGACACCGAGGACTGTCCTGTGCTCGGGTGACTCGGTCGCTGGGGCGGGGCGTCGAAAGCCGAGGTGGAGATAGTAGACACCGTCACGACGGGTGAGGGTGCTCTCGGTCGGCTCCCACGAGTCGTTCTCGAGGTACTGCTGTTGATACCCATCGTCGTCATTCGGGAGCACGAGCTGACACGCAGCGCGCTCGCCGAGCGTCGTGAGCGAGACCCAGCCGTCCTCGAACACCGTCATCGTCCGCTGGCCGTAAGTGACCGTCGGCGAACGAAACACGGGTTTCGAGACTTGCTGTCCACGCTGGCGCCTCGCCTCGATGCTACGGAGTGCCTTGGCGACCTGCCGACAGACGAGGATGGCGTGCTGGCTCTTCAGGCCGGACGACTCGCGAACACGCTCGTACGCCGCTGACTGCAGCGCCTGCGGGTCGTCGATGGTCGGCCAGGCGATATCCGTCGCCATCGCACAGCCCACGCGCCATGCGTCTATGAGCCGCTCGAGCCGTTCAGCTCCCTCCTCGCTGACGCGCAACCGCGTGATTGCCGTCCGGTACAGGTACTCGCCGGGCACGTGGTCTGATGGTCCCACTTTCGCTTATAAACCTTCACCCCCTCTCGACCGCCCACCCGTCACCGAGAAGGACACAGCTCTGCGTGGCCACCTGCGGCGTAATCGACACGCTCGCTACAATGCTGTGAATCAGATACGTTCTCGTGGATCCGACTCTCCGCTACTCATCTAGAAGTGTAAAAAATTTGATGGGCCGACTCGGATTTGAACCGAGGTACCGAGGACCCGATCCTCGAAGGATACCAAGCTACCCCATCGGCCCGCATTACGGGCAAGGCAGGACCGAGGTTTAACGGTTCCGACTCGGTTCAACCACCGACCGCCTCGCTCCCGTTCGCTGCGGTCTTCGGGTCGGTGTCGCGGGCGAGCCGCTCTCGCCACCACGACTCCCGAGCGCGCAGTGCGAGCGCCCAGCGCGCGAGGTCACCCCCCGTCCACTTCGTCGTTCGAGACACACGGTAGCGATCGGTATCGCTTCGCCCGACGGCGCCCGGCGAACGCCACTTCGCGGTCGATAGCGTCGCCCTCGGCCGTGGCGTCAGTCGACCTCGAAGCGCTCGTAGCGTCGGCGGGCGAACCGGAGTGCCGCGAGCGCGAGTCCCACTCCGACGAGCGGCGGGATGAGGTACCCGCCCCAGCGGAAGGCGAGGTTGGGGACGGCTGCGATGGCGTCGCCGGCGTCTCTGAGTCCCGCCGCGACGCCGGCCGTCGGCAGGCCGCGGGTCGCCGCGAGGTCGAACGGGAGCGCGAGCAGGCCACCGACGACCACGGCGAGACCCGTCCGGGTCGCGTCGGGGGCGAGCAGCGCGGCGGCCGCGAACCCGCCGAGGCCGAAGACGGCGGCGCCGTGGAGGGCGATGGCGGTGAACCGCGGCGGGACGAGGTCGCGGCCCCGGACGACGCGGACGGCGTTCAGGCGGGGGAACGCGACGCCGACGCCCGGGGCGAGCGCCGCGGAGCTGGCGGCGGTGACGCCAGCGAGGAGGGTGAGACAGGCCACCTCGAGCGCGGTGTAGGTCCCGCCGAGCGTCGCCAGCGGGGTGAGGACGACGGCGAGGGGGACGCCGTAGAGCAGACCGGGGAGCGCGAGACCACGGACGTACGCCCGGCCGTCGGTGAGCGCGGTGAGCGTCACCGGGAGGACGCGCCCCTCGTCGCCGAGCGGGTTGAGCGCGAGCGCAGCGCCGGTGAGCCACGGGAGCGTCACGGCCAGCACGGGCGCGAGCGGGCCGATGGTGGCCGCGAGATTACCGGAGGCGGCGAGGTTCCCGAGGCCCACCGCACCGAGGACGAACGGCGTCAGCAGGAAGCTCAGCTTGATGGGCGCCCGTCGTGCGAGCAGGACGGTCCGCTGGGCGACCCGTCGCGTGGCGGGCCGGCCGACCGGGAACGCGAGTGGGGAGATGGCGGCGGCGAGCGGGTCGCCGCTGGCGGTGCCGACGCGGGCCTGCTCGCGCTCGACGCGCCCCTCGACGGAGTCACCGAGCCAGAGTGCCGTCGCCAGCGGTGCGCCGAGCGCGACAGCGAGGGCGATACCACCGAGACCGAACGCGGCGGCGCCGAGTGCGAGCAGCGCGGAGCCCTCGACGGGCGAGCCGAGCACCGCGAGGTCGACGAACCAGCCCATCGGGAGCACGCCGAGGACGCTGTAGTCGACCACCTGCAACTGGACGAGCGTGTAGCCGCCGAAGAAGAGGAGGACGGCGAGCACTCCGAGGAGGGTCTGGTTGCGTGCGATGCCGGGGACGCGAGCGACGAGGAGCTTGAGGCCGTAGCCGAGCGCGGCGGCGACGGCACAGACGCTGGCGACGAACAGGCCGAACGCGAGCACGACGGCGACGAACAGGAGCGGCGCGCCGGCCACGTACGCGAGCGAACCCGCGAGCGCGAGCACGGGGAGACCGATGTACGCCAGCGCCCGGTAGGTCTCGGCGAGCATCTGGCCGAGGACGGCCGCCCGGACCGGGATCGTCGTCAGGACGAAGGCCTCGGCCTCGGGTTCCGGGAAGTTCGAGACCACCCGCTGGGTGAGGATGACGAGTGCGAACAGCCACTGGCCGGCGACGGTCCCGCGAAAGACGTCCGGGACGGTGAACCCGCTCACGTCGGGGTCGAGCGAGATCAGGAGCGCCGAGAACCCCACGGCGACGAGCGTGAAGAACCCAGCCGCGAGTAGCAACCCACCCATTCGGAGGCCGCTCCCGCGGACCTTGCGGACGCTCCGGCGGAACTCCATCCGCGCGACGCGGCGGGCCTGCCCGAGCCACGCCGGCTCAGCCATCGGCCTCGGGACCGTGACCGGCGCTCGCCGCCTCTGGCGTGGCCGTCTCGCCCTCGTCCTCGCTGTCGCTGTCGCCGGACGCGGGGTCCTCGCTCGTCACGTCGAGGAACACGTCCTCGAGCGAGCGGTCGTCGTCGGCCTCCTCGCCGGCGTCGGCCCGCCGTTTCAGGTCCGCTGGCGGTCCCTCGGCGACGAGGCGACCCTCCGAGAGCACACCCACGACGTCTGCGTGTTCGTCGACGACGGGGAGAATGTGCGTCGAGAGGAAGACGGTCGTCCCGGAGTCGGCCAGCCCGTCGATGGTGTCGCGGATGGTCCGGGCCGCCCGGGGGTCGAGGCCCGAGGTGGGCTCGTCGAGGAACAGCACGTCCGGTTCGTGCAGCAGCGCCTGGACGAACGCGGTCTTCTGGCGCATCCCCTTCGAGTAGGCGTCGATGCGAAGGTCGGCGTCGTCCGCGAGGTCGAGGCGCTCGAAGTAGTCGTCCATCCGCTCGCGCGCGGTGGGTTCGGGGATCCCGCGGAGGCCGGCGGCGTAGGTGAGTTGCTCGCGAGCGGTGAGTTCATCGTACAGCGGGGGCTCCTCGGGGAGGTAGCCGATGTGGGAGACGAGCGCCTCGCGGTCGGTCACGTTGACGCCGGCGACGGTCGCCGACCCGCTCGTCGGCCGGACGAGCGAGGTGAGCATCCGCATCGTCGTGGTCTTGCCGGCGCCGTTCGGGCCCAGGAAGCCGTAGACGGTACCCTCGGGGACCGCGAGGTCGAGCGAATCGACGGCGACCGTGTCGCCGTAACGCTTGGTCAGGTGGGAGGTCTCGACTGAATCCATGGTCAGGGGGACGCCTCGCGTATCGACGGAGCGAGTGAAGAACGTGTCGGGTGGCCAGCGTATCGAGGTGTCGGTCGCTCAGCGGCCGTCGACGCGTGCTCGGAGCGTCTCGACCACTGCGTTCCGGTCGTCGGATTCGCCGAGGTCGACCCGGTAGACGAGCGGCCACGGGAGTCCGCGCCGGACGGTCAGGGTGTCGCCGTCGACGGTCACGCTGTGGACGCGCTGCCACGCGACGAGACTCGCACCGAGGTGGCCGCTCGCGCCGACGAGCAGCCCCCGGTCGAGGACGGTCAGGTCGACCCGGCGTTCACCCACGACGAACGCGCCGACGCCGAGCCCGATTGCCATACCGACGAACGACGCGACCGAGAAGACCGCGGGGTAGACGGCGGCGAAGCCGGCGTAGAAGACGACGAACGACGCGGCGGTGACCGCCAGTCGACGCCGCCTGACCTCGACGGCCTCGACGGCGAGTTCGACCGCCTCGCGCTCGCGCAGGAGTCGCGCTCGCTGGCCGGTCGCCGCCGAGGTGGCAGCCAGTCCCACGAGCGCGACTACGAGCGCCTGCACTCTGGTGGCTTCGGCCAGCGCCACGGCGCCGGTTGCGTCGACGACGAGGACGGCCAGCGCTGGACAGAGCGCGAACGCGCCGAGCGCGTAGTGTCCACGTGCGAGCAGCAGGCGGTCGACGGCTTCGGGGACCTGTTCGAGGGCGACCCAGACGCCGAGCAGGACGAGGAAGCCGACGGCGGGGGCGAGACCGACGCCGGGACCGGAGCCGAGGTCTGGAATGGCGACGCCGGGCGCGAGGTGGTGTGCGAGCAGGCCGGCGCAGACGCCGGCGAACAGGCCGGTGCCGACGCTGAACGGTCGGAGGGAGGGAAGGCGGGGACGCACGTTCGTACCCGAGGCGGGTGGGACAAAACGACTGCGGTGGACTGGTGACGGTGGACTCGCCCGTGTGTGTTCCGACCGGAGACCGTGGGGCTTTTCACGCGCCTCCTGAACGAACGTTCATGGTCCCCGTACAGCGGTTCCGAGTAGCGACTGCGCGGCAGGTGCACCGATGAGCGACATCCCCGGTCCCGGTCCGGACTCCGGGTCGGACTCTGGGCCTTCGCTCCCCGACGTGAACGTCGGTCGGTTCGTCCGGCTCGCGGGCATCGCCGTCGTCGGCCTGCTGGTCCTCGGCGTCCTCGCCGGTGGCTATCACCAGGTGCCCGAGGGGCACGTCGGCGTCCAGAAGTCCTTCGGTGCGGTGACGGGCACGGAGTTCCAGCCCGGCGCGCACCTCATCGTACCCGTGAAGGATTCGGTGCAGGACGTGGAGATCCGTCCCCGAACCTACACGATGGCGAACACGCAGGGCGAGGGTGACAAACCCGGCCGCGCGGACGCGGTGGTCGTCCAGAGCGTCAACGGGACGACCGTCGACATCGACCTGACGGTCCGCTACCGGGTGCAGGCCAACGACACCTCGACGTTCGTCACGCAGTGGCGGACCGTCGGGCAGGCAGAAGAACGGCTCATCCGGCCCTCGGTCCGCTCACAGCTCCGCGACGAGGCCGCCGGTATCCAGACGAGCGAGATCTACACGAGCAGTGGGCGCGAGCGCCTCGCGACCGCCGCCCAGCAGAAACTGGAGTCCGTCTTCGACGACGAGGCGCTCGTCCTCGAGGAGGTGCAGGTCCGGGAGGTCGACCTGCCCGAGTCCTACGACCGCGCGCTGAACGAGAAGGAGATCGCCAAGCAGGAGGTCCAGCAGAAGGAGTTCGAGATCCAGCAGGCACGCAAGGACAAGGAACGCCAGGAGGTCCAGGCCGAGGCCGACGCGCGGGTCATCGAGATCCGCGGGCAGGCGCTACGTGAGAACCCCATCGTCCTGCGCCAGCAGTACATCGAGGCCATCGACGCCTCGGACAAGGTCATCCTCGCGACCGACGATGAGGGGACGCCCATCATCCTCCAGACCGGGTCGAGCACGAACGGTGGCGGGACGAACGAGTCGGACGTGGGCGCGGGGTTCGACACCTCGGTCGACGCGACGGCAGGGACGACGCCGACGCCCACGCCTACGGCAAGTGGGTCCTGACCTGTCGATCGAGGTGAAGGCTTGTGACGCCACTCGACGTATTCGCTGTCGCGCTGCTGGCACTCGGGGCACTCGGTGTGCTCGTCAGCGGCGCGTACGCGTGGCAAACGACGCGTGCGGTTCGCGCCCCTGCGTTCGATACCCTCGCCTCGCCCACGCCCGGTGATTGCGTCCGGGTCGAAGGGACGGCACACGCTGGCTCAAACGGTCCACTTGAGAGTCCTCTCTCTGAGCAGAGCGCGCTGGCCGTGCAGGCGACAGTCGAGGAGCGCCGTTTGGGTGTCGTTCCGCTTCCGACGTGGGTCCAGCTCGCGCGGACGAGCGTCGCCGAGCCGTTTCAGGTGCGGACGCCGACGGCTGACATCTCGCTCGTTGCGCCGACAGCCAGTCTCGTCCTCGCAGACGGGTCGGTTGCCGAGGTAGTCCCGGGCGAGACGCCCGCCGATGCGCTCCGGTCCTTCGAGCGGCGACACGAGGTGCCGTCACGAACGATATGGCACCGACGGCCTCCGGTCGTGAGTCTCCTCGCCCGTGCGCTCTCGCTAGGAACACGACGCTACCGCGAAGGAGTGCTTGAGCCGGGTGCAGAGGTGCTCGTCATGGGCCGACTCGTCGAGACCGATGAGGGACTTGGCCTCGACCCGACCGTCGTTTCGGACCGCTCACCTGGGGCGACGCTCCGACGGATGGCCCGGACGGCAGTAATTGGACTGCTTGCCAGTGGAGCTGGTTTCGTGCTTGGGCTCACGCTTTGGCTGGGCTAATTGGGGTTGACTGGCTGTCTCTGAGGTCCGCGGCTTGTGAGTGGTGGTCTCTTCCTCGCCTCGTGAGCGGTCTACTCGGTCGTCTACAGAAGAATCAAGGCGAGTGCCTCGGGGCTTGACCTCGAGGCAGTTCACTTGAGCTGCCGTAGCGTGGGTGCGGTCAGCGCAGAAACACGCGGCCATGCGGGCGGGGGAACCGGACCGATCAGACAGGGGATTTTAGGTGGCCAGCTACTCCGTGACGACGACTTCGGCGATGCGGTCGTTCGTCAGGAACAGCTGGTGGGTGCCGGCCTTGTCAAAGCTGAAAGTAAATTCGAGAGTGGTCTTCTCGCCTGGTTCGAGCTCCACGTCCTGACTCCCGAAGATGGTGAAGTAGTTATCGAGTCGGGCGTGATATGTGCCGGCCCCATCGCCGATGTTGGTGACGACGACCTCAACCGTCACTTGTTCGCCGACCGTCGGCTGTTCGGGTGTGACTGTCACTCGTTCGTACCCGTCCATGCTGTCGTAGTACGACGGCTGGTCGGCGACGAGTGAGAACTCGGCGTCTCGTGAGGAGGGTTGGCTCTCGCTGATCTGTTCTGCTGTTCCGTCCTTTACGTACAGGATGTCTGATGTGTAACTGGGTTCAGTAATCACGGTCTCCGTTGGGGTTGGGCCGTCTGTCAGGACTTGCTCTTTCTCGGAGCCGATGATGACTCGGTCTACATCTGAGCCCAGCCGGACCGCATGCTCCGTCTCAAGGGGGCCTGCTGTTGGCTCGTCGGTGATTGTGACATCGATTGTGAGGATAGTACCATCGGGAACCGCTACGGGTTCTCCGAGTTCTGCGACTGGGTATTCAACCACGACCAGTCCCTCCCGCGTTTCCCGTCGCTCAGCGTTGAATCTATCTGGGGAGACTGTCTTGTCAGGAATAGAGTCGTCGTCGAAGCTGTAGGTTACGCTCTCGATGCTCTCACCTCCTTGGAAGAAGGCATTTGCGAGAGACACGACTCGGTCAGCAGCTCCGAGATTGTACTCAACGCGTTGGATTGTCTCGGTCTCGCCTGGATAAAGCGTGCCGCCGTCGTAGTCCAGGTCGACAATCTCGCCCTCTTCTTCGATCGGCCGGTCGTCCGCCATCGCGCGTCCGGACACGACGCCGGCCGTCGCAATCGCTGCCGCCCCGGTCAGAAAGTGCCGTCGGGTCCGACCGCAATCGTCTGTCAATGCATCCTTTTCAAGGTTTTGGTTGTTTCGAGCGATGATTCTCACAAGTAGAAGACTGTCTTAACTCTACCGGAGGTTGGTATATTCTGAGAAAAGCGTGAGGAGAGACACGATTGAAAAATATCAGCAATAGTATGGTTACCGTTACCCATCGTGAGAACGTTTATATCGAAGACAATTATTGAACATTCTGTATTTTGTGTGGTTCTGTCTTAGATACATGACTCTGTGACTTCTTGACTAATTATTCATTCGATTCTGGGGCTCAGTACACCGACCATCGCAGCTGGGAGGGTCAGTACAAAAGTGGGCATTTAGCACACAACTGTGGCTTGCATGAGTATTATGCCCAGCACACGAGCGCGCATTGGGATCGTCGTCAGCTGCGCTCCGGTGTGGTGTTGATGTCTTCGAGGCGTATGTTGTTCGATGCTCAGGCCCCCCAGCTGGCCAGTTAATACGTCGTGTATCCGACCGTGTCTAGCCAGTTGTGTGCGACCGTCACGGTGTGGTCGGCGTGGAGTCGCTCTGGCCCCACCCGAATCCGGTGGTCGGCGCGCTCTGCGAGCAGGTCGGCCTCTTCGTCCGCGAAGTCACGGTGATCCGAGAGGACGAACACCGGGTCCTCGGGGGGTGTCACGTTGACCGCGGGGTCGCCGTCTTCGTGGAGTTCGACGAGCGTCCCATCGGCACGGTTGAGCGTCTCGGCCAGCCCGCGCTTGCCAACGTAGACGCCCGGCGAGGGATTCGCTTCCATCGCGCCAATTGCCCCCCGTTTCCCCTCCAGAGCGGTCTTCACAAGCGCCGCGGCCGAGCGCTCGTCTGGGTGAAGTTGCTTCAGTTCGCGCCCGTCGAATCGGACGGTGAGTTCGTCTTGCAGGACGAGCGAGACCTCCACCTCCTCGCGGATGCCGTGGCTCAGGAGGAATCCCGCGGTCACACACCGCGCCAGCAGGTCGAGGCGACCGGCACCCGTCAGGGCGTCCAGCGAGAAGTCGGGGTCGAGCGGGGCCTCGTGGCCGCAGACGGCGAACCGTCTCATCGAACAGTTTCCCCGAGCGATGCTCCGTTTGTGTGGCGAGCGTGCTCTCGGTTCTGACTTGCGTGGTTGAGTTGCCGTCGCATATCCCTTGGCACGCTGGCAGGTGTCTTGAGTGGCTGCCACTCGTCGCTAGCTCAGGATATGGAGGGCTCTCCGTTTCACGACCCGAGTACATCGAAGCCATCGACTGTCGGCGAACCGGCCGCAGCTGTTGTCCCGCCAAACGTCACCTCGAGGCGGACAGTCGTCGCCTCTCCGGAGAGTCCGTCGACGGCCTGCATTCCGCTCGCAGTAGGCGTGAACGTCACCGGCTCGCTTAGTGGGTCCTCTGAATCTATACCGTCGCCGCCGGTGTCCGCTCGGACGCGGACCGTGACGGTTGTTCCAGCCGGGAGCTGTGCGCCGAGCGACCGGACAGAGAGCCCCTCGACATCGGTCGGCTCGGCGAACGACCGCGATGCAGTCTCGTAGGTTGTCTTGACGGCCCCGCCGGTAAACGCCCACAGGCGGCTAGCCTCAGCTGTCGAAAGCCCGCGTCCGTAGAGTCGAACGTCATCCACCGCGCCATCGTAGTAGTACTCGTTGCGCTGATTGCCGTTCGACGCGCTGGTAAGTCGGCCGTAGTCGTCGGCCTCCGAGCCCTCACCGATGACACCGTACCGGGTGGTACCGGTCCCGAGGGATTGCCCGTCGTGTGGGTCGGCCCGACTCGCCCGGTCTCGGCCGTCGACGATGAGTCGCTTCCCGCCGTCGTAGACGCCACAAGCGTGGTGCCAATCCCCGTCATTGAATCCGCCGTCGGCGTACAGATCATCGACCGAACCGCTGTCGTAGCCGGGGACCGCCGAGGTCGACCACCCAACATCACCGTCCCCTTCCACATAGAGATTGAAGTACTCAGAGCGGTCGAAATCGAGTAACGCCCAATTCTCCGAGCCGTCTGCCTCGCTCGTTTGGAACCACGCACACGCGGTGAGGTTCCCGACGGTATCGCTGATGAACGTACGGTTGAGCGCGACGTAACCGCTCCCGTCGCGGAAGCGGTAGGCGTTCCCGACCGGCCCATCGACCGCTCGCTGGGTGCTTGTACCGACGATCGTTCCAGAACCGCCACCAGCGATATCGGCGACGGCGTCCGTGGTGCCCGGCTCATCGAGAGGCCAGTAGTTTGTCAGCCCACGGGTGGGATCGCTCGCACCATCGACTCCGCGGCCGGCATTGTAGATTGCGCTAATCTCACTCGGGGTGAGGACCGTCTCGTAGAGACGGACTTCGTCGATGCGGCCGTCGAAGTACCTCGTGTTTCGGTCGCCGTCGAACGAGGCAGCCTCCGAGCCATCGCCGATGATGCCGTAGCGCGTCGCGCCAGTCCCCAGACCGCCGCTGTTCTGTGCGGCGACCTCCTCTTCGAGCGAGCCGTCGACGTAGATGCGTTTGGTGTCCGTGGCTGCGTCGTAAATCCCGCAGGCGAGGTGCCAGTCTCCATCCGTGTAGTCTCCGGCCGTGCTGTGGTCGACCATCGTTCGTTCGGGCCCGGACGTCGAAAAGCCAATACCGCCCGTATCGCCACGGACATAGAGGTTAAAATACTCCGAGCGATCGAAATCCAGCAGTGCCCAGTTATCGAACTCACCGGTGCCGCGCTCGCTCGTCCGGAACCAGGCACACGCTGTCACCTCCTCAAGCGTCCCGCTGCCGTCGAACGACCGGTCCAGCGCGATGTAGTCATCGCCGTCGAACATGTAGGCCGAGCCGACCTGTCCGTCGACACCTCGGGTTGCCCCTGTGTTTCGACCCGCGCCATCGCCGGCCATGTCCGTGGTGACCACTTCAGCTTCGTCGAGGGGGTAGCGGTTCAGCAGCCCCGTGGTTGGAGCCCGCCAGCTCGCGACGGCACTCGGCCCCTCGGTGATGCGGTAGGTCGCGAGGGTGTAGCTCTCCGTGCGCCCTTCGAAGACGACGCGGACGGTGTCGCCCGCGTTGAACACGCCCGAGTGGGTGAACGACCCCATGTTGGCCCCAGTGCTGTCGTCGAGGCGAATGCTCGACCCAGCAGCGACCGTCGCTTCCGGTCCGACCGCCGCAGCCCAACTGAAGGTCTCGGTCCTCGTGCCGTCGGCGACCTGAATCTGGAGTGTCTTGAGTTCCTCACCCCCGAAGCGCTGGCCTGCGGTCTGGCCAATGGTGAGGACGCCCTGTTCAGCGTCGTACTCGAACTCGTAGGCCACCTGCGGCACGTCCGTGCCCAATGCCCCGTCGATGAGCCCCAAACTGTACGCTCCGACGATTGTCCCGCCGATGATGGCGAGCCCGACGAGGAAGATCACCGCCAACACTGTCGAGACCCCCCGTCCGGCCCACGGTGGCCGGCTTCTCATGCAGGTTGGTATAGCGGTCTTGTTATTAATTGAGCGGCATTGCTCAGCAGCGTACCGTTGCGCGGTCACACTCCCTCAGTGCGTGGTTGGGGTAGGCAGCGCCCTTCGACGCGAGGGCTATCGAGAGTCGCAGAGGGCAGAGGCTTTATTCAACCTGACTTGGAGGTCACGAACATGAGTGATGCGTCCGAGGTCGCTCGACTCCTCGCTGACCGGCCTGATCTGGAGGAGGCAGTCGAGGCGGCCTCGGTTGTGGATGAACGTCATGAAACGTGGGTGTTTGGGGATCTCGAGGCTGATTCTGGGGCGTTCGGCGAACTCGTCTCGCGAGGGGTGGTCGAGAAAGTTGACGGGGAGTACCGGTTGGCGAATCCGGGCGCGGTCGAGGCAGCGCTTGGTGGAGAGGTCACTATCGAAGACACATCGACCGAGCGCGAGTCGGCCAGCACCGACGGGGGGGCGACGGCGAGCGTCCGGGAGTCGCTCGATATAACAGCACGTCTTTCGGCTGATGACCGCGCGGCGCTTGGGCTGGTAGGAGCACTCGCGCTCGTGGTGGTGCTTCGCCTCACTGTCTGGGAGCGTATCTTCTATTCCGACGCGGTTGTCCTCTCAGCGAACGACCCGTATTACTACCGCTACTGGGTCGATCAGGTCGTCGCCGCGGGTGGCACGCTCGACTTCGGTGGGCTGGCGGCCCTCCCTGAGCGCGTCCGGGGTGGCGAGCCACTGCTGGTCGCGACGCTCTGGTTCTTTACCAGCCTATTTGGCGGGACACAGACGGCCTCCGGGCTCGTCTTGGCGTGGTATCCCGTCGTCAGCGCGGTGCTGGTCGGGCTGCTCACCTACGTGTTCACGCGTGAGCTAACCGACGACAAGCGGATTGCCATTGCGGCGGTCGCGATGCTGGCGGTCGTTCCCGTCCACGTCTTTCGTTCGGGACTCGGATTCGCCGATCACCACGCCTTCGATTACATCTGGCTGACGCTGACGGCCGCAAGCGTGGTCATGCTGGCGCGGTTACCCGCGACGCGTGAGGCGCTCGTTCGGCCAAGTCGCCCGCTCTTTTTCGGAGTAGGTGGGGTCGCGCTCGGCGTCGCAGGACAGATGCTCGCGTGGGAGGCCGGGCCGTTGCTGCTGTTGCCGCTGTTGGTCTACCTACCTGTGGTTACGGTGCTGGCAGCGCGTGATGGCACCTCGGCGTTCTGGGCGAACGCGCCTGTCCTGCTTGGGTTGGCGCTCGGCGGCGCGCTCTCGGGGAGTGTCCACCTGCTGTTCGGCTGGCACAGCGCGGTGGTGGCGTTCACACCGCTATTATTGTTTGCCGGTGGGCTAGCGGTGGGCGTGGCCGCCGAGGCGGTTCGCCGCGTCTCCCTTCCTGTGGCGGACCTCTCGGTCCTTCTCGTCGTGATGACGGCAGGGTTCATCGCGTTCATGACAGCCATCACGCTGATCATCCCCGCGGTTGGTGAGGTACTGTTCTCGCGGATTGGCGTCCTGCTCGACTCGCGGCCCATCGTCGAGTATCAGCCGCTTTTCTCATTGCGGAGTAATGGCTGGCTGACACTGTTCGGGCCGGTACTGTTCTTCGCCATCGTGGGCTTCATCTGGGGATCGTACCGAGCGTGGGGGGGGTCACGACGCTGGCTGGCTGGCGTCGCTTACGGCTGGTCGTTCCTGTTTCTCGCCTCGCTCCAGCAGCGCTTCGCGGGCGAGTTTGCACCGTTCGTCGCTGCCTTCGCTGGGCTGGCCCTCGTCTATCTGGCGTGGAAGGTTGAGGTGCTTAGCGATCCGGTGCCGTTCACGGATGTGGCCGACCGACTGACTGGCGTTGGGTGGCCTTCGGTCAAGCAGTTCGGCGTCATCGTCTTGCTCTTCTTACTCATCGGTGGCTACGGCATCGTGCAAGGGCCGAACTACGCTTCGAGAGGTCCGATGACCGAAGGCGAGTACGAAACTGCAGCGTTCACCGCGGAGTTCGCTGAGACGCAAGATCTCTCGTATCCGGACAATCGCGTGTTCTCGAAGTGGTGGCGTAATCGGATGTACAACTACTTCGTCAGCGGTGAGTCCGAGTCTTATGCGTACGCACAGAACGACTACCTTCCCTTCTTGGGGTCGCCCAGTCCGGGATTCTGGTACGAGAAATTCGAGCGTGAAGAGTTCCAGACCAGACACAAGCGCTATGGCGTGTTGAACAAGCCGGTCGGGTTCATCGTGCTTGACCCGGATTACGACACAGACCGTGACGTGGTACTCTCGCGGCTCCGCGAGCACTACGGCAGCCTCGGAGACGCCGAGGAGGGCGTCTCACACTACCGACTCATCTACGAGCGTGACTCACAGAATGGGGCATACCAGGTATTTCAGGTCGTCCCTGGTGCGAAAATCATCGGAACGTTGAGCGCCAACGAGTCGTTCATCACCGCGACAGATGTCTCGACTGAGGGGGCATCGTTCAGCTATCAGCGACTCGTTGAGCCGGCGGATAACGGCGCGTTCAGCCTCACTGTCTCGTATCCGGGGACGTACACCTTCGGGAATACGACGGTGACCGTGAACGAGACGGCCGTCACGGAGGGGGCGACCATCCGACTCGACGAGTGAGTGCGTCGCTGTCGGCTACCGTAGTCGGGGCTGTCCTACGAGAGGGGTCGTATTGATTCGCTCACCAGGTCAGCCCTTCGTACATCAGCCCCTCGCGCCGCGCGATTATCCGCCGTCCGTCGACCACGACCGGGTCGGCCATCGCGTCGAACGCCGCGTCGAGTTCGGAGAACTCGGGCCAGTCTGTCATCACGATCGCACCGCTCGCGTCCTCGAGTGCGTCGGCCGCCGAGTCGGCCACCTCCACGCCGTCGAACTCGCTCGCGAGCGACGCTGCGGCCTCGGTCGGGTCGTAGAGCACGGGCGTCGCGCCCCGTTCGAGCAGTCCTTCGATAGCGGGCCGCGAGCGCGTTCCGCGCGTGTCGTCTGTGCCGGGCTTGAACGCCGCGCCAAGGACGGCGATGCGCTCGCCGCTCGGGTCGACGTGGCGTTCGAGCAGTTCAATCATCCGGAGCGGCTGGCGGTCGTTCACCGCGACGACCTGTCCGAGGAGTTCGGGCTCGTAGTCCCGCTCGCGAGCGGCGGCCATTAATGCAGCCGTGTCCTTTGGAAAACAACTGCCCCCCCAACCGGCGCCAGACCGCAGGAAGGCAGCGCCGATACGGTCGTCTAAGCCCATCGCATCCGCTACCTCGTAGGAGTCGACGCCATACTCCTTGCAGACGTTGCCGAGTTCATTGATGAGCGAGATCTTCGAGGCGAGAAAGACGTTGTTGGCGTACTTGATCATCGCCGCTTCCCGTCGGCCGGTCTCGACGACGGGTGGGTCCCAGTCGACGACGAGCGGCTCGTAGCAGTTCGCGAGCAGATCGAGCGCCCGGTCGTCGCCGTCCGTGCCGAGGACGAGCTTGTCGGGCTCCATGAAGTCCTGCACCGCAGAGCCTTGCGCCTGGAACTCGGGGTTGACGGCGAGACCGAACCCCTCGCCCTCGGTCTTGCCCGACGCCGCCTCGATGGCGGGGGCGAGGACCTCCTCGGTCATCCCCGGAATCACGGTCGATTTGACGACGACGAGGTGGTACTCGTCCTTCTCGGCGATGCTCTCACCCACGTCGCGGCAGGCGGCCTCGACGGCGGAGATGTCGATGCTGCCGTCTTCGCGCGAGGGGGTCTGGACCGTGACGAACGTGAGGTCGGTCTCGGGGACGGCGTCGTAGTCGGTCGTGGCGCGCAGGCGAGAGCCAGTGTAGGCGTCGAGCAGGGGCTGGAGGCCGGGTTCGTGGATGGGGGCCTCGCCCTCGTTCAACCGTGTGACGATGTCCTCGTCGATGTCGACGGCGACCACGTCGTGGCCGAGGTCAGCGAGACAGGCTGCGAGTGTGGTGCCGACGTAGCCGCTGCCGATGACGGAGACGTCCATACCACGGCTTCCGGGCCGGCCCGTTTCAGCGTTCCCCTCCACCCATACCTCGAAGCGGGCGGCTCTTGTGCCCCGAACGCGAACGGCTCCCCGTGAGCACCATCCGTCCGGACGACCTCCACGAGCGACTCGAGTCGGGCACCGACGACGAGCCCTTCCTGCTCGACATCCGGCCCGAACCGTCGTTCGAGGGCGGCGCCATCGACGGGAGCCGGAACGTCCCGGTCTACGACGACCTACGGAGCGGCGACGAGTCGACCCTGCGGGCGCGACTCGACGAGATTCCGCGTGAGAGAGCCGTGGTCGTCGTCTGTAAGATGGGAATCGTCGCGAAGCGGGCGACGCGCCTGCTTCGGGATGAGGGGTACGACGCGGTGACGCTGCGCGGTGGGATGAGCGGCTGGCGCGGGTACCACGAGGGGTCGCTGAGCTACAAGATTCGCTCGCTGCTCTGGAAACTGCGGTAGCCTCGATACCGAGGTTCGGTGGGGGAAGAGTGATTGCGCGTGGCACGGTGACTCGGGTATGCACACCACAGCAGGCGGGCGTGCCGGGCGGTGGTCGGCGTGACGACGGGCTACGAGCGCTCGGTTTCTGCATCGCCACACGAACAGCGCGCGGAGTCGGTCTGGGAGTTCCGGATGCCGCAGGTCCGGTTCGGCCGCGGGGCGGTGGAGGAACTCGGCCACCAGTTCCGCGACCTCGGCGTGGCCGAGGGCGCCCAGGGGGTCCTCGTCACCGACGAGACCCTCGTCTCGCTGGGCCACGCCGACCGCGTGAGCGACGAACTCGAGGCTGCGGGCTACGACGTGGCCGTCTACGACGGCGTGGAGCGCGAGCCCTCCGTCGGGGCGGTCGACGAGTGCATCGCGTTCGTGCGTGACGAAGCCGGTCCCGAGGGGTTCGACTTCTACGTGGGGCTCGGTGGAGGGTCGGCGCTCGACACCGCGAAGGCCACGCGAGCCGTGGTGGCGAACGGGGGCGAGGTGCTGGACTACATCGCTGAGCCCACCGGCGAAGGCGAGCGACTCACCGACGCGGGCGAACCGCTGGTGTTGTTGCCGACCACCGCGGGGACCGGTTCCGAGATCTCGCCCGTCGCCATCTTCTCGGTCCCGGAGAAGGAGATCAAGGAGGGTATCTCCTCCAATCACGTCCGGGCCGACGCCGCGGTGCTCGACCCGACGTTGACGACGACGCTCCCGCCCGATTTGACTGCGGAGACGGCGATGGACGCGCTCGGGCACGCCATCGAGGGGTACACGACACACGACTACGACTCGCTGCTGGCGCCCTCGAACGCCGAAGAGAGGCCCGTGTACGCGGGGCGGACCCCGATCACCGAGCAGTTCTCCGAGCGGGCGATCCGGCTCCTCTCGGGCAACGTCCGGAAGGCGGTCCACAACGGCGACGACCTGGACGCCCGCGAGGGGATGTTGCAGGGTGCGCTGTTCGGCGCCATCGCGGGGCTCACCGCTGGCGCGACGCTCTGTCACGCGATGGCCTACCCCGTCGGGAACAAGTATCACACGACCCACGGCGAGACTATCGCGGTCCTCACACCGGCGTCGACCATCGGCTACAACGTGGCGAGCGACCCCTCGAAGTTCGCGGACGTGGCCGACCTGTTCGGCGTAGAGACGGCGGGGCTGAGCGACCGCGAGGCGGCCACCGCGTTGCGTGAGTCGTACGTCGATCTCCAGCGCGACCTGAACGTCCTGCCCTCGGGGCTGGCGGAACTCGCCGGTGTGGAGGAAGACGACATCGGCTGGCTAGCGACGCAGACCGTCGAGACCCAGCAGCGGCTGTTGCGGTGTAACCCACGGCCCGTGACCGTCGAGGACTGCGAGGAGATCTTCCGGGACGCGCTGTACAACTGGGAGTAGCGTCGACTCGACGAAGCGGGCTTCCGCTCGGCCGGTGTTCTTCTGGTGGCTCACTCACTGGCTGGTGCTGGGATGGTGGGCCCGCTAGCCGGCGCGGACAGGAGCCGTCGTCGTTTCTGGCTCAGAGGCGAGCCGTCACGGGTGGCGTTCACCTGAGAGGAGACCGCGGCGGAGCATGCTTCCGAAGACGGTTGCGAACGTGCTTCCGGCGCTCCAGACCGCGATCTCTTCGTCCGGCCGGACGCCCAGCAACAGCGTGTCGCCGTCGACGAGCAGGAGTCGCGTCCCGAGACGCTCGTCGGGGTCGACCATCTCTTCATCCGGCCGCATGGCCGGAATGCCCAACTCTTCGAACCGTTCGAGTACGGCAGGATTTCCCGAAACACCGACTATGTCTATGCCTGCGTCAAGCCGGGCTTGGAGCGCCTCGACGACGGAGTCGGGGAGGTACTGTGGGTCGCCCGCGGCGACGATGACCGAGTCCGTGGCCCCGTCGATGAGCGAGGCGACGCGCGAGTCGATAGCGGCTCGACCGGTGATCGTCCAGACCTCTTCGGCCTGCTCTTCGTCAGCGTCGCTCTGGGCTTGGACAGCCTCGAGGTGGTCGAACGCGCGCTGTCTGTCGTGTTCGAACTCGGCCGTCAGGTGCTGGTTGGCCTGCTCGAGCGAGACTGGGCGGTAGAGCTTCGGGCGGGACTGCTGGACGTTGACCAGGCCACGGTCTTCGAGCGAGTCGGCCGCGCCGTACACCTGTGACCGAGGGATGTCTGCGGCGTCGTGGATATCCCGGGCGGTTCCCGTTCCAAGGCGCTGGAGTGCAACGAATGCTCGGGCCTCGTAGTTCGACAGGCCGAGGCGTTCGAGTGCAGCGATGGCGTCGGCGTCGTCGGTCACGCGCTGGTCACCTCACTCCAGACGGCGACGGTCGACGGCGTGATAAGCACGGCGGTGGCGAACGAGAGGAACACGCTCAGGGCGATGACGAGGCCGAACTGCCCGAGTACGGGTGTGATGGCCAGCGCGAGGACGGCCGTCCCGCTCGAGGTGGTGAGCATGCTCCCCATCAGCGCGCCGCCGGTCCCGCGGACGGTCTTATCGAGCGCGCCGAACAGGTCGCCACCGGCCTCGTACTCCTCAGCGAACCGATGGACGATGTGTGCGGAGTAGTCGATACCCAGCCCGATGGCGATCGAGAGGATGGTCGCGGTCAGGGCGTTGAGCGGGATGTCGAGCGCCCGCATCGACCCTGCCAGCAGTGCGACCGTCGCCACGATCGGGACGAGGTTGACGATACCGAGGCTGGGACGGCCTTCGAGCACCCAGTAGATGAACACGAGGAACACTGCGGTCGCGGCCAGCGCGGCGAGCAGGCTCACGAGCGCCGAGTTCAACAGCGTATCCGAGATGGCTTTGAACACGACTGTCTGGCCGGTCGCGACGCCGCCGAGGCGGATTCGGTCGGCCACTGACTGCGCAGCAGTCGTGATCTCGGCATCGGTGGCGTCGGCCTCGACGCTGAATCGGAGCTGTGTCGAGGTGTAGTCCTCGGTGATGAAGTTGAGCGCCTGTCCCCGGGCGGGTGTCTCTAACAGCGCGTCGTACACCTGCTCGAGGTTATTGTCGGGGACGCCGTTGTCGTTCAGGTCGTTTCGCTCGACCAGGGCAGCGAATTCGGGGTCGCGTGCGGCCTGTTGCTGGATGACGCCGACGATGGAGTTCACCTCGGCGCGTCGCCCCTCGCTGACGAACGCATCGGGTGGGTCGGCCGAGGCGTCGTGTAACTGCTCGAGCGTGTTGTCCTGTCTGAGTGGGGCTTCGATGTAGACCGTCACCGAACTCCCCTGCGCGGACTCGAAGTTGTCTTCGAGGAAGTTCAGCGTCTGGGTCACGGTGTACTCACCGGGGGCGAGTCCTTCGGGGAGCACCTCGACGTAGGCGGGCTGTTCTTCGGGTGGGAGGAAGTCCTCCTGAGAGAACGAAGTGTCGAGTCCGGTGCCGTAGCCTGCGGCGGCGACGCTCGTCACTAGGATGATAAGAAGAAACGCCTTGGGCGCTCGCTTGGCGATAGTCACGCCACCGGCGAGGGCGCGTGAGAGCACCGACCCTTCCGCACCGATGGGTCGCTGGCCGAACGTGGGGAGGCCGTACCGTTCGCGCAGCTGGTCTGCCCAGAGCTTCGCGCTCGGGAGGAACACACCGAAGATGAGGAAGGTGAACACGATGCCGATAGCCGAGACGAGCCCGAAGTCGCGGATCGGGGGGAGGTCGCTCACGAGGTTTGCGCCGAACCCGAGGACGGTCGTCCCGGTGACGATGAAGAACGCGACGAGTAGCTGGTCGGTCGTCGTTTTCATCGACTCGGAGACGCCGCGGCCCTCGATGCGCTCTTCGCGATAGCGGTTGACTGCGTGGATACCGAAGTCGATTCCCACCGCCAGCAGCAACACCGGGACGGCGATGAGGATCTGGCCGAACGGGATGCCCGCCCAGCCCATGAATCCGAACGTCCAGATGATGGTCATCACGAGTGCCGTGATGCCGAGCAGGAGGTCGATGGGGTCGCGATAGGCGTAGACGAGGAAGGCGAAGATGAGCAGCGATGCCGCCGGGACGACGATGGCGAGCGAGTCACCGACAACGCCGGACAGCTCGGCGGAGATGATTCCGCTTCCGAAGACGGTGACATCACCACCGGCGGTCTCTGCGATGTGGGCTACCTCCTGTTGGACGGCGGTGAGCGGGCTGGTCCCGCCCGTACCGGCAGAGCCAGAGACGCCAGCGGGTACCTCGTGGGTGATGACGCCAGTCGTCGCCGAGGCGGAGGCGGCGGTCGGGTTGAAGTCATCGCTCAGCGTGGAGGAAAAGCCCTGAATCTCGGCGGCTCGCCCGACGGCGTTGTCTATCTGCGTTGGGCTTGCCGTCTCGACAGCCTGGATCTGTGCTTTGAGCGTCGTCGCGCTCGGGTCGAGCTGCTGGGCGACGATGCCGGCTGCGCTGGTGGTTCCAACGACGCGTAGGTCCTCGCGCACCTGTGCGTCGCGCTGTATCTCGAGCATCCGGAGTAGCTCGGGCTTCGAGAGGACGTTCTCGCTGCTCTGGATGAGCTGCGTCGTCCCGGTGTCGGTTGCGAACGTCGAGCCGCCGAAGTTCTCGTTGATGTCCTCGAAGGCCTCTTGGGCCTCGTTACCCTCGACGAACTGGTCGGTTCCCGCTTCGGTGGCCGTGTTCGCGAGCCCGCCGGCGAACGCGAGGGTCAGGACGAAGAACGCGAGGATGACCACCTTCGGACGGCCGACGATCAACGCGTCGGCCCGTTCGAGAAGCGGTTCGACGTCGACCACTCGCTATCGCCTCACGTAGAAGATACCGAGGCCGACGCCCGCGATAGCGAGCAGGCCGATGGCGATTGTTCCGAGGCCGAGGCCGCCGCCATCTGAGGAGGCGGTCACGTCGATGGGGAGCTGGTAGGTGTCTGTCAGCTTCGTGTCGCCGTCCGACTCGTCGTACTGGAAGTCGAGTTCGACCGGTTGGTTCCGAGCGGGTGCATCGCCGGCCACGCTCAGGTCGAACGCGATGGTCGTGCTGTCGCCGGATGCCAACGAGGGGACGTACGCCTCATCGGTGCTCGCCGAGAGTGGGCTGTCGACGAACAGTTGTGCGTTGATGTTCCGCACTTCCTCATCGCGGTTGTTAGTGAGCTGAAGCTCGACGGTCCCCTCACTGCCGGCTTCGAGTTGTGTGGAGACGCCCTCGAGGGCGAAGACGCGCTGTTCGGGGGCGACTTCGACTTGAGTGCTGACGGGGCCGCTCTGTCGAGCGTCGTCGTCGGCGTTGCGGTACTCGACGGTGACCGAGAGCTGCTTGGCGATCGCGGCGGCCGACGAGGTGACGTCGACCGGGAAGGTGACGGTGGCCTCCTCACCGGCCGCGAGGTCGCCGACTGCGTACTCGGTCTCCTGCGGCTGGACGTTCGGGCCCGCAGGCTGGAGCGCGACGACGGCGTCCGAGACGGCGTTCGGGCCGTCGTTCGTGAGGGTGAACTCGACCTCGCCCTCCGCGCCGACGCGAAGCGTGCTGTTCACGTTCGAGAGCGAGAACGACTGCTCGTCGGCGAGTTCGACACGAGCGAACTCTGGCTCGCTGCGGCCGGCCGTGCCGTCGTACTGGTAGTCGAAGACGAACGAGAGCTGCCGCGGGCCAGGCTCGGCCGCAGCCGTCGCGCGGACGGGGTACTGGACGGTCGTGGACTCGCCAGGTGCGAGCGTGCCGAGGGGCTGGTCAGGCTCGACCGGGACGACCGTCTCGCCGTTCGGCTGGAGCGCGACCGTCGCGTCCTCGACGGTGAACGGGCCCTCGTTGGTGACGGTGAAGTTGACTGTCCCCTGTCCGCCGACTGCGAGATCGTCGGTCACCTCGGCGATATCGAAGCTCTGGCGCTCGGCGACATCGAGCGTCAGATAGCTGGGTGTGGTCTGTCGGGTTTCTCCCTCGCCGTCACGATAGGCGGTGACGAACGCGAGCTGGCGTGGCCCCTCGCTCGCCTCGGGCGAGATGCGGACTGGGTACTCGAAGGTGGTTGACTCACCGGGTTCGAGGGTGCCGATGGCCTGCTCCGGCTCGACCGGGACGACCGTCTGGCCGTTCGGCTGGAGCGCGACCGTGGCATCGCGAAGCGTGCGCGGCCCCTCGTTGGTGAGCGTCGCCGTGACCGTCCCGCGGTCGCCGACCGCGAGTGATGAGGTGCCGTCCTCGATGGAGACGGACTGCTCGGCGCCAAGTTGAATCCCGAACTGTAGTGGGACGGACTGGCTGGTGACGCCATCAGTGTTCTCGAAGTTCACCGTCGCGGTGAGTGGGTAGGCGCTGGCTGAAGCGCCGCTCGTGGCGGTCGCCTCGACGCTGATGGTTCGTTCGTCGTCCGGCTCGACCTCACCGAGGTATCGTGTCGCGGAAGGCGACTGTCCGAAGACGATGTCTGCGGACCCGCTCTGGACGGTAACGCTCGCCTCGCTGGCGGGCTCGCCACCGATGTTCCGGACCGTCAGTGCCACGTCGCCAGTTTCGCCGACCGCGACACTGTCGGTGACCTCGACGATCTCGAATCGGGCGTCATCGGTCACACGGACGGTCACGTCGATGGTTTTACTCTCGCTTCGAGGCGAGTAGAGCCCCTCGTCGGTGACGGTTCGGGTGTACTCGTAGTCGACCTCGGCCTCGAGGTCGTAGGTGCCCGGTTCGATGTTCTCGTCGGCGACCACTTCGAACGTGAGCGGTCTGATGGCACCGTCAGGGAGCGTCCCGATCGGCTGGGTGGCGGTGGTGATATCGATCTGGTCGTTGTCGCTCGTCAGGTTCACCTCGACGCCACGGGCAGTCGTCACCTGCTGCACCGTCGATGGGTTGGCCCCGCCACGGATGATTTGTGCGTTGTTTTGGACCTGCAGGGTGAGCGCGGTCGGCTGTCCGGGCGTGAGTTCGTTGTCCGGGGCGAACACCGTGACATCGGGTTCACCGATCGGGCCCGGGGTCGCCGCCCCGCTCGTGGTCTGGGCCTGTGCGAGTCCGATGGTGGCCGTCCCCGCCGCAGGGACGAACAAAACTGCCGCGAAAAAGATAGCGAGCGTCTGTTTCCGATTCATGCCGCCTCCTCTGGCCCGAATGGCGAACGACCGCACCGAATCTGGGCCGACGTAGACTGACTATTCATTCAACGTTCACACGTACTGGGCCGGACTGGATAACTGTTTGCACTATCCTACAAACAAGCGTGGTGGTGCGTATCACGCTTTCCGGCAGCCGCTTCCGGTGCCGATAGCTACGGAGTCCGATATTAGGGCGTAAGATTGAACACTTACTGACTGTTCGTTCAGTATGTGAGCGTTTCCAGCCGGTCTGGCCGTCCGTGGCTCGCCGCGGTGCTCGGTGCGGTGCTTCCCGGGAGTGGCCACCTTTATCTTCGGCGGTGGAAGCGCGCGGTACTCTGGATCGCCCTCGCGTACGTGACGAACGTGTTCTTCATCCCGCCTGCGGCGGCCGAAGCTTTCATCGCAGGTGAACTCCCCCGCCTCCGGACTCTCCTCCCCGTCGCTGCCGTGACTGCCCTCTCGGCGCTCGATGCATACGTCCTCGCAGTTGCCGACCGAGCGAAGTCGACGGTCGAGCCGGCCGAGGAAGCGGGTGGCCTCGAGTGCCCTCGGTGCGGCAAGCAGACGGACGTGGAGCTGGGGTTCTGCCAGTGGTGTTCGCTGGATTTCGAGCGGCTGACGGTCGAAGAGGTCACGGATGAGTGAGGCGCCGTGGATGGAAGCCGACCGGACGGTTGGTCAACGCGAATTGCTGGAGGCGACGTTTCGCGTGCTGCGCACGCACGGCCACTCGGGGCTGAGCATCGGGCGCATCGCTGCCGAGTCCGGCCGGTCGAAAGCGACCCTCTACAGCCACTACGACGACCGCGACGAACTCGTCCGTGACGCGCTGGTGGTCGCGACCGGGCGACTCACTCGCCGTCTCGAAGCCCTCGAGACGGACGACCCGGCTGCTGCGTTAGACGCGACCGTCGAGCTGTTGCTCGGGCCGGCCTCGACCGTCGAACCGTCGATTGTGGCCGCCCGCGAGGTGGTGGTCGAACTCCGGGCCGAAGCCGCCGTCGATGACGGCCTCCGCGAGGTACTCACGGCGTTCGACGACCGGCTATACGACTACCTGAGGGAGTGTTTGCGAGTCGGCATCGAACACGGCGTGTTCGAGCCCGGGGACCCAGCGATTCTCGCTGAGCACGTCGCCGCGACACTCAACGGCGCGCTTGTGGCCAGCGTGAGCACCGACCGTGAGGTCGCCTCCCGAGTCCGAGCAGGACTTCACGCGCAGCTCGAACCCACCCGGCAGGGCTCCTGAGTTCGGCCAACGTGAACACCTGGTGCGGGCATTCGTGGACTCGATGTTTCTTGGCTCTGTTTAAGTCCTCAGTGTCGGATAGAACTGGCGTGCTGAATACACCCTCCGGGGCTTGTGTAGATGCGGTGTAGATCGTCCAGTACGGACGTTCTCCGAACAGCGAAAGCGGATTGAGAGGCGCTCACGGACTGGTTCTGCTCATCCGACAAAACCACCGACCAACGCGTTCAGAAGCGTCTACAAGGCCTAGATGGTGTATTCAGCAGGTCGAGCATAGATCCCGTCGAGAAGCATCTGTACGGTCGATGGAGTGTGATACATTCAAGCGCATACCCGCGTCTTCAGGCGCGGGAGGAGGTCAACAAAAACCGTACAAGATATCAAGAGTGTATGCAGCAACCTCACTACTGAAAGCAATCCACCAATGGCAGGGTTCTCAAACTACTTACGACTGCATACGCAATGTATGCACATGAGCACATCAATCCGTGTCTCTGACGAGACGAAAGAGAAGCTGGCGCGGCTGAAGCGTGAGGATGAGAGTTGGGACGAGTTTCTCGACCGATTGGCGAATGAGGGTTCGGAAATGGAGGCTGGTGCGTGGAAAGGGACTGACAAAGCCGAGAAGGCACGTGAGGCAATCAAACGTTCCCGAGAGAGCTTCCAGTAGTGTCCTTTCTCGATTCGTCCATTATCATCGACTACCTCGATGGTGTCGAAGACGTAATCCAGTTCGTCGATGAACAACCGACTTTGGTCACCTCCAGCATCTGTCTCTATGAAGTTCTCGCTGGTGAGGTGTTTTCAGCGGGTGAGGCAGACCTGATTGGGGCGCGTGAGAACTTCGGGCGGGTCACTGGTATTGACTTCTCCGAAGAGGTCGCGTTCGAAGCCGCCCGGATGCAGAACTGCCTTCTCGAATCTGGCACCCCGATGTCGCCACGTGACGTCATGATCGCAGCTACGGCTCGATCTGAAGGGAAAGAACTGGTCGTCTCCGACGCTGACTTCGATACAGAAGGCCTCCGTGAACTCCTCTCTGTCCGACGACTTGGGCCGTATTAGTCTCTTCAGCACACCCGTTGAAAGCCATCGCGTTTTGCGGGTTTCAACAGGGCCGACCATTCCTACACAACCCACCCAGGACGGATATTCACGTAGATGCAAGGAGGAAGTCCACGGCTTCAGTCGTGGGTCGATGACTGGATACTACTGTCTATCTCGACGAAATCGAGTTCTTCTGCATCACGCTTGCACCGGCGATAGAGGTCCTCGGCCCACCTTCGAGCCTCTGGATTCTCGGTGGTGAGGGAGGCGACGGGTAGCGATGTCTCATCGTCGAAGCCACCGATGATGACCACGTCGTCAATGATTCCCATAGTGAAGGGGAGTGCGGGATGGGTGTACAGCGCTGGTGCGTCGGCGTTGGCGATCGTCTCGAAGGCCTCTTCGGAGGCGTTCTGGTCTGCCTGGAGGGCAAGCGGCGTACAGATGGCCTCGAAATCGACGCCGTTCTGTGCGTGCTTGATACCCAGCTCGGTCACTTTCGGGGGACAGCCGGCGACGACCAAGCTTCGAGCGTAATCGAACTCGTCGAAGTGTTCGAGCCACGGTTCGATGGGTTCGTTCGGGTTCTGGGGCCTGGCGACGTGGAGGTCGGCGTCCGCAAACAGGTGGACGTTCCGCGTGAGTTCAGGTGCCGACAGTTGTGCGAGCAGCGGTTCCAGCTTGTCGATAGCCGCCAGCGAGCGCTTGAACTGCTCGACGGCCTCGAGTACGGCACGGCCGGATCCGGTTGTCTGGTAGCCAGCCGGCGTTTTTTCGAGCATCCCATGCTCTGTGAGGGTAGACGTTCGTCGGTAGGCGGTCGCGCGTGAGATATCGAGTTCGTCCTGCAACTGCGACCGGTCGAGTGAGTCGCCGCGAGTCGCTTCTAACATCGGTGCCCGATCAAGCAACAGGTGTGGGTCGCTCTCGTAGTAGTCCATGCTCAATATACAGACCGCTGAATTGTTAGTGTATCGAGGTAAATCTCGGATGCTGAAACATCGTCTCAGGGAATGACTATAACACTGAACTGACCAGTCTGTTGGTTTAATGAGCGTGACAGATGTAGCGAGGGTCGCCGATGGCGATCGACGGCCCGGACGGTGGGGAGTAGTGGCGTGACGGGACGCAGTTACAAACGGTCGCTGGTTCTGTCTGCCTTCGTGATTGCCTCGCTGTGTGTTGGTTTCACTGCCTTTTCGGGCACAGCAGTCGCAGACGCACCGGACTGTAGCAGTGTCAGCTACAGTGGGTCCGGCACAGTCGCCGATCCGTATCAGGTCGGCAGCCTGGACCAGCTCCAGTGTATCAATGAGCAGTTGGATAAGAACTACGTCTTGACCGGCGATATCGACGCGAGCGAGACGGGCAGTTGGAACGGCGGCAAGGGCTTCGTCCCGATCGGAGAGGACCCACGCTACGGGGGACCGGCGTTCACCGGCAGCTTCGACGGGCAGGGCCACACCATCTCGGGGCTGACTATCGACAGGCCGTTGGAGAGCAGAGTAGGTCTGTTCGGGTACGCCGAGCAGGCGACCCTCGAACACGTCGTCCTTGAGGGGGGACGGGTCGAAGGCGGGCGATTTGTCGGCGCCCTCGCCGGGACGACCGGCGGCTCGAAGGGCAGCGAATTCGACCGAGACCCGGCCAACAAGGTGACGGTCCGGAAGGTGGCGACGACGACGACGGTTCGGGGCGACGAGTTCGTCGGTGGCCTGATTGGGTACGCCGCGTTCACTACCGTGCAAGAGTCCTATACGGCAGGTGACGTCGGGGAGCGGTACCTAACCTCCAAGTACGAGTCGACCGTCGGCGGATTCTTCGGGTGGCATCTCGATGCGGACGCCTCCTCGAGTGTGGACGGCTTCGACGTGAGTACCGTCGAGGCGACGTACACCACGAGTGATGTCTCTTCCACCTCGGACTCGACGAATCCCGCCGGATACGTCGGGATGAACAACGGAACCATCGAGCGCTCCTACGCTGCCGGTGCGACCACGAAAGCCGGTTCCAACTACCGGGACGGTGGATTCATGGGTGTCAAGGGACTCGAGCCGGACCCGGGCCGCTCTGCGTTCGTGACCGAATCGTACTGGGACACGGAGGCGACCGGTGCGGATTCGTCCGCCAGCGGTGCGACGGGACTCACGACTGCGGAGATGACCGGTCTCGATGCCAAGACGAACCTCCCCGAGTTCGACTACGATACGACCTGGCTGGTCACCGATAGCTATCCGCGACTGCGCTGGTCGCTCGAATCCGTGTCGGTGGACGCGGGCCAGTCATCCATTGCCACGACCGGTCAGACGACGGTCTCGGTCACTGGCACGTTCGTCGACGGGTCGACCGAGACCGGGACGGGCGTGTCGAGTTACAGCAGTAGCGACACGACCGTGGCGACCGTCGATTCAGACGGTACCGTCTCTGCGGTCAGTCCGGGGACGGCGACGATTACTGCGACCTGGGGCGGCAACGACTACACGACGACGGTCACGGTCGAAGATCAAGTCGACCCTGTCGCAGTCGTCGGGTCGGACGTGACTGTCGATCAGTTCACAGACGTCCGATTTGACGGATCGGGATCGAGTGACAATATCGACATTGCCTCGTTCGAGTGGGACTTCGGCGATGGCGAGACTGCCACCGGCGAGTCGGTAACGCACTACTACGACACCCCCGGCACGTTCACGGCGACACTCACTGTCAGAGACGCTGCAGGCAACGTAGACAGCGATACGCGGGACGTCGTCGTCCAAGACATCAAGCCACCGGCTGTCGCCAGCGTCACACTCACAGACGTGACTGACGGCGATGGTGTCGTCACGGCCGGCGACACCGTCCAGATCACAGCAACGGTCGCGGACGCCAGCACGATTGCGACGGTCGAGGCCTACGCGAACGCGTTCGATGCGGGGACAGTCACCCTCGAAGACGACGGGCCGAACTCCGTGGCCTCGGATGACCGGTACAGCGCGACTTTCACCGTTGGTGCGGCACCGACCGAGGGAGACCAGTTAGTCAGTGTGGGTGCGACCGACGCCTCCGGTAATGGCGGGAGCCAGGCTGTCCCGTCGACTTCTCTGACCGTCGATACCACCGCACCGAGCATCAACGGCGTCACACTCACGGACATCACCGACGGGAACGGTATCGTCACCGACGGGGATACCGTCCAGATAACCGCCACTGTCACCGACAGCAACACGATTTCGACGGTCGAGGCCGACGCGAGCACGTTCGATGCGGGCACGGTCACGCTCGACGACGATGGGCCGAACTCCGCGGCCTCGGACGACCAGTACAGCGCCACGCTGATTGTCGGTGCGGCACCGATCGAGGGAGACCAGTTAGTCCGTGTGGGTGCGACCGACACCGCCAGTAACGGCGGGAAACAGGCTGTCGCGTCGACTTCCATGACTGTCGACACCACCGCACCGAGCATCAGCGATGTCACGCTCACGGACGTCACCGATGAGAACGGCATCGTCACCGACGGGGACACCATCCAGGTCACGGCCACCGTCACCGACAGCAACACGATTTCGACAATCGAGGCCGATGCGAGCGCGTTTGACGCTGGGACAGTCACGCTCGACGACGACGGCCCGGACTCGACGACGGCAGACGATCAGTACAGCGCGACTGTCACCGTTGGGTCGGCACCGACCGAGGGTGACCAGTCAGTCAGTGTGGATGCGACCGACGCCGCCAGTAACGGCGGGAGCCAAGCTGTCGCGTCGAGTCCTGTAACTGTTGATATCACCGCGCCCGTCGCCTCGTCGACCACCGATCCGAACCCCGCGGAGGAGGGTACTGCAATATCTTTCGACGCCAGTGGATCGACCGACAACAATGAGATCGCGTCCTACCAGTGGGACTTTGGCGACGGCACCACGGCAACCGGCCAAACCGCGACACACACCTACGCCGATGCCGGAAGCTACACCGCTAGACTAACCGTCACTGACGCCGCGGGCCAGACTGCTGCGGAATCAATCACCGTGAGTATCGAATCGGACGGAATCTCCATTCAGGAACGCAAGCGCCAGCAAGACGAACGGCCGCCCACCGCCGACGCTGGTGAGAACGTCACCGTCGAGCCGGGTTCGGTGGTCGTCCTCGACGGGTCGAATTCCACCGACGACATGGACATCGCCCGCTATCGCTGGGACTTCACCAGTGACGGCACCGTCGAGGGGAACCTCCCGCGGAAACAGACCATCTACCGCCAGCCGGGGACCTACACCGCGACACTGACTGTCGAGGACGAAGTCGGCAAGACCGACAGCGACACCAAGACGATCATCGTCCGAAACGACACGACGGCCCACAACCAGACTCTCAACGAGTCGACGACGCCGCAGGTGGAGGTCTCCACCAAGCAGAACGGCACGGCAGGGTGGACCGCGACCGTCTCGAACGCGAGTGCCGACCAGTCCGTCGACATCAGCGTCGAGGCGTCCGATGGTGGGACTACCGATGGCGACGACGGCCAGTCTGTTATGATGTCGCGGCTCCAACTGACTCTCGATCGAGACAGTGAGTTCACCCTCGACGTGACGGCGAGCGATACCCAGCCCGAGCGCGACACGGGCGACGATGGGCCCCGTGATTTTGAAGCCGAAACGGGCGCGCGAGCGGTCGGCTATGTCACCGTCTCTCACACCGTTCCCGACGAGAACATCGACGACGTGACCCTCACCGTCGACGTGCGCAAGTCCCAGCTTGAGGACCTGGACACCACGCCAGCGTCGGTGGTCGTGTACCGCGAGGAGACCGACGGCTGGAACCGCCTGCCGACCACTGTCGTCGGCGAGAGTGACACCCACTACACGCTCGTGGCCACCTCGCCGGGACTCTCGGTGTTCACCATCGCGTCAGTTGCGCCCGCGTTCGCAGTGACGGACGCGCAAGTCGGCACAGACACGCTTGAGGCTGGCGAGTCTGCTGCCGTGATGGCGACGGTCGAGAACCGGGGCAGTGCAGCGGGGACGTTCACTGTGAACCTGACTGCTAACGGGTCCATCGTGGCGACAACGGCGGTCGACATCGCCCCCAACTCGACCCGTACCGTGACCCTCGAACCGGGCTTCGAGACAGCAGGAACGTACGCATTGGCGGTCGGCGAGCAGTCGGCCGGGGCGGTCCGGGTAGTGGCACGTCAGTCGACGGCGACACCCGAACCGACAGCTACGGCAGAGACTGCGACAGTGACCGCGAACACGAGAGCGGATTCCACGGTTGAGCAGTCGACCGATGAGCCATCGACGACCACTCAGACCGGCGCGGGCTTCGGTCCCGCCGTGACGCTAGTGGCGGCACTTCTCGCCATCGTGTGCAGCTTGGTCTACCGCAGACGGAACGAACGACAGAAGTTCCGTAACTGGTGGTAGCTCGGAATCGACACTCGAGAGACTACACGAGGAAACCGAATCGGAGGGCAAACGTCCCTCTGGGCTGGGCGACGGTCATCTCGCCCTGAAGTCCGGGATGTTGGACGGGAACGGCGAGTACACCGCCAACGATGCTGGGTCGCCAGACCGGGAGTCCGCGGACAAGCCCACGACTTCAGTCATGTGTCGATGACCTCGACAGTGATCGGCCGCCGAGTTAGTCGACAAGTCTGATCAGCATCGTTTCGCTCGGGACCCCCCGCGCTTCGTTCCCTGTCCGACAGACAAGGTATTTGTCGGCGCTCGTACACCCACCGGGTATGCAAGCCGTCGTACTCGCCGCCGGTGAGGGGACGAGACTCCGGCCCCTGACCGAGGACAAGCCGAAAGCCCTCGTCGAGGTCGCGGACCGCCCCATCCTCTCCGATTGCTTCGACCGCCTCATCGAGCTCGGCGCGGACGAACTGCTCGTCGTGGTCGGCTACAAGAAGGAGGCCATCATCAGCCACTACGAGGACGAGTACGAGGGGGTGCCCATCACGTACTGCCACCAGCGCGAGGCGAACGGGCTGGCCCACGCCCTGCTCACGGTGGAAGAGCACATCGACGACGACTTCATGCTGATGCTCGGAGATAACGTCTTCCGGGCGAACCTCGGTGACGTCGTCGAGCGCCAGCGCGAGGACCGCGCCGACGCCGCCTTCCTCGTCGAGCAGGTGCCCTACGAGGAAGCCTCGCGCTACGGCGTCTGTGATACGAACGACTACGGTGAGATCACGGCCGTCGTCGAGAAGCCGGACGACCCACCGACGAATCTGGTGATGACGGGCTTCTATACGTTCTCGCCGGCTATCTTCCACGCCTGTCACCTCGTCCAGCCCTCCGACCGCGGCGAATACGAACTGAGCGATGCCATCGACCTGCTCATCCACTCGGGGCGGACCATCGACGCGGTTCGGATGGACGGCTGGCGTGTCGACGTGGGCTACCCCGAAGACCGAGAGGAGGCCGAAGAGCGAATCCTGGAAGCGCGGGAGGCGGTCGAGGCCGACGACTGAGCGGAGAGACGACCGCTGTTCTTCGTGCGTACCGCTCGCCGAGCGGGGAAACGCTGATACTGGTGTGTATACGACGTACACACATGGGGACGAAAAACGTCCGACTGGACGAGGATGTCTACGAGCGCATCAAGAGCCAGAAGCGCGACGACGAGACGTTCTCGGACGCCATAGACCGGCTCACGGGTGAGTACACGTTGCTCGACTTCGCGGCGGAGTTCGACGACGAAGACAGCGGACGGTGGGAAACCGAGCGCGAACTCATCGAGGCGACGGAAGACGAGGACGAGTCCGTCGAGCGGCTCCTCCACGACGAATGATCCTCGACACCAACTTTCTCGGCGCGCTGAAGGACCAGGATCCGGGCGCGCTGGAGAGAGCGGCCGAGCTGGAGCGTACTGGTGTGCCCCTTCGCGTCCCCACTATCGTCTGGTTCGAGCTGTTCGTCCCCATCGGGCACACGACTCGGCGAGAGTACAAGGTCACGGACCAGCGTGCGTATCGTCGACTCCTTGCCAGTAAGCCGACCGTAGACCTCACCGAGTCGATCGCGACACGTGCGGGTGTACTGGAGGGAACGCACCGTCGGAGCGACAGCAAGCCGAAGCTCGGGCCGGCCGACGCCATCGTGGCTTCGACAGCACTGGAGAAGAACGAGGCCGTCGTCTCCGACGACCGTGATTTCGACACGGTAGACGGACTACAGCGAATCGGCTACTGAACGAGGAGAACTGGCCGGTAGGCTCTGGCTGAGGTGGACCCGACGCTCTTTTGCCGACCCCTGCCGACGCCACCGGCATGCAGATACTCGTCACCGGCGGCGCAGGCTTCATCGGTGGCCACCTCGCCGAGCGGTTCGTCCGCGAAGGCCACGACGTGGTCGCCCTCGACGCGATGCACCCGTACTACGACCTCGGCATCAAGGAACACACCGTCGAGGTCTGTCGCGAGGCGAGTGCGTCGAGCGAGGCGGGCGGCTACGAGTTCGTCGAGGGCGACGTGCGCGACGCGGACCTCGTGAGCGACCTCGTCTCGGATGCTCAGTTCGTCTACCACCAAGCGGGCAGAGCCGGCGTCAGAGACAGCGTGAGCGACCCGCGTGTGTATGACGAGGTGAATGTCGATGGAACACTGAACTTGCTCGACGCGGCGCGTGCGAGCGATGTCGAGCGCGTCGTGATGGCCTCCTCGTCGTCCGTGTACGGCAAGCCGCAGTACCTCCCGTACGACGAGCAGCATCCGACGACACCAGTGTCGCCATATGGAGCATCGAAGCTGGCGGCCGAGCGCTACGGCTGTGCTTACAGTGAGGTGTACGACCTCCCCTTTGTCGGGTTGCGCTACTTCACGGTCTACGGCCCGCGAATGCGTCCGAACATGGCCATCTCGAACTTCGTCTCGCGGTGTATGAACGGGGAGTCGCCCATCATCTACGGCGACGGGACGCAGACGCGGGACTTCACCTACGTCGACGACGTGGTGGAGGCGAATCTCGCACTGATGGAGACCGGCGCCGCCGACGGTGAGGCGGTCAACGTCGGGTCGACGGACAATATCGAGATCCGGGAGTTGGCCGCGGTCGTCCGGGATGAGATTGCACCCGACTTGGAGTTCGAGTTCGCCGACCGCCACGACGCGGACGCCGAGCACACGCACGCCGACACGTCGAAGGCCTCCGTCCTGCTGGGGTACGAGCCTGACCACACCATCCGCGAGGGCGTGGCGAAGTTCATCGAGTGGTACGAGCAGAATCGCGGGTGGTACGAACCGCTCGTGCTGGCGTCCTGAACTCAACTGGGCTGTTGCCGATGTGGGGATGGAGACTGCTGGCCTGCGCTCTCTTGGGTGGGCGAGCAGTCGACAGCGGCTCGCTCGGTTGCGGAGTCTGAGCGTACAACCACGCAGTGCGACCGACCGTTGGGGAGACGAACGACTCCTCAACACAATATATTTGGGGTGAAAAAAGAAATATATACGTTAAGTGCGTTAGTGGGGATATGACCGACGAGATTCACCGTGACGGCCCGCCTCCATTTGATAGACCGTTCGACGGTGAAGACACGAAGCAGCGCGTGTATGGAGCAGTACTGCACGCTCGAGATCCGATGACTGCTGCTGAACTCGCCGAGCGGGCCGATTGCTCGACAGAGTCTGCGCGGACGCATCTCTCCTTCTACGCCGACCTCGGGATTGTCATCAAACACGAGGGACGGCCAGTTCGATATGAGCGCAACGACGACTACTTCGAGTGGCGGCGTGTGAACGAGCTGGCGCGAGAGAATACCGTCGACGAGCTGCAGACCCGGGTGTCAGAGCTGACCGACCGCATTGAGAACTATCGCAACGAATACGATGCTGACTCGCCCGCCGAGATTGATGTCCTCGAATTCGACCCGGAGCGAATCGACGATGTCTACGTCGAACTCGGTCAGTGGGCCACTGCCATCGAGGAGCGTGCCCTTCACGAGCGTGCTCGACGGAAAGCCGCTGGCTCCACAGCCCCGTCACATAGCTGAGGATGGGGCCCTCAGACGACGGCGCGAGTCCTGCGCCGATAGACCGGTCGGTACTGGAGCGGCTACGGTCCCGGTTCATCGGGAGTCGCATGTTCGAGTCCGCGGAATTCATCGAGGAAGGAAACCTGCATCTCCGCGTCGAACTGTCAGACGAGTACTATCCAGGCAAGGTATCTGCTCGATTCGAGATTCGGTGGTACCGGAACGACGACTTCAACGTTCACTATCAGGAGGAACGCCCGGATAGCACGTGGAAATGCCGCTGGGACCGACATCCGAATACCCACAACTCCAGAGATCACTTTCACCCGCCGCCGACCGCCAGCCGTAGCGATGCGGAGAATGCTCACTGGCCTTCTGACCATCGAGGGGTGAGCCGCCTCGTTCTCGACAGGATTGAAGAACGCATCCATACGCTCTGGGAACGGGCGTAGAGTTTCTGTCTACTTCATCGCCGAAGAAACGACTCTGTTGAAATCCTCAGAAGTTGATACGACTGGCGTGCTGCATACAGGGCGCGTGTGTATCATGTCTGTCCAGCGCGGAACGAGGGTCAAAAACCCACACCCGGGAGCGAGAGTCACTCAACCAGCGGCGACTCTACTCGGAGGAGATACTCGCAAGAGGGACATACCCGGTCACTCGGGGACACCTGCGAATGGCACTGGTCACAAAAACAGACGCCCTGACGACTGGTGAATCGATACTCGGTGGTCGTACTCAGGTCGGATGGTGACTTTGGTTCGATGCCTCGCAGTTGGAAAGCCTCTTTCGCCCGCCGCGCGTCTTCGGCCCCCCGCAGAGCGTACTGCTCCTGAGTTGCGCAGGTGGTTAGTCTCGACAGCAGGCCGTTCGGTCGCTCGTGAGCGATTCGTATCGTCTGTGCTGATTCGTCGATGGAGACGAACTCAACGGCCGACAACGGAATCGACGATTCCCGGAGATGCGTTATCCAGAACCCCCACATCAGCGTGACGAGGCCGAACACGGCGAACGGAACGAATGCCCACTGCTGACCGGGACCGAGTAGCTGGTCGAGGTGGAGGGCTAACGCAATCGGTGTGAACGCAAACGCACAGAGGTTGAGCAGGGCTTGGACTTGCTGGCCGATCGACCCATTTCGTAGCTGGACGTATTGTCCCCTCAAGAACGCCTGTGGCGTCATTCGGATACCGATGGAATCAGACCTCACCGTGACGACACCCTTGGCGATGCTGAACTCCCACGACCCGTCAGCCATTTCACTCACATATCAACTAAACTACCAAAATCCTTCGGTCGGAAGCATCTGTGAATGGGTATCCCGGAATCGACAACCTGGTGTTAATAGCGGTTCTGAAGCTCGAGTGGACGTGCCGCCGCCACGGATTGTACCCGCTTAGAGCGCCGGCATTGCTCGCCGTTCACCGACCGTTTTGGGTGTGACTGAGCACCTGGCTGGCGCGTATGAGGTAGGCTGTGCCGAAGACGCCACCCGCCCCTGCGTAGTCGGTGGGTTTATTCGCTCGTCTCCAATCACCGGAGGTATGAACGACGCACAGGAGGTTGCTGCCCTCCTGGATGAGCGCCCCGACCTCGAGGCGCCGCTCGAAGCCGCCCTCCAAGCCGATGCCGGGGCACAGTCGTGGACATTCGACGACCTCTCGGTCGACTCCGGCCGCTTTGGCGAGCTCGTCTCCCGTGGAGTTATCACGAAAACCGATGGCGGGTACCAACTTGCGAATCCGCAGGCGGTCGAGCGGGCGCTCGCAGGCGAAACGTCGGGAGCTGGTGAGAAGCGTGGTGAGAGTACCTCCGCGCTTTCGGAGGTGGGTCTCTCGCGGCCAACGCTGCCTGACCGCCGACTCGTTTTCGCGCTCGGCGGGGCGCTCGCGTTTCTCGTCCTGCTTCGCGTGGTCTTCTCCTTTTCTGCGGTCTTTCGCGATGGTGCGGTCGTCCTCTCGTCGAACGACCCGTACTACTACCGCTACTGGGTCGAGCAACTGTTGGCGAATCCGGATCTAACGCCTTCCTCGCTCCCATGGCAGGTTGTGAAGGGCGAGCCATTGTACGTGGTAACGATGTGGGCGATTGCAGCAGTGCTCGGCGGTGGGGCAACGACGACTGGGTGGCTCTTGGCGTGGTATCCCGTCGTCTCGGCGCTGCTCTCGGGTGTGCTCGTCTATCTCCTCACCGTTACCGTGACCGAGGACCGGCGCGTTGGCATCGCTTCCGTGCTAATGTTGGCCGTCATTGCAGGTCACGCTCTCCGGACCAGTCTCGGATTCCCTGACCATCACGCGTTCGACTACCCGTGGCTCGGGCTTACTGCCCTCTCGCTCGCGGTCGTCGTGGTACGCGAGCGGGGCCAGTGGGGGCGGGCCGTGCTCGGAGTGCTCGGTCTCGGTCTCGGCGTCTCCGGGCAGGTGCTGGCGTGGGATGCGGGGCCATTGTTGATTGGCGCGGCTGGGCTCGCTATCGCCGCGATGAGTATCGCGTGGGTGCATACTGATGAGTCTCCACTCGTTCGTGGCCTCCCGATACTGGTGGGGACAGGTATCGCGGCCGGTGTGACGTGGCTCGTCCACACGGAGCTCGGGTGGCACACGAACGTCGTCGCCTCGGCGCCCGCCCTGTTGCTCGCCGGTAGTGCGGGAGTCCTTCTCGTTACCGAAGCGGTATTCCGACTCCGACCGGATGCTCGACTCGCGACCGTCGCGGTTGGTGTCGCGGGTGGGGCAGGGCTCGCTGGTGTCGCCTTCGGCTTGCCTGAGGCGTGGAGCACGCTCCAGAGCCGTGTGGAGGGCAGTCTCCTTCGAAGCGACCAGATTGCTGAGGTACAGGGATTGTTCGGTGACTCCGTGGGGTGGCTGTTGCTCTTCGGCTTCGTGCTCGTCCTCGCGATTCCCTATCTGTTATGGGGGACGCGGCGTGCCCTCTCCGAACCGGTCTGGGCTGTCCCCGCGGTGTACGCGTGGTGGTTCCTCGGGCTCTCGGTGTTGCAGATCCGATTCGTTGGCGAATTCGCCTCGTTCATCGCCCTATTCGCCGGCCTCGGCTTCGTTCATCTCGCTGAACGGCTCGAGGTTGCGCGTCGCCCCCGACCGTTTGACCGGACCGTTGACGGGGCTCAATTGGTGCTGCCGAACCGCCAACAGGCCGGGACGCTCCTCGCGCTGTTCGTGCTCGTTGGGGGACTTGGCCTGTTGCAGGTGCCGCTGAAGACCAGCCAGATCACGACGCCCACCGAGATGTACGAGACGACGGCATGGATGGAGGAGCAGGCTGACCAGCCGGGATGGGAGGGGCCGAACTACGTCTTCAGCGAGTGGGGACACAATCGGATGCACAACTACTTCGTCAACGGTGAGTCTCGGTCGTATGGGTTCGCACGGGCGAACTACGTGGCGTTCTTGAACTCGAGCAATTCGACGCGGTGGTACGAACAGTTGCGTGGACGGGTGGGCTTCGTCGTCTACGATACGGAGTTTGATGATATGCGCTCGGGGAGCATCGCAGAGCGCTTGGCGGCCAACGGAAGCCAAACCACGAACGGGTCTGGTCTAGCTCACTATCGGGTAGTCTACGCTTCGGAGGATGGGCAGTACCGGGTGGTTGAACTAGTTCCCGGTGCCACACTGATGGGAAAAGCTGCTCCAGATACGACTGTAAAAGTCTCGACGCAGGTAGAGTTCCGAAATGGAACTAGCCAATATGTACGAGAAATACAGACTACTACGAATGGGTCCTACCAGGTTACTGTCCCCTATACTGGTACATACTCGGTAAACGGCGCTCGGGCGACAATTACAGAAGCCTCCATCCGGAACGGATCACTAGTCTCTGTACCAGAAAGCTGACCGACATTTGAACATAATTTGTTCTGATGGTTCAATATTGAGTCATGATGTAGTCGAATATTTTCATTGTTATAACTGGGGAGGATTTGGGATTTAGGACGGGTGCGGTACAATAACTGGATACACGCAATAATGCTCTGTTTAATACCCCACTGGGCATTCATTGAGGATTAGCGAGCGAAATGAAGAGCGGCGGAATCGCCCTTACAGTGAGGGCGTCGTGCCGGTGGCGACAGTTGCCGTGTTACCGCCGTTTGCCGAGGTCCAGATAATTCGTATCTCGCTATTAGGGTTTGCACCCGTCAGCGTAGCCGTATCACCGGCTGAAACTCCTCCTCCGCCAAGGCTGAATGTAGTCTCTGATCCAGGCCCGTCCCCGTCAGTAAGTTGGAGTTCCTGCGTATTCTCTTCGTTAAACGTGTCACCACCGTCGTGGGTCGCATCCACGTCAAATGAGCTACCACTACTCTGCTCGCTGTAATCAAAGCTGAACGTTGCCTGCGGCGCGTTGTTCTGCACCTGGTCACCGAGCCCCAGTACGAACGTGCCGATGACTGCGGCGAGGATGACGGTGATGGCGACCATCAGGATGACGCCGATGACCGGCGACACCGCGTCTTCCTCTGAGATGAGGTTCTTGATGTTCATGATTATCTTTCCCAGTGCCGACCCCGCTTGGGACAACCGTTATCACGAACCCTTCCGAATCGGGTGATGAGAGGTTCCGGGGAGGATGGTGCCCTCCGGTGCCCCTCTACTCCTTCGTGGCGGTATCCTCGGTGGGTCAGACTGGTTGACTTGACGTTACGCGGTCATCGTCTTATAATTTCTGACTGTTTCCATCTGATAATGATTCCTTAGACGGACTTAATTCCACGTTTCAGCGCCAAACTATGTAGTGCACGGCTGTCGCTCAGGGTCATGAGTGCGCCGCCGACAGAATGTCCCCGGGCAAGGGTTGTCGACGGACGCGGAAGGCGGGGGCTCTCTCGCGCCCGCACCATCTGCCTCAACAGAGGGTGCGTATTACCCATTTCTATAGTTGGTCGGCTGGTTGATAATACTTTCTGGTGAAGTAATACGATGGCTTACCGTCTTCTTCAGCACTCTCCTACGTTGGGTATCCCGGTGATTGACCGTGGCGTGACCCGGCACGCCCAATCTGTTAAGCACGTTCGTCGTCCTACGGTTCTCTGGTTTGAACTCTGCCTAGGGGTACCTCCCGATACATTAAACATTTATACGCTTCGATATCTGCCCTCACGTGTCAGACGAGACGTAGCGTTTATCCTGCCTGCGTTTGGTATTTTAACAGAATGCGGACTGGGTGGCAGTACCGACTTGCTGCTGGCGGTGGAGCGATAGTCCTGACTACGCTCGCCGTCCTGATCGCAGCGAACGGTACTGTCCAGTCGATCGTACGACTCGTCCCTGTCTTGGGCCGGCTTCCGTTGGAGCCGTCTACTGGGCGCTTGCTGTTCCTCGAGACGGCAACTGCAGTCGCCGTGATGTTCGTGACGTTCATCCCGCTGTTCAAATCCCGACCACGCCGGCTACTCGATACCGCGACGCTGTCACAACAGCGGGTCCTCCTCGCGATGGTTGCACTTGCCGCCATCGGATACTTCGATTATACCTTCGCGCTTCCCAGGTTGACGCTCGTGTTGACCACGGCGATCCTGCTCGTGGCGATGCCGGGTTGGTTCATGCTGATTCGGACCCGACCCTCGGGAAGCGCTGACCGGGTACTCATCGTTGGCGATGACCCCGAGACGATTGCCGAGATCCATGAGGTGACTGATGTCCCCGTCCTTGGGTACGTCTCTCCACCCATCACCTACACAAGTCGCGGCATCCTCGATATTGAGGCGACCGATGGTGGTACTCCAGAGGCGCTGTCACATCTGACGAATCTTGGTGGGCTCTCGCGACTGGATGAAGTGCTGGTGCAGTACGATATCGACACTGCTGTCTTGGCCTTCTCCCATCCCGACCGAGCGGAGTTCTTCGGGGCACTGGACTCCTGTTATGAGCACGGTGTCACCGCGAAGGTCCACCGTGATCACGCCGATGCCGTGTTGACGACCGGGTTCGGCGAGGACGAGTTGGTTGATATCGATCTTGAGCCGTGGGACCCGGTGGATCACGTACTGAAACGGGCGTTTGACATTGCCTTTGCCGGTGTTGCGCTTCTCATCTTGTCGCCCGTGATTCTCGTTATTGCGTTCGCGGTGAAGCTTGAGGATGGTGGGTCAGTTCTATACCGGCAAGAGCGGACCGCCTCGTTCGGCGATACATTCACCGTCGCAAAGTTCCGCTCGATGATAGAAAATGCTGAAGAGAATGGAGCGAAGCTGAGTGAAGAAGATCGCGGCGGCGTCGACCCACGGGTGACCCGCGTGGGACGAGTCATCCGAGCAACGCATCTAGACGAGATTCCACAGCTGTGGTCAATCCTTGTTGGCGACATGAGCGTCGTTGGCCCACGACCGGAGCGGCCGGAGTTAGACTGGAAGATGGAAGACGGTGCTTCTAAGTGGCGCTCACGATGGTTCGTCAAGCCTGGGCTGACGGGACTAGCCCAAATCCAGGGGGCAACGGGGCACGATCCGGAGAAGAAGCTACGGTACGACGTGGAGTACATTCGACGGCAGAACTTCTGGTTTGACGTGAAGATAGTCATTCGGCAAGTGTACATGGTGGTACAAGATGCCGTTGTTGCATTGGGTGGCGATTCCAGGCACGATGAGTAGACTGAAACCCAAGGCTCGGGTACACTGCGGATAGATGCGAATTCTCCGCGTCGCACAAAAGGCGTATCCCGATGTCACGGGCGGAGGAGCGTATCACGTCCACGCGATGAGTCGTGATCAGGCAGCGATGGGCCACGACGTGACGCTCCTAACTGTGGGCGAGGGCCCGCGGCGGGAGTTTCGCGATGGGTACGAGGTGCTTCGATATCCGAGCTGGGGAGCCGTGGTGGGCAACGATATTGCGCCAGGCGTGGCGTGGCATCTGGTCAGTCACGCGGACGAATTTGACGTGGTTCACGCGCACTCTCACCTGTACTTCTCGACCAACCTCGCGGCGGCATTTCGGCAGTTGTCTGAGACACCCTTGGCGATTACGAACCACGGGCTATTCAGCCAGAACGCTCCTGAAGAGGTGTTTCATTGGTACCTGAAGACTGTCGGAAAGTGGACGTTCAACTCGGCCGACGTGCTGTTTTGTTATACGGATCCGGACCGTGAGCGACTACGCGAGTACGGCGTAATGACGGATGTGGCAGTCGTACCGAATGGTATTGATACGGAGCGGTTTACACCTGGAGACAAGATCCACCATGCAATGCCCGACGGCACGAATGTGCTGTTTGTGGGGCGACTGGTAGAAGGGAAGCGACCAGGAGATGCGCTGGAGGGGTTCGTTGGTGTGGTTGAGGAGCACCCAGATGCGTCTATGGTATTCGCTGGCGAGGGAGCGTTACGTGAGGAACTGAGATGTAGGGCAGAGACGCTTGGGATAGCGGAGTCAGTCCGATTTCTCGGACATCTTGAGTATGAGGAGATGCCATCTGTGTATCGCGGAGCGAATGTGCTGGTATTGCCAAGTCGAGCCGAGGGTTTGCCTCGAACGGTGCTCGAGGCAATGGCGAGTGGGGTCCCCGTTGTCTCGAGTCACCTTGACCATACTGCACCGGTTGTTAGGCAGGGTGGGAAAACCGTGCCAGTGGGTGATGTCGAGGGGTACGCTGTAGCATTGAATCAGGTGCTCAGTAGTCAAACACAACTGGGCGAGCAGGGTCGTCGTGCCGTTGTCAATGGATTTAGGTGGGAAAATACCGTTGCTCAGACGACTGCACAGCTCGCAGAGATTAGATAACACCGCGCTGTGTCATCTGTCGGTGCCAGCGGGCGAAGACATACACCGACCAGAGGAACTTCCCATGTTCAGCTGCTCCAGTCCGGTGATTGTCGAGTACACTGAGCACACCACGGGTGTCGAATAAATCGGTATCAATGCTCGTAACGGTCTCTCGGAACTCGGAATAAAGGTCGTCTTTGAGCCACTCGCCAATCGGCATGTCGAACCCCTGCTTGCCACGTTCGAGTATCGGCTTGGGTAACAGGTCATCAAACGCCCGCTTCAACACCCGCTTTTGCTTCCGAGGAGTAATTTTGTACTCTGTTGGGAGCGACATAGCATACTCGACGACATCCGTGTCTACGAATGGGACACGAACTTCGAGGGAGTTCTGCATGCTTGCGAGGTCGGTCTTGTGAAGAATCTGGTTGGGGAGGCCAAACTGAGTGTCAACCGCGAGCATCGTCGCCAACTCGTCCTGCCTCTCCGTGGGAAGGTAGTCACCTGCGGCCTCGTGTTGCTTCTTGAGCACCTGTCGCCCCGCCTCCACGGGAGCGATTTGGTCGAACGTGACCGCGGCCTCGTCATCGGGCACTCGAGCCCACTCGAAGTGGCGAATCGCCGGGTCGGGCTCACCACCCCCAAGGAACTTCTGCCCCTTTCGCACGAGCTCACCGCGAGTGGTTCGCCGTGAGACATCAAGTCGGTTGACAACGGGCTCCAATAGGCTCGTCCGGACGGTCGAAGGGATGCGACGGTAGTGATTCGCATAGTACTCGCCTCGATACCGGCTGTAGCCGGCGAACAGTTCATCCGCGCCGTCCCCCGATAGCGCGACCTTCACGTCTCGACTCGTCTCACGGGAGACGGCGTAGGTCGGCAAGAGTGACTGGTCGGCGAAAGGCTCGCCTAGCTGCCCGAGCACGTTCGGGATTGCGTCACGGACTTCGCTGGGACTTACTGTGTACTCGGTATGGTCTGTATCGTGGTACTCTGCGACCTCCCGAGCGGCCCATGACTCGTCGAAGCGCGACTCTTCAAAGCCAACCGTGAACGTCCGGACCGGTGAGTCGGAGAGGTCTGTCATCAGCCCGACGATGATGCTAGAGTCGATACCGCCGCTCAGAAACGCGCCAAGTGGAACGTCGCTCATCAGACGCTCTTCGACGGCATCTTCCAGCCTGTCACGGAGTCCATTGACGGCGGTGTCGAAGCTTACATCCCGAGAGTTGATTGTCGGGGTGTAGAACTGACGTTGCTCGACCCCCTCCTCCGAGACGATGACCTGCTCTCCTGGGCGTAGTTTTCTGATGTTGCGAAACGCTGTCATCGAAGCCGGGATGTATCCCAGTGCGAAGTACTGCGAGATGCTTTGTCGATTGACGCCACCGTGGTTGACGCCCGATTCGAGCAGCGCGGGGAGCTCGGAGGCGAACGCGATGCGGTCGCCGTCATCGGCAAGCAGGAGCGGCTTGATTCCCAGCGGGTCTCGAGCGAGGAGGAGTCGCTCGTCGTCGTGGTCCCACAACGCGAACGCGAACATCCCCTTCAGCCGGTCAACAAACGACGGACCGTGTTCTTCGTACAGGTGAACGAGGACCTCAGTGTCGGTTTTAGTGCTGAACGTGTGCCCGGCGTTCGAGAGAGACGAACGGAGCGAGCGGTAGTTGTAGATTTCGCCGTTGAATACGACTGACACTGTTTCGTCCTCGTTAAAGATTGGTTGTTTCCCGGTCGAGAGATCGATAATGCTCAGACGCGTGTGTGCGAGCCCAACCGGTCCGTCGCGGAAAATACCGCTGTCGTCTGGGCCACGATGGGCGAGGCAGGCGTTCATCGCCTCAAGGTTGTTATCAGGATTTTCGTGAGGGTCGAATATCCCAGTAATACCACACATCCGTCTTTATTCCAGGTATCCCAGCTCTCGTAGGTGGTCTTCAATCATCTCCTCGTCTTGAACGCCCGACGCGTCCCCACTCCGTCGACGTTCCATCTCGTCTAAGTGTGCATCCAAGGCGTCGGTGAGTTCATCAAATGGTCGTTTAGCCACGTCCCGGTGGTTTTTTTCCTCCCGCTCTGTCGGGTTCTCGGAGAGGTCAAACAGGAGTTCTGATTCACGATGTCGCATGAGTTTCCACCCATCTGCCCGTCTAATACCAGCGTGTTGTCTGTCAAGTTCGGCCCCGACGTCAATGAACGCGTGTTGCCGGGGTTGTGAACCCCCTTCGACACGGTCCCAAATCGATTCTCCATCCCATCCATCTGGCGGAGCAATCTCCAGAAGTTCCAGAATCGTCGGTGGCACGTCCACGAGTGCGGTCTGGCCATCTAAGGTGCTATGCCCGTATCCTGGAACGCGGATTGCGAGTGGTACCCGTATCACTTCCTCCCAGAATTCTTGCGGATGCCCCCCCCGGCCATGTTCACCGTGCATGTCACCGTGGTCAGAAGTGAATACGATTATCGTCTCCTCGAGTTCCCCGCGCTGTTCAAGAGCAGATAGCAACCGGCCGTACTGGTCGTCGAAATACCGGCACTCCGCCCGATAGAGGCGGCGTTGGAGATCCCACTCCTCGTCACTCAATTCCTCCGGGTGGTGGACCGCCGCCCGGGCCAGTTTCTGTGAGCGGATTCGGTCGACCGGTGAATCGAGGAACATCCGCTGGTATTCGGGCGGGGCCTCGTATGGGTCGTGGACGTCCATAGGGTGGAACCACGCGAACCAATCGTCCTCGTCGGCGGTCCAGTTGATGAGTTGGTCGACCAGCACTTTTGCACGTACGAACCGACTGTCTCGTCCGCTAGCAGAAATAACCGCTCCGTCAAGCAAGTGGTAGGCTCTCAATAGCGACTGGAATACCAGCCCGTCTCTGTCGAACCGCTCTCGTACTATCTGTTTCAGCTCTTTCAGGAAGGAGACTGCTCCCTCGTCGTTCATTGTGTCGAACCCACGATCATAGTGGTAGGCACTTGAGGCGAACCGATTGTCAGTGAACCCAGCGGTAGACCATCCATGGTCTGAAATTACCTCGGCTAGGGTGGGACGAGAGTCGCCCGTATCTGGAATCCCAAACCCAACTGTCCCCCCGGAGTATCGTCCCGCGAGAAGCGCTGGGAACGACCATGGTGTCCCAGGCCCGTTTGCGACACATTCCTTGAACTCGACTGCCTCGTCAAAGAATTCGCGCGTCGCCGGCATTATTTCCTCCACTACGTGATCTTGGCGCAGTGCATCAACTGTAACATAGAGGAGGTTCACGAGATGGGTAAATCGTGTACAATGAATAAGTGAATCGGTTCAGCAACTATCTTTGACTTATTCTGATAATTTGCCATGTCGCTCCATCACTTTTTTAATATTTTCACGAAAACTCTCTGGGGCGTATTCCTCCGCACTCGAAATTAGGTCATGGGATAAGCTTTCTTGGAGGGGTATAGCGGACAAGACGCTTGATATCTTTCGTACCGCATCAGCTTTATCATTGTACGTCAGGAGTGGACTAATATCCACGATCTCGCGCTGCCCCCCAGAATCATGTACGAAAGGAATAGTCCCTGCGGCTGCCATCTCTGCAATTCCAATACCAAAGTGTTCATATTTCCGTCCGTGTATCCCAAATTTATGATTTCGAACGAGTTTTCGAAGAACGGGCTTAGTCACGGCCCCCTCAAATTGAATGTAATCGCGAGCGCGAGAACGCTTTTTTATCAGATCTAGGTAATTGCCTTGTGAGGCTGGTCCTACTATATGTAGGTGAGTTGCATGACCTCTATTTCGTAGTTCATCAATAATGTCGATCAATACTTCAATATTTTTGCTTGGTACGATTCTACCGACACACACAAATCCGTTTTGACGCTCGCTAAGGGGTCGGGATGGAATGATGTCGACAGGGGGGTGAACAACACGTGCGTTTGTTTCGTACGATTGCTCAACCATATCTGCAGTCCAATCTGAATTAGCTATTAGGCAATCTGAATTCACAAATTCTGTTGATATGCCACCTAATTTTTTGCAAATACGTTCGTATATCTTTCGCGAATAAGATTTACCTCCAATAATGCCCGGCACATTTCCCCCGGTAAATTGTGGTGCGTGAATGTACTGAATGGTTGGCTCAGAGCTTGTGATTTCATTTTTTGTTGAGAACACCAAGTCGTATGACCCGCTATGACCCGACAGCCACCTATTCAAAAATGCCCGCCGTAGTTGTTCTAAGCCATTCCCAGTAGCTGAACGCGACAAGGCGGAAATTGTTGATACTATTTTACTGCCAGCGGGGACAACATTCTTATCAACTTGAGCTTCTGTATCAAAGAATTCATTCAGGTCACTGAGTGGGATTTCTCTGTTGGAAACAAGAGTAAGTTGATGGTTTGACTGTAGAGCTTCGATGGTGTGTAAGAGAACTGACTCTGCCCCGCCATTTGCATTCAAATACGGGTGTAAGATAGCGACTTTCATTTACAGATCATCCATCCAATGGGGCATGATATTAATACACACTTGGTCGTTGCGTTCATCACTATTGTTATACCAGTGGGAGTGCCCCGATTCTGTCATACACACCATCTGATTAGAAACCGATTTAACGACGTACAATATAACTGTGCCATTATTAGCTCAAAATGATTCCTGAGGTCAGTGTCGTCTTACCCACATATAACCGGGCAGAAACACTTCCTAGAGCAATTGATAGCGTCTTGTCGCAGACGTTAGACGATATTGAGCTGATTGTTGTGGATGATTGCTCTGATGACGATACAAAACATGTTGTCTCTCAGTATGATGAATCTGTTGAGTACCTTCGTCATCAAGAAAATAGAGGAGCGCCTGCTGCTCGAAATACTGGAATCAAAGCTAGTCAGGGTAATTTTGTTGCATTTATTGATAGTGATGACGAGTGGAAACCTGGGAAATTGAAATCCCAATTACAGGTATTCAAAAATTCAAAATTAACTCCTTTAGGGGCAGTCTACACTGGGTTCAAGACAATTAATGACGGTCAAGAGGAGATCGGGACTGTTCCGTCTAAACGCGGTGATATTTTCACCCAGCAGCTGATGAAAGACTGGGTGAATCCTACCTCGACAGTAATGGTAAAATCTCGATGTTTTGAAGATGTAGGCCTATTCGATTCGGAGCTACCTGCTAGACAAGATTACGATATGTGGCTCCGAATCTCTCGGCAATTCAAATTTGATTATGTCAAGGAGCCGGTTACGATTTTGCATACTGACAGTAGTAATAGAATTACAGGGGACATTGGCGCTCGAATGGATGGAAACAAAGAAATACTCGAGAAAATCAAACCTGACATTGAATCACTAGGTTATGTCCAGAGACGTCATACATGGGGATATCAGTACTACACAATGGGTCGATTTGCGCAGCTTGCTGGCAGGCCGTCCCTTGCGCAGTCCTTGTTATTACGCTCGTTATGTTCTTATCCTTTATATTGGAAAACGTGGTTCGCATTATTTATAGGGGTCTCACCTATTGATGCGGATAATAAGTATCTCCTCTCCGCAAAGAATATATGGCGTAATTTGAGATGGTGATTGCATAGTGTCTGGGTTCCGTCTTCTATCAAAGTCGTCTCTATCACCGGATCGGTTATTCCTCGTCACTTGGACAGTAGCGGTCACCGGCGCTTGGTTCGGTCCCGCCAAGCAAGTTTACGATATACACGGAGTCACCACTATATTCACTGCACGAGGGATTGTCTGGCTTTTTGTTTCAGCCTTAACGTTTTTACTGGGGGTCCATTCTGCACGAAAGTACCATATCGTGCGATCTCGAGTTGATACCAGCGGGATTGTCCCCGATTTACGCGACCAAACCGAGTTGGGATTCCGATTTCGAGTAGTGGCTATTCCCGCTTATTTCATTTCTATTACTATACTAGTGATGTTACTATTGTGGACTTTACTAGCGGTAAATCAAGTTGGAGGGATCCGATCGTTCTTATCCTTACTGGTTAGTGATTGGCACGCTGCATCCCGGCTTTGGATCAATCAAAAACCATTCATTGGGGCTAGACTCCTGTATACTGGACTAATCACCCCGACGATTGTTGCTGCCTCTGTATTGGGACTTACTGTCCGCCATCTTAATGCGGATTCGAATAGAGCCCTCTCGAGCGTCGGTTGGTTTGCTCCATATGCACTACTTTTTCTGCTCTCCTGCGGTCCACTTCTGATTCTCCCGCTCCTGATTTCTCAAAGGTTATTATTAGTGATGGCTCTGCTTGGGGGTCTGATATCATTCACGATAGCGAGCTCAATATCAATCCCACTCCGATATCCAATTTTTTCCATATTGTTATCGTTTTCTGTATGGACAACTCAAGAGTTAATTCGAGTAGGTCTCTCAATCAATAGTCTCTTGCGGTCATTGTCATACAGCGTTTCTAGGCTTTTATTCTACTTCGCGAATGACATCGGGAATCTGAACAGAGCACTTTTGATAGACGGGCATAGTTATGGATACTATTCTTTCAACTTTGTTTTTAAATACACATTTATTGAGGGGTTGGCGAGAAAGACTTTGCTTTCAGGAGTACAGCCCGAGATTGCCCTATACAGCGGAGGTGGGAGTTGGACAGCATTGGGCGCACCATATGTCGACTTCGGAATATTTGGACTTATTATCCTCTTCATTTGGGGGCATATTTCGCAACTAGCGTTCTTTCGTGCTGAAAATAGCCTCTTTGCGGTCCAAGTATATGGGATATTAGGATCGGTTATTCTTCTATCATGGCACGCTCCCATGTGGGCGAACCCGATTTTCTGGTTTAATATCGCTCTCCTATTTTTGCTAATGCGCCTAGTTTCAGTAGCAATGAAACTATTGGGAGAGGGCAGAAAATAAACTCCAAGCCCAGTATTCTACGGATCAATAATACGGTTAATCATTACTACATATATCCGAGATCTGCTAACCGAGCACGAGCCCTCTCGTCAATGTCTACAGTTTGTGACTCCGAACGGGCAGACTTTGCAAACTCCTCAATCGGAATCAAGAATGGAGGCCTATTGCAGGCCTCGGGCCGTCCTTGGCATGGAGTTTTCGTCTCCATGTTGGCAGGAGACCCATTCACTAGGGAACAATCTGTGTTCCCGTTGGAGTCCCAGACATATTTACTGCCGTCGTCCGCGTACACGCACCTTACTGTTCGGTCCCAGTGCTCAAACTGCTCGTGGTCGTATGGGATATTAGAGACGCCGATTCCAACAACTTCGGCCCCGACCGGTCTTGAATCTGGTTCGAAATCCCTGCCAAGAGCCCACGAGGTTATGAGTTCCCCGAGGTGGAGGTGTGAGAATAGTTCATTTGACTTGATAGCACCGTCCTCTGGCGGATTTATTACCTCAAGTGGGACATGAAGAAGTTCCTCGGTCAGGTCCGGAGTAATGTGACCAAACCGTCTATTGGGATTTTCATTGCCCAGTTGCTCACCGTGGTCAGAGGTGATAAGAACCGTCGTCTCTCGTTCGGTCATGTCTCGTATCTGTGTAACGAACTCGGAGACTCGTCTGTCGAGATAGTCTATAGCTGCCGCGTACAAATCCTTGTAGTAGCCAAACTCGGTTTCATGCTCACTCCACTCCTCATTCATGTTGATACTAAGCACGTCCAGATCTCTCGAATCAAAGGTATTCGGGACATTTAGAAGCGTTTGGTCATACTGGCGTATAGTCTGGAGAGGCCCATGTGCGTCCATGAGATTGACAAACGCAAAGAATGGCTCCTCACCATCCTGTATACGTGTGGTGGTTTCGCGTAGCACTGCGGAACAGCCGTCATCGTACGGCTTTGGTACCGGTGTCTTAGCAAAAATATTACTTACTTTCCGAGATATCCCATTAATTATACTTCGGACCGGTTTCTGGTGAGAAAGTGCCTGTCGTAAGTACGCAACATTGCTAGTCTGGTCGGGTGAATCGTGGAAAAACTCACTGGGGCTAAGTGCGTCTGGGAACCGACTAGATGATGAAATGAAACTAAAATCGTCGAAGAATTTATTAAAAGAAAAAAGCTGGCTGGCATACGAATTTGCACTGACCCCAATCAGCCTGTGGTCAGAGAGGTCGGCAAGGAATGTGTTCTCAAAGGCAAGTTGCGAGAAATTCGGAGAATAAGTGTGTACATCATGCTTGTGGGGTAATTCGCCTGTGAGGATACTTGCATGGCTGGGTACACTCCATGAACTTGCAGCGCGACACTGCTCAAACGATACGTTAGACATTAGAGACAGAGAGGAAGCATGTCGGTCGAAGTAGTCTTTTCTAACAGTATCTAAGCAGACTACGACAACATTTCGGTTCATCATTGGCCTGAACACTACTCATGATTATAAGCGTTAAGAAACATCAGATAGATGGATTATAGAACCACTATTTGGTTCCTGATTACTCACCGGATTGGTGGCGCTATCCGGAGGATACTGAATAAATAGATACTTACGTACTGGCATATTTCGTAGGTGTGATAGCGTGTCTCTGAGTAACCAGTTGGGTGATACTCTACGGCGACTGCGTGCACAGTTCTACAGCGGGTACGTGCGGGATGTAATTCGGTGGTCGGGGCTTAACAAACTATTCTCGGATCCGTACTGGCGGCTGGTGTACGCTCTCTCAGGTAAGACAGAGACGCATACTATTTGTGGCAATTCAGTTCACTTCCTGACGGATTCTTATTCCGAGTTCCGGAGGTTTAGAGATCTCGTCAGTGAACGTGACGTCATAACAGAGGTTTTGGAATCCTTGGAACCGGCAGACGTGTTTTACGATGTGGGTGCGAACATAGGGATGTACACGTGCTTCGTGGCGAATGAACTGGGGGCGGACCGAATTGTCGCGTTTGAACCCCATGAGGAGAGCGTGGACAGACTCCGGGAGAACCTCCAACACAATAATCTTGATGCTAAAATTATCCCTGTCGCGCTTTCAGACATAGAGGGGAAAGTGGATTTGGCGGTTGCCGGTGATCAGGTCGGAGAGGGAGAGCACGCTATCGCGACTGGACGTACAGCCCGGACAGTTGAGGTAGAGGTGAACCGAGGCGATGGCTTGATTGACCGGTGTGACTTACCAGAACCGACAGTCATCAAGATTGATGTTGAAGGCGCGGAGTTCGCGGTGTTGAATGGGCTACGATCAACACTCCAGGAATCGTGCCGGCTGGTGTTCTGTGAGATTCACCCACGGAAGATCCAAAACTTCGACGCAAACGAAGGGGATGTATACAAACTACTACGTTCATACGGATTTGAAATCGAGGCCATTCACCAACGAGGCAGCGAACACTTTATAAAAGCAGAAAAACGGACAAAGATATAACTAGTGGCTATAATTAAACAATATGCGGGAAATCAATAAATTTCTCAGTGGTCGTTGGTGGTTAGACACAGCGCTTCCATATGCCCGCAGACAACTGGATATAGGACTCTCCCAGTGGGCGTACTCGCCGCCGAGTGAACCAAGTTATTTGATGGAGGAAGATTGGGATAACGTTGTCATCCTTGACGCCTGCCGATATGACCTATTCGAGTCAGTGAATACGCTTGACGGCAACCTTGATTACCGAATTTCACCAGCCTCAGCCACGCCGGAGTTCCTCTCACGGAACTTTGAAGAGAAGCAGTACCACGACACCGTATATGTGACTGCGAACCCGATGTATCGGACCCTTGGCTTAGATGAGGTGTTCCACCAAATTATAGATGTATGGGAGAACCATTGGGACAGACAAAAGCAGACGGTCCTACCCGAAGCAATGACGGAAGCGACTGCGTCAGCGTACAAGCGGTTTCCGAATAAGCGTATTATATCCCATTTTATGCAACCCCACTATCCCTTCGTCGGAGAGCTTGCCAGCGAAATTGGTGCTCATTCAGGATACGAATTCGCCTACCGGAACGTAACAGAAGGCGAGGCAAGCCGCGACAACCCCACGGTATGGGAGCGCTTGGAAGCGGGCGATGTTTCGCGGGAACTCGTCTGGGACGCCTATGCAGAGAACTTAAAAATCGTATTCCCGCACGTTGAGGAACTACTTGAGTTATTTGATGAAAAGACAGTTATCACATCGGACCATGGGAACCTGCTGGGTGAGAAACCACACCCTCTTGCGGCACCAGTGTACGGCCACCCCCATGGGATGAGACATGAGCACCTCTCTAAAGTACCTTGGCTCATTGTAGCGGGGACCGAGCGGAAATATATTGTCAGTGAAAAGCCAATTAAACAACTGTCCGACCCGTCGGGTGATGTCACTGACCGTCTTGCTGATCTTGGCTACTTTGACGTGTAATTATTAGGTTATACGCCGCAATCGTGGCATCAAAGCAGTGAAGTGTTGGCTATAAAAAACAGGAACAGATGCCGGATTCGTTGTCGGACGAAGAAACACAGTCTTCATTGAATGTTATCACTCACGGAGCGTCGTTATTCTTTATTGGCCGGATACTGGCTAAAGGATTTAGATTCGTTCTTAATCTTATATTGACCCGCGGACTGGGGGCGTCTCTCTATGGTATTTACGCCTACGCGACGACCCTCACTTCTCTGGCTGTTGTGCTCGCACGATTAGGGGCGGGCAAGTCGTTGCTCAGGTTTCTTCCAGCCTACGCGGATGACTCGCCCTATAGGAACTACCTCGTCGGACTGGCATATCTGACAGCACTCCTTGGGAGCGTTCTGATCGGCGCCGCCCTCTACCTTGCTGCACCGGCTATCTCCGGAGCAACGCTCAACAACCCATTGCTTGTTGACGTACTTCGAATTCTCTCATTAGCACTACCGTTCAGCACTTTAATAAAACTTACGAACGAAATATTTAGGGGCCTAAAAAAGCTTGAATATCAGGTTTTGCTCGCAGATATACTCCATCCATTGACGCAAATCGGTGTCGTCATGATCGCCCTGCTACTCGGATATTCGCTGCTTGGCGTGGTCGCTTCCCTTGCACTTGGTTCGATTCTCGTTTGTCTGGTTGCTGTAACGTTACTATACGCGCGCACCTCGCTCAGACCTCACGTTAGTGGAGGACAGAGGAACGAGGGGGCTAAAGAATTCTTTTCTTACTCGATTCCATTGACTCTCAAGGATGTCGGTTCGGTCATGTACAGCCGGGTAGACATCCTAATGGTAGGGTTTTTTCTTGCAGAGTCAACAGTAGGTATCTACCAAGTAGCGTTCCTTCTTTCCGGGCTGCTAGCCCTACCACTTAACGCGTTCAATCAGCTGTTTCCGCCGGTCGCGTCACAACTGTATACCAATGGTGAAATACGTGAACTCCAATCGGTCTATGAGACCGTCACCCGGTGGACACTGACATTAGCGATTCCCCTCGCGCTTGTTGCGGCCGTATATAGCTCGGAGCTTTTGTTAATATTTGGCCCCGAATTTTCAGGCGGCGCAGTCGTTTTGACTCTATTCGCTGTCGGTCAAATAACGAACTGTGCTGTCGGGCCGAGTGGTTATTTCCTGATGATGACGGACCACCAGCAACTCACCATGATAAACCAGTGGCTGCTAGGTGGACTAAATATCGTTCTCAATTACATTCTCATTACAGAACTTGGGGTTATCGGTGCAGCTCTTGCTACTGCAAGTGTTTTATCGTTCATTAATATAATCCGAGTAATTGAAGTGTGGTACACAGAAGGACTGACACCGTACTCAAAGGCATATTGGAAACCCACTACTGCAGGCATACTTACAGCAGTGTTCATGTCTGGCCTCCACCAGCTGTTTGATGGATACGTGTTGCTTATTATTGGTGCTCCAGTTGGTGGATTACTTTTTTTCTGTATCGTGTTCGTACTCGGACTTGAAAAAGACGATCGTGAATTCTTCAACCGGATTATTAGTGAATGATTTCGGTAACCCATCCACGTTGAGACATAAACTAGGGGGGAGGGTGGATACCGGCGAAACCATATGCATCTGGATGTATATAAAGATGATGGTGAACCTCGGTTTCCACGAGGCTACAGTGGGATTGGTGCCAAAAACTCCGGTCACGAATAGACGTCACTGCCGGTACACCGTTGATACGGATGCTAACAGCGTGTTTAATGATGTATCTACTTGATTTAAGGGCGGATAGTGAAATGATACGCTATTGCCCATGGACCCGTCCGACCGACCACTCATCCTTGATGTCGCCGAACCGGTTGTTAGACATATACTACCAACGGTTGCCGTCACAGTCGCTGTGGCCACGCTCATGCTCTCGCAAGCTGTCGGTTTCTATACTGAATTCTTTCGGACATGGAATCGTACGCTATTTCATTTTGGCGTTTATTACCAAATCGGCCAGTTCGCAATAGAGGGCCTCCCTCTTTATAACACTGAGATTACACGCATTGCAAACACGGGGAGTCGGTATCTATATCCTCCAATCATCGCAGTCCTGTACGTGCCGTTTACGCTCCTTCCAGTAGGCCCCGCCGGGTTCGTATTCAACATCCTATCGCTTGGCGTGTTCCTCGGTGGTCTCGTCTACCTGATTGAGACACTTGAACCGACAGCCCCAAAATGGGTGATCGGCTTGGCCGTGATATGCTCCACTGGTTTTTCGCCACTTACACGATCCCTCTATCTCGGTCAGATGACGCCCTTGATGATTGGACTGGTCTGTATTGGAGTCGGACTACTTGAACGAGAACGTACCGGTGATTGGCAGGCCGTTTCAGGTGTCGTGGCGTCACTAGCCGCAATAATCAAGATGCAGTACGCACCGCTCGGTGCCTTTCTCCTTCGGGGTTGGAATCGACTCCGGAACACGCTGCTCGCCGTCAGTGGACTTGGGTTGATTAGCCTCGCGCTCTTCGGCGTCGCGGAGCACCAGGCTTTTATCGAGGTGCTAGCCGCGGGCAAAGGCTGGGGCAAGACTGTCGACCCAGTGAACTGGACACCAGGGGACTTTAAGCCGCTGTACTTTATGACCAACTACCGAATCCATGCGAAATTTCTCATTATCACAGGCGTCGCGCTCTTAGCGCGTTATAGCCGCCGGATAATGACCACGCGGATGGATCGGTACGTCGTGGCACTCGGCTTGGTAACAGTCCCATTGGTCTCGCCGACACCAAACCAGCTTATTCTATTGATTCTGGTACCGGCTTGCGTGGTGGTGGCATCGACGGAGTTACATCAACCTAATGGAGCCGTCTGGCTCCCTGTAGCATCAGTCGGACTGGCACACATCGTCCGACCATCGATACAATATCTCACCTCGTTCAATTCGAATCTCTTAGTCCTCGCCCTGCAACCGGCGGCTTGGGCTGTGTATTTAATGTTCGGGCATTGCATACTTCGTATTGCACAAGAAATCCAAGTTAATAGAAATAAAGATAGTATATTATAATTGTGGAAATGATAGTAAAATCTCCATCATGAAGATGATGTCTGCACCACTCGTTGAGCCACCATACACGCATAAAGGGGGGTGGTTCTGGCCGGGAAACAATTCTAAAAGGGAGAAACCCCTCCGCTGCAAGGGAATGTATCGCTTGCGAGGAAACAGTATCGACGTCGGCTTCCACCAACAACTGGCCGTCGACAGTCACTATTGGGAGACGAGCTCTGTCAAGGGAAACGAGAGCAGCCTCACAGTCAACGTTCCCCTCCGCGTTACGCCTGCGGCCGACGAGCTCAAGATCTCGCTTGACGACCAGCACACTGCCTAGCGACTCGTCACGCAACATGAATCTGATCCACACGAATACGTGTGTCAATATCTGGTGGAGAACGACCTATTCGCCTAGTAACTATGAGCTCCGGGTCGTTCCCCCCACACCGTTCGACTGGCCACGGCGGTCTGTCCTTCTCGGGATTCGGTTTCCATGCTGGTTCGGTGGCATCCTCATCCTATGGTTGGTTACGTTTTGCCAGTCGGCCCATCGTATAGCAACTGCCTTCTACGACCTCTCTTCCTCCAAGCGCCGACCCTTTGATACCACAGCTCTCCTGCATCTTGCGAATACCAAAATTCCTCATTGCTCACGACGGCTTGCTAGAGATCGCGCCTCTGGGCGTGGTCAAGCTCGAAATTTTTATCAACGCGCTCTTCCCCCGTCCAGATTGTAGAACTGATTGAATTACTGTGGCCGAGGATGATTGTCGTGACATCGTGGTCGAGGAAATAGTCGGTGGTCTGAATAATTAACCAAATCAAGAGGTCGGATGCCGGTAGTGTTTGAATATCGTCTCCACTCAACCCAGCGTCGCTATGCACGTCATCAGGTAATGAGTGTAGTCGATTACGAACAGGACACACTTGATAATCTCTTTAACACGCTCGTAGACCTACGATATGATTCAGTAAAAATGGGTCCACGTTGCTGCCTCCTGCTGCTCCACAACTGCTCGGTCGTGTAACTCGGCTCCTGAGCATGCCGAAGTCTAGCCCGTGAAGGCTACTGACGCTCCCGCCCCACGCGAAGTGGGGCCCGATGCTCTGGATGTCGTTCTACGCACTCGCCCTGTCGTACTGATTATTGACCGCGGCACACCCGAACGGGCATCGCCCCAGCGAGTGCATTCCTACGATGAAGAACGTGGGTAATCCTGAACTCACGGGGTGAACTGCCCATAGCACCACTGCAGCCAAACGGAACGGCTCCTGAGGACAGTGTTCTGCCGTGTCGCAAGTGCAACGGCACCAACAGTGCAGGGACAGTGACCACGAATCACTGCGGTTCCGCGATGGGTCGGTCGGGATCTTCGGTGACACCATCTGGCGTGTACTGAATCGCTCCAGGGCCCTTCTGATTCTGGACGACTGTTCCACTCAGATGTAGAGTGTACGCCCCACCGAGATCTGCGGTAATTCGGCCGTTCCGCGACTGCAAGGTCGCACCGTCTACGAAGATGTCACCAACGGATTCGAGAGCGATGTCGCTTTTATCGGCGCTGAGTAGAGCGTTCGAGGCGATGAGCTCGCCTCCGCCCGAAACAGTCGCTGAAAGGGTGATGCCTTGATTCGTCGCGTCGATATTCGCCCCTGAGACATCGACCCGTTTCCCGGAGATATCGACTGTCGATTTCGAGGCACTGAGTAGAGCGCCCGAGGCGACGAGCTCGCCATCGGTCGCAGCGAGGGTGATGCCCCGATTGGTCGCGTCGATATTCGCTCCCGAGACATCGACTCGTTTTCCGGAGACGTCTACCGTCGACTTCGAGGCACTTAGCTGAGCGCCCGAGGCGATGAGCTCATCGCCATTCGCGGTAAGGGTAATACCGTCGTTCTGGCCGTTGATGCTCGCCCCCGAGACATCGACACGCGTCCCGGAGATATCTACACTCGATTTTTTCGCTTCGATACGACTGTCCAGCAGGACTTCTCCTGCCGTCGCCTCAAGTGTGACGGCCTTATTGGTTGAGGAGAAATCAACCTCGCTCGTGATACTCCGTGCTCGGATGGAGACTGGATCGTTCCTCTGCTCCAGTTCGCCAACGGCCTCCGGGATGACGAGATTCACCGACGTGTTATCGAAGTCGTAGAGCTGGCTCGTGGCAATCGTTCGCTCGTTAGCGTCCAGGGCACCGTCGTCGTCGGCATCGTCGAAGGCCTGGGCCGGATTCCCGACCACAGGTTCGCCGCCCGGCAGGTCACCCTCTCCGACATTTGTGACGGTGATGTTGATTACGTCGCCTCCCCCGCCGCCGAGCGCATACACCGAGACCGTCCCGTTCGCTAGCGCTTCGAACGTCGTTTGCGTCGCCCCTGCGTCGTTGGTCGTGCTATCGGGTGGAGCGATCGTCCCGACACTCGAGTTATTGACGACGTACTCCACGTCGAGGTCTTCAACGGCAGGGTCGCTCTGAGCGGTCAGCGTCACCTGTCCGTCGTCGTCTGCACCTGCGTCGAAGGTGAAGTCATCACCGCCGTTCGGCGCGGTCCACGTCACGTCGATAGGCCCGCCGTCACCGTTCGGACTGGTTACGGGGTCGACGTCGAAGACAACCTCGCGCTCGTCGCCTCCGCCCGGAATCCTGAAGCTGAGCGTCCCCGTCCCAGAGAAATCGTAGCTGACTCGGCCGTCACTGTCGGTCTCCTTGACGGTCTGTTGGACGCCGTTTGTCGAGACTGTCACTTCGACGCCTGATTTCGGATTGTTGTATGTATCACGGACCTCGACGGTGAAGCGGTCTCCCGACCGCCCCACGTCCGTGATGTATCGCGGCGTAGTCTGGGCTTGCTGTTCGAGGCCGACTTTTGCCATCCGGAGGTCATACGTCGCCGATTCATCGAGCGTCACGGTGAGCACCCCGTCCGCGACAGTTACCGACTCAACGTGGTCTTCATCGTTGAGCGCATCCTCCCAAGCCGCCTCTCCGAGCGTGGTGGGTGCGGTGATTGTGATCGGACCGCCCGCTGCTTCGAGGGTGACCCTTCTGGTTTCGGGACTGGCAGCTTCTGGACTGATCGTGACCGGGCGGTTTCTCGATGTGGAGAACTCTCCCGTGAGGCCGATAAGCGTGATATCGGTCCCCCGGACCAGCCGCTGGGGTGCCAGCATACGGGTCTTCTCTTCTGCAAACGAATTGTAGACGAGCGTGGACTCATAGACCGTTGTCGGAGCGGCCCGATAGCGATTATAATTGGGCTCATATTCGAGGACCCCAGTCTCGATACTCCTCGAATCGCCGTTCCAGTAATCGCCCGTCTCGGTGTCCCCGACTGATTGTGCGTTCACAATCGTGACCGGCCTGTCGAATTGCGTCGCGCTCAAGCGACCAGACGGAGGTGGTGGATTGCGGAAGAAGGTCCGCGGCTGATAGCGAGTTCCCAGATCGACACCGATCGACCGGGCCTCTCCCGTCGACGCCGCATCAAGAATCGCGTTCCGAACTGCCGACATGTCGTCTTGAACCTCGAGATTGTGGCTGAACTCGACCTGTTGGTTATCCTGTGGGACGACCTGTGCCTGATACAGGGAGACGGCTATGATGAGGAAGGCGAACAACACGAGTGCGCCGATCACATTGGCGGCGGCTCGTGAGTCCGTGACTGAGGTGAATCTGTCTGGGGCCATCTACTGACCGACCTCCCGGGATCGAAGCGCTTGTTTCGGCCGCAGACCCGCGCGTAGGTCTGCCGGACTGACGTGGGCATATACTATCCAGTCGAGTATGAGGAGGTGGTCCAGAAAATACGGCTCAACCCGCTGGACTTCCGCCCAGAGGCCACTCCAGACGGCACAGACGAGCACGAATGTGCCGACGATTGCTGGGGAGAGCGCGATGAAACGGGTGTGCCACACTGACGGCGTCTCGGCGAAGTTGAGATCAAGCCGTAGCGGAACGACCGAGACCAGGTCGACGGAGACAGGAGAGACCAGGCGTGCCGCGATGACGTGCGTGAGCTCGTGCAAAACCAGCATCAGAAGCGGGAGCAGAATGATGCCGATGAGGGGACCGGAACCCATTGCCTAAATTTTCGGAGGGCCGTATAAATACTCTCCGGCGAGTGATTTTCTCAATCGTGTCCGATGGCGACTGGATATTGTCGGCGATCGTAGCCGAAGTTGTCCTTTGCGAGCGTGGCAGTGGGACTCATGGTGCCAGGGTCGCACGTGCGGCCACTCGCATCGGCACCCCGCTGTGGGCGACCCTCTTTGCCACAAATCAACTCATACTCGTAGTGGCCATGGGCTGAGGGTTCTGACTCGCCGCAGGGGTCTTGATGACGCTGTCCCTGCCCGTTATCGGACTGGGTGAGCAGAGCGATCGCAAATAGCGCGTACGGCTGCGCGGTCAACCTCTATCGTCCCTCTCACGTGTCCTGTTCTCCCAGATTTCGGGGGCTGATTCCCCCACCCCTCCTGGATCATCGGCCTGAAGGGTGCCCCTCATGCTACCCCTCGATTTTGCTGAATGAATATCCATTCAGCAAAATCGGGACCGCGTATCGCTTACCTACCACCGATGAGAGGTCCGGTGGCGCAACTCGGCTACTGAAGTGGCTACAAACCGGATCGAGCAGCCATCAGTGTGGCCCGGGTAGACGGCGATACAACCGACTCTCTTGGCTCCCAGTCGTGGATAGGGGATGAGGCCTGCCTGGGTCCACCTCGGCCTCGTCTTCACCGTGCATGTCGACGCGTTCAGAGGAATGGGGATGTGCTCTCCTAGAGAAAGCCTCGTAGACGCAAACTGTTCACCACTCTAATGTCTCCTCCCCAGTCTGATACCCGAAGAGCACCAGCTCGAAAATCCAAACTCGATTTTAATCCGGATTCGCGGGCTTTTCAGGCCCTCTGCGGCGATCAGGCCAGTTCCGAACGACGATTCGACTCCGGGAGGTTGTCTGTGTAAATCGTGCTTGGGACGGACAAAACGATGCGCGGCATGCGGCGATAAGCAGCAGTAGAAGCGCCCAAATGCGCGTCAGGCCCCGATACCGGAATCGTCGACCGATGACTGCAAGGGCGGATTCGACCCCTCTGAGCATCCAAACACGGTTGCAGTATGGCGGTTTTGGCCTTTGGCCGCGTCGACTGGCGCTCATCTCGCGCTGAAACCAGATCCAACGAAAACCAGAATTCGGGGGATGTAGCGTTTCTCGACCGTGATTCCGTCTCGACGCCTCACTGGCCATCTGTCGCTCCACCCTTCGTTTCGGCCCAATCCAAACACCGCTTAGACACCGTACCTCCCGGATAAAAACGCAGTTTGGAAGATCTGGAGGGCTCGACTGCCTCGATAGGCCTTCGACTACATGCTTCCAGACCGCCTGTACAGCTCATCTTTTAGCCGGTCACAGATCCACATCAGCTAGTGACCCAGGTGACCTCCTCCTCGCCGTAAACGGCGAGGCTTCCCACGTCCGCACCGCAACGCTGGGTTGGGATATTTACTGGTTGACGACTCGTCGGCATGACGAGTCGATGGCGGGGCCACACCGCCGTTACTCCTATCCCCGGCAGGGGGACTCGGAGTTATCTTGACCGAGACACCACAGCGGTTCGAGAGGGTGTCTCGAACGTACTGGTTCTCGGAGTCCCGATATTGTGCATTTAGGTGGCGGTGAAACCGCCTCGGTGTACGTCATACTACCGTTCGATGTTACTTAAATATCCGTTTTAGCGTCAGAGCATGGGTCGTCGAAGAATTGTCGGATTCACGCCCGCGGTAAACGGCGGGATTCTCCCCTCGAAGAAAGATAGCCTGTCCGGTCGCAGCCATCTTGTCGTACTCGGCAGGCGTAGCTTCGGCAAGTCGCTGTTGATGTGATCGACCTCGATCGAATCCGCCAACTCTTCGGCGGTAAGCCCGAGTGAGACGTGGTCAAGAAGCTGGTCGACTCTTCTGGTACGCTGAGAGGCGGCACGGATGGGACCCTCCGCTCACGAACCAGACTCAGGACTCAGGGTCGTCGGGTGACGGCTGATTCCGGTCACGCTCCGTCACGTCCGGAGACAGGGGACGCTCACGTTCGGGTGGTGCTGGCGGGACGAGGACTGCACGCATCCCGGCGACGACCGCGGACTCAGCAGCTGCAGGTCGGAGCGCGGCGATAAGGCTCTCAGCGGTCCGCCCAAGCAGAGATGCCTGCCAGCGCGGCCTGAACCACGATATGAATCGGTCGAGGATAGCGATAATCGGCCCGACCGTCCAGGTCTTTCGGAGGTCGATGACGACCACATCCGGGTCCGGTTCGGCGGTTAGCCACCGGTAGCCAAACGATGCCTGGACGAACGTCTGGAAGCGCCTGAGGAGTCGGGCAGTGATCGACCCCTCGCTGGCTCGCGAAGGCGCCTTTGAGACACGCCGAAAAGCCCGGATGGCCTTCGAGCGGTCAGTCACTTCGCTTTCGGACAGCTCGGTGAGTCCCAGTAGGTTGGCGACCCACGATTTGGCGAGAACTCGACGACGGCCGTCTTCGCTCATCGCTCGATGCTGGTCACGTTCCCGGTTACCCGGACTGTCCCCAAGTCGAACGTGACGGTCCGACCTACCGTGAGTGGCCGGGCGTGGAAGCGCAACCCATTATCGGTTCGGCGGGTCGTGAGATCGAGGGTGAGTGTGACGTCCTCCAGCACCGGGTGATTGCGGGCGAAAATCTCCCCCGACTCGCTCTCGAGGACGACCGTTGCATTCGCACGCTCGACCTCGGTGACCGTCGCGAGCGTTCGGTTACCAAGTCGCTCAGCGGTCCCGGCGTCAAGTTCGGCGGCGACCGCTGGATCCACCGACTCGAGGTCAACAGTGACAGTCGTGGTGGTCGCTTCACCGGGAGGTACGCTCGACCCCAGACCGACCACCGTGCCCGTCACATCGTAGGAGGTGGTCCGGAAGGGAATGGACTGACCGAGAGACAGCGTTTGTCCCCCGAAACGTCGCTCGCCGTTCCGGACCACTGTCTCGAGTTCGAGACCGAGTGAGAGGAATCGGCGCGAGTCATCCGGCGTCGGATAGGCCCGAACGTCGACGACGCGGCCGACAGATCCGCCGTTGACGCGGTAGGTGTCTCCGACACTCACCGATGCGGCGACGCTGTTCTGGACTGTGGTCTCTATTCGGACCGCTGTAGTCTCAGTGGTGAGTCCTGTATCACCGACCGCGACAATTGAACCGGTCAGGTTGTAGGAGGCGGTCCGGAACGGGACGGTAGTGCCGATAGAGACGGTTCGCCCGGCAAATTGGTCACTTCCCTCGACGCGAGCAGTCTCGATATCGAGAGCGAGCGAGAGGCGGTACCGACTCGGGTCGGCCGTCGGGGCGACCCGGACGTCCGTAATCGTTGCGAGAGCCTGCCCATCGATGCGGTAGGCATCACCCTCCTTTACCGCCATTGCCACGTCGGCCGGCACGGTCGTCTCCACCCGGACTGGTGTCGTACTGGTGTTCAGTGTCTCGCCGCCCGCGTCCAGCGAGACGACGGTCCCGTTGGTCTCGTACTCGGCTCCCGTGATTGCGAGCGTCGACCCAACCGGGAGCGGTCGGTCAGCGTACGTGAACCGCTGCCCCGGGCCGTCTTCCCGCTCGGCGAGTGCGCCCTCGATCTCGACACGTGCGTAAACGGTGGCTGTTCCCGGCTCGCTTGCGCCACTGACTGACAGGTCGGTCACGGTAACGTTGCCTGCCTGCGGTCCTGCCGACGAGCGGTCACCGACCGAGAGTTGCTGCGCGACATACACCGGTTGCTCGCCCAGTTCGACCGTGGCGTAGCGAGTCGCAGGTTCACTCTCGCTACCGAATCCGCCGACCACCGCGACGCCAGCTACCAGTAACGAGACGAACAGCAGAACAGCCAGCGCATCAACGACGTTGACGATACCGAACAACCGGCCGTCATCGTCTAATAACTGCATCTACGTTCGGTCCCGGACGCCTGAGGCAAAACCCCTTCCATTCAGCGTACGGGTCCCCGTTTTTCCGGGCTCAGTGGTGATGATGTCCGTGGGCGTGGGTGTGCCACCCCATCCCGGGCGCGAAGTGGTAGTTCGCCTCGGAATCCCCAATCACGACCGTGAGCGCGCTGACGGTCCCCTCGCTGTCGTCGGTCTCCAGCGAATCGATGTTCTCGTTCCGTTCGAGCGCCTCGAACTCCTCGCGTGTCAGTGGCCGGTCCGGCAGCAGGTCGGTGAACGCCATACCCCCTCGTTGCGGCTCGCGACGATAACGACACCGGCATCGAATGGCACTAGCGACGGTTCAGTCCCCGCCGTCGCCACCGTCCGCCGCTGCTACCTCACCACTCGCCACGGCCCGCTGCCGTTTCGCCAACCGACGCCGCCCTCGAACACCCGCTTGCACGGCCGCGTAGACGGCGATGGCGACGAGGACGATGGTCCCGCCGGCGGCCACGTCGTACCAGTACGACAGCGTCACGCCGGCGACGGTGGTGAACAGCCCGGCCGCGACGGCCGCCGTGATGGAGCGCTTGAACCCACGGACGGGCGTGCTCGCGGCCACCGGGATGACGAGCATCGCGGCGACGAGGATGACGCCCATGATCTGCATCGCGCCGACGACGACCACCGCGGTGAGCACCGCGAGCAACTGGTTGTAGCGCGTGACGCGCAACCCGGCCGCCCGCGCGCCCACCTCGTCGAAGGTGACGTAGAGCAGCGGCCGGTACGCGACGGCGACTCCGAGCGTGACGATGACGCTCAGGACGAGCAGGAGGGCGGCGTTCGCCCGCGAGACGGTCGCGAGCGAGCCGAACAGGTAGGCGCTGATACCGACGGCGATGCCGCCGTCGGTCGCCGTAATCAGGACGCTTCCCACGGCGAACGAACCCGTCAGCACGATGGCGAGCGAGGTGTCCCGATAGGCGCCGGCGTAGTCGACGAGCGTCTGGACGAGCAGCGCGGCGACGGCCGCGACGACGAGCGCCGTCAGTAGCGGGGGGACCGTCGTGGCGAACACGCTGTTGACGAACAGGCCGGCGGCGACGCCCGCGAACGCCGAGTGCGCGAGCGTGTCACCGATCATCGCCATCTCGCGGTGGACGAGGAAACTCCCCACCAGCGGGCCGATGAGCGCGATACAGACGGCCGCGAGGTACGCCCGCTGCATGAACGGCGAGCCGAGCATCTCGACGCCGGTGAGCGCCGCCAGCACGTCCATCGCGGTCCCCCAGAGGTCGTCGAGGACGACGCTCACGGCCCGGTCGAGCGCGCCGGCCAGCTGGAGTACGAAGCCTGCAACGACGGGGAGTGCGAGTGCCGACATGGTCAGTGCTCGTGGTGCATGATCGACTGGGCGCCGCCGTAGGCGGCCGACAGCGCGTCGGTCTCGACGAACGTCTCGGGGTCGCCGTGGAAGAACAGCTCGCGGTTGAGACAGGCCACCTCCGAGGCGTGGGTCGTGACGATGCCGATGTCGTGTTCGATGAGGATGACGGTCATGCCCTCGTCGTTCAGGTCGTGCAGCAGGTCGTAGAACGCCTCGCGTGACTCGGCGTCGACGCCCACCGTGGGTTCGTCGAGCGCGAGCAGGTCGGCCTCGGCGGCGAGCGCGCGGGCGATGAAGACGCGCTGGCGCTGGCCGCCAGAGAGCCGCCCCACCCGACGGTCCGCGAGGTCAGAGATGCCGACGCGCTCCATCGCCGCCGCGATGGCTTCGCGGTCGGCCGCCGAGAACCGGCCGACGAGTCGGTGGGGATACCGACCCATGCGGACGACCTCCGCGACGGTCACCGGCATCTCGCCTTTCGTCTCGGCCACGTCCTGCGGGACGAAGCCGACGCGCTCGCGCTCGTCAGAGGCGTGCGCAGGCTGGCCGAACAGCGTGACCGACCCCTCGTCGGGTCGCTGCAGGCCGATCATCAACTCGAGCAGCGTCGTCTTTCCCGAGCCGTTCGGCCCGACGAGCCCGAGGAACTCACCCTCACTCACCTCGAGCGAGACGCCCTCGACGACCGGCCGCTCACCGTAGGCGAACGTGACGTCCTCGACACTGATGGCGGCCGGCATACTATACGCCGAGTGCGCGCTCGAGGGTAGGAAGGTTTACGTTCTCCATCACCTCGACGTACCCCCACCCCTCCGACTCCCACTCGTCGGTCAGCCCGGGCATCGCGGTCAGCGGCAACACCGCCTCGGCTTCGGTCTCCGCGACGAGTTGCTCGGCGGCCCGCTGTGACTCGAGCGGGTCGGCACAAATGTAGCGCAGCCCGTGGTCCTCGATGACCGCCTGAGCGCGCTCGATGTCGCGTGGCGTGGGCCGGTCGTCCGGCGAGACGTTCGTGAGCGCCTCGACCTCGACGCCGTAGCGCTCGCCGAAGTACTGGAACGAGTCGTGGCCGGCGACGAGGATGGTCTCCGTGGTGGCGTCGGCGACCGTCGCCTCGATGCGCTCGTGGAGCCCGTCCAATCGGTCGCGGAACGCCGCGGCGTTCTCCTCGTAGGTGGCCGCGTTCTCGCTGTCGAGGTCTGCCAGCGCCGCTTCGACGGTGTCGACCCCGGTCTTCACTCGCAGCGGGTCCATCCAGAAGTGCGGGTCCATCCCCGACCCGTGGTCGTGGCCGTCCTCCTCGTCGTGCTCATCCTCGTCGTGGTGCTCTTCGGTGTGTTCCTCGTCGTGGTGTTCTTCCTCGGTATGCTCGTCGTCGTGGTGTTCTTCGGTGTGTTCCTCGTCGTGGTGTTCTTCGGTGTGTTCCTCGTCGTGGTGTTCTTCGGTGTGTTCCTCGTCGTGGTGTTCTTCGGTGTGTTCCTCGTCGTGGTGTTCTTCCTCGTCATGTTCGCCATCGTGGTCGTGCTCCTCGCCCGGCGCCAGCAGGTCCACCTCGCTGCTCACGTCGACGGTCACGACCTCCGAGCCGTCGGCCTCGAGGTCCGTCCGGATGGTGTCGAGCCACGGCTGGAACCCGGTCATCCCGTGGACCAGCAGGTCCGCGTCGCCGATGGCCTCGCGGACTCTTGGCCCCGGCTCCCAGCCGTGGCCGTGCTGGCCGACCGGGACGAGGAGGTCAGCCGTCGCTGCGCCGCCCGCGACTTGCGCGGTGATGTCGCCGAAGACGAAGAACGACGACTGGGCAGTCAGGCCGTCGGCCCCCGCCTCCGAGTCAGCCCCGGGCGCGTCTCCACTGCCGAGACAGCCAGCGAGCAGTCCAGCGCCTGCCGCTCCAGCCGACGTGACGAGCCGCCGTCGAGTGAGTTCCATCTCTGGTTAACAATATTGGGTGCTAGAATAATAACTTTGGCTTTCTTCGACTCGGCTGTTAACAACGCCTGCCGGAGCGCGATGGGCGTCGCTCACGGGGTCGTGACGTGAATCGGAGGACACTGCGGCCGTCGGGCTTCGCTCACGAGCGTCGACGGACAGGAGCCGGCACAGAACGCAGTGACGGGACGCTCAGTCCGCGCGCAACAGGTCTCGGACGCTCGCCTCGACGGTTTCGGCCGGCTCCCACCCCAGCGCCGCCTCGATACGACTCGTCTCGACGCCGAACTCGTCGACCAGCGTCTCGGCGCTCCGGGGGTTCGCCACCAGCGAGACGTCGACGTCCAGTCCTCGCTCCTCGCGGGCCACGCGCTGGACCAGCTCTGCGACGGCCATCACGCTCGGGTCCTCCTCGCTCGCGATCTCGAACTCGCGTGCGCCCGGCTCGGTCTCCTCCAGCAGTGCCTCGACGCTCAGACAGAACGCGTTCGCGACGTCCTTGACGTGGACGAAGTTCCGCGACTGGCTCCCCGGTTCGTACACCGTGAGCGGCTCGCCCGCGAGCGCCCGGTTGACGAAGAAGTTAATGACGGTGTTCTTCGACACCTCCCGGCCGTCGATTTCGTGGGCGCCGTAGAGGTTCGAGATCATGAACAGGTGAGCCGGGAACGACCCCTCGGCCATCGTCCGAATCGCCTGCTCGCCGAGCACCTTCGTCTCGCCGTACCAGTTCAGCGGGTCCCGGGCCATCTCGACGGTGATGGGGAACGAGTCGGGGTCGCCGATGACGGCCATCGAGAACGGGAACGCCAGCGGCGTCTCCGTCTTCTCGCAGAACCACGCGACGTTGTTCGTCCCGACGACGTTCACCTCGTAGGCGAGGTCCGGCTTCGTATCGCAGTCGTCCACGCCCGAGACCGCCGCCAGGTGCAACACCACGTCGCTCCCCACGAGTGCTTCCTCCAGCCGGTCACGATTCCGGATGTCGACGTGCTGGACCGTCACGTCGCCGTTCTGCCGGACGTCGCCGAGGTAGAAGTTGTCCAGCGCGACGAGTTCCCAGTCGGGGTGGTCGCGCTGGAGCTGGTGGACCACCCGGCTGCCGATGTAGCCCGCCGCCCCCGTCACCGCGACCTGCGGTGACTCGGATTCCGAGTTACTCATATCATCCACTCCGTTTGGTTCGTTATCACTCTGGTGTTCGAGACGAGCAGGTCACCTCACGCCACGAGTCACGAGTCGACCGAAGCCGATTTGTGCCTCTCTCGAACATTCATACTCGAATGTCGGCTTCCCGGCGCCTGCACCTCCCTCTGCTCCCTCGGTGGGCCCGCTATGCCGCGGCGGCGCTCGTCTTCACCGCTGTCACCGTCGGCTCAGTTACCGGCGATGCGCCTCCACCGCCTCCGGGATTCGGCGACTTCTTCGACAAGTACCTCCACTTCGCCGCGTACGCGGGGCTCGCACTCGCGCTCGCCTACGCCACCGCCCACTGGCGCGATGCGCCCTACCGACGGGCGGCCATCGTCTTCACCGTCGCCGTGGGCTACGGCCTCCTGATGGAGTTCGTCCAAGCGCCCATCCCGAACCGCTACTTCAGCCTCGCGGACGCGCTGGCGAACGCGCTGGGCGCATCGCTCGTCGTGGTCTGGTTCCTCGTCGAACGGCGGATCCGGTACCAGCGGCGGTGGCCCTCCGGCAAGCCGGAGTGAGCGCCTGCCTCGGCGTGGCGACGACCGACCCGCGACCACCTACGACCGGACCGCGTCGCCCGCCGAGTCAGAGGAACGCGGGCAGGACGAGGACCATCACGACGTTGATGACACCGTGTGTGAGCATGCTGGCCACCACGTTGCGACTCCAGACGTACACGCCGACGAGGACGACGGTGAAGACCGCCTGTGGAATCGCCCCCACGAGCCCCCACGCCGGGTAGTGAACGGCGAGAAAGACGACGCCGCTGATGGCTGCGCCGACCCAGAGGTGCCCCGTCAACTCGGTCAGTCGTTCGATCGGATACCCGCGCCACAGGATTTCCTCGACGACGACGGCCGTCCCCACGATGGCGAGCTGTATCGGGAGGGAGAGCCGGCTGATCGCCGACAGCGTCTCCGGCTGGTCGAGGTTCAGCGTGACGACGGCGACGCCAGTGACGAGCAGCCCGAGGACGACCGCGCCGAGTCCAGCACCGAGCCCGACGGCCACCTCCGTTCGGGTCGGCAGCCGGAGACCGATCGACGCCACCCCCCGCCCCTCCCAGTAGACGACGAGACCGAGAAGTACGCCGACCAGTAGCCAGCTACCGAGCGAGTTGGCCAGCATCGAACTGGCAGTCGAGGACTCGATCCATCCCGGCAGGTCGATCTGTCCGAGGAGTGGCCCACCGAACAACGAGAGGAACAGCCCGACGACGACAGCGACCGACACACCCGAACGCGAGTCGTGCTGTACCTCACTAGCGGTCGAGGACATGCCGAGATAGTGTATGTGTATTCACATATAACGGTCCCGTCGTTCCCTCCCGCCGAGAACACGAGTGGGGGTCGGGAGTCGAAGCGCCGCCACGGCTGGCCTCGCCACTCGAGCGTGGCGCGGCGGGACGAGTGTGCCGTGGCGAACCGATACGAGTTCTACAGTCGTCGGTCAGAATCGTCTCGTCGGTCTCGTCAGTCCCCGCTCACGGTCCCGGCGCGCTCCACCTCGGCCGAGTGCTTCGGGGGCCGACTCAGCAGGTCTTGGAGGTGTGCGTCCACGCTGTCGACCCCCCTCTCGTCGCTGCTGGGCGTCACCCGCACCAGTTCGCCCTCGCGGTACTCTGCCAGCGCGACGGCCGGGAGCGTCCGCACCTGCTCGACCGGCGCGTCGAGTGCGGTGTGTCCGACCCCGCGCTCCTCGAAGCCCGGCCCGAGGTCGCGGTCTCGCCGGTCGGCCCAGTCCTCGAACGTCTCGAGGCGCTCGTGGACGGTCCGCTCGTGGCTTCCGAGCAGTCGCTCGCGGTCGGTCGGCACGGTCGCGGGCCACGTCTCCACCTCGAGCGTGTCGAGTCGGCCGTCGGTCGCCAGCCACTCCAGTCGACGGACGACCCGCCCCTGCGGCCCGTCGGGGACCCGTGCCAGGGAGCGGACCCAGCACTCCACGCGCCGTTCCGTCTCGGTTATCGGTGAGGTGGGCATACCTGTCTCTGTCGCTCAGAGGGCTACAAAAACGGTGGCTCGTTCCCGCGTCATGAGAACGAGTGTCAGAACGTCGGCGTCTCCGTCACGCCCCCCTCCCCGCGGAACCGCGCCGCCAGATCACGGACCCCCTCGGCGACGGTCCACTCCGTCTCGTAGCCCGTCTCGTCCAGGCGGTCGAAGTTCACGTGATACGACGGCCCCGGATGCTCGTCCTCCAGATACGTGACGTCCACCGGCCCCACCTCGTCGCGGACCAGTTCGGCGATATCGGCGATCTGGAAGTTGCCCGCCTCGCTCCCGACGTTGTACGCGTCGGCCGTCCAGTCATCCGGTGAGAGCGCAGCCTCCCGGTACGCTCGCGCGGCGTCACGGACGTGGACGAACGGGCGCCAGTTCGACCCGTCGCCGTAGACGGTCAGCGCGCGGTCGGTGAGCGCCCGGAAGACGAAGTAGTTCACCACGAGGTTGAAGCGGACTCCGGGGGCGTCGCCGTAGACGGTCGACATCCGCAGCGAGGTGCCGGTCATGTCGTGGCTCGCGCAGTACTCCCGGACGAGGTCCTCCGACGCCAGTTTGGATTCGGCGTAGGGATTGATGGGGTCGGGGTCGACCGTCTCGTCGATGTCCGTGGAGGTGGCCCGGCCGTAGACGTTACACGAGGAGGCGAACACCACGCGGTCGACGTCGAGTTTTCCGGCCGCCTTGAGGACGTTCTCGGTCCCGTCGTAGTTGACGCCGAAGGTCTCCTCGCGGCGGTCGTGGGTGGTCGAGGCGCCCGTGATGGCCGCGAGGTGGACGACGGTGTCCACGCCGCGGATGGCGCTCTCGACGTCGCCGTACTCGCGCACGTCGCCACGCCGGAAGCGGATGCCGTCCTCGCCGAGCGTCCCCATCAGCGAGCGTGGGGAGCCAGAGTCGAGCGAGTCGAGGACGCGGACGGTGTCCACGCGCTCGTCCGCGAGGAGTTCGGGTATCAGGACGCTCCCGATGTAGCCACACCCGCCCGTGACGAGGACGTCCGTGTCGGTCATACACGCGAGTGGACGGGTGGCCGGTAAGTGGTTTCGGGGCGACGCTTAGTCGCTCGATTCGGTTCGGAGGAGGCCATCGAGACGCTCGAGCTCGAACAGCTCCCACGACTCGTCGATGGCTGCCTCGGCCCCGTCGGTGAAGCCGGACCGAGAGAACAACGCGAACTGTTCGGTCCGATCGGGAGGCCCCCAGCGGACGGCCGAGGCCTTCGCTCGCAGCGACTCGACCAGTGCTGGCCCGACCGGTTCGTTCGTCCACTTGCACTCCCCGAAGAGGATACGGTCGTCTTCCGGCGAGAGACCGACGACGTCGATCTCCTCCTCCCCGTACCACCACGTCCCGACGGCCCCGTACGGACCGAGTGTCCCGTCCCGAACCGCCGCCCAGACGGCCTCCTGACAGACTCGCTCGAACGTCTCGGCAGCGTGGTCTGCCAGGTTCGGCGCTATCGTCTGCCCGTAGACTGCATCCGGTGCGGCCTCGATGCTCGAGCGGTTCGGACCGACGAACCGGAACCAGAACCGGAGGAACTCGTCGGCGACCCGGTATCGCGAACGCTTCGAAGACTGGCCCAGTGCCGTCACCGGAACGACCCGCTCGACCAGTCGCAGCTGTCGCAACGTCTGCAGGTACTTCGAGAGCGGACCCGTCTCGACACCAGTCGCCCCCGCGATGTCGTTCGGTGTCGTTCGCCCCGAAGCGATCGCTTCGAGGATGCTCATGTATCTGGCCGGATTGCGGAGTTCCGAACGGAGCAAGAACTCTGGCTCGTTGTAGAGCACCGCCGTCGGCGTGAGGACCTGCTCACGGACGTTCGTCTCCAGCGACTGGTCGTAATCGAAGAGCGTCAGGTAGAGCGGTGTCCCCCCCGTGACCGAGAACGAAGTGAGCGCGGCTTCGAACGGGTAGTCGATGGCTTCGAGGGCCTCGCTGAAGCCGAACGGCTGGAGGTCGAACTGTGCCGTCCGGCGTCCATAGAGTGGGCTGTCGTGGCCGAGAACCTCCGACTCCATCACGCTGATACTTGAGCCACACAGGACGAGCATCGAGTCCGTCTTCGCCAACTGCTCGTCGACGAACCCCTGGAGGTACGACGGGACCGAGTCGTTCTCCTCAACCAGATAGGGGAACTCGTCGATCGCGACGACCGTGGGATCGCCAGTCTCGACCAGGCGCTCACCCAGATAGTCGAACGCGTCGTCCCAGCCCGTTAGCGCCGGCAACCGGTCGCCGAAGTGCGTCGCAATCCGCTCGACGAACTTCTCTCGTTGTCGTTGCTCTGCCTCTTGGGCTGCGAGGTAGTAGACACCGTCGCGGTCGGCGAGGAACCGCTTGAGCAACTCGGTCTTCCCGACACGGCGCCGTCCGTACAGTACGACCACGTCGTGTCCGGGCTCGTCGAACGCCCGTTCGAGTGCGGCGAGTTCCTCCTCCCGGTCGTAGAAGGCCATTATCTGGATAATCATTATCGCGATAATGGTTAACCGTTCCGCCGACTGGGAAGGTGAATCTAGTGTACTTCTCCTATCAGTGTACCCGCTGGACGAGTTCGAGGTTGCCGTCCGTGAACGTCGCCTCGTAGGCGTACCACCCGTCGTCGATGGACCGGTGGAACTCGATGGTCCCGTGGTACTCCGTATCCGTCCAGCCCAGATGGACGGTTCGCAGACTTCCAGCGAGACGCTGCAGAGCGCTCTCGAACCCGCCGATTTCCTCGTCGTACAGCGGGCGCTCCGCTTCGGGTACCTCCTCGGTACGCGTCCGCTCGTAGTAGAGCTGTCCCCCCATCGTGATTTTGTAGTTCTCCATCGCCGGGGGGTACAGCGACTTCGTCTGCCACGTCACGGCGGTGGGGTCGCCCTCGAAGCCCGGGAGAGTGATGTCGAGGCCGTCCTCGATTCGGAGGCGGTCGAACAGTCCCATCCGTGGTCGTTCGCCCGGCTCGATATGGGCTTTCCTCACCACTGCCACTGCTTCACGGGCCTCCTCGGCGAACAGTTATTATGCAGAAGATAATATTATCGCGTGCATAATGAACTTCGTCGACCGCGAGGCTGAAGTTGACTGGCTCGCCGACCGCCTCACCAGCGGGGAGCGCCAACTCCTCGTCCTCTACGGTCGGCGTCGCGTCGGCAAGACGGCGCTCGTCACTCGAGCACTCTCGACGCTCGACCAGCCGAGCCTCTACTTCCTCTGCGACGAGCGCGGGACAGAGGCGAACGCGCAGCGCTTCGCGGCGGCGTGTGCCGACGCCCTCGACGACGTCGAACCGGCCGTCGACGGGTTCGAAGACGCGTTTCGCTACCTCGCGAACCGAGTCGATGGCCCGTTCGTCGTCGCCATCGACGAGTTCTCCTACCTGGTCTCGGCCGACGAGACCGTGCCGTCGGTGTTCCAGGGCGTGTTCGACGAGACGCTCGCCGGGACCGACGTCTCGCTGGTCCTGTTCGGGTCGTCCATCTCGATGATGGAGGAGGGGACACTCAGTTACGAGAGCCCGCTCTACGGCCGGCGGACGGGCCAGTGGCGGCTGGAACCGTTCGGTTTCGGTGCGGCCCGGCAGTTCGTCCCGGGATACGATACACGCGACCAGATACGGACGTACGCGGTGTTCGGGGGGATGCCCGCGTATCTCGAACAGCTTGATCCGTCGGCGTCACTGCTCGCGAACGCCGAGCGCCGCGTACTCACCAAGGGGTCGTTCCTCTACGAGGAGCCGGAGTTCCTCCTGCGGCAGGAACTCCACGAGCCGGCGACGTACATGGCCATCCTGGAGGCGGTCTCGGCTGGTTCGACCCGCGTGACCGAGATCGCCAACGAGATCGACCGCCCGGCGAGCAGTCTCTCGCGCTACCTACAGAATCTCTCACGACTCGCTCTGCTCGAGAAGGAGACACCGGTCACCGACCCCGAGGGGCGCAGAGTCTATCGTATCGCCGACGACTTCCTCCGGTTCTGGTTCCGGTTCGTCTCGCCGAATCGGGCCCAGCTCGAGCGCGGCGCGACCGACGCCGTCCTCGACGTGGTCCGAGAGGGGCTCCCGACGCACACGATCTGGACCTTCGAGGCCGTCTGCCGGGAGGCCGTCTCGACCGACAGCTTCCCCGTCGAGTGTTCGCGCGTCGGCCGGTGGTGGTACGGTGAGGACGAGGTCGACGTGGTGGGCCTGAACGAGGGGACGGAGACGCTCCTGCTCGGTGAGTGCAAGTGGACGAACGACCCCGTCGGTCCGGGTCTGTTGCGCTCGCTCGAGGCCACCGAACCTGAGGTCGGATGGCGCGGGGACGACCGGGCGGTGACCTACGCGCTCTTCTCGAAAGCCGGATTCACCGACGATCTTGCTGCGCTGGCGGACGAGCGAGACGACCTGCTCCTCTACGACGTAGAGGACGTGGCGGCGGCCTTCGACTGACCGACCGCTGGCTTACTCCTCGGCGTCCTCTTTCAGCACGTCCGGCAGGAAGCGGTCCTCGTGGCTCGTGATCGTCTCCTCGTACCGCGTGAGCGTCTCGAGGATGTCACGCACCCCTTCGGCGAACGTCTGGGACTGCCCGCCCACGAGGTCCATGTAGCGCTCGTTCTCGATCTCCATCTGGTGGGTCTCGTCCTCGTCACGGGGGTTCTCGACGTGCGTGACGTCGACGTCGAGGCCCAGCTCCTCGCCGACCTCCTGGATGGTCTCGGCCATCTCGACGATGGCGATGGGGCGGGTGACCTGGTTGTAGACGACGTGGTCGCTCGGCCGGTCGTCGGGGTCGCCGACGGCGAGGCGGGCGAGGCCCTCGACGGCGTCCTCGAGCGAGATGAACGGCTTTCGCTGCTCGCCCTTGCCGTAGACCGTGAGCGGGTAGCCAGCGACCGCCTGCGCGGCGAAGCGGTGGGCGACGACGCCGAAGTAGTAGTCGAAGTCGAACCGCGTCTTCAGCCGGTCGTCTGGGCGGGTCTCCTCCGTCTCGGTGCCGTAGACGATGGCGGTCCGCACGTCCGAGATGGGGATGTCGAACTGCTTGTGCGCGAGTCGTAAATTGGCGGCATCATGACACTTGGTTTGATGATACCACGAACCGGCCATCGCGGGGAACGGCACGTCGTCGCGCTCGCCCTGGTTCTCCATCGTCGCGCCGCCCTCGGGGATGGGGAACTCCGGTGCCCCGTAGACCCCTGTCGTCGTGGTCTCGATGAGGTGCGTGTCGGCCATGTCGTTCTCCGCGAGGCCGAACGCCAGATTGCGCGTCGCCTGCATGTTATTGTGCTGGGTGTAGTTCGCGCGCTCGCCGTTCAGGTTCGAGTAGGGTGCGCTCGGCTGCGCGGCGGTGTGGACCACGGCGGAGGGCTCGTGGACCTGCAGCAACTGGTCGACCGCGGCGCGGTCGGTCAGGTCCGCCTCGACGAACGAGAGGTTGCGGAGCCCGTGGACCTCCGCGGCGGCCGCGAGGCGCTCCTCGGGCCACGAGATGGGCGTGGCGCTTGTCGCACCGACCTCCTCGACCCACTCGCGGCGGGCGAAGTTGTCCACGAGAACGACGCGCTCGTCCGTTCGGTCCGCGATGCGCAGGGCGGTCGGCCACCCGAGGTAGCCGTCGCCGCCAGTGACGATGATGCTCATCGGTTACTCAGACTGTGAGTAACTACCGCCAAGTAGTTTGTGGTCGGGTCGGGGCCGGTGCGAGGCCGTAGTGACTCCTGAGGCTCAGTCGGTGACGGTGAGGTCCAGCCGTGCCCGCTCGGGCGTGCTGTCTCCGGCCTGCGTCAGCCTGACCTCCCCGTCCCTGGCGTACTCGACGTCGAGCCGGTACGTCCCGTTCTCGAGCGGGCCGTCGACGAGACAGCAGACACCCGTCCCGTCGAGCGCCCGGAGGAGCGTGACGTCGGTGACCGGGCCGAACGCACTCGCGGGCGCGACCCACCGCTCGTGTCGCACGCCGTCCGGGCCCACGAGGCGGAGTGCGGCGCCGGTCGTGGGGAGTCGTGGCTCCTCGCCGACCCGGACCGGGACGATACCGGCACCGGTCCGGTCCGGCGTCGGGCCGGCGTGCAGCCGGAGCTGGGTGCCGGCCGGTCTGGGTGACTCGTCCTCGAAGCGGTGGTAGGTGACCCACTGGTCGGCCGCCGCGGTGACGTGGGCGTCGTGGAACTTCGCGCCGACGTTCGCCCGGCAGTAGAGGGCGAGCGCGCCGGCGGCGTGGGCGCTGTCGCGGACACTGAACAGTTCGACGCCGTCGAGGTAGCCCGTGAACCGGTCGCCCTCGCAGTCGAGCGTGAGGAGGTACTCGTGGCCGGCCTCGAACGACACCTCGTCCGCCCAGAGCGGGACCGTGATGCCGTCGGTCTGCCGGTCGAACCGCCGGTAGGACCGTTCGCTGTCCATCGAGAACCGGTAGTAGTTCTCCTCGTCGCGAACGCGGACCATCACGCCGATGGCGTCGTCGTCGTCCGACCGGAGCCGGACGGTGACGCGACCGTCCGTGAACGGCTCGTCGGTGACGAGGAACGTCCCCGGCTCGCCGTAGGGCTCGCCGTGGAAGCCGTAGATGTTGCTGTGCTGGGCCAGCGTCCCGTCCTCGACGCGCCAGTCGGAGGTCCGGGTCGTCTCCGGCGGCTCGTCCACGACCGTCCAGCCATCGAGCGCCGGGTCGTCGAACGACTCGGCGAAGAGGCCGGCGCGTGCGGCCGTCTCGTGTACCGCCACGTGCGTCACCGTCACGGGGGAGTCGCCGTTGACGACCGGTCCGAACCGGCCGTCGCTCCCGCCGGGGTCGTCGACCGCACAGACGGGAATCTCGTCCTGGTAGACTGTGAGGCGGCCATCGACTGCCTCCACACGGAGCGCGACCGGCCCGCTCGATGCGACGACGGTGTCGTCCGCCCAGAGCGTGTCGAAGCCACCGACGTCGTAGTGAACGAGCGCCCGACCGTCCGGGCCGACGGTGAATCGATAGCCGCTGTCGCTCCCCTCGCGGAACGCGAGGCCGACCTCGGCGTCTCCGGGCGCGTCGAACGCGACCGACCAGACCGCCTCGGCCGGGAAGCGCTCGTCGATGAACAGCGTCTCGGGGGCCTCGTCCGGGTCGACGACGAACGCGCCGTCTGCGGTCCGACGCACGCCGTCCGGGCGCCCGTAGGCGACGAACTGCTCGTCGGCCGCGTCGTCGACGAACAGCGCCCCGACGAGTGGGGGGACGTGCCCGTCACCGTCGTGGCGGAACTCGACGCGGTGGCCCGAGAGGTCGGTCTCGCGGTCGAGGAGGAGCCCGACCGTCTCGTCGGCACCGTAGGTCACGTCAGTCACCTTCGCGCCGTCGGGGACCACGTCGGCCGCCGAGCCCCGAGTCGTGTGCGAGAGCGAGAGCGTGGTCCGCGTCCAGTCGAGCGGTTCGGGGCTCTCGAGGAGGAGCGCGTGTGGCGTGTCGCTCTCGCCGACGACCGTCGCCTCGACACGGGTGGGTGGGTCGCTAGCGGGCCGGTCGAGCGCGTCGACCGCGGCGGCGTACGCACGCCCCTCGTCGGCAGTGGGTGGTGTGTCCGCGTCACCGAGCGCGACCCCCTCCGTCGCGTCGATGGGGTCGGCACTCGTCGCGCGCCAGGTCTCGTCCGCGTAGCTCCCGAGGTGGTGGGCGACGTTGGCGAACCGTGAGGTGGTGAACGCGAAGCGGTAGGCGACCGGCGCGTCCGTCGAGACGTCGTCGACGCGGAGTTCGCCGAACGTGGCCGGGCCGTGGGCGACCAGCGCGACGCCACCCGCGAGCGCGTCGTCAGCCGTGGCCGTGGCCACGAGGGTGTCGTCCTCGTAGACCCGGAGTTCCTCATCGACGGCCTCGATGGCGAGCGCGTAGGGCTGGCCACGGTCGACCGGGCCGGGCACGGTCTCGAGGACGGTCGCCGTGGAGCCGTCGTCGCTGACGAGGCGGCGCTCGTCCGCGCCCGCGTCGACGACGTAGCGCAGGTGGCCACCGTCGGCGTCGTACCGGACGGCCAGCCCGGCGGCTGCGTCCGGAGCGTCGAGCGTCACCGTCATTGCCGCCCGGTAGTCCGTCCACGTCTCCGGGGCCGGCGTCCCCGGCACCGGGTCGCGGACCCAGCAGGTGAACGCGTCGTCGCCCGTGGGGGTGGCCGCCGCCTGCGTGACCTCGCCACGTCCGGGCACGAGCCACCGCGACGTGGTGAACGAGGGGCTGCCGTCCACCTCGACGGTCGCGCTCGCGGGGTCGACGGCCGTGATACGGACCGTCTTCGAGCCGGCCGCCGCGGCGAACCGGATCACGTCGGCGCCTGCCGTCAGGGCCGAGAGGTCGGCGTCGACGTACGACGGGGGCGCACCGTCGGCCGCGTTCGGGTCGCGTATCTGGAGTCTGAAGCCGTCACCGGCCGGTTCGGCGCGGGCGCCGGCGAGGTCTGGGTGGCCGTCGACGGTCCAGTCGGCGCTCGCGCCACCGCGCGTGACCGCCGTCCACGGCGGCTCGCCGTCGTAGTACGCCCGGTCGCCGAACGGGTCGCGCAGGAGGCGTGGGAGCAGTCGTGCCTCGTAGACCTCGTCGGCGTCGAGGACGCCGAGGCCGACCACGGCGTCGAGGAGGTCGTCACGGGTGACGACGGCGCGGTCGATGCCGGCACACTCACCACGGTCGACCGCGCGCAGCCACTGGCGCTCGGCCACGTCGAGCAGGAGGTCGGCCTGCTCGCCCCACCGGTTCGCCACGACGTGCAGTCGGCCGTCGGCGGTCCGTGCGGGCCGGTTGTTGCGGTCGAACAGGACGAGCGCGAGGTCGCGGCCCACGCTCCGGTAGAGCCGGTCGACGTGAGTCCGGTTGAAGCGGACGCCCACGTCGTAGGCGCGGTAGACCGGCCGCGGGAGGCTGGGGCGCTCGCCACGGGCCGGGAGCGTCTCGGGGACGGTCCCGCGGACGTAGCGTCGCAGGTCCTCGAGACCGCTCTCGAACTGCTCGGGGTCGGCCCCCTCGGGGACCGAGAGCGAGGCGAGTGTGGGCGGGCCGTCGGTTCGGAAGTAGGCGTAGGCGGTGCTGGTCCGTTCCTCGGTGAACCAGTCGAACTCGCCGAGGCCGCGGGCCTGGAGCGTCGTCTCGACCGCGATGCGGTAGGTCGTGTGCGAGTCGAAGACGGCCGCCTCGTCGCCGAGGCGGGCCACCTGCTCGCGGATGGTCCGCTCGCGAGCGACCTCGAGTGCGCCGACGTCAGAGAGCGCGGCAGTCGAGGCACACACCGAGAAGACCGCGAGGTCGCCGACGCTCGACGTGGCCGTCGTGTCGCCGGCGTAGTACGCCACGAGGACGACCCGGTCGAGCGTCCCCTCACGGCTGGTCACGGTGAGTCGCTGGGTCCCTTCGGGTCGCTCGACGAACGTCGTCACCGACTCGCCCTCGCTGTCGGTGCCGAACAGGCCGATGGCGTCGCAGTACTTGTCCGCCAGTACCTCGATAGCGACGGACTTGCGTGGCTCGGGGAGGTCGACGACGAGGTACTGCCCCAGGTCGTCACCGGCCGTGTCGGCCGGGGCGACGAACCCGAGAGTGAGCGCTCGCCGGGCGCCGTCCGCGAAGACGTCCTCGACGTCCGGCGGGTCGGACGGGACCGTCGCGGCGTGGTGGAACGTCGGCCACGGCTCGCTGTCGGCCCGGTCGACAGTCGTGACCGGGATGCCCTGCAGCGTAGTCGCCCGGACGTCGAAGTCCGCGAGCGAGGTACCCTCGAACGTCCAGCAGTCGCGCTTGGCCAGACAGGGGTAGTCGCCGGCGCGCTCGACCATCGCGTCGCCCCACGCCCCGCTCGTGTGCCGGACGTACGCGAACGGGTTGGGGGTGAACAGCGACAGCTTGGTGTTCGCCATCGGCGGGTCGGCCCCCTCGGTGCGGTCGCCCTCCGGCAGGGTCGGGACGGGTGCCCACGAGCCGAACACGTCCGGCATCGACTCCCACCCGCTGGCGGTCCGGCGCTCGACGCGGACGGCCGCGAGCCCGTATCTGACCTCGACCGGGCCCTCGTTCGCGGCCGGGTCACCGATGCGGACGTACGCCGGCCGGACCGGGTGGGCGTTCTCGCCGACCGGGTCGGGCGTCCCGTCCGGGGTGGCGAGCGCGTCGTAGCCGTCGTCGTGGACGGCGGCGGCGAACGTGAGCTGCGGCCGGCCGTCCAGCGGGACGACCGGGAGGTCCTCGTCCGCTGGCGGGGTGTCGTCGTCGAGCGCGAGTGGCCAGGTCGCCGTCCCGAGGTCGTGGTCGATAGCGACGCCTGCGAGCGGGTCGGACAGTTCGGGCGGCTCGGGTCGTGGCCCCCACTCCAGCGTGACGGTCGCGCTCGGGTCCGGGAGGAACCCCGGCAGTTCGAGCGCGACTCTGACCTTGCCGAGGAGGTGGAACGGGTCGAACACCTCGGCGGCGATGGTCGCGTCGAGGCTGATGCCGGCGGTGAAGCCGAACGCTCGCAACCGGACGGCACCTCTCGCGGCGACGACGCCCGAGAAGTGTGCGGGGTCGAAGCTCAGGACGGCGTCGCCCGAGAGCCACGCTTCCAGGTCGACGCCGAGCGGGCCGAACGAGTAGGACTCGTCGAAGCCGTACCAGGCGCCGACGGCGAGTTGCCGCGAGTCCAGCATGACGTAGCCGTTCGCCTCGAACAGCGAGAAGATGGTCGCGCGGACGCGTTTCTCGCGTGGCTCCTTCCGGCCGATGTAGACGTACCATGCGGTCGGGTCGTTCAGGCTGTAGAACGCCTCGACGCTCGCGCCGATGTCGACGAGTTCGCCACCGTCGCCGAAGCGGTATTGCGCGTCCAGCCCGAAGGTGAACGTCCCGGCGCGGCCGTCGAGGACGGCGAGCGCCGAGAAGTTCGGCTCGCCGCTGTCGAGATCGCTCCGCTTGGCCAGCATCGTCGCCTCGCCGTTCAGGACGACCACGGGGCCGGGGAAGGCGACCACGAGCAGGAGGTTACCCGAGAACGAGAAGCCGTCGTCCGCGGCGGTCCCGAGGGTGACGCCCGCACCGAACGCGAGGTCGCCCTTCCGTGCGGGCCACTTCGGCGGGTCGCCACCGAAGCCCGTCGCCCCTTCGGGGTCGCGGTGGTACCAGCTCTCCTGGTCCGGGTCGCGCGTGAACCACGCCTCGTCGTCCTCGAGCGCGGGCGACATGTTCTGTGCGTACAGCCCCGCGAACCCGTACAGCGAGAGGCCCGTCGAGAACAGCGGAATCCCGGTGGGGAGGTCGACCCCGAGGTAGACCGCGAGGTAGGTGAACGTCTCGCCGGCCTCCTCGCGCTGGCCGACGACGAGCTTGCCGTCGACCGAGACGTCGAGTGCGAGCAGGTCGAGGCCGATGTCGCCCTCGAAGCGGTGGTCGGTCGAGCCGTCGTCGAGCGTGCGCTCGGTGTAGGAGACCGCCCCCTTGAACCGGACGGCGTCGGGTATCTCGAGTTCGACACCGATGCCCTCGAACGAGAGCTGTGGGGCGTCGCCTGCACGAGGACCGTCGTCGAACCAGGTGACGCGCAGGCCGTCGACCGACGCCCCCGCCGAGAGCTCGTCGACGAACGTGACGCTCCCGTCGAGGCCGACCCACTTGCTGCCGTCGTCGTTACGACCGAGGCCGAAGGCGGTGATCTCGAACGTCGTGCCGTAGAAGTCGATGCTGTACTGGTCGGGCAGGTCGAGCCAGCCGCCCTCGACACGGACGTTCCCGTCGGCGTCGACGCTGAGTTCCTCGATACGGACACCCGGCGCGTCGGGGACGAGTTTCGGCGTGACGGTCCCGCTGAGCGCCACGGCGGGAGTTCCGGCCGTCGAGAAGCGCAGGCCGTCGATCTCGAGCGCGTAGGCGTCGTGGTCGACGGAGACAAGGCCGTCCGGGTCGTCCAGTGCGGCCGTCACGGTACCGTCGCCCGCGATGCCGAGTTCGAGGTCGACCGGGCCGTCGAAGAACGGGAGCGTGAGCGTCCCCCGCGCACCGGCACCGACGAGTGCGGACTCGCGGAACTCGATGTCGACCGTCCGTAACTCGAACTCCATCCCGAACAGCGACCCGGTGGCGTCGCCGGCGTCCCAGTCACCCGAGACGGTCCCCGAGACGCCGCCTCCGCCGACGTGGAACTCCTCGAGCGAGAGTTCGGCCGGAGCGCCCGGCACGTCGAGCGCCTCGGGCAGGTGGAGCGTGAGGTCATCGAAGACGACGCCACGCCACGAGGGGTCGAGGCCCATCGCCGCGCTCGAGGGGTGCGCGGTCGTCTCCGAGAGGTCGACCGCGACGCTTCCCTCGACGACGAGGCCGGTGTCGCCGATCATGGCCGGCTCGACGGTGAAGCGATTGCTCCCCTCGAAGGTGACATCGAACTCGTGGTCGACGGTGACGCCGCCGCCGAATCCGAGTTCGACGTGCTCGCGGGACGGGTCGTCGACCCAGCCGTCCTCGGTCTCGACGACGGGCCGGAGCCACTCGCGGGGGAAGCGAAGCGCGATGCCACCCGAGAGGGTCAGTGCCCCCGTATCTGGACCGCCGACGAACTCGGCGGCCAGCATGGCTGTATCGCCACCGACGACGACCTGCATCCCGCCGAGGCCGGGGAGTTCGAACGCCGCCTCCGGGTCGACGACGGCACCGTACTGGAGCGTCGTCGTCTCGGTGGCGGGGTCGTACGCCTCTTCGACGCTGCGGAAGTACAGTCGGTCGAGCAGGTCGTCGATTCCCTCGGTCGGGAGGACCTTCGACAGCGGCAGGTCGTCGGCCGAGAACAGTTGCGTGGCTGGGATGTCGCTCGCGTATCGTGTCATTGGTCTGCCTCCGGGGTGCGGTCGGCCGGGCCGGCGTAGTGGTCCCACTGGCTGAGGCCGAACTTCTGGTTCCACGGCTCGTCCGTCGCTTCGTCTGGGATGTCGAGGGCGCGGAGTCGGCCAGTCTCGTTCGTCACGCGGTCCTTGTAGGTCGCCTTCGCGGCGGCGAGGTCGCCCAGCGACGACGGGGAGACCCCGAGGTGCTCACCCCACGTCTCGCTGCGGATAGTCGGGACGAGCGTCTCGTCACCGTCGACGATACCCAGGGCGAGTTCGCCGTCGTTGGTCGCCGACCGGCGGTTGAAGTTGGCCGAGCCGAGCGCGACGTACTCGTCGTCGACGACGACGAGTTTCGCGTGGGTGTTGACCACGTCGCCGCCCACCTCGAGTGAGGCGACGACGAGGTCGCCGGCCCCGGACTGCTCGCTCGCTGTCTTCAGTTCGACGAGCGCGTCCGTCCGGGCGAACGCTGCCGTGTTCGCGAACCGCCCGTCGAGTTCGGGATTCGTCACGACGAAGACGTCGACGCCGGCCGCCAGTCGTTCCTTGAGATGAGTGAACGGCGCCCACTTGTGGTCCGCTTTCATCGCGAGCTGGTAGGTCTTCGTCCCCGGGACGCCGAAGGGGACGAAGTACTGGTCCTCGACGTAGATGTAGTCGGTCGCCTTCGAGAGCGCGCGGAGTCGGGCGGCCCAGACGGTGAACTCGCCGCCGGAGCCGTTCGCCCACGAGTAGGTCTCGTCGTCGTGGTCGATGCCGAACGTCTGGAGCACCTGGACGGCGTGGGTCCCGGTCGTGGTCGTCTGCACGGCGTTGGCGCTCAACTCCGGTGGCGTCTTCTCCGTCCAGACGGCGTACGGGCCGATGATACTGCCGACGGTGCTCTTCGAGACGGGGTGCCAGAGCGAGCCCTTGACGTCGTCGCGCGTCTCGTCATTCCAGCGGTTGACGAACGACTGCTGGACGTCCGCGACAGCCGGCCCGCGGAGCGTCACGCTGAGTTCGTGCTGGCCGCCGAGCTGGTCGTGCGCCTGGACGGCCCGAGCGGGTCCCCAGAGGTCGGCCGACCCGACCAGCGCGTAGTCGTCTGTGCCGTCCTTGAACACGGTGTACTTCGCGTGGTTGGACCCAACGTCGGGGTAGCGTGAGTCGACCGCGGCCGTGTCGATGCCGACGGAGTTGGCGAACTTGCGGTTGTCCGTCGCGTTCGTCCAGTGGTCGCTGAGCGCGATGTACACCTCGTCGGTCTTGGCCGTCAGCTGCCCGAGATAGTGCGAGACCGACTTCCCGGCTTTCACGTTGATGTCCCTCGCGATCCAGCCGGAGTGCAGCAGCTGGGCGTCTCCGTGGTTGTTCGTGAGGTGGACGACTCCCTCCGCCCACTTCGGGAGGATGTTCTCCCCGTCGAGCAGCGCCGTGACGTCGTTCCCGGTGGTGTGGTCGGTGAGGCTCGCTCCCTCGTGTCGGGTCTGCGGGGGAAGCCAGTGGTTCTTCGCCTCGCTCGCAGCGAGGTCCAGCAGGTTCCGGGTGCCGTTGGTGTCGATGAACCACTTCTCGACCAGCGCGTCCACGTCGGCCATCACGCACCTCCGGGTGCCGGGACCGTCACGGGGTCACCGGTCGCCTGCCGACCGCGGTCGTCGAGGACACGCACCCGGATGCGGTAGGGCGCTGACTCGCCGGGATCGTGGAGATACTCGGTCGTATCGACGAGCCAGCCCGATGCCGGTGCGAAGCCGTCTGGACCGGTCGCCGGCCCCGACTCGAGGAGTACGCGGGACGAGGCACCGTCGGCCCACGTCACGCGAACAGCCGGTCGCCACCGTTCGTCCGGCGGGAACGGGTCGGCGTAGGGCTGGACGGTCCCGTTCGGGCCGACGCGGACCCACTCGGCCGTCACCGTGGGCGGCGTCGGCGGGGTGGTGTCGAAGGTGCGGCCAGCGACCGCATCTGAGGCACGCGAGGCGTTCCCCGTCTCGTCCTCGGCGACGACGCGGTAGTGGTGGTCGACGCCGGCGTCGCGGTCGCCGTCGGTCCAGAAGACGGTCGAGCCGTCGCTCCGGCCGGTCACGAGTGGGTCGCCATCGGTCGCGACCGGAACGGAGAGCGTCGCGGCCTCGTCCATCAGCCGGACGTCGCGGACCGCGTCCGGGTCGGTCGTCCGGTAGACGCGGTAGCGCGCGAGATCGGGACTCCGGACGGCGTTCCAGCGGAGGGTGAGTCGGCGGTCGTCCGCCTCGGCGTCGTCCGGATGCCCGGCGACGAGACCCGTGACAACGGGCGTCTCCGGCGGGACGGCATCCAGCGCCCGCGTCGGCGGGGTCGGGTAGGTGAGCGCCCCGGCGCGGTTGTGGGCGTCGTCGACGGCACCGACTCGGTAGAGATAGTGGTTACGCGAGCGGCCGTCGAAGCTGTCGACGTACGCACAGAGGTCGTCGCCGGGTGGCATCTCGTCCGGAACGCCGTCGACGCCGGGCTGGGTTCCCGGGCCGGGGTCGCCGGCCTCGTAGTCCGGCCCGCGGACGTTCGGCGCGTCGGCTGGCGCGAGCGGGTCGGTCGTCAGCTGCGTGAACGCCGACTCGTTGCCCGGCAGCGCCGCCAGCGTCTGGAGTTCGTCAGGCTCCAGCCCGAGGTAGACCGTCTCGGCAGCGGCCCACGTGTCGACGTCGAGGTCGGTCGTGAGCGTGGTGGTGATGGCCTCGCGTCGTGCCCGTTCGGCGGCGTCGTCACCGCGTCGTGACGGCGGGAAGTACTCGGTCGCAGTGGCGTCGAGGACGAACGCGTCGGTCGCGCTCCGGCGGTCCCAGTCCACGCGGAAGAGCGTCCGGTCGAGCGTGCGGTAGACGTGTGCCTCGACGCCGTCCGGCGGGCGGACCCAGCGGACGGTGTAGTGGGCGAGGCCGTCGTAGTCGGGGTGGGTGGCCCAGTCGACACTGGAGTCGAGCGGTGGGACTTCGGGCGTGGCCGGCGGGTCGCGGTGCGCTCTGGCGACCGGGGCGGGGCCGCCGACGTCACCGCGGAGGGAGCCGTCGTCGGTGTCGATGCGGGCGTTGACACCCACGTTGGCGTAGACGACGGGCGACTCGCCGGAGCCGACACCGGGGTCGAACCCACCGCCATCGGCGCCCGGGGCGGGGACGGTCGTCTCGTAGAAGCGGTCGCCGGCCGGCGTCCGGCGGTCGGTCACGTCGGCGTCGATGGGGACATCGTCGACCTGGAACGTCCAGGCGTCGTGCTCGCTGTAGTCCGTGCTCACGGGGTGGTCGACGGCGTACGCCGCGGCTTCGCGGTCCGGGCGGTTCGGCGGGGTCTCGTAGGGGCGGTCGAGGTGGAGTCGGGTGGGCGAGTCGACACGCGTCACCTCGTATGTCTCGCCGGTCGTCGCCAGCCGGAACGGTTGGCCGACGAGTGCGTCACGCCAGCCGGTGTCGCGCCCGGTCACGACGGCGTCCCCGTCGACGACCGTGGCGGTCCCCGTATCGTACACGGCTGGGACGGCCAGCGCACACTCCGCCCCCGTCTGTGGGACGACCGGGCCGTCGGGGCCCTCGCGGGTTCGGACCTCGACCCAGAGGCCGCTCCCGCCGCCGCTGTCGACGACGGTGAACGTCGCGCCCGCGACCGAGAGCGAGGCGCCGGCGAAGGCACCGGGCGAGAGCGACGGGCTGGATGCGTCGGTCGGGTCAACGGTGTGCGAGAGCGTGGTGGTGACGCGCGTCGTCTCGGGGCCCTCGTTCACCGCGGTGACGGTTCCGGGGTGGCTGTTGAGCGAGCCGAGTTCGACCAGACACTCGAAGGCGTCCGTATCGGGTGCCTGTGCGTCGAAGGCGGCCGGCCAGGCCCAGCCGATGCGGAGGGCGACCTGCCGGCCGTGCTGGTCCCACCAGGCGACGGCCGCAGCGTCGTCCGCGTCGTCGGGGTCCTGCGGGTCGAGCACGGTCGCCGTGACGCCGGCCGGCCGCGGCGGGGGGAGTCGGGCCCGGAGTTCGACCGCGAAACCCGGGGCGTCGGGGTGGGTAGCGTGAGTCGCCGGCTGGTCGGTCTCGGGGTCGTGCCACGTCGTGGGCTCGCTGTAGTCGGTGTGCCGGCCGAACAGGTCGACGCCGGTGACGCGATAGCTGTACCAGCCCGGCGGGCGCCGGCCGTCGACGGCGTGAACCGGGGCCGTCGGCCAGCCGGGAACGCTCGGGCCGTCGTCACCGTTCGCGACGAGGACCGGCTCGGCATCCGCGAGGAAGTCCGTGACTGGGTCGTCACTGAGCGGCGTGTAAGCCGACGTCGCCGGTGCCAGTGAGCCGGGGCTATCGCCGAGTGCGGTCCGCCAGCAGTAGTACGCGGCCGGGGCGTCGATGGGGAGGTGGCCGTCGACGTGGCCCGTGTCCCAGCCGAGGCCCGCAGCGTAGCGGTCATGGTCGGTCCCGGTCGCAGTCGACGGCGGCAGGTCGTACGCTCTGACGTCTGTCGGGGCGGCCGGTGCGGGCGGGTCGGTGTCGCCCTGCTCCAAGTTCGAGAGGAGGTAGGCGTCGACGAGGTCGTACTCGGCCGCGACGACGACATCGCCGACGAACTCGCGGAAGTCGACCGGGTCGCCCGCGTCGACGTTCCAGACGTTAGCCAGCAGGTCGACGTAGCCCGTGTGGTCGGTGACGAGCAGGTAGTCGTACGCGACGTTCGCCTCGACCGTGTCGTCGACCCAGGCGCTCCCGAGGAGCTGGGCGACGGCAGGGTCGATGCTCGCGACGGAGAGCGTCTCGAGCGGGTACTGTGCGGCGAGCGTCAGCGTCTCGTCACCGCTCGCCCCGAGTGCGGCCATCGACCCGACGATGCGGTACGCGCGGCCACTCGTGTGGGTCGGGCCGGCGTGTGGCTGGTCGAGTTCGAGTTCGGTCGGGCTCACCACGCGGTCGATGCGAGCCACCGCTCGCTCGTAGACGGTGTAGGTCTGACTCGTTGAGGACGGCCCGTCGTAGGGCCGGTCGAGTGTGAGTTCGGTCGGACTGACTACCTCGGCGATCTCGTACCGGGTCTGCTGGCCGTCGATGACGAGGATGCCACCCTCTAGCCGGTCGCTGTACCCCCCCAATACATCCCTGACGGTGGTCTCGCCAGGAGTGAAATCACCCATGTCGCCGGTGTGGAGTGCGACCTGAAGGCCGAGCCCTTCGAGCGAGTCGTCCCACGCGGTCCCGATGCCGGTGACGCCCGTCTCGCTCGCGGTTCGCGTGACCGTGCCCGTCGTCTCGACGGCGGTCGGGGTCGCCCGTGCCGAGGGCCCACCTGCGGTGGGTCCGCCGGCGACGAGCGTCGCGAGCGCGTCGTGGATGGTGCCGAAGCGGTCGGGTGCGAGCGAGTAGGCGGCACTCGCGTCGGTCGCCCCGGCGTAGGGCCGAGACAGGAGCAGACGGTCGCTCGCGAGGACAGACAGGACGGTGTAGGCGTCGTCGTCGCCGTCGACGTGGAACACTTCCCCGGCGCGGTTGGCCGACCAGTTCGTCCCCGCCCCGGCGACGAGTGGCGACCCGTTGGCCACGGCGGCCGTCCCGGTGGCGGGCGTGGCCGTGCTGGCGGCGGCGTAGCGGTCGGGCGAGCCGTAGGCGATGCGGTCACGGGCGAGCGACCGCGCCTCGTCGAGCGTCGCCGGCGCGCTCACGCAGGGGTAGTCGTCGTGTGCCAGCGGGAGCGAGAGCGGGTCGGCCCCGGAGAGGAAGTCCCACCCGGTCGAGAGGCTCTCGGCCGTCGAGTGGAGGCGCACGTCGAGGAGGAGGCCGAAGTCACCCTCGACACGGAAGCTGGTGACGTACTGCCCGGTGAGCTTGACCGTCTGCCGACCGACGGGGCCCGGCCCGACTGTCGCGGTGTCGACGGCGCGCTCGTCGGTGAACGTCGTGAGGGTCGTCTCACCGCTCTGGCCGCCCGTGAACAGGACGTCGACGGCCGTGATGTAGCTCCGGTCGGTGAACGTGACCTCGATCCAGCCGAACGGCCCCGTGCCGGTCGTGGTCGAGCCCGCGCCCGCGAGCGAGCCGAAGTCGGACTCGGTCCCGGCGACGTACTGCTGGCCCGTCTCGGTGTCGATACCGACCGGCTTGGTGCGCCCCTCGCTACTGCGCCGGCGGAAGAGGTACGTTCCGTAGCGGGGGACGCCGCGGTGGGGCGCGCTCGCCCACCGCAGGTGGATACCGGGGTCGAGCGCCGGGGCCGCCCCAATGGGTTGGGTGCCCGTCGCGATGCCGATTCCCGCGCCAGCGAAGGTCTCTGGGTCCTGAAACATGAGTCTGGGTCCCGAGCGTCCGCCTGGACGGGATGTGCCGCTCGGAGAGACACATCAGTCAATCGATGCGTCTCGGAAGCGAGGCCGTAGCTTAAATTCGTATTACCGTCCACAGACATATTCTGCCTTCGAGGGCCGTAGGCAACTGGACGGTGCCAGCACCCAGCGACGGGGTGCCCGCCCCACCGTCCGGGCGAGTCCAGCAGCCCGAAACCGGCGTTGCTACCCCATATAGACGGGTTGAAACGTCCCGAGCACCGAACTGTCACAGATGGACGTAGCACGGGTCGTCGCGGCAGGTTCTATCGCGTTGGCCGGGCTCACTGGTGGGTGGCTCCCGCTTCGATTCCTCCTCACGGGTGACGGGTCGATATTCGGTACCGTTCTCGCCTTACTCGGCGTGGTCCTCGGGGTCGTCCTCGTCGTGGTGAGCGGGCTCCTCTATCGGAGCTCCATCCCGACTCGGGGGGTGGTTCGCATCGGCGGCTGGCACTTCCTCGGCATCGCGGTCCTCGCGCTCATCCTCGGACTCGTCGAGCTGTACGTTCCCGGGGCGCTGCCGCTGTTCGCCGCGGCGGACATCATCCTCGTCAGCGCGTTCGCCCACGTCCTCATCGGGTACAACGACGTGCGGCAGATCCGGGCCGAGGAGCTGGCCGACCGGACCCAGCGGCTCGACGTCCTGAGTCAGGTGCTCCGGCACAACCTCCGGACCGAGGCACAGGTGCTGCTCGGCCACGCCGACCGCATCCAGCGCAGCGACGACCTCGCTGCGGCCCGCGCTGGTGCCGAGCGTGTCGAAGCCAGCGCCGAGTCGCTGACGGCGCTCAACGAGAAGGTCGGCGAGGTGTACTGGGCGATGGAGTTCGACGCGGCGGATGCAGCACCCACCTCGGTCGAGCCGGCCCTCGAGGCGGTGGCAGACGAGTATCGGGACCGGGCGGACGTGACCGTCGACTGCGCCTGTCCGACCGGGACCAGGGTCCTCGCCGGTGACCGACTGGACCGTGCGGTCGGCTATCTCGTGGCCGACGCACTCGTCGACAACGACGCCGACCCCGAGGTGACACTGGCGGCCGAGGCGGTCAACGACGGGGTGGAGGTGAGCGTCACGAGCCCCGGCGGCCGGATTACCGACGAGGAGCGTGAACTCCTCGAAGGCGACGCGGACATCACCCAGCTCAACCACTCGCGCACCATCGACCTCTGGGTGGCCCAGTGGATCGCAGACGCCTACGGCGGCGAGTTCCACATCGCGGAGGACGCGCCGGGGAGTCGCGTGGCGCTTCGCCTTCCCCGGGCGGACGCCTGAGTGGGTGGCGCGGGGGACAGCGATCGCGGTCGAGGTAGAACGTCTCGTCGTGGAAATCACGATTTCTGAAATCTAGACTTCAAATAGTTGAGACTGGCTACCTCAATGCATACAGTTCTCGGACCGCCTCGCTGCCTTGGACGAGCCGTCTCCTTCAGTATTTACGTAAGTTTCACTCCTAACACTCTTTACAGCGGATGACGTACCTCCATTCAACGATGTCCATCGACCGAGACACCTTCGAGAACACGAGCGAGGAAGAACTCGCTGACCTCTCCGTCCCTGACCAGGTTCTCGGGTTTCTCGATGCTAACGAAGATCGGGCGTTCAAGGCGCGCGAAATTGCCTCTCAGATCGGCGTTGACGAGGGGGCGGTGAGCACTGCACTCTCACGATTGAAGGATCGCGGTCTGGTCGAACACAAGGCGACGTACTGGGCGATAACCGACGACGCCGAACGCCTCGAAGGATACAGCGGCTACGAACGGGCGACCGCACTGTTCAACGACCAACTCGGTACAGAGGATAAGGAGGCGTGGCGCGAGCACGCACCGCAGAAGCCCCACCCGAGCGTCGAGGATGAACAGTGACCGACGAAGGGACACCGATCTTTGAGCGTGGCGATGTCGTCTACGGCGATGACCCGTTCAAAGGCGAAGAAGACGCTCGTACCTGGCTTATCCTCTCGAACCACGAAGGCCGTCCGTTCTACGGCGAGCAGTATATCGCAGTAACACTAACGTCGAAGTCTTGGATGGATGGCCTCATCGCCATTCCTGAGGAGAGCTGGCTTCGTGGCGGGACACCGGACGAGGGTCGGATCGTCCCGTGGGGCGTCCAATCCATTGACCACGAGGATATCGACTTCTGGCAGGGGTGTCTTGCCGGAGGTCTCGTTGACGAGACGGTTGCTGCACTCGTTGAGGAGCTTCAGTAACATATACACCATATTTCATTCAGGGGCACTGTCTAGTTTAGCACCTCCTCGACTGGCGTTCGTCCGTCGAGCGCTTGATGCGGTCTGAGATGGTTGTAGTAGTGTGTGAACAACGCAAGCTATCCCAACGCGGTACGGGAAGCCCCGCCGTTCACGGCGGGGAGGATGTCACCTCGATAGTGGCCACATGCTCTCTTGGAGAACTCCGTTCTTGAGTGTTTGGCCACCTTTGCTCCGTATCGTGCGTCCCACGTGTCGTTGGCACCCACGCTACCCAGGCGTCTCTCGACCGAGATGCTGCAAAGCCCGTCTGCGTCGGACTGGCGGTGAGCCGTCACCGAGACCCACTCGTACGGGGACTCGGAGGCTGATCTGAGGGGCCCGTCGAAGTGTCCGGAACGGGGACGGGCGGCGTTACTGGTTCGCCTCCACGCCGACGTCCTCGGGCGTGAGCACCTCCGGAACCGGCTCGTCGCGGACCCCACGGATGTCGTCGAGCACGGGCTTCAGATACGCCCTGAACAGCTCCGGGCGCTCGGCCATCGGGAAGTGGCCGGTCGCCTTCATCTCGTGGGCGGTTGCCCCCTCACCGATTGCCTCCGCGGCCTCGCGGGCGTCGTCGGGGTTGGTCAGGTAATCGTACTCCCCGTTCATCAGATACATCCGCGTCTTCGTCGCGTCGATGTCATCCGCGTTCTCCCGGTAGTCGTGCTCGACGGAGTAGTAGTAGAGGTCACCCTTCAGCACGCCATTGGCGCCCTGTTCGTAGTTGTAAAGTGTCTCGCGACGCGCCCACTCGGGGCCGTGTGGCGCCATCAACCCCCACGTCGCATGGGAGTTGACATCGTTGGCGTTCACGTGCGGGTGGGCGAGCCAGCCGATGTAGAATCCGGGCGTGAACAGCCCGGCCTCCAGCCCGATGAGTGCGCGGAACCGGTCGGGATACCAGTCGGCCAGTTCCATCGTGATGGTCCCGCCCATGCTGGACCCCATGAAGACAGGATCTTCGAGGTCCAGCGCGTCGGCGATGGAGACGATGGTGTCGGTGAAGCGTTCGGCCGTGAGGTCGTACTGCTCGGTCCACCACGACTGGCTCGTCGGCGGGACGGACTTGCCGTGACGCGGCAGGTCGTACGCGATGACGCGGAAGTGCTCGGTGATCTCCTCGTCACCGAGGACGTGGCGCCACTGCTGGTGGTTACACCCCGCGGTGTGCTGACAGAGCAGCGGGATACCGTCCTCGGGCCCGTTGGTCTCGTAGTAGATCCGGTGGTCGACCCCGTCCAGTTCGACCGTGACGTAGTGCCCGGTGATGGCTTCGTTTCGGGGTTCGTTCGGGCGCGTCGTCCCCTCGGTACTTGGCTCACCGCCGTTCTCGGTCGTCCGCATCAGGTCGAGCGCCCGCTGGAACGGCCGGAAGTTCTGGAAGATGAGCTTGTGGTCGCCGATGAGGTCGAAATACCCCTCCTCACCCTTGACGGCCGTCCGGTAGAACGAGGCGAACACCTCGTTGTGGTGTGCGGCTGGAATCTCGCTGACGAACTCCTCCCAGGCCTCGCGCGGGCCGACGACGCCGAACCCCCACGAGTCGTCCAGTCCGGGCGTGCGGACCTCCTGCACCTGCCCGTCGTGCATGTCGATGAGGAAGTGCTCCTCGCCGATGCCGACGAGGAAGTTCTCGTCGAACGCGTCCCGCCCGTTGAGCGTCATCTCCGGGTCGGCGTTGACCGTCTCTTGATAGCTGTGCCACCACTCCTCGCTCGCGAAGGTTGCGTCTGTCATGCTGTGTGCTCCTCTCCCGAGTGCGTGGTATGAACTATCACGAGCCGGAAGAGTGTGGAGATTCGGTCGTGTCGGTCATAAGTGTTCACTCACTTGGAATGAGCAGTCACTGCTAGGTGTTACCCAGGACTGGAGCTGGAGTGTCTCTTTGTGGGGGTTGCATGCCAAGACACTGCTCAGCGTGCAAGCAGATACACGATTCTGGCCGCCCGTCCAAGGGCGTGACTTCGAGCTACAGTCCGGTTGAACCGCCTTTCTGGGAAAGTTCGCTCCACTCGAGTCCGGCGAGTCGGCTCAGATAACGTACGTCTCGACCACCACGAAAAACAGCGGTAAGAGCACCGAGGAAACGAGGCGTGAGGCGATCGACAGCGACATCGGATACAGGCTCACGCGGTCGTAGGTTTCGTACTGTGTTCGGAGTTCGTCGAGCTTCATCTGGAGCGTCTCGATCTCCTCGGGGTCGTCACCAGCCAGAAGTTGAGCCCGAAGCTCGTGGATGTGTTCTCGCTTCTCGTTCAGCAGCTCGGACTTGATCTCGTTGGCCCGGCGGTTGATGTAGACGGTCGGAAAGACGAACGAGCCGACGATCATCGCGATGTAGCTCGCCACAAGGAGGTAGACGATGCCGCTGCCGCCGCCGACCCGGACGACGTCGAACGCGAGAGGCAAGCCCAGCGCACCGATCGAGAACAGGGTCGTCGTCCGGATGGCAAAGTAGCCGATGTTGCTCAGCCCACCCAGCCCGTCCGGATGCAACGGGTCGATGCTGAAATCCAGCTCGCCAATCTCGCGAATGCAGAGGTTCGTCGTGAACGCCATCCGGATGCCGACCGCGGTGATCGCGGCCGTCCACGCGGCGAAGAGCAGATAGGCGAGGTAAGCCGGGTCGGTGTAGCCGGTGACGCCGAGTGAGGCAAAGTAGCCGTCGTTGACGACGACCGCTAGCAGTACCAGTCCGGTCCAGACAGCCGTGGTGGCTCGCACGTCGGTGAAGAAATCGCGGTATCGCGTGGCGATCGACCGGAGTTCACGGTTGTCGTCGTACGGCGTGACCTCCGTGGCGCGCTCGATGAAGGTCGGGAAGACGACGGTATCGTACCTCCAAACCAGGACCGATCCGACGGCTGTCAGGGTCGCGGCGAGCAACTGACTTCCCAGGAATACGGGCCGAACGTCGAGCCCAGTCAGCCCCAAGAAGAGCGCCGTCAGCACGAACGGGACCAGCCCAACGGTAAGCAGTATCGTCGGGACGGCTCCGAGGGGGCTTCGGTCGACGAACACCCGCGAGAGTCGCGTCACCCAGACCCTGTCTCCCCGCTCGTCGACCTCCATACTGATGCCTACTTATCGTGAGGGCCGACTGTTTAATTGTTCGATAGGAATACTGCGGACCCACGTCAGGGGATGCGTCAGCTTCAGCACGTTCGTGGGTGCCCTCGTCGTCAACTCACGGGTCGTGGTGACGACTGAATGGTGATGTATAGTGTCTCTCTGTCAGATGTTCGTATTATCAGCGCGTATTTGCCAAATGACTTCGAAAGGGGGGACATGGTTGGCGACAGACTCACTGTTTCTCTCGACGAGCAGTCGAGAGAGGCGCTCGATGACTTGGTCAATCGGACGGGAAATGGGCAGAGTGAGACTGTCCGCCGAGCGATTATATTCTACGCTGCGAACTTTCAGGTAGCGAACTCGGAGAGCGATGTCGATCTCGAGCAGTACTACCGCATGCTCTCGGGGGGAGAGCACGTGTTACTCGACATCGACTTCCTTCACGGCTTGCTCGACCACGTGGAGCTCGAAAACGGTGAACCGAGCCCCGAGTTCCAAGAGGTGATCGACCGCGTCGCGGAGTTCCACGCAGAGGAGTACCGGACGCGGTTTCACAGCCTCGAAGACATCCTCGATTGGCTATCGTTCTGTGGCTTCCTGTCGACGCGTCGGGCCGAGGCGAATACCTACCACGTCGTCTTTCCGACCGAGAAGGTGAAGTGGTTCATGACGCGCTTCATCAAGCGCAGCACCGAGAAACTCGATTTCGAGGTCGAGGTTTCAGAAGGTGTCTCAAAAGTCCTCATCTCCGAGGTCTGATGTTCACACGGTTGCATACACAGTGTGGGGTCCTCTTAACAACCATTTTAGACCGTTACCGCATGCCATATCTTACCAATGATTGCTGGCCTAGCGCGGTCAAGCAGACTCGAGTGCGCGCCGAGAAGCGGCCTTAGAAGCGAGCCGGTGCAGCGGCCACGACACCGATGGTGAATGCGGAAGTCGGAGTCGACGTTGGAGGTACCTTTACTGACGTCGTGCTCATCGCCGATGGCGAGCTGACGACGACGAAAGTCCCCTCCACGGCCGACCAGAGCGATGGCGTCATTCGCGGCATCCGCCAGGCGAGTGCCGAGGCTGGAATCTCTCCCGACCAGATCAGCGAGTTCTCACATGCCATGACGGTCTCTACGAACGCGCTCCTCGAGAGTGATGGCGCCCGGACCGCGCTCGTAACTACCGATGGGTTTCGCGACGTTCTCGAGATCGGTCGGCAGACTCGACCGGACCTGTACGATCTCAAAGCGGAGAAACCACCGACGCTCGTCAGGCGGCGTGATCGATTCGAGCTCGACGAGCGAACGACGACCGAGGGCAAGCAGATCGAGCCTGACGCTGATGCGATAGCGGAACTAATCGATCGCCTTCAGACACGGGATATCGAGAGTGTCGCAATCTCGTTCCTGCACGCGTACGTCGACGAGACGAACGAGTCGCGAGTTGCACAGCGGCTCCGCGAGGAACTCGACGTCTCCGTGTCCGCCTCGCACGAGGTCCTCAACGAGTTCCGGGAATACGAACGGACCTCGACGGCGGCGGTTGATGCGTACGTGACACCCGCGATAGACTCCTACATCAGCCGACTAGCGGACCGGGCGGCAGACCTCGGCCTCCCGCAACCCCGCATCATGCAGTCGAACGGCGGGATCGCGGATGCCGGTGAGATTCGGTCGCACGCGGTCCAGACCGTTCTGTCCGGCCCGGCAGCCGGTGTCGTCGGTGCGAGTCAGGCAGCAGCCGAAGACAGCACATCGTTCGAAGGATTCGTCACCTTCGATATGGGTGGCACGTCGAGCGACGTGAGCCTGATTCGCGACGGCGAGGTCGAGCGAACGACGGACAGCGAAATCGGCGGCTACCCGATTCGAGTACCGATGGTCGACGTGACCACGGTGGGGGCTGGCGGTGGGAGTATCGCCTGGGTGGACGCTGGCGGAGCCCTTCGCGTTGGGCCACAGTCTGCTGGCTCCGAGCCCGGGCCAGCCTGTTATGGGCGTGGGGGACACGAAGCAACGGTCACCGACGCGAATCTAGTCTTGGGGTACATCAATCGGGAAACGCAGCTCGGTGGCGAGTTGGGCCTCGACTACGACGCAGCCGTCGATGCGCTGAACCGGCTCGCGGACGAGGCCGACCTCGGCTCTGCGCTCGAAGCCGCTCGGGGTGTATTCCGCGTTGCGAACGCGAATATGACGCGGGCAATTCGGTCAGTGACCGTCGAACGAGGCCACGACCCTCGTGAGTTCGGGCTCGTCGCCTTCGGTGGGGCTGGGCCGATGCACGCCGTTGCGCTCGCCGAGCGCCTGAACATCGGCACCGTTGTCGTCCCGCACGTGGGGGGAGTCCTCTCGGCCTACGGTCTGCTAGCTGCTGATGAAACGTACGACGCCGTCCGGACCCATCAGACTGCACTCGGCGAGACGACCAGCGACGAACTCGAGTCCATCTACGAGGGACTCGTCTCAGACCTGCCTGTCGAGACGGCCCAAGAGGCGGTGACCGTTCGGCGGTCTGCGGACCTCCGGTACACTGGCCAGAGCTTCGAGCTTGAAGTCGAGGCAGAGGACTGCGTCGACACGGAGGAGCTTCGAGCAGCGTTCGAACGGAAACACGAGCGTGTGTACGGCTACACCGCCGACGAGGGCATCGAGGTGGTGAACCTCCGTGCGGCAGCGACCGTCCCGCGGAGCATCCAGTCGAGTTCCGTCGCCGCGGAGACACTGGAAAAACTCGGTGAGCACACCGCGATTTTCGATGGCACAGAGTATGCCACGCCTATCTATCAGCGACCTATGACACCCGGACGGACGGTCAGCGGCCCGGCTGTTCTCGAACAGGACGAGAGCACGACGGTCATTCCACCGTCATGGGAGGGAACCGTCCAGGACAACGGATCGCTCGTCCTCACGGAGGTGGAGCCATGACCACACCGACGGGGGATATCGACTCGGTGACGCTCGAGGTCTTCAGAAATCAACTGGAGAGCGTCGCCGAGGAGATGGGTGAGGTACTCATTCAGAGTGCGTACTCTCCAAACATCAAGGAGCGCCAAGACTGCTCGACGGCGCTGTTCGACGCGCAGGGCCGGATGGTCGCTCAGGCCGAGCACATCCCGGTTCACCTGGGTGCGATGCCAGACGCGGTCGAGATGGTGAAAACGAACGACCCAGCACCGGGAGACGCGTTCATTCTGAACGACCCGTTCAAAGGGGGAACGCATCTCCCGGACATCACAATCGTCTCGACGCTGGCACCAGAGGGGAGCGTCGTTGGCTATGCCGTAACTCGGGCCCACCACGCCGACGTCGGTGGAATGACTCCGGGGAGTATGCCAGCCGGCGCCTCCGAAATCTACCAGGAGGGGCTTCGTCTACCGGGGGTCAAACTCCGCTCCGAAGGCACCCTTGACGAGGAGCTGATGGACGTCATCCTCGCGAACGTCCGGAATCGGACAGAGCGACGGGCTGACCTCAGAGCCCAGCTCGCCGCCCACGACCGGGCAGAGGAGCGGCTTGGAGAGTTGCTCGACGAGCACGGCACCCACCGCGTCGAGAGAGCGTTCGATGCCGTCATCGACTACTCTCGAACACGGATGACTGGCGAGCTCGAGGCTTTCCCGGATGGCACCTACTCGGCGAGCGACGTCCTCGAAGGAGACGGCGTTACCGACGAAGACCTCCTTATCGAAGCGACGATCACGGTCGATGGGCATCGAGTCGAGGTCGACTTCGAGGGGACCGCTGCCCAGTGTCGAGGGAATATGAACGCCCCACTCGCGGTCGCGAAGAGTGCCGTGTACTTCGTGGTTCGGAGTATCACCGACCCGGAGATCCCACCGAACCACGGGTGTTACGCCAATATCGAGGTCACTGCACCGGCAGAAACCATCATCAACCCGTCACCGCCAGCCGCGGTCGTCGGTGGCAACGTCGAGACGAGCCAGCGGATCACAGACGTCGTGTTCGCGGCATTCGCCGAGGCAGTTCCGAAGCGAGTCCCGGCACACTCGCAAGGGACGATGAACAACCTCATCATCGGGACCAGAGAGGGTGAGGGGTTCACGTATTACGAGACCATCGCTGGTGGCTTCGGTGCCCGGCCGAACAAGGATGGGATGGATGGCGTCCAGGTCGGGATGACGAACACACTGAACACGCCGATCGAGGCGCTGGAGGCAGAGTACCCGTTCACCGTCGAACAGTACGCGTTCCGCACCGACAGCGGTGGGGACGGAGAGTATCGAGGAGGACTCGGCCTGACGCGTTCGCTGACCGTTGAGACTGATGCCGTCGTCTCGGTGTTGACGGAGCGACGGCGACATAGCCCGCAGGGCGTTGCTGGGGGCGAACCGGGCGCGCGTGGGGCGAACCTCGCTGACGGTGAGCCACTCCCCGCAAAGGCCACGCGCAATATCGAGGCCGGCACCACGATCACGATCCGGACGCCGGGAGGCGGGGGGTATGGTGATCCTGCCGACCGAGCGACCAGCGCAAAGGAGTCGGACCGATTAGATGGAAAAGTCACGAGCGACCGTGACGCTCGCGACACCGACAGCGAGCGCACCACCGCAGACGATATGGAGGACTCGACGTGAGCCGAGCAACACACAGACTCGAAGAACTTCGCTGGCCAGAGGTCGAACAGTATCTCGAAGAATGCGAAACACCGACCGTCATCGTTCCGATCGGGTCGACCGAACAGCACGGCCCGCACCTGCCGCTCGCCGTAGACGCGTTTCAGGCGCGTGATTTAGCCGAGGAGATAGCCGTGGCAGCAGACGTCCTCGTGGCGCCGCTCATTCCATACGGCGATGCGGACCATCACCTCGGCTTCCCAGGGACGGTCTCGCTATCGACGGAGACGGTCGTTTCGGTACTATCAGACGTGTACGCGAGTCTGGCTGGCCACGGGTTCGAGAACGTCATCACGGTTAACGGCCACCGCATCGCGAATCTCCCGGCCATCGAGACGGCGATGCAACAGCGCAAACAGCAGCATCCGGGCGTCACGTTTGCGGCTATCGACCCACTCCGTCTCGGTGTCTCCGTACATCAGCGGCTTCGCGATGGCGACCCGGAAGACGGGATGCACGGCGGCGAGTTCGAGACCTCGTTCATGCTCGCCCGGTATCCCGAACTCGTCGCCGAAGATGAGTTCGTCAAGGAGAGTCCCACGACCGGCGCGTATCGGACGCTCAATCTCGTCGGTAACGACGACCGGGTACTGACCCCTAGCACGGCGCATTCTCCGGAGGACGGCGACCTCGGCCACGTCGGTGACCCCACGCTCGCCTCCGCGGAGAAAGGCGAGGAGCTCTGGGCGGAGTTAGTCGCCGATGCAGCGGAGTTCATCGAGGCGGTAGAGGCTGCTTCCCTGGAGGCGGGCCAATGAGTCACGACGAGTACGTCCACGAGCTGGAGATTCCGGTCGATGGAGTGACCGTCCGCGCAACGAGACACGAACCGACCGAACGGGGCCCTCGACCCGTCGTCTTCGTCTATACGCCGTATCACAAGGACGACCTCTCGGCGACGCGGGCCGACCCGATGGTGGAGTACTTGGTCGACGCCGGCTTCGAGTTCGTCGTCGCCGACGCCGTCGGGACCGGCGCATCTGACGGCCTGGTCGACGAGCCGTTCACTGCCGACGAGGGGCGCCACGGTGCGGCCGTCGTCGAGTGGTTAGCCGAGCAGGCGTGGTCCAACGGGAACGTGGGGATGATCGGGAAGTCCTACCCCGGGACGACAGCACTTGAGGTCGCGGCTCAGACCCCCGACGGGCTGGAAGCGATCGTCCCGGTTCACGCACCAGTCCGTGCCTACGACGCCTACTTCGACGGCGGTGTCCTGGCGTACCTGCGGACCTGTGGACAGTGGGCACCCAACTTCGAGTATCTGCCACTGCAACCGCCCGTCGACCGGTCGTCTCCGGACTGGGGCGAGCGGTGGGACGATCGACTGTCGGGGCTCCGCGATCGAACGCCGTTCCTGTTCCAGTATCTCGACCACGAGGAGAAAGACGACTACTGGGCACGCAAGGACGTCCCCGTCGAACAGATCGACGTGCCAACGCTCGCCGTCGGCGGCTATCGGGATGCCTTCGGCGGCGGCACCGTCTCGTACGCCGAGCGAATCGATGCGCCGACCGAAGTCGTGCTGGGCCCCTGGCGACACGCCGTGCCCGAGCAGGGTGACGCGGCGCGCATCGACTTCCTGAGCGAGGTCGAAGCGTGGTTCGACGACCACCTCACGGAGGGTGGCCCGAGCCGCGACTCGGCCCCAGCTGTCCGGTACTGGACCGAACAGCCGACGTCGGAGGATCCCTCGGCAGGGACGTGGCGCACCCGAGCGGCGTGGCCGACCGTCGAGGACGCAGCCGAGAACATCACACTCACGCTGGACGACGAGGGGTTCCAGGCCGACGCGGACGACCCGACGCCGGTCGCAGACCGGTGGGACGTCGATTACAGCGTCGGGACGGACTCGATCGGATTCGAGATCCCCGGTGCCACCGACCTCGACACCACACGCGACGACGTCCGGTCGCTCACGTACGAGACCGAGACCCTGGAGGACGCACTCGAACTGACTGGGACGGGGTCGGCCTCGCTCACGGTCGTTCCCGACGGCCCAGCCCAACTCGTCGCCGTTCGTGTCGTCGACGTCGCACCCGACGGGACCGGGACCCTGGTCACGCACGGTGTCACACGAGCGGGACTCGAGGCGGGAGAGATCGACCCCGCGGGCACAACGGGTGCGTCCGCTACCCCGTTGACGCCGGGCGAACCGCAGGCCGTCTCCGTCTCGCTGCGACCGACGTCGCACGTCTTCGAACCGGGCCACCAGCTCCGAGTTGCCATCAGTGGTGCGTTCTTCCCGTACGTCTCACCACCCGACGGCAGCGCCGGCTTCGTCCTCGAATCCACCCCGGAGATGCCCGCCACACTCCATCTCCCCGGCCGACGCCACGACGGGAGTCCCGAGTTCGAAGATGAGTGTGCGTTCGAGTCCCCTCAGGGCGTCTATCCCGAGCCGGACCCCCCGAACTGGGAGACGACGACCGACCACACCGGCGACACGGCGACGGTCACACTCGAACAGTCCTATACGAAATCCCTCGCAGGCGCCGAGTTCGAGTACGAGATGGCCATCGAGACCGCTGTCGGGCGGTCGAGTCTCTCCACGGAGACGATCGACCGCGAGACGGTGACGACCCTCCGGTACCCGACCGAGACCGTCCGGTCTCGCGTCTCAAACTCGGTCAGCCGGTCGTTCGCGACGATGCAGTACCGCGTCGAACGTGACGGTGAGACGCTCTACAGCGAACAGAAACGCCAGTCGAAGTAGGGTAGCTCTTCGCAGTCCTGTCCTTGAGGCTGTCGTCCTCTCGCGGGAAAATCAGCAGCCGCCGGCTCCACCGGCTCTCGAACCCCTCGCGCTGGTGGGCGTCAGTCGGTCGGCGTCCGCTTCGGCTCGACCTCGTGACACTCGGTCATCCTGATGTCGTCGTCCTCTGAGGGAACGTCTCGCCACTCGGGGTCGGCCTGCCGGCACTGCTCTGTCGCCGCGGGGCAGCGTGGATGGAACCGACACCCACTGGGGAGGTCCACTGGTTCTGGAACCTCGGAGCCGATTCCCGAACTCTCGAGTGGCTCCGTCGGATCGGGTGAGGGGATGCTCTCGATGAGCGCCTTCGAGTACGGATGTTTCGGGTCGTCGATGATGCCATCGGCGGCACCCATCTCGACGATACGGCCGAGGTACATCACCCCGATTCGGTCGCTCAGATATCGTGCGGCGCCGATGTCGTGGGTGATGATGAAGAACGAGATGTTTCGCTCGTTGCGGAGTTCGTCGATGAGGTCGAGGACACGAGCACGGACGCTGGCGTCGAGCATACTCGAGGGCTCGTCGGCGACGATGAACTCCGGGTTGAGCACGAGCGCACGGGCGAACAGGACTCGCTGGAGTTGCCCACCGCTCAACTCCTCTGGGTAGCGATCGAGGAAGTCCTCTGCCGGGAGGAGGTTCACGTCTTCGAGCGCTCGGTGGATGCGCTTGCGCTGCTCTTTTGCCGAGGTGATGTCGTGAATCTCCATCGGCTGGCGGAGCAGTCCGCGGACCGTTCGCTTGGGATTGAGTGCCTCGAACGGGTCCTGATAGACGATCTGGAGGTGCTCTCGCATCTGCTGCATCTCCGTCGACGAGAGCGATGAGAGGTCGGTCCCGTCGAACAGAATCTCACCTCCAGTGGGCTCGATAACCCGAAGCAGCGTCTTGCCGAGAGTGGTCTTGCCACAACCGGACTCACCGACGACGGAGAATATCTCACCGCGATCGATCGAGAGGTTCACTCCGTCGACGGCACGCACACGCTGCTCGTCGGCGAAGAGTGATTCGAGCCAACCGGTGCTCTTGACATAATGCTTCTCGAGATTCCGTACCTCGAGAATCGGATCTGCCGTGGGCTCGGTCGAGATGCTCGTGGACTCGGAACTCATAGCTCGGACACCTTATCGTGGTGGAAGCAGGCGGTCTCGTGCTCTTTGCCCACCGGTTCTAACGGCGGCTCGGTCGCCGTACACTCGCTGGTCGCCAGTTCACACCGCTCGGCGAACCGACAGCCGCTCGGTGGATCACGCAGGTCCGGCGGTGTCCCCTCGATAGTCTCGACCTGATCTGGCGGTCGCCGTGGGTCGATGAGGCTCTGGAGCAATCGCGCGGTGTACGGATGGCGTGGCGCCTCGTAGAGTGTCTCGGACGGGGCGGTCTCGACGAGTTTCCCGCCGTACATGACCCCGATTCGGTCCGAGAGCTTCATGATGGCCGCGAGGTTGTGCGAGATGACCAGCATCCCGAACTCGAGTTCGTCCTGGAGGCGCTGGAGCATGTTCAGCACCTCCGCCTGGACGATGACGTCGAGTGCCGTCGTCGGCTCGTCTGCGATGAGGAGGTCCGGCTCACACGCGATGGCCATCGCGATCGCCGCACGCTGTTTCATCCCTCCCGAGAGCTCGTGTGGGTACTGCTCAGCGACGTCGGGCTGGAGATTGACCATCTCGAGTAACTCTGCGACGCGGGCTTCGCGCTCGCCTTCTGGGACCGTGTCGTGGATACGGAGTGGCTCTTCGATCTGCTTCCCGACGGTCTTGACCGGGTTGAACGCGTTCTGCGCCCCCTGGTAGATCATCGAGATGTCGGCCCACTGGACGTCCTTGACCTCGGACTTGGGTAGCTGGCCGATCTCCCGCCCGTCGAACCGGATCTCGCCGTCGACGATGTCTCCCTGCGGGGGGAGTGCGCGGATGAGGCTCAGGCCGAGGGTGGATTTCCCACAGCCCGATTCGCCGACCAGTCCGTACGTCTCTCCGCGGGCGATCTCGAAGTCGACGCCATCGACCGCCCGGACTGGGACGTCGCCCTCACCTTCCTGATAGTAGGTGCGGAGGTCGTGGACGGACAACAGCGTCTCGTCGGTGCTGCTACGACGGTCTTGGGTCTGTTTACTCGTGGACATGGTTGCTGTCGAGACCGGGTTGCTCGCGCGGCGAGTCAGTCGAGGTCGAACGCATCAGTCGTCACCCCACGTCCGCCGCTGGAGGCGAGGATTGAGTACCTCGTCGAGTGCGCTTCCGACGAGGATGAAGCTGAACGCGGCGAGTGCGATGCCGAGACCCGGAAGTATCATCCACCACCAGGCGCCACTGCTCAGCGCGGCCTGTTTCTGGGCGAAATAGAGCATCGTTCCCCACGAGATACGTGCGGTGTCACCTAGGCCGAGGAAGCCGACCGCAGCCTCCATCAGGATGGTGTAGACCATCTGGAGGATGCCGTTCGCGAAGACGACCGGCAGGATGTTGGGGAGCACCTCCTGGCGCATGATGCGGGTGTCGGAGGCGCCGAGCGCTCGCGTGGACTCGACGAAGTCGTTCTCGCGGACGCTGAGTGTCTTCGCCTTGATCGTCCGGGCCGGAATCGGCCAGGAGAGTAGCGAGAGGATGAGGATGATGTTCCACACGCTGCTGCCCGCGTACGCTGCGAAGACCACGACCAGCACGAACGGTGGGAAGACGAGGCTCATGTCGATCGCCGTCGTAATCCACCGGCCGATACGTCCACGGTAGTACCCTGCGGGCACGCCGATGAGCGTCGCCGCCAGCGTGGCGACGACGCCGCTGGTCACCCCGACTAGGAGCGAGATACGCCCACCGTAGAGGAACCGAGAGAGGACGTCGCGTCCCAGGTCGTCGGTCCCGAACAGGTGTGCAGCCGAGGGAGGTGCGAGTGCGCCTCCGACTCCGTAGGCCTCGGGGTCGTACGGTGCGATGAGCGGCGCGGCAACGCTGATGAAGACGATCGTCCCCAGCAGGAGGGTTCCCGCGAGGCCCTTTCGATTCGTGAGGAAATCACCGAGGAAGCTACGGAACCGCTCGACTCGGCGGTTCTGGGTCCCCTGACTAGTCTCCTCTGCCGTACTCATCGGTGTACCTCTGTTTTCATTCGTGGATATCTCGTCTGTGGGTGGGTCATTCGCCGCCTCCGATCCGGGGGTCGATGACGGTGTATAGGATCTCCGCCAGGAACATCGACCCGAGCACCATGATGGCGAGGAAGAAGAACGTCGCCTGGATGACGGGGTAGTCGCGGGCTAGTACCGACTCGAACATCAACTGTCCCATACCCGGGTAGCTGAACACCGTCTCCACCAGCACCGCCCCCCCAGCGAGGCGGCCGATTTGGAAGCCCAGCTGAGTCAGGACGGGTGGGAAAGCCGGTGAGACCGCGTGGCCGAACAGAACCTGGCGTTCGGAGAGCCCCTTGCTCTCGGCGATTTTGATGTAGTTCTCGGGCAGGATGTCGAGCAGGCTCCCGCGCATCAAGAACGTGTAGCCAGCCAGGAAGTACGCAGACATTGTGACGACTGGCAGGAACGTGTGGTACGACAGGTCGAGGAAGTAATCGAGGAACGACGCGTGGGTCGCACTGCTCGTCGCCCCCGAAATCGGGAAGATTGGGATGACGTACCCGAAGAGGAACGCGAGGAGGATGGCGAGCCAGAACGTCGGGATGGAGCGGAAGAACAGCGACGACTGAGTGATCGCTAGATCTTCACGCTCGCCGAACTTCCACGCTGCGACGGCGCCCAGTGGGATCCCGATGACGACGCTAATCGTCACGCTCGCACCCATGAGATACAGCGTGCGCGGGAGTCGCTGGATGATGAGTTCCATGACCGGCGTCGGGTACCGGGCGAACGAGACGCCGAAATCGCCTGTGAGCGTGTTCGTCAGGTAGAGGACGAACTGCTCGCCGAGCGGCTTGGTCAGTCCGAACTCCCTGAGGAGCGCCTGTCGGGCTTCCTCCGTGAAGCCGGGTCCGACGAACCGCGTCGTCGGGTCACCGGGCATCACCCGCGGGATGGCGAAGTTCACCACGAGGATGGCGGCGAACGCCGCGAGGTAGTTCCGTACCCGCGTGGCGATGTACGCTTTCTTCGATGATTTGTCGGCCATTCGTTAGAGTGAGTGGGGGTGGTGAGTTTGACGCTACTTGGGGTCGAGCTGGACTATCGGACCGCTTCCGGGTTCGATTCCGTAGGGACTCTGCATGCCGTACCGTGGGATGGGGTTGAAGCTCTCCCACGCACTGGAACGCATCCCGTGGAGCAGTTGCGGGTAGTATAGCACGACCCACGGAAGCTCCTCGGTCAGGATGTCCTGCGCGTCGTAGAGGTACTCCTGCCGGTTTGCGGGGTCGGTCGCCCGACGCTGTTGCTGCATGAGCTCGTCGAACTCCTCGTTGTGGTACTGACTGGTGTTCAGGGTCCCCTCCTCCTCGAAGACCGGAGAGAGGAACGGGTCGGGGTCGAACCAGACACGCCACGTGTTGAGCGTCAGGTCGTAGTCCTGCTCGACAGAGACTTTCTGGGTGTGGGCGTTGGACTCCATCGAGTTGACCTCGACGCTGATCCCGACCTCACCGAGCTGCCGGGAGAGCACCTCGGCGATGCGGGGCCAGTTCCCCGTGTTCTGGATCGAGAGCACGAGTTCGAGCGGCTCGCCGTTCGGCGTGACCCGGCCGTCACCCTGTTGCTCGTAGCCGTTCTCGTCGAGGATGCTCCGTGCCTCCTCGGCGTCGAAGGCGTAGCTGTTGCTCTCGGCGTTGTGGTAATACTCCAGCCCCGGGGGGATGGGGGAGTACCCAGGCGTCGCGTAGCCGGCGTTCACCAGGCTCGCGACAGTCTCGCGGTCGACCGCGTAGGCCATCGCCTTGCGCAGTGCCTTGTCCGAGAGCGGGTCGCGGTTAGTGTTGACGCCGATGTACGTGACGTACGTCGAGCCTCCTTTGACCACGTCGAGGTTGTCTGCGCTCTCGATCTCTTCGACGTACTGACCGGGCTGGAGACGCAGCATGTCGCCGCTACCCTGCTTCATGTTCAGGACCTGCGAGTCCGTCGAGGAGATGATCTGGACGCTAACCGTGTCGAAGTCGGGCACCTCGCCCCAGTAGTCCTCGTCGACGGAGAAGTTGATGTACTGGTCCTGCTCGCGCGTCTCGAAGACGAACGGGCCACTGCCGATGGGGTTCTCGGTGTTCGATTTGTCCGCGGGGCTGTCGAACTCGGACCAGATGTGCTTCGGGATGACCAGTCCGAGGTCGGCCAGGACCAGCGGGAGCGGCGCATACGGCTGGGTCAGTGGGGTCGTGACCGTGTACTCGTCCTCGACGGTGATCTCACTCGGGTCGCCGATGACACTCGAGAGGGATCCGAGGTACGGCCACTCGTACTGCTTGATCGCCTTGAACGTGAACGCGACGTCCTCGGCGGTGAGGGGTTCGCCGTCGTGCCACGTGATGTCCTCTTGGATCGACCACGTGTAACTGGCACCGTTGTCGGTCGTCTCCCAGTCGGACGCGACGTGCCCGATGGCCTGCCCTTCGGTGTCGACGCTCGTCAGTGGCTCGTACATCATCCGGGCTGCGTCGTAGTCCGGGATGGTGAGCCACCCGAGCGGATTGATGTTGTTGACACCGCCGGGCCAGATCATCGTGAGTTCGTTGTCCGTCGAGCCACCACCGCCACCACCGCCCCCATCGGTGGTGTCGGTACTATCGGGGCTCTGTTGGTCATTGTTGCCCGAGTCGCTGGCGCACCCAGCGAGCATGGCCAGTGCGGTGCTCCCACCAGTCGCACGGAGGAAGCGGCGACGATCCAAGCTGATCTGCTCTGAGATGTCGTTACTCATTGTTTGTGGTTATGGGTGACAGTTCTCACTCAGAGTGAGCTCCGTTCTGGCCCAGCGCCGTGTGAACGGATTTCGTTTGTGAATCACTGTCAGGTGTTCGCAACGTATCTACCGTTTCTATTAAAATTGGTTGTGAGCAATGAACACCTCTCCAAACCTCCTGCGCCTCTGTATGAAACGTTCATACCGTCTATCTTTCTTCGAGGAGAGAATCCCGCCGTTTACGGCGGGCGTGAATCCGACAATTCTTCGACGACCCATGCTCTGACGCTAAAACGGATAGTTAAGTAACATCGAACGGCAGAATGAGGTACACCGAGGCGGTTTCACCGCCACCTAAATGCACAATATCGGGACTCCGAGAACCAGTACGTTCGAGACACCCTCTCGAACCGCTGTGGTGTCTCGGTCAAGATAACTCCGAGTCCCCCTGCCGGGGATAGGAGTAACGGCGGTGTGGCCCCGCCATCGACTCGTCATGCCGACGAGTCGTCAACCAGTAAATCTCCCAACCCAGCGTTGCGGTGCGGACGTGGGAAGCCTCGCCGTTTACGGCGAGGAGGAGGTCACCGTGACATACCCGCTGTACACCTCCCGAGGCTGAGATACCAGAGAGTGGTGGGTTTTAATTTCGATATGGAAGCGTCGCCACATCGAACGCATCGTAGTGCCGGTCGTACGTGAGAATGTGATTGACTTCCAACGCGTCCATATGTGTGGCGACGATGAAATCGGTGAACGACGCATCTAGATCGGCCCACTCGATGAACGTCGCTTTTGCATCAGTGAAGACGGTCTCGGGGACGGATTCAAGCTGATAGAGCGCACTCTCGTCGAGCGTCGTCAGAAACGACGTTGCATTCCGCATCGAAGCCTGCTTTTTCAGCCGTGTGGCCGCCTCGTCGACGATATGTTCGTTGACGATGAGTCGACGATAGGGGAGGTCACCGTCGCGAAGGAATGTCAGAAACGCTCGTGAAACGGCATGCATTTGATCGCGGGGGTTGAACAGCGCGTACAGGAACTTCGGGCCGACAACGACCTGATGCCGAACGTGGCCCGGACGGAAATGCTCGGGGGTGACTGTTCCGATAGGGGTCTCAACTGACTCTACCATGCGAGCTCAGGATTGCCCGGGCGGATCATCAGCGAGCGTGAACGACTCTTCGCTACCGTGCCACTCCCCGGTGAGATCGTCTTCCTCGCGAGCATCCGTCTCTGCTGACTCCGGAAGAGCGTCCGCATCGAGCTCGTCCAGAACGGTGAACGCTCGGTCGTTTGGGTCTGCTCGCTGCTGTCGTTCGACCCACTCGATAAGCGCCTCGTGGCTAGCTTCCTTGAGCGACAGCCCATGTTCCCTGGCGAACTCGAGGAATCGTTCGTATTCGTCCTCTTTCAGTTCGGTTTGGACGTGCTTGGTGTTGTTCCTGCTCATAGGAGTCCTCAATTACAACTGTCTTCTACAATCTCATGAGGTATAACATGTTCGCATAGCAAATCCCATGAAGCACGTACCCGTCAAACCAGTTCGACACAAATCCGTGACGTGGTCGGCATTCCACGTCCCTCTTAATCGAGTTCACGGAGCCCGACGCGCGATGAATCGGATCCGCCGAGAACGCGCGAGGGGCGGGGTCGGAGCGAAGCGGCGGGCCCGTCGGCTGGGGAGGGAAGCAAATCTTCAAACTGCTCCCCCATCACAAACCGGAGTACAGCTTGGTGAGCGGAAAGTCTACTTCCGGATATCTGGACGAAGCGGGCTGAGCTCCTCCCACTGCTGGTATGGCGAACGCAGAGAGTCACAAGGTTACACATAGGGGCCGTATCGGCGTTCGCAAGTCCACTATCGAGCTGGAAATCGGCCCATACGGAGGGTGCGTAGCTTAGCTGTCGGTGGGGCGGGGTGCGTTCTCGTACTTGACCATCTTCTCGGGCTTATCAGAAATGGTCTCGTAGATCTGCTGGAGGGTTTCCTCGGCTGCAAGCAGGTTGTGTTCCTCGAGGAACTCGCGGCCGTCATCGGTGAGACCGTAGAACTTCCAGGGGTAGCCCTGCCTGCGCTGGTCGTCCTCAAGGGCGACCTCTCTGACGATGCCGGCATCGATGAGCTTCTGGATGTGCTTGTAGACGGTCGCGTCGCTCACGCTGGGGTTGAGCGCCTCGAGTTCGTACATCGAGGGGAGCTGGTCGGGGTGCTGGAGGATGTTGTTGACGAGTGTGAAGCGTGTCTGCTGGGTGACGAAGTGGACGAGTTCGCGGGACTCGATCTCCCCCGCAGCCCCAAAATCGGTACTCATACGAGACGGTAGACACCCTGCCAGCAAGTAGTTTACTTTGGAGTAAACTACTCTGGAGTAAGGCACCTTTGATTAGCTCGGTAGTTTACTCCAAGCGACTGAGTCCCCCACGCCGTTCGCGGTGCATGATCCCGCCGGCGAATCGGCGTAGTTTGGCCACGAGTTCGTCCTCGGTATCGTAGGTCTCGACGCGAAGGTCCCACCGAATCGACGCCGACCGAATCATCGCACTCGTCACGTCGTCCTCGTGGATGAAGACCAGCCGTTCACCGTGCGTGTCCGCGAGGTTCTCCAGAATGCTACCAGCCTCTTCGCCGACGCCGAAGTTGTGGCCGAGAAACGGGAGGACGAACGCCGTCGCGTTGCTACACCGTGCGTACTCGATGCTCTGTGTCACTGCGTCTACGTCGTCCGTGTCGATGTCGACGTCGAGCGCGAGAAATGCGTTCATCCCCGGGTTGGCTCGGAGTTCTCCTTGGACGCGTCGCAAGAGCGCTTGCGCAGCATCGATATCCTCCTTGTTCTGGAAGAGTCGGCGGAGGGGTCCAGGTAGATCCTCCACCTCGAACTCACGCCGTTCCTCCTCGCTGAGGACGTAGTTGAGGTTGAATGACTTGTAGGGGCCCATCAGGTAGAACAGAAAGCGGTCGTACGTGACACTCCCGAGCCGCTCGACGATCAGCTCTCGCGTGACCTCGACAGTCATGGACGTGGGTATTCAGCAGTAGTGTATAAAAAGCCGTGTTTTTGGGGATTATTGGCTTGACAATGACTAAGCGTAGCTGGCTCGTAGCGTGACGTACGATGGCGACGGATCAACCGCCGAGGGTGAACGGCGACTTCCCGGACGACCCAGAGGACCTGCTGCCCGAGGAGAGCGTTCTCAGTCTCGACGAGTATCTCGCGATGCATGCTGCTGTCGGTCAGCGCACCCGTTACGAGATCCTCTACCGACTCGTCCACGGCGGTGAGATGAGTCCGAAGGAGCTCGAGGAGGTACTCGAAATCGACGACAGTACGCTTCACTACCACCTGAACAAGCTCGTCGACGTCGGTCTCGTCGAGAAGCGCCAGCGGACGGAGCGTGGACAGGACGGCCTGTACACGTATTATCGGGCGACTGTCTTCGGTGAGGTGACCCTCACTGACGGCGTCGACGAGTTGATCCGCGGCGAGCAGGCATTCGCAGAGATGTACGACAGTTCGAGCGCCTAAGTCAACCCACGGAACAAGGCGCGCGATGAATCGGCTTGCCGAGAACGCGCGAGGGGCGGGGCCGGAGCGAAGCGGCGGGCCCGTCGGCTGGGGAGGGACCACACACCAGCCACCCGAGAGCGTCGACAGCCCGACGCCCACACCAGCAAAAAATCGGGCGTCAGGCCCTATTCAGCCCACCACGCCTCCCGGTCGGGGAACGCCATCTCGGTCCACCCGGTCGCCGCGATATGGACCCGGCCGCCGTACCAGCTCTTGGCCGCCTTGTACACACGGATACGCTCGCCCTCGGCCAGCCATGGCGAATCCGAACGCTTCCAGACCGTCAGCTTCGTCGTCCCCGTCTCGTCCTCTAGGAGTCCGACTTGGGCAATTGTAGGGCTGCTCGGTGTCCACAACGCTTTCACTCGCCCAGACACGCTCACCTCCCGACTCGGCACCTCGCCGATCTTCGCGATGGGCACCACCAGTCCCGGACCCGTCTTCACCTGCTCGACCACCCGGAGGCTCGCCGTCAGGAGACTCGCCCCCTCGACGACGTGCTCGGCCAACCGCTTGGCGTACGCCGGCCGCTTCCAACCTCCCAGTCCTCTCGCCAACCGGTCTGCTTCTTGATTCACCCCCGCCAGCTCTTGCTTCGATAGCCGCGCTCTCGGGTCGTCCAGCCCAGGCTCACACTCGGGTTCCACGCTCGCCGCCCGCTCGTCGAACGCACACCGCCGCTGGCGACTCCCTCGCGCCGCGACCCGCCGCGTCCGAGCCTCTCTGTCGTTCTCCAACGAGAGCTCGACCCGCCGACTCGTCCGTTCGATCTCCATCTCACGCCCCGCCATCCGCTCCTCTGCTTCCAGCGTCATCCCAGCCCGTCGCGCATCCGGGTGGTTGGTGTCCACCTTGGCCTGGACCTCCATCTCGACCGTCGCTCTGAGCTCCGGCTCCTCTGCGACCTCGAACCGTTCAGTCTGCTGTTCACTGCCCGAAACTTCTTCACCGATTGTGTATCTACTACTCATTGGACTTCCTAGTCCGAAGGCGTCTCCACGACGCCGACAACCCCGCTGCAACGGGGTTTCGACACCGAACCGACCAGCCGCCGCGCCGCTTCGCGCCTTCACTGAGCGCCCCTGGGCGCGAAGTGGCGCGGCATCCGAGACGGCCACAAACAGCCGTGCGCGCCAGCCCAGCCCGCGAGGAGTGGCCAGCTTTATGCCGGTTCTCGCGTCGGCGAGCGGCGGTCGGCGAGCCGACCGAAACCGCGCATAATGCTGGCGTGCCGGGGAGGCACGAACTCCCCGCAGGCGACCGGGCTGGCGAGCAGGGCGCACGTCGAGCATACACCAGCCGTCCACGAGACGACGCTCCCCTACACAAGCAACCGGGTGGGACTGAAAGGGGCCGGGGGCTGGGCGAACCCCGGCGACGCAAGCACCGAGCCTGCGAGGCGCGCAGCGAGCCGCGGGAGCCCAGCGCCCGGGGGCTTTCGAGCCGTTCTCACCCTCGCCTCGTCCCGTGACACGTCATCTCGCGTGGAGATTTCGTTCTCGTTCCACTATATGTTCCACTGTGACAGCAGATGCATATATGCGGAGAAGTAGCGAAGCGGCGGGTGATGGGAATCCCCCACGATAATCCGCATATCGAGAGTCGCCGTCGGCCACGCCGAATCTATCGCGCAATCAGCGCGGGAAGCCGGTGATTGACCACGAGTCGGGGGGCTCGAGTCAAGCTGACGCCCGCCTCGACGGCGAGAACGCGTCGAACGCCCACGACGCGACATCGAGCGACACCAGGCCGTATCTCCACGTCCGCCCGACCGATACCCCACTCGAGCCGAAGACGCTCGTCGGTCAACTCGAGCGGCTTCACCGGGCAGTCGAGGTGACGAACTCCGGCGCCTCGGGCATCCGGGACGCGCTGTTCGAGACGACCACGCTGCGTGGTGCGCTGGGCCTCGATGAGACCACGCCCGTCCGCCTCGAGGTGCTCCTCGTCGCACCGGGTGGCCCGGAACCGACGCTCGAGTACTACCTCGGGTGCGAGCCGGTGAGCCAACTCGACACGATCGAGCGACTCGCCGGCCAACTGTTTCCCGCAGGCTACGAAATCACCCGGACCGAACGCTCAGCTACAGAAGGATTGTCATGTCGCTCCACCGGAAACGGAGGGGGTAGCGACCAGCCCGAGGACACGGCCGGGGCTGCCGACCCGACCCCGGTCCGAGCGATTCAGTGGCAGGGTCGTGGCGAGCGTCGTCAGGACTGGCAGACGCGGCTCACGCCTTACGATGCGTTCGAGAACCCGGAGCACCGGGACTCGACGGCACCGCCGCTCGCCGACGTCGCGTCGCTGTTAGCTGAGTCACCGTATCCGGCCGTCTACCAGGCACTCGTCGAGCCGTTCGAGGACTACACGTGGGCGGTCGAACTCCGCGAGTACGACCTGAAAGAGGGCGTCGAGACGTGGGGTGGGAAGCTCGCCGCGTTTATCTTCGGGACTCCATCCGAGCGCAAGGCGATGCGCGAGGCAAAGCGCTCGTACGAGCGTCGCCAGCACAAAGATGCAGGATACAGCGACAGCGTGTACCGGCGTGAGTACGACACCGGTACGACACGGCACCTCGACGCGGATGAGCGCAACTACTCACGGTTCACCGAGTCGCGGCTGGCCGACCTCGAGACGAAAGACGCGACCCACGCCTTCGCCGTCACGGCCAGAGCGGTCGTCTGCAAACCAGACTTCGACCAGCACACGTCGCAGGTCGTCCCACCAGCGGCCACTGACGGGGCCGCCACGGCCGCCGAAGGCGAAGTGCGACCCACCACTCATCTCGACGACGACGCCGACAGGGAGGAAGCTGTCGCGTCTGAGAGCGTCTCGATCGGCGATGGGTCACTCGACGCGCTCACCAGTGCCCTGCGGAGTGCGTTCGAGCACGCCGGCGGCGAGCACTACCACCTCGAAGGCAAGGACGTCGACTCGGAGCGGGCGTGGAGTGCACTCCGTAATCGAGAACATGCCGCGCCGGACCACGACCGCTTCATGACGAAGCTCCCGTGGACGCAGAATCGGTCGGCCTGCATCGTCACCGACCCGACCACCCTCTCGCTGTTCACGCTCTGTAGCGGCGCGACGCTCCCCGAGCCCGCCCGGCGGGCGTTGGCACCGACGCCGGCCGAGCAACGCGCCCACCAGCCCCTCTCGACCGAGCAGGTTCGGCGCTACCGGACCACGGGCTTCACGCTTGGGCACCTCCTCGATCACAACGACGAGGCGGGCGACCTGCTCGCGCTTCCACCAGAACTGCAGTCGTTACACATGGCTATCTTCGGCCCGACCGGCGTCGGGAAGTCCACACTCTTCGATCGAGCTATGATCGACAATCGCGCCGCGACCGACGGCGCCGATATCTCCCTTCTCCCGAAGGGTGATGGCATGGCCAGTGAGCTCCTGCAGGCACACTACGCTCGCTACGGAAATCTCAACGACGTCTACTACTTCGACTGCAGTCGAGTGCTCCCCGCGATGGGCTTTTTCGACATCCGAGCCGACCTGAAGGCAGGCATCCCCCGCGAGACCGCGGTCGACGACCGTATCACCCACTACGTCGAGATCGTCAAGGGGCTGATGGGCGCCGACAGCTACGGGGAGGCCAAACGCAGCCCCGACGTCATCACCTACCTGCTGAAGGCGCTGTTCGACCCGGTCAACGGCTCGGACGCCTTCTCACACGCCGCGTTGCAACAGGCCGCCCGCCGACTCCGTTCCCGGCAGGCCCCGCCGCCCGTCGTCGACGACGAACTCGCCGACCTGCTGGCGGGCGTCGTCGAAGCCAACGGCGATACCTTCCAGGCCATCATGCAGGGTGTCCTCACCCGCATCGAGAAGGTACCGGCCGACCGCCGACTCGCCCGCCTGTTCGGCTACGTCGCCCCAGCCTCCGATGCTGAGGCTGAGACCGAGGGAGCGACTCCCCACTTCGACCTCGACGCGCTGTTGAACGAGCGAGCGACGATCATCATCGACACGGGTGGGCTACGCGACGACGCACAACGGGCGGTCACGCTGGTCGTCCTCTCGCAGTTGTGGGCGGCGCTCAGGCGACGGGCCGCCCGCGATGATGACGACGACGACCGACCGCTCGTCAACTGCTACATCGAAGAGGCGGCCACGGTCGCCGATACGGGGCTACTCAGTGAGCTTCTCTCGCAATCGCGGAGTTTCGGCCTCTCGATCACGCTCGCGATGCAGTTCCCCCGCCAGCTGCAGGCGGCCTCCCAGCGGGCCTATGACGAGGTGCTGAACGACGTCGGCACCATCCTCGCCGGCCCGGTCCGCTACGACCCACAGTTGGCCGAACGCCTCGCGACCGACGAGATCGACGACACGGCGATGGCTGCCCGGATGCGTGGGCTCCGCCCCGGCCAGTGGCTCGCGAGTCTGCCCGCACCGTTCGGTGGGACGCCACCACAACCCTGCCTGCTCGCCTCGCCCAGCCCGCCGCGTGGGCACCCCGCGAGCGACGAGTCACTCGACCGAACCGAGCAGGTATTGTACGAGGCCGCCGCTGCCCGATGCCGCCACCGCACCGTGCAGGAGGCCGGCATCCCCATCAGTACGACGCAGCGCTACACCGCCGACGGAGAGCCGACCGACCCCGCCGACCCGCGTGACGACGACGCTCGCCGGCCACGGGTCGATACCCCGCTCCCGTACACCACGCGCTTTCCGAGCGGGCTTCGCTACGACGCTGAGCGCCACGCCATCGTCTGCGAGCACTGCGAGGCGACGTACGACCCCGGCCCCGAGGGGATGCGTCGCGCGCTCGAGTGCCACCCCAATGGGTCGACGAATCCAGACGACGTCCCCATCACCGAGTTGACGCTCAAGCTCAGCGCGAACGAACGCCACGACACCGGCTACACCGATGCCCAGCTCATGTTCCTGCAAGCGGTCTACAACGCCCAGCAGGGCCGCTATCAGGCCCCCGAGTTCGACCTCGTCTTCGACAGTATGCTCCGGCTCCAGGAGTACGTCGGTATCGAGTCCGAAGCCGTCGACGAACTCCTCGACGCCGGGGTGCTCAGCCACGGTGGTGACCACCCCCACCGCCTGTACACGGTGACGAGCGAGGGCCGAGCCCTGTTGAACGAGGGGCATCGCCGCGGTATCGCCTTTGGCCACGGCACGGGCGACCTCGGCGAGTCGAGTCAACACACCCTCGGCGTCGAAGCCGGGCGGCGATATCTCGAGACGCACTACCTGGACGACGCCGACTCACCTGTCGTCGAGGTCGTTCCCTACTACGAGGTGAACCACGATGCGGACGAGCCCTCGGGGAACGCCGACCGCCTCGACATCGTCGGACTCGATCGCGAGGGTGAGGTCGTCGTCGCTATCGAGGTCGAGCGCATCAACAACGACCTCGCCGCGGCCGCGCCAGCGGACTACGACAAGATCGCCGCGTGTGAGCCCGAGGAGGCCATCTGGATCACGATGACCCAATCGGACGGACACAAGCTCCTCCGAGCGCTCAACGACCCCCTCGATGGCGAGCCACGCGTCACCCAGACCTATGCAGAGGCGACGCCGCTCCAGCAGTTCCGCATCGACCAGCCAGGGTTCACGGGCATCTATCCGCTGACGTGGATCCGCGACCGGATGGCGGAATGACATCCTCCTCGGGGTAAACGGCGAGGGTTCCCCATCCGCGCTCGGGGTCGGGCTGGCCATCGCACCACCGAAAACGGTGCGTGGGACTCCGGTTCGTCCGACGGGGGCAAATCCACCCGCGTGAGCGGGGTGTCTCGGTTTGTGCGCGATACGTGAGTCCCGCGAGGGATGTGGCGTATTCGGCGTCCAGACGGACGCGGTATCTCCTTGCACCGTGCATCCCCGCCGCCCACGAGGGAGTTGGGGGATGCTCCCGAACGACTCTTTCGAGGCGTCCGGGCACGGGTCGTGCCATCGACCTGCGTCACCTCTCTGCCACGGTGATGACGCTCAACCCCGGCAGGCTCGCGTTGTTGATGCCCACCGTTCGGCGGGTGCGTCGGTGGACGTGAGTCCGGTCGAAGGTGTGGTATCGACCACGCCGACGGGAGGAACGCCAAACCACCTCCACGTTTCCGCGTTGAGTTACCGGAGAAACGACCCCGGCCAGCATAAACACGTGGTACGTGTCGGAAGCGGTCAGATTCACGCCCGGCCTGAAGGCCGGGACTCTCTCCTTGAATCAGGTAGCTCGGGCCGGCGGGACCCACGACGCCGAAGTGCTACCGGAGCTGCCGACCCCTCCAAATCTTCCAAACTGCGTTTCTATCCGGGAGGTACGGTGTCTAAGCGGTGTTTGGATTGGGCTGAAACGAGGGGTGAAGCGAGAGACGGGTGCCGGGGTACCGAGATGGAAACGAGAGGCAGAGGCGCTCTATACGTCGAATGCTGGTTTCTACCCCGTTTGACTGCAGGGCGAGGTGGGCGCTAGTCGGGGGGCGAAGCGGGCAAAACCGCAAGACGGCAACCGTGTTTGGAAACTCTGTCGGGCCGAGTCGGGGCTCTCTGTCGCTCGAACGGGGTTCCGGTATCGGGGCTCAGAGCGTTCGAGAGCGCTTCTCTCGCCTGTTCTATTTGTTTGTCGTCCCCGCTTTTCGTCCGCTCCAAACCCGTTCAACACGCACAACTTCCCGGAGCCGAATCGCAGATTGGAAACGCCGGTTTCGCGTCAGAGGCCCTGAGATGGGTACCAATGGCCATCTAAACGGAGTTTGGAACTTCGACTTGCTGTCTCGTCCATGTACCTGACCGGGTGGGCCACGACGAATCGGCAACCGTTCGGATTCGGCTCGCCTGCTCGAATGTCACCCATCCCCATCGACCCGTTGTTCCGTCCGAAAGCACCGAACCGTCACTGCCTGCGAGCCATCCGCTTCGCGTCGCTCGCGCCACTGCAAGGCGAAGGGCTCGTTCAGCGGGGATGGACTGACGTTGACGCTGGCGTCCTGAGTGCCGCTCGACTCGATCGACGCCCCTCCCCGGAGCCGAGTGTCGCCGGTGAGCGTCGCCTCGGGAGTGGTGACGATCAACCCCGATTTCACTGAATGAATATTCGTTCAGCACAATTCGAGGGGCGGGGTCGCGACGCTACTCGCTCGGCGTCGCGTACCTCGGGGGAACCAGGTTCGCCAAACAGTGCCGTCACGGGCTCCCGATGTGGAGGCGCTCGAACGTTCGACCGAGATATGAGAATCGAAATTCTGCGAAACTCATTTCTACGAAATGAGTTTCTAATATCGGTACGGTTATGCGCACTCGGCGTCGAGAGAGTATATGGAGCAGTTCGTCAACCGTGAGGACGAACTCCACCGGTTGCGAGCGTTGTACGAGAGCGATCAGGCAGCACTCGCAGTCGTGTACGGTCGTCGGCAGATCGGCAAGAGCAGCCTCGTCCTCGAATCGCTCAAAGACCGCGAGGGCGCCGTCTATTATCAGGCAGTGCAGGAGACACCACCAGTCCAGCTCACCCGATTCATCGAGGCCGCCAAATCGGTGTATCCGGGGATTACCGATATTCGCCAGGCGTGGGAGCCACTCCTCCGGTACCTCATCGATCAGGACGCGGTCGTCGCCATCGACGAGTTTCCCTACCTCATCGATCAGGACGCGAGCCTCCCGTCGATCATTCAGCGACTCTGGGACCACGAGGTCGACGAGAGTGGGGCGACACTCGTCCTGACGGGGTCTGCAATCGGCATGATCCACGAACACGTCCTCGACGGTGGCGCACCGCTGTACGGCCGTGTCTCGCAGACACCGAACGGAAGGATCGAACTCCAGGAGCTTCCCTTCCGTTCGCTCCGGGAGTTCGTTCCCGGGTATTCGAACGAGGAACTGGTGTTCGTCGCCGGTGTCTTCGGGGGAACCCCGCGGTATCTCACCCCGCTCGACAGCTCGCTCACTCTCGGCGAGAACATCGAGCGCCTCTTGCTGGATGCCGACGGCCCACTGCACGACGAGCCCGAGACGGTACTCCAGATGGAACTCACCGAGGTCAACCGCTTCTTCGCGTTGCTGGAATCGATGGCGAGCGGCAACCGAACGCGCAACGAGATTGCCCAGGGGGCCGGAATCGACAGCCGCGATACGTCCTATTACTTCGACCGCTTGGAGACGCTCGGCCTCATCGAACGCTACCATCCAGTGACGGCAGATCCGACGCGAACGAAGACGACGCGCTATCGGGTCCGCGACCCGCTCTTTCGCTTCTACTTCAAATATCTCTACGGCAGAGCAGGTCAGTACGAACTCTACGGCGATGGTGCGTACGCGGACCTCATCGAGCCGGAGCTGCCGGCGTTCGTCAGCAACACGTTCGAACGTCTCTGTCACGAGGCGGTACCGACGCTGTACACTGATCTGCAGCTTCTCCGGGTGCCCGGTCAGTGGTGGCACAAGGACCGGGAGGTCGACGTCGTCGCCCCGACCAGTGGCGCGACGCTGCTGGTGGGCGAAGCGAAGTTCACGAACAGCCCGCTCGGGTATGGCGTCCTGGCTGGCCTGGAGGACGACGCTCCCCACATCGACTGGACACCGTCAGACGGTGGCGACCCGGAGTACGAGTACGCCCTGTTCAGCCGGAGTGGATTCAAGCCATCTATCGAGGAGGCAGCTGCCAGTCGTGACGACCTCCAGCTCTTCACGCTCGATGACGTCGTCGAGGCGCTCTCGCAGGCCGCTTGACGTCCTCCCTGCGCTACCGCGCGAGGATTCCCCCGTTGAGGTATCGGTTACGCGCCATCCTCGAGCCGCGACTCGACGAGGCGTTTCGCGAGTGGGTGCTCGCCGACGAGTCGTCGAGTACGGCGTGCGGGCGGCTGCCGACCGCTGGGGTGACGCCCGCAAGGCGCTCACCCTGTTCCGCCAGGCCGGCGAGACCGCGACCGAGACGGGGCCGGTGACGCCGCGTCAGACCACCGCCCAACCCAGCACGACCGCGACGAGCGGTGACAGGCCCGGATTCGGGCCCGTGGCCGCCCTGATTGGGCTGCTCGCCGCGACGCTCCTGCTCGCTCGGCGCCGCTAAACTACCCCTGTCGCCGCCCGTCCTCCACTCCCCCGTTTCGAGCCGACGACTAGTCGTCCACCACCGCCTCCACCGCCCGGTCGGCTGCCGCCCGCCCGCGCTGGCGGTCGACGTACCAGACGACCAGCGCCAGCGCGGCGAAGAACAGCGTCGGCCACGGCTCCGTGCTCAGGTAGAGCCCGGGCGTCGGCGGGCGCCACGTCGTCAGCGGCCAGAACACGGGGAACGCTCGGCCACTGGGCGTGCGCAACAGCGCGTCGAGGAACAGGTGGGTCGCCGCCCCGAGCGAGAGCAGCGCGAGCACCCGCACCCGCTGCCGGCCACCGGGCGCGACGACGAGCACCCCGACGAGCACCGAGAGGACGACACCACCGAGGTAGTGCAGCGGGTCCCAGCTGAACGGTCGACCGATGGCCTCGACGATCACGGACTGGTGGACCGCCAGCCGGATCTTCGCCAGGTCGGGGACGAACGCCCCCGCCATCGCCACCGTCACGTACGCGGGCGTGAGCCAGTCATAACGCCACGACAGGGCGGTGCCGAGCGCGTACGCGGCGAGCGCGTGTGCGAGCAGGTCAGGCATCGCGCGCACCTCCCTCGCGCTCCTCGCGCGGGGCCAGCCCCCAGCCGTCGGTGTCGATTCGCCAGCCCCGGACGAGGCGGGCGAGCACCCACAGCCCCGCCAGCGCGGAGACGGTGTAGGCGTAGCGCAGTCCGGAGTCGGGGACCGTGTAGGCCCGTACCGCCTCCAGACGGCCGTCTGGCTGGAGCACACCGAAGACGACCAGCCGGTCGCCCACGCTCGCGTCCACGTCGGCCCCGTCGACGGTCAGGCGCACGTCCTTGTACTGGAACGCCTCGTAGACGACGAGCGGGTCGGTCGAGACCACCTCCGCGGTCACCGTCACCTCGCGGCCGACGTGTCGGTCGTAGTCGAGCGCGATGGCGTACTCGTTGGGGTAGGGGTCGTCGAGGCTCCCGACGAGGGTCCCGCCCCAGAGGAGGAGGCCGAACTGTGCACCCAGCACGGCGACGAGGAGGACGGCGCGGAGGAGGGGGGACCGTGACATCGAGCGGTGTAGGACAGTCCCAGATATAAACTCCGCCGTGTCGAGGGACAGGTCCACAAGAGAGTGTGTCCGCCGGGCGGCTGCGTCTCGTCCCTGTCTCGTCGCTCACTCGGCGGTCCGGGCGATGTAGACGTCGTACTCCGGGTCGTCGGTGAGGTGGCTGCCGATGGACTCGGTGGGGACCGCCAGCCGGTCGGCGTTGTCGCTCCCGACGAACAGCACCGACGCCTCGAGTTCTCGGGCCACCTCGCGGATGGTCCGCAGGATGTCGTCGGGCGTCGACGAGGAGAGCGACTCGGACGGGTCGGGCCGCTCGGCCCGGAACGTCGCGTCCGGAGCGAGGTCGGCTACCTCCGCCTCGAGTCGCTCCTCGACCGTCTCGGGGTCGTACGCTGCTTCCTCGTCGACCCAGCCGCGGTCCTCGGCGAACGCGGCATCCTCGGGGACGACGGTGAGGACGACCACCCCTTCCTCGCGGAACGTGCCGAACTCGGCCGCCCGGCGGACCGCCGCCCGCGCGAGCGGCGACCCGTCGTACGGTGCCAGTAGCGTCATGGCGTGGGGATGGGCCGAGAGGCTCTTGAATCCCCGCGGCGCTCGGCGGTGCTCGACGGGGAACGCTCCGGGTCGAGCGCGCCGAGTCCTGCCCACAGTTATGCCCTCGCCCCCCGTCGTCCCGGGCGAATGGAGTACACGACGCTCGGCGAGACCGGGATGCGGGTGAGCCGCATCTGTCTCGGCTGCATGAGCTTCGGCAACAGCCGCTACGGCTGGGGGCTGGACGAGGCCGAGAGCCACGAGATAATCGAGCGGGCCATCGACCTCGGGATCAACTTCTTCGACACCGCGAACATCTACAACTACGGCGACTCCGAACGCATCCTCGGCGACACGCTCGCGGAGTACGACCGCTCGTGGCCGGTCGTCGCGACCAAGGTGTACATGGAGATGGACGAGTCGAACCCGAGCAGCGGCGGCCTCTCGCGCCGCGCCATCGAGCAGGAGCTCTCGCGGAGCCTCGACCGCCTCGGCATGGACACCATCGACCTCTACCAGATCCACCGCTGGGACTACGACACCGCAATCGAGGAGACGCTCGACGCGCTCGACGACGCGGTCCACCGCGGCGACGTCCACGCCATCGGCGCGAGTTCGATGTGGGCCTACCAACTGCTGAAGGCGCTCAACGCCAGCGACCGCCACGGGCTCAAGCGCTTCGCCACGATGCAGAACCACTACTCGCTGGCCTACCGTGAGGAGGAACGCGAGATGCTCCCCCTGTGTCGGGAGGAGAGCCTCGGCGTCATCCCGTGGTCGCCGCTCGCGAAGGGCTTCCTCGCCCGGTCGCACGACGAACTCCGCGCCACCAAGCGCGGGCGCTCTGATACCATCCTCCACCGCCGACCCTACGACGCCGGCGGCGGTATCGAGATCAACGAACGCGTGGGCGAGCTCGCCGAGGACCACGGCGTCTCGATGGCGCAGATCGCCCTCGCGTGGCAGCTCCACAAGGACTGGGTCGACGCCCCCATCGTCGGCGTCACGAGCGTCGAGCACGTCGAGGAGGCCGTCGAGGCGGTCGAGGTCGACCTCTCGCGAGCCGATATGGAGTACCTCGAGGAGCCGTACGAGCCGCTGCCGGTCAAGGGCCACCGGTAGGATACCCCTCGTCGTCACCGGAATCTGGACTACTACTGGTTCTGTCCCGCCGGAATCGGACCCACCGCCAGCGCTGTAGCGCAGTGGAGGGTGAGCCATAGAAGTTCACGCTCGATGACAGTCACACGATGTTGTCTCTCCTCGCTACTGAAACAGGATTTATTATCATTCGAAATACACTCTGGGCCGGTAGTTGGTCGTGAGCAACATATCTGGAAGTTGAAATTTATGCCCATCTGGCTCCATGAGTGGAATTCGCACGATACATGAGGAGGAGGTCGCACCAGGAGACCAGCCGAAACAGCGACCGGCAGTCGGTATCGTCGCCGACAGTCAGAACGGGAACCTCGTCGCGGGGGCGATACTCCGGACACTCGACCAGGGGTACGGGCTTATCATCGCGGCCACGGCCCCGGACGTCGAAGGGGCCGAATTCGCGCGACTCCTCGACGTTCCCGTCCTCACGGTGGAGCCGTCCGCTCGACCGAAGACGGATATCTGGGGCGAACTCGGCACCGCCGCCAGGGAAGCGGGGTATCCCGGCCTGCTACGGTACGACGACCTCTCCCTGAGCATCGACCTCGAGGAGAGTGAGGCCGCGGTGAGCGAGAGCGGAGCGTACGTCGTCGACCCCGTGTTCCACCCCCGGAGTACGGGCACCCCGGACGTGCTGGTTGCCATCCCAGCGTACAACGAGGGGGCGACCATCGCCGACGTCGTCACCGAGGCGCGCGAGCACGCGGACGAGATCGTCGTCGTCGACGACGGGAGTGACGATGGAACCGTAGAGACCGCTCGGGCAGCGGGTGCGACGGTCATCGAACACGACCGGAACCGGGGGTACGGTGGCGCACTGAAGACGGCGTTCGCCGAGGCCGAGCGGGCTGGAGCCGAGCATCTCGTTGTCTTGGACGGTGACGGCCAACACGACCCGGGGGACATCCCCCAGTTCGTGGACCAACAGGAGTCGACCGAGGCCGACATCGTCATCGGAAGCCGGTTCGGGCCGGGGTCGGAGACCCAACTGCCACGCTACCGTCGGGTCGGTCTCCGACTAGTGAACGTCCTCACGAACCTGAGTCTCGGCGTGGTACGGAAGGGGTCGCGCATCAAGGACACACAGAGCGGGTTCCGCGTCTACAATCGACGGTCGATCGTCTCCCTGGCCGAGGACGACAGTATCGGGAACGAGATGGGTGCCAGCACCGACATCCTCTACCACGCCCACCGGCACGGGTACCGGATCGAGGAGGTGGGGACGACCATCAACTACGACGTGGCGGACGCGAACACGCAGAATCCGGTCTCCCACGGACTCCACATCGTCTCGAACATCCTCCGGACGGTCGAGCGCGAACACCCGGTGATGCTGCTGGGTATCCCGGGAGTCCTCAGCACACTCGTCGGACTGGGCTTCGGCTACGCCACGTTCTCGAACTACCTCAACTCGGGGTCGTTCCCGCTCGGACTGGCCGTCGTCTCGGTGTTCTTCGCGCTCGCAGGCATCCTCGCGGCGTTCACCGGCATCATCCTCCACTCGCTCGAGACCCACGCGCAGTAGCGACGCGGGTCCGGTCGTCCAGCGACCTGTGTTCGTCGCCCCGAATACGCCGTCGAGGACCGTGTCCGGTCGGTGGCCGGGACGTGTCCCCCGCGGGACTACTCCACCGTTACGCTCTTCGCGAGGTTCCGCGGCTTGTCGATGGGCCGGCCCAGCTGGTTCGCGACGTGGTACGCCACGAGCTGGAGCTGGACGTTCGCGAGGATGGGCGCCACGCGCGGGTGGCTCTCGGGGATGGGCAGCACGTAGTCGGCGTAGCGTCCGACGTCGCTCAGCCCGTCGGTGATGGCCACGACGGGCGCGCCGCGCGCTTCGACCTCCTTGACGTTCCCGATGGTCTTGCGAGCCGCCTCGCCGTCGCCCGTGACGAGGGCGAAGACGGGCGTGTTCTCCGTGACGAGCGCCAGCGGCCCGTGTTTCAGCTCGCCCGCGGCGAACCCCTCGGCGTGCTCGTAGCTGATCTCCTTCAGTTTCAGCGCCCCCTCCAGCGCGACCGGGAAGTGCAGCCCCCGGCCGATGAAGAAGTACGAGTCGCTGTCGGCGAACGCCGACGCCACTTGCTCGGCCTTCGAGTCGTCGAGCACCGCCTGCACGTCGCCGGGCAGGTCACGCAGCGACGCGATGACGTCACGCGCCTCGCGGCCCGCCGCGATGGAGAGGGTCAGCAGGTTGAGCGCGGTCAACTGCGAGGCGAACGTCTTCGTCGCCGCGACGCCGATCTCCGGACCCGAGCGGATGTACAGCACGTGGTCGGACTCGCGCGCCAGCGTCGAGCCGACGGTGTTGGTCACCGCGAGCGTGTCGGCCCCCCGGCGGTGGGCCTCGCGCATCGCCGCGAGCGTGTCGGCCGTCTCGCCCGACTGTGACACCCCGACGACGAGCGCGTCGTCGCCCGGCGGCGTGAAGCTCGCGTACTCGTGGGCGTAGAACGGCTGGGCGGGGATGCCACGCTCCTGCAACAGGTGTGCGCCGTACAGCGCCGCGTGGTACGACGTGCCCGCCGCGACGAGGTGGACGCGGGTGGGCGAGAGCGACGGCAACTCCTCCAGCGTGACCTGCCCGGCGAGTTCGTCGACCCGGCCCTGCAGACACTGGCGGAGCGAGCGGGGCTGCTCGTGGATCTCCTTGAGCATGAAGTGGTCGTACCCGGATTTGCCGGTCTCCTCGGGGTCCCACTCGACGGTGTGGACCTGCTTCTCGACGACCGTGCCGTCGGCCGTGCTGACGACGAACCCGTCGCCGTCGATGCGGGCGAACTCGCCGTCCTCGAGGTAGACCACCTGGTCGGTGAACTCGCGGAACGCGGGGACGTCGCTCCCGAGGAAGGTCCGGTCTTCCCCGACGCCGAGGACGAGCGGGGAGTCCTCGCGGGCGACGAAGACGGCTTCGACGCCGGCGACGACGCACGCGAGCGCGTAGCTCCCGTCAAGTCGTGAGACGGCGTCGCGGAACGCGCTCTCGGCGTCCATCCCCGCCTCGAGATTCCGCGAGACGAGGTGCGGGACGACCTCCGTGTCGGTGTCGCTCCGGAACTCGACGCCCTCGTCGGTGAGCTCGTCGCGCAGGGCCTGGTAGTTCTCGATGATGCCGTTGTGGACGACGGCGACGCGCCCCTCGGCGTCGGTGTGGGGGTGGGCGTTGCCGTCGGTCGGCGGGCCGTGCGTCGACCACCGGGTATGGCCGATGCCGACCGTGCCGGCCGGGGTGCCGCCGTCGGCGAGCGCCGTCCGGAGGTTGTCGAGTTCACCCGCCTTCTTCACGATCTCGACGGTGGGGTCGGCTGGGCTGGCGAGTGCGACGCCTGCCGAGTCGTAGCCACGGTACTCCAGTTTCGAGAGGCCGTGGACGAGCGTGTCGAGCGTCTCGGCGCCCATCCCGACGCAGCCGATGATCCCACACATCAGCGGACCACCTCCGCGTCCGCGGGAATCCGACCACGCACGACCACGCCCGTCCCGATGGTGGCGCCGGTGCCGACCAGCGCACCCGGGTCAGCCGTGACCCCGCCGGCGGCCCGGACGCGGTCGGCGAACACGGCGCCGAGATCCTGCCCCGGGAAGACGCGCTCGTCGAGCACCACGTCCGCGGGCCCACCGGCGACGACGGTCCCGGCCCCGAGGTGGACGTCCTGTCCGGTGACGGTCTCGACCAGCGTCGAGCCGGCCCCCACGCGCGTGTCGGCGTCGAGGACGCTCCCCACGACCGTCGAGTTCGCACCCAGCGTCACGTTGCGCCCGAGCGCGACGTTCGGCCCGACGACGGTCCCCGGCCCGACCTCGCAGTCGGGGCCGATCACGACCGGCCCCTGCAGGGTGGCCGACTCGTGGACCCGCGCGCGCTTCGAGACGTAGACCGAGGGGTGGCGCTCGTCCTCGCTCACGCGGCCCTCGCGGAGGACCTCTCGCGAGAGGTCGAGCAGGTCCCACGGGAACGTGGCGTCGGCCCAGAGCCCGTCGACGAGGACCCCCTCGACGGGGATGCCCTCCTCGATGCGGCGCACCAGCGCCTCGGTCAGCCCGAGCTCACCCTCCTCACGGGGGGTCTCGTCGACCGTCTCGAACATCGTCGGGCCGAACGCGTAGACTCCGGCGTTGATGAGGCGGTACTGTCCTGCCGTCGGCTTCTCGACGAGCTCGACAACCCGCTCGCCGTCCAGCCGGACCGCGCCGTAGGTGTGGGCCTCCGGATGTTCGAGCACCGCCATCGTCGCCCGCCCGGTCGCCTCGTAGCGCTCGGCGACCGCACGGACCATCTCGGGTTCGATGACGCGGTCGCCGTTGACGACCAGCATCGGCTCGTCGACGGCCTCACGGGCCTGCAACAGCGCGTGGCCCGACCCGAGCTGTTTCTCCTGGACGACGTACCGGATCGGGACGTCCCGGAACGTCGGGCCGAAGTGCTCTTGAACCCGGTCGCGCTTGTAGCCGACTACGAGGACGAGTTCGCTCACCCCGGCGTCCACGAGCGTCTCGAGGACGTACTCGAGGATGGGGCGGTTCGCCGCCGGCAGCATCGGCTTGGGCCGGTTGTGCGTCAACGGGCGGAGACGGGTCCCCTCACCCGCCGCGAGGACCACGCCGCAGTCGGGAATCATAGGGGTACCCACAATCTGAGTAAACGTAATTCTTCCCCCGGTGGGATGTTCTCCATATCTACCTCCAGCGGACCCGTCGGCTTTTGCTCTCGGTTGTCGGACGCTAACCGAATCTTGAGGTTCTGTGCCAACGACAGACAGAACGGAGGTGGAGCCGCCAGAAGCCGCCCACCTACCGGGGTTTGGGAGAGCCTCGTATCGCCCCTGTCACGACACCTCGGATACGCTGCACCGCACGCTCGCTCGCCTCGATTTCTCGCGTCGAATCGTCGTCTCGTCGCCTCGCCGTTCAGTTTCTGCCTCGACCATCGACTCGCGGAACGTCTCGTGCTACCCGACGGCCCCCCGGCAGGTGACCGGCCTCGACGCGGGACCGGACAACGTCCCACTCGAGCAGAGGCTGGTGGACTCAGCCGGGTGGGCGACCTCGGCGGCGCCACAGCCAGACCGACGGCACCCCCGCGAGCAGCGCGACCGCCGCGGTCGGCGTCCCGGTGCCGTCGTCCGTGCTGGTCTCGGTTGGGGTCGGTGTGTCGGTCTCGGTCTCGGTGTCGGTCTCAGTCTCGGTCTCAGTAGGCGTCGACGAGGGCGTCGCGGTCGGCGAGGGCGTCACAGTCGATGTTCCGGTCGGTGTCGCTGTGGCAGTGGCTGTCGGCGTCGGTGTCGCTGTGGCAGTGGCTGTCGGCGTCGCCGTCTCGGTGGGCATCGGCGTCGGCGTTCCGGTCGGCGTCGCCGTGTTGGTGGGCGTCGCCGTCGGTGTCGCTGTGGCAGTGGCGGTCGGTGCCGGTGTCGTGGTCGGCGTCGGCGTCGGCGTCGCCGTCGACTCCACCGTGAAGGAGTTGCCGGCGTCGGCGCTGCCGGACGTCACCTGCCAGTCGTACTGGCCGGGGTCGGTCGACTCGGGCACGTCGAACGTGACGCTGACCGGCTCTTCGAGTCTCGACTCGATGGTCAGCTCACGGGAGTCGACCACCTCGGAGCCGTCGCCGAAGTCGACTTCGAGGACCACCTCCTGTGTCGCCGTCTCGTTGCCGACGTTCACGACCGAGTAGCCCACGGTCAGCGAGTCTCCCGGCTCGACGCTCGGGTCTATCGGCCCGGCCTGGGTGAAGTCGAACACGTCCGTCTCGGCCGCCTCGACCGTGAACGAGTTGCCGCCCTCGACGTAGCCGGTCGTCACCCGCCACTCGTACTGGCCGGGGTCGGTCGACTCAGGCACGTCGAACGTGACGCTGACGGGCGCCTCTTGGCCGGACGCGACGGTCACCTCGCGCGAGTCGACGGTCTCGAAGCCGTCACCGAAGTCGACGGCCAGCGCCACCTCACGGGTCACCTCCTCCGACAGGTCGCCCACGGGGTCCAGATTGTTCACGAGCGAGTACCCCATGGTCAGCGAGTCGCCCGGCTCGACGGCCGGGTCGATGGGCCCAGTCTCGGTGAAGTCGACGTCCGCCAGCACCTCGAACGAGCCGCCGGCGGTCACCGTCCCCGTCCGCACCTGCCAGTCGTAGACGCCGGGCTCGATCGACCGGGGCACGAACCCCGCGACCTCGTCCGTGCGCTCGCCGGCCGCGAGACTCACGAGACGTCTGTCGACGCGCTCGTCGTCCTCGAACTTCCCGTCACGGTCGGTGTCGACCCACGTCTCGACCGTCTGGGACGCCGACGCACCTTGGGCGCTCCCGTTGTTGACCACCGTGTACCCCAGCCCGATGCTGCGTGACTGGTAGGTCGTGTCGCTGTTCGCGCTCGCCGCGGCGAACTCGAACGCGTTGGTCGCCCCTGCCGTCGCCTCGACCGTGAGCGCGTTCCCCGCCGTCTGACTCCCGGTCCGGACGACCCACCGGTACTCACCGGCTTCGAGCGACTCGGGCACCGTGATGTCGGTCAGCACCGCCTCGGAACTCCCGGTCGGCGAGACTGTCACCTCCCGACTGTCGACGACCTCGCTCGCCTCGAACGTACCGTCGCGGTCGGTGTCGACGACGACCTCGACGGACTGCGTGGACTCGTTCGGTCCGATGGCCTCGAGATCGTACTCGAGGGCGAACGCCCCTCCGGCGGCGACGATCGGATCGGCCGGGGTGACGTCCCGTATCAGGAACTCGTCGCCGGGCGTCGAGACGTAGAGGGACGCGCTCGTCTGTCGCGTCCCCGTGACCGCCACCCACTCCTCGCGCCCGGTCTCGAGCGACTCGGGCACGGTGAGGTCGAACCCTACTCCACGCCCGGCGCCCGACTCGAGGGTCACCTCCTCGGTGTGGACGACCTCGTCGGCCTCGAGCGTCCCGTCTTCGTCGGTATCGACCCCCGCCTCCACGAGCTGTGTCGTCGTCTCGTTCCCGAAGTTGTGGACCTCGTAGCCTACCCTGAGCGTCTCTCCCGGCCGGACTCGCGGGTCGATGGGGCCGGCGTCGGTGAACTCGAAGACGTCTACGGTGCTGGTGTCGTCGCTGGTGTCGCTGTCGTCAGTGTCGTCAGTGTCGCTGGTATCGTCGGTGTCGTCAGTGTCGCTGGTATCGTCGGTGTCGTCAGTGTCGCTGGTATCGTCGGTGTCGTCAGTGTCGCTGGTATCGTCGGTGTCGTCAGTGTCGCTGGTGTCGTCGGTGTCGCTGGTGTCGTCGCTATCGTCGTTGTTCCGGTCGTCCCGCTCGTCGCCGTCCTCAGGCTCCTCGTCGGACGCCGTCGCCGTGGGCGTCGCCGTCACCGTCGGCTCGCTGGTCGTCGGTGTCCCAGTCACCTGCTCCGGTGTCCCCGTTGGTCCCGGCGTGGCTGTCTCGTTCGGGTCGGGCTCGAGTTCGACCAGTGGGCCGCTCGTCGCCGTCGGCGACGCGCCGGCGGTTGGCGTCACCACCTGTCCAGCCGGCGTCTCCGGCCGCTCAGTCGGGGCTCGCTCCGTGGCGCCTGCCTCGGGCGTGGCGGTGACGGCGCCGCTCTCGCTCCCTTCGTCCGCGCTCCCGGCGGGCGTGACGCCCTGCCCGCCGGCGAGGTCGCTATCGCCACCGTCGTCAGGTCCCCCACCGAGCCCCGCGTCACCGAGGCCCGGTATCCCGATGCCGACGAGAAGTAGGATGGTGAGGCCGGCGGCGAGGACCACGAACCCCTGGACGAGCAAGTCAGTACGGCGATCCGGTCTGGAGGGTGACACGATGGGCGACCATCGAGGGGCCCCGGAATAGTGTTCGACTGATTAATCGGGACGGTTCACGCCTGCAAGGAGTAGCCGAATCGGCAACGGGTCGGCAGTCACCGAACTCACTCGTACATCCGGCCGTCGAACTCGGGGACCGAGAAGCCGTCGCCGCCGGCGTGGGCCATCACCCGCGAGCGGTAGAGCGCCATCGCCACCTGCGGCACGGCCTGCGGGGGCACTGGCACCTGCGTCTCGAACGCGTCCTCGGCCCACTCGTTGTAGTCCGCGACGACGTCCATCGCGTCCTTGAACGAGCGGAACATGAGCTCCTTGTACTGGTCCTGCATTGTCCCGACTTCGCCCCCGCCGTGCCTGTATGTTCCCCTTCGCGCAGGGCGTAGCGCTTTGGCGCCTGGCGGCCTACCTGAATCGAGGAGAGAGTCCCGCCGTTCACGGCGATAACGAGACGCAAAGCGTCTCGTTCGCACATCAGAACGCAGAGCGTTCTGAGGACGGGCGTGAATCCGACAACTGCGGAACAACCGCCGACGCCGCTCACTCTGGGGTATCTCCCCGTGTTCACTTTCACCCCGGATGGCCGTTATATAGATACCGCTGCGCCCTCTGTCGGCTCGATGAAGCGGACCAACGCGTTCCAGGTGGTTCCGCAGTCCGCGGAGGACGAGGAGTTGCTTCGCCGGCTGTTGGACGCTTCTGCCGCCCTCTGGAACGAAATCACCTACGAGCGCCGTGAGAACTACGCCGATTCCGACAGCGACGTGTGGGACATCAGCGAGTATCGCGGTCGCTACGGTGGCGTCCTCGGAGCGTCGACGGTTCAGCAGATCGAGCGCAAGAGCCGCGAAGCGTGGCGGTCGTTCTTCGCGCTCAAGGAGAAGAGCGAAGCCAACGGCAAGCCCGGAGACTAGGGCAACGAACGCGAAGGACGCGACCTCCGCACGTACATCCGCAACACGTCGTACTCCGTCGAGTGGGGCGAATACTCCCGCCTCGACATCCTCGTCGGTCAGGACCTGAAAGCCGAGTACGGACTCGGCCGACGGGAACGCCTCCGACTCGAAGTCCGGGGCGACCCCAATTGGAAGGAGTACGACAAGCAGGGCCGGTTGGAACTGTACTACGACGAACACGCACAGACGTTCAGGGCCTTTCAGCCAGTCACCATCGACGATTCTCGACTGGCACACCCACTGGCTTCGGAAGAAGCCGCGCTGGACATCGGTGCGAACACGCTCGTCGCCTGTACGACCACAACCGGTGAGCAATACCTGTACGAAGGACGCGACCTGTTCGAGCGGTTCCGCGAGACGACGCGAGAGGTCGCCCGCCTCCAGTCGCTGTTGGAAGACGGCCGATACAGCAGTCACCGTATCCAACACCTGTACGACCGGCGGACGAAGCGGCGCGACCACGCGCAAGACGCGCTCGTCCGCGATCTCATCGAACGTCTCTACGAAGAGGGCGTCTCGACAGTGTACGTCGGGGCGTTGACGGACGTCCTCTCGACCCACTGGTCGGTGGAGACGAACGCCAAGACGCACAATTTCTGGGCGTTTCGGGCGTTCGTCGCAAGGCTGGTGTGTACCGCCGAGGAGTTCGGTATGTCGGTCGAGGTCCGCTCGGAGGCGTGGACGAGTCAGGAGTGTCCGAACTGTGGTTCGACAGCGGAGACGACGCGCCACAGGGATACGCTGACATGTCCGTGTGGATTCGAGGGACACGCAGACCTCACCGCATCGGAGACGTTCCTTCGACGTCATCAGAACTCTTCGGGTTCTGATTGGCGAACGAGACACGTAGTGTCTTGTCAACGGCAAACGACGGCACCACGGCCGATGGCACGGCCTGTATGCCTCAAGTGGGACGACCATCACTGGTCAGAGTCATCACGCTCTTTCCGTCCCAACGAGGAGCATACGAACCCGCAAGTTGCCTCCGTGGGCCGGTAAGCGATACCCCCAGCGTGAGGAACCCTCGCCGTTCACGGCGAGGAGGATGTCATCACGACTGGGTCGAGTGGCGCTCGGCGTATCTCGACGACCCGGACGGCAACGCGGTCGAACTGGTCTGTTTCGACCCGCGAGACCACTCAGACGAGGACGAGTAGCCCGCCGACCACCGCGAGCGTCCCGAGGCCCACGCAGACGGCCCAGAACGCCACCCGGCTGACCACCCGCAGGAGGCCGTCGATGGTGGCGTAGCCGACGACGGCGCTCGTCGCCAGCGCCAGTACCGCCGCCGCGACCCCGATGTCAGGGAACCCCGTGTCGAGCAGCGCGAGCACGCCCGCACCGAGCGCCGCCGGGATCGAGAGCAGGAACGAGAGCCGGAACGCCACGGGGGCCTCGTAGCCGCGCAAGAGGAGTGCCGACACCGTCGTCCCCGAGCGCGAGACCCCCGGGAGGATGGCGAGTCCCTGCAACCCACCCACGAGGACGGCATCGAGCGCCGTCGGCGTCGCACGGTTCCCGAGCGCCCCCTCGGCGACGCGCTGGACGACACCGGTGAGGACGAGGAGGACGCCCACGAGCGCGACGAACACGCCACCGGAGACCTCCGAGACGAGCGCCTCGAGCGCGAGGAACGCGGTGATGCCGACGACGCCGGAGACGAGGGTGGCGGCGGCAAGGAAGGTGGTGTCAGCCCGCCGACCCGCCTCGAACGCCCCGCGCGGTCGCCACTCGGGGAGCCCCCGGAGCAGGTCGGCCACGTCGCCGCGGTAGTACGCGACGGCGGCGACGGCGGTGCCGGCGTGGAGAAAGAGGGAGTAGCGGACGGCCGCCTCGGCCGGGAGCCCCTCGACGACGGTGAGGTAGAGCGAGACGTTCCCCTCGCTGGAGATGGGGAGCCACTCGAAGACGCCCTGTAGGAGGCCGACGACGAACGCGAGTCTGAGGGCGTCGCTGTCCATGCAGTCGACGCGCCACGAGCGAAAGAATGGTTTGTGGTTTCGAGTTGGATGTGCGTTGATTCACATAGATGCAAGGAGGAAGCCCACGGCTTGAGCCGTGGGAGGAATCCGACAAGGCTCGAACCAACCCACGAGCGATAGTAGTCCGACTCCCCCACGCTAACCCGAATTATGATAAAGAAGTACTTCGATATGTGAACTAACGATGGACGTGATTCGCACCGTCAAGATCAAACTCGACGTACCCACAGGGCGGTGCGACGACCTCCATCAGACCAAAACCCAGTTCCTCCACTGTGCGAACACCACTTCGGAGTGGGCGTGGCGACACCCGAACGACTACTGCGTGACCTCGAAACAGCAAGCCGAGAACGCCCTCTACGAGCGACTTCGCGGGGAAACGGAGTTGACCGCGAATCTCGTCCAGAAAGGGATTCGGCGTGCTATCGAGGCCACAAAAAGCGGTGTCGCCCGACTCAAGAACGGCGAGAACACCAGTCAACCGCACTTCGATGCGTGGAGCGTCGTCTACGACAAGCGAAGTGCGACGTTCCACCGCGACCACGTTTCGCTCTCGACCGTGAACGGTCGCGTCGAGTGTGACTACGTGCTTCCCGACAAACCTGAAGGAACGCCGATTGGTGCGTACCTACTGAACGAGGACTACGAGTTCCGTATGTCCACGTTACAGTACGACCGCTCCACAGAGTCGTTCTACCTCCACGCTCGAATGCGCCGAACCACGGGCGAGCAGTCCACGACTCCTTCTGAAGACGCCAAGCACAGAACAGTCCTTGGCGTTGACCTGAACGTGGATGGCTCACTCGCCGTGACGTCGACGGGCGCGTTCGTTGGGAACGCTGACGAGATGAATCATCGACGCCGAGAGTTTGAGAAGACTCGTGGGTCGATGCAACAGGCGGGAACGCGGTCGGCACACCTGTCGATGCAGTCGATGAACGACCGCGAACACCGCTGGATGCAAGACGAACTCCACCGCGCCTCGAACCAGATTCTCGACGAAGCTCGCGACTACGAGTGTACGCATATCGCGTTCGAGAATCTGACCGGGATTCGTGACCGAATGGCTGGTGCGAAGCGATTCCACGCATGGGCGTTCCGACGCCTCTACCAGTACGTCGAATACAAGGCCGAGATGTACGGCATCGAGGTCGAGCAGGTGAGTCCCGCGTACACGTCTCAGCGGTGTTCGTCGTGTGGGTTTACCCACGAGAACAATCGGCGGTCGAAACACCAGTTCAAGTGTCAGAAGTGCGAATACGAACTGAACGCGGATTATAATGCGAGCAAGAATATTGCTCGGAAACTGCTCAAGCGACTCCACTCGGGGCAGACGTCTTCGGGTGGAGGCGCACCCTGTCAGTGTGCGCTGACGTCAGGGACGCTGAATCTGAACGGCGAGTACACCGCCTCCGTCAAAGCGACGGCAGAAGGGGAGTCCACTGACAAGCCCACGACGTCAGTCGTGGGTCACTGACCCAGATATCTACCCTTTTATCAGTTCTCTTCGAACTGGTCTTGCCACGCGTCGTAGACCTCGAGGAGACGCTCGAGTGAGAGCCCAGACTCCGAGTCGAGTGTCTGCCATTCTCGGACGTATATACTAGGCTCGTAGTTGATATTGGCAATCCGCCGCTGCGTCCGAATCACCTTCGTATCTGACTCATCACCGAGGCTGTACTGGTCGAACCGGTAGCCTTCGGTGTACGGCTGTCGGTTGTACACCGCGTAGACCTGATAGAGGTCATATGCCTTCAGGTTCTCGAGACTCGTCCCGTAAAGCCCGACGGCGACCTCTTCGAGCGAATAATCCGGGCTCTCAGGTAGTGGACCGAACTGCTTGTCGTATGTGTTCTGCACAGTCGTTGCCTGCTCTGGCGTCAATGCATACTCTGAACCATCGTTATCGAACTCATCGTCGACGAGGAAGTCCTCGCCATACAACTCCTGCGAGAGCTGCTGACGGGTCTGAATCTCCGAGAGTGGCACCTCGGCTGGGAGACGGACAAACACGTCCTCGACGGCGAGTTTCTGCCCATCGTCGAGCGCCTCGTAGCTCTCACCGTAGAGCGCCTGCGCAACGTCCTCTCTAGTCGTCTCAGGAGGTTCTTCCGTCCTCTCTGGGGACTCATCATCGTCCGAACCACTGCTCGGGCGGAACACCTCGAACGTCGCGGTCCGCACTGTGGCAGGAGTAACCAATGCGAACTCGTACGTTCCAGGGTCGTAACCTCTTGGAAGATCAACTGCGAAGTTGTGGAGCTGCGATGCTCCTGCACCGAGTGTCACCTCTCGGGTCCGCACTGTCTCCTCTGGTGTGTACCGGCCGTCGCCGTTCGAATCGAGCCGCACTTCGATAATCCCCGTCCGCTCTTCATCATCGGCGTTCTTGATAATCGTCGAGACGCCCAGGGTCCCATCGACCATCGCCCGACCGGTCCGGAGACTCCTCACCTCGAAAGGTGCTGGTGCCTGCGTGATGTTTACCTCGCCTGCTACGACTTCGGCACCCGTAGTCACTCCAATTGCGTACGTTCCAGGGCTCACCTCGGGCGTACTGGCGTTCAGCCCGACTGTCATCTCACTCGACCCGTTGAGGTCGTAACTCGTGCTGGTCAAGGCCACCTCATCACTCAGTAGCCCATCACCGTCGGTATCCAAATAGAGACTCACGTTTTCTGTCCCCTTCAGATCACCGAGGTTCGCGAGTCGCGCATTCACAGTAAACGATTCCCCAATGGTAATCTGGTCTGGTCCACTCGCTCCAACCAATCGGAAGGTGGCGGGCGCGACGGGCGACTCGACCGTGATGTTACCGGTCATGCTACTGGACTCGGTCCAGAGCATGTACTCGTACTCGCCCGGCTCGATGTCGGCGGCTGATACGTCGAACGTGACGTTCCGGGAGGCCCCCTCGTGGAGGACGAACGCCTCGGCGCCGAGCGACTCGTTCGGGGTGAACTCGCCGTCGCCGTTCGTGTCGATGCGGAACGCGACGACCTGCATGTCGATGGCCCCGTCGTTGCTCAGTTGCGCCGAGACTCTGAACGACTCGTTGGTCGTGACCGACGACGGCACGTCCATCCCGGAGATCTGATAGACGCTTCCCGCGCTGGGTGACCCCGCGACGGCGGGTGCGACACCCGCCACGGTCACCACGACGGCGAACAGTACCACGAGCGCGACCTGCCGCGCCGATCCTCGGTTGCTAGTATCTGGGCTCATCTCTAACGGCCTGTCATCCGCTACAGACAGTCTTAGTTAGAAGGCGGAAAACTCCGGTTCTAAGGAGGTTAACAGCACCCTTACCGTTCGAGAAGGCGGAATCAGAGCGCGCTCACGGCACGCGGTCTCGCCCGGCCGGAACACTCTCGCCGGGTCGGTCCCAACCACGGCTGTGCACGACCGCATCCGAGCCCGCCCCCCGACCACCGACGTGGACGACTGGACCGAGGCCGTCGTCCGCGCGGTGACCCGCGGCGAGGCCGGCGTCGAGGTGACCGTCGCGCCCACGGACGGCGACCCAGTGGTCGTCACCGTCACCGACGCCATCTTCGACCTGTTCACCGGCCGACTCGACCGCGAGGTCGACGCCCCCGCGGACGTGGTCGGGGCGACGGTCTGGTTCAAGTGACGCGGTTCCCCTCACGTGGCCTCCCTCTCCCGGAAATCCGCCGCGAGCGCCCTGCCAGCGGCACGCACGTCCGGCAGACAGTCTTTTGACCACCGACAGCCAACGTGGTTCGATGTTCACCGGTCAGTCCCTCCCCGCCGACCCGTCCGCCGCCCTCGCCGAGTTCGAGCGGACGCTCGCGGCGCTGCCGGACTGGCAGGCACTCGTCGTCATCGTCGTCCTCTCGCTGGCCGTCGCCCGTCTCGTCCAGGTCGGCGGCGACCGCGTCATCACCCGTATCACCCGCCGTATCGACGGCGAGGTGGATGACATCGTCCTCCGTGGTATCCACCCGGCAGGCTACGTTACCGTTGTCCTCGTCGGTGCCTACCTCGCGCGCGAACCCATCGGCCTGAACGGCGCGCTCGACCTGCAGGTCGCCGCGACCATCCTCTCCGTGCTGACCGTGATATGGGGGCTCACACTCGTCCGCGTCGGCCGGAAGGTCTCACACGAACTCACGACGACGGAGGTGGTCGACCAGTCCGTCGTCCCCATCTTCCAGAACGTCTGGTCGTTCCTCGTCATCTCGGTCTCCAGTTTCCTCCTCCTGACGTACTGGAATATCGATATCACGCCGCTGCTCGCCTCCGCGGGTATCCTCGGCATCGTCATCGGCCTCGCGGCGCGTGACACCATCGCGAACTTCTTCGGCTCCATCGCGCTCTACTTCGACGGCACCTACCGCGTCGGCGACTACATCGTCCTCGAGTCGGGCGAGCGCGGGCGTGTCGAGGACGTCTCCATCCGCTCGACGGTCATCCGTACCCGCGACGACATCCTCGTCACCATCCCGAACGCGCGGCTGAACTCCGCCACCGTCGTCAACGAGTCCGCGCCGGACCGCGAGCGTCGTATCCGCATCCCCGTCGGCGTCGCCTACGGGTCGGACCTCGACCACGTCGAGGAGACGTTGCTCGGCGTGGCCGAGGCCGAGTCGCTCGTCCAGGAGCGACCCACCCCGCGGGTCCGGGTCCGCGGGTTCGGTGACTCGTCCGTGGACGTGGAGTTGCTCTGCTGGATCCGCGACCCCGTCCTCCGCGGGCGGGCCACGCACCTGCTCAACAAGGGGGTCTACGCCGCGTTCATGGAGACCGGGATCGAGATCCCGTTCCCGCAGCGCGACGTCCACGTCGTCGACGGAGCGGCCACGGTCACGGACGCGGGCGCCGGTCTCGCGGGGGAGGAAGCAGAGGCCGTCGGCGACGACGACTGAACGCGACGCCGTCGTGGCGACCGGCCTCGGCAGCGTCGCGTCGAGCGACTGGCTGTCGAGCGGCTCAGTCGTAGCGCGCGTCGTCGAGCGGCAACTCGAACTCGCCCTCCTCGACGCTGTCGACGTGGGCGTGGACCTCGAGCGCCTCGCTACACTCGGGGCAGGGGAGTGCGAGCTTGAAGAACGTGCCCTCGCCGTCGGCGCCGACGCCGATGATGTCGACGTCGCCAGGGTGGACGAACTCCGGGTCGAGCGGGTGGGTGCAGTCACTCATGTTCGGGGGGCCGTAATCGGGGAGGGGGTTTCAGCGTGTCGCCGGCACACGCTCACTCGACGACACGCCGTCGCTCGCACCGGCTGCGCCTCGCTCGCCTCGAGACCGACCCGTGGGGCAGTACTGTGGGTCACCACCTACGGGTCCAGCGCCCCTCGTCTGTAGTGATGCCACGGCAACTGGACGAGGCGATACTCGACCGCCTGCGGTACGACGGCCCGGCGACGTGGACCGACCTCGCTGCGGCCGTCGACGCCCACCCGGCGCGCGTCCGCCGGCGGTGTGGCGTCCTGCAGGACGAGGGCGTACTGCGCCTGACCACCGGCGGCCTCTACACCGTCGGGCAGTCCAACCGTCCGGAGACGAACGCCCCGTCCGACGCGAACGGGACCAGCGGGCGGACCGCCGCCTCGGACTGACGCCGCGGCAGCGCAGCGAACCCTTCTCTCCGGAACCTGCGACGGTACAGTACGACGAGCGGGTGTGAGAGTCGGGTCGTCGCAGTCCCCGTGTCCACACCCGCCCGAGCCGGGCCACTCTTTGTAGTCGGCGCCACAGCCCGGAGTATGGCCCTCCAGCCCTCCCGCCGAACCGTGGTGCTCGTCCTCGTCACGGCCGCTCTCACGCTCGCCGTCGCCGGCTCCGTGAACGCCCTGCCCGGCTTCTCCGACCACACCGGTCCCGCCGAACTCGACGTGACCGAGTTCGAGCGGACCGGTACCGGCTGTGGGGTGGTCGGGTCGACCGTCCCCGACTCGCTGTACGAACGACACGGTTCGATCCGGGTGGCCGACACCGACGCGGCACTCTCGGTCCGGGTCGAGCGCGTCTCGCCGCCTGGCGCGGACCTGAGCCGGTTCCGCGTCCACGTCGAGTCGGTCCACGAGGGACCCGTCGAGTCCACCTGTGAGCACCCGGCCGTGGGCTACCGCGTCGCGCTCGACCCGAGCGGCGGGTCGCCCGCCGGCCTCCTCCCGGACGCCCACGGCGTGCAGGTGCTCTACGTCGAGAACGGCGAGTTCGCCGGCTGTTCGGCCGCGTTCACCGGCATCGACCCGGCGTCGACGAACGGGTGTGGTGAGTCGTTCGGTGAGGAGCCCCGGACGTGGGCGAACGCCACCGTCACCGCGACGCCGACCGCGTGAGCGGCCAACGGTTTTCACGACGCCCCGCGACCCGAGGGTATGAGCGACAGCGAGGACCCCGACCACGAGACTCGCCTCGTCGAGGGCTGGCAGGGCCGCTTCTACGAGGATTTCCGGGTGGGGGACGTCTACAAGCACCCGTTCGGACGCACCGTCACCGAGACGGACAACGTCTGGTTCACGAACGTGACGATGAACCTCAACCCGATGCACTTCAACGAGGCGTACGCGGCCGAGACGGAGTTCGGCGAGCGCCTGGTCGACGGCACGTTCGTCATCGCGCTCGCGGTCGGGATGAGCGTCGTCGACGTGTCGATGAACGCCACCGCGAACCTCGGCTACGACCGCATCCGCCACCACGCCCCCGTCTTCCACGGCGACACCATCTTCGCCGAGAGCGAGGTGCTCGACAGGCGCGAGTCCGACTCCCGCGACCACGTCGGCATCGTCACCACCGAACTCCGCGCGTACAACCAGGAGGGGACGAAGGTGCTCTCGCTGGAGCGCACCCCGATGGTCCTCAAGCGCGAGCACGCCCAGCCGTCGGCCGCGCGCCCGCCGGGGTGGCCCGAGGGTGTGGGCACCCAGCCAGAATGACCGCCGACCGCTGGGTCCCCGAGGCGCGCCTGCGCGGCGACCTCCCCGTCACGGACGCCGCGAGCGCGGCCGAACACGTCCCCGACGACGCCACGATGCTCGTCAGCGGCTTCGGGAGCGTCGGCTACCCGAAGGCCGTCCCGCTCGCGCTGGCCGAGGCCGACCGTGACCTCGCCCTGACCGTCGTCTCCGGCGGGAGCGTCGGGAGCGAGATCGACACCGCGCTCGTCGAGGCGGGCGCCGTGGCACGGCGCTACCCCTACGCCGGCACGCCCGAAGCCCGCGCCGCCGCCAACGAGGGTCGCGTCGCCACCAGCGACCGGCACGTCTCCGCCGTCGCCGACGAGGCCCGCTTCGGCCACTACGGCCCCCCCGACGTGGCCGTCGTCGAGGCCGTCGCCTGTGGCCCGGACTGGCTCGTCCCGAGCGGGTCGCTCGGACAGACCCCAGCGTTCGTCGAGGCGGCCGACGCGCTCGTCGTGGAGGTGAACGAGGCGCTCCCCCGCGAACTCGCACTCGTCCACGACGTCTGGACGCCGGCCGACCCACCCCAGCGCGAACCCGTCCCGCTGACCGACCCTGGCGAGCGCATCGGCTCGCCACGCATCCCGTTCGACCCCGCGAAACTCCGGGCCGTCGTCCGGACCGACCGGCGAGACGACGCCTACGAGTTCCGCGACCCGACCCCCGAGGTGGAGGCGGTGGCGGCGAACCTCCGCGCGTTCCTCGCGGGCGAGGTGGGCCGCGACCCCTGTCCGGGCCGCCTGCGGATGCAGTTCGGCGTCGGGTCGCTCGGCAACGCGATGATGGCCGAACTGGGCGACCTCGACGCGCCCGTCGAGTACGTGGGCGAGGTGATACAGGACGGCCTGCTCGACATGGTGGACGCCGGCGACCTCTCGGTCGTCTCGGGCACCGCGCTCGCACTCTCTCGCGAGGGCCAGGACCGCCTGTTCGCCGACCTCGAGCGGTACGCGGAGGCGCTCGTCCTCCGCCCGGCCGAGGTGTCGAACGCGCCCGGGGTCGTCTCGCGGATGGGCGTCGTCGCCGTCAACGCCGCCGTCGAGGTCGACCTGTACGGACACGTCAACTCCACGCACGTCGAGGGCTCGCGCCTGCTGAACGGCCTCGGCGGGTCGGGCGACTTCTGGCGCAACGCCGCGCTCTCGGTGGTGGCGGTTCCCTCGACGGCCGGCGACGGCGACATCTCCCGCGTCGTCCCGCTGGCGACGCACGTCGACCACACGGAACACGACGTGGACGTGCTCGTCACCGACCACGGGGTCGCGGACCTGCGCGGCACCTCGCCACGCGAACGCGCCGAGCGCATCCTCGCCTGTGCTGCCCCCGAGTTCCGCGACGACCTGCGGGCGTACCTCGGACGGGCCGGCGACGAGGGGCACGAACCCCACGACCTGCCGAGCGCCTTCGACTGGCGGGCGTGACTACCTGATTCGAGGAGAGAGTCCCGCCGTTCACGGCGGGCGTGAATCCAACCACTTACAGTCCGAACCACGCGCTTATGGCCGCCTGGGTCGTTTCTCCGGTAACTCAACGCGGAAACGTGGAGGTGGTTTGGCGTTCCTCCCGTCGGCGTGGTCGATACCACACCTTCGACCGGACTCACGTCCACCGACGCACCCGCCGAACGGTGGGCATCAACAACGCGAGCCTGCCGGGGTTGAGCGTCATCACCGTGGCAGAGAGGTGACGCAGGTCGATGGCACGACCCGTGCCCGGACGCCTCGAAAGAGTCGTTCGGGAGCATCCCCCAACTCCCTCGTGGGCGGCGGGGATGCACGGTGCAAGGAGATACCGCGTCCGTCTGGACGCCGAATACGCCACATCCCTCGCGGGACTCACGTATCGCGCACAAACCGAGACACCCCGCTCACGCGGGTGGATTTGCCCCCGTCGGACGCACCGGAGTCCCATGCACCGTTTTCAGTGGTGCGATGGCCGGAGCGGCCCCGAGCGCGGATGGGGAACCCTCGTCGTTCACGACGAGGAGGATGTCATTCCCGGCGCGTCTCGGTCACGGTCGCCGTCGCGTCGACGACGAGCGTGAGCCGCTCGTCGCCGGCCCCGTAGCTGACGGCCGCCTCGACCGGGTCGCGCTCACGAACCCACGCCTCCGCCTCGTCGACGGCCTGCACACGCGTCAGCGGCACCTCCCGGACGTCGACGCCGTGGTCGTGGTAGAACGAGACGACCGCGGGGTGGGCGGCCAGCGCGCTCCCGAGGTCGGCGCTGAACCGCTCGGTACACCGCTGGCACTCGTAACGGACGCTCGGGAACGCCTCGTACGCCGGCGGGGGGTCCGCATCCGGGTCGCGGGTCCCGATCTCCGGTTCGACCGCGGCCGCGACCCGGCCCTCGCAGAACGGGCAGAAGCCGTCACCGAGTCGCCGCAGCGTCCCCCGGACGTAGCGGTCGGCGACGCTCGGCCACTCCGCGACCGGGTAGTCCGAGAACACGCCCGGCGGGACCGGGACGAACGTCCCCAGCCCGCAGTCGACGCAACTGACGTCGACCCGCTGGCCGTCGTAGGCGAACGTCCGGTCGCCGCCACAGGCCCCGCAGGGCTCCTCGAGCCGGCGGTCCTCGACCGACCCCTCCTGCGTGTAGAGCCCAGCGAGGACCGCGCCGTAGACGCGCTGGCCGGCGAGGGTCAGCCGGTAGGTGTCGGAATCGGACTGCTCGACGAACCGGTCGACGAGCTTCCCGAGGTGGTAGTTGAACTGCCCGGAGTCGCGCATCCCGACTGCCTCGCGGAGGGCGGAGAACGTCGCCTCGTGACCGTCGGCCTCCCACAGTGAGCGGACGATGTCGAGTCGCGTCTCGTTGCCGAGGAGGGCGAACGCCTCGTCCGGATCGACGTCCTCGACGATGCGTGGCTCGCTCATGTGGGGCCGTCGCCCGCCCGCCGGCATAGAACCACGGGTGCGCTCTCCCCATCGCGTGCCGGTACCGGAACTTCCTCTTCGCGTGGCGCCGGACTCCCGCCAATGTCGACCGAATCGGCGGTGGCACGCCTCCGTGGCGACGGCCGCGGGTGGACCCTGCTCGCCATCGCCGTCGGGTGGGTGTTCGTCCTCGGCGGGCGCTACCTCGTCCCCGCCGTCCTCCCGCAGGTGAAAGGTACCTTCGCGGTCGGTGACTTCGAGGCCGGCGTCGCCGTCACCGTCATCTGGGCCACCTACGCGCTGATGCAGTCGCCGGCGGGCATCCTGACCGACCGGGTCGGTGAGCGCCGCCTCCTCGCCGGCAGCCTCCTCCTCACCGGCGGGAGCGTCCTCGTCCTCGGCGTCTCGCCCGTCTTCCTCGCCTTCCTCGGCGGCTGTGCCGCGTTCGGCTTCACCACCGGCCTCTACGGCCCACCGCGCGGGACCGCCCTCTCGCGCACCTTCCCGGAGAACGACGGAGCCGCCATCGGGGCTACCCTCGCGGCCGGCGCGGTGGGGAGTGCGGTCCTCCCGTTCCTCGCGGGCGCGCTCGTCGGGTCCGTGAGCTGGCGGTGGGTGGTCGCCGGGCTCGCCCCACCTCTCCTCGTCGCCGGCGCGTTCGCGTGGGGGGCCGTCCCCGAGCGCGAGCGGCACGCCGACCCCGAGGTCCCGCCGGTCGGTGACCTCGCGCGCGACGTCCTCCGGGCCGTCCGGGTGCGCGGCGTGACCGTCGCCGTCGCCGCGGTGACGCTCATGCTGTTCGGCTTCCAGGGGCTCACCACCTTCTTCGTCACCTACCTCGTGGACGCGAAGGGGTTCGCCCAGCCCACCGCGGCGGCGATGTTCTCGCTGCTGTTCCTCGGCGGCGCGCTCGCCCAGTTCTTCGGTGGCGCGCTCGCCGACCGCTTCGGCGAGCGTATCGTCATCGTCGTCATCTCCGTCGCGGGCGTCCCCCTCCTCGCCGCGGTCCCGTTCGTCGACGGCCTCGTCCCGGTCGCCCTGCTCTCGTTCCTGCTGGGCACGCGACTCGGTATCGTCGCCGTGACGAACGCCTACGTCATCGCCGTCCTCCCCGACGCCGTCCGGGGGACCGCGTGGGGAGTCCTGCGCACCCTGTTCTTCCTGCTGGGCGCCGGCGGCTCGACCGTCGTGGGGGCGATGGCCGACGCCGACCTGTTCGCCGAGTCGTTCTACCTGCTCGCCGGCCTGACCGCCGTGGCGGCCGTCCTGTTCGTGTTCCTCCCCACCCGCGAGGCGGTGCGCGCCGATTACGCCTGAGTCGACCGGGTGGCCTTGGCACCCTGCGCGACCGCAGGGAGCGTGGGTGCGAAGCGGTGAGCCGAGCGATAGCGAGGCGAACGCCGACAGAGCTTGCTCTGCCGGAAGGGGAGGGCAGGCCTGCCGTGTGCGCCCAGCGGGACGCACTGGCCGCTCGGCGGTCGCGGTGCCGTGCGGTTCACCTTGGACCGCGCTCGGCCCCCCCGGTCACCGACTTCGGGTACGTTCCCACCGCCGACACGCAACGAGCGACGACCTTCCTCAGTCCGGCCGCTCCATCCGGAACCGCGACTCCACGCGGTCGTACCAGCTCCCCGCGAGCCGGCCGACGGTGTCCACCTCGGCCACGTCGACCTTCCCCACCCCGTTCACGACCCGGTCGTCGACGTGGACGTGGACCACCTCCCCGAGGACGAGCGCGTTCGACCCGAGGTCGACCGTCTCGCGGTGTTCACACTCGAACGCGGCGACGACCCCCGCGACCCGCGGCGGGGTGACCTCCGTCGACGCGGCCCGCTCGAGGCCAGCGTGGTCGAACTCTGACTCGCCGGGCGCGAGCGTCGCACTCGTCTCGTTCATCGCGTCGACGAACTCGCGGGTGACGACGTTGACGACGAACTCGCCCGTCGCCTCGGCGTTCCGCTGGCTGTCGGTCAGTCCCGCTGGCCGCCCGCGGCGCTTGCCGGGGGCGAACTGGAGGGTCGGCGGCGAGACGCACGCGACGTTGAAGAACGAGAACGGCGCGAGGTTGTCCACGTCGTCCGGCCCCGTCGTCGACACCCAGCCGATGGGTCGGGGGGTGACGAGCGACGAGAGCGTGCGGTAGAGGCTGCCGTCCGTGGGGTCGACCTCCATCAGGCGGCCCCGTCGTCGTGGAACCGCTCGCCCGTCTTCGCCTGCTCGACGAGGAGGTCACACGGGAGCAGTTCGGCCCGCTTGTTCAGCCGGTCGTGCATCGCCGCCCACTCGCAGAGGTACTCCACGACGGTGTCCGCGCCGACGCGGTCTGCCTTCTCGAACGGGCCGACGGGCCAGTTGCCGCCCAGTCGCATCCCCGTGTCCACGTCCTCGACGGTCGCCACGTCGTGCTGGACCATCTTCGCCGCCTCGTTGACGACCGGGGCCCAGACCCACATCGGGTCGAACTCGCGGGCTGCGGTGGCCGGGACGGGGGCCTTCTGCCCCTCCTCGTCGTACTCGTAGTACCCCGCGCCCGCCTTCCGGCCGTACCGCCCCTGCTCGTACAGTTCGTGCAACAGCGGACAGACACGCGTGTCGTACGCGAGGAGTCGGTCGTCCGCGAGGTGGTCGGCCTCGCCGTCCACCCGGAGCTGGATGCCCCCGGTGAAGTCCGCGAGCGCGAACGGCCCCATCGGGAACTCCTCGTCGTACTCGAAGGCCGCGTCGACGGCCTCCTTCCGGGCCTCGTCGTAGTAGACGAGCCACGCCGCCGCCTCGCCGTAGGGCCGCATACACCGGTTCACGACGAACGAGGGGACGTCCTTCCGGCAGTGGATGGGCGTCTTGCCGAGGGCCTCGACGAAGTCGGCGGCGAGGTCGGCGATCGCGGGGTCCGTGTGCTCGGTGTGGACCACCTCGACCAGTTCCATCAGCATCGGGGGGTTGAACCAGTGCGTGCCGAGCACCCGGTCCGGGCGCTCGGTCGCCTCGGCGATGCGCGTGATATTCAGCCCCGAGGTGTTCGACGCGAGGATAGCGTGGTCCGGAGCGTGCTCGTCGAGGTCCGCGAACACCGACTCCTTGACCGCCTGCTTCTCGACGATGGCCTCGGTGACGAGGTCCACGCCCGCGACGGCGTCGGCGAGTTCGTCGGCCGTCGAGAGCCGCCCGAGCGTGGCCTCCTTCTCGGCCTCGCTCAGCCGCCCCTTCTCGACCGACTTCCCCAGCGACCACTCGACGTGCTCGAGCGCGGCGTCGAGCTGGTCCGTGTCGAGGTCCTGTATCACCACCTCCCGTCCGGCGAGCGCCTGCACGGCCGCGATGCCACGTCCCATCTCCCCCGCGCCTATCACCGCGGTCCGCTCGACGTCTGCCGGTTCGGAGAGTTCTGTCATGTGCCGGCCGACGAGCGGTGGGGTGAAAAACCCGCACCCGAGGTGTGGCTCGGGTGTCGGGTTCGGTGCACGGTTCGCCGGAGGCGAAGGGATCAGCCCCCGGGCCCACCTACGGCCCACTGTGAGCGACGAGGAGGACATCGACACGGACGACCCGGCGGCGCTCCGGTCCCGTTCGCGGGAGCTGAAGACTCAGCTACGGGTCCTGCGGATGCGTGCGGAGTCGGCCAACTTCGAGGACCGCGAGGCCTACCGCCGGGCCATCAAGGAACGGGAGGCCGAGATAACGCGACTCGAGGAGCAGGCCGAACTGGCGGCCATCGACATCGAGACGGACCTCGACTGGGACGAGGACTGACCTAGCAGCCGGGCGCGCCACCGGCGCCCGCCCCGGCCCCCCCCGACGCACACGAGGCCGCCGCCCCCGAACTCGCGGCCACCGTGGCGGCGTGGACCGCGGCGTGCCCACCCGCGTACGACCCGGCGGAGGTGGAACGGGCGTCGAACCGCTGGAAGTCGACCGGTGGGACGCCGTCGTCGCCGTCGTCGCCCTCCTTCACCGCACGGGCGAGCGCCATCGCGTCGAACGTTGAGTCTGTCAGCGCGCGCTCGGCCAGTCCGGGGTCGACCGTCACCCGGCGGTAGACGACCGCCTCCGCCGCCTCGTCGGCGTAGGCGAACTGCACGTCGTAGTGCCGGACGTGACAGTCCGCACCGTCGAACACGGGGTGGACCGCCGCCAGCACCGTCCCGACCACCTCGTAGACACGCTGACGCGGTGGCTCGCCCGACGCTTCGAACACCGCCGGCACGACGGGGACCACGACGTCACTGCCGTCGCGGTGCTCGTTCACGCGGTTGACCTCGGCGACGTGCGGCGTCTCCGAGAGGTCCGGGGCGTCTCCGAACGCCGCCTCGAGGTTCGATTCGGCGGTCCGGTGTTCCTCGCGGTAGTCTGCGGTCAACTCCTCGAGCCCGATGCTGTCGAGGAACTCCGCGAACCGCTCGCCGAACCGGTCGCCGTCGTCGTCGGTGGAGGGCATGCGGACGGTACTTCCGGCGCGGTCGGCATAAGTGTCGGCCTCGAACTGTGTCTCCACGGCCCGTTCCCTGTCCCGACGTAATTCTGCACGGTGTCGTCGACCACCTCACGCCCCGAGACGAAACCCCGAGTGGTTACGCCGTCGCCGCTACCCACGAAACGCTTTCCCGACGCTCGCTCCGCCATCCACGCGATGTCGAGCCAACCAGAGTCAGCAGCGGAGCGACGTGACGCGGTCCGCGAGCGCCACCGGGAGACGGCGAGCGAGGTACTGCCCGAACACACCGGCCTCTACGTCGGCGGCGAGTTCGTCGACAGCGCGGCCGGCGAGACGTTCGACACCGTCGACCCGACGACGGGCGAGGTGCTCGCCTCGGCCGCTCGGGGTCGCGAGGCGGACGTCGACCGCGCCGTCGAGGCGGCGTGGAGGGCGTTCGACGAGGAGTGGAGCGGCTACGGTGCCGGCCGCCGCCAGCGTGCGCTCACGGCCATCGCCGACACCATCGAGGCCCACACCGAGGAACTCGCCCGGTTGGAGAGCCTCGACAACGGCAAGCCCGTCTCCGAGGCGACAATCGACGTGCGCGGGGCCGCCGAGCAGTTCCGCTACTTCGCCGGCCTCGTCCGTGGGAACGACGGCGAGACGATGGCCGAGGGCTCGCGCTACGGGCAGGTCATCAAGGAACCGTACGGCGTCGTCGGGCAGGTCGTCCCGTGGAACTTCCCGCTGTTGATGGCCTCCTGGAAGCTCGCGCCCGCACTCGCGGCGGGCAACTGCACGGTCCTCAAGCCGGCCGAGCAGACGCCGCTCTCGGCACTCCGCCTCGCCGAACTGCTCACCGAGAACGACCTCCTCCCGGACGGCGTGGTCAACGTCGTCACCGGCTACGGCGAGGAGGCCGGCGCTCCGCTGACCGGGCACCCCGACGTGCGGAAGGTAGCGTTCACCGGCTCCACGGCGGTCGGCAAGGAGGTCATGAAGGCCGCCGCGGAGAACGTCACCGACGTGACGCTCGAACTCGGCGGGAAGTCACCCGTCGTCGTCTTCCCGGACGTGGAGGTGGAGAAGGCGGTCCGGCTCGTCTCCTCGGCCATCTTCTACAACACCGGGGAGTGCTGCGAGGCCGGGTCGCGCCTGTTCGTCCACGACGACGTGGCCGACGAGGTGCTCGCGGGGCTGCAGGCGGCCATCGACGGGATGACGCTCGGCGATCCGCTGGACGAGGAGACGGACCTCGGGCCGAAGGTGTCGCGCGAGCAGGTCGACCGGACGATGGAGTACCTCGACCTCGCGCGCGAGGAGGGCGGGCAGTTCCTCGCCGGGGGCGACCGACCGGACGACGAGGCCCTCGCCGACGGCTGTTACGTGGAGCCGACGCTCGTCGAGGGGCTGGACCACGACTCACGCGCCGTGCAGGAGGAGATATTCGGCCCCGTCCTCTCGGTGTTCCGCTGGGACGACTACGACGAGATGATGACGCTCGTCAACGACGTGGACTACGGGCTGGCCGGCGGCGTCGTCACGAACGACGCGACGAAGGCCCAGCGCGCGGCCCGCGACATCCAGGCCGGCTACGTCTGGATCAACAGCTACCACGACCTCGTCCCCGGCCTGCCGTTCGGCGGCTACAAGCAGTCCGGCATCGGCCGGGAGCTCTCCGAGGAGACGCTGGCGCACTACCAGCAGACGAAGACCATCAACCAGTCGCTGCGCTGACCCGGAAGGCGAAGGAGCCATACGGCGGCCCACCCCAGCGCGGGTATGGACGACTCGGACCCTCTCGCCACGGCCCGCGCGCTGCTCGCCACCGGGCCGCTCTGTGACGCCTGTCTCGGCCGGCCGTTCGCCGACCGGAGCTTCGGCCTCCGCAACGAGGAGCGGGGGAAGGGCCTCCGCGTCGCCGTCGCGCTGGCCGACGACGCGGACTACGACGCCCCCGACGCCGACGCCTGCTGGGTCTGCGAGGGGGTCTGCGGTCGCTTCGACGAACTCGCCGAGCGGTGCGTCGAGGCGCTCGACGGGACCGAGTTCGACACCTACCAGCTCGGCACCCGCGTCCCGCCGCTCGTCGAGGAGAACGAGGTGCTCCTGCGCGAGGACGCCGGTCTCGAACCCGACGCGGGCGAACTGCTCAAATCCGAGGTCAACCGCGAAGTGGGCCGCCGGGTCGGCCGCCTGACCGAGACCGAGGTGGAGTTCGAGCGCCCTGACGTGCAGCTCACACTGGACCTCGACGCCGACACCGTCGACGTCCAGCGCAACTCCATCGCCGTCTACGGCCGCTACCGGAAACTCGAGCGGGGCATCTCCCAGACGGACTGGGAGAAGTACGACCACAGCGTCGAGTCGTTCGTCTCGCCCGCCATCACCACCGCCCACCGCGGCACCGAGGGCGTGTTCCACGGCGCCGGCCGCGAGGACGTCGACGCGCTGATGCTCGGGACGGGCCGTCCGTTCGTCCTCGAGGTCAAGCACCCACGACGCCGGCACGTCGACCTCCCGGAACTCGAAGAACAGGTCAACGACGACGGCGACGGCCGCGTCGAGGTGGAGGGCCTGCGCTACGCCACCTACGAGATGGTCGAGCGCGTGAAGATGCTCGATGCGGGCAAGACCTACCGGATGGACGTCGAGTTCGAGGAGCCGGTGACGGCCGCGGACCTCGCCGCGGCCGTCGACGCGCTCGACGGCGCGACCGTCGACCAGCGCACCCCGAACCGCGTCTCGCACCGACGCGCCGACCTCGTGCGCGAGCGGACCGTCTACGACATCTCGGGCGAACTGGTCGACGAGTACCACGCCGAACTGACCGTCGACGGCGAGGGCGGCCTCTACGTGAAGGAACTCGTCAGCGGCGACGAGGGGCGCACGGAGCCCTCGCTCGCGGGCCTGCTCGGCGTCCCGGCCGTCGTCACCCACCTCGACGTCCTCGCGGTGGAGGGCGAGGACGAACCGTTCGCGGACCCCGAGTACCTCCTCGAGGCCGACGGCGACGACTGAACGGCTCGGCAGTAACGGCTAAGTCACCCCCGGCGAAACCGGCCGTCCATGCGATTCGGGGTGGACGAGGCCGGCAAGGGACCGGTGCTCGGGTCGATGTTCGCCGCAGCGGTCCGTGGCCCGGCTCACGAACTCCCGAACGGTATCGACGACTCGAAGCGGCTCACGCCCGAGCGCCGCGAGACGCTCGACCGGGCGATACGCGAGGCCGACGGGGTCACCGTCGGCGTGGCCGAGATACCGGTCTCGCGTATCGACGGCGCGGAGGACATGAACACGCTCACCGTCGCGGCGCAGGCCGAGGCGCTCTCGCAGGTCGTCCAGGCCGGTGACGGCGGCGTGATCGACGCGGGCGACACGAGCACCGAGCGGTTCGCCGAACGCGTCAGGAAGCGCCTGTCCGTGAAGACGGAGCTCCGGGCCGAACACCACGCCGACGAGTCGTACCTCCTCGTCGGCGCGGCCAGCATCGTCGCCAAGGTGGCCCGCGACGCCCACGTCGCGGCGCTCGCCGAGCAGTACGGCGACGTGGGGTCGGGCTACCCGAGCGACCCGAACACGCGGACGTTCCTCGCCGACTACGTGGCGGAACACGGCGCCCTGCCACCCTGTGCGCGGACCTCGTGGTCGACGTGTGACGACGTGCTGGCCGCGGCTCAGCAGTCCTCGCTCGGGGAGTTCTAGGAGGGCGTGTCGGGTGGGGTGTTCGTCCTGTGGGTGTCGGGGAGTGGACCTACCTCGTGGGTGTGGTGGAGCAGACTCGCGAATCGCGGTACGTAGTAAACCGCACGGCCCAGCGACAGCCTCACTCCTCCCCAACCGGCTCGCTTCGCTCGCCCCTCGCTCGGAGTCGCTCGCGGGCCTCCCTTCGGTCGGCACCGCTCACCGCACGCGCCAGACCCCTCGACTGACCGAGCGAACCACACGGCCAGCGTGGGCACGCTCACGTTCGTTCGCGCACCCGCGCCCGGGGCGTGGGGGGGCCGCCGTGTGGCCGCGGCAGCGGCCACCGGCCGCTCTGCGGTTGCGGTTTACGTTGTACCGCGCTCTAGCACCGTCGCTCACCCGACAGACCAGTCACCAGCGACGAAACCCCTCGAAAAAGAACCGAAGCCGCCTAGTCCAGCACGATGTTCCGCAGGATGTTCCCGTAGGCCGGCCGCGTCACCAGCACCCCGATGAGGACGCCGACGATGGTGACAATGGCGAACCCCTGCAGGTCACCGAGCGAGAGCACCGCGAGCGGCGAGAGCGCGATGATGGTCGTCGCGGCCGCCGCACCGATGACCCAGAACGCCTTGCGGAAGCGTGACTCGAACACCCTCCCGGTGCGGACCTCACCTTCCTGTAGGATCTCGTCGGCGATGATGATGAGGTCGTCCACCCCCGTCCCGATGACGGCGATGAACCCCGCGATGTGCGAGAGGTCCAGCGCGAGGCCGATGGCGGAGGCGAACCCGAGGAGGATGAACACCTCTGCGGCCGCCGTGAGCACCATCGGTGCAGCCACGCCGGGTTCACGGTACCGGAGGAACACGGTCCCGGCGACCGCGAGGACGGCGACGAACCCCGTGATGAGCGAGAACAACTTGAACTCCTCCGCCAGCGAGGGCTGGAGGAAGAAGGAGGTGCCCGCGTTCAGGTCGAGGTTCGACGGGAGCGCGCCGGCCTGCAGGTCGAGCTGCAGGCGCTGGGCGTCGGAGAAGTTCGACGCCGTGGTCTGGAAGCCGCCGTCGAACTCATCGTTGCGGATGATCTCCGCGAGCCCGGGACTCATCGAGGCGGCGAACACCACCTCGCCGTCACGGACCGTGTAGAGACAGTAGCCCGCGTCGGACTCGTTCTGCGAGTACCGACAGGCCGAGATGCCCTCGTTCGTGAAGCCGAACTGGTTCATCGCGTTCGAGAAGTTCTCGGTGGCCTCGGGCTCGAGCGTGATGGGGACGTACGGCGGCTGTTCGCCACGGCCCTGCTGGGCGTTCTGGACGCTCTGGATGCCGTCCTGGTCGAACAGCGGGACGTCCCGGTACTCGGTGGTGCCGTTCCGCTGCTCCGGGAAGTGCGCGACGATCTGGACCTGCCCCCGCGAGCCGATGAGCTCGAGGACCTCCGAGCGGTCGGCGTTGGGCACCTCCACGACGATGAGCGGTTCGCCGGCCGGCCGGACGATGCTGGCGTCGCCCCCGGTCAGCCCCCCGCGGTTGATCTTGTCGTCGAGGGTCCGCTCCATCTGGTCGAGCGTCTCGGCGGTGACGCCGTCGTCGATGTCACCCTCGGAGACCTCGTAGCCGAGCGACCCCATCGCGGCCGCGAACTCCGCCTTCGTCACGTTGCCGTTGTTCTGATCGGCGAACACCTCGACTGTGCCCTGCGAGGGTGTCATCCGGACGTCGGAGAGCGAGACGTTGAGCCGCGAGGCGAGCTGTGCCTCCTGGTCACGGACCGTACTCGGGTCGGTGGGGAGCTCGACCTGGTCGACGTGCATCCCGACGACGGGCGCACGGATGCGGGTTCCGCCGGAGAGTTCCAGCCCGTACTGGAGCGTCGTGCCGGTGTCGACGACACCCGCGTCGGCGTTCCCGCTCGCCCCACCACCGAAGGGGACGAACAGCGCGACGGAACTCAGCACGAGCAACAGCGAGAGCAGGACCAGCCGCCAGTTCTCGCGCAGGTTCATCGACCGATCGCCTCGAACTTGTAGTACCGGAGCAGTGTGACGTTGAGCATGTAGGTGTTCATCAGGTCAGCGGTGAGTCCGAACACGAGGATGAGACCGATGCTCGGGAGCAGCGGGATGCCGAACAGGAACGCGACGATGGTCATCACCGTCATCGCGGAGATGGAGGTGAGCGTCATCGTCACCCCGGTCCGCATCGCACGGTAGGTCGACTCGTAGAACCCCCCACGGCGGCGGAGGACGTGGTTGTTGAGCAGCAGGTCCGAGTCCACGGAGTACCCGATGAGCATCAGGAGCGCCGCGACCGTCCCAAGGCTCAACTCGATGCCGAACAGGTTCATCAGCGCCAGGGGGATGACGATGTCCGAGAACGCCGAGAGCACGACCGCGATGGAGGGGACGAACGTGCGGAACAGCGCGAACACGAGGATGCTCATCCCGACGAAGGCGACGGCGATGCCACCGAGGGCCTGCGTCTGTGCCTGCCGGCCGAACGAGCCCTCCCGCCCGACGACGGAGTCGACGCTGCCCTCACCGAAGGCCGCGATGGCCTGCTGTTCGATGGCGTTCGTGTCCTCCGACTGGAACGTGATGATGTAGGCGTTCTCCTGAGCGGCGATGGGCTGGAACGACGCGATCTCCGCGTCGAACGCCTGTCGGATCTGTGCCTCCGACTGGTCCGTCGTCACCTGCAACTCGGTGCCGCCGGTGAACTCGATGCCGAGGCCGACCGGCGTCCCGTTGAGCGCGAAGAAGACGGCGATGACGAGCAACGCGAGGCCGAGGACGGTCACGGGGATGGCCACGAGCTGCCGGTTCGAGTATCGCTCGTAGTCCACCTCGGGGAGGTTGAACGGGAGCTGCGCCCGCGCCTCAGCCACGGGTCCGCACCCCCAGCCGGGTCCGAGCGTGTGTCTGCATGTCTGTCGGTGCGAAAGGGCCGTGGATAAGCCTTCTTTTTCGGCCGGGGACGCCCGTGGCCGTCGGGCACCCACGCGCCGAAGATTCTCGTCCGTCCAGTACGTAGCACGAGCATGACCGACACCGCGACCCGCGTCGTCCTCTCGTACCCGGCCGACCTCTCGGACTGGGGCCGCTACCAGCTCACCACGCGGCACTTCGAGGCCTACCTCCGCAAGACCCTCGGGACCGTCCACGAGGGCGACCGGCGCGAGGAGTTCCTCGACGTGGGCTGCTGTGGCGACGCGCTCGACCTCACCCTCCGGGTGGCCGAGGTCGAGGGGGGCGCCGAGGTGGACGCAGACACCGAGATCGCGTGGACCGAACACGAGGCCTGCGACGTGCAGGGCGGCTGGCGGGTCCAGAGCGCCGACGGGCCGACTGTCTGAGGGGACCCGTCAGGTCGAGCGATTGGGGCGGACGGAAGCGATTAACCCGCTGGGCGGTCAACACGCGTCCGAATGACCGAGACCGACCGCACGGCGAGACCCGAGGTCGAGGGGCTGACGGTCCTGGACGCGACAGACCGCCTGATGGAACACGATCCAACCCTCGACCGAAAGGAGGTCCGAGGCGCGCTCTACACCGTGTCTGCCTACGGCGAGGAGGTCGAGGAACTCCTCACGTGGGAGGCCGTCGAGTCGAAGCTCGCACACCTCTCGAAGGTCGTCTCGACGCCCGAGACCCGCGCGGAACTGGCCGAGATAGCACTCGAAGACGCGCTCGAGGCGGCCGGTGAGGAACGGGTGCGGGAGGTCGTCCAGACCCGTCTCGATGGCCACGCAGCCCGGCTAGACCGGATCCAGCGCGAAGTGACGGACCTCGGCGCCGACCTCCGACGACTCACCGAGGCGGACGAGGACCTCTACACCGTCGCGCAGGGTATCGTCGACCTCGAACGGCGGTCCAACGGGCTCCAGAAGCTGGCCGACGACCTGCAACTCGAACTGGAGGAGTTCGAGACGTGGGTCTCGAACCCACGCTCCCGGTTCGACGAACTCACGGGTGACCTGAACGCGCTGTCGGAGTCGCTCGAGCAAGTCTCGGATGGACTGGACCGCATCGAGCGGGCGGTCGAGACCGGCGACACGGAGCCGCTGGAGACCGACGACACCGCACTCGCGTGGGTCGATGCCACGTTCACCCACCACGTGCTCGAACTGCTGCTCGAGGACCTCCGCTGGGAGTTCGACGCGCTCCGTGCGTGGAGCGACGAGGACGGTGACGAGGTGACCGACCGCGTCGAGACGGTCGAGGACAGACTCACCGAGTTCGAGCGTCGGGTCGACGACGTCGGCGACCGGCTCTCCTCGGTCGCCCGCCAGCGGTGGGCCGACCGATTCGCCGACGAGCGGGCCGCGTTCGAAGCGGACCTAGAGGACGTGTCGCCACCGATTGACTGGGGAGCGGTGCAGGCGACGCTCACAGAGCACCGACAGGGACTCCAGCCAGAGACAGAGACAGAGTGAGACGGGGCGAGGCGCGTCGCTGACTCAGCTGTCAGCTTCACGGGTCGCCGCACGGAGCGCGACTTCGGCAAGTCCGGCGGCCCGGCCGGCGGTCCGGTCGACGGCGTCGAGCGCACGGGTCAGCGACACGACCTGGGCGCGCTCCCCGACCCCGAGCGTCTCCTCGCGCAGCGCCTCGTCGACGGCGGCGACCCGGGCGGCGGCGGCCTCGCTGTGGTCGAGTGCCTCGGCCGCGTCAGCGATGCTGGCTCCCTCGAGCAACGCCTCGGTTGCCACCTCTATCGACCGTCGGGTTTCGTCGACGGCCGTCCCGAACGCCTCGGCCACCTCCTCAGGGAGCGGTGTCTCGAGCCCCTCGGCGGCCGTGGCGACGGTGACCGCGTCGTCGGCGGCCGCGGCCAGCAGCGACGCCGCCTCGTCGTGGTCGGCGAGCGCCGGTCTGCTCGTCCCGAGTTCGTCGACGGTCGACAGCGCGACGAGCGAGCGGTTCGCCTGTCGGTCGAGGAGCGCGGCGAGTCGCTCGGCCTCCTTGCGCCGGTCGTCGAGCCTGTCCGCGACGCCTCTCTCGGCCTCCAGCAGCGCTTCGGTCGCCCGACGGTACATCGACAGCGCGGTGAACCGGACCTGGACGACGGTCTGCCGGACCGAGACGTCGGAGGCGTCGAGAAGGCTGCGGAGCACCACTTCGTCGGGCCCCTCACCCTCGACGGCCGTACCCGTCAGGTGGTGGGCAACGTGGTCGACGCGTCGGCGCTGGTCGTCGGTGAACGTCTCGGCGTGTGACAGCCGCACCGTCTCGAAGCCGGCAGCGTAGGCCGCACGGACCGCGCGTTCGGCCAGCACCGTGGACATCCCCGTCAGTTCGACGGTCACCTCGGACAGGCTCTCTCCGTCGTGGTGGCTGGAGCGAAGGACGATCGACCCGTCGCGGTGGGTGTAGAGGTGGACCTCGGTGCCGGACTCCAGTCGGTGCTCGGTCGCCCACCCCTTCGGGATTGAGACGGTGTACGTTCCGCCGCCTACACACTGGAGTTTTCGTGTCTCCATCGTGCTTCAGCCGAACTTCCCGCTGATGTAGTCCTCGACGCGCTGGCTCTCCGGGTTCTCGAAGATCTGGTCGGTGTCACCGTACTCCACCAGTTCACCGCCCGTGAGGAACACGGCGGTCTGGTCCGAGATGCGGGCGGCCTGCTGCATGTTGTGCGTGACGATGACGACCGTGTACTCTTTCGAGAGCTCGTGGATGAGGTCCTCGATCTTCGCCGTGGCGATGGGGTCGAGCGCCGAGGCCGGCTCGTCCATCAGGATGACATCGGGGTCGACCGAGAGACAGCGAGCGATACAGAGCCGCTGTTGCTGGCCGCCAGAGAGTCCGAGCGCGTTGTCGTCGAGGCGGTCGTTCACCTCGGTCCAGAGGGCCGCCTGCTTCAGCGTCCGCTCTACCAGCTCCTCCTCCGCGTTCTCGTCGGCCCGACCGGTGAGCCGCGCGAGCAGCCCCGCATCGAGGTCACCGTGCTTCCGGGGACCGTAGAGCAGGTTGTCGCGGATGGACTTCGGGAACGGGTTCGGCGACTGGAACACCATGCCGACCCGCTTGCGGAGCTCGACGAGGTCGACGCCGTCTTGGTAGATCTCCTGGTCGTCGACCGTGACCGACCCGTCGATGCTGGCGACCTTGATGCGGTCGTTCATCCGATTGAGACACCGGAGGTAGGTGGATTTCCCACAGCCCGACGGGCCGATGAGCGCCGTGACCGACTTCTCGGGGATCTCCATCGTGACACCCTTCAGCGCGTGGTCGTCCCCGTAGTAGACGTCCAGGTCCTCGGCGACGATCTTCGCCTCGCCGTCGAACTCGTACTGGATCCACTCCTCGCGCGTCTGCTCTTCGGTCTCGCCGCTCACCGTGGTGAGCGGCTGGCTGGTGGCCTCACCCCCCGTCTGGGACTCGGCCGCCGCCTCTCGTTGCGCCTCCGTCTCCTGCTTGGATTCACTCATGATTACTGGTACTGGAGTTTCCGCCGGAAGTAGTATCTCGCCGCGATGCCGACCGCGTAGAAGCTCAACACGACCATCAGCAGGACGAGTGCCGTCGCCCACTGGAACTGGTCGGGGTTGGCGACGTTCTCACCGAGACCCACGCCTGCGGTGATGAGCGCGTAGAGCTGGTAGGGGAGTGCCGAGGTCGCCTCGAGCAGCGCCGGGTTCGAGACGAACGGCGCCGTACTCGTGAACTCGAAGCCGCCGATGACGTCGACCGTCTCGCTGCCGGGGGTGAACGGTGCCCCCGCCATCGTCAGCAGGATGGGGGCCGTCTCACCAGCGATACGACCGACGCCGAGGATGACGCCCGTGACGACGCCCGGGAGTGCCGCCGGCAGGACCACGCTGCGGACGGTCTGCCACTTGCTCACCCCCAGTGCCGCGCTCGCGTCCCGGTACTCGTCCGGGACGGCTATCATCGCCTCGCGGCTGGTGATGACCACCAGCGGGAGGAGCATGAACCCGAGTGTGAGCGCCCCCGAGAGCAGCGACTTGTTGCCACCGAACCGCGGGATGAGGAACGCGAAGCCGAACAGGCCGAAGACGATGGACGGGGTCGACCACAGCCCGTTGGTCGCCACCTCGACGACCTGCGTGAACCGACCACGCTCGGCGTACTCGGTGAGGAAGATGGCCGCACCCACACCGAGTGGCACCGCGAACAGCACCGCACCGACCACCAGCCAGATGGTGCCGAAGATGGCCGGGAGGACGCCGTTGAAGTCGTTTAGCAGACCGACACCCTCCATCGCGAACGGGACGTAGAACGGCCACGTCCACGTCAGGTCGGTGCCGAACAGGACGACGGTCGAGGTCGGCCCGGTCCCCGGCCCGATGGCGAATCCACGGAACAGTCCGGGGAGCCCCTTGAATATCGTGAACGCGAGCAGGACGAACAGCACGCCGACGATGGAGAGTGCGTTCAGGTAGACGAGCAGGTAGGCGCCCATGTGCCGGCCACGGGCGCCGAAGCCGCCGTAGGCCTTCGCCGACGCCCAACCCGCGAGCAGCGCGCAGAACAGCGTCAGCGTCGGGATGGTGAACTCGGCGGTGACGGCCACAAAGAACGCGTCCGGGAAGCCGAGGTCCCACACCCACTGCGGGCCGATGATGTCGAGCAGGAAAACCGCGCCGGTAAGCGCGGTGAGCGCCCCGGCCGGAAGCGTCGAGCCGACGTCCTCGCGCGGGAGGATGGTCGCGAAGAACGCCGCCCCGCCGACCACGAGCGCCACGGCGACCCAGCCGAGGCCACCGAGCTCGAACGTCTGCGAGGCCGTCAGGCCGGCGACGATGCCCCAGACGCCACCGAACGCGATGCCGGCGACGAGGCCAGCGCTCGCACGCGGATCCGTCTCGACGTAGTCGAGTCGCGAGCCGACGCCGAACATGGTGACCGTCCCGCCGAGCAGTATCAACAGCCCCCCGAGCAACGCCGTCACCGGCACGCCCGCCACTGGCTCCGAGATGGTGATGACCTCGAACAGCGCCGTCAGCGAGAGCGCGAACAGGATCGATGCGACCGCGACGGCGAAGCCCGCCAGCGCTCGCGTGCTCGATGTGCCGCTCTGGACCAGCGTGTCGCGGCTCTCCTTGTCGACACCGAAGTCGGTGGCCATCAGACCTCACCTCCCAGCTTCTTGCGCATCCGCCACTCGATGTACTGCGACCCGATGCTGAGGAACAGCACCGTGACGAACAGGATGACGCCGGCGACGAACAGCGCGGACATCTGGAGGCCGTCGGCCTCGCCGTAGTTCCGCGCGATGAGCGACGTGAGCGTCTCCTGGCCGTAGAAGGCGTTGAAGATGGGCTCGGTGACCTTCGGCACGCCCCGGAGCATCACCGTCGCGGCCATCGTCTCGCCGATGGCCCGGCCCACACCGAGCAGGACGGCAGCCGAGACGCCCGAGAACGCCGCCGGCAGCGTGATGCTGGTCATCGTCTGCCAGTCGGTCGTCCCCATCGCCAGCGACCCGGACTTCATCGACTCGGGCACCGAGGACAGCGCGTCCTCGGCCACCGAGACGACCGTCGGGAGCGCCATCAGGCCGACGATGATGCCGACGAAGACGTACGACCCCTGACCGACCAGCGAGAACTGGTCGGAGGCCCACGGGCTCAGGATGGTGAACCCGATGAAGCCGTAGACGATCGACGGGATGCCAGCGAGTATCTCGACGCCGGGCTTGACTATCTCCCGGACCGTCGCGGGTGCGATCTCCGAGAGGAACAGCGCCGCGGCCACACCCAGCGGCGCGGCGACGGCCGTCGCGATGAGCGTCACCAGAACGGTGCCGTGGATCATCGGGACCATCGAGTAGTTGATGGGCGGCGAGACGGCGTCCCAGTTGCCCGTCGTGAACACGCCGAGGCCCGGGACCCTGACCCCGAACACGGTGTCGCTCATGAACCGGAAGGTCGGGATGGCCTCCAGGAAGATGAAGACGGTTATCAGGAGCAGTATCAGGATGGTCACTATCGTGGTGGCGAGCGCGAGCACCTTCGCGGTCAACCCCTGGTAGCGGACCCACCCGTAGGCAGCCGAAGCGAGGAAGACGAGGAACGGGACGACGGTGAGCGGCGAGACGAGCAGGAAGCCGACGAACGCGCCGAGCAACGACAGCGTCATGACGGCGAGGGTCACCAGGGCCTCGGCTGGTGTCTCGCCGACGAACTTCCGGACCCGTCGCACGGTCCGTGTGACCGTCTCCGCGCCTGTTCTCCCCTCTTGTGTCGTGGACATTGTGTGAGTATCGTGTGTGTCGTCGTATCGAAATAGGTCGTCGCGGGGAGCCGCGCCCGCGGCTCGGTCGGTGGTTTTCGAGACGCGTCGCTAGCGAGTTCGACGATTCAGGCCTGGTCCGGCAGCTTCGCGCGCTCGGACTCGATGTCCTTGGTCGGGAGCGTGATGTAGTTGACCTGGCGGACGAACACCTCCTGCCCGAAGTCGGTCAGGAACATGTTCGCGAACGCACCCTCGCGCAGGTCGGTCCCGCTCGGGGTATCGTCCGTGATCTTCGTGTACTGGTGGAGGTCACGGTTGAGCGGGTAGGAGGAGTCGAAGATGGTGTTCTCCGCGTCCGCGTCCGGCTCGTACACCGTGCCCTCGAAGTCGATGGCGATCGGCAGCACCGAATCGCTCGTGAACGCGAGCGCCATGTACGCGATGGCACCGTCGTTCTGCTGGACCTGCTGGGCGACCTGCTGGTTCTGGCCGAAGCGTGCGTCGACGCCGGGCATCGGAGCGTCGGCACCGCCGAGCATGTTCAGGCGGAACGCCGTGTCCGTTCCGGAGCCCTCGGCGCGACCGATACAGAAGATCTGCTGGTCAGGGCCGCCGACCTCGCTCCAGTTCGTGATCTCGTCCTGGTAGATCTTGCGGACCTCCTCACCGGTCAGTTCCGTGACGCCGGCGTCGTAGATGTCCTGCGAGACGACGACGGGCTGGCCGTCGCGACCGAGGACGTGGTCGACGACCTCTTCGTCGGCCTTCTCCTGGCTCCAGCCGAGCTCGGCCGTGATCGGACCCGAGGAGTTACCGATGTCGACGAGGCCGTCGACGACGGCCTGACAGCCGGTCCCCGAGTGGCTCAGGCCGATGCGGGTCGCGAACGGCGGGTTCGCCTGCTTGCCCGTCGCCTCGAAGCCGTAGAGGCCGGCGAAGTAGTCGGCCAGACGCGTGCCCTCGGCACCGTCGAGCTGGTCCCAGCCGGGGACCGTGTTGCCCTCCTCCGAGTTCGAACCCCAGTACTCGCCATCGTCGCTCGGCGGGTTGGAGTTCCAGTACGAGGACCCCTTGTTCGCGATCGGGTACACCGTCGAGGACCCCTCGGCCGTGAGCGACGAGGTATCCATACCCGGTTCCGGCGTCGCCGTGTCTTCGTCCGCCGGCGCCTCCGTCTCGTCGTCCCCACCCGAGTCACCGGGCGTGGGCGTGCTTTCGCTTCCTGTACATCCCGCGAGCATCGCAGCGCCGCCGACCCCCGAGGCGACGACGAACTTGCGGCGCGATACGGACTCGCTGACACCCTCCGTCTTCTGCGTCATCGAGTGGACGGTGGGTGAATCCGATTAAACCGGTTTATAATATCGGGGCGTAGCGGCCCCGAACGGCTCGTAGATGGCGGTTGCGGTACGGTCGGCTCGGTCCGGGAACACACCGATACGAGACGAGTATTACGGCTCGGGTCGACTCGATAGGTCTCGATAGACGCGGTCCCGTCTCGGGTGTGGCGAGCGCGACGGGCGACGGATACGTGTTCGGGCCGTCGGCGAGCCGGCGCGGTCGCTCCGTGGGTGGGTCGGCGTGACGGAGAACGAGTGCGTTTCGAGCCGGTCTACCCGAACTTCCCGCTGATGTAGTCCTCGACCTCCTGGCTCTCGGGGTTCTCGAAGATGCGCTGGGTGTCGCCGAACTCGACGAGGTGCCCGCCCGTGAGGAAGACGGCCGTCTTGTCGGAGATGCGGGCGGCCTGCTGCATGTTGTGCGTGACGATGACGACGGTGTACTCCTCGGCGAGGTCGGCGATGAGGTCCTCGATCTTCGAGGTGGCGACGGGGTCGAGCGCCGAGGCCGGCTCGTCCATCAGGAGCACCTCGGGGTCGGGCGCGATGGCCCGTGCGATACAGAGGCGCTGCTGTTGCCCACCCGAGAGGTCGAGGCCGGACTCGTCGAGCTGGTCCTTCACCTCGTCCCAGAGGGCCGCACGCCTGAGCGACTCCTCGACGATCTCGTCGTAGTCGCCCTCCTTGTCCTGTATCTCGAGGCCGTAGGCCACGTTGTCGTAGATGGACTTCGGGAAGGGGTTGGGTTTCTGGAACACCATCCCGACGCGCCGGCGCAGGGCGACCGGGTCGACGTCGGGGTCGTAGACGTTCTTCCCGCGGATGTAGAGGTCACCTTCCACACGCGCCGAGTCGATGAGGTCGTTCATCCGGTTGATGCAGCGGAGGAACGTCGACTTCCCACAGCCCGAGGGGCCGATCATCGCGGTGACGCGGTTCTCGGGGATCTCGAAGGAGACGTCGTGGAGCGCCTGGTTGTCGTTGTAGAAGACGTCGATACCCTCGGACCGGACGATGGGCTTCGCCGACCCGGCCGTGACGCCGGACCCGGCGTCGGCGACGCTCTCGCTCACGTCCGTCTCGATGACGCTCCCGTCGTCTGTCTCACGCCCGACCTCCCTGCTCACCTGCGATTCCGTGTTCTCCTTACTCATTGTATCTACCTCAGTTCTCGTTCTGATACCTGTTTCGCAGCACGATGGCGACCGAGTTCATCGCCAGCAGCACGGTCACCAGCACCACCACGCCGGCCGGGACGGCCTTCTGGTAGAAGTCCGGGCCGGCGAACAGCGACGCCCACGCGTACACCTGCAGCGGCATCGCCGACACCTTCGCGCCGAGTTCCGCGGGGAGGTTGAACACCACGTTCGGCGCGCCGATCATGATGAGCGGGGCCGTCTCGCCGATGGCCCGCCCCAGCGCGAGGATGGTCCCGGTGAGGATACCGGGGAACGCACGGGGCAGGACGACCCGACGGACGGTCTGCCACTTCGTCGCGCCCATCCCGTAGGAGGCCTGTCGCATCTCGTCGGGCACGGAGCGGATGGCCTCGCGCGAGGAGATGATGACGATGGGGAGGATGAGCAGGGCGAGCGTCGCGCCGCCGATGGCCACCGTCCCCGTCGGCTGGCCGAGGTACGTGACGAACACGCCCAGTCCCAGCAGGCCGTAGACGACCGACGGCACGCCGGCGAGGTTCGAGATGTTCACGTCGATGAACCGCGTGAGGCGGTTGTCCGGCGCGTACTCCTCCAGGTAGACGGCGGCGCCGACCCCGAGCGGGAACGCCAGCACCGCGACGGCGGTCATCAGCAGGATGGAGCCGCCGATGGCGGGGTAGAGCCCCGCGTCCTCGGCGTTCCGGCTGTGGGCGCTGGTGAGGAACTGCCAGTCGACCCACGACTGCGGGCCGGCGAAGCCGAACTGCTGGACGACGACCGCGCCGACCAGCGCGCCGCCGAACACCGCGGCCGGGAGGAGCAGGCCCCGACGGCGCTCCGGGTGTTCGATGGCCGTGAACCCCACGTACGCGCCCGCGGGGACGAGGACGGTGGTGGCGACGGCGGTCGCGGGGATGGGGTCGACACCGACCGCCGGGCCGGCGACGGCGGCGACGGCGACGAGCGCGAGCGCGCCGGCCCCGGCCACCAGTCCGGCCCGGCCGTCCCCGTCGAACAGCCGTCGAGCACGTAGGCCGACCAGCACGGCCAGCGGGAGGGTCACCGAGGCGAGGAGCAACATCCAGTCGACCGGGAGGACGGGGATGCTCGAGACGACGTTCGCGAGACTCGGGACGACGTTCGCGACCCCGACCGCGTCGCCGAGCGGCCCCGGAATCCCGGCCAGCGAGACGTAGAACGCGAGTGTCGTCAGGCCCACGCGGGTGAAGAAGCCGATACGACGGCTCTCGCGCTGGAGCAACACCACGACGCCCAGTGGGACCGCCACCGCGAGCGTGTACGCGAACCAGACGATGGGGTCGACGAGGTCGACGAATATCATCGCCACGCCGCCGCTGAACAGCAGGCTGACGACCACGAGGCCGACGGTCCCCGCTCCGAAGCCGAAGCCGGGGTCGTCCCGGAGGTAGAGATAGCTCCCGACGCCGAGCGACGGGAGGACGAACGTCAGGAGGAAGGTGAGGTGCCAACGCGGGTCGGCCGTGAGCGGCTGGACCGCGTCGTTGAACACGAACACCAGCAACACCGCGAGCGTGGCGATACCGAACATCGTCGCCACGAGCAGCAGGTAGCGGAACGCGAGCCCGACGCGTTTGCTCACCTCGCCGAAACTCTCGATGACGTCCCCGCGTGTCTCGGTGCTCATCTCAGTACTCCTCCCGGTACTTCTGGGCGATGTAGTCGCTGACGATGTTCATGACGAGCGTGATGACGAACAGCGTGAGACCGATGGCGAACAGGCTCCGGTACTCCAGCCCGCCGCCCTCGATGTCTCCGGTGAGGAGCTGGACCATCGCGGCGGTCATCGGCAGTGCACCCTCCTGGTAGACGGCGACGTTCACCGGGAGCGGGGCGTTGCCGTTGAGGAACTCGAAGACGGGGAACGGGTTCAGGTAGCGGGCCTGCGCGCCGGCGGCGACGGTGACGGCCATCGTCTCGCCGATGGCGCGCGAGAGCGCGAGGATGAACGAGGAGAAGATGCCCGAGAGCGCGGCGGGGACGACGATGCCGGTGGAGACGTCGAACTTCGTCGCGCCCATCCCGTAGCCGGCCTGTCGGAGGTCGTCCGGCACGGCTGACATCGCGTCCTCGGAGATGGAGGCGACCATCGGGATGATCATGATGCCGACGACGATGCTGGCCGAGATGAGGTTGAACGTCCCCGTGTCGGGCAGCACCGTCTGGATGGCGGGGGTGATGTAGATGAGCGCGAAGAAGCCGTAGACGACCGTCGGGATGCCGGCCAGTACCTCCAGTGCCGGCTTCAGGACGTCCCGGTGGCGCGGGTCGGCGTACTCGGAGAGGTAGATGGCGGTCGCCACCCCGAACGGGATGGCGATGAGCGCCGACCCGAACGTGATGAGGACCGTCGCCGAGACCAGCGCGAGGACGCCGAACTTCCCGGCGTTCACCTGCCACGTGGTCCCGGTCAGGAACTCGACGATGGAGGCGGTCTGGCCCTCGAACCCCATCAGCGGGGCGGTGACGCTGAAGAACTTCATCGCCTCGGTCACCAGCAGGAGGATGATCCCCACCGTCGTGACGATGGAGAGCACCGCACACACGAAGAAGAACGACCGCGTGACGAGTTCCACCGGGGCGTTCTGCGTGTTCCGGGTCAGGTCGTCCGTGATGTCGTCCGTGCTCATCTAGAGTGATTCGTGTGTTCTTGCGTCGGTGAAAAAGTCCTTCGTTCGGCCGCGGGGGACGCCGAACGTCCGATACGGACGGGTCGGCTCAGGCGTTCGCCTCCTCGATGGCCGTCTCGAGTTTGTCGACCTGCTCTGCCTTCTGGTCGGCGTCGAGCGGGACGTATCCCACCTCTTCGGCGACGACCTGCTCGTTGTCCGTGTTGTCGACGAAGAACCGGGCGAACTCGGCGACGTGGCGCTCGGCGAGCGACTGCTTGGACGGGTAGGTGAACAGCGGGCGCGAGAGCGGCGCGTACTCGCCGGACTTCGCGGTCTCGAGCGACGGCTCGACCGGCCCGTCGCCGTTGTCGACGGCGACGGCGGTCACGCGGTCGGTGTTCGTGGAGTAGTAGGCGAAGCCCATGTAGCCGACGGCGAACTCCGAGCCCTCGACCCCCTGGATGATGGTGCGGTCCTGCTCGGTCGCGGAGTAGTCCTGACGGTGACCCGGCCCCTCCTCGCCGATGATGGCCTCGATGAAGTAGTCGTACGTCCCCGAGGCGTCGGTCGGGCCGTAGAACTCGATCTCCTCGTCCGGCCAGTCGGAGTTCACGTCGCTCCACGTCGTCGGGGCGGACTCGGCAGACCAGAGCGTCTTGAGCTCCTCGACGGTCATCTCCGTCGCGAAGTCGTTCTCGTTGTTGACGACGACCGTCAGCGCGTCGGTGGCGACGGTGAGCTCGACCGGCTCGACGCCGTTGTCCTCACACTGCTGCATCTCTCCCTCCTTGATGGGGCGCGAGGCGTTGTTGAAGTCCGTCTCGCCGGGACAGAAGAAGTTCGCGAACCCACCACCGGAGCCGGTGGACTGGATGCTGATGTTGACCTCTGGGTGCTCCTGCTGGAATATCTCGCCGAACGCCGTCGCGAGCGGGAAGACGGTGGACGAGCCGGCGATCTCGATGTCCCCCGAGAGGACGTCGGAGGTCGGCGTCGTGTCGTCGCCGTCCGACTCGCCGCCCGAACCGCCGTCAGAGTCGCCGCCCCCGTTCTGGTCACTCCCGGTGTTCGACTGCGTGCATCCGGCCAGCAGTCCCGCACCCGCGAGGCCCGTCGTGGCGAGGAGTTTCCGACGCGAGATACCCGCGCTGACACCGTCCGCGTTCTCTGTCATCGGGCTGACGGAGGGCGAATCCGACTAAAGCGATTTATATTACGACCCCATACGGGTCACTTCTGCTCTCTAATCGGTCCGTTGTGTACGTTCTACGAACTACTGGTGGGTATTGGTATAGTCGGCTATATAGGGCGTCGACAGCGGAGGCGACGGTCCCGCCTCAGGTCAGCAGCCGCGGCCCGAAGATGACCACGAACAGCCCGCCGAGCATCACCAGCGTCACCGTCGTGGTGACCGCGCTGGTCACCGAGCGGGGGTCGGGCACCGGGAGTCGGGAGACGATGGCCTCCGTCGAGGTGCGCAACAGGTGCCCACCGTCGAGCGGGTAGGCGGGGACGCAGTTGAACTGGCCGATGATGAGGTTGATCCACGCCATCCAGTAGAGGACGTTCGCGAGCAGCAACACCGCGCCCGTCCCGAGCACCGAGAGGGGGCCGGTGGCGGTGTAGAAGTTCGCCACGGCACCGTTGAACCCCGCGAAACTGTAGCCCGCGCCGCCCGTCGCCGAGAGGAACGGGAGACTCAGGGTGACCACCGCGCGCTGGATCGGCGAGTCGATGCCGCCGCCGTCACCCCCGCCGAGGATACCGAGGAACTGCGCGGCCGGGTACGGGTCCGTGCCGAAGTCGTCGACGGTCATCCCGGTGACACCGCGTGCCACCGTGACGCCGAGGAACGCCTCGTCGTTCTGCTCGCCGAGGGTGACGGTCCACGTCTCGCGCTCGCCGTCGACGTAGCCGACGACCTCGACCTCGTCGCCGGGGCCGAACCCGTCGAGCACGGTCGAGAGCGCGGCGTGGTCGAGCGTGCGCTCCCCGCCGATGTGGGTGACGACGACGCTCTCGCCGGCGGGGGCGCCGGCGGCCGCGAACGCCGAGCCCTCGATGGGCGTCGTGAGCGTCCCGACGGGCGTGGTGACAGTCTCCGTCTCCCCGGCGGTGGTGAGCGTCGCCACCTCGCGGTCGGCGAGTGCCTCGCGGAAGGCGCTCTCGGTGAACACCCCGGTGCCGTTGACCGCGGTGACGGTACTGTTCACGTCGAGCGGCGAGTCGGATGCCGACCCGGTGACGATGACCGACCGCTCGATGCCGACGGTCTCCCCGCTCTCCAGCGTGACGTCGACGGTCCGGGCGTCGGTGGCGGCGAGCGCGGCCTCGAGGCTGTCGGCGTCCTCGACGGTCACGCCGTCGATGGCCGTGACCACGTCGCCGCGCTCGATGCCGTTCTGCGCGGCTGGTGACCCGGGGAGCACCCCGCCGACGGGGGCACCCGAGACCACGGCGATGGACCCCATCACCGGGCCGAACAGGAGCGCGAACGCGACCACTGCGACGGCGAAGTTGTTCATCACGCCCGCGGCGAACATCCGGGTCTGCCCGCCGCGCGACGCCCGCCGCCGGGACTCCTCGTCCGGCGCGACGAACGCCCCGACCGGGATGAACGCGAACAGTGCCAGCCCCATCGACTCGATGTCGATGTCCTCGACCCGGCACATCAGGCCGTGGCCGCCCTCGTGGACGACGAGACCGATCAGCAGGCCGAGCAGGATCTCGAACGCCGCCGAGAGCGGCAGGAACTGGTTCACGCCGGGGATGGCGAGCACGTTCCGCGGTTCGTTGAGCGCCGTCGGCGTGGGGTTCTGTATCGCCTGGACGGCGGCGAGGGCGACGAGGAGGAACGACCCGACGAGGACGACGAGCGCCGCCCCGATGCCGAAGTTCCCCCACGCGCGCCAGAACCGCTTGGGCTGGGCGAGTCTGTCGAGCAACACCCGCCCGCGCTTCGTGTGCAGCGTCGTGATCGGCCCCGAGACGTTGATGTACTCGGGGAGACGGCCTCGCATCTTCAGGAACGTCGCCCCGACCGTGTAGAGGACGACCCCGACGAGGACCAGCAGCAGGGGGTCGAGCATTACCGTCAGGGACGTGTCGGCGCGACAAGGCCCTTTTGGGTCCGGTAGGATACACGGTCGCTCGTCGGCGCGCGACGGCTCACAGCAACTCCTCGAGACGTGGCCTGAACACCGTCGTGTGCGTCGCCAGCAGGTCTACGTCTCGTAGGTACTCGACGACGGCCGCGGGTGGGTCGTCCATCCCCGTCGTCGGCTCGTCCTTCGACCACTCGTCGAACACCGGGCCCAGCACGTCGCGAACCTCGTCGCCGGGCGCCCGCAACTCGAAGACGACCTGTGGGTCAGCGCGCGTCTCGCGCAACTGCACCGTCGCCCACACCTGCTGGCTGAAGAACGCAGCGTCCGTCTGCTGGACCTCCTTCCCACGATAGACCGTCCCATCGTGCTCCCAGCGATTGTCGAACCACTCGGTCCGGACCCACTCGCCGAGTTCCGTCTCCGGGTAGACGCGCGGCCCCTCGTTCCGGATGGCCGCCAGTGCGAGTTCGCGGCGCGCGCCCTCCAGCCCCGATACCTGCGCGGCCGGCGGGTCGTCCTCCAGTCGGTCGGCCCCCACCAGCAGTTCGTACCGGATGCCACCGTCGGCCGCCATCTCGTAGACGCCCTGTGGCGTCGACCCGGCGTCCGGGCCGGTCAGCCGAACCGTCCGGTACCGGGTCCAGAAGGGCTCGGGCGCGTAGACGAACGCGGGCCCGTGACTCCGGTAGGTGCCCTCGATGCGGGCGGCACGACGGAGCGCCAGCGCCATCGACTCGGGGTAGACCGTCACGGTGCGTGGCTCGGCCCCCTCGGTCGCCAGCGGCGGTTCGACCGCTTCGAGGGTGAGCGAGTCCGGCCCCGACTCGGTCGGACTGTCCGTCGGGGGCGGGCCGTCTCGCTCGGCAGTTGGGGTGCCGTCCGACCCTTCGAGCGCGTGCCGGAGGCCCGTACAGCCCGCACCGGCGCCGACGAGTGCCGCGGTGGACGCGAGGAGGGCGCGTCGCGTCTGTCGTCCCATACCTGCCGGTGCTCGCGTGACGGGTAAGTGCCTTCAGGAGAGCCAAAGTGGTGTTTGTCCTACGCCTGTCGCCGGAGTCGCGCCAGCACGAACTCCCGCTCCAGCGCCGCGAGGAACGGACCGAGTCGCGGCCCCTCGTCCGTGTCGAGGAACAGGCGGTATCCCGCGGTGAAGAAGTCGCCGACGCCCACGTCGTGTGCGCGGGCGGTCTCGTAGATCTCCTCCTGCAGGGCCTCCTCGTCCGGGTCCTCGGCCTCGACGAACTCGGCCAGCGCGTCGAGCGCCGCCTCGGTGGCCGCGTCGAACGAGACGTCCGGCAGGTCCTCCGCGAGTTCGTAGTTGTACTCGTTGTCCGTGCGCACCGCCCACTCGCGGGCGCGAGGGATGCGCCCGAGCGCGGCCTCTCGCGCCCAGTCGGGGGCGTCGCCCGGGAGGTGGCCCGCACGCTCTGCCATCGTCCGGCGCAGGGACTCGTCGTCGGTCATCCCGAGGACGGCGGCGTAGGTGTACGGGATGCGCAGGCGCTCCTCGCGAACCTCGCTCACGACGAACGGGTAGACGCGCTCGGCGAGCGCGGTCTCGTTCTCCGTCCCGTCCTCCTCGCCGAAGTAGAGCCGCTCGAACCGGTCGAACTCGTCGACCAGCTGGTCGAGCCGGCCGACGCTGAAGTCCCGCGCCTTCTTCGGGTTCTTGGTGAAGAAGTAGTGGAGCACCTCCAGCTCCAGCAGGTCGAGCACCTCGCCGGCCAGTATCACGTTCCCGGCCGAGGAGCTGAACGGCTCGCCGCCGAGCGTGAACCACTCGTAGACCATCGGGAGCGGCGGCTCGAAGCCGAACAGCTCCCGGGCGATGTGCTCGCCCGAGGGCCAGGACCCCTCGGCGTGGTCCTTGCCGAACGGCTCGAAGTCCACGCCGAGCGCCTGCCACTGGGCGGGCCACTCGAAGCGCCACGGGAGTTTCCCCTCCCGGAAGGTGGCGGTGCCGCGGTGGCCACACCCCTCGATGGTCCGGTCGCCGGCGGTCATGTCCGTGCACTCGTACTCGACCGTCTCGGCCTCGAGGTCGACCGAGAGCACCGTCTCGGTCACCTTCCCGCACGACTCGCAGATGGGGTTGAACGGGACGTAGTCCTCGTCGACCTTGTCCTGGTACTGTCCGAGGATACGCCGTGCCTCGTCGGCGTGTTCGAGGACGTGTCTGACCGCGTCGTCCATCTGTCCCGTCTCGTAGAGGTCGGTGGTCGAGACCACCTCGATATCGACGCCGAGTTGCTCGGCCCCGCGTTCGACGAGGTTCGTGAAGTGCTCGCCGTACGAGTCGACCTCGCCGAACGGGTCGGGGATGTCGGTGTAGGGCTTGCCGAGGTTCTGGCCGAGGGCGGCGGCGTCCACCTCGCCCAGTCCGACGACGTTCCCCTCGGCGTCGGCGAGCTTTCGGGGGAGCTTCCGGAGCGGGTCACGGTCGTCGGCGGTGAACACCTGCCGGACCTCGTAGCCACGCTCGCGGAGCACCTCGGCGACGAAGTAGCCCCGCATCACCTCGTTCATGTTGCCGAGGTGGGGCACCCCGGACGGCGAGATGCCGCCCTTGACGACGATGGGTTCGTCGGGGTCACGCGCCAGGATCAGGTCCGCGACGGTGTCGGCCCAGAAGACGTGACGGGAGTCGCTCTCCGAGAGCGTGTGGGGGCTGGTCGGCTGGAACTCGCTGTTCGCGTGTCGCTCGCTCCCGCTCACTCGTTCCGAGGACTCGCGCTGCTCGTCCTCGCTGGTCATCGGTCCTCCTCGCTCAGCCCGCCTTCGGCGTCCGGTCGGACCTCGGTGCCGTCGAAATCGCCGGTCTCGACGGCCTCACGCACGCGGTCCGGGTTGCTCCCGTCGAGGACGAACGTGCGGAGCGCCGAGCGCTGGAGGATCTTCGCCGCCAGCAGGTCGATGGGGGCGTTGCTCCCCGCCGAGCCGAGCGACTCGCCCTCGGCGACGAGCGCGACCAGTTCCTCGGCCGCGAGGCTGTCGTACCGGGTCGCGTCGTCGTCGGCGCTCGGGTCGGCGTCGTACACGCCGTCGACGTTCGTCGCGTAGACGAGCAGGTCGGCGTCGGCGTACTCCGCGAGCGCGGCGCTGACTGCGTCGGTGGTCTGTCCCGGTACCACGCCGCCCATGACGGCCACGCCGTCGCGCCGGAGCGTCTCGGTCGCCTCCTCGTACCCCTCGCGGGGGACGGGGGCGGCCCGCTCGCCGAGCGCGGTGATGAGGAGGCGCGCGTTCAGCCGGGTGACTTCGATACCGAGCTGGTCCAGCTGTCCCTCGTTCGCGCCAAGTTCGCGGGCGGTTCCGATGTACTCGCGGGCGACCCCGCCCCCGCCGACGACGGCGGCCACCTCGTGGCCCGCGTCGGCGAGACTCCCCAGCGCCCCGGCGTACTCCTCGACACGGTCGGCCCGGAGGTCCGGTGCGAGGACGCTCCCGCCGACGGAGACGACGACTCTCATTGTCCGGAGTTACTGCGGCCGCCGTTTAAGCGTTCTCAAGGGGTGCCACCGGGAGCCGCCCACGGCCGACAGCGACACCTACTAACGCTCGCCGGCCCGACGCCGTGGTATGCGAACGCTCGCCATCTGCGGCCCCGACAGCGGGACCCTCGCGGACCGACTGGCCGACCGCCTCGACGGCCGGGTCGGCGTCGTCCACGAGGCGGCACTCGACGGCGGTGTGACGACGGGCACGGCGGCCACCACCTACCGCTACGGCGAGACCGGGTGGCAGGCGACCGGCCGCGACGACCTCTCGCTCGACGACGTCCTCGACCGGCTCGCGCCGGATCACGAATACGCGCTGGTGCTCGACGTGCCCGCCGACCTCCCGACCGTCGCGCTCGGGGGGACCGACGCGGCCGGCGAGGTCCTCGTGCGTGCCGACTCGGCGGACGCCGTCGACCTCGAACGCCTGACCGAGGCTCTCGCCGACGTCGAACCGCGTGAGACGCTCGAGTCGCTCGTCGCCCGTGTCAAGCGGTCGCCGAAGGCTCCGTACTCGGGCGCTATCGCCACGTTCACGGGTCGGGTGCGCGCGAAAGAGCACGACGAGGACGCCCCCACCGAGTACCTCCAGTTCGAGAAGTACGAGGGGGTGGCCGACCGCCGGATGCGGACCATCGAGACGGAACTGGAGGAGCGCGAGGGCGTCCTCGAGGTGGTGATGCACCACCGGACGGGCGTGGTACCCGACGGCGAGGACATCGTCTTCGTCGTCGTCCTCGCGGCCCACCGGGGGGAGGCGTTCGAGACGGTCGAGGACGGTATCGACCGCCTCAAGGACGAGGTCCCCCTGTTCAAGAAGGAGGTCACGGCCGAGGAGACGTTCTGGGTCCACGAGCGCGACTGACCGCGACTGCTCGGCCCGCACGGCGGCACGTGCCGACCGGCGCCGGCGCGCGCGGTCCGCGCTCGGCGGGCCGACGAGCGGGGTTCGTGCCCCCGAACGGGGGTATCGACTCCGCTCACCGGGCCCTGCCGGCGCTCGACGCGAATCCGTGAAAGAAAGTCTCAGAAGCGTTCGTGAAACGTCTGAGTGGCTCTCGTGGTGTCGTGAAACGTACGTTTTACTTCGGTTCAGTCCGAAACGTGCCGAATCAACCCTAAAGTTCGGCCCGGTATATGGTGGTGGGGTAGATAGGGAGGAGTGAGGTGTCACAGATGAGTGCGACTACGCAACCCTCCACGAAGTCGGAGACCGAGACGAAGACCGAGCGGCTGCAGACGTACCTGCGAGAGCGGGCCGCGGACGGCGAGATGTACTTCAAGTCGAAGTTCATCTCCGACGAGGTCGGGCTCTCCCCGAAGGAGATCGGCGCGCTGATGGTGAAGCTCCGGGAGTCCGCGACGGACCTGGAGATTGAGAAGTGGTCGTACACCTCCGCGACCACGTGGCGCGTGGAGCTCGCGTAGGCTGCCCAGACCGGAACTCCAGTCCCCGTCGGGTCCCCGCCCGACACCTTCCCTCCCGCAGAGGGCGCGTGCCCTCTCCCTACCCCCCACCCGCCGAGCGGTGGGACCGCCGTCGTCGCCGTCCCTGTCCGGGGATTTATGCCTACCGACCACCTGCCCTCGGTAGATGGGACACGACCCACCGGCCGACGCTCCCCCGGTGGCCGCGTTCTCCTCGGCCTTCCGGGTCGTCGAGACGCGACGCGACGGCGACCGACTCCTCTACATCGGTGAGCCACAGATCGGGCCGGAGGCGCTGGAGCAACGCGTCTGGCCGGTGTTCCGCGACCACGGCTACGAGGTCCACCTCACGACGGTCACGGAGTCCACGCAGGACCCGATCACGGGGCTCCGGATCGAGAACTCGCGACACGCGCTGGTGGCCGAACCCCGCTCGACGGGTCTCGACGGCGTCCCGTGGACGAACGTCGTCATGTTCCTCCTCACGGTCCTCACGACGCTGTTCGCGGGGACGATGTGGTACTACGAGCCGGTGAACTCGCCGGCCGACCTGCTGGCCGGGTGGCCGTTCGCGCTCGCGGTCATGACCGTGCTGGGGGTCCACGAACTCGGGCACTACGTGCTCTCGCGCTACCACGACGTCGAGGCCACGCTGCCGTACTTCATCCCTGTACCCACCTTCATCGGGACGCTCGGGGCCGTCATCCGGATGAAGGGGCGCATCCCCGACCGCGAGGCCCTGTTCGACATCGGCGTAGCCGGGCCGCTCGCCGGGCTGGTCGCCACCGTCGCCGTCACCGTCGTCGGGCTCTACCTCCCGCCGGTGCCGGTCCCCGACAGCGTGCTGAACGACCCGAACGCCATCAACATCGAGTTCGGCTTCCCGCCGCTCCTGTTGCTCCTCTCGGAGCTGACGGGCCAGCCACTCAGCTACGCGGACCCCGAACTCGCAGTGAACCCGGTCGTCTTCGGCGGTTGGATCGGGATGTTCGTCACGTTCCTGAACCTCATCCCGGTGGGCCAGCTCGACGGTGGGCACCTCGTCCGTGCGATGCTCGGCGAGCGACAGGAGACGGTGGCCGCGCTCGTCCCGTTCGGGCTGTTCGCCCTCTCGGGCTACCTGTTCTTCGTCGAGGGCCTCGGTCTGCGGGACTCGGTGCTCATCTGGGGGTTCTGGGGTCTCGTCTCGATGGGGCTCGCCTACGCTGGCCCCGCGACGCCGGTGTACGACGACGCGCTCGACCGGAAGCGGGTGGCCGTCGGCGTCCTGACGTTCGTCCTCGGGGCGCTCTGTTTCACCCCGGTCCCGTTCCAGCTGCTGGGCGCGTAGTCCGAGAAACCCGGGTATCCTGGACGCTCTCTCGATCGAGCGAGAGTGCAAAGCACGGTCCATCTGAACAGCCCCGTCCCGCAGTATCACCGGTCGCTCCTGCGGAGCGACACGGCGTCCCTGCCCTCTCCCGTACACTCGCACGCTCGCTGTGGCGAGCGGATTGCGCTGGCCGTGTGGCTCGGCCAGCTGTGGTGTGCCCAGCATCCGAGCGAGCGCAGCGAGCGAGGTCCACTGGCTGAGCGTAGCGAAGCCAGCGCGCGACGAGCGACCAACGGGAGCGAAGTGCAAAAAGTGGTGGTCAGTCGTCACCACGTTCCCGCTCCGGCGGCCCCCCGCTCAGACTCTGGACCACCCCGCCCGCCCCGAGCGCCGCCGCCGCGCCGCCCCCGACGAGCGTCGGGAGCCAGTAGGTGGCGGTCCGGTGGATGACGACGGCGGCGGTGGCCCCCGCGACGCTGACGCCCGTCGTGGGGACGAGGAGCGCGACGAGCACCGCCTCCACGCCGCCGAGGCCGCCCGGAAGCGGGGTGATGCCCGCGATGGCGGCGACGGGCACGACGACGAGGACGGCCGCGAACGGGACCTGGTACTCGAGCGCGTAGAGCGAGAGCCAGAGCGAGGTAGCGAGCGACAGCCACCCGAGCGTGGAGAACCCGAGCGCCAGTGCCAGCCCCCGCCGGTCGCCGGTCACGCGCTCGATGGCGTGGAAGAACCCCTCGATTCGCCGCTCGATGACCGCCGGGTCCGGCGGCTTGCGCCGCGGGAGGAGTCGGCCGACGCCCCGGATGAGCGGGGTGAGGAGACTCACGACGCGGCGTTCGACGGCGTAGCGGTTGCGCCAGACGAGGTAGCCGGCCACGGGGATGACGAGCGCGAGTGCGCCGACGGCGACGGTGGCGAGCATCAGGCGACGGCCGAACGCCACTGTCACCGAGAAGTAGCCGATGCCGACCAGCGCGAGGACGATTGAGGGGACGAAGTTGAGCGAGTCGACGCTGGCGATGGCCGCCAGCCCCGTCTCGTACTCCGTGTCCGCGGTCCGGGAGATGAACAGCGCGGTCACCGGCTCGCCACCGGCCTGTCCGAACGGGGTGACGTTGTTGGCGAACGTGGCTGCGGCGAACACGAGTACGGCGAGGCGGGCCGACACCGACGACCCGAGGACTCCGAGGACGGTCCTGAGCGAGAGCCCCCACGAGGTGAGCCAGACGGTGGCGACGGTGAGGACGCCGAGCAACACCGTGGTGTCGGCCCGCTGGAGGGCGTCCACCACCCGGCCGACGCCGACGACCGTCACCAGGCCACCGAGGACCAGGAGGGCGCCGGCGAACCCGACCAGCGTGGTCCGCAGGTCCACGTCCATGGGGCCCAGAACTCGGCCAGAGCGTTTCAACCCTCCGACACTGTACCGGAGCGGTGACTGCGCGGACCGCGGAGACCACGGCGTCGACTGACCGGGATTCAAGTGGTCCGCTCGCCTCCCGGCGGTATGGACGAGCGGGCCGCCCTCGCACTGCTCGCCGACCGTCTCCCGGCGGTGGGCGACGACGCGGCCGTCGTCGACGGTCTCGTCGTCACGACGGACATGCTCCACGAGGCCACGGACTTCCCCGAGGGGACGACCCGCGAGACGGCCGGGTGGCGGGCGCTCGGCGCCTCACTCTCGGACGTGGCGGCGATGGGTGCCGACCCGGTCTGTGCCGTCGCGGCCTACGCCGCCCCCGGGTTCGACCCCGCCGAGATCGGGGCGTTCCTCGACGGCGCCACCGGCGTCTGCGAGGCCGTCGACTGCGAGTACGTCGGCGGTGACCTCGACGAACACGACGAGTTCACGGTCGCCAGCACGGCCGTCGGCCGGACCGACGACCCGGTCCGGCGCGCGGGGGCCCGCGTGGGCGACGCCGTCTGCGTGACCGGCACGCTCGGCCGGTCGGCCGCCGCGTTCCGCCTGTTCGAGGCCGGCGAGACGGCGCGGGCCAACGACCTCTATCGGTTCGTCCCGCGCGTGGACGCGGGTCGGTCGCTCGCACCACACGCGACGGCGATGATGGACTCCTCGGACGGGCTGGCACGGTCGCTCCACCAGCTCGCCGAGGCCTCCGACGTGGGGTTCGCCGTCGAGTACGACGCGCTCCCGGTCGACGATGGCGTGCGGGCGGTCGCCCGCGACGCCGTCGACGAGCGTGCGCTGGCGACGACGTTCGGCGAGGACTACGAACTGGTGGTGACGCTCCCCGAGGAGGCGCTCGAGGCCACGCGAGAGGCCGTCGACTGCGGGCTGACCCGTGTCGGGGTGGTGACCGACAGCGGCGTCGAGATGGACGGCGCGGCGCTAGCGGACGAGGGCTGGACCCACGGCAGGTGAGCGCACGACCCGCCCGCCGCGTCGCGTAACAACAGTCTTAAACGCAATCCCGAGGATACCACAGGTAATGACGACACTCTACGACGTTCCCGCCGAGGCCCTCATCGAGGCTGTCGCGGAGCGACTCGAAGGTGAACTGGACGAGCCCGAGTGGGTCGGAATCACCAAGACCGGCGTCTCCCGAGAGCTGCCGCCCGAACAGGAGGACTTCTGGTACGTCCGCTGTGCCAGCCTGCTCCGGAAGGTGGCCGTCGACGGCCCCGTCGGCGTCGAGCGCCTGCGCGTCGCCTACGGCGACTCCAAGCAGGGTTCGACCCGCTACCGCGTCCGGTCGGACCAGAAGGCCCGCTCGTCCGGGAAGGTCATCCGCACCGCGCTGCAGGACCTCGAGGAGGCCGGCTACGTCGAGCAGAACCCCGATGGCCGCATCGTGAGCGGCGACGGCCGTGCGATGCTCGACGAGGTGGCCAGCGAGGTCCTCGAGTACCTGGACCGGCCGGACCTCGAGCGCTACGCCTGAATCGGCCCTCTGACTCCGCGTTCTCGCAGGTGGTGAGCGGCTGCTGTCGTCGGTGTCCGTGGACGGCTCCCTATCAGTCGGGTCCACGCCGCTCGCGTGCCGTTCGGTTCCTCCCCACCCGTAACCGTTTTCGACCCGGCGACACAATCGACTCCCATGAGTGGCCGAGAGGAAGACATCGAGGAACTGCGCCGCAAGAAGATGGAGCAGCTCCAGGAACAGGCCGAACAACAGCAAGGGCAGGGCCAGGGTGCGCAGGGTGAGGCCGCCGAAGCCCAGCGCCAGCAGGCCGAGGCGCAGAAACAGGCCGTCCTCCGGCAGGCGCTCACCGACGGCGCGCGCAAGCGTCTCAACACGGTGAAGATGTCCAAGCCGGAGTTCGGCGAGCAGGTCGAACAGCAGGTCATCGCGCTGGCCCAGTCCGGCCGGCTCAACGGGCAGGTCGACGAGGAGCAGATGAAGTCGCTCCTCCAGGAACTCAAGCCCGACCGGAAGTCGTTCAACATCGAGCGCCGGTAGCGTGACCGACCGGGCCGCCCCCGCCGGCCGGGCGGCCGTCCTGTTCAGCGGCGGCAAGGACTCCGCGCTCGCCGCGCTCCTGCTCGAACCGCACTACGATGTGACGCTCGTCACCTGCGGGTTCGGACTGACCGACCTGACCGAGAACGCCGCCGCGAGCGCCGCCGCCCTCTCGCTCCCCCACGAGACCCGACGGCTCGAGTCGGCCGTCCTCGAGTCGGCGGTCGACCGGCTGTGCGCCGACGGCTACCCGAACGCGGCGGTCCAGTCGGTCCACGAGGCGGCCGTCGAGCGACTCGCCGGCGACGCGGCCGCGGCCGGGTGGGACGTGGTCGCCGACGGGACCCGACGGGACGACCGGACCCCGACCGTCGCCCGACCCTTCGCCCAGTCCGTCGAGGACCGTTTCGGCGTCGCGCACGTCGCACCGCTGGCGGGGTTCGGCCGCGGGGCGGTCGACGCCCTCGTCGACGCCCGCCTCGAGGTGGAGACCGGTCCCTCCGAGACGCTGGCGAAGGGGGACTACGAGACGGCGCTCCGGGCGGCCCTGCGCGACCGGACGGGCGACGAGGCGGTGGGCGAGGTGTTCCCGGCCCACGAGCAGTCGCGCGTGGTCGGTCGCCGCGGGTAGCGGGGTCCGGACGGCGGTAACGTTTTGTCCTACCGTGTGTTACCGTGCCGCATGACGTTCGTCATCGTCGGCTACGGCCGCGTCGGGAAGCGGACCGCGGACATCCTCCGCTCGGAGGGGCACGACCTCGTCGTCGTGGAGCGAGACGAGGACAAGGCGGCCGCCGCCGCCGAGGCGGGCTTCGACGTGGTCGTCGGTGACGGCGAGGACGAGCGGGTGCTCGAGGAGGCGGGTATCGCCGAGGCCGACGCGCTGGCGGCGCTCACGGGCGACCTGAACGCCAACTTCGCGGTCTGCATGATCGGCAAGGGATACGGCTGTCGGACGGTCCTCCGCATCGACGAGGACTACCGCCAGGAGATATACGAGAAGTACGCCGCCGACGTGGACGAGATCGTCTACCCCGAACGGATGGGCGCGGCGGGGGCGAAGACGGCGCTGCTGGGCGGCGACCTGAACGTGCTCGCGGACCTGACCGAGCACCTCACGGCAGCGACGGTGACGGTCCCCGAGGACTCCCCGCACGTCGGTCGGCGGGTCGTCGAACTGGAACTCCCGGACGACGCGCGACTCTACGCCCACGGCTCGGCGAACGAGCCGCTGACCATCCCGATGCCCAGGACGGTGTTGCAGGCGGGCGACCGGGTAGCGGTCATCGCCGAACGCGAGTCGCTCGAAGCGGTGAGAGCGATGCTCGGCGGCGAGGAGGCGACGGCGTAACCTCGGGAAAGTTTCGGGCGCGCAGTGGGGAGGATGGGGAAGTTGAGGCCGTAGGTGCGCGCCCAGCAGACGCCACGACAGGGCCTACAATAAATCCGCGTCAGACGCCCGCGCGACAGGTTTCTCGCGTCGGACAGACGCACGACGGGCGGCGGACGCGACGCGCTCGTGGCCAGTACAAGTCAGTTGACTGGTACATCTCTGCCCGGCGTCGGCGGTGGCACTCGGCGAGCACGTCGGCGAGAGACTCACCGCGGTCAGGGCCGGTCGACCACGCGGCGGTTCAGCGCTCCACGGCCCGCGTGGCGGTGGCCTTGAACGTCGCCACCACGGGCCTGCCGGGTCGGAGGTCGAGGCGTTCGAGGCTCTCGACCGTGACGAGCGCGACGAGCGGGTCGGTCGCCCCCACGTCGACGGCGACGCGTGCGACGGCCTCGCCGGCGTCGACACCGTCGACGGTCCCGGCGAGTCGGTTGCGTGCGCTCGTCCCACCCGCCGGTGGGGCCTCGTCCGGGTCGTGGAGCGTCACGGCGTCGGCCCGGAGGGTCACCTGCACCGCCTCGGCACCGTCTGGTGCGAGCGCCCGCAGCTCGCCGACGCCCGTCCGGACGGTGGCGAGTTCGCCGGTTCGGCCCAGGACCTCCCCCTCGAGCACCGTCTCGGCGCCGGCGGCGACACCGGAGTACTCCGCGCGCAGGCGGTCGAACCGGGCCAACAGCGCGCGCGCTCGGTCCGTGAGCCGACTGCCGCCGCCACCGCTCCCCCCCCGGGTCCGCTCGACGAGCGGGCCGAACGCCCCTTCGAGGTCACCGAGCCGCTCGTGTGACCGGGAGTACGACCGCTCGAGCGCGGCCGCGGCCGCGTTGAGCGACCCCTCGCTGTCGACGGCACGCAAGAGGTCCGCGTCCCGCGCCTCGAACGTCACTCCGTCGGCGTGGAGTCGGGCCTCGAAACCGGCGTCCATACCGCGGGTCCGTCGCTCGCGGACAAAACCGTTCCCCCGTTCCCCGGTTCCCGTCCCCGCGATCCGGGACGACGGCCAGCGGCGGCGAGGACGTGGTGCAAAACGTTATGTCGTGGCCGGCACAACGGCGGGACACCGATGTCCGACGACCGACACGACAGCGACGGAGCTGGTCCGAGCACGGGCCGCCGAGCGTTCATCGCGGCGGCGAGCGCCGCGAGTGCCCTCGGCCTCTCGGGGTGTACCGAGAGCCTCGGCGCGAACCAGAGCGGCGACGACGGGAACGGCGACGGCGACGGGAGCGACGGCGGCAGTAGCGACGTGGGCGACGGGTCGCTCGTCCTCGCCACGACCACCAGCACGTACGACACTGGCCTGCTCGACGCCCTGAACCCGACGTTCCAGGAGTCGTTCGGCATCCAGGTCGAGACCATCTCGCAAGGGACCGGGGCGGCCATCCAGACTGCACGGGACGGTGACGCCGACGTCATCCTCGTCCACGCCCGCGGCGCGGAGGACGAGTTCATCAGCGACGGTGTGGGGCTGAACCGTCGCGACGTGATGTTCAACGACTTCGTCGTCGTCGGTCCGGAGGACGACCCGGCCGGCATCGACGGGATGGGCAGCGCGACGGAGGCGTTCGACACTATCGCCAGCGAGCAGGCCACGTTCCTCTCCCGCGGCGACGACTCCGGGACGAACAAGAAGGAACTCAACATCTGGGAGGCCGCCGGCACCGAGCCCAGCGGCTCGTGGTACCAGGAGACCGGTCAGGGGATGGGGGCGACGCTGAACCAGGCCAACCAGTCGCCCGGCTACACGCTCGCCGACCGCGGGACCTACCTCTCCCAGCAGGACGAGATCGACCTCGTCATCCACGTCCAGGGACCGCTCAAAGACGGCCCGGAGATACTGATGAACCCCTACGGGGTCATCCCGGTGAACCCGGCGGTCCACGACAACGTGAACTACCAGGCGGCGATGGCCTACGTCGGGTTCCTCACCTCACCCGGCGGCCAGACGGCAATCGAGGAGTACACCGCCAACGGCCAGCAGCTGTTCTTCCCGAACGCGCTGGCCGACGGTCCGCAGTTCGGCCAGTACGTCCCCCAGGACTTCGACGGCTCGGCCGAGTCGATGCGCCGCGCCCAGTACCGTCACTGGGTCGACACTATCGTCCCCAACGACTACTGAGGTGGCGATGGACACGGCAGTCGTGTCGCTTCCGGCCCTCCCGCTCGGCCCCACGCTCGTCCCGCTCCCGGTCCCCCTGCAGGGACTCCTCTCGGAGTTCAGCCTGCCGTACCTGTTCAGCGTGGCGAGAGTCACCCTGGAGGTGAGTCTCACCGCGGTCGCCATCGCCACCGTCCTCGGCGTGCTGACGGCGCTCGCACTCGGATTCACCGAGTTCCCGGGCAAGGGCGTCGTCGAGACGGTGGTCAACACGGGGATGGGGTTCCCGAGCGTCGTCGTGGGACTCGCGGTGTTGCTCCTGTTGTCGAACTCGGGGCCGCTCGGGACGTTCGAACTGCTGTTCACCCGGCGGGCGATGATCGTCTCGCAGATCGTCCTCGCGTTCCCCGTCATCACGAGCGTCTCACTCTCGGCCATCGAGGGGGTCGACCAGTCGCTCCGCGACGCCGCGTTCGCCGCCGGCGGCACCCGACGCGACGTCCAGTTGACCGTCGTCCGTGAGGCGCGCTACGGGGTCATCACCGCGGTCCTCGCGGGGTTCGGGCGCGCCGTGAGCGAGGTGGGGTCAGTCCTCATCGTCGGCGGCAACATCGCAATCATCAACGAGGCCGGCCAGCGCGAGTCGCTCACCCGCACCCTGACCACGGCCATCACCATCGAGGCGCGCAAGGGGCAGTACGAGACCGGCATCGCGCTCGGTGTCATCCTCCTCGCACTGGCGCTCGGCGTCAACGCGCTGGGTGGCTACGTCAAGCAACGAGGCGAGCGCTGATGGCGATGCTCGCCGCGAGCGACCTCACCTTCGGCTACGAGGACGCTCACATCCTCTCGGACGTGACCCTCTCTGCCGACCGGGGCGAGGTGCTGGCCATCATCGGTCCCTCCGGGACGGGCAAGACCACCCTCCTCAGGCTACTCTCGCTGTTCGAGCGGCCCGACGCCGGTACCGTCGCGCTCGACGGCGAGGACGTCTGGGCGCTCCCGGCCGAGGAGCGACTCGCCCGCCGCAAACGGCTGGGGATGGTGTTCCAGGACCGTTCGCTGTTCTCGACCACGGTCGGCGCCAACGCGGCTTACGGACTGACCGTGCGCCGACCGTGGCGCGACCGGATGAGTTCGTGGCTCCGAGTCCGCCTCGGGCTCGACGAGACGCGGCTCCGCGAGCTGTTCGCTACCCTCGGGATGGCCGAGCGGGTACCGCCGTGGCTCTCCAGGCTGACCGTCGAGCAGACGGTCCCCGACGCGGCCCGCGAGGCGCTGGCGACCGTCGGGATGGCGGAACGGGTCGACCAGCGTGCGAGCGAACTCTCGGCGGGCGAGGCACAGCGTGTCGCGTTCGCGCGAGCGCTCGCGCCCGACCCGGACGCCCTCCTGCTCGACGAACCCACGTCGAACCTCGACCCGCGCAACACGGCCCTCATCGAGGACGCCGTCGGGGACGCCCGTGACCGGGACATCGCCGTCGTCCTCGCCACGCACGACATGGACCAGGCCCGCCGGGTCGCCGACCGCGTGGCCGTGTTCCTCGACGGTACCGTCATCGAGCAGGGCGCCACCGACCGGGTGTTCGAGGCTCCCGGCGACGACCGGGCGCGCCAGTTCGTCGAGGGAGAACTCGTCTACTGACCGGGTAACCGTGGGCGGTTTCCCGCCGCTCGAACGGCAAACAAGTACGGTTTCTGACAATACTGAAGGTCGGTCGGGCCTCAGAACGGGTGTGAGCCTCGGGACCGGTACCGCACGCGAGCGCCGCCTCGACTTCTCGGTCGGCGAGGTGACCGGTGCGGTCGGTGACTCGGTGACGGTCCTGCCCATCGTCGTCGCCCTCGGCGCGCTGACGGACGCCTCGCTCGCGCACGTCCTCGTCGGGTTCGCCGTCTTCCAGGCCGTCTGGGGGCTGGTCTACGGCCTGCCGCTCTCCGTCGAGCCGATGAAGGCACTCGCCGGCCTCGCCATCGCCGGGGCGCTCTCCTACGGCGAACTCCTGGGTGCTGGCCTGCTGGCCGGCGCTGTCCTGCTGGCCGCCGGCCACCTCGGCCTGGTCGGTCGGGTGGCGAGCGTCGTCGGGCGACCCGTCGTCCGGGGGGTCCAGTTCGCGGTGGCGCTCCTCCTCGTCGAGGCCGGCCTCGGCCTGAGCGTCGAGGCACCGCTGGTCGCCGTCGCCGGTCTCGCGGTGGCGGGCGTGGCGACGCTCCTCGACCGCCGGGCGGGCGCGCTGGCCGTCCTCCTCGTCGGTACGGCCGTGGCACTGACCGGCGGCCTTCCGAGCGTCTCGGTCCCCGACCTCGCCCTCTTCCCGACCGGTGGTCCCGACCTCACCGTCGCCGCCGGCTCCGGTCTCGCCGCGCAGTTGGCGATGACGGTCGGCAACGCAGCCGTCGCCACCTCGCTGCTCTGTTCGGACCTGTTCGACCGCGACGTGTCGCCCGACCGGCTCTCGCGTTCGATGGGGACGATGAACCTCCTCGCCGTCCCGTTCGGTGCGGTACCGATGTGTCACGGGAGCGGCGGGCTCGCCGGGAAACACGCCTTCGGTGCCCGGACCGGCGCGGCGAACCTCGTCCTCGCCGTGGGCTACCTCGGGGCCGCGCTCGTCGCTGGTCTCTGGGTCGGGTTCCCGATGGCACTGCTCGGTGCGCTCCTGTTCGTCGTCGCCGCCAGCCTCGCCCGCACCGCGCTCACCGAGACGGAGGGGGCGGGCCGACTGCTCGCGGTCGGTGTCGGCGTCCTCGCCGTCCTCACGAACGTGGGGGTGGCGTTCGTCGCCGGCGCCCTCGGGTGGGCGGTGCTCTCGCGCCGGTGAGGCTTTGGCCCCGGCCCGACTCCTCGCCACATGGACTGGGCGACGCTGTTCGACCGGGCACCCGGAGGCGTGACCGTCGCGGACGTGCGCGAGACACTGCGGGAACGACGGGACGCCGATGAGTGAACACGAGCACGCGGACGGGCCGGACCCCACCCGCGTGGTCGCCGACGCGGACGTCCTCGCCGCGGACCTGCTGGTCGGTGGCGACGCCCGGCGGGCGCTCGACGCCCTGCGCGAGCACTCCTGGCTGACGCTCGTGGCGAGTGACCCGTTGCTCGACGACGCCGAGGCGGTCGTGAGCGAACTGGCCGACGACTCGCTCGCCGCAGACTGGCGCGAACGGGTCGAGGCGTGGCGTGAACCGGTCGAGCAGACGCCGGGCGACCATCCCGGCCTCGCCTCGGCACACGCCGGCGGCGCCGCCCACCTGCTCTCGTTCGACGAGCGACTGACGAGCGCGGCGGGTGGGGCCAACCTGAAGGGACACGTGGACGTGAGCGTCCGCACGCCCCGGGCGTTCGCCGCGGTGTTCCGACCGGAGCGGCTCTGGCCGGAGGTCGGCGAGGGTACGTATCCGGGGCCGGACCGCGACCCGCGGGGCTGACTCCCGCTCAGTGGTTCAACTGCGCCGCGAGTCTCCGGGTCACCGACCGTGGGAGGACCCCCGTCAGTTTCGCCAGCAGTTTGTAGTCCAGCCCCGGGATCACGACCGCCTTCCCGTCCATCAGCCCGTCGTAGCCGGCCTCGGCCACCTCGTCGGCCTGCTGGAACGAGACGAACCCACCCCGACCCCCGCCGATGGGTGTGTCGGTGTTCTCCGCGCGCTCCTGGAACTCCGTCTCGACGGGGCCGGGACAGAGCGCCGTGACGGTGACGCCGTGTGGCTTCAGTTCCTCGTGCAGTGCCTCGGAGAACGAGAGCAGGTACGCCTTCGAGGCGTAGTAGACGGCCATGTACGGGCCGGGCTGGAACGCGGCCGACGAGGCCACGTTCAACACGTAGCCGTCGCCTCGCTGCTTCATGTCGCGGCCGAACAGTTTGGCGAGGTGGCTCGGGACCACGACGTTCAACTGCAACTGCTGGAGGTCACGCTCGGCCTCGACGTCGACGTACTCGCCCTGCGTCCCGACGCCGACGTTGTTGACGAGGATGTCCACCTCGCGGCCCAGTTCCTCGGTGACCGTCCCGTAGAGCGCGTCACAGGCTCCGTCGACGGCGAGGTCCTGCACGACGTAGTCGGCGTCGACGCCGAACGCAGCCTCGAGTTCCTCGCAGGCCGAGGCGAGTCGCTCCTCGCGCCGGGCGACGAGGACGGGGTCCCACCCGTTCGCGGCGAACTGGTCGGTGAGCGCGCGGCCGATGCCGGCCGAGGCGCCCGTGACGAGTACCGTTCCGTGGCTCATGTCGGCCTAGGCGACGCGGCCGGTCATAGCTCTGTCCGCGCCCCTCCGAGGTCTCTGCGCATCTCGACCACCGTCAGGACGGCGCCGCTCGTCTCGTGGTCACGCTCAGCGACCCGCTCCCACCCGCTGGCCTCGTAGAACGGGACGGCGTTCAGCGACGCCCACAGTCCGAGGGACTCGTGGCCCGACGCCCGCGCGTAGCCCTCGAGGTGCGCGAGGATGGCGCTCCCGACCCCACGACCGGCGTGGTCCGGACCGACGTAGACGGCCTCGACGGCCGCGTCCGTGCCGTACCCCTCGCCGTCGTCGGTGAGGTGGCCGAAGCCGGCGAGTCCGTCGTCCCGCTCGGCCACGACGTAGTACTCCCCCGGTTCGCCGATGGGGTAGCCCGGCGCGCCGTCCGGGAGCGTGGCCCACGCCTCGACCTGCTCGTCGGTGTACGTCTCGGGACCGAACGCGTGGATTGAGGCGACGTGGAGGTGCATCATCGACTCGGTGTCCTCGGGGTTTGCGGGGCGGACCTGCATCGGTCCCCCGTCGGACCCCGAGGGTCGTGGTGGTGTCGGTCAGACAGGTGGCGGTGTCGGGAGCACTCGCCTCCCTAGCGCTCGGCGTACCACTCCGCGAACTTCGCCAGCGCCCGCCCCCGGTGGGAGATGGCGTTCTTCTCCTCGGTGCGCATCTCCGCGAGCGTCTGCCCGTCGTGTTCGAAGATGGGGTCGTAGCCGAACCCACCGTCGCCACGGGGTTCGACGATACGCCCCGGCACACTCCCGGTGAACAGTTTGACCGGGAGCGACCCCTCCGCGACGGTGTCGTCGGTGGCTGCACTCCCCCGGTCCTCGGCCGAGAGGTCGGCGCCCCGGCGGTCCCCGAGGTCGACGGGTTCGGGCGTGGCGGCGAACCCTTCGCCGTCACAGTAGGCGACGACACACCGGAAGGCCGCCCGCGGTGTCTCGCCGAGTTCCGCTCGAGCGACTCGCCCGACCGTCTCCACGCCGAGGGTGTCCTCGACGTACGCCGAGTAGGGGCCGGGGAAGCCGCCGAGTCCCTCGACGAACAGGCCGGCGTCGTCGACGATGACTGGTTCCTCGCCAGCGGCCCGGAACGCCTCTCGCGCCCCGTGGGCCGCGATGGGTTCGAGCGTGTCGGCCTGCACCTCGGTGTAGTCGTAGTCCAGCGGTTCGACGCTGTCGAGGTACTCGCGTGCCTCGCGGACCTTGCCCTCGTTGGTCGTCACGTAGCGGAGCGTCACGACTGGCGGTGCGAGCGGGGGGAGTAAGACGACTGCGTTTGCCGCTCAGTCGACGAGCACTTCGACCGGTTCGTCCTCGGCCCCCTCGGCGGCCTTCGCGGACTGGGTCTCCTGGTAGATCAGCCCACCGGCGACGAGGAGGACGACCCACGAGCGCCAGTTGGCGAGGTTCAGCGTGTAGCCGATGCCGAACGGCTTCTCGACCAGCATCCCCTCGCCGGGCTGCCAGTAGGAGGAGAACATCCGACCCAGCGACGGCCGCTCGAAGTTGTACGGGATGCCGAACAGTTCTCCGGACTGAGGTTTGTCTGCCATGGCCCGGCGTACGACAGCGCAGGATAAGGGTTTACTGGTGGGTTCGGAATCGGGCTGTGGGTGCGAGCTGGCCTACGGCGGATAGACGGTCTTCGATTCGATGTCGTCGAAACGTCCCGTTGCGCTGTCGTAGAGGTACACGTCGAGTCGGTACCGGGGCTGTCGTCCCCATCCCCTGACCAGGAGTGTCGTCCTCGACTCGCCGCTGGCGACCGACGTGTCGAAACTGTACGTGACGATGTTACCTTGTGAATCTCGCAGGACGTACACCAGCCAGTGGTCGTCGTCGACACCGCTCAACGTCGTCTCGACGTCGAACACCTCTTCGGTCCAGCTGCCGCGGGATTCGAGACGCTTGTCGGTCACCGTGACCGAATCGATGGTCGGTGATGGTGCCGGTGTGGGCGTTGGCGTCGGTGTTGGTGTCGGTGTTGGGGTGGGAGTCGCGGTCGGTGTCGCTGTCGGCGTTGGTGTCGGTGTTGGCGTGGGAGTCGCGGTCGGTGTCGATGTGGCCGCCGGCGTCGACGTTCCAGTACCCGTCTCCGTGGACGTCGGCGGTGCGAACTCGGACAGTGTCGCCGACTGACGGCTGCTCTCGCCGGTCCAGACGACTCGCACCGGTTCGCCGTCCCAGTCGTCGTCCAACACGAGGCTCTCGCCGGGCGAGACGTTCCCGGCCCACTGTTTCGAGAACGCCTCGCCCGACCGGTCCTCGAGTCGCAACTCGTCTCCGTCGACCGTCTCGGCCCCGACGTACGTCAGCCGCACCGACTCACCCTCGAAGTCGGCCTCGAACGCGGTGACCGGCGGCTCCGGTTCGAACACGTTCGCCACGCCGACGCTCCCGACCACGGTCGCCGAGACGGCCACGACGGCTACGAGGAGCAGCGAGCCGACGACTGAGGAGTCGCCTCGAGTGCCGCCGTCGGTCCTGTCGAGCATGGTGTCGTCCACCCCCCAGTGGAGTCTCTAGGAGACACTCATCGTCTCGAGAACATAGCCTATGCGGTCGTTCCGAGACGCGAGCCGTGACTACTGGTACCGTCCCCGCCCCTCCACCTCGCGCAACTGCGCGACGACTGCCTCGTCGCCCCGCTCCCGGTAGGCATCCTCGAACGCCGCCCGCAGCGCGTCGGCGTCGTCCGCGGTACCGGCCAGCGACTGCTCGAACACGTGCAGGTCCATCGCGTGGTCCTCCACGTCCTCGGAGTAGTAGCCGAGGCCGAAGTCGACGAGGTGGGTCCGGCCACCGTCCACCCGGACGTTCCGCGGCGTCGGGTCGCCGTGGACCAGACTGGCCCTGTGGAGCGCCGCGAGGTGCCGACCAACGTCGCGGACGCCACGCTCGTCCAGTCGCTCGCGCAGGTCACGCTCGCCCACCGTCTCGAACGTCAGTGTGGCCTCGACGTCGTCCACGTCGAAGACGACGGGGGTGGGCACGCCCTGCCGCCGGGCGTCGCTCGTGAGCCGCGCCTCCGAACGGGTCCGCTCGGCTCGCAGTCGCTCGTCCAGCGCCGGGTGGCGGTAGGACTTGGGCCGCCGGCGCTTGGTCACCCGCTCTGGGCCGATGTCGACGAGCGCCTCGGCGCCGCGCACCTCGGTGGCGTCGACCCGACGCGCCGGTGGGTTCGCGGCCCGCCACGACACCGCCACCTTGTCCGGCCGGAAGTCCGGCAACACCCGCGAGTCCTCGACCGCGACGGTGTCGCCGGCCTCGTACATCGTCGCGCCGAGCACGGCGATCATCCCGGCGTTGTCCCGGAGGAAGCGTGGCTCGGGCGCGTAGAACTCGGCTCCACGCGCCTCGCACATCGCCCCGAGCATCTCGCGCAGGCGGCCGTTCTGTCCTACGCCACCGCCGAGGACGAGTTCCTCGCTCCCGGTCAGCGAGAGCGCCCGTTCGGCCACCTCGGTCAGCATCCCGAAGATATTCTCCTGCAGGGAGAAACAGACGTCCTCGACGGGGACGCCGTCGTCCACCGCCTGCTTCGCGGCGCTCATGATACCCGAGAACGAGAAGTCCATCCCCTTCACGACGTACGGCAGGTCGACGTACTCGCCGTCCTTCGCGGCCTGTTCGACCTTCGGGCCGCCGGGGTGGGTCCAGTCGAGGTGGCGGGTGAACTTGTCGATGGCGTTGCCGACGCCCGTGTCCATCGTCTCGCCGACCACCCGGTAGCGACCGTTGCGGTAGGCGAGGACGTGGGCGTTCGCACCGCTCGCGTTCAGGCAGATGGGGTCCTCGAACCCCGAGCGGTGTCGGCCGATCTCGAGGTGTGCGACCATGTGGTTCACGCCCACGAGGGGCACGTCGAGTCGCTGGGCGAGCGCACGAGCAGCGGTCCCGACGATGCGGAGGCAGGGGCCGAGACCGGGTCCCCTGGAGAACGCGACGGCGTCGACGCCGCCGTCGCCCTCGTGGGTCTCGCGGGCGTGTTCGAGGGCCGTCTCGACGACGCGCGGGATGGCACCGCGCATGTGCTCGGCGGCCTCGCGCGGGTGGATGCCGCCGCTCTCGGGCTGGTAGGGGTCGCTCTCGATGAAACAGCGGTCGTCCCCCGAATCGAACAGCGCCGCGCTGGCCGCCCAGGCGGTGCCCTCGATGCCGAGGACGCGGGTCACCTATCTACTTCCACTCGGTGTACGAGCAGCGCCCGCAGTGGAGGCGGTCGCTGTGGTCACCGAGGAACGTGTCCCCGCAGCGGGGGCACATCTGCTTGTCCGTGGTGCCGTCGTCGTTGTAGTACTCGTGACGGCCCATCTCAGGCCTCCTCCGCCTCGGCCTCGGCCTCGGCCTCCTCGTCGACGCCGATCTTGTTGCGCTCGAGCATGTAGGCCTGCTCGACGTCGCGGGCGGCGTCCGGCGTGTCGTACACCTTCGCGTAGCCGATGGACTTGCGCATCCCGTACTTGGTGTCGACGGCGTGGACGACGACCTCGGCGGCGTCCTTGTTCAGTTTCGCGGCGAGCGAGTCACGCACGGACAGTCGCGAGGGCGTGGCGTCCTCGTGGACGACCTCGAAACGGACGTCCCGACGGTGCAACATCGGGTTCTCCTGCTCGGAGATGATGTCGATTTCCATGGTTCGTTGGTACGTAGATGGCCCGGAGAGCCGTAAAAGGATATCGGAGTCTTTCAGCCCGCGTACGCCGTTCGTCTCCACACGCAGTGGTGCCGCCGCTACACGCCCAGTTCGTCGGCCAACTCGTGGAACGACTCGACCTCGAGGTCCGGTCGCGGCCCGTAGGTGACGAACGGCCCGCCGTCCCGGTTCACCCACACCGCCTGCATCCCGGCGTGTTTCGAGCCGTGGACGTCGAACCACCCCGCCGAGACGTGGGCTAGCTTCTCGATGGGGGTCCCCGTCCGGCCCGCCGCGTGCCGGTAGATCTCGGGGTGGGGCTTGAACGTCTCCACCTCGTCGGCGCTCACGGTGTCGACCAGCAGGTCGCCGATGTCGGCCTGCTCGACCATCGTCGCCAGCATCTCCGGGTTCCCGTTCGAGACGACGTAGAGGTCGTACTCGTCGGCGAGTCGGTCCATCCCCGACCGGACGTCCTCGAACACGTGCAGGTCGTGGTAGACGCTCGTCACCTCGTCGCGGGTCGCCTCGTCAACCTCGCCGTCGCCGAACAGCGCGAGCGCGTTCGTCGCGGCGTGCCGGTTCATCTCGTAGAACGGCTCGTACTCGTCGATCTCGTTGGCGACCATCGTGTACAGCAGCGAGTGGGCGCGCCAGTGGTCGGCCGCTCGCTCGGGGTCCTCGACGCGGCCCTCCAGCGCCTCCACCGCCGACGCCACGTCCACGATGGTACTGTACGAGTCGAAGGTGACCGTCTCCACGCGGTCCGGGTCGAACGACATGGCCGTAGTAGAGCACCGGGGGTCAAAGGTGTGCGCCGTGTGCGCACGCCGCCCGCGACCCACTACTACTCCGCTGCCGCCTCGAGGATGTGTTCGGCGACGAGCGCCGTGTACTCGACGACCGGGAGCGCGTCGACGGGGTCGGCTGCCCCCGTCGCCACCGCGTGTCGGTGGATGTCGGCCCAGACCGTCGCCAGCCCGAACGCCGCGAGCGCCCGGTAGAACGGACCGTCGGTGAACGACCGACTCGAGCGTGCCTCGTAGCGCGCGACCAGTTCGTCGGCAGCGGGGCTCCCCGGCCGGTGCGTGAACGGGCTCAGCCCCTCGCGGTGGAGTTCGTGGACCCGGTCCATCCCCGCGGCGTCGGCGGGGGCGTCGACGGCCGACGGGGCCGGCCACGACTCGGTCCCGCCCCGCCAGTCGAGCAGGAGGTACCCCAGCTCCGTCAGCGGGTCACCGAGCATCGCCGTCTCCCAGTCGAGGACCCCCGTCACGGCGAGGGGGTCGCCGTCGAACAGGAGGTTGCCCGGCCGGAAGTCACCGTGGACGAGCGCCTTCTCCGTCGCCGCGGTGGCCGGCACGCGCTCGCGGAGTCGGTCGGCCACCCGGCGAAGTCCCGCGAGTCGGTGGCCCGTCGCGTCGGTCACCGCGTCGACGCGGGTGGCGGTCCGCTCGATCTGCTCCTGCGTAGTGACCCGCTCGCAGACGGTCGCGAACGGAGCGGTGTCGACGGCGTGGACCTCGGCGAGCGTCTCGACGACGAGCGTGGCGACACGGTCACGGGTGGCCGGGGTCCGGTACCGCTCCGGCAGGTCGGCCCCCCACGGGAACGGCCGGCCCGGCAGGTGCTCGACCACGGCGAACGGCCGGCCGAGGAGCGACGCGTCGCCGTGGTACAGCACCGGCGCTGGCGCGGGGACCGGGGTCTCGGTGAGTCGCTCGAGGACCGCGTACTCCGTCCGCAGGTCGACGAACACCTCGCTCTCGCGCAGGGCCGTCGGTCGCCGGAGGACGTAGGCCGAGGGGTCGCCGCTCTCCGCCGTGGTGACGGCGACGACCCGGTTCAGGCCGTCGGCGAGCAGCTCGAGGCCGGTGACGTGCACGCCGAGTTCGGCGTCGAGGGTCTCGACGAGTTCCGGGTGGTCCACGTCGGGCGCTCGGCGGGTGGTGAGAAGAGGCTATCGCCGGCGTGTGAACCCTCAGCGTTCGGTGACGAGGAACTGCTCACCCGCTCGCATCCGGGTGGTCATCTCGAAACTCGTCGGCTCGTCGTCGTCGTCGCCGAGGTGGTAGAGTTCGTACTGCCGGCCGACCGTCGCGAGCGCGAGTTTCGCCTCCAGCAGGGCGAACTCGCGCCCGATACAGATGCGCGGGCCGCCACCGAACGGGGCGTACGCGAAGTTGTGTAGCGACTGCCTGAACTCGGGGGTCCACCGCTCGGGTCTGAACTCGTCGGGGGCCTCGAAGAACCGCGGGTCGCGCTGGATGCGGAAGATGGGGATGGAGATGCGCCCCCCGGCGGGCACCCGGTAGCCGTCGAAGGCCACGTCCTCGTCGGCCAGTCGTGGGAGGGTGTGGACCGGCGGGAACAGCCGTAGCGTCTCGGTGACGACGCGCTCGGTCACCTCAAGGTCGTCCACGTCGGCCATCGTCGGCGGACCGTCGAGCGTGTCGACCTCCGCGTGGAACCGCTCGCGGACCTCCGGGTGGTGTGCGAGCAGGTAGAACGCGAACGAGAGCGTGGTCGTCGTGGTGTCGTGGCCCGCGAATATCATCGTCACCATCTGGTCGCGCAGGCGCTCGTCGGTGAGCATCCCCGAGTCGGTGACGCCGGCCTGTCGCAGCCCGACGAGCAGCGAGAGCAGGTCCGTCGCCTCGCTCGGGTCGGTGGGTGCGCCCTCGGCCGTCTTCTCCTCCAGCAGTCGGGTCGCCTCGCGTTCGAGTGTCCGCTTCGCCTCCGTGAACCGTCGTCGGGCGGGCGTCGGCACCCAGTTCGGCAGGAACCACGACGTGGGGAGGAACCAGTCGTGGAGGCGCTCGGACGCCTCGCGGATGGCCTCGTCGCCGTCGAGTTCGAGTTCGCGCCCGAGCACGGTGGCGAACAGCACGTCGAGGGTCATGTGGGTCATCTCGCGCTGCAGGTCGATGCGCTGGCCGTCGGCCCACCGGTCCGACCGGCGCCGGATCTGCTCGACCATCCCGTCGCCGTATCCGCGGACCGACTCCCGGACGAACAGCGGCTGGAGGACGTCGCGTTGCTGACGCCACTCCTCTCCCTCGACCGTGAGGAGCCCCTCGCCGAACGCGATGGAGAAGTCGTCGGTCTTGCTGAACCGGTCGCGCTCGGTCAGCAGGATGCGCTTGGAGTGTTCGGGGTGTGCGAGGTTGTAGATGTCGCCCATCCCGACGAAGTGGGTCCGGACGACGTCGCGGGTGGCCATCGACTCGAACATGAACCGCCTCGGGTCGCGCATCTGCCGGAGGACGTGGAGCTTCGGGGACCCGAGGTTCGGCGGGTACGGTGGCAGGGGAAGCGCCGAGACGTCGACGTCCTCGGTCGGTGACGACCCCGCCTCGGCCACCGCCTCCAGTGTCCGGTCGGCGTACTCCCCGGTGTCGGAACTCATGGCCCGACCGTAGCCTTCCGTGCGGATAAGTATCGTGCCAGCGATACGCACGTGGTTTATGTAGGGGGCGGCTCCGGGTCGTCCCGGTACCAGTACGCGTCTCAGACGCCGAGCCGAGCATAGAGGGCGCTGGAGAGTTTCATGGCCACGACGGGGAGCGAGACGGCGAACGCGAACGCCGCCGTCCACCCGAGGACGACGCCGGGGGTGCCGCCGGCGTTCACTGCGAATACGACGGCGTAGCCCGCGGCGGCGACCACCACGGCGAGGACAGCCAGCATCGCGAGCGCGACCAGCGCGTCCGTCGCCAGCCGCCGGCTCCGCCGTCTGAGGTCCGTCCGGTAGGTCCCGAGTGTGGCGAGGCGCTGCCGGGTCGCGGCGGCCACTCGTGCCCCGACCGAGCGGAGGGTCGACGCCGGACTCACGCTTCGACCTCGCGGGCCCGTCGCTCCGTGTCGACCACGGCGAGGTCGCCGTCGAGGCGGGCGACGAGCGTCTCGCCGTCGAGGCTCACCTCGACGCGGAGCCGCCACGGCTCCTCGCTCTCGACGGTCGTGTGGCGGTCGGTCACGCACCACTCCAGCGTCCAGTACGGCACCTCGTTCAGGTCGACGCCGTGGTCGCGGTAGAACGAGACCACCTCGGCGTCGTCGAGCAGCGCGAGCCCCACAGAGGAGGCGGTGTGGAGGTGACAGCGCTGGCACTCGTAGTCCACCTTCACGTCCAGCCCCATCCGCTCCTCGCCGTCGGCGCGCTCGACGGTCGTGACCATCCGGCCGTTACACTCCGGGCAGACGCCGTCCTTCGAGAGACAGGCGAGGTGACGCGCGCGCTGGTTGAACGCGTCGAGTATCTCCTCGCGGGTCCGGTCCTCGAGGCCTCCGGGCGGGAACTCGTAGGCACCGTGGGGCCGCTGGCACTCCGCACACCGGACGAGGAGGTGTTCGTCGCGGTACTCGGCCTGCAGGGGGCCGTCGCACTCGACACACTCGCCCTCGACCTCGAACGGGTCGAGTCGCGGGTCCTGGTTGAGGGTGCCGGCGAGCACCGAGCGGATGACCGCACGGCCGGCCTGTCGGAAGTCGTAGCCAGCGCTCTCGCCGTGCTCGTCCTCGACCTTCCGGACGAACTGGCCGGTCAACTTCGAGAGGTGGTAGTTGAACTGCGCGGAGTCACGCATCCCGACCTCGCGCCGGAGGTCCGAGAAGGAGACGGGCCGCTCGACCTCCCAGAGCGCCTCGAGGATACGGAGGCGCGTCTCGTTGCCGACGACCGCGAACGCCTCGGCCGGGGAGATGCACTCCTCGCAGGCGAGCAGTTCGTCGTCGTCGCCCGCCGTGGAGGGGTCGCGGGCGTCGCGTGCGTCGCTCATGAACGGCCACTGGGCCGCGAGTGGCTAAAGGCTTCGCTGAAACGAAGTGAAGTGCGTCGGCGAGACCGACCCGAGGTGCGGGTCGAGCCGCGGTCGCGATGCGGTGCGGTCCCGTAACCCACCCGCCACGAGGCGGCTTGCCGCCGAGTGGCGCCTTTTTGACCCATGTTTTTGCGGGAGTGGTGCGCCGCAGGCGCACCCGAGCGGAAAAACATGGTTCGGTACCCTTATACTTCGCAGGCGTCGATAGCCACTACATTACTGATGTCGCAGACACACCGACAACCGGAGGTGAACATCGGACTGGTCGGCCACGTGGACCACGGGAAGACCACACTGGTCCAGGCCCTCAGCGGTCAGTGGACCGACCAGCACTCCGAGGAGATGAAACGCGGCATCTCCATCCGCCTCGGCTACGCCGACGCCACGTTCCGCCGCGTTCCGGGGGTCGACCCGCCGGAGTGCTACACCGTCGAGGAGGAGGTCGACGGCGAGGAGACCGAGATCCTCCGGACGGTCTCGTTCGTCGACGCGCCCGGCCACGAGACGCTGATGGCGACGATGCTGTCGGGCGCCTCGCTGATGGACGGTGCCGTGCTGGTCATCGGGGCGAACGAACCCGTCCCCCAGGCCCAGACCCAGGAGCACCTGATGGCGCTGGACATCATGGGGCTGGAGAACATCGTCATCGCGCAGAACAAGATCGACCTCGTGGCCGACGCCGAGGAGGCGAAGCGGAACAAGGCCGAGATCGAGGAGTTCGTCGAGGGCACCGTCGCCGAGGGCGCGCCCATCGTCCCCATCTCGGCCCAGCAGGGCGTGAACATCGACCTGCTCATCGACGCTATCGAGGAGACCATCCCCACGCCCGAGCGCGACCCGGACGCCGACGCGCGGATGCAGGTCGCCCGCTCGTTCGACATCAACCGCCCCGGCACGACGTTCGAGAACCTCTCCGGTGGGGTCATCGGCGGGTCCCTCACCCGTGGGAAACTCACCGTCGGCGACGATATCGAGATCCGTCCCGGCGCACAGCCCGACGGCGACGAGTACGTCCCCGTCACGACGACGGTCCGCTCGCTGCAGGCCGGCGGCCAGATGGCCGACGAGGTCACCCCCGGTGGCCTCGTGGGTGTCGGGACCGGACTCGACCCCTCGATGACGAAGGGTGACGCGTTGGCCGGGCAGGTCGCGGGCCCGCCGGGGTCGCTCCCCGAGGTCCACGACTCGTTCACGATGACCGTGGACCTGCTGGACCGCGTCGTCGGCGACGAAGAGGCCGAGATCGAGGAGATCTCGACGGGCGAACCGCTGATGATGACCGTCGGCACGGCGACGACGGTCGGGGCGGTCACGTCGGCCCGGACCGGGGAGTGTGAGGTGCGGCTCAAGCGCCCCGTCTGTGCCGACCCCGGCGCCAAGATCGCCATCAACCGACGGGTCGGCTCGCGCTGGCGGCTCATCGGCGTCGGGACGCTGGAGTAGATGAACGTCGTGCTCGACACGAACGCGCTGATGATGCCGGTCGAACTGGACGTGCGACTGTTCGACGAACTCGACCGCATCCTGCCGCCGGGGTACGAGCTGTTCGTGCCCGAGGCGGTCCTCGACGAGCTGGCGAAGCTCTCGTCGGGTGCCGGGACGGAGGCCACCGCCGCCAGCGTGGGGGCGGACCTCGCCGAGCGCGCGACGCCGGTCGAGCACGACGCGCCCTACGCCGACGACGCGGTGCTGGAGGTGGCCCGCGAGCTGGAGGCGACGGTGGTGACGAACGACAGACCGCTCAGAGACCGCCTGTTCGAGGCGGGGGTTCCCGTAATCGGTTTACGGGGGCACAACAAACTCGAACGCAACGAACCATAGCACATGTACAAACGCGTACGACTCCGTGACACCGTCGAGGTCCCACCCGAGTTCCTCGCGGACGTCACGCCGGACCTGGTGAAACGACTGCTGCAGGACAAACTCGAGGGGCGGATGGACGAGGAGGTCGGCTCCGTCGTCAGCGTCGTCGAGGTGCGGGACATCGGCACGGGTGCCGTCCTCCCGAACCGTCCCGGCGTCTACTACGAGGCGGACTTCGACGCCATCACGTTCGACCCCGAGATGCAGGAGGTCGTCGACGGCGAGGTCGTCGAGGTCGTCAACTTCGGCGCCTTCGTCGGCATCGGTCCCGTCGACGGACTGCTGCACGTCTCACAGATCTCCAACGAGTACCTCGCGTTCGACGACGAGAACCAGCAACTGGCCTCTCGTGACTCCAACCGCGTCCTCGGGGTGGGCGACGCCGTCCGCACGCGCATCGTCACGAAGTCCATCGACGAGCGCAACCCGCGGGACTCGAAGATCGGTCTGACGGCGAAACAGCCCGGCCTCGGCAAGGACGAGTGGCTCGAAGCCGACCGACGGCGCCGCGAGGCGCAGACGGGGGACTAGATGGCGCAACGACTGGTCTGTCGCGAGTGCCACCGTGTCCTCGACGTCGACGAGGGGGGACAGTGTCCCGTCTGCGGGTCGAACTCGCTCACCGAGGACTGGGCTGGCTACGTCGTCATCGCCCACCCCGAGTCGAGCGAGATCGCCAGTGAGATGGGCGTGACCGAACCGGGCAAGTACGCGCTGAAGGTCCGGTAGATGGGCGACGCGGACGGCTCCGATAGCGTGGCCGACGTGGTCCTCAGCCTGCCGCACGAGATGCGCGGGGAGCTGAAGGACCCGATGGGGGCCATCTACACGGACGCCGCCGACCTCATCGCCGAGGCGGGCGACCCCATCGTCGCCGTCGGCGACGTCGTCACCTACCACCTCCTCGAGGCGGACCGCCGGCCCGACGTGGCGCTCGTCGACGGGAAGACCAAACGCGAAGCCGTGGCGGAGGCGGTCTGGGACGCCATCGAGGGGTTCGACCACCGTGTCGAGGTGGCGAACCCGCAGGCGACCCTGTCCGCCGACCTGTTGACCGAACTCCGGGCGGCCATCGACCGCGCGGCCGACGGCGAGACGACCGTCCTCGTCGTCGAGGGCGAGGAGGACCTCGCCGCCCTCCCGGTGCTGGTCGCCGCGCCCGACGGGGCGAGCCTCGTCTACGGCCAGCCGGACGAGGGGATGGTCCTCGCGACCGTCACGCCCGAGGTACGCGAGGGCGCCCTCGACCTGCTGGAACGGATGGACGGCGACCCGGCGCGGATGCGCGAGTCCCTCGGCCTCGACTGACAGCCGGTAGTTTCTTCCTGCCAGCGTTCGCCGGGGCGAGTGCGCGTTCTCACCCCGTGGTAGCGATGCAACTGTCCACGGCGACGCACCGACCGCCGACCAGCGACGACGCCGGGGGTGGGCGATGAGGCCGCTCGCGCTCGACGCGCTCCCGCAACACTCGGGGTGGGCACGGTACCTGCTCGACCCGCACGGTGACCCGCCGGACGACCCGGTTGCCTACACCACGGCCGACCGCTATGACGGGATCTACGGGCACTTCCTGTCGGCCTATCGCGACGAGGGGCTCACGCCCGAGGCGCTCGCACGGCGGGTGTCCGCTGCCGGACGCGACGACCCCGGTCCCGTCTCGATACGCGAGTCGCTCCACCTCGTCTCGCCCGCCGAACTGCTCGAACTGGAGCGGTTCGAGGTGCAGACGGCCGTCCGTGGCGTGCCCACCCCCGACACCGTCCTCGACCTCGGCTGTGGCTGGGGGGCCACGCTCGCGCCGCTCGCCACGGCGTTCCCCGACGCGAGCGTCGTGGGCGCCGAACGGAGCCAGTCGGGCGTCGAACTCGCCCGCGAACTCCACGCCGACCACGACCGGATATCGGTCGAGCGGTTCGACCTCGCCGGGTCGTGGGGCCTCGTGGACGAGGTTCCGGGCGACGTGCTCGTGTTCACCCGCGGCGTGCTGACGACGCTCGACGACACCGCGGGCGTGGTCGAGCGGTTGGCCGAGCGCGCGGCCGGGGGCCGGGTGGTCGGCGGCGTCCACCTCGAACAGGTCGACGCACACCCGGAGACGACCCTCGGGCTGTTGCGCCGGCACTACGCTCGAGTACGGGGGTACGACGACACCGCGCTCGCGGCCCTGCGCGGGGACGCCCGCCTCGCGGTAGAGCGGGTGGTGTACGACACGCTCGGGCCGAACCCGCTGCACCCACAGACGGCCGTGCACTGGCGCCCCAAGCCGGGCGCCGACCGGTAGCTGGTCGAGTCCGGTCAGCCAACGAGTCCGAGCAGTCCCAGCGCCCAACGGGCCACCTCGCTCGCGGCGAACAGGCCACCTTCCGCCCGCGAGAGCTTCCGGCCGGACCAGAGCGCGACGACGGTTACGCCGACGACACCGACGAGCCACGCCACGTTCTCGAGGGTGCCCGGCCCGGTGGTCAGCGGCCGGACGAGCGCCCCCAGTCCGAGCACCGCGAGGAAGTTGAACACGTTCGAGCCGACGACGTTGCCGACGGAGACACCGAGACTCCCGCGTCGGACCGCCACGAGCGAGACGGCGAGCTCCGGCGTGGACGTGCCGGCAGCGACGATGGTCCCCCCGACGAGCGCCTCGGAGAGGCCGGCGATGCGGGCGATGGCCGACGCCGACTCGACCATGAAGTGGCCGCTCACGAGGACGACCGCGAGGCCGCCGGCGAGCAGGGCTGCGTCGCGGCCGCGGAACGTGACCCGCTCGGTGAGGTCCGTCACCAGCGGGTCCTCGGCCGTCTTGCCGCCGTCGCTCGCGGCCCCCCCGCGCCGTGAGTCCCAGAGCAGGAAGGCCGTGTAGGCGACGAACAGCGCGACGAGGAGCGCCCCCTCGACCCGTGAGACAGTCAGGTCGAGGAGGACGACGGCACCCACCAGCGTGCTGGCGAGTAGGAGCACCCCGTCCCGGTGGAGCAACGACCGGTCGACGGGGACGACCCGGACCAGCGAGACCACCCCGAGGACGAACGCGAGGTTGTAGATGTTCGAGCCGACGACGTTGCCGACGGCGATACCGCCGGCCCCACCGAACGCCGCGTCGAGCGTGACCACCAGTTCCGGCGTCGAGGTGCCGACCGCGACCACGGTCAGGCCGATGGTGAGTTCCGAGAGGCCCACCCGGCGCGCGAGACGCACCACGCTGTCGACGAGTGCACGGGCGCCCAGACCGAGGCCGACCACGCTCAGGACGAGGACCGCCGACTGGACGGGGAGGCTCATCGGTCAGTGGTCCGACCGGCGGCGGCAAAAACCCCCGACGCGCCCGCCGACCCGACCGAGCGCGACGTTTTTGCCCACCCGACCCGGACGGCCTGTGTGCGCGAGTTCGCGTTCGAACTGTCGTTCTGCGCGGCACTGGAGGCGGTCCACCCGGAGCGGCTGGTGGCGCGCCAGCTGGGTGCGAGCGTCCACGGCAAGCGGGTGATCGACGTGGCGCTCGTCTCGCCCGGCCCCGGGTTCGACGAGCGGACCGCCATCACGGCCGACGCCATCCCCCCGGCGGCCATCGAGGCCGACGTGGGCGTGGGGTCGGCCCGATACTACCGCGACGCGTTCCCCGACCGGAGCGCGGGGTGGGCGAAGGGGGCGGTCGAGGCGGCCGTCGAGGCGGGATTCTTCGAGACCGAGCGCCGGAACGGACGGCTCTACGTCCGCCAGACCGCCCGCTACCCGGACTGGTTCGACCGCGTCGTCGGCGTGGAGAACAAGCCGGACCTCGGGCGGCCGGGTGACCTCGAACTGCAACTCCGGCGTGACGTCTCGCTCGCGCTGTTCGACGAGGTGTGGCTGGCGACGGCCTCGCACGTCACCGGCGCGCACCTCAACCGCATCCCCGCGGCGGTGGGGGTCTGGCGTTTCGACCCGGCGACGGGCGCGCGCGAGACGGTCCGGGAGGCGACGCCGCTGGACACCGATGGGCCGGGTGTGGAGGTGCTGGAGGAACGGCCCGGACGGACCGAGATACGGACCGTCGGAGCCGACGCGAAACACCGCCAGCGGGTGCGACTCGCCGAACGGGCCTATGGGAAGGGGTGGCGCGTCGCGGCCGAGTCGTTCCCGGCCTGCGCGAGGTGCGAGGTGGTCGAGCACTCGGACCGGGGGCCGCTCCCCGGCTGTGCGTGGAAGGGCGGACTCGTCCACCCCGAGGTGGAGTGTGGGCCGGATTGCGGCGGCTACGACCCGAGCGACCCGCCCGAGGTGGACGTCTCGGGCGCGAGGGACACCCACTCACCGTGGGTGGCGGACCCGGCCGGCCGGGTGCGCAAGCAGTCGGGGCTGGACCGCTTCCGGTGACGGGGTCGGCCGACCATCACGACAGTGAGAGGGAAGACTGATGCCTCGCGGGCAGGTGGCTCGTGGTATGCGAAAGCAGGCCCCCCGGGTCGGTACGCTACTGCTCTGTGGCTGCCTGCTCGTCTCCGCGACGGCGGCGCTGGCGTTCCTCGGTGGCGCGGGCGTCGGCACGGCGAGCGCGCAGGCAGACGGCCCGAACCCCTGTGTCGGTACGATGGAGCGCACCCCGAACGGGTCGACGCTCGTGACGATGCAGGGTATCAAGTTCGACGGCGACTCGTTCCAGAAACGGCCCGCGATGCTGATGTCGTTCGGTCCGAACGGCGAGTTCGAGTACGCGTGGAACGGCTCCGCCCGCGGGCGCTGGTGGGCCTACGACGTGGACCCGATGGCCAACGGCAACCTCCTGATGACCTCGACGGAACCGGGCATCACCGTCGTCCAGGAGATGGACCCGCGGGCGAACGAGAACGAGTGGGTGAAGCGCTTCGACGGGGACAACGGCGACGCGCCGGGCTTCCACCCGCAGAACGTCACCGACGCGCACGACGTGGACCTCATCAACGGCGACGAACTGCTCATCGCGGACAAGGGTGACCTCCACCACCGCCTCCTCATCTACAACCGCACGCAGGAGCGGGTGACGTGGCAGTGGAACTTCTCCGACCACCCGGACCTCTTCCCGGAGTCCGGTGGCGGTGACTACCGCAACGACTGGACGCACGTCAACGACGTGGACAAGATCGGCCCCGGCAAGTACATGGCCTCGGTCCGGAACTTCGACCAGGTCATCGTCGTCGACCGGGAGACCAAGGAGGTCACGATGAAACTCGGTGAGGACGACGACTACCGGTTCATGAACGAGCAGCACAACCCGCAGTACCTCGAGAGCGAGGACGGGACACCCACCATCCTCGTCGCGGACTCGCTGAACGACCGGGTCGTCGAGTGGCAGCGGACCGGCGAGGGCGAGTGGGAGCGGACGTGGGAACTCGTCGGCGGTGGCCTCGACGAACCGCGTGACGCCGACCGCCTCCCCAACGGCAACACGCTCGTCGTCGACCGCAAGGGCCACCGGACGATGGAGGTGACCCCCGACGGTCGCGTCGTCTGGGAGGTCTACACACCGTGGCAACCGTACGACGCCGAGCGGTACGCACTGGGTGACGACGACACGGCCAAGGGCCCGACCAGCGCCGACATGGGGACCGACCGGAGCATCTCGCTGACGAACTCGGCGCAGTTCTCCCGCTCGGAGGTCGAGGCTTGCGGGCAGGCGATGGCCGACTTCGCCCCGAAGAAGGGGCTCCTCGGCTCGGACCTGTTCTCCGGCGAGTTCGTCGAACACGACGGCAACGGGACAGCCCCGGACGGAACCGACCGACAGACGCCCGGTGGCTCCAGCGGTGACGGGGCTGGCTTCGGCATCGTCTCGGTCCTCGGCGCGCTGGTGGTGCTGGTGGCGGTGGGCTCGGTCAGGTACGTCCGTCGCGAGGAGTAGGAAGCGGTGTTCGGTCTCGATTCTTCGAACGGTCCCGTGTCTACTGGTAGCGAGCAGGTGCGCGAGTCTCGGTCCGAGGGTAGTGGTGGCGAGCAGGTGCGCGAGTCACGGTACAGCGTGGACCGCCACCGCAGGCAGGCCAGCCGCGCCTGTCGGCGCGGCATGGCGCCCCAGTCCTCCCCCGTTCGCGGCCGACGAGACGGCCGCGAGGCCACACCTCTCGCTCCACCGAGCGAACCACTCGGCCGGTGAGGGCCACGCGCCACGGGCGCGTGTGCCCGAACGCGGGGGAGGGCAGGGCAGCCGCCGTGTCAGCCCGACAGGACTGACCGGCGCTACTTCGGGGCGGTCGCTGTCCACTCTGTACCGCGCTAGTGCGTGTGCTCGCGGGACGAATCGGGTGGTGAGTGCTCGCGGCCGTAGCCGACGATTCAGTCGCGGCCCTACAGCACGTACCGCTCGCCGTCGACGGCCATGTCGTCCTCGAACGCCTCGTCCTCGGGGATGAAGTGCGACAGGTGGACGATGCGGTACTCCCCGACGTCGAGCTCCGCGGCCAGCGACCGGGCACCCTCCACCGTCATGTGTTTGGTGCCGAACGTCCGAGGTGTCCCCTCGCTGTCCTCGTGGCGGCCACCGAGCGGGTGGTACTCGGAGAGGTGCGCCGGGACGATGCCGTCGGCCAGCAGGAGGTCGGCCCCCGCGAGGACCGCCTTCGACCGCGCTGGGATGCCGAAACTCGTGTCACCGGAGAGCGCGAGGCTCGCACCCGTCTCCGGGTCCTCGACGAGCGCACCGTAACAGACGAGCGGCGGGTGGTCGACGGGAACGAGCGTCACGTCGAACCCGCAGGCGCGGAACGACTCGAACGGGGTCTGCGGGGTCGGGTCGACGGCGTCGAGGTAGTCGTACTTCCGGTCGATGGTCTCGTGGACGGACTCGCCGGTCTTCGGGTCCGTCTCGTCCGCAGCGTGGACCGGCGCGTCCGAGAGGAGTCGGTAGGCGTTGCCCAGCCCGTCGAGGTGGTCGAAGTGGATGTGCGTGACCAGGATCTCGCTCGGGAGCGGGGTCTCGTGGTGGAGGAACTGGTAGCGGAAGTCGGGGCTGGCGTCGACGAGCAGCGAACGGTCGGTCCGCTCGTTGTGGACGTGGACGGAGAAGCGGGTTCGTTCGACGCCGCGGTCGCGTGCCTCGACACAGGTCTCGCAGCCACACCCCGGCGTGGGGGTGCCGGTCGTGTCGCCGGTGCCGAGCAGCGTGACCTCCATCAGTGCGTGTGTTCGGCGTGGTCGTGGTCGTGGTCCGCGTGGTCGTGGTCCGCGTGGCCGTTCTCGCTGGCGTCGGTCTCGGAGTCCGACCCCGACGTGCTGCCGGTCCAGTTGTCGAAGTCGTCCATGTTCTTGAGGTTGTCACGCTCCTCGAACCCCTCGACGGCGGCGCGGAGGTCGTCCTGCGTGAGCGTGGTCCGTTCCTCGGTCAGCGCGTCGAGGACGGCCTCGCGGAGGACGAGTCGGAGGTCGGACCCGGTCAGGCCCTCGGTCAGGTCCGCGAGCTCGTCCGGCTCGAAGCCGTCGATGTCCATCCGCCGGGTGACGATACGCAGGATGTCCGAGCGCATGTTCCGGTCGGGCTTGGGGAAGTTGACGATCTCGTCGAACCGGCGCCACGCCGCGGCGTCGAGCTGGTCGGGGTGGTTCGTCGCGCCGATGAGGAGCACGTCGTCCTGGATGAGCGAGACCTCATCGATGCTCTTCAGGAGGGTGTTCACGGCGCGCTTGATGGCGGCGTGTTCGTCCGACGAGCGGGTCTTGGCGACGAAGTCGAACTCGTCCATGAAGAGGATGCACGGCGAGAGTCGCTTGGCGACCTCGAACGTCTTGTCGACGTTCTTGGCCGTCTCGCCGAGGTACTGCGAGGTGATCATCGAGAGTTTGACCTCGACGAACGGGAGTTCGAGCTGTCGGGCGAGCGCCCGTGCCACCGAGGTCTTCCCGGTGCCCGGCGGGCCGACGAACAGGAGCTTGCCGATCTCGCGCAGGCCGATGGAGGCGAGGTAGTCGCGGTGCTCGATGGCCTTCATGACCTTCTCGATCTCCGCCTCCTGGTCGCGGGTGAGCACGAGGTCGTCGAGCGTTATCTCGACCTCCTCGGGCGCTTTCACGTCGACGAGGTCGAGCATCTCCTCGTCGTCCTCGTCGAACATCTCGTCCAGCAGGCCGTCGATCCAGACCCGGTCGGCGTGGATGGGGCGGTTGGACTCGCGGGCGCGTTCGTAGTCCACGTCGACCTGTTCGCCGATGGCGTACGCGAGCGTGGGGTTCGCGGCCACGTCCTCGGCCTCGACGCGCTGGAGGTACCACTCGGCGGCCATGTCGCGGTCGGTGAGCGAGAGCGAGCCGGAGAAGTCGTCCCGGTCGGTGAACATCAGACCGGAGACGGCGTCCCACGGCCGGTCGACGCCGGTGGCGGCCGCGGCGGTGTTGCCCGTCGTCGTCAGTGGGCGCTCGACCTCGCCGTCGTTCCAGAAGACGCGCCGGTACTGTGGTGGCAGGTCACGCTCGTCCAACTGCGTGTGCTCGGTGTAGAACTCCGCCGTCAACAGGAACTCGACGACGGCAACCTCGGGACTGCTCATTCCCCGGGACGTTGGTGTTCCGGGTGCATAACGCCTTCGAGATACGCCGTTCTTGCGCTAGACTCTCTCGCCCGACTTGCTTTGCTCCTCCAGTGAATTAAATAGCGGGTGGTCTCGCACAGAGCGAACCCCTGTGCCCCCGGATTGATATGTATGCACAGGTGATTATCTCCTATGGTGAAAGATGATCTGTCGGACGAGAACGTTGAGCGAGTACGGGAGAGCTTCCACTGGTTGGCCGATGACGGCCTCCGACTCCTCCGATTCACAGTGGTCATTACTGGGTTGTATATCTCCGCCGTAGGATTCCTACTGCAGGGTGAGAGCCAGGCTGTTGCCTCCCAGCTACTGACCAACATCTATACACTACTGGGTGCAGCGCTTCTTCTCCTTGCACTCGGGTTCTCCGCGGTCGTGTATGAACCCGCCCGAATGATTTCAGTTGCTCCAATTTATAAAGAGAGGGAAAGCAAAATTTACTCTCAACTCCACTACCGCACTTCGATGTGGAACCTCCGAGCAGCAGTGGTCGCCGTACTTGGAGGCGGTTTGTCGCTCGGCCTCGGCTTGCTAGATACGTTCCTCCCCGTCTCGCTCCCCCTCCAGTACGTCTGGGGTGGATTCTGGCTCCTACTACTTGCAATGACCCTCCCACGCGTCCTGATGCTCGGTCTCCATCGAACACGCTCGGCCCTCTCCCAAGTACGTTCAAAACTCCCGTTCTGAGCAGTTTTCCGTTGGCATCGCCTCGGCTTACCGATTAGCGCGGTGCGGTGCCGCCAATGCGCTCACCGCCGCGAGCGAAGCGAGCGGCGCCTTTTGAATCGAAAGTTTTGCGCGAGCGGTGCGCCTTCGGCGCACCCGGGCGGAAAAGTTTCGTTGTTACCGGTCCTCGTACGCCAGGTTCATGATCCACCGCGAGAACCGGTCCGAGTTCGCGTCGACCTCGTCGTCGCCGATGAACGGGCTGAGCATGTCGCCGGCCATCAGCAGCCCGAAATCGAGGTCGCGCGGGTCGTACACCGGCTCGATGTAGTAGGTGTTGTGTCCCTCGTAGACGACCTCCTCGCGGGCGATCAGGCCGTGCTCCTCGAGCGACTCGAGGATGCGGCTCCCCTTGCGGGAGTCCACCTCCAGCTGCTTCCAGAAGTCGCTCTGGTGGATCCCCCCGCTGTCCTGTACGAGTTCGAGTCCCCGTAACTCGACCTCCGAGAGTTCGGCTTCCTCGACGGCGCTCATCACCCGTACTGGGAGAGCGACCCGTTTAAATCTCCCCCTCCGCTGGTGTCGCCCGTCCTCGCGTCCCCGTCCCGCTATCGTCAGAACGGTGTCTCGATGCGCTCGAACGGGGTCTCGCAGGGTTTCCCCTCGGCGTGCGCCACGGCGCCACCGCTCGGGCCGACCCGGAGCACGGTGCTCGACTTCGTCCCGAACCCGTCGCCGTGGATGCACCGGCCGTACTCGTGGTCGCCGAGGATGGCGCGGGCGCGCTCGGTCCACTCGGCGGCCGTCTCCCCGTCACGTGGCTCGATGGCCTCGATGACGCGGTCGGTGTCGCGAGCCTGTCGTTCGCCCACCTCGGGCCGTCGGTCGGGGACGAAGTACTCGCCGTCGGCGCCGACGTTGACGACGACGTGGACACCGGGGTCGAACGCACGGACGCGAACCTCTCCGTTCCACTCGAGGAAGTACGCCGCCTCGGCGTCGGCGAGGACGAGGTGGAACGGCTGGTACTCGCGGGCGTCGAGTTCGGTCTCGACGTGCCGGCGCGCCTCGCTCGCGCTCTCGCGTTCGAGGGCGTCGCGGACCAGCAGGCCACGCGAGCGCTCGCTGGCGAGGTCGTCGACGTTCTGCCACCGGTTGGTGATGCCGACGAACAGGCCGCGCTCGTTGTACCCGATCCAGGTCCCGCCGGCCTCCGCGTCGCGTGGGGCGACGAACCGGGCCCCCGGGTTCGACTCCCAGACCTGCGGCGGCTCGGCCGGCCGGCCGTCGGCCTCGTCGCGGTTCGCCGCCACGGCGACCGGGGTGTCCTCGAAGGCCTGCCACGCGAGGATGAGCGTACACACGGTTACCGATGGTTACGCCACCCCGAGGTTTAAATCCGTCTGGCGTACCGGCGGTCGGCCGGCACCCACGCTCTTGTACTCGCCCGCCGACGCTCGGGCATGTCGAACCCTGACACCGTCGCCGTGGTCCTCGCGGGCGGACGGGGGACGCGACTCTACCCCGCCAGCAGCCCCGAGACGCCCAAGCAGTTCCGCGCCGTCGGTGGCGAACGTTCCCTCCTCGAACGGACCGTCGCCCGCGCCGAGCGCTTCGCCGACGAGGTGGTGGTCCTCACTCGACCGGCGTACGCCGACCGGGTGCGCGGCCTCGTCGACGCCGAGGTGTTCGTCGAGCCCGAACCGAAGGACACCGGGCCGGCGCTGGTCTACGCCGCCCACCGCCTCCGCGGCCGGGCGGAGACGCTCGTCTGTCTCCCGAGCGACCACCACGTCGGCGACGACGCGGCGTTCGCCACGGCGGCCGAGCGGGCCGCGGCGACGGCCCGCGAGACCGGCGGCCTCGTCACGATGGGCGTCGAGCCCACCCGTCCGGCCACCGGCTACGGCTACCTGAAGCCGGGCGAGGCGAGGGGCGAGGGGGTCAACCGCGTCGAGGCGTTCGTCGAGAAACCGGACGCCGAGACGGCCGCTCGCTACCGCGAGGCGGGCTACCGGTGGAACGCCGGCATCTTCGCGTGGACGCCCGCGGCCCTCCTCCGGGCCTGCGAGGGGACGCCCCTCGAACCACTCGTCGATGCCCTCGACGCCGGCGACCCCGAGCCGTTCGCCGCCTGCGAGGCCGTCAGCGTCGACTACGGCGTGATGGAGGACGCCGAGGACGTCTACCTCGTCGCCGTCTCGTCCGCGTGGGACGACCTCGGGACGTGGGACGCGCTCGCCCGCGTCCTCGACGCCGACGAGTCGGGCACCGTCGTCGACGGGAACGCCCTCCCCGTCGACGCCGAGGGGTGTGTCCTCGCGACGGACGAGGGGAGTCACGTCGCCGCCGTCGGCGTCTCGGACCTCGTCGTCGCGGCCTACGAGGGCCGGGTGCTCGTGGTGCCGAAAGCCGAGAGCCAGCGGGTCCGCGAGGTGTGGGACGCCGTCTACGGTGAGGAGTAGCCTCCGTCGCCGGCTACGGCCGCGAGTGAGCGTCCACGAGCGCCCACCCCCCGAACGCGCCGAGGACGGCCGCCGTCAGCAGGTGGAGCGCTCGGCCGACCCGTGGGCGCGCCCCGAGGCCGGCACCGACCGACTCGGCGAACCACGCCACCCCACCGAGGTAGCCCACCGTCAGGAGTGCGTACACGGCCCCGAGACCGAGGGGTTCGACCACCCCCGCGTCCGGTCCGAGGAACTGGGGGAGGAACGCGAGGAAGAACAGCGCCACCTTCGGGTTCAGCACGTTCACCAGCAGGCCGCCTGCGTAGCTCCGCGCCGGGCCGCGTGCGGGCGACTCGTCGCCGGCGGAGACGGTGAACGCCTCGCCCGAGCGTAGCGTCCGGACCGCGAGGAACAGGAGGTAGACGCCGCCGGCGACGCGGACGGCGGTGTAGGCGGCAGGCACCGCACGGAACAGCGCCGCCAGTCCGAGCGCGGCCGCGGTGGCGTGGACGAGGACGCCCGTGGCGACGCCCGCCGCGCCCGCTACGCCCGGCCGCGTCCCGTCGCGCATACCACGCCCGAGGACGTAGACCGTGTCCGGTCCGGGCGCCAGTATCAACGCGACGGCGGCCGGGACGAACGCCACGAGCGTCGTCGGGTCGGGGAGCGCCACGTTCAGACCGAGCGCATCGACCCGCCGTCGACGGGGATGGCGGTGCCGGTGACGTAACTCGCGGCGTCCGAACAGAGCCACGCGACCGTCTCGCCGAGTTCCGAGGGGTCGCCCACCCGCTCCAGCGGGATGCCCTGCGACCACGCGTCCATGCCGGCCTCGTAGTCCTCGAACTCGCCGCGCTCGACGCTCTGCTCGACGAGGTCCGTGATGCGCGAGGTCTCGTGGGCGCCCGGCAGGACGGCGTTCACCCGCACGTCCGGAGCGAACTCGTCGGCCTGCGTCTTCATCAGGCCGATCACCGCCCGCCGCACGGAGTTCGAGAGCACGAGGCCGTCGATGACCTCCTGCACCGAGCGCGAGGTGATGTTCACGACGCTCCCCGCGTCGTCGCCCGCCGCGAGGTGGGGGTGGGCCGCCCGCGTCGTCCAGACCACGCTCATCACCAGCAGGTCGTAGGCGTGGTAGAAGTCCTCGTCGTCCATGTCGAGGAACGGCCCGGAGCGGGGGCCGCCGGCACTCGTCACCACGTGGTCGAGGCCGTCGAACGCGTCGACCGTCTCGTCGACGAACGCCTCCACCTGCTCGCGGTCGGTGATGTCCGCCTCCACCGCGAGCACGTCGCCGTCGCCGAGCGACTCAAGCGACTCGCGGGCCGACTCGAGGTGCTCGGGGGTCCGTCCGCAGACGGCCACGTCCGCGCCCGCCGTCGCGAATGCTTCGGCCGAGGCGAGGCCGAGGCCGGAGCTACCCGCCGTCACCAGTGCCGCGTCGCCGTCGAGTCCGAGGTCCATACCGACGACTCTCGGGCGTGCGTCAAAAGCCCTCGTCCCCGTGGCTACTGGTCCAGTCGGCCGCCGGTCGGCCGGACCTGGACGTGCCCCTCGCTCGTGACCCCGACGGTAATGGAGCGCTGGACCTTCCGCCCCTGGACGGCGTCGCCCGCCTCGTCGCTCACCAGTTTCATCAGCTCGGGCGCGGTGCGGTTGACCTTCACGCCGGCGTCGTCGCAGGCCTCGTACACCATCCGGGGGACGTCGTAGAGGTCGGTCCCGCGTTCGACGGCGAGGCGGACGGGTGCCCGGAGCGCCTCGGCGAACGCCACGGTCTCGCGCGCCTTCCGGACGTTCTCGCGCGCGCTGGCCTCGATGGAGGAGATGTTCGCCCGCGAGGTGCCGAGCCGGTCGGCTATCTGGGCCTGTGCGTGGCCCTGTTCACGCAGCGCCAGCACCTCCGCCTGCCGCCGGGTGAGCACGCTCGTCTCCGGGTCGAAGCCGATGCGGTCGAGCAACGGGTCCGGGTCCAGTCGCTCGCTCACGGCGACTCACCCGTGGTGGGGCTTCCGCTCACACCTACTCGTTCGGAACTCGAAGCGAAAAACCCACCGCCCCGCCGAGCGGCTCAGTTGCCCCAGAAGTTGTCGCGACTGCCCAGTCGCTCGCGCCGCGAGTGTCGTGGTCGCTGGCGCTCCTCCTCCTCGTCTTCGTCCGTCTCGCCGTCCGCGTCCGCCTCGGCCGCGTCGTCGTCGCTCTCCGCCTCGTCGTCCGGCTCGACCGGCTCGACGCCCTCTTCGTCCTCCTCGGGGTCGAGCGGGAGGCGCTCGACCTCCTCGCCGGTCGCGTGGTTCGAGTGGACGCGGGTGATGCGGACCTTCGCGCGGGCCTCCGGCAGCAGGCCGTCGACCATCACGATGAACCCGTCCTCGGTTCGGCCGACGCCAGCGCCGCTCTCGTGGATGTCGGTCACCTCGACGACGACCTCCTCACCGGGGGTCACTGGCTGCTGCTTCAGGTCCCGGATCGGCTGATTGTAGTGCTGGCACCACTCGGCGCCCCCCCGGTCGCCGTAGTGCATGCACCCCATCCCCTCGATCCGCTCCGAGAAACTGGGGCACTGGTCCGCGAGTGGACAGTCGGGCATACGGCAAGGTTCGAGGCGACCGATTAAACCCTTGTGGGTCGTTCGTTCCGCGGCGTGTGGCCGTCTCGCACGGCCTCTGCGGTCGGCCGCACGCCGAGCGCCGAGCCACTACTGGTACCTGAGACAGCCACGAGAGAACTGCGGCTGGCGGGGCTGTGCGGGAAAATAGCTCGCCCCCCCGCGCCGAGCGCAGCGAGGCGCGCTTTTGAATCCAGAGTTCTTCGCGAGCGGTTCGCGCCACAGGCGTGAACCCGTGCGAAAAACTTTGGCGGCGTCAGTCCTCGGCCTCTTCCCCCAGCGTCGCCCGCCCGTCCTCGCGGGTACGGTCGAGGTGGTCTGCCGCGGCGACGAACCCGCCGTCCGGAAGTTCGGCGACCGACATCGTCTGGGGGAACGTCTCGCCGGTCTCGTGGAGGCCGACGCTCTCGCCGGCCCACCCGCCGGTGTCCTGCAGGCGCGGGAGCACCTCCTCGCGGAGGCGTTCGGCCTCAGCGGCCGGGTAGAGTTCCTCCCACGGGCGCCCGAGCAACTGGTCCTCGCGGTAGCCGTAGAGGTCGAGGAAGGCGCTGTTGGCGTACTCCACCTCGCCGCCTCGGTCGACGATACAGATGCCCTGCCACGCCGTCTCGAGCGCGAGGAGCCGCCGTCGGGTGTCGCGTTCGGCGCGGTACTTTTCGACGGCCTGGACGATGCGGTTGGCGAGGACGGCGTACTGGGCCATCCCGCGGGCCTTCTGCATGTAGTCGGTCACGCCCTGCGAGATGGCCTCCTGGGCCACCTCCTCGGAGCCGCGACCGGTGTAGATGAGGAAGGGGAGGTGTGGGTCCGTCTCGCGGACCGCACGGAGGAAGGCGAGTCCGTCCATCCCGGACATCTCGTGGTCCGAGACTATGCAGTCGATCTGCTCGTCCGGGTCGTGGAACCGCTCGAGCGCCTCGTCGACGTCGGTGGCGGTGTCGACCTCGAGGCGCTCTACCTCACGCTCCAGGTACTCGCCGACGAGGTCGACGAGTGCAGGGTCGTCGTCCACGTAGAGGACGTGGATGGGAGCGTTCGTACTAGACACAGTCGGACTGTGCCGTGGATTCGTATAACGCTATCGACGATTCACACGAAAGAGCGCCGCTCGCGGGCCGTGTCCGTGAAAGAATGTCACACGGTCGAGGCCGTGCGGGGCGGTCGCGGTGCGGTCGAGCGCACCCACCCGCCGCGAGGGCCGGAGGCCCGAGCGGCGCCTTTTGAATCGAAAGTTCCGCTGGAGTGGTTCGCGCCGCAGGTGCGAACCCGACAGCAAAACTTTCGTGATTAGTCGTCGTCGTTCTGGCTCGAGATCGGGTCCGACTCGTCCTCGGAGAAGCCAGCGGACTTCTCCATCCGCTCCTTGGCGGCGGGGTCGAACTGCGCCTCGATGTCCTGGAACCGCGAGACGAACGAGAGCTCGTGGTGGCTCTCGGTCTCGTGGCCGAGGTAGCGCTGCTCGAGGTCGAACTGGCCTTCCTCGTCGCCCTCGGCGAGCTTCTTGAAGTCCTCGTAGACCGAGTGCGCGCCCGAGTGGAGCGCGAACAGCGTGATGAAGATGTACTCGTAGCCGAGGTCGCCGAGCTCCTGGAACGTGAGCGGGTCGTCCTCCTGGCTCCACGCGAACGAACTGGAGTAGTTGAACGCCAGCTTCAGGTCCGGGTGGGTCTCGTGGATGGTCTCCGCGTAGTTGACCGCGTCCTGACGGGACGGGTCGGGCATCTCGGGCCAGACCATGTCGACGCCGGCGTCGGCGTAGATGCGGCCGCGCTCGAGGTGCTCCTCCCAGTCGCCGTTGGCCGAGCCGTAGGCGTCGGTGCGGGCGATGATGAAGGTGTCCTCGTCCTGCTTGGCGTCGACGGCCGCGCTGAAGCGGGCCTTCGCGTCTTCACGCGAGACAATCTGCTTGCCCGCGATGTGGCCACAGCGCTTCGGGGTCGTCTGGTCCTCGATGTGGACGGCGGCGACGCCGGCCTTCTCGTACTCGCGCACGGCGCGGCGGACGTTGTGGATGCCACCGTAGCCGGTGTCACAGTCGGCGACGACCGGCAGGTTCGTCGCCTCGACGATGCGCTTCGCGTTCTCGACCATCTCGGTCATCGTGACCATCTCGAGGTCCGGGAAGCCGAACTGGCCCAGCACCGTCGAGTAGCCCGACATGTACGCGGCGTCCAGGCCGGCCATCTCGGCCAGCCGGGCGTCGAGCGCGTGGTAGATACCGGGAGCGAAGACGAAGTCCTGCTCGTCCAGTTTCTGGCGGAACTCGCGGGCCGCCTGGTTGTCGACGTCTCGAATCATCGGGTCCGTGTTGTGGACTCGGCTCGCGACCTTGTCCACGCCGTCGTTGTCGTGTCCCATTGTTGTGGTAGTCCTGAGCGGCGCGCCGTGCTGGCGACCCGCTCCTGTGTGCGTCTCCACGTCTCGGGAGCCAGTACAAAACCCTTATGAATTATAATGTTAATATCCATTAGCGTATCTTCAGGCATCCCCCATCCTAGTGGAATTAAAATGGGTGGGCGTCTCTAGCACGGCGGCTCGGGACCTGCCCCGGACTCGACCCGCTCGCGGAACGCGGCGACCGACTCCTCGTCCTCGCGGAACCGGTCGCGTCCCCAGTCCGGCGGTGGGGCCACCTCGGGGTCGGACTGGTCGTTCGGGCCGGTCACCTCGTAGCGCCGGCGATTGCCCAGCGAGTCCCAGCAGAACTTCGCGGTGCCGTCGACGGCACACCGGATGGCCCGGTCCCACTCGCCCGGTGGGACCCCGTCGAGGCCCTCACTGCCGGGGGCGGGACCGACCACCTCCGCGACCGTGCGGTCGGCGGTCACGTCCGGCGTCTCGCTCCCGGCGAGGCCGACGAGCAGGTCGGGGAGCGCGAGGTGTGAGACGGGTGCCGCGACGCGGTCGGGGTAGCCCGCCGGTGGGTTCACGACGAGGAGCGGGACCCGGAGGAGTCCCTCGCCGAGGCTGCCGACGTGGCCGAGTCGCCCCTCGTCGCCCGGATACAGGAGGTGTTCGCCGTGGGCGGCCGTGACGACGACGGTGGTGGGGCGGTCGCTCGCGGTGACGAGCCGCTCGGCCAGCGCCGCGACCCGACGGTCGAGGTAGCGGACCGAGGCGTCGTAGCAGGCCCGGAGGTGGTCCACGTCCGCGGCGTACTGGTCGGGGTGCTGGAGGTACGCGGGTGCGTCGGACTCCGTGTACGACCAGCCGTCCGGGACCGCGAGGTCTGTGAACTCCGGCAGGCCGAGGCGCCGGTGTGGGGCGTGGGCGTCCATCGCGTCGACGAACAGGAACCACGGCTCGGTCCCGTCGTCTCCGTCCACGAGTTCCCGGTCCACCGCACGCTCTATCACGCGCATCCCGTCGTCGGCGGGGACGGGTCGGTCGCTCCGCTCGGCACGGTCACGCAGGCCGAGCGCGCCGAGGTTGGCGAGCGAGGCGACCGGGTGCTCGTGGCCGAGTGCGGCCGCGAGCGCGCCGACCGGCCGGGGGAGCGCCCCGTCGTAGTCGAGGCGGAACGACTCGGCGTCGAGTCCCCACGGGTACCGTTGCGTCGGGTCCACGTCGACGAACGTGTCGAACCACGTGTCGAGGCCGCTGGACGACCCGACGTCGCGGTTCGCGCTGACGCCGACCGCGCGGTGGTCGAGTCCGGCGAGGAACGTCGCAGAGCGGTCGACCGCCGAGAAGTCGGGGGCGAACGCGTGGACGCCGTGTTCGTGCGGGAGGCGACCGGTGAACATCGAGGCGTGGCTGGGGACGGCCCACGAACTCGCGGCGCGACACTCGGCGAAGGTCACGTCCGCGAGCGCGGCCAGTCGCTCGGCGTGGACCGCGAACGCGTCGGCCCGGACCGCCTCCAGACAGACCAGCGCGACGTTTCGCTCGGTCACTGCTCCAGTCTCGACCCGCCCGGGCAGAAAGGTGTCGGTGGGGCGGGGGAACGCTCTTGGGTCGTCCCGTCGCCCACCCATCATGCTCGGTGCGTTGTTCGGCGACGAGGTGGACGAGACGGCCGGAGCCTACATCGCGGAACTGGTCTACGGGGCCAACGACGGCATCGTGACGACGTTCGCCGTCGTCGCCGGGGTCGCGGGGGCGGCGCTCGAACCCAGTATCGTCCTCATCCTCGGCGCTGCGAACCTGTTCGCCGACGGCTTCTCGATGGGGATGTCGAACTTCCTCTCGCGGCGCTCGGAACTGGAGTACGCGCGCGGGGCCGGCGAGACGCCGGACGACGGCGGCAAGCGACCGGGACAGACCGCGCTGGCGACGTTCCTCGCGTTCGTCGTCGCGGGGGCGCTCCCGCTGGTGCCCTACGTCCTCGAGATCCGGCCGCTGTTCCTCTCCTCCATCGTCGCCACGGGCGTCGCGTTCTTCCTCGTCGGGGCGGCGCGGAGCCTCGTCATCCCGCGACGCTGGTACCTCGCGGGGACGGAGGTGCTCGTGGTCGGGATGGTGGCCGCCGCCGTCGCGTTCGTCGTCGGTGAACTGCTCGCCGGGGCGGCATGAGCCGGCGTCCGGCCTTCCTCGCCCTCGCCGCTCTCGCCACGGCCGCCGTCACTCTCGCCCCCATCGACGGGCTCTCGACGGCGGGCCAGTACGCCGTCGCCACCGGCACGTTCGCCGCCGTCTGCTGGGTGACCGGGGCGCTCCCGCTCCCGGTCACGGCCCTCTGTGTCCCCGCCCTCCTCGCCGGCTTCGGCGTCTACCCGAGCCTCGTCCCGGCGCTGGCGTCGTTCGCCGACCCCGTCGTCTTCCTGCTGTTCGCGGGCTTCGCCCTCGCCGCGGCGCTCCAGTCACACGGCCTGGACCGCCGGGCCGCGTTCACGCTCGTCGCGCGCGTCGGCGGGTCGCCCCGCGGCCTCGTCTTCGTCGTGATGGTCACGACGGCCGGCCTGTCGATGCTCGTATCGAACTCCGCGACGGCGGCGATGATGGCGCCCATCGCGCTCGGCATCGGGGGGCAACTCGTCCCCGGCGCGACCGACGGCGGCCGGAGCGACGGGGACGGTGACGGCCTCGCCAACGTCGAGGTGGCGATGTTGCTCGGCGTCGCCTACGCCGCCAGCATCGGCGGCGTCGGCACCATCGTCGGGACACCGCCCAACGCCATCGTCGTCGCGCAGGTCGAACGGGCGCTCGACTACCGCATCGGCTTCCTCCAGTGGTCGCTCGTCGGCCTGCCCGTCGTCGCCGTGACCCTGCCGGTGGCGTGGGCGCTGCTCGTCCGGCTCTACCCGCCAGCGACCGACGACGCCAGTCCCGCCCGTGCGGTCGCCCGCCGCCGACTCGCCGCGGCCGGGTCACTCTCCACGGCCGCGCGGCGGACCCTCGCGGTCACGGCCACGACGGCGCTGCTCTGGGTCCTCGGCGGGCTGGGGTTCCTGTTCGAGCCCTACCTCCCGGAGCGGGCGTTCGTCACCCTGTTCGGCGGCGACGCGGCGAACCTCCTCGGTACCACGGGCCATCAGGGACTCCTGTTCTACGTCCTCGTCGGGCTGCTCGCCATCCCGGCGCTCGTCGTGAGCGGGGCGGCCGAGTGGGAGACGCTCGTCGACGTGGACTGGGGGACGCTCCTCCTGCTCGGTGGCGGGCTCTCGCTCGCGGACGCGCTGGTCGCCACCGACGCGACGACGTGGCTCGCCGACGTGACCGTCGGGTCGCTCGGCGGGGTGCCGGCCGTCGTCCTCGTCGTGGCCGTCGTCCTCGTCACCATCGGGCTGGGTGAACTCGCGTCGAACACGGCGATGACGGCCATCCTCGCACCCGTCCTCGTCACCCTCGGGCCGGCCTACGCCGCGACGCTCGGCACCGACGCCGGGACCGCGGGCGTGTTCCTCGCCGTCGTCGCCGCCGTCGCCTCCAGTTTCGGCTTCGCCCTCCCCGTCGCCACGCCGCCGAACGCCATCGTCTTCGGCACGGGCGAGGTGACCCGCGAGCAGATGCTCCGTGCGGGTAGCGTCCTCGACGTGCTCCTCGGGTTGCTCGTCGCGAGCGTCCTGCTCGGGCTGCTTGCCCTGGCGTGGCCGCTGACGGTGGGGTAGCGGGGACGAGCAGGAAACGAGCGGAGGCTGTGCGGAGGCGGTGTGGTGCTGAGGCGGCGCGGGCCAGTGCACCCACCCGCTCCGAGCGAAGCGAGGAGCGCACTTTCTCCCCACGGTTTTGCGACGAGCGGTGCGCGCGGAGCTCGCACCCGAGGCGGAAACAGTGGTCCCTAGTCGTCGGCGGGGGTCGCCCCGTTCCCGTCGTCCAGACGCACCAGCTCCTCCACGTCCGGGATCTCGGCGTCCGCGTTCGTGATGATCTCGATGCGGCGGGTGAGCTTGTCGCGGGCGTACTCGACGAGCGGGACCGGGTCGACCAGTTCGTCGGAGTACGAGACGATGCCGGCGACGTGGGGCATCAGCTCCTGGAGCGTCGAGCGGACGACCTGCTCGTCGACGCCGTCCTCGGCGAGGTGCTGCTGGACCTTGTGCATCCCGAAGCCGACGTGGCGGCCCTCGTCCGAGCGGATGTAACTGATCCCCTCCACGAGCCCGTCGAGTTCGAGGTCGGGGGCCTCGGGCTGGGTGATGTCGACGTTCGAGTCCGAGAGCGAGTTCGTCAGCCCGTAGTAGCCCGTCTGGGCGAGCACGCTCTCGACGGTGAGGTGGTAGTGACAGTACGCCCGGACCCGGTTCTCGGGGGTGTCCTCGCCGGGTTCGAGGAGTCGGTGCATCGCCGCCTCGGTGCCGTCGAACAGCGCCTCGTAGGCAGGCATGAAGTAGCGTTCGTCGGTGGGGTTCGTGACCTCGAAGCCGTGGTGCCCGGCGACGGGGTCGATCACGTCACGCCAGTAGCGGTCGAAGAACTGGGTGTGCTTGGCCTCCTCGTAGATCTGCGAGGAGACGAACATCTGGTCGTCGATGTCGTCGAGCGCCAGCATCAGCGGGGCGAGGTCCTCCGTGACGGCCTCCTCGCCGGCGCCGAACAGCGCGAGCGACTGGCGCAGGTCGTCGAAGGCCGTCTCGCTGACGGCGTCCCGGTCGGTGGCCATCAGCCGCTGGCGGTCCTGCTCGAGGAGCGACTCCGGGACGTCCTCGTAGGGGTCCCAGTGGTTGTACACCGCGTGCCGGAAGTACCCGCCCGACTGGCTCTCCGGGTCGAGTCGGAGCGAACGGCCCTGATCTGCGTAGCGCGTCATACGAACCGTGGGTGGGACTCTCTATCCCTCCGACTATCGCCTCACACCCGAGGGTAGTTTAACAGGGGGTCGACGTCGGCCCGGTGGGGAAGGGCCAAGGGGGGTGACACGCAATCGGGAGTATGCGCTACGCGACGGTGTCGCTCACGCCCGACGACGGGGGGTTCCACCCGGTCGATCGGTCGCTCGCGACCGACCCGGCGGTCACCCGCGAGTCGATCCAGCAGATCAACCTGCTCGACGACGGGACCGGGGTCATGCTGTACGCCCTGCGGGGGGACATGGCACGGGCGGCCGAACTCATCGCGGCTCACGAGGACATCATCGACTTCGAGGTCTCGGGCGAGGGTGAGGGGCTGGCGTACGTCCACTTCCACCCGAACGACCGGACCCGTGCGCTCCTGGACGTCGTCCAGCAGAACGAGATCATCCTCGAGACACCCGTCGAGTGCACCGCCGGCGGTGGCATCCGCTTCACCGTCCTCGGCGACGGCGGCGCCATCCAGCGGGCGGTCGCCGACATCCCCTCGGACATCACGCTGACGCTCGACCGGATGGGTGACTACCACCCCGACACCGGCGAACTGTTCTCCGCGCTCACCGCCCGCCAGCAGGAGATCCTCGAGGCCGCTGTCGAACTCGGCTACTACGAGGTGCCACGACAGACGACCCACGAGATCATCGCCGAGGCGGTTGGCCTCTCGGCCGGGACGGTCGGCGAACACCTGCGGAAGGTGGAGGGGCGCGTGCTGAGCGCGCTCGTGGACTGAGTCGTCGCTCGTCGGTACGAGAATCGGAGAAGCCTAGGCCGGGATTTGAACCCGGGCTCTCGTCCTTACCAAGGACGCGCTTTACCGCTAAGCTACCCAGGCAGGCATTCCTTGGTAGCCGGGATTCGTCTTTAGTCGTTTCGATACGGGGACGGCGCTGTCCCGGAGTGTCACGGTACTCGGACGAGTGCGGACGCCGCCAGCGCCAGCAACGCGAGCGCGGAGTAGCAGAACGGCGAGTGGTGGCTCGCCGCCCGCTCGCCGGACCGAGGTTCAGTCACTCCGGGCCGCCCGCTCGCCGGACCGAGGTTCAGTCACTCCGGGCCGCCCGCTCGCCGGACCGAGGTTCAGTCACTCCGGGCCGCCCGCTCGCCGACGTGCCCGTCCGCCAGCGCCCGGAGGTCCGCCCGGAGCCCCCCGGCCACGGTCCCGTCGACGGGCGGGTAGCCGACACCGTCGACCTGCCCGTTGGCGAACCCTGCGAGGTCGGCGTCGGAGACGGTCACGCCGACGGCCGTCGCACCCGCGAGGACGGCCAGCTCGAGGACGTCCGACTCCAGTCGCGAGTCGAGCGAGGTGTCGCCGCCCGCGCGGAACGCCGTCTGGTCCCGGCCGAACGCTCGGACCACCTCGACGGCACACTCGGCGGCCTCCGAGCGGGCGAGCAGGTAGAATCCACGGGCGACCATCACGTCCGCGGCGAGGATGCCCATGTCGGCGTCGGGTTTCTCTCCCCGGTCCCACGGCTCGTCGTGGACGAGGTCGCGGGTCAGACGCAGCCCGTCGTAGATGAGCTGGACGCCGACGGCACGCTCGAGCAGGGGGTCGACGGCCACCTCCTCGCCGCCGAACGACTCGGCGGCGAGTACCGTCACCGTCCCCGGCACCATCGAGCCGTCGTCGACGAACCCGACGATGCGGTCCTGGAGGGGTTCGGGGACCACGTCGCGGACGGTCTCGGCGACGGCCCGACGGACCGCGGCGGCTTCCTCCATCACTCCGAAGTAGGCCGAGTAGCGTCAAAGACCTTTGGAAAGGGGGCCACCCGCCGCCGGTCGACCACCCGGCGCGACCCGCGGGAGAGACAGGTTCAACACCTCGCGCTCGGTGGGTCGGGCATGATACAGGTCGAACGCCGGGGCGATGTCCGGGTGGTGACCCTCGACCGACCCGAGAAGCGCAACGCGCTGACGCCCGAGGGGCTGGTCGAACTGCGGGCGGCCGTCGCCGAGGCGGCGGCGCCCGTCGTCCACGTCACCGGTGCTGGGGACGCGTTCTCGGCGGGCGCCGACTTCGACAGCGTGGCCGCGGCCGCCGAGCGCGACGACGCCGAGGCGTTCATCCGCCGGGGACAGGAGACGATGCGTGCCATCGAGGCGGCCGACAGCGTCGTCGTCGCGGGTGTCGACGGCCCGGCCCGCGGTGGCGGGGTGGAACTCGCGCTGGCGTGTGACCTGCGGGTGGCGACGCCCGACGCGACGTTCGCCGAGACGGGCGTGAAACTCGGCCTGTTCGGCGCGTGGGGTGGTACCCACCGGCTCCCGGCGGTGGTCGGGCTCGGCGACGCGATAGACCTCTCACTCTCCGGGCGCACGCTCGACGCCGAGTCGGCCCACCGCATCGGCCTCGTCCAGCGGGTCGTCGAGGCCCCCTTCGCAGTGAGCGAGGAGCTCGCCGGGAACGACGACGCCGCCCTCCGCGTGCTCAAACGTCGACTCCGGGCGCACGAACGGATCGAGGAGCAGGAACGGGGCGAGCGCGAGGCGTTCGCCGAGTTGCTGGCCGCGTACGCCGAGCGACTGGACTAGGTGGGGTCCCCGCCGCCATCTAAATCCCCGGCTGTACCAGTCGCAACGCTTGAATAAATCCGTGGGCAACGGTGGGTCGAACACGCATGGCCGACTGTGACTACTGTGGGGCGTCGTTCGACGGCGAGGTCCCCGACTCGCATCTGCGCTCCGAGCACCTCGAGGAACTCGGTCCCATCGACCGGCGGCGGATCGGCGACGCCGAGGACGACGGTGGCCTCCCCACCGGTCCCATCGCCCTCGTCGTGGTTATCGGCCTGGCGGCGGCGCTCGTCGCCTACGTCGTCTTCTTCACTGGCTCCTCCGCGGCCGGCGTCGGTCCCGTCAACAGCGACCACTACCACGGCGACATCGAGGTGACGGTCCTCGGTGACACGGTCGACTTCTCCCAGCAACAGTACCAGTTGCAGGACCGTCGGTTCCACTTCGAGGGTGGGAGCGGCGAGCAGTGGCACGCCCACGCCAGCGACGTCACCCTCGGCTTCGGGATGGAGGCCCTCGGGTTCGACGTGACCCGGAACTCGTTCACCTACGAGGGGACCACTTACGAGGACGGGAGCGAGTACGACGTCTCCGTCACGGTGAACGGGAACGCGGTCGGCCCCGGCTACACCCTACAGGACGGTGACAGCATCGTGATAACCGTCGAACGGGCGTGAACCGATGAGCGACGACCGGCCGCGCGACGCGGCGTCGGGACACCGCGCTGTCGCGGTCAACGTCGGCGCGAACACGAACGACCCCGGCTTCCGCGCCCCCGTCGACCGCGAGGGGCGCTTCGAGTTCGTCCCCATCCCCGAGCGCGAACCGACGAGCGAACCCGTCCCGACCTACGGCGACCTCGGCCTCTCGCTCGACGTCCCCGAGTCGGTCCGGGACACGCCGGTCCACCTCGACCCCGCGTTCGCCGAGTACCCGCACTGCGAGTCCTACACCTACGGCGACCCCTTCGGGGTGAAGGCCCGGCCCCTGCTCGACCTCGCGGCCGGCGACTGGGCGTTCTTCTACGCGACGCTCGACACGAGCGAGGAGCCACCGGCGTCGCACCCGCCACGCTGGGGCGCCTTCCTCGTCGGTGCGTTCCGACTCGCCCGCGACCCGCTCTCCGGCGAGGACTACCGGACGGCCGACGCCAGCACCCGTGCCTGTTTCGCCGACAACGCCCACGTCAAACGCGAGACGTTCGACGCCCGGGTCCTCCTCTACGGCGACCCCGACGAGTCGCGCCTGCTCGACCGGGCCGTGCCGCTCTCGGCGCCCTCGGGCGGGACGGACGCGAACCACCTCGTCACCGACCTCTCGGCGGACTCGGGGAAGGGACCGTGGTGGCGACGCCCGCTCCGCTACGACGCCGACGCTACCGCCGAACTGCTCGACGCCGTCGCGGCGGTACAGGCTGGCGGCGAGCCGTGAACGGGCGCCCGACGCCGCTGCGCTCCTGCTGAACGGTCGTTCACGTCCCCGGAACCGAACGTCCGTTCCCCGGGATTCCCGCCGAATACAGGGTTATCACCGGTTCCAGCGTCCCGCCTCCTGGTGTCCTCGATGTCATCACCGACCACGTCGACTCCCTCGCCGGAGTCCACGGCTCCGGAACGCGGTACCGAGCGCCGGTCGAATCTCCAGATGGTTCGACTGGCCGTGTTCTACCTCGCACTCGTCGCGGCCGCCGCGATGACCGTACTGTTCCTCGGCGAACTGTTCCTGTTGCTCGCGCTCGGCTGGACGGCTGGGGCCGGTGCGGAACTCGGCATCCATCGCCTGCACGTGATGGGGATCGCGGCGGTCGTCCTGACGTTCGTCCTCGGCCTGTTCGCGCAGGCGTACCGACCGAAGCGGCGGGTGGCGGCGATGTGGGGTTCCTTCCTCGTCATCCTCGTCGTCACGGCCGGCACGCTCGGGTTCGGCGTCGGCCGCCCGGAGGAGGTGGTCCCGTTCTTCGTCCTGACGGGGGTCGCACTGCTTACCCACCCCGCCGGCCGGGGACTGTTCCGCCGCGGCGAGTCGTACAGCCCCGCGTTGCTCGCGCTGGTGGCCGTCGCGGCCGTGCCCCTGCTCGCGTTCGCGGTGAACCAGTTCTCGCTCAGCGGGAGCGCCACCGACCCGCACGCCGTGGACAGCCACTACGTGATGATGGCGGGGCTGGCCGTCGCGCCCATCGCCTACGGCGCGTTCGCAGCGTTCGGCTTCGCCGGTTGGCGACTGGCCGCGTGGCTCGCCGCGCTCCCGATGGCCTACTACGGCGCGATGTCCATCGCGTTCCCCCTACAATCCGGTTCGACGGGGGCGATGTGGGGCGTGGCGGCGATCCTGTGGGCCGTCGCCTTCGTCGTCGTCGCCGAGTACGCGCGGGTGACCCCGGAGAACACGACCCTGCGCCGGGAGTTCGCACGGGCGGGCTGACCACGCCCAGCCGAGTCTAAGGAACGACAGTTCGAATGTTTTCGACGGAAATACTCGACGGGCGTCCACCATCCTGCCTGTCGGTACCGATACCGATATTCGAGACGCGACAGTAGTGCCCGACAGATGCAGCCCTCGCTCCGCGTCGCCTGCGCGCAACTGAACCCGACCGTCGGGGACGTGACCGGCAACCGAGAGCGCATCCTCGACGCCGCTGAACGCGCGGCCGAGGCGGGCGCCGACATGCTCGTGACGCCCGAACTCTCTCTACTCGGCTACCCGCCGCGTGACCTCCTCCGCCGGGACGCCGTGGTCGACGCCGGCCTCGCGGCGCTCGACTCGCTGGCCGACGCGGTCCCGCTCCCCACCGTCGTCGGCGTCGCGGACCGCAATCCCGGTACCGGCCGCGCCGTCCGGAACGTCGCGGCCCTCGTCTACGACGGCGAGGTACACGCCAGTGCTGTCAAGCGACTCCTCCCCACCTACGACGTGTTCGACGAGTCGCGCTACTTCGAGGCCGGTGACGCCCCGACGACCGTCGAGGTGGCTGGTGCCACTGTCGGGCTCTCGGTCTGCGAGGACGCGTGGAACGAGACGGCCGTCGACGGCACGCGCCGCTACGACGCCGACCCGATTGCCGACCTCGCCGACGCCGGCGCGGACCTCCTCGTCAACGTCTCTGCCTCCCCGTTCCACCTCGGGAAGGGTGCCGAGCGCGAGGCCCTGTTCGCCGGGCACGCGACCCGGAACGACCGCCCGGTCGTCTTCGTCAATCAGGTCGGTGCGAACGACGAACTCACGTTCGACGGCGGCTCGTTCGTCCTCGGCCCCGACGGCGACCCGTGGGCCCGCGCGACCGACTGGGCAGCGGACCTCCTCGTCGTCGACGTCCCGCTCGACGGTGCTGCCCCAGACCCTGCGGACCGACCGCTCGCCGCCCCGCCCGAGTCACGGGCCGAAGAGGCCCGCCGCGCCATCCGCGTCGGCATCCGCGACTACGTCCACAAGTCCGGGTTCGAGGACGTCGTCGTCGGGATGTCCGGCGGCGTCGACTCCACCGTCGCGACCGTCCTCGCCGCCGAGGCGCTCGGCCCCGACCACGTCCTCGGCGTCGCCATGCCCACCCGCTACACCGCCGACGCCTCCACCGAGGACGCCCGCCGGACCGCCGAGACGCTCGGCATCGGGTTCGAGGTCGTCCCCGTCGAGGGGACGTTCGGCGCGTTCATGGACCAGCTCGGCCCCGTCTTCGACGGCTACGAGCGCGACGAGACCGAGGAGAACGTGCAGGCGCGCATCCGGGGGACCACGCTGATGGCCCTGTCGAACAAGTTCGACGCGCTCGTCCTCACCCCGGACAACAAGTCCGAGTCCACCGTCGGCTACTGCACCCTCTACGGCGACATGGTCGGTGCACTCGCCCCGCTCGGGGACTGCCTGAAGGAACTGGTCTACGACCTCGCCGCCCGCCTGAACGAGGCCCCCCACCCCTCCTTCGACGGCCCGCCGGTCCCCGACCGCGTGGTCGAACGCCCCCCGAGCGCGGAACTCCGCGAGGACCAGACCGACGCGGACGACCTGCCACCGTACGACGTCATCGACCCCATCGCCCGCGACTACGTCGAGGAGCGGATGGACCGCGAGGCGCTGGTCGAGGCGGGTCACGACCCCGATGCCGTCGACCGGGTGCTGACGCTCCTCCATCGGTCGGAGTACAAGCGCTGGCAGGAGGTGCCGCTGTTGCGCGTGACGCGGCAGGCGTTCGGGATGGGGTGGCGCTACCCGCTGGCGGCGAGGTACGACGCGGTGAATGAGTAGAGCCTGGTCGTCTCGGATCGAGCGTCCCGAGCCAGCCGGGAGTGAGTGAGGCCGTCGGCTTCACGAACGTCGGCTGCCGCACGAGCGAAGCGAGTGCGGCAGCCGGGAGTCGAACCGGAGCCAGGGTCCGGGGTGCTCGCTTCGCTGCGCTCCCGGGCTGCGACTGGCAGGATTCGACTCCCGCGCGGCGATGATGTCTCTTACTGGCGTTCGAGACAGACATGCGCCAGCCGGGAGTCGAACCCGGGCTATTAGCTTGGGAAGCTAATGTCCTACCACTGGACCACTGGCGCAGGCAACCAATACTATCCCGTCGCCCCACTTGAACGTAGCGTCTCTCCCCCGGGCCACGGACTTTTCACCACCCGACACCCACACCCGGCCATGAGTCAGGAGGTCTACGAACTCGACGCCGACGCCCTGCCCGTCGAACTCGGTCTCTCCGAGGCCGAACTCGACGCCCGCCGCGAGCGGATCACCGATTTCATCGCCGACACCGTGGACGCCGCGGGCGCGGCGGGGGCGGTTCTCGGCCTCTCGGGGGGCATCGACTCGACGCTGACTGCACACCTCGCCGTGGAGGCGCTCGGCGCGGACGCGGTCCGTGGCCTCGTCCTCCCGAGCGACGCCAACACGGAGGGGAACATGAGCGACGCCGAACGGGTCGCAGAACTGCTCGACATCCAGTACGACATCGTCGAGATACAGCCCATCGTGGACACGTTCGTCGAGGCCGCGCCGGACGACGTGGCCGGCGACCGGATGGCGCTCGGGAACGTCGCCGTCCGCACGCGCGGGGTCCTGAACTACTTCGTCGCCAACGCGGAGTCGCGGGTCGTCCTCGGGACGGGCAACCGCTCGGAGGCGATGACGGGCTACTTCACGAAGTACGGCGACCAGGCCGTCGACTGCAACCCCATCGGCAACCTCTACAAGTACCAGGTGCGCCAGCTCGCGGCCCACGTGGGGGTGCCCGACGACCTCGTCGAGAAACCCCCGAGCGCCGAGATGTGGTCGGGACAGACCGACGAGACGGAGATGGGCCTGACCTACGACACGCTCGACGCCGTCCTGATGTTGCACGTCGACGGGCCGTTCTCGCTGTCGGCGACGTGCGAGACGCTCGGGGTTCCCGAGTCGGCCGTCGAGCGCGTGGTCTCGCTGGTCGAGGGGAGCGCACACAAGCGGTCGATGCCCCCCGCACCACCGCAGGACTGAGGTGCTGCGGACGGTTCGACGACGGTGCGGACCAACAGGGATTTACTGACATACCCACACCTGACGGTATGGAATCGCGCCGGGTCGCCCTCCCCCTCGCTGTCCTCCTCCTGTCGGTGGCCGTCATCGGTGCGGCCGCTGCGGGTGGCGGCGGCACCGCCCCCGCACAGCAGCAGTCGCCCGCCAACGAGACGGACCCCGCCAACGCCACGGTCTACCCCGGCAACACGCTCCTCGGCCTGCAGGCCGAGGGCTGGTTCGGCAACAACAACGGGAGCGCCCGCGTGGTGAACCCCGAGGGCGAGACGGTCTGGGAGTGGCGCCCCGAGAACGGCCGCGTGTTCGACGTGGAGGCGCTCGACAACGGCAACGTCCTCGCCAGCGTCGCCATCGTCCCCGAGGACTGCCCACCCCAGTACGGCGACACGTGCGTCCACAACCGCGTCGTCGAACTCGACTACCCGAACGAGAACGTCGTCTGGGAGTACGACTGGTACGACGTCTTCCCGAACCACCACGAGGTCCACGACGCCGACCGACTGGAGAACGGCGAGACGGCCATCATCGACATGGGGAACAACCGCGCGTTCACCGTGAACGAGGCCGGGGACATCACGTGGCAGTGGAACGCCACCGAGCACATCTCGGAGGGGACGCCGTTCTTCGAGGAGTACGTGCCCGAGGGGAGCGCCGAGGAGTTCCGACAGGGCGGGCCGGAGTCCGACTGGACGCACATGAACGATATCGACCGGCTGGAGAACGGCAACTTCCAGCTCTCCATCCGGAACTTCGACGTCCTCCTCGAGGTCGACCCCGAGACGAACGACATCGTCGACGTCGTCGGGCGACCCACGGCCCACTCGGTGATGAACGAGCAGCACAACCCGATGCGACTGAACGGGACCGTGCTGATAGCCGACTCCGAGAACGACCGCGTGGTCGAGGTGGACGTCGACACGAACGAGGTGGTCTGGGAGTACGACGGCACTGGCTCCGGTGAGCTGCTCCAGTGGCCCCGCGACGTCGACCGACTCCCCAACGGGAACACCCTGGTGACCGACTCGCGGAACTTCCGGCTGCTGGAGATCGACCGGACCGGCGAGGTGGTGTGGCGCTACGAGATGAAGGCAGAGCGCGGCATCGTCTACGAGGCCGACCGGATGGGCGTCCCCGAGGAACAGGCGCGGGTCTCCGGCGACGGGTTCGAGAGCCGGACCTCCGACGGCCCGCTGGGGTCGGCACTCGCCACGGCCGACTCGTGGCTCGGGTTCGTCCCGTTCCTCCCGACGTGGATGGGGCCGGTCGAGGTGCTGGCGGCGCTGAGCGGGCTCGGTGCGCTCGGGTTCCTCGCCGTCCAGCGCCGTCGTGAGGCGACCCGACACGAGTGAGCGGGCGCCCACGGAACCCCTAAGTCGGGGGCGCGTCTGGACGCCGCCATGCGACAGTCCTCCAGCAGACGCCGGTTCCTCGCGGCGAGTGGCCTCGTCGGTGCCGTCGGGCTCGCCGGCTGTGCCGGTTTCACCGGTCCCGACGTGGTCGAAGACGACACCCAGACGTACAGCGTCAGCGGCTACGACGCCGTCCGCCTCGAGAACCGCAACGGCGACGTGCGCGTCGAGGCGGGCGACGCCGACCTCGACCAGGTCACGGTCGAGATACACAAACGCGGTCGCTCGCAGGAGGCCATCGACGCCGTCACCGTCGAGGACACCGTCGAAGACGGCCTCCTCACGCTCGAGTCGGTCTACGAGGACGACTTCAGGTTCGCGAACGCGAGCGCCCGTCTCGTCGTCACCCTCCCCGACGGCGTCTCGCTCCTGTCGGCCCGGACGGTCAACGGTGACGTGAGCGCGAGGGGCGTCGTCGGCGACGCGAGACTCTCCTCCGGCAACGGCGACGCCGAGGCCGTCGACGTGGACGGCTACGTCACCGTCGAGTCGGCCAACGGCGACGCCGTCGCTCGCGGGACGACGGGTGTCGCGGGCGCCCAGACGGCCAACGGCGAGGTGGACGTGGAGGTGTACGACATCCGTGACGACGTGACCCTCTCGTCCGGTAACGGGGACGTGGAGGCCGGCGTCGGACCGGCCCTCGACGCCGACGTGGAACTCTCCGTGGGCAACGGGGACGTGGAGGCCGAGGTCGAACTGGCCGACAGCGAGTCGAGCCGCCGGTCTATCTCCGGTCGGCTCGGCGAGGGCGGCCCGACGCTCAGGTGTTCGTCGGGCAACGGCGACGTGCGACTCTACGCGCTGGAGGCGTGAGCCGACAGGGCCGCCCGGTCAGTCGTCGTCGCGGCCGTCCGCGTCCGGTGGGCGCAGGTCGCGCTGGAACTCGTCGAACACCTCGAGGTCCTCGGAGAGGTCGTACGGGAGGACCCGCGAGTCGCGCTCGTTCGGAGGGTCGGTGTCGAGGGGCTCGGCGACGGACTCCCAGCCCGGTTTGACGCGGACGGATTTGGCCGGCTGGCCGACCACGACGTGGTGGGCGGGGACGTCGGACTGGACCACGCTGCGCGCGCCGGCGACGCTGTTCTCGCCCACGTTCACGCCGGCCTGTACCATCACGTCGAACGTCAGGCGGACGTCGTCCTCGATGGTGGTGTGGTAGTTCGTCACCTCGGTCTGGTCGACGATGTCGTGGTCGTGGCTGTAGACGTGGACGCCGTCGGAGAGGGAGACGCGGTCGCCGATGGTGAGCTTGCCGCGGTCGTCGAGGTGGACGTCGTCGTGGACGACGACGTTGTCGCCGACCTCGATGTTGTGGCCGTAGGTGAACGTGATGCCCTTGAAGAAGCGGCAGTTCTCCCCACACTCGGCAAACAGGTGGTCGGCGAGCATCTGCCGGAAGCGGAGTGCGAACTCGACGTTGTCGGCCATCGGGGTGTCGTCGAACTGCCGCCAGAGCCACTGGAGGTGCTTGGAGGTCTTGAACGCCTCCTCGTCCTTCTCGGCGTAGTACTCGGACTCCAGCGTGGCGTTACACGGGTCGTACCCCTGCAGGCGGACCCGCTCGGCGGGCGAGACGTCCTCGCCGGCCTGCCAGCGCTCGTAGGCGTCCCGGTCGCCGTGCAGGTCGACGAGGACGTCCTCGACCACCTCGCAGGTGCTCTCCTCGTCGTTGGCGAGCCGCGAGTCCACCTCCTCCAGGAAGGCGTGGAGGCCGTCCTCGGCCTCGGCCGGCAGGTGGACGTGTCGCTTCGTCATGGCACCGCGTACTCCGGCATCGGGCATATGGGTTGTCCTTGCCTCGCAGTAACACGAATGTAACCGGGTGAGGGCACGCTCACCGTGCATCAGCGGTGGGCGGTCGGCCTCGACTCGGGGAATCGGAAAGGCCCTTGTCGCCCGGAGACCACGTTCCGGTATGGACCACATCCGACGCGACCCCCCCGCCACCGAGGAGGGGTGGTACGTGCTCCACGACCTGCGACGTGTCGACTGGGACGCGTGGCGCGAGGCCCCCGACCACGAGCGAGAGCGCGCGCTCGCCGAGGGCATCGAGCACCTCCGGGCACACGAGGACCTGACCGACGCCGACGCCGGCGGGTCGGCCCTGTTCTCGGTCGTCGGGCACAAGGCCGACCTCATGGTGATGCACATGCGTCCCACGACGGCCCACCTCGACCGCGCGGAGCGCCGCTTCGAGCAGACGGCCCTCGCCGCGTTCACGGAGCGCGTCACCTCCTACGTCTCGGTCACCGAGATCTCGGGCTACATGACCGAGGACCTCGCGGACGGCCTCGAGAACATCGAGGACGCGGGCCGACGCAACTACATGCAGTCCCGGCTCTACCCGTCGGTTCCGGACAGCGAACACGTCTGTTTCTACCCGATGGACAAGCGCCGCGACCCGGAGTACAACTGGTACGACCTGCCGTTCGACGAGCGGCGTGACCTCATCTCCGGGCACGGCGAGATCGGCCGCGAGTACGCCGGCAAGGTGACCCAGATCATCACCGGCAGCCTCGGCTTCGACGACTACGAGTGGGGCGTCACGCTGTTCGCCGACGACGCCACCCAGATCAAGAAACTGCTCTACCAGATGCGGTTCGACCCCTCCTCCTCGAAGTACGCCGAGTTCGGCCCGTTCTACTTCGGCCGGCGCATCGCGCCGGAGGACCTCCCCGCGTTGCTGGCGGGCGAGGCCGTCCCGGCCGACGCGGACGAGGGTGCGGCCGCGGATGACCACGCGCAGGCCCACGAGGCGACGGCCGCCCACGCCAACGGTGGGTCGGGCGTCGAACACGGACACGGACACGGCGAGGGTGGCGACGACCCGCACGGCGAGGGTGGCCACCACCACGGTGGCGGGGGTGACTCACCGCACGGCGACGGTGCGGACGCCGACGGCGACCACCCCGACACCGACGACGGGGGCCGTCCCTCGCGTCCGGACGAACCGCCCCACGAGACGGTCGACCGGGAGGAACTGGCGAAGGAACTCCACCGGTTCGGCGTCTCGCGCGAGGAGCGCGAGCGGGCGGGCTACGGCCTCGTGTTCCACTCCGAGGCGGACGCCGAGGACATCGTGGACGACGTGGACGGCCTGCGCGGGAACTTCGACCACTACGACACGCACGTGCTGACCGCGGTGCGGGCCGACGCCGGGCAGACGGCCGTGGTGAGCCTGTGGGCCAACGAGCGGGCAGCGAACGTCGCCAGCGGCTTCCTCGGTGACCTCCCCGGCGCACAGCCGGGCATCGGGGGGTCGCTGGGCGACCCGGCCGAGGAGACAGCGGACGACGCGGTTGACAGCGGGGGACACGGTCACGACGCCGGGGCCGAGGACGCGGACGGCCCGGTCGGGACTGACGAGGACGACGACATCCGCGGCGAACTCGCGGACCTCGACATCTACGGGGGGCAACCCCACGGCGAGGACGTCTACTCGATGGTGGTCTACTCGGAGGCCGCCCCCGACGAACTCGCCGACGAGGTGGACGAACTCCGCGAGGCGTTCGAGCGCTACGGCACCCACGTCCGGACCTCGGTGTACGAGGCGCAGGACGGGAGTCGGACCGCCGTCGTCTCCATCTGGGAGACCCAGTCGGCGGCCAAGACGGCCGGTGACTTCCTCTCGGAGTTGCCGGACGTGGTCGCGCGGGCCGGCGAGGAGTCCGGCTTCGGCACGATGGGGATGTTCTACACCGTCGTCCCGGAGTACCGCGAGGAGTTCGTCGAGACGTTCGGCGACGTCGGCGGGATGTTGGCGGAGATGGACGGCCACCACGACACCCGCCTGATGGTCAACCGCGACGACGAGAACGACATGTTCATCGCCAGCCAGTGGCGTTCGCGCGAGGACGCGATGGGCTTCTTCCGCTCCGATGCGTTCCGCGACACGGTCCAGTGGGGTCGCGAGGTGCTGGCCGACCGGCCGCGCCACGTCTTCCTCGCCTGAGCCGGTCTCGACGCCTCACCGCTTCCTGTCCGCTCAGATGACTGTCTCGGCACTGTGAGTCTTTATTTCGAAGATTCACTGGTCTAACCGATTGGGCAACTGATATCTAACTGGGTCTGGTATCGTATGCACCAGACGATGGAGGGTCCCTCTTCGCCGGCCGAGCGGTCGTTCGCCGAAGCACTGGAGGCACTGCCGGTCATCGCCTGCATCGTCGGGCCGGACGGAGAGGTGCTGATGACGAACGAGTCGTGGCAGGCGTTCGGGGAGGCCAACGACAACCCACACCCGACGAGCGAGGGGGAGAACTACCTCGAGGTGTGTCGCCGGGCGGCCGACGACCCGTACGCGACGGAGGTGGTCGAGGCACTGGAGCGACTGCTGGCCGGCGAGATGGACGAGTATCGGACGACGTACCCCTGTCCTGGACCGGAGGGGCCCCGGTGGTTCGACCTGCTCGCCTACCGGCTGGAACTGGACGGCGGACCGTACGTGCTGGTGTTCCACCTCGACAGCACCTCGCAGACGCAGGCCGAACTCGCGACGACCGCCGAGGTGGAGCGACTGGAGGCGCTCGCGCGGGTCCTCTCACACGACCTGCGGACGCCGCTGTCGGTCGCCTCGGGCTACACCAAACTGCTCGAAGACGAGGTGGACTCGGAACACATAGAGCGGGTGCAGGAGGCCCTGAGCCGCATCGGGACCATCGCGGAGAACGCGGTCCTCATCGCCCGGGGCACGTCGGTCGAGGACACCGAACGCATCGACGTCGGTACCCTCGCCGAACGGGTCTGGGCGACCCTCGACACGGACGACGCGTCGCTGTACGTCGACGGGGTCGTCGTCGAGGGCGACCCCGGGCTCGTCTCCGAACTGCTGGAGAACCTCCTCCGGAACGTGCTGGACCACGCCGGCGAGGAGCCGACGGTGCTCGTCGGCCCCCTCGACGACGGCGAGGGGTTCTACGTGGCCGACGACGGCCAGGGCATCCCGGACGAGGTACGGAAGAACGTGTTCGACATCGGGTACACGACGGGGACGGGGACGGGGTTCGGCCTCGACATCGTCCGGCGTATCGCCGACGCTCACTGCTGGGACGTGCAGGCCGAGGAGAGCGACGAGGGGGGCGCCCGGTTCGAACTCCGGACGGACGACGACTGAACGGTCCTGCTCTCACGGGTCGTGTGGCCCTCAACGGGCCGTAGTTCGATACTCCTCCGACGTGACCAATATTTATGATGGCTGGGGTCATCTGACTGACACGTGGACCCTCCGTCCTCCTCGTTCGACCACTCCATCGCCGAGGTCGTACAGGCGTTGCCGGTCATCGCCTGTCTCGTCGGGCCGGACGGAGAGGTACTGGTGACGAACGAGTCGTGGCGGGCGTTCGGCGAGACCGACGATAATCCCCACCCCGCGAGCGAGGGGGAGAACTACCTCGAGGTGTGTCACCGGGCGGCCGACGACCCGTACGCGACGGAGGTGGTCGAGGCACTGGAGCGACTGCTGGCCGGCGAGATGGAGGAGTACCGGACGACGTACCCGCACACGGGTCCCGAGGGGCCCCGGTGGTTCGACCTGCTCGCCTACCGGCTGGAACTGGACGGGGACCCGCACGTGCTGGTGTTCCACCTCGACAGCACCTCGCAGACGCAGGCCGAACTCGCGACGACCGCCGAGGTGGAGCGACTGGAGGCGCTCGCGCGGGTCCTCTCACACGACCTGCGGACGCCGCTGTCGGTCGCCTCGGGCTACATCACGCTACTCGAGGACGAGGTCGACTCGGGGTACCTCGAACACGTCCAGGCGGCTCTGAACCGTATCGCGACCATCGCGGAGAACGCGGTCCTCATCGCCAGGGGCAGGGACGTCGAGGACCCGGACGAACTCCCGCTCGACGACATCGCCTGGAGCGCCTGGGGAAGTGTGGCCCCCGACGACGCCTCGCTGTCGGTCACGGACGACCTCACCGTCCAGGCCAACCGTGGTCTCCTCACCGAACTGCTGGAGAACCTCTTCCGGAACGCGCTGGACCACGCCGGCGAGGAGCCGACGGTGCTCGTCGGCCCCCTCGAGGATGGCAGTGGATTCTACGTGGCCGACGACGGCCCGGGCATCGCCCCGGAGGTCCGCGACGAGGTGTTCGACATCGGGTACACGACGGGGACGGGGACGGGGTTCGGCCTCGACATCGTCCGGCGCATCGCCGACGCCCACGGCTGGGACGTGCAGGCCGAGGAGAGCGACGAGGGGGGCGCCCGGTTCGAACTCCGGACGGCGACGGCGCGCGACGACTGAGGTCGACGCGCGGTCAGTCGCCGGCGGACTTCGGGAGGATGCCGGCCTCCTCCAGGTCGCGTCCGCCGACGCTGGTCCGGAACTGCTCGGGGCTCATCCCGTCGTCCCGGTCGACACCGAAGTTGGTCCGGTAGAGCTCCTCGACGCGCTCGACCTCCTCATCGGAGAGCGGCGGCGTGTCGGGGGCGCTCGCCCACGCGTCGATGTCGTCGGTGGTGCGGAACGTCGGCGTCACCGTCGACACCTCGGGGTGCGAGAGGAGCCACTGGATGGACGCCTGCGCCATCGTCCGCTCGCCGTCACGCTCGAGGAAGCGCACGTTCTCGAGTTTCTCCCACCCGGTCTCGAACCACGCCTGCGGCCGGTGACCGCGGTGGTCGCCCTTGCCGAGCTCCGTCTCGGGCGTGACCTGCTCGTTCAGCAGGCCCGAGGAGTGGGGCACGCGGGCCATCAGGCTGGTGTCGGACCCGGTCTCGCGGATCTCCTCGACGAAGTGGCGACCGGGCACCTGCTCGAACATGTTGAACACGGTCTGGACCGCGTCGAACTCCTCGTGGATGCCGGAGAACCCCTCCTCCAGCCAGCCGATGGAGGGACCGAGCGCCCAACCGACCGCCTCGACGCGGCCCTGCTCGCGCTGGGTGTCGAGCCACTCCAGCACCTCGGGGGTGACCTCGCTCGCGTCGAAGTTGTGGAGCTGCAGGAGGTCGACCGACTCGACGTCGAGCCGCTCGAGCGACCTCTCGAACGCCTCGTCGAGGTACTCGACGTTCGCCTCCTTCGGGAGTTCGCCGTGGCCGGCCTGCGGGTTGTTGTAGAAGTCGTAGCCGACCTTCGTCCCGAGGGTGACCTCGTCGCGGCGGCCGTCGATGGCCTTCCCGACGAGTTCCTCCGAGCGGCCGTGGCCGTAGACGTCGCCCGTGTCGACGAACGTGACACCGCGGTCGAACGCGTGGTGCAGCATCTCGATGGCCTGTTCCTCCGTCCGGTCGCCCCACCAGTCCGTGCCGACGACCCACGCACCGAAGCCAACTTCGGACACCTCGACGCCCGACTCGCCCAGTTCTCGGAAGTTCATGGGGCAGCGTTGGGACGGCGGGAACTTATCGGGCACGGTCCGCCCCCGGTCGCCGAGAGCCGGGGGCAGGATTCAAGAGCGGGCGACCCGACGAGCGTCGGGGACGCGGGTCACTCCTTGCCGGAACTCGTGCCGAGCCACTTGCTCCCGTCGCCCAGGTCGCGGATGGCGTCGACGAGCCCCTTGCTCTCGTGTTCCGAGGGACGGAGCCACGCCCGCGTCCGCGATGAGATGAGTTCGATGGAGAGCACGAGGAACAGGAGCGTCACCAGCCCCGCCCCCGCCCGGAAGGAGTTGAAGAGGTTGAGGTTCTGCTGGATGTACTGGCCGAGGCCGCCGGCCCCGACGACACCGAGCGAGACGGCGATACGCGTGTTGATCTCGAGGATGTAGAGCGTCCACGCGATGAACGAGGTGGAGACCTGCGAGAGCATCCCGAACGAGATGACCTGCGAGCGGTCCGCCCCGGTCGACTTGATGGCCTCTATCGGTCCCTCCTGTATCTCCTCCAGCTCGTCGGTGAACAGACGGCCGAGGTTGCCGATGGTGTCGGTCGCCACCGCGAGCATCGCCGTCAGCGGCGAGAGCGGCACCAGCGCCGCGAAGATGAACACCCAGACGAGCGCCGGGATGGCTCGGATGGTGGACATCACGCCGCGGAACGCGAAGTTGAACGGGAACGGGATGACCCGTTCCGAGCCGAGGACGCCGAAGAACAGCGCGAACGGGAACCCGATGATGGTCCCGATGATGCCGATGGAGAGGGTGATGACGACCCCGGAGACCAGCAGGTCCGACCGGAGGCTGGTCGCCGTCTCGACGACCGTCGCGGGGTTGGTCAGCGTCACCCAGATGGCCCGGAGCCCGCCGATGCCCGCCTCGCGGGTGTAGAAGGTCAGGTCGACGAACGTCGGGCGGAGGAGTCTGAGGAACTCCGTGACGAAGAACTCGTACTGCGCGAACCGGAGGATGTCGGGTACCGGCCGGTCACCGAGGAAGCCGGTCCCGAAGTAGGCGACGGCCGCCGCCAGCACGAGGGCACCGAGCGAGAACAGCAGCCTGACCAGTCGCTTGCGCTCGATGCGGGCGAGGAGTTCGTCGACGCGGTTCGCGGTCTGCGTTCCACCGTCGGTACGTGGGTCGTCCTCGGTCATCGTTCCTCCCCGCCGTCGGTGCTGGCGGTCGCGGTCGGCTGCCCCTCGCCGGCGTCCGACGCGAGTTCGCCCTCCGTGTCGGTGCCGTAGTAGAGGTCGTCGACGATCTCCATCGAGAGGTCGTCGCGGTCGCCGTCGAAGAACACCTCGCCGTCGCGGATGCCGATGAACCGGTCGCCGAACTCGCGGGCGATGTTCACCTGGTGGAGGCTGGCGAGTGTGGTGAGGTTGCGGTCCTCGGCGGCACGTTTCATGTAGCCCATCACGTCACGGGCGGCCTTCGGGTCGAGACTGGAGACGGGTTCGTCCGCCAGCAGGAGGTCGGGGTCCTGCACCAGTGCCCGGGCGATGCCGACGCGCTGTTTCTGGCCGCCGGACATCGAACTGGCACGCTGTTCGGCCTCCTCGAGAAGGCCGACGGTGTCGAGCGCCTCGAGTGCGGCACGCTTGTCTCCCTTGGAGTTGAGCGTGAGGACACTCGCGAGCGAGCCAGTCCGCCCGAGCGCACCGGTCAGCGCGTTGCGGTAGGCGGACATCGACTCGATGAGGTAGTGCATCTGGAACACCATCCCCACCGCACTGCCGGCGTTCCCGACCGGGCGGTCGTTTATCTCCACCGTCCCGCTGGTCGGATTGGTCAGGCCGTTGAGGATGCGGAGGAGGGTCGACTTGCCGGCGCCCGACGGACCGAGCACGACGACGAACTCCCCCTGCTCGATGTCGAAGGTGACGTCCTCCAGAGCGACGGTGTCCTCACCGTACACCTTGGTGACGTTCTGCAGCGATACTGCTGGCATTGTTGATGGATAATCTGAAAGAGTGTTAAAACCCGGTTATCCGGGGGTGGGGTCTCAGCCGTCCAGCAGTTCCGCGCTGATGCCGAGTTCCGTGGCCACGTCGACGACGGGCTGGTAGTCCTCGACGCTCGCCTCGCGGACGTCGCTGAACCACAGGTCGTCGTCGGTGCCCTCCTCGCCGTCCTCGCCGTAGTAGACCGAGTCGGGGGCGTCCAGGAACGCCTGCGTGACCTCGCTCTTCTCCTCGTCGCTCAGCTCGGGGCTGACGATGACCGGCGCACGCGGGATGCCGTCGTACGTCTCGACGTAGCGGAACCCGTCCTTGAGTTCGCGAGCGTCGTTGAGCGTGATGAACTTCCCGACGCCGGCGGCGGCGACCTGCCCGCGCTCGAGGGCGGCGAACGCCTCGGCGTGGCTGGAGAACTGCGGCGTGAAGTTCGCACCGGCCGAGTCGGTCGGCAGGTCGCCGATGTTCAGGCCGGCTTCCTTCAGCATGTACAGGGGGAACAGCGCGCCCGAGGCCGAGAGCCGGTCGGCGAACGCCACGCGCTCACCCTCGAGGTCAGAGAGCGACTCGATGTCGGAGCCCTCCTGTGTCACGATGACCGAGGAGTACTCCCAGGAACCGTAGGCGTACCGCTGCAGGGCGACGTCACAGCGGTCCTCCTTGACGCCCAGCGCGGCCGCGAACGGGCCGGTCTCTGCCACGTCGCCACTCCCGCCACCGAGGCTCTGGAGGACGGCGCTGTAGCCCGCAGCGTAGTTGAGCCGCGTCTGGACGCCCGTCTCCTCCTCGAGGTGCGACTTGACCGGCGCGTACTGCGACTCCATGAGCTGCTGCGGCTCGGACGGCGACATGTAGAACGTCAGGCGCCCGTCGTTGTACGGCACCTCCGTCGGCGTGGCCGTCGGTTCGTCGGTGGCCGTCGGGGTCCCGTCACCATCCCCGCCGCCACTGTTGTCGTTGTTGTCGCTGGTACACCCTGCGAGGAGCCCGGCGACCCCCAGTCCCCCGGCCGTCTTGATGAAATTACGTCGTTTGGTCATGACGCGTACGCGATAGATGTACGACACTTACCTACTAAGGGTTCCGATTCGGATTATAGACCTGGACATACCTGGATGTAGCACCTCGTTCCGCCCACGCGTCGACGGGTGGCCCGAGTGGCGCGGCGACCCGACTGCCACAACGGAAAGCGCCTTGTCCACGCTCCGGTAACCACCACCCGTGAGCCAGCAGGTAACCGCCGACGTCGCACTCGTCGACTACGGACTGGGCAACCTCCGCAGCGCCACCCGCGGGCTGGAACGGGCTGGCGCGCGCGTCACGTTGACCGACGACCCCGAGACGTTCGACGACGCCGACGGCATCGTCCTCCCCGGCGTGGGCGCGTTCAGCGAGGGGATGGAGAACGCCGAGCCCGTCCGCGACGCGCTCGTCGACGCCGCCCACTCCGGGACGCCCCTGTTCGGCATCTGTCTCGGGATGCAGATGCTCCTGACCTCCTCCGAGGAGGCCGACAAGGTCGGACAGGGTGACGCGGAGGGGCTCGACCTCATCCCTGGTCGCAACGTCCGCTTCGCCGAGGGACAGAAGGTGCCCCACATGGGCTGGAACGAACTCGACGTGGAGCGCGAGCACCCGCTCGTCGAGGGCGTCGATGGCGAGTACGCCTACTTCGTCCACTCGTACTACGCCCGCCCCGACGACGAGGCGAGCGTCGTCGCCACCACGGACTACGGCATCGAGTTCCCGTCCATCGTCGCCAACGAGGCGGGCAACGTCTTCGGGACGCAGTTCCACCCGGAGAAGAGCGGGGAGACGGGGCTGCGCATCCTGCGGAACTTCGTCGACCTCTGTGGCTGAGCGGGCCGGTCAGTCGACCCGGACGATGGCCGGGCGGGCGTCGGCCGAGTCGCCCCGGCCGGGTTCGCCCCGTCGCTTCAACGCCGCGTTCATCGCCTCGTAGGCCTCGCGGGCGTCCGACCTGACGACGAGCGGCACGAGCAGCCCACGGGATGCCTCCGTGTTGTGGAGGCGCGTCCGCTCGCCCCCGTCGAGGGGTTCGAGTTCGAACGCGTGGGTCCCCTCGAACACGAGCGGTGCGACGACCCGGCCGACCCACTCGAGCCGTCGGGGGTCGTCGTACTCGGTGACCCGGACGGACAGGGTGTTCTCGCGGCCGCTCTGTCGGACCGTCAGCGAGAGCCGTTCGCCCGCCGCGAGCTCCCCCTCGACCCGGACGAGGTGTGGGTTCCACTCGGGGTAGGTGGCGGTGTCGGTCAGGACGGCCCAGACGGCCTCGGGCCGTGCGTCGATGTCGATGCTCGTGTGGATGTCGGCCATACATCCCGTTACACTGCGCCCGACGAGGCTCTTGGTTTGCCGCCGGGCAAGCGGCCACGTGGCCCTCGTCCGTCCGGTCGAGCCACAGCCCGCGTCGACGGATCGGCGGTGTCAGCCCGTCTCGGCCACCGTCGCTCCCCTGACAACAGTTGTCGAACGCGCGAACGTTTTTATGCAGGCGATTGCTAGCGTCTCACGTAAATGAGTCCCGACCGGGCCGTCCTCGAACGCGCCATCGCGCGCGGCGAGGAGGAGGGCGGCAGCGTCGAGTTCAAGGAACGGCTCACGAAGGACGTCCACCTCGCGGACGGCCGACTGGAATCGCTCGCCGCCCAGTTGCGACACCGGGTCCTCTCGGGCGACGGCGAGGCCACCTACGTCGTGGGCGTCACGGACGACGGCGGTATCGCGGGCATCGGCCCGGAGGCGTTCTCCGAGTCGATGGACGTGCTCTCCCTGCTGGCCGAGGAGGCCGGTGCGCACATCGAGGACGTGCAGACGTGGGGCGTCGAGGCGGGAGACGAGGGTGCCGACACCGGCATCGTCGGCGTCGCCACCGTCCGCGAGGGCGCCGTCCTCGACACGGACGACGAACACATCGTCGTGGGGACCGCCGGTCACGTCGACCACGGCAAGTCCACGCTCGTCGGCTCGCTCGTGACCGGCCACCCGGACGACGGCGAGGGTGGCACCCGGTCGTTCCTCGACGTCCAGCCACACGAGATGGAGCGTGGCCTCTCGGCGGACCTCTCGTACGGCGTCTACGGCTTCGACGAGCACGGCGAACCCATCCGGATGGACAACCCCGACCGGAAGGACGACCGGGCCGCTGTGGTCCGCGAGGCTGATCGTCTCGTCTCGTTCGTCGACACCGTGGGCCACGAGCCGTGGCTCCGAACGACCATCAGGGGCCTCGTCGGCCAGAAGCTCGACTACGGGATGCTCGTCGTCGCGGCCGACGACGGGCCGACCAAGACCACGCGCGAACACCTCGGCATCCTGCTCGCCACCGAGTTGCCGACCATCGTCGCCATCACGAAGACCGACGTGGTCCAGCCCGAGCGGGTCGACGAGGTCGAACGCGAGGTGGAGCGCCTCCTGCGCGGGGCAGAGCGGACCCCCCTGTCGGTCGAACGCCACGGCGTCGAGGCCGCCATCGAGGAGATCAGCGAGCAGGTCGTCCCCGTCGTGAAGACGAGCGCGGTGACGATGGCCGGCCTGCCCGTGCTCGACGAACTGTTCGAGCGCCTGCCAAAGACCAGCCACGAGGACGGCGAGTTCTCGATGTACGTCGACCGTTCGTACATGGTGACGGGCGTCGGTGCCGTCGCGTCGGGCACCATCCGCTCGGGCACGGTGGAGGCGGGCGACGAACTCCTGCTCGGGCCGATGGCCGACGGCTCCTTCCGGGAGGTCGAGGTCCGCTCCATCGAGATGCACTACCACCGGGTCGACGAGGCCCGCGCCGGCCGCATCGTCGGTATCGCGCTCAAGGGGGTCCGCGAACCCGACATCCGCCGCGGGATGGTGCTGTTGCCACGTGACAGCGACCCGACGGCGGTCCGCGAGTTCGAGGCGGACGTGATGGTGCTCAACCACCCGACCCGTATCGGCGAGGGGTACGAACCGGTCGTCCACCTCGAGACGGTGAGCGAGGCGGCCGCGTTCTTCCCCGAGGGTGGCCAGCTCCTCCCCGGTGACACCGGCCGGGCGACGGTCCGGTTCAAGTTCCACCCCTACCTCGTCGAGGAGGGGCAGCGGTTCGTCTTCCGCGAGGGCCGCTCGAAGGGCGTCGGGACGGTCCGGTCGGTCGACACGGGCGCCGAGTGACCTGAGCGAGCCGGGGCGGCCGTTTTGTCCCCTCATCTCCTACCGTAGGTATGGACTCCGAGCGTCCGGTCCCCGTCCCCGCCCGCTCGCCGACCGTCCGCCTCCTGATGGGGGTGGTCGGCGTGCTGCTGCTCGGCTTCTACCTGCTTCTCGCGGCCGGTGGCTACCTGCTCCTGTCGGCGCTCGTCCGGGGAGCGACCCGCGCGGACCTGCTCTGGACCGCCGGCTTCGTCGTCCTGTTCACGGTCGCGTTCGGGCTGAGCTCCTACCGGTTCGGCACGGCACGGCTGCTGGCCGCCCTTGACGCCACGGAACTCCAGCCCGCGCAGGCCCCGGAACTCCACCGGCGGGTGGCGACGTACGCCGAGCGATTGGGCGTGGACCCGCCCGCGGTGGCGGTGGCGCGCATGGAGATGCCGAACGCGCTGGCCATCGGTGGCGTCGTCGGCACCGCGACCGTCGTCCTCGACGGTCGCCTGTTCCGCCTGCTTGACGGTCCGGAACTGGAGGCCATCGTCGCGCACGAACTCGCCCACCTCGAGACCCACGACAGCCTCGTCCAGACGCTCGCGTTCTCGCTGGTCCGGACGGTCGTCGGCTTCGTCGCGCTCGCCGTCCTCCCGCTGTCGCTGCTGCTCCGCGGCTTCTCGCGCGGGAGGGCCTGGATCCGAGGCGACCCGCTCGGGACCGCCTCGCGGCCGGGGGTGGCCGACTCCCTCCGGGCGGCCGTCGCTCGCGCGGTGATGGGTGTGCTGTTCGTGCTGACGCTCGCGGTACGGGCCCACTCGCGCCGCCGGGAGTTCCGGGCCGACCGTCGGGCGGCCGAACTCACCGGTCGGCCGGTGGCACTTGCCCGCGCGCTCCGGAAGATCGAACGGGCGAGCCACCCCGCGAGCGGGCTGTTGGCGACGCTCTACGTCCACGCCGAGGAGGACGACCCGCTCACGCGGTTGCTCTCGACGCACCCCCCGATGGACGAGCGCGTCGAGCGACTCGTGCGGATGGCCGAAGAGCGCGGGCAGGCCGAACGGCCGTTCCACGTCGAGGTGCGCTGAACGAGGCCCCGGCCGCTCAGCCCCACGGCGGGTCGGCGAGATCACGCATCGACGCCAGCCGGTAGTGTGGCCGGGGCGGCCGGTCCTCGTGGCCCTCGAGGAGCGCGGTCTGCATCCCGGCGGCGTCGGCACCCCAGACGTCCGCCCGGACGGAGTCGCCGACGTGGACGGCGCTCGCCGGGGGCACCTCCAGTCGCCTGACGGCGTCGATGAACGGCGCGGGGTCGGGCTTGGCGAGTGTGTCGTAGCCCGCGTGGACCCGGACGTCGAAGGCGTCCTCGAGGGCGAGCGTCGAGAGCTTCTGGGCCTGTATCTCCGGCGCGCCGTTGGTCACGAGCGCGAGCGGGTAGCTCCCCGCGAGGCGTTCGACGGCTCCCAGCGCCCCCGGCAGGGGTTCGACGTCGCCGTGGTCGCGCAGCCCGGCGGAGACCGTAGCGACGCGGCGGCCGACGGCCCGCTCGCGTCCCCGGCGCTCGGCGATGTCGGCGAAACAGGCCTCCCGGAGTTCCGCCCTCGTGTCCGTGCCGTCGAGGTAGCGCCCCGCTCGCTCGCGGTACGCCGCGGCGGTGAAGAAGGGGTCGACGCCGGTCCGCTCGAACGCCCGCTCGAGGAGCGTCTCGGCCGACTCCCGGTAGCGACAGAGCGTTCCGTCGAGGTCGAGCGTCACGGCCCGGACGCTCGCCGTCCCCGGAACCCCCTGGTGTGGCATGCGCGACGCTACGGCTCGTCGGTGCAAGAACGTTCGGCCCGTCCCGAAAGCCGGTGATGTCAGAGGCACCCGGGCGAGCGCCACACCGGCCAACACGGCACAGCTGTGCCGTGGCATGCACAGGTGTGTACGGTGGCGACAAAATTCTAGTCTGGACCTCGCTCCAGTAACGTGGATGATACGTTGTGACCGTGACAGTTAAACCGTGAGGCGCCGCAGCACATCCATGCCAGGCGGAGGGGCCGAGGCGTTCTCCCTGCTCGGGAACGAGACACGTCTCAGGATCATCCAGTCGCTGGGTGACCTGAGCGACCCCGGCGAGTTCTCCACCATCTCGTTCTCGCGGCTCTACGAAGCGTCGGACGTGGCCGACAGCGGGACGTTCAACTACCACCTCCAGAAGTTGACCGACCAGTTCGTCCTCTCGACAGACGAGGGGTACCGCCTCTCACTGCAGGGAATCAACGTCTACCGGGGGTTGCGGGCGGGCATCTTCGAGACGGAGGAGGATAGTCTCGTCGCGGAGATGGAGGGGCGACGTGTGGCGACCGAGCGAGTCTGTACCGATTGTGAAGTTCCAAAGGAAACGTGGATAGAAGACGGACGGATTCACCGTGGGTGTCCAGAGTGCGAACTCGTCGATATGCGGTATCCAGTCCCCGCTGGCGGACTACGGCGGGCGGCAGAATCGATCGCCGCCGGCGAGGGGGAGGCCGCGTACAGAGTCCTGCGTGAACGGCTGTTGATCGACCACTTCTCGATGCTCGTCGGCTTCTGCCCGTACTGTGCCGGCGAGACGTCGGTATCTATTAGCGAGGACGGTGAACTCCTTCCCGACCCAAAGAACGTAGACCTCGGGCAGGTCGTCTCGCTCGTCTGTGAGTACTGCCACTGGTTCCTCCACAGCAACCTCGAGATGTCGTTGTTGAGCCACCCGACCGTCGTTCCGTTCCTCCTCGAGAGTGGTTTAGACCCACTCGAGTCCGACCTCATCTGGGAGTGTCACACCGCCGTCACGGTGGAGTCGACGGATCCTTGGCGGCTGCGTGGAAGCGTCGCCGCCGGTGCCGAGCGTATCGTCCTCGAACTCGACGAGACCCTGAGGGCGGACGACTCGTGGGTCGAACCGGTGTAGACCGCTGGTGACGAATCACTCCCGCCACGGCGGCGCCTGCAGGTCGTGCAGCGAGTCCAGCGTGTAGTCCGGCGTCGGCTCCGGCGGGCCGTCGTGCGTGCCGTCGGGGAGCCACGCCGAGCCGACGCCGGCCGCGTGCGCGCCCGCCACGTCCGACCCGAGTGAGTTGCCGACGTGGACCGCCCGGTCAGATGCCGCGTCGAGTCGGGAGAGCGCGTGGTCGAACGGCGCCGGGTCGGGCTTGCCGGGCGTGTCGTAGCCCGCGAACACGAGGGCGTCGAACGCGTCGCGGATGCCGATGCCGTCCAGTTTCTTCGCCTGCATCTCGGGCGCGCCGTTCGTGACGAGGCCGAGGCGGTGGTCGTCCGCGAGGTGCTCGAGCGCCTCGTGGGCGCCCGGGGTGGCCTCGACGTTCCGGTGGTCGCGCTCGGCGGCGAAGGCGTCCGCGAGCGCCCGACCCGTCTCGGCGTCGTACCCCCGGTCGGCGGCGATGGCGGCGAAACAGTCGCTGCGGAGTTCCTCGACGGTCTCGGTGTCGTCGACGAACTCCGGGTAGCGGGCGTGGTAGTCGACCACGTCGAAGAACGGGTCGACGCCCACCTGCTCGAACGCCAGTTCGATGAGTTCGCCGCCGCCACGGCGGTACGAACAGAGCGTGTCGTCGAGGTCGAACAGGACGGTGTCGACGCGGCGTTCGGTCACGTCCCGGTGTGAGTGGTCGGTGGGCAAGAGGGTAGCGGTGCCGACCGACGCTCAGTCGGCCCGGACGTAGCCGCCCTCGACGCGGTCGGCGAGCCCCAGCAGGACTGCCCACCCCAGCAGCCGCCCCACGCGCTCGCGCCAGACCGACTCCCAGTCGGCGTTGTGGTGACGCTCCCAGTTCGGCACCCGGTCGGCGAACCGCTCGAACGCGGCGTCGGCGTCGACCGGGTCGGCGTCGAGTCGGTCGAGGAGCGTCTCGACGCCGTAGACGCCCTCGCGGAAGCGGCGAGCGAGGTCGACCTCGCCGGGGTCCTCGCGCAGACGGTGGTAGCCCCGTTCGCCCTCGCTGACCAGTCCGAGGCCGCGGAGGAAGGTGAGCCACTCCTTTGCCTCGTCCTGTGCGGGGACGTCGGCCCGGTCCATCAGGCGGGCACAGCAGGACTCCTCGGGTTCGGGGACGAGCGCGACCGCCCGCCACGTCTCGCGGACGGCCCCCACCGAATCCGGGGCCGGCGGGACGACCTTGACCTTCGCCCTCACAGCCCGAAGGAGTCGGCCAGCAGCGCCTCGTCCGTCTCGCCGACGACGTGAGTGTCGCCACCGAGGACGTCCACGGTCACCTGCGCGGGCGCGAAGACGCCGCGGTCCACCTCGGTGAAGTCCCAGTCCGCGGCCTCGAAGATGTCGGCGAAGGGGACGCCGTGCTGGTCGCGTGCGGTGGAGGCGACCTCGTCGAACCGGTCGAACGGCTCGGCGACGGTCATGTGGACCCGGCCGCCGTAGGCCAGCGCGTCGTTGGTGCGCGCGATGGCCGTCTCCTCGTCCGCGCCGACGGGTGCGATGGGCGCCTCCCCGGTCACCGAGAGCACGTCGAGCGGGTCGTAGCCGAGTTCCGAGAGGCGGTAGACGGCGAGTTCAGCCGCGCGTGCGGCGAGCGTGACGCTCCCCGTTATCGAGGCGGTGGCGAAGACGGGGAGGAAGGTGGCTTCGGGGTTGACGCCCGCGCGCTCGGCGACCTGTTCGGCGACGGGGGCGACGGGGAGGACGTCCGTCTCGACGGCGAGGACGGCGAAGTCGCTCTCCTCGGCGTAGCCGGTGCGGGCGAACTCCTCCTCCTCGGCGACGAGCGCGCGCGCCGGGCCGCTCCCGAGACCGGCGAACTGCTCGGTCTCCAGTTCCCAGCCGGCCTTCTGCGAGCAGAGCAACGAGAGCGCGGGGTGGTCCGTCGAGAGTTCGACGTGGGTCAGCGGCGCGCCGGCCACCTCGCCCATCGAGGAGCGGACGGTCGCCAGTCCGGCGGTCTGTATCTCGGTGAGGAGGAGGCCGGCCTCGACGGCGCCGACCGTCTCGACGCCGAAGTCGAGGACTGTGGCCCCGTTGTCGAGTTCCCAGACGTCCACGGCGAGTTCGTCCGCGAAGTCGATGGCCTCGTCGACCAGTTCGATGGCCATCACGTTGAGTTCGTCCATGGCGGGGGTTGTGCGGGTTCTCGCTTAGGGTTTGTCCGTGAGACCGTGGCGCTCCCGTGGCGGGGTTCCGGAACCCTTATACTTCCCACCCGGGTTAGATTGGAGTGCAGACAGGCGCTGGTAGTGTAGTGGTATCACGTGACCTTGCCATGGTCACAACCGGGGTTCAAATCCCCGCCAGCGCACTTCTACCGAGGCAGACTCCCGAGCGACCGCGTCGCGTGTCGCGCGCTACGTCCGGCCGACGCCGTGCGACCGCGTCGGAATCCCCACCTCCTCACTCCTCCGTGATCGACAGCGCCCCGCGCAGCACCCGGTCGGCGGCCCGTCGAACGCGCTCGGAGGTGGCCTGCTGGCTGATGCCGAGTTCGTCGGCCACCGCCCCGAGCGTGGTCCGTCGCGGGACCTCGAAGTAGCCCCCGCTCACCGCGGCGACGAGCGCCGCGCGCTGTTCGTCGGTGAGCGCGTCGACACTCTCCTGTGGGCTGGGGCCCGAGAGTTCGTAGACGCGCTGGAGGTCGACCTCGATGCCCGTCTCTCGACAGTGGTCGGCGAACGCGCGGAGGTCGTCACGGTCTCGGAAGCGGAGCTGGAACTCCCACGGGTCGTTCCCTCGCGCCTCGAGGATGGTCGCGTCGGTGGCGACGAGCGCGCGGGTCAGGCTCGCGGTCGTCTCGCCCCAGACGACGTGGTAGAGCACCTGGTCGTCGAACTGGACGACTGCGGTGAGCTCCTCGACGAGCCGCTCCTCGCGGACCCGTCGCTCGAATCGCTCGAAGTCGGGACAGTCCGTCGCCCAGAAGAACGGCATCACCTCGCCACCGGAGGGGACGACGCGCTCGAGTTCGAGGTGGATCGGGCCGCCGACGCTCGTCACTCGACCGAGGTCGAACGTGTCGGCGGGGATCTCCAGTTCGGCGACGATTGCCACGGTGGTGTTCTCTCGACTACCAAGAGCCACTGGGTCATAAATCATCAGCCAGAGAGCCGTCTCCAGCGCCCCGACTTAAACACCCGTATCCTACAAGCAGACGGCCGATGTGTGGTGAGCGCGAAGTACGGGGTGGGAGAGTGTATGATAGACGGTAACGAGCCGCCCCCAGCAGGTGGCACCGAGCGAGCGTCCGCTTCGGAGCGGGGCGAACTCGCCACGTTCGCGGCCACGGTCTCGCACGACCTCCGGAACCCGTTGCTGGTCGCGCGTGGGAACCTCGAACTACTCGACGCCTCGGGCGTCGACACCGGTTCGCGGTCGCACGTCGAGGCGGCGAGGGCCGCGCTCGACCGGGCCGACCGCATCATCGACGACCTGGAGACGTACGCGGAGAACGGCTATCGGATGGGGGAGCAGGAGTCCGTGTCGCTCGAGGGCGTCGCCAGCCTGGTGTGGACCGACATCGCGAGTCCCGACGCCGAACTCGTCGTCGAGTCCGACGGGGAGGTGCTCGCGGACCCGGCCATCCTGCGCCAACTGTTCGAGAACGTCCTGCAGAACGCCCTGACCCACGCCGGGCCGGACGTGACCGTCCGCCTCGGGACGTTCCGTGCGGCGGAGGCGGGGCCGGACGCCGAACCGCTGGGGTTCTACGTCGCCGACGACGGGCCGGGCGTCCCGCAGGGAGAGCGGACCGGTGTGTTCGACGCCGGCGTCTCCACCGGCGGCGGCACGGGCTACGGGCTGGCCATCGTCCGTCGGTTCGCGGCCGACCACGGCTGGTCGGCACGGGTGACGCGGGCGGCCGACGGGGGCGCCCGCTTCGAGTTCGCCGGGGTCACGTTCGTCTCCTGAGGCCGCCCTGTCCGCGGTCCTCGCGTCCTCAGTCTTTCCACGAGTCCCAGCGCATCGTCACGGTCGCTGTCTCGCGGTCGCCGCCCAGGAGGTCCGGACGGTCGATGGTGTCCACGTCGAACGCCACCTCGTCGGGGGCCTCCACGGTCACGTCCGTGTCGCCGACGACGAACCGGACCGTCCCCGGCTTCGTGTCGAACGCCGCCTGCAGTTCCTCGACGCCCGCGACGAACGCCGCGTCGTCGGCCGTCGGGTCGCCCTCGCCGCTCGGCTCGGGGGCGGCGTCCCACGCGATCCCGGCGACGTCCTCGGAGCGCCCGGCGAGGACGGCGTTGACGGCGGCGCCGACGAGGAGGACGAGGCCGCCGAAGTAGAGCCAGGTGATGAGCAGGATGACGGCGCCGACGATGCCGTAGGAGGCGGTCGAGGTGGCGCCGACGTAGAACTGGAAGCCGAGGCTGAGCGCCGTCCACCCGGTGGCGGCGACGAGGGCACCCGGCACCACCTCGCGGACGGAGACCACCTCGTCGGGGAAGATGTAGTACATCGGGAGGAACGCGACGGTGAGCGTGAGCATGGAGAGGGACGGCCGGACGACGGCGTCCGCGGGCCCGAACGAGGGGACCGCGACCAGCGCGTCGGCCAGCGAAACGAGGAACAGCGCGAGGCCGATGGCGCCGAAGACGACGACGCCGTCGCGCACCTGGTCGAGGAACGTGTTCTCGTGTTCGGACTCGTAGATGTCGGAGAACGCGGTATCGAGCCCGCGGAAGATGCGGAGCGCCCCCCAGACGAGGACGACGACGCCGACCACGGAGAGTCGGCCGTCGCCGGTGGCGTTCAGCGCGGCGTCGACGAGCACGTCCACCGTCTCGGGTGAGAGGTAGCCCGCCATCGCGTTCACGAGCGTCCGCGCGAGTTCCTCGTCGCCCAGGCGGGAGACGACGAACAGGACGAGCAGGAGGAACGGCAGGAGCGAGAGGAACGCGTGGTACGCGATGCTGCCGGCCATGAACGTGACGTTCTCGCTCCGCACCTCGCGGAACACGGCGTGCAGCACCGCTCGTGCCCGGCCCGCTCCCTGACGGAAGTTCATATCGAACGGACGCTGCGGGCGGGGAAAAAGTCGCCCGCTCCCCCGCGGTCAGGCGGTCAGGAACTCGACGACCTCCTCGCCCACCACGTCTGGACGCTCCTGGTGGAGGAAGTGACCCGCGCCGGCGACACGGACCACACGGTGTGGGGTTCCCGCGGCGAAGACGCCACCGATGTCCTCGAAGAGCGCGGGCGCCATGCAGCTGTCCTCGTCGCCGTGGAGGACGAGCGTCGGAACCTCGATGTGGGGCTCGTCGTCGACGGCGGGTGTCCGGTCGGTCACGGCACGCTCGAACAGCCCACCGGATATCTGCCGGTAGTACTCGAGCGCGTTCTCGAGTGTCTCGTCGGTGTCGAAGGTCTCGCGAACCGCCTCGAAGCGTTCGGGCGGGTGCTGCCACGTCGGCGACCAGACGCCCCAGAGGAACTCGACGAGCGCGTAGTCGTTCCACCGCAGCGCCCGCTCGGGTACGTCCGGGAGCTGGAAGAACCACATGTACCAGGAACGGACGAACTGCCCCGGGTGCGCCCGGAGGAGCGCGTCGAACCGGGGTGGGACCGCGAGGGTCACCATCCGCTCGAAGGTCTCGGGCGAGGAGACGCTCGCGACGTACGAGGCGACGGCTCCCCAGTCGTGGCCCACCAGCACCGGTTCCGTGAGGTCGTGTTCTGCACAGAGGCGCTCCGCCAGTGCGACCGCGTCGCGGCCGAGTTCACTCGCGGTGTACACCCCGTCCGGAGCGGGGTCGGTGGGGGCGTACCCCCGCATGTAGGGCGCGACGGCGGTGAAGCCGGCGTCCGCGAGGCGCTCCTGCAGGGGGGCCATCGACCCGGCGTCGTCCGGGAAGCCGTGGAGGCAGAGCGCGAGTCGGTCGCCGTCGCCCTCGACGAGACACTCGAAGGTGAGGCCGTTGGCCTCGACGCGTGTGGATCTCATACCGGGTGGGTCGCGGGCCACCGTTTTAGTGGTGCACGTCGACGGCAGTGTATGGCAGTCGTGGCACTCCTGTCGGTCGCACCGGTCCGCGAGGGGAGCATGGCGAGCGAGGTGGCCAAAGCCGTCGCGGCGCTCGACGCGTTCGACGTGGCCTACGAGACGAACCCGATGGGGACGGTGATCGAGGCCGACGACGTCGGGACGCTGTTCGACGCCTGCGAGGCGGCCCACCGGGCGGTCGACGGCGACCGGGTCTCGACGTTCCTGAAGATAGACGACAAGCGCACGCGCGAGCAGCGCGCACGCGAGAAGGTGGAGAGCGTCGAGCGGGAACTGGGTCGAGCGGCGAAGAAGGACCGGGAGTAGCGACAGCATGGCGGCAGGTCCGGTCGGAGGGGGACCCGCAGGGGTGGCTCCGACCCCGGTCTCGACGCCGACCATCGACCCCGACGCGAGGGTCGTGTGAGGGGACAGATCGCTCGGCACGAAACTCCCGTCTGCGAGCGACTCACGCGTGATAGGCCCTCTCTAGGACCCGGCAAAGCGCTACCCTTTTACGGGTGCTTCCGGTACCATATCGCTACCGTCTAGTGGACGGACGCGGAAGCGTCACGGCATGACACGAACCGTGCTCGTGCCGTCATCGCTGGTCCGGGAGGCCGAGGACAAACGCGAGGCGACTCGCAAACTCGGCTACGTCGCCCGTGCGGCGGCGGTGTTCCGGGTCGACCGACTCGTCGTCTACCCCGATTCCGGGGGCGAGGACGGGCGGTACGGTGGCGGGTTCGTCGCCACGGTGCTGGCCTACGCGGCCACACCCCCCTACCTCCGAAAGGAGGCGTGGGACGTGCGCGACGAACTGGAGCACGTCGGCGTGTTGCCGCCGCTCCGCGTCGGCTCACAGACCGGCTCCGGATCGAAGGGTTCGGGGTCGTTAAGACAGGGAATCGTGACCGAGGTCGGACCTGACGGGCGCGTTCGGGTCAATTGCGGACTGCAACACCCGGTCTCCCTCCCGGTGCCGCCGTCGATGGCGTCACCGAGCGAGGGAGCACGCGTGACCATCAGGGTCTCTTCGCGACGGCCACTCCGCGCAAAGCTCGTGGACGAACCCCTCCCAGGGTTCACAGTCGAACGGGAAGCGGTCGAGACGGCGCTCCAGCGTTCGGACGCTGGGCTCCGCATCGCCGCGTCCCGCCACGGCGAGGAACTCACGGTGTCGCGGCTGGACAGTCTCGTCCAGCGCGTCGACACCGAGGGTGGACTCACCGTGGTCTTCGGCGCCCCCGACCGGGGGCTACCGGAGATCTTCGGCGGTGGGCCGAACGAGGAGACCGTCTCCACCGTGGAGACGAGCGACGAATCCGACGGAAACGAACCGCTAGCCCGGTTCGACCTCTGGCTCAATACGGTTCCGCGACAGGGGAGCGACGTCGTCCGGACGGAGGAGGCGATGTTCGCGACGCTCGCGCCCCTGAATCTGGAGCGATAGTCCAGACAGAACCACACAGACCAATGCCACAACCGAGCAGACCACGAAAAGGCTCGATGGGGTTCAGCCCCCGCAAGCGTGCGACCAGCGAGGTGCCCACCATCTCGACCTGGCCGGACGCCGACGGACAGCCGGGGCTCCAGGGGTTCGCCGGGTACAAAGCCGGTATGACCCACGTCGTGATGATCAACGACGAACCCAACTCCCCCCGCGAGGGGATGGAGGAGACGGTCCCTGTGACCGTCGTGGAGACCCCGCCCATGCGGGCGGCGGCCCTTCGAGTCTACGAGGACACGCCGTACGGGACGCGACCGATCACCGAAGTCTGGGCCGAGGACCTCCACGAGGACCTCGCCCGCGCCCGTTCGGTCCCGAACGGGGAGTACAGCATGGACGACAGCGAGGTACGCGACGCGCTCGAGGCCGGTGAGGTGGCCGACGTCCGAGTCATCACCCACACCGTGCCCGCCGAGACGAGCGTCCCGAAGCGCAAGCCCGACGTGATGGAGACCCGCGTCGGCGGCGGCTCCGTCGAGGACCGCGTCGAGTTCGGGATGGACCTGCTCGCCGAGGGCGGGGCCCACTCCGTGACCGACGTGTTCCGCGCCGGCGAGTACGCCGACTTCGTGGGTATCACGAAGGGCAAGGGCACCCAGGGTCCGGTCAAGCGCTGGGGCGTCCAGAAGCGCAAGGGCAAACACGCCCGGCAGGGGTGGCGCCGACGCATCGGCAACCTCGGCCCGTGGAACCCCTCGCGTGTCCGGTCGACCGTCCCGCAGCAGGGGCAGACCGGCTACCACCAGCGGACCGAACTGAACAAGCGGCTCGTCGCGCTGGGCGACGAGGACGTGACCCCCGACGGCGGCTTCGTCAACTACGGCGAGGTCGGCGGCGAGTACGCGCTCGTCAAGGGGTCGCTGCCGGGACCGAACAAGCGCCTGCTGCGCTTCCGTCCCGCCGTCCGACCGACCGACCAGCCGCGCCTCGACCCCGAGGTGCGCTACGTCTCCACCGCCTCTAACCAAGGATGAAAGCCACAGTACGAGACCTGGACGGCGGCGACGCGGGCGAGGTGGACCTGCCGGACGTCTTCACGACGCAGTTCCGGCCGGATCTCATCAAGCGCGCGGTCACCGCCGCACGGGCCAACCGACGACAGGCCTACGGCACCGACGAGTTCGCCGGCCTCCGCACGCCCGCGGAGTCGATGGGTTCGGGCCGCGGTATGGCCCACGTCCCGCGACAGAACGGGCAGGGCCGGCGCGTGCCGCAGGCGGTGAAGGGCCGCGTGGCCCACCCGCCGAAGGCCGAGAAGGACCGCTCGCTGGACATGAACGACAAGGAGCGAAAGCTCGCCGTCCGCTCGGCCATCGCGGCCACCACGGACGCCGACCTCGTGGCCGAGCGCGGCCACCGCTTCGACGAGGACCTCGAACTCCCGCTCGTGGTGAGCGACGAGTTCGAGGACCTCGTGAAGACGAAGGACGTGGTGTCCTTCCTCGAAGCCGTCGGCGCCCACGGGGACGTCGAACGCGCGGACGAGGGCAAGACGGTACGTGCCGGGCGCGGGACCTCCCGCGGCCGCAAGTACAAGGAGCCCAAGTCCATCCTGTTCGTGACCAGCACCGAACCGTCGAAGGCCGCTCGCAACCTCGCGGGTGTCGACGTCGCCACCGCGGCGAACGTCTCCGCCGAGGACCTCGCGCCGGGGACGGCGCCGGGTCGACTGACGGTCTGGACCGAGAGCGCGCTCGAGGAGGTGGCGGACCGATGAGCCTCGTCAAGCACCCGCTCGTGACCGAGAAGGCGATGAACAAGATGGACTTCGAGAACAAGCTCGAGTTCATCTGTGACTCCTCGGGCACCAAGCCCGAGATCGCCGCGGAGGTCGAGGAGCGCTTCGAGGTCCGCGTCACGAACGTGAACACGCAGAACACGATGCAGGGCACGAAGAAGGCGACCGTCACCCTCCACGAGGACGACGACGCCCAGGAAGTGGCCTCGCGTATCGGGGTGTTCTAAGATGGGACGCAGAATCCAGGGACAACGACGCGGCCGCGGTGGGCCCACGTTCCGTGCGCCCTCGCACCGCTACAAGGCCGAACTGTCGCACCGCAAGGCCGAGGACGGCGACCTGATCCGCGGTGAGATCGTCGGCATCGAGCACGACCCCGCCCGGTCGGCCCCGGTCGCGGACGTGCAGTTCGACGACGGGGACCGCCGACTGGTCCTCGCCCCCGAGGGTATCACCGTGGGCGACGAGATCCAGGTCGGCGTCACGGCCGAGATCAAGCCCGGGAACACGCTCCCGCTGGCCGAGATCCCGGAAGGGATCCCGGTCTGTAACGTGGAGCGACAGCCCGGTGACGGCGGGAAGTTCGCCCGCTCCTCGGGCGTGAGCGCGACGCTGCTCACGCACGACCGGCGCGTGGCGGTCGTCCAGCTGCCGTCCGGCGAGATGCGCCGGCTGTCGCCCGACTGCCGGGCGACCATCGGCGTGGTCGCCGGCGGTGGCCGGACGGAGAAGCCGTTCGTCAAGGCCGGGAACAAGCACCACAAGATGCGGGCTCGCGGGACGAAGTACCCGCGCGTCCGTGGTGTGGCGATGAACGCCGTCGACCACCCGTTCGGTGGCGGTGGCCGCCAGCACCCCGGCAAGCCCAAGAGCATCTCCCGGAACGCCCCGCCGGGCCGCAAGGTCGGTGACATCGCGAGCAAGCGCACCGGTCGCGGCGGCAAAGGGGGTCGAGACAAATCATGAGCAGCGAGTACCAGATCGGCCGCGAGAAGGACGAGGAGTTCACGTACCGCGGTCACACGCTCGACGAGTTGCAGGAGATGGAGCTCGACGAGGTCGCAGAACTGCTCCCCGCACGACAGCGGCGAACCATCACGCGCGGGCTCACCGTCGAGCAGGAGAAGTTGCTCGAGACGGCCCGAGCCAGGACCGAGGAGGAGACGGCCAACGACCCCATCCGGACGCACCTGCGGAACATGATCGTGCTCCCGGAGTTCGTGGGGCTCACGTTCGCCGTCTACACGGGACAGGAGTTCGAGCGCGTCAAGGTGGAGCCGGAGATGATCGGGCACTACCTGGGCGAGTTCCAGCTCACGCGGTCGTCGGTCGAACACGGACAGGCCGGCATCGGCGCGACCCGCTCCTCGAAGTTCGTGCCACTGAAGTGATATAACGATGGGAATCAACTACTCAGTGGACGCCGACCCCGAGACCACCGCGAAAGCGATGCTCCGGGAGAAGCACATGTCCCACAAGCACAGCAAGGCCATCGCCCGCGAGATCAAGGGCAAGACGGCCAGCGAGGCCGTCGAGTACCTCGAGGCGGTCGTCGAGGGCGAGCGCTCGGTGCCGTTCCGGTCCCACAACACGGGCGTGGGCCACCGTTCGGACATCGAGGGCTGGGACGCCGGGCGCTACCCGGAGAAGGCCTCGAAGGCGTTCCTCGACCTGCTCGAGAACGCCGTCAACAACGCCGACCACCAGGGGTTCGAGGGCGAGGCGATGCGCATCGCGCACGTCGCCGCCCACAAGGTCGGGGAGTCCCCCGGCCGCAAGCCGCGTGCCTTCGGGCGCGCGAGCGCCTGGAACACCCCGCAGGTCGACGTCGAACTCGTCCTCGAAGAGGTGACCGAATAATGGCAGACGAACAGCAGTTCATCCACGACGGTATCCAGCGGACGAAGATAGACGAGTTCTTCCACGAGGAACTGAGCCGCGCCGGCTACGGTGGCATGGACGTCGCCAAGACGCCGATGGGCACGCAGATCCAGCTCAAGGCCGAGAAGCCCGGGATGGTCATCGGCAAGGGCGGGAAGAACATCCGGAAGATCACGACCCAGCTCGAGGAGCGCTTCGACCTGGACGACCCGCAGATCGACGTGCAGGAGGTCGACGAACCCGACCTGAACGCACAGATCGTCGCGGACCGACTGGCCAACGCGCTCGAGCGTGGCTGGTACTTCCGGAAGGCGGGCCACACCACCATCGACCGCATCATGGACTCGGGCGCGCTGGGCGCCGAGATCATCCTGAGCGGGAAGGTGACGGGTGCGCGCTCGCGCGTCGAGAAGTTCAACCGCGGCTACATCAAGCACAACGGCGAGCCGGCCGACGAGATCGTCGACCGGGGCACCGGTGTCGCGGTGATGAAGCTCGGTACCATCGGCGTGCAGGTCCGCATCATCCCGCCGAACGCGAAGCTCCCGGACGACTTCGAGGTCTACGAGGACGTCGACGTCGAGGAGTTCATCGAGGAGCCCGAGGGCGACGTGGACGCGCTGCTCGCGGAGGCCGAGGCGGCCGCCGAGGGCGACGTGGACGTCGAGGACGCTCCGGACGTCGAGGCGGAGTTCGACGACGAGGAGGTCCCCGAGTTCGACGACGAGGAGGTCATCGAGGAGCCCGACCTGCCCGGTGAGGACGAGGCGTCCGAGGCCGAGGAGGAGGGCGACGACCTCGACGCCGTCGACGAGGCCATCGAGTCCGAGGTCAGCGAGGAGGCCGACGAGGAGGCCGCCGACCTGATGGAGGAGATGGACGAGGCCGAGGACGCAGACGCCGCTGACGAGGAGGACGAGGAAGAATGACCGTGCTCCACGCTGCGGAGATCCGCGACATGACGCCGGCCGAGCGAGAGGCCGAACTGGAGGAGCTCGAGACCGAGCTGCTCAACGCGAACGCGGTGCAGGCCGCCGGTGGCGCCCCGGACAACCCGGGCCGCGTCGGCGAGCTGCGGAAAGCGATCGCCCGAATCAAGACGATCCAGAACGAGGAGGGCGACTTCGACGACGCCGAGGAGGTGTCGTCGTAGTGCTGACCGCCGAGACGCTCCCCCGGCACGAACTCGCGGGCCTCCGGGTCCGCGTGGTCGAGGCCCGGCACGAGGGGTACGTCGGCGTTGCCGGCGACGTGGTCGACGAGACCCGCAACACCCTGCTCATCGGGGCGTCTCGGATGCAGGTACCGAAGGCCGACTGCACGTTCGAGTTCGAACTCGACGATGGCACGTACGTCACCGTCGAGGGCGCTCGACTCGTGGCAGACCCGGCCCGACGGACCGAAGTCACAGGTGATTCGAAATGGCGATAGGACTGAACGTACCAGAACCGGAGGAGACCTGCACGGACCCCAACTGTCCGTTCCACGGCACGCTCGGCGTGCGGGGACAGACCATCGAGGGCCGGGTCGCCTCCACAGACATGGACAAGACCGTCGTCGTCGAGCGGGAGTACGACGTCAAGGTACCCAAGTACGACCGATACATGAAGCGTCGGTCGCGGGTATCCGCGCACCACCCGCCCTGCCTCGAACTGGAGGTCGGCGACACGGTCCGTATAGGCGAGACACGACCGCTCTCGAAGACGAAGAGCCACGTGGTCATCGAACGCGTCTCAGAGGAGGGAGGTGACGACTGATGGAGGCACTCAACGCCGACGTCACCCCCGGACTGGAGAAGGGCTCGCGCATCGTGTGTGCGGACAACACCGGTGCCCGCGAGCTGAAGGTCATCTCCGTCGCCGGCTACTCCGGCACGAAGAACCGACACCCCCGAGCGGGGCTCGGTGACCTGGTGACCGTCTCCGTCACGAAGGGGACCCCGGAGATGCGCCGGCAGGTGCTGCCGGCGGTCATCATCCGCCAGCGGAAGCCGTTCCGCCGGCCGGACGGGACCCGCGTGAAGTTCGAGGACAACGCCGCGGTCGTGGTCGACGAAGACCAGAACCCCCGCGGGACCGAGATGAAAGGTCCCATCGCGCGGGAGGTGGCCGAGCGGTTCGGCAGCATCGCGTCCACCGCGACGATGATAGTATGACACGACAACCATCCAAACAGCGAACCCGACAGCGCCGGGCCCCGCTCCACGAGAAGCAGGACCAGGTCCGCGCGCACCTCTCGGAGGACCTCCGGGAGAAGTACGGCACGCGAAGCGTCCGCGTCAACGTGGGCGACACCGTCGAGGTCCAGCGCGGTGACTTCGCCGGCGAGACCGGCGAGGTCGCCACGGTCGACCTGAAGAAGGCGGTCGTCCACGTCGAGGGCGTGACGCTGGAGAAGGCAGACGGCGAGGAGGTGCCGCGTCCGCTGGACGCCTCGAACCTGCTCGTCACGAAGCTCGACCTCGATGACGACCGCCGCGAGGAGCGGCTCGAGGCACTCGGAGGTGACGACGAATGACCCGACACCAGAAGCGACTCTCGGTGCCGAAGTCGTGGCCCATCGAGCGCAAGACGAACACGTTCACCGTCAAGGCCGACGCCGGCCCACACGGTGAGGCAGGGGTTCCCCTGCTCATCCTGCTGCGCGACGTCCTCGGCTACGTGGACACGCGCAAGGAGGCGCGTTACGCGCTCGGCCAGGACTCGGTGCTGGTCAACGGCAAGGCCGTGAGCGACGAGGAGCGTCCCATCGGGATGTTCGACATCGTCGCGTTCGCAGCGCGCGAGGAGTTCTACCGCGTGTTCCCCGACGAGGGCGGACGGCTGGCGCTGTCCCCCATCGACGAGGACAGCGCGGGGTCGAAGCTCGGCAAGGTCGTGGGCAAACAGCAGGTGGGCGACGGCGTCTACCAGCTCACGCTCCACGACGGCCAGACGCTGACGACCGAGGAGGGCGCCTACAGCCCGAAGGACTCGATCGTCGTCGACAACGAGACCGCCGAGGTCGTCGCGCACTTCCCCTACGAGGAGGGTGCGCTGGTGACCGCCGTCGCCGGCACGCACGCCGGCGAGATCGGCGAGATCGAGGAGATCACCGTCACGGCCTCCTCCTCCCCGAACAACGTTCGGGTGGAGACCGACGACGGCTGGTTCGAGACGGTCGAGGACTACGTCGTCGTCATCGACGAGAACTTCACGTCCGACGAGGACGGCGAGACCGTCGAGACCGAGGACCTCTCCGACGAGAGTGAGGAGGTGACCGAGGAATGAGCGAGAGCGCCGAGTTCCACGAGATGCGCCAACCGCGCGTCGAGAAGGTCGTCGTCCACATGGGCGTCGGTGAGGGCGGTCGCGAGCTGGCGAACGCCGAGGAGATCCTCGAGGAGGTCGCGGGCCAGCAGCCGGTCCGGACCGTCGCGAAGAACACCGTCGGCGAGTTCGGCGTCCGCGAGGGCGACCCGATCGGCGCGAAGGTGACCCTTCGCGGCGAGGAGGCCCACGAGTTCCTCGAGACGACGCTGCCGCTCGTCGAGCTCTCGGCCTCGCAGTTCGACCAGGTCGGCAACTTCTCGTTCGGTGTCGAGGAACACACCGACTTCCCGAGTCAGGAGTACGACCCCAACATCGGGATCTACGGGCTGGACGTGACGGTCAACCTCGTCCGCCCCGGCTACCGCGTTCGCAAGCGGGACAAGGTCGCTCGGAGCATCCCGAAGGCCCACCGCCTGAACGCCGAGGACGCCGTCGCGTACCTCGAGGCCGAGTACGACGTGGAGGTGTCAGAATGAGCGAGAGCGAGACAGAAACCGAGACCGGAGAGCAGGTGGCCAAGCGAACCGGCGACGTCCAGGAGTGCCAGCGCTGCGGGCGCGAGCAGGGACTCGTCGGCAAGTACGACATCTGGCTCTGCCGACAGTGCTTCCGCGAGATCGCTCGCGGGATGGGCTTCAAGAAGTACAGCTAACAATGGCGGACAACGACCCACTGGCCAGCGCGCTCTCGGGTATCGACAACGCGGAGCGCGTCGGCCACCTGACCCAGACCGTTGAGCCCGCCTCGAACGTCATCGGCTCCATCCTCGAGGTCTTCTACGACCGCGGGTACATCGACGGGTTCACCCGCGTCGAGGACGGCAAGGCCGGCAAGTTCGAGGTCGAACTGAAAGGCGCCATCAACCAGTGTGGCGCGGTCAAGCCCCGGTACTCCGCGGGCGCCGACGAGTACGAGAAGTGGGAGAAGCGGTTCCTCCCCGCCCGCGACTACGGGACGCTCGTCGTGACCACCTCCTCGGGCATCATGAGCCACTACGAGGCCCGCGAACAGGGCATCGGTGGCCAGGTGCTCGCCTACGTATACTGACAATGAGTGAAGAAACACGAATCGAGGTTCCGGACGACGTGGACGCGAGCGTCGACCACCTCGACGTGACCGTCTCCGGACCGGAAGGCAGCGTCACCCGCCGCCTCTGGTTCCCGGACGTGACGGTCGACGTCGAGGGCGACGCGGTCGTCATCACGGCCGGAGCCACCGACGCGAAGACGAACGCCACAGTCGGAACGTTCGAGAGCCACGTGCGCAACATGATCCACGGTGTGACCGAGGGCTGGGAGTACAAGATGGAGGTCTTCTACTCACACTTCCCGATGCAGGTCCGCGCCGAGGACGGCGAGGTCGTCATCGAGAACTTCCTCGGCGAGCGCCACCCCCGTCGTGTCACCATCCGTGGTGACACGCAGGTGGACGTCGACGGCGAGGAACTCACCATCTCGGGCCCGTCCATCGAGGACGTGGGCCAGACGGCCGCGAGCATCGAGCAGATGACCCGCGTGAACGACAAGGACACCCGCGTGTTCCAGGACGGCGTCTACATCACGGAGAAGCCCCAGCGAGGTGAGGCCTGATGGCGGACGACGAGCCGCAGGAACTGACCGACATCAGCGGCGTCGGCCCGGCGAAGGCCGAGGCGCTGGAGGAGGCGGGCTACGAGACCGTTGAGGACGTCAAGCGTGCCTCCCAGTCCGACCTCGCGGAGGTCTCCGGCATCGGCAACGCGCTCGCCGCGCGTATCAAGGCCGACGTCGGTGGCCTCGAGGTCTCCGAGGAGACCGAGGCAGAGGTCGAGGACGAGGAGCCGGAGGTCGAGGACGAGGAACTCGACGAGGACGTCGAGACCGAACACGTCCCGAAGTACGTCTCCGCCGAGCTGACGGAGAAGACGCCGGACCTCAGCGAGCGCGAGCAGCGCCTGCTGACCGAGCGTCGGACCATCGGCAAGCCGCAGTTCTTCCGGCAGGACTACCACAAGAAGAAGCGGACGCCGACGTCGTGGCGCCGCCCGCGTGGTGGTCTCTCGAAGCAGCGCAAGGGCCTCAAATCGCGTGGCCCGAAGGTCGAGGCCGGCTTCCGGACGCCGAAGGCGGTCCGGGGCCTGCACCCCTCCGGGTTCGAGGACGTGCTCGTGCACAACCTCGACGACCTGGAGGCGATCGACCCGGAGACGCAGGCGGCCCGCATCGCCAGCACCGTCGGTGGTCGCAAGCGCGCGACCCTCGAGGAGGAGGCCGACGAGGCCGGTATCCGGGTGCTGAACCCCACCTACCACGAGACGGAGGTTGAACAATGACTGACCTGCGAGCACAGCGGCGACTGGCCGCGGACGTCCTGGGTGTCGGGAAGAACCGCGTCCGGTTCGACGACGACGCGCAGGCGGACATCGCGGACGCCATCACGCGTGAGGACATCCGCGAACTCGTCGACGAGGGTGCCATCCGGGCCGAGACGGCCCGCGGCAACTCCCGTGGACGGGCCCGCGAGCGACAGCAGAAGCGAGCGTACGGCCACCGCAAGGGTGCCGGCTCCCGCAAGGGGAAGGCCGGTGGTCGGCAGAACAAGAAGCAGGACTGGCAGAGCCGCATCCGCGCGCAGCGGAAGGCCCTGAAGTCCCACCGCGACGAGGGCGGCCTCGACCGCTCGGCCTACCGCGAGCTGTACAACATGGCCTCGGGTGGCGAGTTCGACTCCGTCGCGGACCTGGAACGATACATGCGGAACAACTACGACTACGACGTCGACGCACTGGGAGGTGAGAACTGATGGCGACCGGACCCCGGTACAAGGTGCCGATGCGGCGTCGGCGCGAGGCCCGGACCAACTACCACCAGCGGTTGCGCCTGCTGAAATCCGGCAAACCCCGCCTGGTCGCTCGAAAGAGCAACCGGCACGTCAGGGCGCAGCTGATACTCGCGGGCCCGCAGGGTGACGAGACGGTGGCGGCCGCGTCCAGCGAGGACCTGTCGGAGTACGGCTGGGAGGCACCGACCTCGAACCTCCCGGCGGCGTACCTGACGGGACTGCTCGCCGGTGTGCGTGCCGTCGAGGCCGGTCTCGAGGAGGCGGTCCTCGACATCGGACTGAACACGGCCACCCCCGGCAATCAGGTGTTCGCGGTGCAGGAGGGTGCCATCGACGCGGGGCTCGAGGTCCCGCACAACGACGACGTGTTCGCGGAGTGGGAACGCACGCGCGGTGAGCACATCGCCGAGTACGCCGAGATGCAGGACGGCCTGTACAGCGGCGACTTCGACGCGGCCACGCTCCCCGAGCACTTCGACGAGGTACGAGAGCGAATCATGGAGGAGACAGCATGAGTCACGGCTGGGAACCGCAGACCCGCCTCGGCCGCAAGGTCGCGGAGGGAGAGATAAGCGACATGGAGACGGCACTGAACTCGGGCCTCCCGCTGAAGGAGCCCGAGATCGTCGACCAGCTCCTCCCGGGGCTGGAGGACGAGGTGCTCGACATCAACATGGTCCAGCGGATGACCGACTCCGGCCGCCGGGTGAAGTTCCGGTGTGTCGTCGCCATCGGCAACCGCGACGGCTTCGTCGGCTACGCCGAGGGGCGTGACGACCAGGTCGGCGGCGCCATCCAGAAGGCCATCGGCATCGCGAAACTGAACATGATCAAGGTCGAGCGTGGCTCGGGCTCCTGGGAGGACCGTTCCGACCAGCCCCACTCGCTGGCCCGCCGCACGAAGGGCAAGGCCGGCTCGGTGACGGTCGAGCTCATCCCGGCCCCGCTCGGACTCGGACTCGCCGCGAGCGAGACCGTCCGGAAGGTGCTGGAACTCGCCGGCGTCGAGAACGCGTGGACGAAGTCGTTCGGCAACACCCGGACGACGCTCAACCTCGCGAAGGCCACCTACACGGCGCTGGAGAACGCCTCGCAGGCCCGTGGCCCGCGCTCGCTCCGCACGCAGGAGGTGTCGGAGTGATGCAGGCGCTCGTCCAGCTCCGCGGTGAGGTCAACCAGAGTCAGGCGGTCCGAGACACGCTGGGGATGCTGAACCTGCACAAGGTGAACCACTGCGTGCTCGTGCCCGAGACGCCCACCTACCGTGGGATGATCACGAAGGTCAACGACTGGGTGGCGCACGGGACGCCCACCCAGGAGGCCGTCGCGACGGTGCTGCGAAAGCGGGCCGAGCCCGCCGAGGGCGACGCCGAGGTCGACGAGGCGTGGCTCGCCGAGCACACCGACTACGACGACTTCGACGCGCTGGCCGAGGCGCTGCTGGCCGAGGAGACGACCCTGCGCGAGCAGGGGCTCTCCCCGACGCTCCGGCTGCACCCGCCGCGTGGTGGCCACGACGGCATCAAGCACCCGACGAAGGAGGGTGGCCAGCTCGGCAAGCACGAGACCGAGGACATCAGCGAACTGCTGGAGGCGATGCGATAATGACGTCCAAGAAACGACGACAGCGCGGTTCGCGGACCCACGGCGGCGGCTCGCACAAGAAGCGACGCGGTGCCGGTCACCGCGGTGGCCGTGGCCGTGCCGGCCGCGACAAGCACGAGAAGGCGCTCTACCCGCCGCGTGGCAAGAGTGGGTTCAAGCGCCCCCAGAAGACCGACGAGGTGGTCGAGACCATCAACGTCCGCGAACTGGACGAGGACGCCATCGTCCTCGCCGAACGTGGGCTCGCCGAGGCGGACGGTGACGGCTACGCCATCGACGCCCGCGACGTGGTCGAGGACGGCCACGAGGCGGACGTGGTGAAGGTGCTCGGTGCCGGGCAGGTCCACGGTGCCCTGACGGTCACCGCGGACGCCTTCTCGGCCGACGCCGAGGCGGCCCTCGAGGCCGCGGGCGGCGAGGCCGTGCTCTCCGAGCGCGGTGCCGAGCGCGCCGAATCCGAGGACGAGGCGGCCGAAGAACCTACGGCAGACGAGGACAACGAGTAGATATCATGGGCTGGAAGGAGACCGCCGAACCGGTACTCACGCGCATGCCCGCAGTGGCCCGTCCCGAGGGTCACGTGCCGTTCCGCCGAAAGCTCGGCTGGACGGCCGGCGTGCTCGTGCTGTACTTTTTCCTGACGAACGTGTTCCTCTACGGCCTGCCGTCGGGCGGTGCCGGGAGCGACGCGTTCGGGCAGTTCCGCACCATCCTCGCGGGAGGACAGGGAACCATCCTGCAGCTGGGTATCGGACCCATCGTCACGGCGTCCATCGTCCTGCAACTGCTCGGCGGTGCCGACCTGCTCGGCCTCGACACGCAGAACCCGCGTGACCAGGCGCTCTACCAGGGGCTCCAGAAGCTCCTGGTCGTGGTGATGGTCGTGCTGACCGGGCTGCCGATGGTGTTCGCCGGGAACTTCCTTCCGGTGAGCCCCGCGCTCGCCCAGCAGTACGGCGTCGCCACGGTCAAGTGGCTGATGTTCGCCCAGATCTTCGTCGGCGGGCTCCTCATCCTGTTCATGGACGAGGTCATCTCGAAGTGGGGCGTCGGGTCCGGTATCGGGCTGTTCATCATCGCCGGCGTCTCCCAGCGGCTCATCGGTGGGCTGTTCGCGTGGGAGGCGCTCGGCACGAACTACAACGGCTTCTTCCCGACGTGGGTCGGCATCCTGACCGGCGCGGTGCAGGTCCGGAGCCCGCTCACGCCCGGTGGTCTCAACGACATCTTCCTCCAGCAGGGCCAGATCATCGCGCTGTTCACGACGCTGGCCATCTTCGGCATCGTCGTCTACGCCGAGTCGGTCCGCGTGGAGATCCCGCTGAGCCACGCCCGCGTGAAGGGCGCCCGTGGCCGCTTCCCGGTGAAGCTCATCTACGCTAGCGTCCTGCCGATGATCCTTGTCCGGGCGCTGCAGGCCAACGTCCAGTTCCTCGGGCGCATCCTCAACAGTCAGTGGCAGGGGATGCCCGCGTGGCTGGGCACCTACACGACGGCCGGCGGCATCGCCGAGCCGACCGGTGGGCTGTTCTACTACCTCGCGCCCATCTACTCGCCGCAGGACTGGATCCCGGCGCTCGGGCCCCGGACCCTTGACATCCTCGTCCGCATCGGCGTGGACCTGACGTTCATGGTCATCGGTGGCGCCATCTTCGCCATCTTCTGGGTGGAGACCACCGACATGGGTCCCGAGGCGACCGCCCGGCAGATCCAGAACTCCGGGATGCAGATTCCGGGGTTCCGCCAGTCGCCCGGCGTCATCGAGAAGGTGCTGGAGCGGTACATCCCGCAGGTCACCGTCATCGGCGGTGCTCTCGTGGGCCTGCTCGCCGTCGGGGCGAACATGCTCGGCACCATCGGGCAGGTCTCCGGTACGGGCCTGCTGCTGACGGTCTCTATCACGTACAAGTTGTACGAGGAGATCGCCGAGGAGCAGCTCATGGAGATGCACCCGATGATGCGCCAGATGTTTTCGAACGATTGAGCCAATGTCACCCGATTAGGCAATCTTTGCCGCATCGGTGACACGGGCCGCTTCGAACTGCACTTTTTTCGGCGCACACCCCGCACAGACTCACAAGATTACTCGTCCCCCAACCGTACTCCGGGGGTCACTTCTCGTACGCCACGTACTCGACTGGTTCCTCACACTCACGGCATCGGCCTTCATCACGTCTAACGGTCTTCGATTTTAGCTCAGACCAGTCAAGCGGCCACATCCTACCCACGGTGTTCGTTCCCAAAGCAGAAAAACGCAGGCATCACCAATATCACGAGCAGCCCCACGGCTGCGGCTGCTCGCTGCACCAAATCATAGAAATATAACCGCTACAAAACCGAGAAGTCCTGTCGAACGCCAACCACCAAAACCAGTTACATCGTAATCAGATTCGACTTCTGACGCGACTTATCACTCCGGTTGTCTTTCTCCTCACGCTGCTCCTTCTCCTCACGCGTCTCAGGGCGCTTCGTCACGTCATACTCACGCTGTTCCACGTTGTCGCTCAGAGCGGTGTACGCCGCCCACCGCACATGCTCGTGAACCGCCTCATACGTCTCCACAGACGAATTCCGGTTCTCCTTCACCTCCTCATCATCCAGCACCTTAGCGGCGATCTCGAACCACTCAGCCCACATACGGCCAGCCGTCGTCCGATAATAATCCGGGTTCTGCCCACCGTAAGACTCAGGCTTGGATTCAGCCCACTCTTTCTTCCGCCCCATCGAATCGTCGTGCTGAACCTCATCCACATAATCCTTAATACCTGTCTCCAGCAACTCATCCATCTTTTTACGGATACTCTCCGTGCTCGTCGAAATCACGTTGTTACGCGGATTCGTCACAAACCACCCTTCCGAGCACAGATTATCATAGTAATTCCCGGACGCATCAGACCGCCGGAACAACGTATTCTCGGACGGGTTCTCGTCCGGGTAATACTCCCGCATCAGGTCCTTCACCCGCTCAACAGGATACCACGGCATGTTCTTCTCGTTCTGCTCGTGCGCGATAAGGCCGTAGAACACGGGCATCAGCGCGTCCCGTGACTTCTTAAGTTCGCCAACGCGGTCAGGGTGCAGCCGAACACTCCGACGCTCGGAGTCGTCCATAGACTGCACGGTAGCCGCCCACTCCTTCATCTCGTCCCAACTGAACGCTTCGCCCGACTCTTTCGCGGCCTCAACCAAGTCGCTGATCTCCTCAGTTTCTCCCACGTCTTCAGTCTCGTCGTCCTCCTGCTCTTCTCCTTGAACAACTTCGTCGTCTTCAACGTCGTCGTCAGAAATGTTGTTGTGACCCTCTACCGGCGAAAAAGAGTCCCCCTCCCCCGGGGTGGGGGTGTCGCCGTCACCGCTGATACCGTGATGGTCCAGAAGGGCGTCAAGTTTCTTTTCTACGCCGTTCTCGTCCACCAAATCTAAGAACTCTCCGGGGACGGAATCACGCCGCCCGAGGGCGATTAGCGCCGCGTTCTCATAGAAATCACCAATCTGGTAGCCGTGGTTGTCGCACCATTCTTTTGCTTGCTGATACACGTCGTCGCTTTGCACGATTCCTCGTGCCTTTCGTCGCTGACTCATATGCGTTTGAACAAAAACACGCTATCCACATAAACATCCCTATTTCTTACATAGGTTTTCATCCGTAATATACTCTCTTCACTTACATACATACATACATCTATGAAATAAATAGTTATATAATAATATGGGGGGCAAAGTTGTTCCCAACGAGTTGACACGTTAGGGTGCCTGACGTGTTGGCGAGAGACGGAACGGCGGCCTCACGGCCTCTACCGTGGGTTTCGTGTTTGACGCCTCCCCCCGTCCCCCCATCGTTTTTCGCCGTTCGGGGGTCACAACAACATTATCACTTGAGAATCTTGTGAGACATAGGGATACGCCTATTTGACATAGGGATTTACGGGGTTTTGTGTGAAGATGTTGTTCTACCGGGTTCAGAACTGGAACTCGTCCGCGCTTACTGCGTCAACACGGTGGGTTCCGCCATCGGTTTCAACGTCGTTCTCCTGTTCGACGTGCTTGGGACGTGACCAGAGCGCGTAGTTTTCGCTGGGTTTCCTCACGCTGATCTCGTCGTTCTCCGCGAGTTGTTGCAGGTAGTGGAGAACGGTTCGACGGCTACCTCCAACGGTGTCGTGTACGTCGCTGGTGGTCATGGGTTCGTCTGCGTGAGCCATGACGGCCATCCGAACCTGCTCTTTACTGATCTCACTCTCGAACCTCCCGCTTTCCGTGTCTCGTGTGCGTTCTTCTGTGTTCTTACTCGTCATTGTAATCCTGTGTAAGAGTAGGGTGTGAAGTCACTTGAGCCTTGCGTGCGCGGGTAAGGTACTAAAGGATGAGGCTGCTAATATGTGATATGAGTCAACCAAACAACATTACACCAATATCATGGTACGGTGGAAAGACAAGCCATAGAAAATGGATTCTTCCACTGCTCCCAACGTCTGACACCTACGTCGAACCGTTCGGGGGTTCGGGATCGATACTACTGCATCGAGAACCATCAAACGTAGACGTATACAACGACTTGAGCGAGTCTCTGACAGACTTCTACCGTGTTCTGCGTGACAACCCGGACAACCTGATTCGGGCGCTACAACTAACCCCATACTCTCGTGAAGAGTATGAGTACGCGCTCAACCATCACGACGATCCCGGACTTGATGAAGTTGAGAAAGCGCGGTTATTCTTCACCGTGTGTAATCAGGCACGCGCAGGGTTGGCGTTGTCTGCCGTGGAGTCACAGTTCTCGTTTGTTCGGCGAGAATCGTATAGTGATATGGCCGGTTCGATTTCGCGGTGGCGGAACCACATTAGCAAACTTGATTCGGCGGCTGAACGCTTAGACGGTGTCAGGATTGAGTCTCGGGACGCTGTTGCGGTGATTGAGGAGTACGATAGTCCTGACACCGTGTTTTATCTTGACCCGCCTTATATGGCGGAGACGCGTTCGACGGGTGGTGAGTATGGTGAGAATGAGATGGGTGTAGAAGATCACCGCGAACTGTTGGAGGTGTTGTCTGATGTGGAGGGTGACGTGGCGATAAGCGGGTACACGTCTGATTTGTACGAGGGGATGTTGTCTGGGTGGTCTCGGGTTGAGCGTGGGACTCGTGCTCAGGCTGGTCAGTCTGGTTCGGAGCGTACGGAGGTTTTGTGGTGTAATTACGATGTTCCGGCTTCTGGTGACGTTTCTCAGTCGGGGCTTTCTTCTTGGGCGTAACCGTTAGACAGTAGCCTTGCGTGCGCGGGTAAGGTATTAAAAGGTGGGGCTGCTACGTGTAGGTATGAGTCAGTTTACACTCAACGACTTCGACGAGAATGGGGGTGACACCCGTGAGTCGGAGTCTGACAAGGAAGAGAATGAACAGACTGTGCTGAATCCTGACGACGTGCTACCCACGGACTGGCAGGATGCGTTGGAAGGAATGCGTCTGCACAGAGACCAGCAGTTAGCCGCTACTGCTTCCGTGTACGACATGTACGGGGATGATGCGGTGGCCGTTAGTGTGCCTGCGTGGCTTGTCCAAGACCGTGGATTCAGCCGCAACAACGAGGACATGTGGGTGGTTGGTGAACTCAAGCACGAGACAGGGAAAGCAATCATCGTAGAAGAGGTTCGCCGACTCAGCAACGGGTCCCAGTTAGTGAGCGCGTCCTTTAACGGCAAGCTCACGAGTGCGTCGCTTCCGAAGTCACAAGTCGAGTTCGTTGACGTGCCGACTGGGACGGTGTGTGACCGGCGGCTGAGTCTGTTGGAGAGCGTCTCTGATGGTCCTGACGTGGAGTTGGTGACTGGTGTGAGTGTTCCGTCGTACGTTGTTGATACGCCGTGTACGCGGACGCTCGCTGATATGCGGGATTCGTTCGGTGCTGGTGTTGGTCCTGACGTGGAGATGGTGTTTCTTCAGGTGGAGAACGAGTGGTTCGTCGTCAGTAGCGACGACGTTGAGCACACGGGTGACGAGATCGTTGTTGATGAGACTGTGACTCACGTCGGTATGGATTGGGGTTCCTTGGATATTGATAAGCGGGATTCCAGTCTGTTCCGACTCGCTGATTATGAGACTAATACTTCGTATCGGTTTGATGCTGATCGGGTGCTTCTGACTCGGCTTCAGGTGCTTCGGGATGCTGTTGATTCCGTCGATGTTGAGTGCTTCCCCGGGGCTGATTATTCTGTCCGGGGAGGTATTGAGGGGTTTGAGTGGTTGTTCACTTCTGAGTGGGACTCTTTCACTTCGATGATCTGAGTCTTCTGATTCGGTAGGGTTTCTTTTTCTTCTTCTGCTGTTTTCGGGGTGTTCACGGTGAACGAGGAGTTCCCCTTTTCGGGGTGCTCCGATACTTAAGTTATTTGAGGAGTGTGTGAGGAGTGGTGTTCCTCGCTTCTGTGTTCTTACAGGGTTTTCTAACGGGGTGTAAGACTGTATTTATTGACGTTCCCGGGTTTGACTTCAAATTTATAGGGTTTTTGAAGTGTTGTTTGAGGCTCAGGTTTGAAGTTCAAATTTTGACGGTCAGTATTTGATGGGTGAGAAAGTGTACGCTGAGTGAGTAAAGAAGGGTTTAGTATTCGCTGAGTTCGGTGGAGCCGGTGGAGCGACGCCCGTACTGAGAGTTGTAGTTTTGCACGTATTCGAGTTGGTCTTCGGTGGTATCGTAGATTTGGCTCAGAAGCTCGTCGGCCTCATCGATAAGGGGTTTGACCGCAGGCATGTCGAACTGGTCACGGGTGCCACCAGCGTGAACGTCTTCCATTCGGGTCCAGACACGGTCAGCTACGTCCAGTATTTCGTCTTCGTACTCGCGTAATTCTTCGACGGGTGGGATTGGGAAGCGTCGAATGTGGCCGGTGTTGAGGTGTCGGAAGTCTGCGTACGCGATCCAGTAGACGTAGAACAGGGACGAGTTCACGATGAGGAACACGGTCTGCTGCTCAAGCTCGGTGTCGAAGTAGAGTTCTTCGATTGTGGTCACGTCACCGTGAATGTTTTCGGGAACGGCGTTGAGCCAGTAGCCGCCACCACGGCGTCGGTACACCGGGTAGTCGGTTTCGGTGTCGGACTCGGTCTCTCCGATGATGAGATCGGAGTGTGACTCCAGAGATTCGAGCATTCCTTTCACTTCTTCGTCTCCGACTTTCGGGAGGACTTCGTAGCTGCGGTCTGAGCCACCGATTCGTTCGCGGAGTTCGAGTCCTTCAACGGGGAGGTAGGTAATGCCCTCGAACACTTCTTTCCGGTTCTCAACGTCGAACTGGAGGAATTTTGAGGTCTGGATTGTGCCACCGTTTTCAGGGGTTGTTTTTTGTCCGGTCATGATGGCGACGCGGACGATGGCGTTCGGGAATACTTGTTGCGGGCGGTGAGCGAAGCAGGCGATGTCCATTTGTTCGATGTTCTCGCGCACGAAGTCGTGGAGGTCTTGGAGGTTGCTGGAGTAGACGAGACCTAAGGTTGTGATGTTTCCGAAGTGACCGCCGTCGCCGAGTAAGCGTATTTGTCGTTCAACGAACGGGGCTGATACGTCGTTGATGTCACCGGTGGTGTAATGGGAGGCAAGTGTCTTCTCGGAGTCTCGCATAATGTCGCCGTACGGGGGATTTCCGAGTACGATGTCGAACTCGATTGTGTGGCCGTTCCCGTCTTCTTGTTCTTTGGCGACTTCGGGGAATTCGACGATCCAATGAAAGGGGTCACCGAGAATGTTGTCGAGGTCATACTGTAGGGGTTGGCGTTCGACTTCTTCGAACCAGTAGTTCCCTTCAATGAGTTCGGTGAGTTCGTCGGTGATTTGTTCGGTGATTTCGGCGTGTGACTGTGTTGCTTTCCCGTCCCGTAAGTTGTCGTGACGGCGTTCGATGTTGAGTCGTGCAGAGTAGGTGTGTGCGCTGAATCCGAGACTGCTCAGTCGTTCTTTTTCCGAGTCAGAAAATGCTTCTTCGTCGTCACGCTTCAGTTTCACAGAGGTGATTGTTGGGTGGAGAGTGCTTCCGTTCACACCGTTGAGTAATTCTGCCCACTCGTTCGCGGTCTCGACTGAGGTGTCTACGGTTTGGGTGAGTCGTTGTAGATACTCTTCATCAAGCTCGTCTCTTAGCTCTTCTAACCGGTTGAGAACGTCTTGCTTCTCTACATCAGGGTTTTCTTGCTTGTACTGCTTTCTGACCTCTACGAGTTCGTCGAGTCTATCATCCCAGACTGATACCGAAGTCTGACCGGTCTGTTCTGTGGGTAAGCCGATTAGGCTGTTCCCAGACACGACGTTGAGTTCGATGTTTGGAAGGCGTCCAAAGGATTCGTCCCAGTCGTCCTCAACTATTTTGAGCCACACGCGCAGGCGGGCGATCTCGACACCGATGGGGTCCACGTCGACGCCGAAGATGCTGTTAAGTGCGAGTTCGCGCTTGGATTCGTACTCGGTTTCTGGGTCCGGGTCTTCGCCACGGTTCAGGCCGCGCAGCAGGCCGCGTCTGATGCGCTGTATCTCTTCCATGACGGTGGTGAGGAAGTGACCAGACCCGCAGGCAGGGTCTACGACTCGGAGGTCTCCGAGCCGGTCATAGGCACGACGAGTTCCGTCTGCGTCACCGAACCATCCTTCTCCGTCTTCTACACGGCGGAGTATTTCACCGAGTTCGAGGTCTTCCATTCGTCCGCGAACGGTGTCGTCATAGTCTTCGGCGTACGAGTCAATGATTACATCGCGGGCTTTCGGGTCTACGACTTGTTGAGTGATTAGCTCGGTTACGTCACCCGGCGTGTAGTATGCGCCGATGTCTTTCTGTGTCCCGAACTCACCCCCGATATGGTTGATTGTTCGCTCGAATACAGACCCGAGAATACTGGGGTCAATGGTTCCGTCTGGGTCACTCAGTCTGTGGCCTTCGATTAAGTTGCGGATGATGTCAGGGAGTGTTCTGTCTTCCAGTTGGTAGCGTTCCTCATCGTCTATATTTGGACGAAACAGACCACCGTTCAAGTACGGTATTTGTTCGAACCATCCGCTCTGATGCTTTGATTCGCGTTCTGGGACTTCCTTGTTGAACAGATCGTAAAACAGCGGTTTGATTTGGGTGTCGTAGAAGTTACCGGTGAAGTCCTCAGACTCGTATGAGCGAACTCTCCCGATAAGGGTTTCTGGTGGTATGACTTCCTTCTTTTCGAGGAATTTGATGAACAGGAGGCGGTTCATAAGAGTGATCGCGAACTTCCGTTCATCGTGCTCGTTCGCTCCTCGTGGGGAGCGAATGTCGTCCATTAGGCAAGTGGGTTCGTCGTGCTCATCGGATTCGCCGAACAGGTACTCAATGTAGAGTTGGTAGAACTCTTCAACGTCGGCCTCTCGACTGTCTCGGAGTTCGATGGGTGCGGTCTGAGAGGTGTAGTGTTGGAAGGCGTCGTGCTCGAATAATTCGACGAACTCTTCGATGGTTCCGTCGATGTCTGGTTCCGTGAGCGTACTGGTCTCAATGTACCGTTTGTTCAGGGCTATCTGCCGAAGCAACTCTCTCAGTTCGACTGTTTTGATGCGTGGGAAGCTTGTCCGGTCACCGGATTGCTCAACTTTGTAGAGCCACCACGTGAATCCGTCCGTAGCGATAGCGTAATCCGCGCCGATGGAACGCCGGTCAAGATATTGGAGGGTTTCCTTGTGCGCGTTCTGGATGTTGTTGAACGGTTTGTTCTCACCGATTGTGTACTCGTCAATGGTGTCGAGTTCGAAGTCGGGCCATACGATGTCCCGTTCGTCTTCGGCGTGACTTCCGCCACCGTAGGGTTGTTCGGTGTACGCTAACCCCATGATTTCGAGTAGAGGATAGATTAGGTTGTTTTCAGCGTAGGTTTCGGGTTTGCTCCCGAGATCGCTGGATTGTAAGTCGTCTTTATCACCGCTCAGGACGGCTTCAAGGTCTCGGAGGGAGAGTTGTTCGTTCAGTCCGTCAACACAGTCGGTGAGTATTTCTTTGACCTCTTCGCCAAGTGGGGAGAGTGAGTCTGTTTCAGACATATGATGAGCCTCGGATTAATCTGGACTGGTTGCGGGAGCATGATAAAGGTGTACGAGAGAGTCGTCGTCTGAGCTTGGTGGCCGTGAGGGATGCTCTTTTACACCGGCCAAAGGTTGGGTGAGTTGTCCGGTTCCAGTTCAGCTCTAGTAGTTCGTCGAGACGGTGGGCGGATATGGGGCGATGCCATGGAACAACATAGACGCCGGGTTGGGGTTGTCGGTACATCGTGAACAAGTAGTATCCGTTGAAGAGTCGCAGGGAGTCGTGCTGATGCTTGTATAGTTCGTAGGTTCCGTGAGGGTCTTTTGCGGCTTTCTGTTCTACGTCTACGAGATCACCGGCTGTTACTGAGTCGTGGAAGCGTGTGTTCTGCTTGCGTAGGTTGTAGATGATTCTGCCGTAGTATTCGAGATCGATTCCGGGCCGCCCGCTCGGTGCTTCTTCTCCGTCGCTGCGTTCTACTTGGAGGGTGTCCGGGTGACGTTGGTACTGTTGAAGAACGTATTTGTGGTGGGTATCGAGCCAGTCGGTGTAGACGTAACGGTTGGTGGGTTTGGCGGCTTGGGATTCGGTGTAAGAGGTCCAGTTCGACTCGGGGTTGATGCGTTCGGTTTCTACGGAGGTGTGTGGGTGTGGCATAGTCTTATCAAACAAGTCGGTGTGTGGTTACTTTATTCACGAGTTCCGGGGGTGGAAGTCGGAGTTCTGAGATTCTTACCAAACACGTGGGAACCGCACAACAGCGTGGGTGTTAATAAGTCTGATACCTGATTTATTAGTACAGTATGGAAGTTTGTCCGTCGTGTGGCCGTCCGCTGGAGGATGAGGATTGCCACCGTTTGAACTGGAACGACTTCGACTCCAAGTTCGAAGTCGTGTGTGTCGCGTAAGCCTGTGAACCGTGGGTTCACGGCTGCGGTCTTGGGGTGGGTCTCGCGCTCGAAATCGGGTGTTTGTTCTTTCGTGTTTTTCTAAAACCGGGTAAGAAGGTGTTCTGTGCCGGGAATTATTCGGGTTGACTACCGGGGGTTGAAGCGTGTATTTTCTCTTGTAGAGACCCAGAGAGTCAAGCAGGTGGGACTAACAGCAGTAGTATGGACGATTCTATCGTCAAGTGGATACGTGGGTTTGTTGTTGAGAAAGGACGGTTACCAAGCTCAGTCGATTACGAGCACGCTCACGGGGACCTTCTCGACGACGACATACTGACCGGTTGGGACGAATACCTTGTGGAAGCTGAAGTTCTCGACGCTGAACGAGCGAATGGTGTTGATTCGTCAGACCTGATCTTCTTCATCATTGACTACGTTGAACGGGAAAACTCAACACCAACTCTTAACGAGCTTTTGGGTGCTTTGAACGGGTCTGAGGAGCAGTTGGATCGTGTTGGTGAAGCGTTTGTTCATCGTTACGGTTCGTGGTTTGGGTCATTGGACGCTGCCGGGATAACGTCGAAGCGTGAGCCGGATGTGGACGGGAATGAGATCGTTACCGATGTCAGGCGTGTGAACCGGGTTGTTGGTGGTGGTACGGTGAGCACACCTGAGTATATCGAGTACGGAGCGTATGCGGTGGGTACGGCAGAAAGTGTTCTTGGGGTGTCGTCGTGGGGTGGGGTTCTTGATGAGGCGGGGTTGGAGCAGTCAACAGATTACCCGGGTGAGGGGTATTCTGAGCAGGAACTTATCTCGGAATTGTGGCGTGTGTATGAACTTAAACGGGATTACGGGATGGATGACCCAGTACCGAAAACAGCGGATTTGAAGGGACCGGATAGATTGACGAACGCGGAAGTTGAGACGTTCATTCGGAAGTTTGGTAGTTTGGCTGAGTCACTCGAAGCGGCAGGGATTCCGCAGGACGGGGAGTGACGTAAAAGGGTTGACACCTGATTTACAGGTGATATGAGCGATTTTAGAGAATGGGTTGAGGCCTTGGATACCAGTCACGTGCGTCTGTGGGAGGATGATGGGGATGGGAATTACCATGAGGTGCTGGACGAGATGCCGCTGAAGTATGAGGAGATGGTTGACGAGATCGCTGAGAACAGCATGTATGACCGGGATACCGCGTCCGAGATTGTGTTGTCTGTGGCCGGATTGGTGTCACTCTCACACTCGGTTCTGTATGAGATGTTGAACTGGCGGTTATTGGTGGATGATGCGATTAAAGCCGATGAGTACGAGCGCATCGATCACTACACGTATCTCGGATTCGAAGTGTTTGACCCGTTGGTTGAGTACCGTGAATATTCTGAGGAGGTGATGGAGAATATTCAGGAGCAGGATGAGCATCTTTCCGTGGGTGATTCAGATGAGTGAGCGGACGGTGTGGGAGAAGCATTTTGGTGAACAACCTAATCGGAACGTGTTCTCAGACCCGACGGAGAAAGCGGTGCGGTGTGCGGTGTGTGGCCGTGCTGTTGAGCGGGATGTGGCGGATTGGCAGTTCTTCGGCGACGACGTGGATAGTACGTGGGTGTGCCCGCGCTCACGGTGTGAAGACAAGCGTGATGCGTTCTTGCGGGCGGACGACGCTGGACGTATTGGTGACATTGTGCGCTCGTTGGCGCTTTATGAGGAGCCGGAGTGGCGGTCCTGATTGTCGGTCCAGTTCTTGATTTCGCGGTAGGGGTCTATGGTGACTTCACGTTCGACTACTTCGTCACATGCCTCACAGACTGCTTGTATTCGTAGTGTTTTGGAAGCAGTCAGTTTCATGACTTCATTGAACACGGTTGTTCCGGGTGGGCCGTCGACGCTTAGTTCGTTGAGTTGGCCGTCACATTTGGGGCAGGTCAGAACCATGTGTTCGGTGTCGTTCTCGATCTCCTTCATTCACGAGTTCCGGGGGTGGAAGTCGGAGTTCTGAGATTCTTACCAAACACGGGTTACAGCTCCACCTGTTCCGTGTTCGGTAAACGTTGCTTTTCCGATAGGATACCTGATTTTCCAGTAAGGGGGTGTGAGCGATTGGGCAACAGCTTACAGAACTGCAAACGACTACCGTGGTTTATTACAGTCTCTGGTGGTAAGCTACCCGACTCAAACTCACTCCTGAACTCGAAAATCATGACAGAAGACACCAAAGAATACGCGACATACATTCGCCGCTCAACAGCAGAACAAGAAGAACAACACCAACGAGACGACATCGAAGAATGGCTCAACCAACGCGAACTCGACTTCGGTGACGTGGCCATTTACGCAGACCAAGCCTCCGGCGCGTCGGCCAGTCGCTCAGACTTCCAGCAACTCATCGACGAGATCGAGAACGACGACTACACCGACGTAATCGTCTGGGAAATTAGTCGGATTGCCCGACGCGGACTGCTCGCACAACAGTTCTTCGACGTGTGTGAAGACCACGCCGTGACTATCCACGTCGTTAATGGGTCTGTGCGTACGATTGAACCCGATGGTCACGGAAGACTCATCGCGGACATCATCGCGGCAGTCGCCGCTGAAGAACGTCGCTCACTAATTCGCCGTACCCGCGCAGGGCTTCGTCGCGCCCGAAAAGAGGGGAAGTGGCTTGGGCAAGTTCCTGCTGGATTCGTTCGAGTCGAAGGTTATCTCGCACCGAACATGTCCCCGGATTACGACGATGGAGAGACAGGGTTCGTCGATATGTGTGATGCCATCGAACGTATCGATGATGGGGATTCGTATCGGTCTGTTGCTCGTGACACGCGAAACGTCACTCGGCAGACGTTGATGAACATCTGGAAAGACGATGAGCGCCGTGACTGGTATCTGGACCGTGAAGCCGATGATGGCCGTGTATCGGAAGCACTCGAAGAAGTGACCGTGGGTGATGGGGAGTGAGGTGTTCGTTTTGTGAGAAGGAACTACCGTTGATGATTTACGCTGTAACGCGGCGCTCTGCGTCGAACAGACCAGTATCACGGGATGCGTTTTGTTCCGTGGAGTGTGCTTCTGAATCCGTCACGGAGAACAGTATGGACTCTCTCGGCATCTGTCACAGTATCTCGGTTACGTACATTTCTCAGAGTAAAGTCTCTCTGAGGTAGTTCCGAGAAGACCGATGCCGGGGTAATGATCCCCGGCGCCGCAAAAACCACAACAACAATCCTATTCTGGTGAGCTTGGTGGCGGTTTGCATTTGCACCGCCGGTTCGGGTTTGAGCTTGTGATTGGGATTCCTTCTCCGTAGGGTGAACTTGTAGGGTGGCATCCGGTGACTCCCGGACGCATCCTAACATACTCGTGGTTGATACTTAACGGCCGGTCCGGGGCTGCTCGGGCTGCCTGCAGATGTTGGGAACCCGGTTACAACGGCCTTGCGTAAGCGGGCAAGGTATAAGTTAATCAAACATCTATATTATGATAGGATGAGTCAAAAGACAAACTCCAAAGACGAAGAACCGCAAACAATTGAAATCTCACTCTCCGCGCTCCGTGAAGCGTTCCGACAAAAATGGGATAACCCACACAAGTACGGGCGCTACGAGGACTTGGCGAAGTACGTGACGTGGTGCGACGACAACCCGGCAGAGACGGTTAAACTCACCACACAAGAAACCGGTCTTCACACGCGTGGCTGGACTCGGATTCGTATCGATAACTTAGTCCAGACGCGTAAACTCCCAACTCACTTTTCGCACGGTGTTCGCTGGGACGAAGCCCGTCAAGCGACTCTTGAACACGGTTCTGAAGACCCTGAAGACGACGATTTTGAAGCCGTTGTTCGTGAGGGTATGGAGATGGCACGAGACGAAGCATGGTACACGATTAAGCAGAATCTCGTGACGACTCCGCGTGGATGGCCTACGTGCGACGAAATCCGCTTCGAGTACGTGGACGACGAATAAACCCGGTTTCAGGTGTTCTATCTATATTTTAGCTCGGGCCGGAATGGCCCACAACACAACTATGACGACTCAAATTCAGCAGAAAGTCAAGACGACTATGGAAGCGTTCGACGACGAGATCGGCTCGTACGCGAAAGACGAAGTGACGGTTTATGACTCATCGATTGGTATGATGTACACTAACCCGGAAACCAAAATTCACGTGTTTGTGAGCGTGCGAACTGATGGTTCGGCGGCGATGGTGTATTTAGACGACTGGGGTGCGGGTGAGCAAGTTCATCTGCATTATTCGTCCGAGGTAATCGCGTTGATGTCGGCGCGTCACCTCATTCTCCACAGACTCTAATCCGGTTCAGTAGGCGCTTTACTTCCGTTTTTCCAGCTTCTTATCTTGTTTGACACCGTAGTTACGACTATGCAACAGATTGATGTCCCAAGCCGGGCTGCCTTCGCGCTTGAACGCGCAGTCGTGGATGCAGTTCAGGAACGAGCAGAAGACTATGAACCCGACACAGTTGCCCGAACGGCTACCGCGATTGGTGACTACGTTGGTCATGAAAGAACACCGCCGTCGGAACTGCCTGATGAACTCGTGCTTCTATTCTCAGGGTACGCGTCTTCTGGATTGAGGGAAGGCGCGACAGAATCCGAGGTTCAGATGCTGATGTACGCGTTAGCGTTGTACGTGTCTCACCGTGGGTTTGACGGAATCGATGATGCGCCCGTGTATTGATTCAGTTTATCGGAGAGTCGTTTAAACGGCCTGATACCTGATTTTCAACTGTATTAGTATGTCTCAAAGAGTGAATAGCCGCAGCAAACACGTCCTGTATCATGGATTAGGACGCTACGATATTGTTTGCGATGAGTGCTACACAGTTCGTACTGAGCCGCTTACAGCGGCGAGTGCGGACGCTCACGGCCTTGAAGATCGTATCGAACACGAGAAACAACAGGCACAAGTCTGTCAGAAATGTGGGTCCCGTCTTCGGGGTGATTCTGAATGATGAGCGCGGTAGTGACTGGTCTCACAATTAGCGGGTTACTGGCCGGGTTCGTCGTCATGAGCGTGGGAGTGTTCATCGCTCTTGTCGGGTTTGCGATGCTGGCCGAGTATTCGGATCATCGCCGCCACCACAAACGAACGGGTGATTCGGAATGAGTCTGCTTGATAAACTACCGGTCACGTTCGGGAGTGGTGACGGGTCTGACACCGATCCGCACTCGTGGGATGACCCATCAAAACCCGGGCTGATTGAGCGTCTGAAACCGTCAACGCCACGCAGAGCCGCGATTACAGGGGTCCTCATCACGCTCGTTCTCGGATTCGGGCTGTACACGTCCCAACTCTTTCCGACGACACCGCTCTTGGCGGTTACGTTCGGGATTGCGGCGGTGATTATGGCGTTCCAGAAAGGCCGGGAAAGCGCGTTCAACCGAATCCGTGAGTTGGATTGGAGTATCTTGTTCACGGGTGAAACTGCAAGCGTCAGGTACGGTGAAGCCGACTCTGCCGCTGAGGTAGAGGTGAACGCTGACGGCCCTGACGAAGACGGGTTCGTGTTTGAACCGGGTACGAGCGTCAATGTTCGCGGTGAACTCGACAAGTTACGTATCCGTGACGTGTTCGGGAGTAAGCGGGACATCAGAGCCAAACTGCATCGAAGTGGTGACTCTGGTGATGCCCCGGCTCGTGACTACCTCCCGGGTGGCCGCACCGCTGTTGTGCGGACAGACACGCTTGGTGACCTGTACGTCACATTAACTGACGGTCTGGAAACGCGGCCTACAAGCCGTGACATAGACCGTGAAGCCACGTACCCGTCCCTAATCCCGCGTAAAATGGTGGGTAACATCCGGGCCGATTACTCGGTGATGACCGATGTGCAGATGCCTGAGTTGATGCGGAAGTATCAGAAGCAGCAGGCTCGTTCGGAAGAGCTTGCGAAGGACGTTGATGAGCAGATGTACCGGCGCTTGGACGTGGCTCTCCGCTTGATGCAGTCAGCGGGACTGAGCCGTGAGCAGGCGGTTCAGCAAGCGGCCCGCGTCGACGGGGAACGCCCCGGTTCGATGCCGTCAGATACGGTGGAGTCGTTCGACGAAGAGGTTTCAGAACAGTTCGATGAACAAACAGGTGATAAATCATGAATCATGTAGCAAAAGCATTTCTCGCTTTTATTCTCGTCTTCTCAGCGGTGTCAATGCCGATGGGGATGGCAGTCGCACAGCAAGCAAATCAAACACAAGCGGCGCAACTGGACATCCGGCAGCCGCACTACGTCAGTAGCCAAGTCCAAACCACGCAATCCCAGAACGGGACAATATACGAGGTTCGTGGTCCGGTGCAATACATAGAACCGACTAATTTCGACTCCAGTCGCGTACTCGGTGTTCAAGTTGAACAAGACGGTGCCAGCGTCCGTTATGACCCTGACATCGGTCAGTACGTTCTCGACAGCAGCGGTCAGTCTGGGACGTACACGATCCGGTGGACGGTCCGCCAATCCGTCGGCGATGTCAACGTCACGAGTGAACCCAACAAGAAATGGATTCTGTGGGCTACTCAGCAGTCTCCAGACACGCTGAGTGATGAACAGATTGATGCGGTCAATAACTGGGGGCGGCAGTCCAGCAACGTCAATAACATGACTGACACCGAAGCCCGGCAACTCGCTGAATGGCAAGAATGGGCATTAGTGGGCGAGTCACCGCCGTGGACGCAGAATAATAGCACGTCCCCGGTTGGTGTCGTGGAAAAGCCCGCCAACGTGCAAGTGGATGGTGGCCCACAAACCACCACATACGTCGGCAGAGTCCGCGTATCGGGTGCTGACCTCGCACACGTCCCGGCGTCTGAGTACGAGGAGACAACGAACGCCAGTCAGCATTGGGAGACTCTTGTCGTCCAACCCCTGTCTGATTACGCGACAGAGCAAGAGATTGTGGACACGTGGATTGAGCGCGGTGTCGCATGGATTAAGTTCATCATCAGTCCGTTGTCGGCGCTTACAGGCACGATTCTCACGCTTCTCGTGACCCTGTTTTTCACGCCGGGTGGCCTCGCCGTGTTAGCGGTCATGGCCGGTGTTCCTGTGACTCTGCTCATGGTTGCGCTCGTCCGCAACAAGGAACTTAGGGAGAAACTCGGTGAAGCCGACTCGATTGAAGAAGCACGTTCTGTCGTGCGCCAAGAGTTGGCCCGTCAGATGCTTCGCCAAGAGGGCTTAACCGAAGGACCGGGGCTTACGGAGCGGATGGCCGCCCCCGTTCGTCAGAACCTCGGAGACAACTTGTTCACCGTCACCGACACTCTCGGAGCGGCGATGACACCAGCCAGTCTGAAGCAGATTATGCTGGCACCAGTCATCCAGTCCGGTGATTACGTCATGGATTACGTCACGGACGACACCGGTGACGTGCTGACCGCTGACATTCAGGACGAAGCCACCGCTCAAGACCCTGACCCTGACCACACACGTGTACGGGTGAAGGATGCGCCATCCGAAGCGTACGGCGCACTCAATCTTGACGACATTCCCCGGAAACCGATGCGTGAAGGTGTGCGAGCGCACAAACTGCCGTCTGTTCCCGGGGCCGAATACGAGTCACTCTCGCAGATGGTGCAAGACCATGCTGACGAGACTGGTGTCGACGTGCAACACGTGTACGATGAAGATATCAGCCTGTACGCTGACGCGATTGCTGACGTTCTGGAGTACGTGGCGTCGTCAGATTACGCTCGTGAAGATGGTTCGGCTAACCCGTCCCGTTTCCTTCTGAACGCGTTGTACGGGATGCTGGCCGCGTCGAGTGAGCAGTTCGAGGCTCAGTACCTGTCTGCGTACAAGGATGCGATGCTGTACGCTTCAGAGTCCCTGAAGCCGGAAGATGGTCTCGGTAGAAAAATGAAGCGCGTTAAGCAGGATGGTATCAACACGTCCACCCAGCGGGCTGACTGGGATTACGCTGATGATGGCGGTGATTCCGAATGATGCCGCCTCTTCAGTCCGTTCTCGGGCTTGAATACTCTGAAGTGTTTGCGCTGGTTCTCGGCCTTGTCGGGATGCTTCTCGTGCTTCTCATGAGCGTGGGTATCCCTCGGAAAGTGTTGGACACCGAACGCAGACTGCAGGAGGCCGTTGTCAACAGTCAACTGGTCAGTTGGAGTGGTTGGAAGACCGTCGTTTACACGCCGGATGAAGCCAGTCCTGAACGGATTAAGCGACTGGCTCGCGGTGAGGAAGAAGTTGAGTCACCGTCAGCGGTCCGGGGCATCAAGCAGACTATCGGCGCCGGTATCCCATCACTTTCGGGGCTGTCGCGTAAGTTCGCACTTGAGGCCATCCTGACGGCTGTGTTCGGTTACCTCGCTGTTGTCGGTGTCGTCACGTTCGACATCGGCTTCAACACCGATACAGGTGTCACACTCGGTCAGGTGCTGGACACCGTTCTCTCGATAGCGACGAGTATCCCGTTTGTGGACACTGTGTTCGCACTCGTACTGGCCGTGTACGTGTCGGTGGCATCATGGATTTACGGCCTTTGGTGGCTAATCGCGCTCGTGTTGGTTGCCGCAGCAGTCATGCTGTACGAATACGAGGAGGAATTGAGCGAGCGGGAGCAGCTCGTGTTGAAACTCATAGCGGTTGTTCCCATCCCGTTCATTCTCGTGTACGTCATCGGGTCTCTGGACGCACTCCAGAAACTGCTCGATGTCGTGACGGCCACCACGGTTCGTCAAGTAGTCGCACTACTCGCTGTCGGTGTCATTGTCGGTGTCGTCATTGTTCGTGGCATCCGTAGCGTCCCCGACGTTCAAGCCCGTGTGAGTGAGTACGGTGCCCGTGCATCGATTACGGCACTTGCTCGTGCTGGTGTGAAACCAGTTGCGACTGTCGTCATCATCGCGTCAGTTGCTGGTGTGGGCGCAATCATTGGGTTCCCGCTCGTGTACGGTGTCGGTGCTGGTGTCGTTCTGGCGCTGGTGTACCGTGTCGTGTACGGGCTATACTCACGGGTGAGGTTCCGTCAAGCACGTTCAAGCGAAGACCGGAGTCGTCCCCGGTCAAGCGTCGTTGTGGAAGCCGGGAAAATCGAGGACGCTGACGGTGAGACGCTTTGGGTTGTGTCGGTGCAGGGCGAGCGATTGATGTCCGACGACTTGGATGAAGTAGCAGTCGACGCCGCTAACACCACAGGCGAGTTGCTCCGTGAGGGAACGCGCCGCCCAACGCTGTCACGGTATCACTATCAGGCCGCGACAGAAGGAACAGTCAGCCGCGAAGAAGCAATGAAAGAACTCAGGCAGACAATCCGCTCCGATCTACGCGATGGTGTCGACGGTGGAGCGCCACGAAAACGGGTTCACGAGTACCTGAGCGCGGAGTACCCGCAACCATTCGGAGACCGAGTGTTGAAGAAGTTGGTGTACGATGAGGGCGTCATCGAACCGGCTGGAGACGAGTACCGACTCGTCTAATTTGTCTGTGTCTTTGTCTACCCGAATAATCACGTGATGGCGTCGGGTTGTCTATGAGTCTATGAAGGCTGTAAGGTAACCTACCCAACTATACACGCGCACGGGGGAGTGTGCGCCCGAATCAAGCTTCTAGATATATTTCTTCGAGCACACCCACCCACAGACACACGCCCGGCTGCCTGCGCGTACGCGAAGAGCGAAACACGAGTTCTGAGAATCTTGTGTAATCACCCTGCAGAAGCTCTTGGTTACACAAGAACGGCAGCACCGTAGCTAAGCGACAGAATAATCGGGTGAAGTGTAGGGGTCAACACCGAAAAACACCGGTGCAGAACGAATAAAACGCGGTGAGAAGGAGTCTACTGCTGATTCAGGTAATCCAGACCTTTCTGATTCAAGCGGATGCCACCATAGGCATACGGACGCTGTGAGTCATAGTCGTCTTGTGAACGATTCAGGTCTGACTGCCGGGCACGGACACCAGAACCAGTTTCAACGTCGACGAGTTCAGCCACCCATTGGCCGAACGAGTCAGATGACTCGTGCAGATCGTACCCGTGCTCTTCAGCGAACGCGCTATACGCTTTACGCATGTCTTCTTTCGGGGCTCGCTCGTTGTCGTCCATTGACGTACAATCACGTAAGAACGCGACAATGCCTTCGTGCTGATTCTGTTCGTCGATGTCAGGAGCGTCAACACGGAGCCGTGGGGGAACGTCAACCGGCCAATCAGACGGTATCTCGTCCAAGTATTCGTCGGTGTACGCGTCACGGCAGAGCCATCCAGTATTGTATTGCGCTTTTCGATCCACGTGATGACACGCCGGGGGCACCATCTGCACGGGTTGCACGAACCGGTACGACTTCCCTTCGCCCTGAATCCGTTGATTGTCGGCAATAACAGTTGCCTCGCCGGTCTCTTGTTGCGTGACTGTCCGAATGTATTTGTGCTTGACTCGCCCCAACTTATCCGAGAACGGGTCTTCAGCGGCTGTGTAGTCCAGCCGATACATCACAACGACGTTCAAGTGTTCACGAACACGTTTAGCGACTTGTTTCCAATGCTGCGTGTCGCTCACGAGTTCCATTTGTTCGTGACCGGATTCGGACGCTACCTTACGCATTTTATCTGAGATTCGGTCTTGGAGTCCTTGTTCAACAGGGTCACTTGACCGATTAGTCCGGGATGGTGCGATATGGGATAGTTCTCTCATTACGATGGTAGCAGGGGCGTACGCGCCGTCCTGCTTCTGCTCACGCTCCGAGTAAATCGTGCTCAACAGGTATAGGAAGACTCGGTACTTTGACCGGTCATCCTTCATCAAACTCGTGCTGAAGCACGTGATGGTGTCTGTGTCACGGAAAATGTTCTCCCAATCGAGCAAGTAATCGGAGTCAGCGTCCCGTAGCCACCCGTTCGACTGCATCGTCTTGAGCCGGGTGATGAGAACCTGTTTAACGGTGTCGTCAGCGTCTCCCTCAGCAATCCGTTCCACCAGATCGGCGAGCGTCCAGTCACCTTCGATCAATTCGAGTTGATTGTTCCATTCAGCCGACTGGTTCTGTGTCAGGTTGCCTGCGAACGCGCTCAGAAGTGTGTCGGGAAGGCTACTGACATCGACAGCGAACGGCTTGATACGGCACGTTCCGTCCTCGTAGTATAGTACCTTCTTCTCTTTCAGATTCGACGAGATAGGCACGTATATTTCGAGTTCCCGGTCATCTTCGTCGTCTTGTTCGTCGAGCCCCGGCTGGAGGCCGAGTTTCCGACGGACTTCCCGGAGTGTCTGCTGTTGTTGTGCGATGTCGTACACACCGTTCTCAAGCTTCTTCCGGTCATGAATGTCGAGGACTTTGTGACCGGCCTCGTAGCGGTCTTCAACGGCTCTCGCGACAAACGTAGACTTACCTGAACTCGTGTCGCCGACGGCAAGCACGAACGGCATGTCCTTCTCACCCCGGAACATCGACACCGGGTCAGGCATGTCCATTGTCCAACTCGTGTGTTGAAGACCCATCTGGACGCTGAGACCCATTACCCGACTGCTACGGTCCAGAGTTCGCGGAATAATCCCCTGCCCGATAGCAGCCGAGTGGGCCGACTGAGCGGTTTCTTTTACAACTGTCTGCGCTCTACGACTCGGTGACTCGTATCCGTGTGCCGAGTTCACAGCGTTCTCCAGCGCGTTCTCACGAATTGTGTCCCCACGTTCTGGTGCTGCTCTAATGTATTGGTTTGGTGCTCTGAGGAACGCTTTCACCGAATCGTAATACCAGTCCAATTCTGATCCTCGAATCACGTCGTCAGCGCCTTCAATCGTCACGTCATCGATGTCTAATGCGGGCAGTAACCGGTCACGCAAAATAACACCAGCAGACCGATACCGTCCAAGCGTCAGGTATTCGTACACGGTTTTCACACCGCGCTTCACTACTATGCGTCGCTTTTGCTCTTGCTCGGATTCGGTGTTCGAAGCAACGTTGTCACTAACCGCTCGTGTCTCGTCACCGATAACGTGGTCAGGTGTTTCTTCAGTCATTCTGCACCACCGTTAACTGCTGTATACTTGTCCGAACCTCCTGTCTGTGTTCGATGTGACTTGATGCGGGCGATTGTTTCGCGGAGTCGTCGTTCCATGTCAGCGAGATCGTCCTGCCATTCCTCACGTGCTTCGCGCAATACGACTGCTTCTGGATGGGTTTCCTCATAGGATTCGATCAGGTCTTCAGCGTCGCTCTTCCCGAAATTCGATGAGGATGATGGGCGCAACTGTGGGGGTAGGCGGCCACGACTGAGCGGGCACAGGCTGTCGTGACACCTGCACAGGGGTTGGTCACGTTTTCCCCGTCGCTTCAGGCTGTGCTCACGTGCAATAACGGCTGACACGTGACGTGTGTATGATCGTTCCGAGCGTCGTCGCGCTAACTCGGCCACGACAACGTTCAGCGTTTCATTCGCGTCCGATTCAAGACCGTCTGGAACGTCTGCACGAGCCAAAATATCGTAGGCTCGTTGCAGTTGCTCCTCGATTGATTTTGTATTCATTGAGGCTTCTGCGGGGAATCGAACCCCACCGAAGACACCAGTCAGAAGTGTTAGAAGCGCCGTGAAGCCGCACTCCACGGCGAATAATAGTCGAATAAGAAGTACGTCACAAGAAAGAACACGAGAATCAATCCGAGAACCATGAGCGCCATGTTCCCCGTCGAGATAAACACGATAGCAGACAACGAACCGAGAACCAGATACGCGAGACCCCGGGCGGTTCGGAGCACATCATATAACGATTTCATGGAGTCGTTGAACATCACGGACAAAGCGATGATGCCAATCGTGGCCACCAACGCGATCCCCAGCGATGCGCCAAGTCCAAGCGCCATTACAGACCACCGCCGCCGTTGCGGCTATCCCCCCTGAGTCGCTTCTTGATTCGTACGATGATACCGTACGAGATGGCCAATATAATCAGGACACCGAACAAGAAAATGAACTGTGAAAGTGCTGCTGCGAGGTATGCGAATGCAAAAAACACCGCACCCCCGAGAACCAATACCAACAGGATTGTCGTGGGATTAACATCAATTTCAAGCATGAACTATCACCATCGAACCGGGTGTATTTGGTGTCAAGTCATCGATGAAGTCCTGCAGACCGCTCAGAATATCATCGATAGCCGAAGAGATGGATGAACCAGCCCCGGGCGTGCCCTCTATCCATCTGACTTGAGGTGCTTCCGACGTACGGCTCACAACGTAGGTTGTGTCGGGGTCCCCGTCCTTAGTCATCGTGTAGACGGGATGCGATTCCTGACTGGACTCAGGAACAGGCCGCCACCGGGTTTCACCATCCGAATACACGCGATACTGAACTGTTGCGTTCTCCTGCGTAATCGGGATGGCGACGCTCGTGCGGTCATCAAGCGTTGAGCCTTTAATCAGGTTCCAGTCAGGGCTACCAGAGATGCCCGGGATGGTTGGACTCCAACCAGTCGAGTTCTCAACCCGTTCCTTCAAGTCACCGCTGTATCCGAATACGAACGAGTCAGCGTTCGACACCGGGAATGCGTGACATCCAGCCCCGTTGAACGTCATTGTGACCCGTGTCCCGTTCCGGCCTTCTGTCGGCTCGTATTCAGCCGTCACATCTCCTGTACGCGATTCTACGGCTTCTTCAGTTACCGGGTTGAAGTACGAATCGTCAACTATGAACGTGTATTCACGGGGAATGTCCTCATTGTAGCACACTGTCAGCCATTCATTCCCGAGTTCTGACGCTGTGCTTGGTTCGTACCAGTCCAGCGTCTCGGCGTCGTCCATGTACCCGATACTCATGTCGTAACGGGTCAGATTCTGCTTCACGGAGCCGTCTTCCTCATACTGCGTGATTGCGTCGTCTGCGCCGAGTGGGTCACTACCCAAGTCGATGCGTTCCGGGGCGGCGGTGGCTGGAGCCACGGCTGCTAACCCAGAGATGAGAAGCATGAGAACCACGAGTGTCGGTGTGAAACGCATCAATTAATCACCTGAGTTCGCCGCCGAGACCCCAGAACCATCGGCCTAATCCCCACAAGAATGTGAGGCCCATCACTCCCGCGATGGCTAATGTCGCGCCGAACGTCACGAACGACGACGCAATCGCAAGGGACGCAATCACAACGGACCCACGCATCTGCTCCAACGGCGTCACAGACCCGTAATTAATGCTGTTTTCCGCTTCATCAACGATGAGGTCAGCCGTGTCCGTGATGGCGTCCACGGTCCAATCCTTGACGGTTCCAAAGGAGTCACCAAGGTAGTCGAGAACACCCATCAGTTCTCACCGCACGTTGGCTTGTCGTGCTCCATCAGACTCGTAGACGCTGATCCCTTGTACTCGGCTCCGAGACCGACAGCCGCAGACCGGGGGATAGCGTCACCGCTACCAATGTAGGACTGGCGGAGTGACTGGAGTTCGTCAGCAACGTTCTCGCTGGCTGGCTCCTCAAGGTACACCCATTCGTCAGCGGTTCGATTCGTCGAGTCAACGACGCTCAGATTGGTGTACGATCCGTCAACAACGTCAGCGGTAACGTACTGCACCTGCTTGTTACCATCCTGACAATGCGTGACCTCAATGGTGTCACGAGTCGTTGAGGCGTCAATATTCGTGTTCAAACGCTGCTGGTACAGGTCTGAGTTCTGGTTTATTTCTGACTTCAATGCTGAAGCCGAGTCTGTCACTGTTGTGTCGTCGTCCCCGAATCGGTCCATGGCTGAGCGGACGAGACGGTCTTTAACACCGTCTACACCGGCGACTGTCTGCGCCACCACACCGTCGCCTTCGGTAAGATCATCGAAGACTGAGGTGGTGTGGTCCGCTGACACGACACCGACACCGCTTGTAGCGATGAGGACCGCGAAGAGGACTGCTGTGAGTTTACTATTCATTGTTCTAATTGAGTTGTGTTGTAGTCGAGCCAGAGAATACGGTCACAGGCGGGGCATCGGATGCAGAGAGAGTCGAGGTGGTTGCTGAACTCACCTGTCTCACCCTCACATTCAATGCGTCCACACCGGACCTGCTCGGGCTCAGGGTACGGCGAAATCATTGTAATATTGGTTTGCCGCTGAGGCTCCTGTTGGGAGTCGAACCCAACACGCGCACGTGATGACGTGCTAATCCACGAGGAGCAAGAATGAGGCCGCCCAGAGGACGGCACAGGTTGTTTGTGTGCCTATACGATTACGGAGTCACATACTGACTGGAATGCTTCTGAGCCGGTCTCAGAAGTCGGGGAGGAACGGGAAGTCACGATCCCCGAACAGCATCCACGCGGTCATGTCGATCCCCCACATCCACAGCCCCATGGACTGTGACTCGCCCAGACTGGCGTCAGAGTCCGTTACAAGGCCTTTGAGAACGTCACCGAGCATGAACACGATCCCGGCGATAAAACCGAGCGCGGTCACTGCTGCGAGCGGGACGAATCCCGTTGCGACGTTTCCGATGAAGAATGTGAGACGATATAGTGCGTTACTGCGATTGCTTCCGAGTGTATCACTTAACATAGTTTAATAATTTTGAAGTGTGTGGTTTTACGCTACGTTGCGACGGCGAACGAGAACGAACGCGCCACCGATGAGGCTGAATCCGCCGACGAAGCCGGGGATCATGCTACTCGTGTAATCGCTGAAGAATCCGGTGTAACCGTAGTCAGCGGACTCGTACAGGTCAACAACGTCACCAGCGTCGAGAACACCGAAGCCCTCGCTGCTGATCGTGATGTCAACGGTGTCGCCAGACGTGTAGTTCGCACCGCTAGCGGGGACGAACACGTAATCGTCGCCGTCAGCGACGACGTGAGCGCCATCCTCGTCAGCGGGAGCGGCCCCGTAGTAAAGCGGGACGTGCTCCCCGCCAACACTAGCAGACTGCTCAATGACCGGGTTCTCGCTGTCGAGGCCCTCAAGCGCAAGCGCGTCCGTGAGTTCGGCGTCAGACGTGTCGATAACAACCTCGCTGGTGTTACCGTCAACAGCAACGCCGTTGATGTCCACTTCTGCGTCCTGCTCCCCAAAGGAGAGACCGAGGACTTCCGTCGGTTCGTCACCGAGATCGACGCCCGTGGAGTTAGCGTCCACAGAGCGGCTGCTGAAGTCGTCAGCCGTCACGTCGAACGTCACGCTGGATTCAGTCTGATTTGCGTCGTCCAGCGTCGTGTCGTCGATGGCCACCAGCGTCAGATTGGCTGCTGTGCCGTCGTCAAGGTTGACGTTCTGGCGCAGGTCAGAGTCGCTGATACTCGCTGAGTACGTCCCAGATGCGCTGTCAACTACTGTGAGGTTGTCAGCGACGATCAGGACGTTCCCGTTAGCGTCCCGAATCTCAAACTGACCGTCAGCGGTCAGCGAGTCTGCTTGAAGCGTGTAGGAGCCGCTTGATGTGCTGTTAATCGATACTGCTGTCCCCTGAACGATGTCAGAGGTACTTGTTGTCGTTGTGGTCTCGTTGTCAATCGCGGCCATGCCCACGCCCGAGAATACGGACATGACAAGCATGAGCGCCGCGAGAACGCTGAGACCAGTCTTCTTGTTGAAATTCAACATTGTTTCAAGTTGACACAGTTTTGTTTTGACAGTCACGTGTGTCGCTCGTGACTGACCCATCCCGGGATGGTACTGGGATTTAGACTCACACTCGGAATCGAACCGAGTAGGAACTACCAAGATGAGTGGAAGAGGCCTGACGGCCTCTTAGGGGGTGCTTCTCAAACACCGACACAAGTTGCCTCGCCCACAAAACAGGGGTCATCGGCACACCAAGTCGTGTTTAGAGATCGGTTGTGTCAGCGCCTTTACGCCCCAACAAGAGGTTTACTTGAGCGAACGTTTCTGCAAAACTGAAGTCGAACGAACTCCTCCGCCACCATGACTCACGAGACCGCATACCCCACGGATTCGTGACTGTGCCCGGTGCGAGATGTTCCGCCCACCCATTCACCAGCCAACTGCCGAACACGTCATGCAATGGCTGTAAGTCGATTTGCCGCCCTGAATCACTCGCACCCACGTAATGATGCCACGGCTTGACCACGTACATCATAGGATGATTCCCCGATGTTTGGGGTGTCGGTGTACGGGCCGCCAGCCAATGGTAGCCGCTATACACGACTTCTTCGATCTGACCGGTGTCTGTGTCGCGGAACACATAGATCGGTTCCCGGTCTTGGACGTGTGAATCAGCGGACGATAACCCGGTTTGTAGCGCGTAATACGTCCAGTAAACCAATGCTTGCGTGTCTCTATCCGTTGAATCAACTACCCACGCATACATTCCGACGGGTTGTTCGTTGAGATGCGAGACGCGAAGGTACGGCTGATACTCGCTGAGGAGTGCTTCGTCGTACGAGATGGTGACACCGGACGGTTTGGCGTTCCAGTATTCGTCGTCAGCGTCCCCGTCAGGGTCAGCGGTGTGGTCAGCGGAAACGACACCAGTCCCTGCATACAGGGCTGTTGCCGCTCCCACACCCCGCAAAAAGTCTCGTCGGGTACTGGCATCGTCCTTCATTTTTAGATTCCGAATTGAAGTTCAAGCCGTCGGATTTGCGAGCCGAATCGCCCGCCCATGCTACGGTTTGCTTCGTCACGAGCCAACGCTTCAGGCGTCAGCACGTCTTCTTGGGCGTCACTCGACTCGGTGTTACTGATGAGGTCTGCCGCATCGATTACACCAGCCCCACACTCCGTGACACCGACGTTCTGGACACGTGTCGCAGTCGCGGCTGTACGGGACACCAGTTCCTCAGTCGATAGTGCTGAATCGCTCAGAGCGAGCGCATGAACACCAGACACGAGCGGTGTCGCCATCGACGTACCGCTGTATGTCTTCGTCGAACCATCGATCTGCGCCTCAATCTCCATACCGGGAGCGGCGATGTCAACGGTTTCACCCGCTGATTCTGCTCCCGAGAGGTCTGCCACGGACGGGTCAGGACCAACCGATGAGAAGTAAGCCGACTTGACTTCATCAGCATTCGTCGAGACGCTCGTGGCTCCGACAGCCATCACGGAGTCAAGAGGCACGTCGGCGGGAGTGTTAACGAACCGGCCAACACCTTGCTGTCGTGCGTTCCCGCTTGCTACGTTAACCACCGTGACACCGTTCTGTTCGGCGTACTCGATGGCGTCAGTCATGCCCGGACTGTAAACCCGTGACCCGAGACTCATGTTTATTACATCAGCACCGTTATCCGCGGAGTACCGGATTGCTTCCGCAATATCGGTGGTTGAGCCGCCATCCGAGTCCAGCGCCTTGCAAATAATCAGGTTCGCCGCCGGTGCAACACCGGTGTACGTCGTGTCTGTGGGGTTTCCAAGAATTGCTGACGCAACCCACGTCCCGTGGTCACTACCGCTCGCAACTGCTGACCATGCTGGCGACGTTGCCGATGGGTCAACTTCGGTGTCAGAAATAAAGTTCCGTGCAGCCGTGACTCGTGAGCCGAACAGGTTGCTCGTGTACGACACACCGTCATCAATCACGGCCACCGTGACACCAGAACCGTCAGCAGTCACGTTGTCAGCCCCGACAGCCGCCACCGCATCAGTCATCGTCTTCTGCTGCACGTCGTCACGGTACGCCACCCCGGTCTGGTCAAACGCCCCGGAATACAGTAGAGACCGGGGAGTAGAAGCCTCTGACTTGGCTTTCAACGTACTGATAGGGTCTGTCAACGACATCCGAACGTCGAACCAGATACCCTCAACGTACGACTTAGCCTCAAGTGGATCGTCACCAATTACACGGTCAACACCCGCGTGTGTGACGTGATTGATTGGGGCGCTCAGCGTCACGATACGGTACGATGACAGATGCTTCACTTCTCGCCGGTCATCAGAACCGTTAATCCAGTCGCTGATCGTGCTGTATTCGCCTTCCGCGTACTTTACACCGATACCGGGGTTACCGCTGTACCGGATTACTTCGTCCGGGACATCGTACCCGACATACCCGTCGACACCGATGAGTTCTGTCGCGCCGTCAGCGGCTACAACACCGGTCCCGGCTGTTGCCGCGACACCGAGGGCTGCACCCCCTTTGAGTACGTCTCGGCGTGAGACGGTCTTCTCGTTGTTCTGTTTTTGCTTGTCAGTCATGCTTGTAGTTTGAGCAGATTATTTCTGCTTCTAAGGCCGCTCGGTGGAATCGAACCACCGTAAGAATCACCAGATAACGGTAAGGTTAGTTAGTAGTCTATGCGAGTCGTCGCCCGAAGAACAACCCGAACGGAATCAGAAGCGCGACGCCTCCGATGCTAAGCCCGGGAATGTCAACCGGCAACCCCTGAATGAACGAGTCCACACGGTACTGTGTGCGCTCAACGAACCCGGGGTCATTGTTCACGTCCAGCGATATTGTGCCGTCAGCGTCCGTGTACGTCGTGATGACAGTACCATTCTCTGACGTTTCAATCGTACCATACCCAACACCTTCCGTGGTGATGGGCTGGCCGTTGGAACGATACACAGTCGCGTCCTCAGACAACTGTGACATGTGGATTTCAGTCACCACACGCTTGTTAATCGACTGCTGACTGGCCCCTTCAACGATTTCGACGTTGACTTGGCCGTTCGAGTCAGTCGCTTGTGACGGGTACAGGTGGACTCGGTTCGGCACATCGCCCCGTGCGAATTGTGCGTACACCGTTGTCTGACCTGCTTCCCGTTCCACGTTTGCGCCGTCCATGTTGCTCACCAGAGCATATTGCCCGGAGTTACCTTCCTTCAGCCGCACGGAAGGAGAGTTCTCGAACGAGGAATCACGGCTATCGAACCGGAACACTTCGCGGAACTGGTCACCGTTCGAGTTGCTGTAAACAATCTCGACGCGGTGTGTGCCAGTCTGCTCAACAGGAATCGTGTACTCGTTCCCGTCAGCCGTCGTGCTGACAGTAGACCCGTCAGGAGCAATCACGTTCACGCTGTCAACAGACCCGAACACCGCACTATCGTCAGGACTCATCCCGACGACAACGTTGGAACCAGTCTGAGGATGCAGATTACTGATGCTGATGGAATCGACACCGGGCCTGCTACCAGCAAACGCCGGATTATTGATTCCTTCAGTCTCCTTCACCAGTCCATCGTCGGTGTCAGCAATGACCTCAAACCGCACATTGGCGGGGTCTTGCTTAATCTCGTAATCCGTGACTCGAATGGTGTCACCAAGTTCACCCGATGAGAGTTGCGTGTCCTCCACGCTGACGTACTCCTCACCGACAATCTCTGTCGTACCATCCGAGTAGTGTGCAAGGACTGTAACATCATCTTTACTCACATCAGTCAGCGCCGGGAGAGTCACCGAGTAGTCGGCCAGCCCGTCGCTGACCTGACCAGCAGAGTCTTCCGCGTCAACCTGCGATTGGAGTGACTGGATCGAACGCTGAAGCGCCGTGATCTCCTCACGGAGTTCTGCGTCAGACCCGTTCGTCTCATCGCCAAGGTCAACATCGATTTGACGTGGGTCTTGGTTGCGAATTTCTGCGAGCGCGTCACGGTACTCTTGCCGCAGTTCCTCATTACTTTCAACCGACTTCTTCAGTTCTCCACGGATTTCCTGCAACTCGGTGCTGTTGTACGCCCCGATCTCGTCTTGGATGACACCGGGCAACTCGCTGTCAGTCCAATTGTTCAAGAAGCCCTGCCAGTCCTCGTAATTACCTTGGAAGTCGCTGAGGTTCTGATACGGCGACGGAGCCGAGATGACCCTGACATCGACGTTGCTGGCTGGCGGCTGAGTCGTCGTGACACCAGCCGGGAGCGCAACACTACCCTTGTAATCCTGCTGACGCATCAGTTCTTCCGCCTCCTGAATCGAGCGGTTATCAACGCTTGTCGCGCTCACATTCTCGTAGTTTCCGTTCAGCAATCCACCGTACTTGTAGGCTTGAACCGACACGAACGTGAAGTCTTGACCCACGTCAGCCGTGAACTGACCATTGGCGTCAGTCTGAACGGTGACCGTGGACAGCGTACCACCAGACACCTTAGAGCGCACGTCTTGTGCGCGTTGACTGACCTGACCAGACTGCGTCTGAAGGTCGGTCAATACAGCGGACACGATTTGTCCACGCTCACCAATACGAACGGTGTACGTGATGGACTTGTCCTCGCTGGACACGTCCATCTGGTAGTAACCCGGGGTCACCGTAGCAACCGCGTAAGGCAGTTTGCTTGGGTCACCGAACCCACCGTCGTCACCGTGTTCCTTGACTTCATACGTCTGACTACTTGCTGCTTCACCGGACGGAGTGAGTTTCGTTAGCGTGATGTTCGCGTCATCGATTACTTTACCCGGCACTTGCTGGTTGTGCTCATTCTCGAATATGCCGTCACCCGCTGTCGGGTCAACGGCCAAAAGCGCAACCTTCGTCTCCCCGTCCTCAGATTTCAGGTCAGGATCGCTAAGGTCCGGTGTCGATGTGACCCAGATTCCTTCACCGACTTCTTCAGGAGAATACATCAATGGGACGGCAGCCCCATCAGAAGCACCAGTCGAGAGGACGCCACCATCACCCGTCAACGCACGAGACGCATCCCAACTCGACGGGACCGGGTTCGTAATCGAATCAATCTCCGACTGCTGGTTCGACACCGCAGAACTGACACCAGTCACCTGCACCGTCGCATTAGCGACAGGAGCACCAGACTGATCCCTGACCGTCCCGCTGACAGACTCGGTGAATGTGTACCCATCGGCGGTTATTGAGTCATAATACATTGGTCCCGCGGCGTCACGTCCATAATTGACTTGTGTGATTTGACTCGCTGATGTTTCGAATCCAACACTTGACGCGGACGCTACAACAGCACCGGTTTTATCCTCGACGACAATATCGTACGTTTCAGCCGTGTAATCGATGTTCACGAACTTGATTCGATGCCATGCACCGATTTCAGCCTGCGCGTCACTCATGTTGATGTACTGAGCCGAGTTAGGATCGGGGTACGCCCACTTTCCAGTATCCGGATGTATGATGACCCGCCCAATCATCCCGCTACCCCCTTCTATCGTGAGGCCTGAGTAATAGCCGTTCACGGGTTGTGTGCTTGCGCGAAAAGACCCCGAAAACTGTGAGTATGACGCGCTCACGGAGTCGTCGAACACAGTCCCGGTCCCACCACTTGTTTCGAGTGCGTAGTCTCCTTGATAAACTTTGTTTTGCTGCACATCAGTCGCACTACTACTTTCAAGGAAGTGCCCATTCCCCTCCTCGAAATCATCCACTATGGTAGGGGCAGCTGCAACCTTTTCAACGGGACTATAATCACCACCGAAGTTAACCATTCCGACGAACCCAGATGTGACCATCATGACTGCGAACACCGCGCTCACAGTCTGTTGCGACGGACGTGGAATCATACGCACGTACGGGCGTGGGTCTGGACGAATCAGGATCAACCCGAGAACACCGAGACCAAATGCCCATACAGCGGCTACTGACGGGTTGACTGTCCCGTAAATACTGACTGGGACGAGATCGGCACCGGTGTAGTAACCGATGTTCGACATCGCGGCATAAGCCGAAATTCCACCCATGACGCCGCCAACGACTCCTGCTCCAAGAACGGCGTAGTCACTACGCTGAGTGGCTACACGGATGAGCGCGTACGCGAGCAGCGTGGCTCCGATACCGATTGTAAGTTGTTCTAGTGTCCATACTCCAATCCCTGTCTGTAATCCGTACTCAGCGACACGGGAAACGACGATGGAGGACTGCTCCTCCATGACTTGCCCAGTAGGGGTTTCAGCACCCCAGAACAGGTATGTCGTGGCCGTGTCCATCAGCTTTCCGGTGAAGACGAAAAGCATGATGAGCACGAGTTGGAGCCGGGGATTCGACTCCAGTTTCGATGTGATTTTGTCAATCATGATTATGTGTGTGTGTCACCTGAACCGCAGACCCGGTGACAGGGGCCACATGTGACCCACTAAGATGTGGGATACCCGCCCCGGGAATCGAACCCGAGAACACAACCAGAAACGGGTAGAATGAGCACCCCAAACCCGGGATGCTCAAAACAAACCAATGAAACCGAATGAGTAGAGGCGACAAAGTAGACAAGCGTCGCCCAGAACCCCCGCAAACACGCAGATTCTGTATTACCCTCTCTGTCGAACAGACAGAACCGAATGCCATCAGACTATACAACCAACGGGGCCTTGTGGCCCCAAGCTCGTCCCGAGAGTCGAACTCGGGCTACTCCGAACGAGCGAACGACAACGACGCCACCTTCTCCAACCAATCAAAATCCTCGACTTGTGTCGTGAACCAATCCACGTCCACTCCCGCATCCAAAGCGTGAAGCAGACAATCCCGATCCCGACGAGACCACGAATCAGAAGACTTCCGCTCACGCAATTCGTCGAACGCGGTCTCCCGATTGTGAGGAATATACAGCAACTCAAGAAGTCGAAGAAGCGCGTTCAACACATCCGTGAGACCCTTTTCTGAACCACTCCCGGAGAGTGGTAGCGGGTCTTCTCCCGGCCCCCACCCACGGTGAACGGTGGCCGGGCTTTGACTTCCAACACCACACTCACTGTGGAACAAATCCGAATACAAGTGCCCGGTTTCGTCTTCGACGTGACCGCGCTCAGTCTGCCCGTACCGTTGTATCCTGAAGCAGTTGATACATATCTCACGCCTACGCTCAAACCATTGTAACACCGTGTTAGCGTCTTCAGACGGACACTCACACGACTCGCAAGTCGTACAGGATTGACACCGAGAATCCCAATCACATAGATGGCATTCTTCGCAGTCTTCGCAGTCATGAGTCAGTTCACCATCGGTTTGAGCGGCTGCTGTTGAGTGCATAGTTGCAGATGTGACTCGTCAGAGGGGGCAGTCGCGGAGTCAACGAGTCAACTCGTCCGCGACGGTTAGGGAGGCTTCTATGGACTACTTGTCCTTACCAAAATATCAGGTATCAGCCGGTTTAAATGACTCTCCCTTATGCGGAATTAGAAAAATCCGAAAGAACCCCAAACCGCTCTACAACTCGTCAGCGGGCTTCGCAAGCGTCAGAAGCGCCGGATCAGCAACCAGATTAGTCACGTACCCAGCAAACGACGTGCGTCCCTCGTACTGCTCAGCGTCAAAGTCAGGGTGGTCCTCGATGTCCTCCCCGCGCTCCAACTTGTACCCCTGCTCCACGAGGTCTTCCGGCTCGATGTGGCCAATGATTCGGCCCGACTGCTTACCCGTCTTTTCGACGAGAATATACAGGTCAACTTCTTGAGCGTTAAACTTGGAGGCCTTAACCTTGAGATACGGGACACTACCCTTCTCGAAGCCCCAGTCCACGGTTTTCACATCTACGGCTATGTCACGGTCTTCGCGCTCAAACACTATATCCACGCCATCGTCACCGGTCCAAGTGAGAGTCTTGTCGATTCCATCGATGTTGCCGTTGTAATACTTCGCTACCAACGCTTCCCCGAGTAGTCCGGTTTGATGAATCCCACGCGAACGGTTACCCATCTCCTGCGAGCCGTACACCGTACCACCCCCTCGTTGGTTGTAGCCGGTATCGTTTCGCCCGTAAGCAAGTTTCTCGATTGCGTCGAGTTCACCTTCAGTCAGTTCGACTTCTGGACAGTAAACGTCAAGCGGCACCCGGGAATCCAGCACCTCAGAAAGTGGCCGAACTGACGGTTCGCCACCAGACTCCGTAGACGACATTAATCATCACCCGCCACCTCCGTGGCTCCTTTGTGCATCCGACTGCCTTCATAAGTGTCTGCGCGAGCGTTCTCCGAATTTGCGCCTGAGTGCGGGCCGGGCATCCCGGCGTAAGAGTCGATCTCCTCTTGCGTCCTGCAAGCGTAGCACCCGTGTAATTCACCAGCGTAACGTCCCGTGTCAGGCGTCAGAATCCGTGCTGAGTCGTGCATGGCCTCACGCCCACAATGACGACAAACTGTTTCCACGTCGGTGTCACCGGTTTCTGAGTAGTCGGTGAACGCGACTGGTTGTTCATTCTGCTGTTCGTCTGTGTCACCTCCTGAATCTGGCTGATTCCAGTCGGATAGTGATGCTTGGTTTTTACTAGACATTGTTATTGTCGTTGTCATAACTTAACACCGTACCCATTTAAACCTTGTTCGAGCACGCAAGGCTAACATCACGCGAATAACCGACTCAACCCCCGGTAGTCACACCGGATAAAATCCTCTTCACACGGCCCCCGCCCGGCCCTCCAACTCTTCCTCCAACACTTCCACCTGCTCCTCCAAGTCCCTTACCGTCCGCAAGTCCCCACGCATCCTCGCAATGTTCTCCCATATACGTTCCACCTGTTGCTCCAACCTTGTCACCCGCTCCTGCACACTCATCTCCTCATCACCCGGCCCAACCTCAAACTCAAACCCGTCACAATACTCCCCCACCGTTCAGCCACCCACGAAATCCACAGTTTTACCGTACAATCACACCACGATTAACGCATGACCAACCCGTACCTCACACGCTCAGAATACCAAAACGAGATTGTCGGTGACGTTGCCCCGTGGCCCGAATACACGGACGCCGTGCAGGAATCCATTCGACGAATCAAAGAAGAAGACGCCCTAGTGCGCGAAAACTACGACGGACTCGGAACCCGACTCATGCTGACAGATACGGACAAACCCGACGACATCACAACCTCTCTCATGGACAACGCAACCATGGGGATCGTGTCAAAAGTCGTCAACGAAGAAGATGAGACGATTACGGAAGAAGAAGTCGTGAACCGACTAGAAGAACTCCTCAACTCCGACTAATCCACGCGCTGCATCGCCTTCCGAACCGCACTCTCATCCTCGTGAATATACCGTCTTGTCGTCGTCAGCTTTCGGTGCCCAAGTGCGTCTGCGAGCACCGGGATTGGCGTGCCCAAAATATTAGCGTGATACGTGGCCATTGAGTGACGCATAACGTGCCCCCGGACCTTCCAGCGATTTTTTCCATTCACATCCCGGTCAACAACTTCGTTTATCCCCGCGTTCTGAGCCGCGTTCTTGACTATCCGACTGATATGTGACGGACGCATCCGCTCCGACTGGTCCGTCACGAGCAGGTACTGCGAATCTTCAGCGTACGGACTCAAGGCGTCACGCCCACCGAAATCCAGCCAATCCGCGAGCAATAGTTCGAGCCGTTCACGAGGATACCACACGTCACGAGTACCGGACACCTTGGCGTTGGCCACCCGAATACGGCCTTCGTCACGAAATAGACCGAGACTGTGCTCATCGTCCGGCTCAATGCGGACAGACGCCAGTTCTTCAGTTCTGAGACCTGTGTACCACAGTAGCTTCACGGCGATCTCGTTACGCAGGCGCGGTCCGGGTAAGTTGTCGCGTTCCCAGAGAAGCTCCACTTCTGACTTCGACAACCAGTAATACGAGTCGTCGTCCTCAGCCGCTTGCTCCCGTTCTTCTCTTTCCGTAGGGACACCGATCCCAAGGGCTTCCCGTGACCACCGTTCCGCAGGGTTCTCACCGAGTTGCTCAGTATTCACGAGCCACTCGTAGAGGTGTTGAACACCGTGGTATTTACCTCCCTGCGTGTTTATCGCGTACTTCTCTGAAACGTGGGCAAAGTACCGCCTGACTTGTCGCGCTGACGCTTCCAGTATCCCCGTATCCTCGTTCTCATGCAACCAAGTCGCAAAAGTTCGCGCTCCAGAAGCCCACACACGGGCAGACGTGTCGATATTGGTTGCCTTTTTATCCCGCTCAAACTCCCACAGAATACCGGCGTCCGGCTCCGGATACCGGTCCTCATACTTTTCGCGGTCCATCAGTCCTGCACCCGGTAATACTGCGTCATAGGGTACGGTGATTCCATAGACGCTTCACCCGGCGTCAGTTCCGCTTCACGCTCGTATTCCGTTGTTTCAGGGTCCTCAACGTACTCCTCCGAGTAATCCGGTTCCCGGGTGTAGGATTCGAACTGCCCCATTTCCGCGACAAGTTTGTCCAGCCCCCTCGTTACCAAGTGCCCCGGGTAATCATACGTCTCCTTCGCCCACTCCAAAACGAACGCCTCACCCCCACTCCGTTTTATGCGGTCTCCAACCGGACGGCCATCATCCACGTCACGCGGGCGCTCAAGTTCATCCGACGAGTTCACCGTGGGCAAAATCCCCATAATATCCGTCGCAATGTTCAGGATTGCGTCGCTATCGTCAACCCTCACGTCGATGTCGTCAAGGCGGTCACCCATGTCCCCCATCGTTTCCTCTATTCCATCAAGTCGGTCCAGCACCGGCCCCAAGTCGACTTCAGCCGCCACCGTCTCACCTTCAGCACGAGGCCCGGTTCGTTGCGGCTCACCAATCTCGTTTTCAATTGCTTGAACGACGAGATGCGTCATGTTGTGCCACTCGTTCGATTCAGCTAGAACTGACTCCCATTTCGTCTTCCTTTCCGGGGTCACCCGAACACTAATTCTTTCGCTCCGACTCATACACATAGACTCCTAGCAACCCACATAAAACTGGGTGACAATGGGTGGCAAAACCGCAAACACGCGGCAGGTCTTCGGCGACTGAGACCGACATCGAGGACGTCCTCTTCTCGCCTTCTCCACGGTAGCCAGTGACGACACTCCCGCTCGTCGGGCGGGCGTGCGACCGGGACGAGCGCCAGCGACACCGTTTACACGATATGACACGTATTGGCACACTATGGCGGCGGAGCTCACCCGCACCCTCCGCGAGGTTCGGGACCGCTTGCTCGCCGAACCCGTCAGCCCACGCGTCGCGGACGCGCGGGACATCAACCTCCACTACTGCCAGTACGTGGCCCGGACGGTGGCCGAGCGAGTGGGCGACGACGTGGCGGTCGAGATACTGGAGGACGGTGGCGGTGGCTACGGCCACACCTGGCTCCGGTGCGACCGGCGGCACTACGACGCCGAGTGTGTGGAGGGGGTCACGGACCACCGTGACCTGCCGTTCTTCCGGCGGCACCCGGAGGCGGCCGTCGGCGTGGAGTCGGGGGCGACGACGCTCTCGTCACTCCGGCACCGCGGGGAGCGCCCGCTCTACCCGGTCGGGGTCGGGAGTCAGGGGAGCACGCCGGGCGGCATCGACCGGCGTGCCTACCGGCGACTGGTGCTCGTGAGCGTCCTGTTCGGTGTGGCGCTGTTCCTGATCGGTGCGACCAGCGAGTGGGCACTCCGGCACGGCATCCTCGGGCTCCCGCCCTCGTTCGGTGTCCTCTTCCACGACGCGTGGCTGCTCGGCGAGGTGGTCGTCCTCGTCTCCCCGTTCGTGTTCTTCCTGTTGTTACCCACCTCGCGTGCGAGTCCGTGAGGTCGGCTCCGCCGGGTGCCACGGAGCAGGCCTCGTCGCGGCGACGCCTCAGCGTCGGGCCAGCGCGAGCGGGTACACGGCTCCGCTCCCGGCCTCTCGCAGCAGTCCGCCGACCTCGGTGAGCGTCCACCGCGAGCCGACGGTGTCGTCGACGAGGAGCACCGGCCCATCGGGGACGCGGCCGTCCACGGCGAACGCGCCTCGGACGTTCGCACACTGCTCGGTGCTGCCCGAGACGTCGCGCTGTGACGCCTTCTCGCCGACCTGCGCCACGCAGTCGACGAACGGGCGGTCGAGTCGGGCCGCCAGTCGGCGGGCGACCCCCTCGACCAGTCCCGGTGTCGAGGCGGAGGGGACCGCGGCGACCCACTCGGGCGCGGGGTCGGGGTTCCAGTCCCCCCGGACGAGGTCGGCGGCCGCCGCGACGAGGTCGTCGTCGAACCGGCCGGCCTCGACACCGGCCTGCACCCGGTCGCCCCACGCGGGGTCGTCCCACGCGGAGAGCGCCCGGCCCGGTTCGAGTCGCCGGTCGTCGTCGATGGCGGTCCGGCGTCCGGCCTCGGTGTAGGTCATCTTCCGGGGGCTGAGGACGCTCCGGCCCTCGGCACGGAAGTGGTCGACGGCGGCCTCCACGAGCGACTCGTCCTCGACGGTCCGGGGGACGACGTCGTCGGCACGGCAGTTCGCACACCGGCCACAGTCGGCCTCGAGTTCGCCGTCGAGTTCCGCGGCGATGAACCGCATCAGGCACGCGTCGGTCCCGACGAACTGGTCGATGCGGTCGAGTTCCGCCCAGCGCTGCTCGGTGATGGCCTCGTAGCGCTCGCCGTCGTAGTGCCACGGCTCCTCGGTGCGGACGAACCCGTTCTCACGTCGCGAGATGGCACCCTCGACGTCGAGGATGTCCAGACACGTGCGGGCGGTCCCGGTCCGCACGTCCTCGACGTGCTGGTAGACGTTCCACTGGTGGACGGTGTCCGGGTTCGCCTCGACGGCCTCGAGGACGGCCTCGAAGGCCTCTCGGCTCGGGAACGCGCTCTCGATGAAGTACTCGGCGATGTCGTCGTCGCCCTCGCCGGCGAGGAGGACGGCGGTCGCCCGGTCGAGGTTCCGCCCCGCCCGACCGATCTCCTGGTAGTAGCGGATGAGGTTCGGCGGGCGCTGGAAGTGGATCACGAAGCCGAGATCGGGCTTGTTGAACCCCATCCCGAGGGCGCTGGTGGCCGCGAGCGCGTCGACCTCGTCCTCGAGCAACAGCCGTTCGAGTTCGCGGCGCTCCTCGCCGTCCAGACCGCCGTGGTAGGTGCGGACGTCGAGCCCCTGTCTCGTGAGCCACGAGGCGACCAGTTCGGCGTCGCGCACGGTCAGACAGTAGACGATGCCGGAGTGGCCGTCGCCGTCGATATTCTCCGCCAGCCACGCGAGGCGGCGCTCGCGGCTCCCGAGGTCCATCGCCTGCAACTGGAGCGACTCGCGCAGGAGCGAGCCGCGGAGCACTCTGAGTTCGGGGAGCTGGTCGGTGATGTCGTCGACGACGCGGTCGTTCGCGGTGGCCGTGGTGGCGGCGACCGGCACCTCGGGGTCGAGGCGGGCGATGATGTCGCGGATGCGGCGGTAGTCCGGCCGGAAGTCGTGGCCCCAGTCGGAGATGCAGTGGGCCTCGTCGACGACGAGCATCCCGAACGTCCCCTCCATCCTGCCGAGGACCTGACGCTGGAACTCACGGTTGGCGAGCCGTTCGGGGGAGACGAGCAGCAGGTCACAGGTACCCTCCACGACGGATCGGGTCACCGCCTCCCACTCGTCCTCGTTGTTGGAGTTGATGGTCTCGGCCCGGAGGTCGAACTCCGCGGCGGCGTCGGCGACCTGGTTGCGCATCAACGCCAGCAGCGGGCTGACGATGAGCGTCGGGCCGGCCTCCCGTGCCCGGAGCAGTCGCGTCGCGATGAAGTAGACCGAGCTCTTGCCCCACCCGGTCCGCTGGACGAGGAGGAGGCGGGCGCGGTCGTTGACCAGCGCGTCGATGGCTTCCCACTGGTCCGGCCGGAACTCGGCGTCCGAACCGACGCCCGCCCGGAGGAGCGCGAGGGCCTCGTCCCGGCCGGCCCGGTCCGTAGTGTCCGGCTCCTCTTCTTCTGCTCCCTCCGGTTCGGGCGCCGGTGGCGCTGGCTCCTCGCGGCCGAGGTGTGCGAGCGCACTCTCGCGGACCGCCCCCGCGGTCGCCCGGTCGACGTCGGTCGTCGCGGCCAGCTCCGCCACCGAGGCGTCGGCCACGTCCTCGACGCGCTCGAACCCGGCGCGGAAGAACGGGTAGAGCGCGTCGAGGGTGGTCTCACGCGTCTCGAGGTCGAAGATGGAACTGCCGACCTCGCCGAAGCGGGCGTGGAGGGCCTGCACCTTCGTGGCGAACGGACCGGGGTCGGCGGCGAACGCGGCGAAGGCGTCGAACACCTCGTCGCGGGTCGCCCGCGTCTCGGCCGCGACGGCCACGAACACCGTGTCGAGGTCGCCACGGCGTTCCTTCGCGGCCTGTCTGAGACCGGGGACCAGCCACGCCTCGACGCCGTCGGCGCGTTCGAGTGCCGACCCGTCCGCGTCGGCCACGTCGTACACCGTCTCGAACCCGGCGGCCCGCAGTCCGGCCGCCCGTGCGTCGTCGACGCCCGGGACGGCCGTCAGGTCCACCCCCTGTCTCGTCATCTGTCCGGAGGTGTGACCTCTCGGGTGATAAGGCATCGGTCGACGCGCTCGACGGTACCGACCCAGTTCGGGTGTCGCCACCGGTCCGACTCAGAACCCCTCGAAGTAGCGGTCGTAGTGGGTCGCACAGCCCGGATTGAACGCCGCGTCGCAGACCGGACAGGCTTGCTCCGCGTCGAGGTACGCCCGGACCGTGAGGGCCGTCCCGCAGACCCCGCAGAGGACGCCGGGGTCGTCGAACTCGGCCTCGGGGATGGGCGAGAGCGGGTGGTCAGCGAGCGCCTCGTGACAGGCCACACAGGGGTAGTAGACCCCACAGCACGGTGCGCGGATGGCGACGACGTCACGGTCGCTGGCCCAGTGGGCACACCGGGTCTCGGGGCCGACGGCGACACCGTTGACGGGGTGGCCGCCGACCGAGCGTGCCTCGACGCCGTCGTGGTCCGTCATCGTCTCCAGTACCGCGGCGCCGTACTTCACTCTCGCGGCGAAGCTTCTTGTGCCGGGGGGGACCAGAGGCGCCATGGCCGACTTCGAACTGGAACCGGACGTGCGGGCGTGGACGATGGCCGAGCGAGCCGAGGAACACGTCGAGGTCCTCACGGTCGAGGACCTCCGGGCCGAGCTGGACGAACGGGGCGACGACGAGGCGTTCGTCGTCCTCGACGTCCGCGACATCCGCGAGGTGTGGATCGAGGGGTCCATCCCGGACGTGCACCACGCGCCCCGCGGGATGCTGGAGTTCTGGGCCGACCCGGACACTGTCTACTACAAGGAGTACTTCCACCCCGAGCGCCGCTACGTGCTCTACTGCAACGAAGGGGGCCGCTCGGCGCTGGCGGCGAAACGACTGCAGGAGATGGGCTACGGAGACGTCGCGCACCTCGACGGGGGGTTCACGGCGTGGGAGGCGGCCGGCTACGAGACGGTCGACGTCGAACAGCGGGACTACAAGTCGCGCTGAGCGGTCCCCGATCCAGTCGCTTCGTCGACGTGTGCCCCCTCGTTCGTGGGCCGGGTGACGAGGACGCGGCCCGGGGCGTCGAGGTCGGCGAGGGCGTCCGCGGCGGCGCCGCGGGCCGCGTCGACCCGCTCGGCGTCGGTGAGCGCCCAGACCGCGGGCCCCCACGAGGACTGGCCGGCGCCGACGACGGCGGGCGAGTCCGCGAGCGTCTCGACGAGCCGGCCGGCCGGCGGGCGGTAGACCCCGCCCTGCACGTCGGCGTACCACGCGCCGTTGAGGCGGCCGAACGCCGCGAGCGCGTCGCCGAAGGCGTCGAGTCGGCCCTCCGCGGCCGCGGGGAGGAGGCGGCCGACGAGTAGCGACGCGAGTTCCCCGGCCACGGTCGGGTCGGCCCGCTCTATCACCGCGCGCATGCTCTCGTCCTCGGCCTCGCCGTGGCGGCCGGGGTCGGCTTCGGGGAGCGCGAGGACGACCCGCCACGTCTCGGGCAGGTCGTGCCGGGCGGAGACGGCGGGGACGCGCCACTCGCCCGTCGCGGGCGGGTCGGTGGTGAACCGCTCCGTCGGGTGGCCGGCGTCGAGGACGAAGCCGCCGGCTTCGAACGCTGCGACGCCGACGCCCGAGCGGCCGCCCCGTCCGAGCGCTGGGGCGTGCGCGCGCGGTCGGGGGGTGCGTCCGTGCGCCGCCGCGATGGCGGCGTAGGTGGCGAGCGCCGACTGGGTCCCGGAGCCGAGGCCGACGTGTCGCGGCAGTCGCTCCGCGACGGTCACGTCGGCACCGGCGACCCCGAGGCAGTCGCAGGCACGCTCGGCGTAGGTGGCGAAGGGGGCGTCGGCGTCGACCGACTCCGCGGGGGTCGCGGTGACGGTCACGCGTGGCTCCGCGAGGGCGAAGCCGACACCGCCGTAGAGGCGCTCGCGCGCCAGCGAGAGGTTCGAGAACCCCGCGTGGACCCGCGCGCCCGCGGACACCGTGACCCGTGGCATTCGTTAGTCGAACGGAGCGGCGCGTCGGCCATGGTGCTTTCGGGACGGGCAAGGGAGGCCGCTCCCGGCGGGGGAGGGAAGGGACGACCGCTTCGCCGTGCGGTGCTGGCTCGTGTGTGCCGCGACTCGCACACCGCTCGGTGCCGTCGGACAGGTCGAAAGAAGCCGCGGTCGGGACCGTGGGCTACTTGTGCGGGCCGAGCAGGTCGTAGCTCCGCTCCCACTCGTACTCCTCGTCGAAGTAGCGCTCCGCCAGCGGCGTCTCCGGCATCTCACCGACCGAGCGCTTCTCGTCGCCGTAGGAGTGGCGGTTCTCGTCGTGGTAGAACCGTCCCGTCAGGACGGTCCCGTCGTAGAGTGCGCCCTCGGCCTCGTACATCGCCTCGGCCGCCTGCTTGCGGTCCGTGATGTCGAAGTCGTACTCCTCGTTCTGCTGGATGTCGACGTAGGGGACGTACTGCTTGGCGTCCTTGTTCCACGTCGGACACTGGGTGAGGAAGTCGACGTGGGAGAACCCGTCGTGCTGGATGGCCTCGACGAGGATCTCCTGTGCCTGGTTGGGGTTGACCGCCGCCGTCCGGGCGACGTAGGAGGCCCCGCCGGTGAGCGCCATCGAGAGCGGCCGGATGGGGTCCTTGGCCGAGCCGTGGGGCTGGGTCTTGGACTTGTGGCCCTTCGGACTCGTCGGGGAGGTCTGGCCCTTCGTCAACCCGAATATCTCGTTGTTGAAGACGATGTAGGTCAGGTCGTGGTTCTCCCGGGCGGTGTGGACGAAGTGGTTGCCGCCGATGCCGTAGCCGTCGCCGTCGCCGCCCGCGGCCACGACCTCGAGGCCGGGGTTCGCGAGCTTGGCGGCCCGCGCGACCGGCAGCGAGCGGCCGTGGATGGAGTGGAAGCCGTAGCTCTCGAAGTACGACGACAGTTTGCCCGAGCAGCCGATGCCGGTCACCAGCAGGACCTCCTCGGGGTCGCGGCCGAGCTCGGCCATCGCCCCCTTCAGCGCCTTCAGGACGCCGAAGTCACCGCAGCCCGGACACCACGTCGCCTGTGGCTCGATGCCGGGCGTGTACTCGTTCTGGTCGACCTCACGTTCCTCGCCGATCGCACTGAATACACTCATTGTCAGTCACCTGCCGCCCGCACGAGGCGGGTGTCGTCCCCGTGGACGTCCTCGCCGTTCGCCATCGACTCGAACCCCTCGACGATCTCGCGAGGTTCGAACGGTTCGCCGTTGTACTTCAGGAAGCTCGTCAGCAGCTCGCCGAAGCGACCGAGTTCGCCCTGCATGAGCCGCTTGAACTGCCCGCTCGCGTTCATCTCGACGACGAGGGCGCTCTCGACCGACTCGAGGAACTCGGTCACCTCCGTCGCGGGGAACGGCGCGAGGTCCGACACCGAGAGCATCTTCACCGAGTGGCCGGCGTCGTTCAGCCGGTCGACGGCCTCTCGGACGGTCCCCTGGTTGGACCCCCACGTGACGATGCCGTACTCGGCGTCGTCGGGGCCGTGGTAGGTCTGGTTCGACGCCTCGTGGTCGCGCTCGTCGAGTTCGGCACGCACGGACGTCAGTTTCCGCATCCGGCGGTCCATCTGGGTGACCCGGTTGTGTGGGTCCTCGCTGATGTGGCCGGTCGGGTGGTGTTCGTTCCCCGAGGCGAGGTAGCGCCCGCCCCGCTGGCCGGGCACCGAGCGCGGGGCCGCGCCGGTCTCCGAGTCGTGGGTGTAGCGCTCGAACTTCCCGGAGTGGTGGTGGGCGGCCTCGGCGATCTCGTCTTCCGTGAGCGTCGCCCCGAGCGACGGGTCGGGGTCGCGGTCGAAGAACGACGCGGGGACGTTCTTTAGCTCGCCCGAGAGCTTCTGGTCGTAGACGACGATGGCGGGCATCCCGTACTCGTAGGCGAAGTGGAACGCGTCGCGGGTCTGCTCGTAGGCCTCCATCGCGTCGCCAGGCGCGAAGACGACGCGGTTCGAGTCGCCCTGACTCGTGTAGAGGACGTGTTCGAGGTCGGCCTGCTCGGGTTTCGTGGGCAGCCCCGTGGAGGGCCCGGCCCGCATCGACTCCAGCAGGACGATGGGCGTCTCGGTCATCTCGGCGAGGCCGAGGGGCTCGGACATCAGCGCGAACCCGCCGCCCGAGGAGCCGGACATCGCCTTGACGCCGGCGTGGGAGGCCCCGAGGGCGAGCGCCGCCGCGGCGATCTCGTCCTCGACCTGCTCGGAGATACCGCCCATGTCGGGGAGGTACTGGCTCATCAGCGTGAACACCTCCGTCCACGGGGTCATCGGGTAGCCGGCGATGAACCGACAGCCGGAGTCGATGGCGCCGAAGGTGATGGTGTTCGACCCGCTGACGAGTACCTGCTCCTCGTCGTGCTCGCCGGTCGGCATCCGGAGGTCGTGCGTGAACTCGAACTCCGTGGCGGCCTCGTAGGCCGACTCGAGGATGTCGAGGTTGGCCTCGAGGACGTCGCCGGACATCCGGCCTCGCATGAGGTCCTCGACGGCGTCGAGGTCGTACTCGAGCAGCGCAGCGGTCACGCCGACACCGGCGGTGTTGCGCATCACCTCGCGCCCGCGCTCGCGAGCCATCCCACGGAGGTCGACGGGGTAGACGTGCCAGTCGTTCTCCTCGGCGCGCGCTTCGAAGTCCTCGGCGTCGTCCGCAGAGAGGAGGCCCTCGTCGTAGACGACGACCCCGCCCTCGCGGAGTTCGTCGAGGTTCTCGTAGAGCGGCTTGGCGCGTTCGTCGCCGTAGATGGCGCCCTCGCGCTCGTTCCGGGCGAACGAGTCACCGAGCGCGAGCAGGAAGTTGAAGCCGTCGCCGCGTGAGGCGACGTCCTCGCCCGCCGCGCGTACCTCCACGTAGGTGTGGCCACCGCGGATGCGCGAGGGGTAGTGACGGTGCGTGAACACGTCCAGCCCGGAACGCATCAGCGCCTTGGCGAAGTTCTGACTCGTCGAATCGATGCCGTCGCCGGACCCCCCGGCGATACGCCAGACGAGTTCCTCGTCGGTCATCTGCTGTCACCCGCACTGAGCATAATCGGAGGGAGGCGGCGGGCAGACTAAAGAGTTTGCTAGTCTATAGCAGACATTAATCGTGAAGTATGTGTATTAATACGGCGGGTGGGCCGGCGACCCTATCTCGCCGTGCCCAGCGAGCGGGCCCCGGCGTCGGGGGGACGGGACGGACGCCTCGGGGTCTCTGACCTCCGTCTGGCGACCGAATGTTGGACCACGCCGCCGCAGGAACTATAAAGGTGAGTATCGACGGTTCGACTGAACAGGGATGTCTCTGACCGAACTCATCGCCGGCGTCGAGAGCCACGAGAAGACGCTCACCGTCTTCAACGCCGACGAGGAGACCGTCGCCGCGGTCCGCGAGCGGTTCCACGACAGAAACCTCACAGTCGAACACGAGCGGACGGAGTCAGGACGCCCTGGTGGGTTCGCGGTGCTCTCGAAGGACACGCCCGAGGCGGACGACCAGTTCGTCACGGCCGCGAGCATCGACGATATCCTCTCGCAGGCCGACCCCAACGACCCCGAGTTCGAGGAGGGCTCGTACCGCCCCATCCTCGACCACCTGGACGAGACGATGTTCACGTCCTACGACACGGGGCAGATGGTGGCGGCCTCCCGTGAGATCGAAGACCGCGCGTGGCGGCTCGGCAAGGGCCAGCTCCACGCCGGCTTCCAGATGCTCTCTATCCTCGACGACCAGATGGACGTCTACAAGCGGCTGGCGGAGAAGGAACGCCTCGACGTCCACGCCTACGCGTACCCGGACGCCGAGGTCCCCCGCCACGACACCGACCTCACCATCCACGTCGAGCGCTCGAGCGAGATCGAGACCTCGTGGTTCGTCGTCTACGACGGCGGCGGCGTCGACGTGAACAAGTGTGCGCTGCTCGCCGAGGAGCGCGAACCGCGCACGTTCTACGGCTTCTGGACGTACGACCCCGACACCGTCGACTGGATCATCGACTACCTCAACACCTCCTACGGGCTGGTCGAGTCCTACTGAGCGTCCGGGGCGTACAGGTACGTCTCGAACAGTCGCTCCAGCTCGGCCGTCAGACCGTCCGTGTCGAGCCCGTCGGCCGTCGAGCGCCGGAGGACGACCCCCATGAACAGCGTCAACAGGAGTTCGGCCGTCCGGTCCGGGTCGACCTCGCGGAAGACGCCGTCCTCGATGCCGCGGGCGACGACCTCCGCGAGTTCCTGTCGGAACAGCGCGTCGATGCGCGTGAACCGCTCGCGGAACGCCGGGTCCGTGATGGCCTGCGCCCGGAGCTCGACGAACGGGCCGAACGGGACGCCGTCCTCGTCGACGGGGGCCGGTGCGCCCGGCGGGACGCCGGTGACGACGCTCCGGGCCTGTTCGCGTAACGCCGTCACCGGATCCTCCTCGGGATCCTGGGCGAACTGCCCCCGGAACCACTCGAGCATCCCGTCGAGGAACGCCACCAGCAGGTCCTCCTTGTCGTCGTAGAAGTGATAGACCGACGACTTGCTGAGGTCGGCCGCCTCGGCGATCCGCCCGATCGAGAGGCCCGCGTACCCGTGCCGACCGAGCATCTCGTAGGTCGCGTGCATGATGCGCTCCTCGGTCGTGGCGGGTTCGTCGTCGAAGGGTTGGTCCTCTCTCATGTGGCCGGGCCGACACGGTCGCGTCGGATTCCTGTCGTACTGACAGGTCGGAAAGTACATAACCCTACCGAACGTTCGTTCAGCCGTGATTACCGAACGTTCGTTCGGTCGGGGGCCGAGCGGGCCCGCCGACCGTCATCCCGACACGGTGGGGGGGCAGGGGGAACGCCGATGAACCGGGCCGGAGTGCACCGGGGCTTATACTGGTCCCCCGAGTGAGTGGGGGTACGATGCCCTTCACCGTCGACCCACGGGTGACCGCCGCATGAAGCTCCGGACCGTCGCCGTCCTGTTGCTGGTCGCGATGCTCGTCGTCCCGACGCCCGCCGCCGCCATCACGCGCGGGGAACCGGACATCTCGCTGGTGCTGTCGGACAACCGGGTGACCCCCGGTGAGTCGACGACGCTCACCGTCAACGTGGTCAACAGCGGCGAGGCCGACCTCGTCGAACAGACCATCCCCACGGAGCGCAGCGTCGTCACCACCGCGCGTGGCACGACGTTAGAGATGTCCGCGGGTGACGCGCCGATCGAGGTGCAGACCAGCGAGGTGGCCGTCGGCTCGGTCGGCACGCAGGCGCCCGTGCCCGCCCAGTTCGACATCCACGTCGACGCGGACGCGAAGCCGGGCACCTACGACGTGCCGGTCGAGGTCTCCTACTCGTACACGAACCAGATCGCCGGTGACCCACCCAACCGTGTCCAGTCTCAGGAGACCGTCACCGAGACCATCGACGTGACCATCCGCGTCACCGAGCAGGCGACGTTCGAGGTGGTCTCCTCGGAGACCGACGCGCCCGTCGGCGGCACCGGCGAGGTCGTCGTCGCCGTGGAGAACACCGGGAACGAGGCCGCCTCGGACGCCTCGTTCGCCCTCCAGTCGAAGAACAGCGACCTGACGTTCGGCGGGTCGCCCAGCGCCGAGTCCTACGTCGGCGAGTGGGAAGCCGGCGAGGTGCGGAACTTCACGTTCGCCGCCCGCGTCGGTGGCGACGCCGAGCGCCGCCCGCTCGCGCTCGCCGGCACCGTCTCCTACGAGGACGGCGACGGCGTCCCGCAGGAGGAGACGCTCTCGCTCGGGGTCGTCCCGGCCGCCGAGCAGACGTTCACCACCCGTACCGTCTCGACGACGGCCGCGCCGGGCGACACCGGCCGGCTCACCGTCGAGTTGACGAACACCGCCGACCGAACCCTGCAGGACGCCTCGGTCGCGTTCCAGTCGAACAACGCCGCGCTGACGTTCGGCGGGTCGCCGTCGGCCTCCTCGTTCGTCGGGGAGTGGGCGCCGGGCGAGTCACGCGAGGTGACCGTCGAGTCCACGTTCGCACCCAGCGCAGAGAACCGCAGTTTCACCGTCGACGCGACGGTGTCGTACACCGGCCCGGACGGGCGCACCGCCAGCGCGGCCCCCGTGACGCTCTCCGTCGTCCCGGCCCCGGAGCAGACGTTCGCCGCCGAGGTGACCGACGTGACCGCCAGCGCCGGTGACAGTGGCCGGCTCACGCTCACGATGACGAACACCGGCGAGCGGGCCCTCTCGGACGCCACCGTCTCGCTGCAGTCGAGCAACGCCGGGCTGACGTTCGGCGGGTCGCCGTCGGCCTCCTCGTTCGTCGGGGAGTGGGCCCCCGGCGAGTCGCGCGAGGTGACCGTCGAGGCCACGTTCGCGCCGACGGCCGAGAACCGGACCTACACGGTCGACACGACGGTCGCCTACGAGGACGCCGACGGCACCGACGCGCAGTCGGCGGCCGTCACCGTCGGGGTGACGCCCGCGCCCGAGCAGTCGTTCTCGCTCGCGAACACGGACGCGACGCTCCGTGTCGGTGACGAGGGCACGCTCTCGGGTGAACTCGTCAACGACGGTCCCAGCGAGATCGAGAACGCGGTGCTGGTACTCCAGCCCGTGAGCGCGAACGTGGACACGCCCGAGACGGAGTACGCGGTCGGTGACCTCGCGCCCGGCGAGTCCGTCCCGTTCGAGTACGCGGTCGAGGTGTCCTCCGAGGCCCGCGACGGTCCCCGGCAGTTCACCTACCGCCTGCAGTACGACGACGGGGACGGTGAAGCCCGCGAGTCCGACCCGCTGTACGCCCGCCACGAGATCGGGCCGAAGCGCCAGGTGTTCGACGTCGACTCGAACGTCAGCGTCCAGGCCGGGAGTTCGACCACGATGGAGATCACGGTGACGAACAACGGCGAGCAGGAGCTCACCGACGTGACGGCGAAGTTGTTCGCCGACTCGCCCATCACCGTCGACGACGACGAGGCGTTCGTCGACAGCATCCCAGCGGGCGAGAGTCGCACGCTGGTGTTCTCCATCTCGGCCGCGGGATCGGCCACCGCGAAGGACTACCCCGTCTCGATGGACTTCCAGTACACCGAACCCGACGGTGACACGAAGCTCTCGGACACCTACCAGATCCCCGTCTCGGTGACCGCCCGCGAGGGTGGCGGCATCCTCTCGACGGTCCCGTTCGGCGTGGGTGGCCTCGGCATCGGTGCGGCCGTCCTGCTCCTCGGTGGTGTCGCGTTCGCCGTCCGAGGACGGCGTCCGTAGATGGCCGGGCCTGTCGACTACCAGCGGTTCATCGACGCGGCGGACGACCAGATCGTCAACCATCCCAAGCGAATCGTCGTCGTCTTCCTCGTCCTGACGGCGATCTTCGCGGGGGGGCTGGCGAACGTCTCGACCGACGCCGGGACCGAGGGGTTCACCCAGGACGTCCCCGCCCAGCGCGCGTTCGAGGACGTCCAGCGCGAGTTCGGGCCGTCGTTCAGCACCGACACCGGCAGCACACAGCTCATCCAGACGGGCCAGAACGTCCTCTCGCAACGCGAGATGTTGCGGATGCTGGAGGTCCAGCAGCGGTTGCAGGACGCCGACGGGCTGCGGGTCGACTCCACCTCCGGCGTCGCCAGCATCGTCGCTCGGACGCTCGACCCGTCGGCGACGACGCTCGAACAGCAGATCGCCGCCATCGAGCGGGCCACGCCCGGCCAGATCGACCGGGCGGTCCGGCAGGCCGACGACCGCGGCGGCATCCGTGGGCTGGTCTCGAGGGACTACAACCGTGAGGCAGCGAGCGCCTCGGCGACCATCGGCGTCGTCACGCACGAACTCCCCGGTGGCGTCTCCGAGTCGGCCGGACAGGGCGGTAGCTCGCCGCTCACGCCCATCCAGTTGCGCGCGCAGTACATCACGAGCACCGTCGACGGCGACATCCGTGTGTTCGGGAACGGGATCATCTCCGCGGAGTTCGGCAACGTCATCGGCGACTCGCTCATCATCGTCATCCCCGCGGCGGTGTTCTTCATCTTCCTGTTCCTCGTGGTCGCCTACCGCGACCTGATGGACCTGTTGCTGGGGCTGTTCTGTCTGTTGATGACCATCGTCTGGACGTTCGGGTTCATGGGGCTGGCGGGCATCCCGTTCAACCAGATCCTCATCGCGGTGCCGCCACTGTTGCTGGCGGTCGGTATCGACTTCGGTATCCACGCGGTGAATCGCTACCGCGAGGAGCGGGTGCTCGGCTACGACATCGACGACTCGATGACCACCGCGACCGACCAGTTGCTCGTCGCGTTCTTCATCGTCACGGGGACGACGGTCATCGGGTTCTCGGCGAACCTCACCTCGGCGCTGCCGCCCATCTCGGACTTCGGTATCGTCGCGAGCGTCGGTATCGTGTTCACCTTCCTCATCTTCGGGGTGTTCCTGCCGGCGGCGAAGGTGTCGCTGGACCGGGCACGACAGAAGTACCCCATCCCGACGTTCTCCCAGACGCCGCTGGGCCAGGAGGGGTCGGCGTTCGGTCGGGCGCTCACCGGCGGCGTCGGTATCGCCCGCCGCGCCCCGGTCGTGTTCGTCCTCCTGATGCTGGCCGTCTCGGCCGGTGCGGGCGTCTACGCCACTGACATCGACACCTCGTTCACGAACGAGGACTTCCTGCCGCCGGAGGAGAACCCGGCGTACCTCCAGTCCTTGCCCGAACCGTTCAAGCCCAGCGAGTACACGGTCACCCGTGACCTGAACTTCCTCGAAGAGAAGTTCGCGGTCAGTCAGTCGGCCTCGGTCATCATGTACGTCGAGGGGCCGTTGCGCGAGGATAGCGCGCTGGAGAGCATCCATCGCGCCGGCGAGGACCCGCCGGACTCGTTCGTCCGGTCGAACGGGCAGGCGGAGGCGACCGGCATCATCTCGGTCATCGAACAGCGGGCCGCGAGCGACCCCGAGTTCCGCGACCTCGTCCAGCGGAACGACGCGAACGGGAACGGCATCCCGGACGACAACCTCGAACAGGTGTACGACTACCTGTTCGCCTCCTCGTCGGCCGGCGAGGCTCGGGAGTACCTGACCGAGGACTACCGCTCGACGCAGATCATCTACTCCGTCGAGGCGGACGCCACGCAGGCCGAGACCACCGCCGACGCGCAGGAGCTGGAGGGGAACTTCCGGTTCGCGGCCACCGCCACCGGCGGGACCGTCGTGTTCCAGGCCATCTCCGACCTCATCCTGCAGTCGGCGCTGACGAGCCTCGCCGTCGCACTCGCGGGGACGGCCGTGTTCCTCCTGTTCATCTACTGGGTGCTGGAGGGACGCCCGTCGCTGGGGCTGGCGAACCTGTTCCCCATCGTCGTCACCGTGGCGCTCGTCGCCGGGTCGATGCGACTCGCCGGCATCTCGTTCAACGCGTTCACGGCGACCATCCTCGGGCTGACCATCGGCCTGGGGATCGACTACTCGGTCCACGTCGTCCACCGGTTCGCCGACGAGTACCACGAGTACGACCTGTTCACCGCGCTCGAACGGACCGTCCGAGGGACGGGCGGTGCGCTCGCGGGGTCGATGCTGACGACGGTGTTCGGCATCGGCGTGCTCGTCCTCTCGGTGTTCCCGGCTATCGGCCAGTTCGGCCTGCTGGCCGCGCTCTCGGTGTTCTACGCCTTCGTCTCGTCGCTGCTCGTGCTCCCCTCGACGCTCGTCGTCTGGGCACGGGTGTTCGACGGTGGCGGCGGCGCCGCCGCCCCCGAGTCCGGGACGACGGAGCCCGCCGCGGCCGAGGCGCCGGCCGAGAAGTCCGGCGGCGACGGCGAGACACCGGCCTGAACGGGCGCGTCCGTCACGCCTGCCCCGGCCTCCAGGCTCGCGTCAGACGTCCGGATGCCCTCGTCACAAGTTCTATATGATGACACTCCGAGAGTCGTGACAGATTGCGGCATGAGTGAGGCTAGCGGACGGGCGGCAGGCCGTGAGTCGACGAGCGCGGCGCTCGCCGACACGACGGGTGAGAACCTCCTCGTCTCCGGCGGCCCGCTGGTCGGCAAGCGGGCGTTCGTCGTCGACGTGGCGACGGCCGCCGCGACTGCCGGCCGCGACGTCCTCGTCGTGACCGCCACGTCCGGTGCCCGGTCGCTCCCGGAGCGACTCCTCGCGGCCGGGCACGTCGCCGTCGTCGACTGCTCGCCGGGACGGACCGACCCCGTCGGTCCCGTCAGCACCGTCTCCTCGCCCGCCGACCTGACCGGCGTGAGCATGCCCGTCTCGCGGTTCCTCGCGGACGCGGACTCGCCGGTGGTGGTCGTCGACTCCATCTCGACGCTCCTCGTCTACGCCGACGAGGCGCCCGTGTTCCGCTTCCTCTCCGTGCTGACCGCTCACGTCCGGCGCTCGGAGGGCGTCGGGCTCTACACCATCGACGAGGGGTCGCACACGGAACAGACCTTCCGCACGTTCGTCCAGCTGTTCGACGGAGAGGTCGGCCTACGCGCCCCGGACGCCGATGGGGTCGAGGCCGACGCCGCTGGCGATGCGCACGCCGACCCCGGACCGGCCACCGGGTCGGAGGCGACGCCGACGGCCGCGTCGACCGAGTCGACGCCGGAGGTCAGGGTCCGCGGGCTCGCCGGCTTCGACGGCGAGTGGCGACCGTCGTAGTCTGCTCGGGGGCTCAGGCGAGCCAGCCGTCGCCGTAGCGCTCCAGCATCGACGGGTCGTGTCCGAGGAGCACGTCCGCTCCCGTCCGGCGTTCGCGCTCGCGCAGCCGCTGGAGCGAGTCGAACCACGCCCGGTTGTCCCAGAGCAGCGAGGAGGCCATCGACTGGCCGGCCTCGTAGTTCGCCTCCATGTACGCCTCGTCGCCGACCACGAGCAGGGGGCCGTCGACCGTCTCGATCTCGGCGCCCAGCAGCCCGGGGGTGTGCCCCGGCAGGTGGAGCAACTCGAACCCGTCGAACAGCGTCCGGTCGCCGTGGACGACCTGCCAGTTCAGCTCGTGGTCGAAGTCCGGCGCCCAGTAGGCGACCGACCCCTCGGTTGTCTTCGCCGAGTAGTACGCGAACTTGAGTTCCTCGCCGTGTACGTAGACGGGCACGTCTGTCCCCGCGAAGCGGTGGAGCCCACCGGCGTGGTCGAGGTGGAGGTGGCTCATCACGACGGCGTCGACGTCGTCGACCGCGTAGCCGCGCTCGGAGAGGGCGGTGTCGAGGTCGCGCTCGCCGGCGTCGTGGTGCGCGAACGCCTCGAACAGCGGCGCGGGCCAGTAGCCCTCTGCCGACTCGGGGTGCGAGCCGGTGTCCCACAGCACCAGCCCCTCGGGGTGGTCGACCAGCAGGTTCCAGACCGCGAACTCGCCGTACTCGAGGTCCGGGTTCGGGTCGCTCGCGGTGGCGACCACGTTCCCGTCGAGGACGAAGTTCAGGTCGGCCTGGATGCGTCCGCGGTCGAGCAGGTGGACTTGGCTGTCCATACCGCCCTGGAGGGGCGCTGTGACCTTAACGGCCGTCCCGCGCCGAGCTGGGTGTCGGCGTCCCCGGCGCGGTGGTGTCCCGTGTCGGCGTCGCTTCGTGCAGACGCTCGACCCACGTCGGCCGCGGGGCCGTGACGTCACCCACCTGCTGGAGGCGGACCGCGTAGGTCCCACACACCGCCTCGTCCCGGAACTCGCCGCGCCACTCGATGACGAACGCACGGACGACGCCGGTGGCGTCCACCCTCGCGGTGAGGGTCACGTCGCGGTTCTCGGTCGTCTCCACCCGGTCGACGAACGCCGGGAGTCGGTCACGCTCGCCGGTCAGGACGTACCACGTCTCGCCGTCGACCGTGTAGCGGTCCTCCCGTCGGAGCGTCGTCGAGCCCAGCGTCTCGACGAGCGGCTCGGGGTCGGGACGGACCACGCGGCGCACGTCCCGCGGGTTCGCCGGCCGCTGGGTGACGGTGGTCCCGCCGTGCTGTTCTACCCGCTCGAAGGCCGCGTCGGGACCGACCCACACGGAGACGTCGGTCGGTGCGTACTCGCCCAGGTCGGGAGCGTACTGCTGGAACTCGAACCGCATCGTCGTCGAGTTCTCGACCCGTCGGGTGGTGATGGCGCGCGCGAGCGGCGACCCGTCGTCGACGGTCTCCAGCTGGAAGACCGTCCGGGTCCGGAGCGAGGTGTTCTCGAACGCCTCGTGGTTGACCGCCCGGAACCGCTCGGTCTCGTTCGGACCGTCCGCACCGACGCCGGGGAGCACGACGGGCGCGCTGTCGTCGGGGACGGGTGCGGGCGTGACCGTCGGTTCGGAGGTCGGGGAGGCGGGCCCGTCGTGGGGCACGAGGCCGCCACAGCCGGCGAGCAGACAGCACCCACAGACGAGCAGGAGGAGGGCTCGCATGGGCGGACCAATCGGTGCCCCCCGTGTGTGTCTTGCGGCTTCAGTACGGCCAGTCGCCGGTCACCTTCATCCCGGGCGCGAGGTCCTCGGCCTCCAGTTGCTCGGCGATGGACTCGGGGTCGCGGTGTTCGACCGCCGTCGCCGAATCGGCGAGGTGGACGGTGAGTTCCGTCAGCAGGATGGCCTGCTCGCGGAGGTCCCTCGACTCGAGCTTGTCGAGCGTGTCCGCGCGGGTGTGGCCCCAGCCACGGCCTTCGTCGCCCGTCTCGCTCATCACGTGGATGCCCGGGACGCCCCACTGGACGTAGGGCCAGTGGTCCGAGTGCGGCCCGAGTCGGGGCGTCGTGTTCACGGGGTGGTCGAACCGCTCTGCCACCGTCTCGGCGGCCGATTCGAGACCGTCGAACCCGTGGGTGTAGAGCTTGAGCGTGCGCCCGCGGACGACGCCGTCGTTGTTGACGATGCCCTCGATCGAGCCGTGGTCGCGAACGTCGGCGTCGTGGTGCGAGCCGACGAGGCCGACCTCCTCGGCACCGTAGACGAGGACGTGGACGCGCGTGTCGAGGTCGTCCTCGCGGGCCGCGAGCGCCTTCGCCACCTCGACGACGACGGCCGTCCCCGCCCCGTTGTCCATCGCGCCCTCGGCGATGTCGTGGGCGTCGACGTGGCTGGTGAGGAGGACGCACTCCTCGGTGTCCGGCCCGAGGTCGGCGTGGACGTTCTGACTGGTGGCGTCGGGCGCCTCGCAGTCGACGGCGACGGTCACCTCGTCGTCCTCGAAGCGGCGGCGGAGGCGGGCGCCGACCTCCTTCGAGACGCCGACGGCGGGCACGTCGCCGATGGGGGCGTCCTCGGTCCCCACCGAGCCCGTGGGCGCGAGACAGCCCTCGACGTGGTTGTGGAAGACGAACGCCGCCGCGCCCGCCTGCACGGCGTAGTAGTACTTCTCGCGGCGGTGGACGAACCGGTCGTACCACGAGGGGACGTTCGAGGCGGCCATCACCACCTTCCCGGAGAGGTCGGCGTCCTCGAAGTCCTCGGGGAGGCCGTAGCCCACGTCGACGAGTTCGCCGGTCACCTCGCCGGCGGGCGAGCGCGGGAGCGCGATGCACGCCTGTTCGGTGTCGCCGGCCTCGATGCGGGAGTCGCCTCGGACCCAGCCCTGGACGTCGAACTCCTCGAGGTGGGCGTCGCGGGCACCCACGGCGTCGAGTGCGTCGCGGGTGGCCTCGGCCGCCTCGCGCTCGCCCGGACTCCCGGCCATCCGGTCGCCGATGTCGACGAGCGTCTCGAGGTGGCTCCAGCCGGTGTCGCTCGTGAAGGTGTCCGCGATCCAGTCGTGGTCGGTCATACGGTGAGGGCGGGCGCGCTCAGCATAGGTGTTGGGCAACCGGGTCCCCCGCCCGTGGGGCGTCTGCCGGCGAGTCACACGCCGGACGTGCAAGACAGCCTTTTTACCTTCCGGGTGGCTGGCCGAGATATGCGCGAGACCCTCGCGGAGTGGCGGCCCGCCGTGGACGCAACGATAGCCGAGCTCCTCCCGCGGGAGGTCACCACGGAGTACCTCGCGGAGTTCTTCGGGGCCCCTACCTACGAGTACGACGCCGAGGCGGTCCAGCGGGCGCTCTCGGACCCCATCTGGGAGCTGCTGGACCGGGGCGGCAAGCGGTGGCGAGCGGTGCTGTTCCTGATGCTCGTCGAGGCGTTCGACGACGACCCCGAGCGGTACCTGGAGTACGCCTGCATCCCCGAGATACTCCACAACGGGACCATCGTGGTCGACGACGTGGAGGACGGCGCGACGATGCGTCGAGGTGGCGAGGCGCTCCACCACGTCTACGGTACCGATGTGGCGCTGAACGCCGGCAACGCGATGTACTTCCTGCCGCTGAAGGTCGTCACGCGGAACCCCGCCGACCTCCCCGCCGAGCGCCGCCTCGCGGCCTACGAGATGCTGATGCACGAGCTGAACCGGACCCACCTCGGCCAGGGGATGGACATCGTCTGGCACAACCAGACCGCCGTCGAGGTGACCGAGTCGGAGTACCTCGAGATGTGTGCCTGCAAGACCGGGTGTCTGGGCCGCATCGTCGCCCGGCTCGCCGCCACCGTCACCGACAACGAGGCGAGCGAGGAGGCGGTCGCCCGCTACGCCGAGTCGATGTCCGTGGCGTTCCAGATCGCCGACGACATCCTCGACGTGGAGTACGCGATGGAACACGGCGGCGAGTTCGGCAAGGGGCTGGGCAACGACGTCCGCGAGGGGAAGAAGACGTTGCTGGTCATCCACGCGGCCAACCGCGTCGACGAGGAGACCGCGGCCCGGCTGGAGTCCCTCCTGCAGGCCGAGACGAACACCGACGCGGAGGTCCTCGAGGCTATCGAGATCCTGCAGGACGCCGGTGCCGTCGAGTACGCCCGCGAGTTCGCGGCCGACCTCGCGGCCGACGCGCGGGCGCACCTCGACGAGGCCGACCTGACGGAGGCGGGCGCGGACCGCCTCGCGGAGTTCACCCGTTTCGTCGTCGACCGGGAGGTCTGAGGGCGGCCGGCCGACCGGCCCGAGCCCCCCCGGCGAGCGGCGTATCCCGCAGGCTTTTGCCGGGGCGGTCCGACGAGCCGAGTATGGACGGACCGTCGGAGGGCGCGGGTGTCGTCGGCGTGGCCGGTGAGCACCCGGCCGTCGTCGACGCGCTCGTCGACCGCGGGGTCGAGACGGTCCAGGGGGAGGCTCGGTCGGTCCTCGAGAGTGACCCGGACGTGGTGGTCGCGGCCGGCGAACCCGCGGTGGTCGACCTCGTCCGTGCCGGGGTGGACGTGCCGGTGCTCCCGTTCGGTGCGGGGGCGGCGCTCCGGTCGGTCCCGGCACTCGGCGTCGACGCCGTCACCCACCTCGTGCGCGGCGCGTTCGACACCGTCGAGCGGCCGCTCCTCCGTGCGGTGACGCCGCTCGGCGAGACGGTGGCCCTGTTCGATCTGATGCTCGTCACGGACGAACCGGCCCGAATCTCGGAGTACACCGTCTGGTGTGGTGCGGAGCGCGTCCAGAGCTTCCGGGCGGACGGTGTCGTCGTCGCCACGCCGGCCGGGTCACAGGGGTACGCCCGCGCGGCCGACGGTGCGGTCGTCGCCCCCGGCACGGGCGTGGTGTCGGTCATCCCCATCTCGCCGTTCGCCACGAACGTCGACTCGTGGGTGCTCGACGAGGACAGCGTCGGCCTCCGGGTCGAACGCGACGAGACACCCGTCGAACTGCTTGCCGACGGCCGATCCTCGGGTCTGGTGGTGGCGGGCGAGCGACTCCGGATTCGCCGCGACGGGAGTCTGACGCTGGCCGTCGTCGAGGAGAGTCTGGGATTCTTCGACTGACCGGGCAGGCAGCTGACTGTCGCGGGGCAGTGCGGTGTCGTCGAGGACACTCACCCGCCGCGAGCGGCGCAGTTTTCGTCCAGTTCCTGCGAGGAGCGGTGCCCGCGAAGCGGGCACCCGACGAGGAAACAGTGGTGGCGTTAGACGATTCCGTTCCAGACCGGCGCGATGACGAAGAACAGCGTCTGGTAGGCGATGTAGAGCAGGCTGAGGAACGACGCGGCGATGGCGCCTTTCGGCCGCTCGATGGGGATGCCACGGCGGGCTTCGACCTTCCGGGACTCGAACTCGAACAGGTCGGTGATGAAGACGCCGAGGAACAGCACGGAGAACACCATCCCGCCGTGCGGCTCCACGGTGAGGTAGTAGAACGACCCGACCACGAGGAGGAAGTTGGTGGCGACGCGGCCGGCATTGCGGGTGAGCGCGTCGGCCCCCCCATCCTCGGCCTGTGAGACGTGCTGGTTGTACTCGACGGCCCGGAACACCATGTTCACGACGAGCAGTCCGAGCAGCACGTACGTGATGTACGGCGCCAGATACGTATCGACCGGCCCGAACAGCGAGAACAGGTCACCGGTCGCCAGGGCGAACGTGTCCATACCCGCAGGTGTGTGGCAAACGCATTAGAAGGTTTCTACTCCCCGTCGGCTCCCGGCGGGCCCCTGTGCCGGTCTCGGTCCGCCTCAGCCCGCCAGCGCCGACTGGTCGACGCGGTAGATGGTCACCGCGTCGAACGACTCGGCCACCGTGACGCCCGCGTTGTCCGTGACGGTGATGGAGCCGTAGCGGTTGCGCTCGGCCGGGCCGACGTAGACGTACTGGACGTCGTACTCGGCGAGCAGGGCGGCCTGCTCGGCCTCCGACCCGGTGTAGATGGTCTCGACGTCGTCGACGCGCGCGGCGAACACCTCGCCGCCGCGGTAGCCCCGCTCGTGGTACCACCCGGCGACGGTCGGCACCCCGGTCAGCGAGGCGGGAGCCGACGCCCCTCTCCCGGTCGAGGGGTCCCACCGGTAGCCACCGGGGGCGGCGGTGACGATGGTGGGCGTCCCGGAGAGCGAGTCGACCCAGCCGATGGCCTCGGCCTCGCGCGGGTGCTGGATACCGACGAACGTGACCGCGTCGAGAGTGGGGCCCACCTCGTTGGCGGTGGCGCTGCCGCGCTCGAAGTGCTGCGGGAGCGCGAAGCCGGCGTACAGGCCCGTCGAGAAGACGAGGACCACCGCGAGGACGGCGCCCGCGACGCGCCACGAACGGTCCGGGCCGACGAACGCGGGGAGCGAGTCACGGCCGACCGCGGTGAGGCGCGCGAGCATCACGCCCGCCGCGACCGACCAGAGCATCCACACCTGTGCGTAGGTCTTGAAGACGGTGTTGAGGCGACCCGGGCCGGCCTCCTCGACGACGTAGAGGAACTCGACGAGCAGGACGATGCCAAGTCCGCCGATCATCAGGAGCGTCTCGAAGCCGGCGTCGGTCCGGGTCCGCAGCAGATACCAGCCGGTGACGAGCAGGGGGGCGAACAGCGCGAGGCCGGCGAAGCCGAACGACCACGCCGCCAGCGAGAACAGCACGACGGTCGCGAGCGTGAGGTACGGCTGGGAGACCGCCACGAGTCCGCGGCGGGCGACGTAGGGGACGAACACGAGGAGGAAGCCACCGTGGACGAGGAGGAGGCCGCCGAGCGCGCTCCGGTTGACGCCCGGGACGACGCCCACGGAGCGGCCGGAGGCGGTCCCGAGCCAGAAGGGGAGCGACCAGAGCAGACCCAGCAGGGCGAGGCCGGCGGCGAGGACGAGCGCCCCGCCGGTCCGGGTGAGCTCCTCGCGGAGGAGCTGGCGGCCGGTGAGCGCGACCCCGCCGTCCGCTCTGGAGTCACCGCTCCCGTCCGCCCGGGCCGGCTCGGGCACCAGGTCGGCGAGCCGTGGGGGCAACAGCGACAGCGGCGTGGCGGGTGCGAACGCGAGCGTGAGCCACGTCACGCCCAGCACCGTCGGGAACGACCAGGTGTTGACGACCGCGACGAGGCCCGCCAGCGGCGGCACCGCGCCGAAGACGAGCAGTCGCCGGCGCATGAGCGCCTCGGCGGGGGTCCGCCAGTAGGCGAGACAGATGGCCGCGACGAGCAGGAGGAACCCCGTGCTCGTCATGTGTGCGTGGAGGTCGCCGTTGAGCCACGCGAAGATGGGGAACTCCGTGATGAGCGCGAAGGCGTCGGGATTCGCGGGCTCGGAGGACATCACGCGACTCGCCGACCAGTAGGAGAACTCGGTGGGGCGCCACGCGAGCGCCGACTGCGGGAGGCCTACGGCGCCCGCGACGGTCCCGGCGAGCCCCTCGGGGAGCAGCCAGAGGAGCGTCTGAGCGGCGGTGTAGAGGTTCGCTCCGAGCGCGACGAAGAACGCGCCGAGGCCGGCGGCCAGCCGGTTCGAGACGCCATAGTCGTCGGCGATGGCTCCGGCGAGCCCGTAGGCGGCGGTGACGACGGTGGCGTAGAACCCCGCCAGCGCGAGGTTGTAGGCGTAGCGCGGCGCGGTGAACGTGAGATCGGTCAGCAGCGCCGTGATCAGGTGTCCGCCGTAGTAGTACTTCACCGGCTCGCCGGCGAACCACATGTCCTCGGGCGGGAGGACCGGCGCCCGCAGGAGCGATCGCAGCAGGCCGTAGTCGAGGAACTTCTCGCCGCCGATGGGGTGGACGGCAGGGTCGACGGCACGCACCGCGACGAGGAGGACGAACGCGAGGACGAAGACGGCGCTCGACTCGGCGAACGCGCGGTAGTCGAGGTCGGCGTCGGCACGCTCGCCGACGAGGTACGACCCGGCCACGAGGACGACGAGCCCGGCGACGAGTGCGGGCCACCCGAAGGCGAGGTGACCGACGAGGTAGCCCACGACGCCGAGGACGGCGAGGGCGACGGGCAGGGCGAAGGCGGCGCCACGGTCGGGGAAGCGAGGGAACAGTGCGCCACACAGCGGGAGGGCGGCGAGTGCGAGCGCGAGGTACGTCGCGGCCCAGACGACGACGAGGCCGTACTCCATTACCGCGAAGACGGGAGCGGGTCCCTATATCCCTTGTGACCTCTCTCGTGGCCGTCACCTGGCGTCTGCCGCCCGACGGCGTCCGCCCGCCGACTGCCGAGTGTCCGACCGGTTCGCCGTATCCGTTTTCTCTCAGAAGTATTGACTAATCTTACCCTAACGCGTTCGCCGAGGCGAACGGCTTTTCTCCCGGCGCACGGTGTAGGTGAGCAATGAGTGGTAGCTTGGGTGTGGTGGTCCCGGCCTACGAGCCGGACGTCGAGTTGCTCTCGACGTACGTCCGTGGGCTGGACGAGCGGTTGGCGCCCGCCACCATCCGGATCGAGGTCGACGCCCCCGACCCGGACGTGGTCGACGCGCTCGAGTCCCTCCCCGCGGAGGTGTCCGTCTCCCCCGAGCGCCGGGGCAAGGGTGCCGCTATCACCGCCGGTTTCGAGGCGCTGGCGCCGGACGTGGAGTACCTCCTGTTCGTCGACGCCGACGGTAGCACCGCCGCGGAGTACGCCGCCCACGTCGTCGAGGCGGTGTTCGACGGCGCCGACGTCGCGGCCGGCTCCCGTCGTCACCCCGAGGCACGCGTGTTGAGCCACCAGACGTTCGCTCGCCGGCGGCTCGGCGACGCCTTCGCGTGGACCGCCCGCCGGCTGCTGGCGGCGAAGCTCTACGACTACCAGTGTGGCGCCAAGGCCATCACGACGGCCGCGTGGGAGCGGGTCAGACCGCACCTCTACGAGCCGGGGTTCGCGTGGGACGTCGAACTGCTCGCGGTGGCGGGTGCGCTCGACCTCGACATCAGGGAGGTCCCCATCGAGTGGGAGGACGCCCCCGAATCGACTGTCGACCCCGTGCGGACGACGCTCGACATGGGTCGGGCGCTGTTCGTCGTCCGCCACCGGGCGAAACGCATCGGTGACCGCTCCCCGCCGCCGGCGACGCGGGCGCGAGAGGAGACGGCACTCGTGGAGCGCGAGTGAGATGAGCACCCAGTCCATCGGCGACCAGCTCCGGTCGCTCCTCTCGGTCGTCCGCTTCGGCCAGTTCGCCTCCGTCGGCGTCGTCGGCGCCGTCTGCGACAACGCCGTCCTCCTGCTCAGCTCCGAACTCGGGCTGGCCGCCACACTCGCGGGCTTCCTCGGCGTCCCCCACCTCGCCCCGGAGGTGGCGAAGGCACTCGGTATCGAGACGGCCATCGTCGTGATGTTCCTGCTGAACGACAACTGGACGTTCCGGAGCGCCGACGGCGGGGGGACGAGCCGACTCCGACGACTGCTCACCTCCAACCTCGTCCGCGTCGCCGGCATCGCCGTCCAGCTGGTGGTGTTCTCGTTCGTCTACCGGGCGCTGTTCGTCGACCTCTCGGCGTTCGGCGTCGACCTCTGGCTGCTGGTGGCCTCGCTCTGTGGCATCGGGCTCGGGATGCTCGTCAACTACGTCACCGAGTCGCTCGTCACCTGGCGCGTCCACGAGACGAACTGACACGGGGAGAACTCCCGGACGGGAACCGCATCACAACCCTTAAACGGCGCGTCGGATTACGAAGAGGTAGCGGGATGGGATAGCCAGGAGATTCCGCCGGGCTCATAACCCGGAGATCAGAAGTTCAAATCTTCTTCCCGCTACTTTTGCCGAAACAAACTCTCTAAAGCCTGCTCTGTGACGTTTCGGCCCAAATTAGATATCTTGACCGCTCCGGCGAGAGTTCAAATACCAGCACGCGCCACGAGGCCTCGTGGCCGACTACGAGTACCGAACGGCGGTGAAGCGCCTGCGCGCGAGCGAGGAAGCCCGAGCGCTGCTGGAGCGGACGCTCTCGGATTGGCACGAGGCGTGCCGACTGGCGACCGAGTGTGCGTGGCCACACACGACCGATGCGCGGACGATCCAGTCGATGGCGTACGACGCCATTCGAGAGCAGACTGACCTGGGCAGTCAACACGCGATTCTCGTGACGAAACAGGTCGCGTCCGCGCTGAAGACGTGTGCGGATCGCCGTGAGAAGGGGCTCCCGACGAGCAAGCCACGCTTCCGCGCGCCAACGCTGACGTACGATGCGCGGTGTCTCTCGCTGTTCGACGACGGGACGGTCTCGCTCGCGACGGTCGAGGGTCGAGTCCGGTGTGACCTGTGCTTGCCGAGCGATGGGGAGGGGTATCAGCACCAGTTCCTCGAGGACGAGGCGTGGTCGCTGACGGAGAGTACCCTGTCACTCCGTGATGAAGAGCTCAGACTCCACCTCGGGTTCCGTCGGCCGCTGAGCACGGTGGAGACTGCCGGGAACGGAGCGGTTCTCGGAGTCGACCTCGGTGTCGAGAATATCGCGGTGACGAGCACGGCGCGGTTCTTCTCGGGCCGTGAATTGGCACACGTCTGTCGCGAGCACGCGAAGCGTCGGCGTTCACTCGAACGGGTCGGGAGTCGTGCTGCGCACCTAATCGTCGAGCGTCTCGGGAGCCGGGAACGCCGGTACATCCGGAATCGGTTGCACGAGGTGTCTCGGGCGATCGTGGACGAGGCTTCTCGCTACGACTGTTCGATCATCGCGCTGGAGAACCTCTCCAGCATCCAGTGTCTGGTCTCCCGAGCCGAGTTCTCGCACTACTGGGCGTACGCGGCGCTGGCCCGGTTCGTCGAGTACAAGGCCGAAAGCGAGGGAATCGAGGTGGTCTTCGTCGCACCGCGAGGAACCTCACGAACGTGTGCCGAGTGTGGGTACTGCGACCAGTCCAACCGGAGGGATAGAGCGACGTTCCGGTGTCTGGAGTGCGGCGCGAGTGCGAATGCGGATTACAACGCCGCGAAGAACGTCGCGATGCGAGCGGTCCGTGGCGGCCAACAGTCGTCGTCACGGACGGGCACCCGTCGGTGTGCCCTGAAATCGGGGACGGTGAATCCGAATGGGGCGTTCCACCCCTACCCAGTCGGGTCCGAGGAGGAGTCCGCCGATGAGTCGGCTGCGTAGCCGACCACCGATATCTATCTCCCGCTCTGGAGCTGGGACGCTCGTTGCTGAACCGTGGTTCTCACCGGTGATACGAACACTCGGATTCGGGCGGCAGAGCCGAGTGTCCCCACGAATTCGCACGATGAGCCGCGAGGAGACGTGAACGAAAGGCTCGGACGATGGCTGTGGACACACGGCTCCAGGCGAACGAGAGCGGCTCCGGCCGAGATAAACCGTCTACAGTCGCCTCCAGCCTCGAACACCGAGTTGAATCCCCGAGAGAGACACCGTGCCGAGCGGTGGGTGAACGATGCGGGGCGGCCTGTCTCGCGGATTTGCAGTGTACGAATCCGGTCGTCTGGGGACACCTCGTGGCTGTCAACGTCCCTTTCATGTCTCGGTGGGCGACGTCGACTCCCTGACGCACGAGCACGGTCGGTGACCCCCCTCGGATATCGATAGCTCCCGTGGGCTCCGTTTCGACGCGCTGGCGAGCCTGAGACACTCGGACACGGCCATTCACGATAGTGATACTCCGGGAGATATTGTGGGTGTCAGTGGTCGGAGCGGACTGGAGAGGGACTCTCTGTGCCTCTCGAGCCGTTTCAACTCGGATTCTGTGTGTCCGATTCGGTGCTGCAGGACTTCGATTCACCGACTCGAAACTGGAAACGTCGCCGTGGCGGTCTCTGGCTGCTGTGTCCGGCGTTTGCTGAGTGTCCGTCGACGCGAGGAGCGGTCGCCGCCGGGACTCGGTCAGTCGGCTCGCGGCGGCACCACACCCAGTCTGCCTTCGACGAACGCGGCGACGTCGTTGGCGAACGCGTCCACGTCCGCCCAGTCGGTGAACTCCGTGTCAGTCCCGGTGTCCACGTCTGGCATGTTCTCCTTCACGATGCGTTTCATCATGAACCGGGTGAGGAGGCCGTACTCGGAGAAGCGCAGGGCGCCGCCGAAGAGCCCGATGCGGTCGGGGTGCCAGTCGGTCCGCTCGAACAGCTCCTCGGCGTACTCGGCGGCCTCGGCAGCGCCCTCGTCGGTGGCCGAGGAGAGCGAGACCTGGAAGAACGCCGTCGGTCTCCCGGCGAGCGCCTCCCGGTGTGACTCGACGAACCGCCGGACGGCCTTCTGGTGCTTGCCCATGTGGATGGAGGCACCGACGAGCACCGCGTCGTGGGCCTCGACGTCGACGTCGGCCCCGCCCCCGCCGCCGAGTTCGACCGTCGTGGTCTCGTGGCCGCGCTCGGCGAGCGCGTCGGCGATGCGCGTCGCGACTTTCGTGGTCTGTCCTTCACCGGTCGCGTAGACGAGGAGGAACGACACCATCGGTCCACCGGACGCGCGGCGGACGTATCAGCCTGCCATTGGCCTGTGCCAGTCCCGGTCGGGAGACGGACTAGCCGTCGCCCTGCTCGTCGACGATGACGACTTCGTCGCCGTCCATGCGGATGTTGACGAGCGTCTTGGCCTCGTAGTCGGTCCCTTCGAGTTCGTTCTCGCCGCCCTCCTTCTTGATGACGGCGACGACGTCGACGACCTCGGCACCGACCTCGTCGAGCGCGCCGGTGATGGCCTTCAGGGTGCCGCCGGTCGAGAGCACGTCGTCGAGGACGAGCACGCGGTCGCCCGGCTTCACGTCGTTGACGTACATCTCGGACTCCGAGTAGCCGGTGACCTGCGAGAGCGCCACCTCGCCCTCCAGCCCGTACTGGCGCTTGCGGATGACGACGAGCGGGATGTCGGTCATCAGCGAGACGGCCGTCGAGATGTGGATGCCCATCGCCTGTGGCGTGACGATCTTGTCGACGTCCTCGAGGTCGGCCTTCCGGATGATCTTGATGACGACCTCGCGCAGGAGCGAGGGCTCGAGCATCGGCACCCCGTCGCTGATGGGGTGGACGAAGTAGTGGTACTCTCCCTTCTGGATGACGGGCGTGTTCCGCAGCGACTCGACGAGTTGGTCCATGTCGCCGGTGCGGGTGGCCGGTGCTAAAGCCTGATGGAACGGGACGGGATGGTCAGAACACTGGCACCAGCGGCAACAGGAACTCGCCGCTCGTGACGTGATACAGCCGCGAGAGGAGGACGAACGCTGCCGTCGCCGCCGCGGCGAGCCCGAGCGAGATCGCCCCCGCCGCGAGTGCCCGCGGGTCGTCGCTGTCCAGCACCGTCAGACCGAGGACGACAGCGGCGACCAGCCCGGCCGTCGCGAGGTTCAACAGCGCGTGGGCCTGCGCGGACTCGCCGACGCTCGCGTCGACGAGGACGAGGCCCGCGAGCAGTAACTGCCCACCGACGAACACGCTCGCGAGGAACGTCCACGTCAGGAGACGGCCACGCTCGGCGACGATTCGGCGGACCGCCGGCAACCGGACGACGGCGTAGAGCCCGAGGACGTAGATGGGGTGGAGGTAGCGGACGGTGACCTGTGCGTGGATGGGGAGGCTCGGGAGGTAGAGCGCGAGCATCCCGAGCGTGTAGACGAGCGCGAACACGTCGAGGACGGCGACGGGTCGGTCGAGGGACGCGCGGAGACTGGTGCCCGAACGCCGCACGTACCGGCCCACGACGACGGGGGCGGCGACGAACGCGCCGAGCAGCGGCATGCTCTCCAGCACGGAGAGGTCGATGGCCTGCGCGCCGTTGTTGACGCTCACGCCGTCGATGTAGCCGCTCCGGACGAACGTCTGGTAGACGGACGTCGGGTCGGTGAGAGGCCGGAGCAACCCCTCGGCGACGCGGAAGGCGGCACTGCGTGCGATGCTGAAGAGACCGGGGCCGTTGCTCGCCGCGGCGGTGGCCGCGGCGTTGCCCGCGGCGGCCCCACCAGCCCCGCCCGCGCCGTCGGCGCTCGTCCCCACCAGCGACGAGACGGCCGGGCCGTAGTCCGGGAGGAATCGCGGCGGGAGCACCGGATTGCCGGAGATGGCGTAGTTCGTGAGGAGGAACGGCACCAGCGAGCAGAGCACGACGCCACCGAGCATCGCGGTCTGCCGCACGTCGAGGCCACGGAGTCCACGCGTCCCGAAGTCCGCCACGCCGACGGCGAAGAGGAGCAGCGCCCCCTCGGGTGCGTGCGTCCACGCCATCAACCCCGGCCAGACGTAACTCAGCGCGCGGAAACGGAACGCCTCGGTGTCGGAGTCGGCCGTTCGCGACCGATACAGCGTGTAGAGCGCGCACATCACGAACAGCGCGGTCACGGTGTGGCGCTTGGGGAGGTCGGCCCAGTACGCGACGGGCGAGGCGAGGACGAGCGTGACGCCCGCGGCGAGCCCGAGTCGTCGGTCGTAGAGTTCGGCGACCAGTCGGTAGCCCAGTACGCCCACGAACGCCGCGGCGACCATCGTCGAGAGCTGGAGACCCATCAGCGCCGCGTTCGTCGGGTCGAGGTCCGTGGCCAGTGCGACGTTCAGTCCGAACGCGGCCAGTGCGAGCACCGAGCCAGCGACGGTGAACAGGTCGGGGCGCTCGACCTGCGTGCCGACCGTGTAGGCGAGCGCGAGCAGGCCGAGACTCCACAGCCCCGCGACGGCGAGCCGCGGGTCGAAGACGGTGAAGATGCCACGGAACGCGGCGGCGAACGGGAGCGCGAAGAACAGCTGGCCGTAGTTCCGGCCGTAGAGCTTCCCGTCGACGAGGTGCATCCCGGGCGTGTTGAAGCGGTCCTCCGGGCCGTAGAAGTGCTGGAAGTAGGGGGCGCTCTCGAGGTGGAGCTGGCCGTCGAGGAGTGCGACGAGCGTGTTGGCGATGGTGTAGTTGTCGTTGATTCGGACGGCGGTGGCCCACCAGAGTGCGAACAGGAGGACACTGGCGAGGAACAGCGTGAGCCCGAGTCGGTCGCCGAACAGGCTTCGGCCCACGGACTTGAGCGTCGCCGTCACCTCTTCGCGGGTGCTCTCGTACTGCTCGCTGTCGAGCGACGGCGTGCTCATCGCTTCACCTCGACGGTGACGTTCGTCCGGTGGACGACTCGCTCCTCGTCGTTGGCGAGGACACCGACGACGATCTCGGCGGGGTACTCCTCCACGCTCTCGTTCACCCGCTCGCGCTGGACGGTGTCCTCGGCGAAGGGGACGGTCATCCGTCCCTCGTCGGCCTCCGTGACGAAGGTGTTGCGCGAACTGACGAAGACGAGTCCGGAGACGCGGAGCTTGTAGACGAGGATTGGCTGGCCGACCACGTTCGAGAGGGTCACGTCGGCCGAGTCCAGCCGGAGGAAGTACGCACCTGCGCCGAAGTCCGACTGGACGAGTCTGGCTTCGTCGGGCACCGAGTGGACAGTGACGTTCATCGACCCCTGTCCGGGGCCGAACGAGTCGTCTACCTCTGGTGCGGGCGAGAGGTCCGCCGCACCGACGAGCGGACCGGAGAGGAGGGACGTGACGAGGACCACGGCGACGGTGAGTGTCGCGGCGAGCCGACCGGCTTGCATTGGATTAGCGTTGGTCAGTCATCTGATAAAGGCATCGTGACTTCTGCACGGGGAGTCGTCACTCGGCGGGTGATAAACGGAAGAAACGAGCCGAGAGTGGCTCTATTTAGCTCGGGACGGTTCCGGACGCGACGGTCGCGGTGTTGCCGCCGTTGGCCGAGGTCCAGATGATGCGGACGTCGGTGCCGTCACCCGCGCCGTTTAGCGTAGCGCTATCGCCAGCGCTCACGCCACCGGAAAGCCCGAAGGCCTCGCTGATGGTGGCCGAACTATCGTCCGTCCCCTGAACGACAAGGCTGTTCGTGTTCTCGTTGGTGAACGTGTCGCCACCGTCGTGGGTAGCCACGACTTCGTAGGAGTCAGCGGTGGATCCGTCCTCGGTGTAATCGAAGCTGAAGGTTGCCTGCGGCGCATTGTTCTGCACTTGGTCACCCAGACCGAGCACGAATGTGCCGATAACGGCCGCCAGAATCACCGTGATGGCGACCATCAGGATGACGCCGATGACCGGCGACACCGCGTCCTCGTCCGTGAAGATGTTCTTGATATCCATTGTTTAGCTCGGGGTGGTACCAGAGGCGACGGTTGCAGTGTTACCGCCGTTGGCGGAGGTCCAGATTACGCGGACCTCTGTGCCGCCACTAATAGCACTCGTGGTTGCGGAGTCGCCGGCCGATATGTCGTTGGTAGCGACATTGAAGTCACCAATTTCACTTCCATCAGCGTTCACCGTCAGCGACTGCGTGTTTTCGCTGTTGAACGTATCACCGCCGTCGTGGGTTACGACGACACTACCATCTGACCCATCGAAGTTATTGTAGTCGAAGCTGAAAGTCGCCTGCGGCGCGTTGTTCTGTACCTGGTCACCGAGTCCGAGCACGAATGTGCCGATCACGGCGGCGAGGATGACGGTGATGGCCACCATCAGGATGACGCCGATGACCGGCGACACCGCGTCCTCGTCCGTGAAGATGTTCTTGATATCCATTGTTTTCCTTCCGCGCCCGTTGGGCTCCGTGGCCGGCAGGATTATGACACCGCGCACCACAGTGGTACCCGTACTGGCGCACGGGGAGGTTGAGGCCAGCCCAGCGCGCCGGTGCCCGCCGTCTTCTGCCCGGGTCGCGTAATTCCGACGTACACTGACGAGCACATAAAGGTTGAGGGGAGTTCACCAAACGTCAGACGCCCCACGCCAGTGCTAAGTCTACATTAAGGTCCGAAAACGGTCTCTGAGACTTTCTCACGCGATTTCAGAGCGCGTACAGAATGTCCGAATCGCCGCTCTGTGCCGGGTTCGACCCTCTCGAACGCCGAACGGTCGGTCACCGGTCCGCTCACCCCCGTCGAGGCCGGCTAAATGGGTTGTTACACACTCACCTCAGGGTGCGGGTTTATATGGGGGTGCGTCGGAGGGGGTCGCGACACCGGCTCGGCACCTCGCGCGCACGGACTCACACGGTAGCCTGGGCGGCGGGTTGGCGACCGGCTTTGAGAACACCTAAGTCGCGCCCGTGGGTCGGATAGCCCGTGCAACCGAGTCCCCTCGTCGTGCTCGGAGCGCTGGCGCTGCCCTTCGTCGGGGCGGCGCTGACGCCACTCGTCTACCGTCTCCTCGGCGAGCGGACCGCCTACTACGCGGCGGCCGTCGCGCTGGGCACGTTCGGCCTGCTCGCCAGCCAGTTCGTCGCCGGCGTCGAGGGGGCCGTCCACGTCCCGTGGATCCCCGAACTCGGCGTCTCGCTCACGTTCTACCTCGACGGCCTCGCGTTCCTCATCGCCTTCCTCGCCAGCGGCGTCGGCGTGCTCGTCTTCACCTACTCCGCCGGCTACATGCACGGCGAGGAGGGACTGCTGAAGTACTACGCCACGCTGCTCGCGTTCATGGGGTCGATGGTGGGCGTCGCGCTGGCGGCCGACCTCGTCGCCCTGTTCATGTTCTGGGAGTTCACCTCCGTCACCTCGTTCCTGCTCATCGGCCACCACCAGCGCGACCCGGAGTCGGGCTATGCGGCCCGCAAGTCGATGCTCATCACCGTCGCCGGCGGCCTGTTCATGCTCGTCGGGTTCCTCCTGCTCGCGTTCGTCGCGGGCGGTACGGAGATCGGCCGCACCTTCACCCTCGTCGGCGGTGAGGCCGTGACCCTCACCGGCGAGACCGTGATGCTGGAGTCGATGATCGGCAACGCCGACCTGATGCGCGAAGCCCTGACCGCCTCCGGCCTGTTCGTCCCGACGATGTTGCTGGTGGGGATGGGCGCCATCACCAAGTCCGCACAGGTCCCGTTCCACGGCTGGCTCCCGAACGCGATGGCCGCACCCACGCCCGTCTCGGCGTTCCTCCACAGCGCGACGATGGTCAAGGCCGGCGTCTACCTCGTCGGCCGGGTCCGGCCGCTGTTCCTGCCCGAACTCCCGACGCCGGACTGGATGCTCGTCTTCGCCACGCTCGGGTTGTTCTCCATGACCGTCACCGCCATCCTCGCCGTCGGCGCGACCGACATCAAGGAACTGCTCGCGTACTCGACGGCGTCGCACCTCTCGCTCATCGTCGCCGGCTTCGGCTTCGGCGGCGCGGCGGGCGTCGAACTCGGCGCCGAGACCGGCGCCTTCCACATCTTCAACCACGCCATCTTCAAGGCCACGCTGTTCCTCGTCGCCGGCATCATCGCCCACGAGGCCGGCACGCGGATGATCGACGAACTCGGCGGATTACGCGAGGAGATGCCCATCGTCGCCGGCATCACCGCCATCGCCGCGCTCGGGATGGCCGGCGTCCCGCCGTTCAACGGCTTCTGGTCGAAGGAACTCCTGTTCGAGACGGCCTACTACGTCGCCGAGGCCGAGGGTGGCATCTTCTGGCTCTACCCCGCCGTCGCCGTCTTCGGCAGCGTGTTCACCTTCCTCTACTCGATGAAGTTCCTCTCGCTGTTCTTCGGCGAGAAGCCCGACGCGCTCGGGCACGTCCACCGACCCCCGGTCGCGATGCTCGCCCCGCCCGCGCTCCTCGCGGCCATCGCACTCGCCGTCGGCCTCGTCCCGCAGTTGGCCATCGACGCCATCGTCCAGTCCGCCTTCGAGTCGGCGCTCCCGCCCGGCGTCGAGGCACACGCGCTCGAACTCTCGCTGGTCAAACTCCTCGACCCGACGCCGTACCTCGGGATGAGTCTCCTGACCATCGTGCTCGGCGCGGCCGCCTACACCCAGTACGACCTGCTCCACGGCGCCGTCCTCCGCGCGATGGCCGTGCCGGTCACGAGCCCCGACTGGTACTACGACCGGACCGTCGCCGCGTTCGGGCGCGGCGGTGCGCTCGTCGACCGCTACGTCCAGACCGGCCTGTTCCGCACCTACGCACAGGCCTACCTCCTCTCCGTGGCGGGCCTCGCTCTCGCGGGCTACGTCGCCACCGGCGCGGCGCTCCCCGCCTTCGAGGGCATCAACGTCGCACTCCCCATCGTCTTCGTCCTCCTCGTCGCCGTCGTCGGCGCGTTCGCCGTCGTCGGCGCTCCCTCGCACGTCGCGGGCGTGCTCACCCTCTCCATCCTCGGGTTCATGGTCGCCGTCTTCTACGTGCTCGCGAGCGCGCCCGACCTCGCGCTGACACAGCTCGTCATCGAGACGCTGTTGCTCGTCATCTTCCTGCTCGTCCTCGACCGCCTGCCCGCGTACTACGGCGACATCGGGCGCCGCGAGGGGATCCAGGACGTCCTCGTCGCGGGCACCGTCGGCGTCGCGGTGTTCTTCACCGTCCTCCTCGCCACCGGCGCCAGCCCGGACGACCCCATCTACCGCTACTTCCTCGAGACCGCCCCGGTCCCGGCCGAACACGGCCCGTTCTTCTTCGACGCCGGCGGTGGAGGGAACGTGGTGAACGTCATCCTCGTCGACTTCCGGGCGTTCGACACGCTCGGCGAGATCTCCGTCGTGGCGATGGCCGCCCTCTCGGTGCTCGTCCTCGTCGCCATGCGCGGGCGCGGGCGGGGACAGGACCGCCCCGACAGCGAGACGGCCGCGGGCGAGGTCGACGCGCCCGCCAGCGCACACAACGGGGGTGCCAGCGATGACTGAGCGCGACACCACCGTCATCGCCCGGACCGTCACCCGGACGGTCGTCCCGATAATCGTCCTCGTCTCGGTCGCCCTGCTGTTGCAGGGACACAACCTCCCGGGTGGCGGCTTCATCGCGGGCGTGCTGACCGCGACGGCGTTCGCGCTGCTGTACGTCATCTACGGCATCGACAGCGTGGGTGACTCGCTCGTCCGGCACCCCGACGGCTTCCCCATCGCCATCCTCCGGGGGCCGACCGCGGCCTACTCCCGAGCGTTCACCGTCGGCCTCGCCATCGCTGTGGTGGGTGGCCTCGGCTCGATACTGCTCGGGTTCCCCTTCCTCACCCAGGGGGTCGTGTTCCTCGAGCACGTCCCGCTCTACGAGGAACTCGAGGTGGCGAGCGCGCTCATGTTCGACATGGGCGTCTACTTCGTCGTCGTCGGGGCCCTCCTCACGATCCTCGCGGTGGTGGGTGCCGAATGACCGAGTCCACGCGAGCCCCCGCGAGCGTGGGGGTTGTCACGGGGTGGTCGCCGTGACTGAGTTCGTCCTCGCCCTCGCGCTCGGCACGCTGTTCGCCGTCGGTACCTTCCTCGTCCTCCGACGGGACGTGGTCCGCGTCGTCTGGGGTGTCGTCATCATCTCGCAGTCGGCCAACGTCTACCTCGTCACCGTCGGCTTCGGCGCGACCGGCGCGGGGACGGCGCCCGTCCTCGGTCACGGCGGTGGCGCGGCGAGCACGGTCGACCCGCTGGTGCAGGCGCTCGTCCTCACCGCCATCGTCATCGGCTTCGGGACGACGGCGTTCGCGCTCGTCCTGACCTACCGCGTCTACGAGGAGCAGGGGACCATCGACATGCGTGGCCTCTCGTTCCTCGACGACGACGCGCCGCCACGCGTCGGCGACGGGGAGACCGCACGGGAGGTGAGCGATGACTGAACTCGCCCTGCAGGCGTCCCTCGCGGGCACGCTGGCCGCACAGGCGCCGGTCATCCCGCTGCTCGTGGCGCTCTCGACGGCTATCCTCGCGCTCGGAACGCGCGTCTACCCCCGTGCCCAGCAGGGTGTCTCGCTCCTCGGTGCGGGTGCCTACGGCGTGGCCGTCCTCTTCCTCGCCGTCCGCGTCACAGCGGAGGGTCGACTCGTCTACCAGGTGTCCGACTGGGCCGCCCCGTTCGGCATCACGCTCGTCGCCGACGCGCTCTCGGTGCTGATGCTGGGGCTGGCGGCCGTCGTCTCGCTGGCGGCGCTCGTCTACTCGCTCGAGTTCGTCGACCAGCGCGACCAGCGACTCGCGTACCACCCCCTCTACCACCTGATGGTCGTCGGCGTCACCGGCGCGTTCCTCACCGGCGACATCTTCAACCTCTTCGTCTGGTTCGAGGTGATGCTGATGTCCTCGTACGTCCTCGTCGTGTTCTACTCCGGGCCGGCACAGACCCGTGCGGCGCTGCTCTACACGGTGCTCAACCTGCTCGGGAGCGCGGTGATGCTGCTCGCCATCGGTGGGCTCTACGCCACGATCGGCACGCTCAACATGGCCGACATGGCCCGCCGGCTCGCCGACCCCGCCGCGTTCGGCATCGACCCCGCGCCCGTCCTCGGGCTCTCGGCCGTCCTGCTGACCGTCTTCGCGCTGAAGGCGGGTATCGTCCCGTTCCAGTTCTGGGTGCCCGCGGCCTACCGGGCGGCGCCGGCACCCGTCACCGCGATGCTCGCCGGCGTCGTCAAGAAGGTGGGTATCTACGCCATCGTCCGCCTCTACTTCATGGTGTTCGCGGCCGCCACCGTCCCCGTCTCGTTCCCCGGTATCGGTGGCCAGGGGTTCCTCGCGTTCTTCGGGCCCGTCCTGTTCGTGATGGCCGCAGCCAGCATCTTCCTCGGCGGCTTCGGTGCCGTCTGGCAGGACGACATGGACGGTCTGCTGGCCTACTCCAGCATCGGCCAGATCGGGTTCGTCGTCCTGCCGCTCGCCGTCGCCGCGACGGTGCCCGACCTCCGGGCGCTCGGCGTCGCCGCGGCGCTCGTCTACGCCGTCAACCACGGCCTCGCCAAGTCGCTCCTCTTCCTCGTCAGCGGCGCGGTGCGGACGGCGACGGGGACGTGCGAACTGCCGAAACTCGGCGGGCTGAGCGAACACGACCGCGTGCTCTCGGCGGCCTTCTTCGTCGGTGGGCTCGCCCTCGTCGGTATCCCGCCGCTGACCGGCTTCTTCGGCAAGTTCCTCGTCTTCGACGTGGCCGGCCGGGCCGGGTCGACGCTCGGGCTCGCCGTGGCGCTCGGCGGCGCCATCCTCACCATCGCGTACGTCACGCGCGCGTGGAACCAGGCGTTCTGGGGCCGGCCGACGGACTACGTCATCGGCGCCTCCCGGAACGGCGTCCTCGTCGGCGTGACGGTGGTGCTGGCGGTGTCGGTGGTCGCCCTCGGCGTCGGCTTCGACCCGCTCGTGGGGGCGGCGAACGCCGCCGCCGAGGCCGCCCTCGACGTCGACGCCTACGTCGAGGCCGTGGACCCCGACCGGTTCGTCCCGAGCGACACCGGCAGTGGCGGCCACGGAGGTGGTGGTGAGTGACCCGCAAGTGGCCGCTCTCCGGGCTCGCCCTCGCCGTCCTCTGGCTGTTCGTCCGTGGCGTGGAGGCCGGCCCGACGCTCGATGCGACGCTCCGGAACGTCGCCGGCGAGTTCCTCATCGGTCTCGTCGTCGGCCTCGCCGTCGCGTTCGCCATCCGGCGGTACTTCGCCGACCAGCTTGCCGTCGACCAGAGCATCCGCGTGGTGCCGGCGGCGCTCGCGTACCTCGTGACGTTCTTCTGGGAGCTCCTGACCGCGAACGTCGACGTGGCCTACCGCGTGCTCGCCCCGTCGCTCCCCATCGACCCCGAGGTGGTCGCGGTCCCCCTCCGCGTCGAGAGCGACGTCGCCATCACCACTATCGCCAACTCCATCACCCTCACGCCCGGCACCCTCACCATGGACCACGACGCGGAGACGAACACGCTCTACGTCCACGCCATCTCCGCGAAGGACCGCGAGAGCGTCCTCGCGCCCATCCGCCGGTGGGAGGACTACGCGCTCGTCATGTTCGAGGGGCGCGACCCGAGTCTGGAGGTGCCGCGCCGCCCCGGCCCGGAGACGCCCGAGCCCGACGCGGCCACCGACGGCGGGGCCACCGTCGCTGGAGCGACCGCCGCCGACGAGGAGGGCACGGTCGCTCCCGCCGACGACACGGGAGGTGAGTCCGATGGCCGCTGAGGGACTGCTCGGCGACGTCGTCCTGTTCGGCATCCTCGGCGCCATCGTCGTGACCCTGCTCGCGGGCTACCGCGTCATCCGTGGGCCGACGACGCCCGACCGCGTGGTCGCCCTCGACACCATCGGCACCACCGTCGTCGCCATCGCGGTGCTGTTCGCCATCGACTCCGGCAGCGGCTTCTTCATCGACGTGGCGCTCGTCCTGACCATCATCGGCTTCATCAGCACCATCACCGTCGCCCGCTACGTGACGGAAGGTGATATCATCGAATGATGGACCTCCTCGTCCCTCTGGTCGCCGACGGTGGCGGCGCCACGCCCGGTGGTGGCCCTGTCCGCACGGCTGTGACCATCGCGCTCGTCCTCGTCGGCCTGTTCTTCCTCGGCGTCGGTGCCGTCGGACTCCTGCGACTGCCGGACGTCTACAACCGGATGCACGCCACCTCGAAGGCGACGACGCTCGGCGCCGCGAGCGTCTTCCTCGCCGGGTTCGTCCACTTCGGCCCGCAGGGCGCCGGTCTCGTCTCGCTCGTCGGCATCCTGTTCCTGTTCCTCACCGCGCCGACCGGGGCGCACATGATCTCGCGTGCGGCCCAGCGGATGGGCGTTGACTTCTGGGGCGACGTCACCTGGCCCGGCGGCGAGGGCGTCGACGACCCCACGCGCGAGGGCGCCGACCAGACCGAGCGGTGACGCCGCGTCGGCCCGTCCCGGGTATCCACCCGACGTGACCGGATCACTCGGTCGGTAACAATGTCTCGGAGGGTAGACTGTTCGGTACACGTGCACACACTCGTCCAGCGACTCGTCCTCGGTGGCCGCCGGTCCGACCCCTACGTGGAGTGCCGCGACTGCGGCACCACGCTCTCGCCGCCCCCGGTATCCTGTCCTTCGTGCGGGTCGGACGACGCCGTCCACTACGACCTCTCCTAGGGGCGGAGCCGACGGGACCGGACTGGCCGTGTGCTCCGACTCGTGACACACTCGGTGGGCAGTCGGCCGAGATTCTAGTCCGACCTCGAAGAACGGCTTTAGCCTCCGGGAGCCACCGAGTGGCATGCAGAACCGGACCGTCGTCGCACTCGGTGTGGCCGCCCTCTCCGTGGTGGGTGGCGTGTTCGTCTTCGACGTCTTCTTCGCCGCCGAGGCGTCGACGCAGGCGGTGGACACGCCGCTCCCCGAGGGGGCCGTCGTCCTCTCCGAGGGTCGCTTCGAGGGGAAGGCCGGGCACGACGTCTCCGGCCGCGTCCAGCTGGTCGAACTCGACGGCGAGCACTACCTCCGGTTCGTCGACTACGACCAGGAGCAGGGGCCGGACGTCTTCGTCTACCTGACGCCAGCCGAGGACCCCGACACGGGCGCCGAGATCGCCGCGGGGCGTCGCATCCTCGTCGACGGTGGCGCCGACGGCGGCGAGTCGACCGTCGAGGGGACGTTCCTCCAGCGAATCCCGGGCGACGTCGACCCCGCCGACTACCGGGGCGTCGGCGTCTGGTGTGACCGCTTCCGCACGCCGTTCGGGGCGGCCACCCTCCGATGACGGCTCAGCGCTGGTCCCCGATGGTCGTCTCCGGGTTCGGCGCCAGCCACGAGCGCACCACGTGGTTGACGGCCCGCAGCGTCTCGAGACAGGTCAGCTCCGGGTGGCCCTCCGCGTTCCCCTCGTAGAACGCCCCGCTGGTCGTCAGCCCCAAGAACGTCTTGAAGTAGCGCGTGCCGTCGCTCGTCTCGTGGGGGAGCCACGCGGCGTGGACGGCACGCGTCGCCGGCTGAATCCCCGCCCGTCTCCACACTCCTGTCTCCGTGGAGGTCCGGTCGTGGCCGCCAGTTCGCGCCGGCAATCATAACAGTTGGCTGGCATACTCTGGACGACCGTTCACGGCGTGAACGGCCTACGAGCGCCAGTAGCCGCCCGTCAGCAGGACGAGGACCGGGATGATCTCCAGCCGGCCGACCCACATCAGGAACACCATCAGGAGCTTCGAGACGTCCGGGAACCAGAGGTAGGAGCCGAACGGTCCGAGGTCACCGAACCCCGGCCCGACGTTGCCGATGGTCGAGGCCGCCGCGCTCATCCCCTCGAGCACGGTGAGGGTCTCGTCCCCCGTGCCCCCGGCGACGACGATGAACACGGTCGAGACGCCGAACAGCAGGAAGTAGATGAGGGTGAAGGCGTAGATACCCCGGACCGCCGACTCGTCGATGACGTGCCCGCCGAGTCGGATGGGGCGGACGGCCTCGGGGTGGACGGTCGTGAACAGCTCGCGGCGGGCGGACTTGAGGATGACCATCCAGCGGATGATCTTGAGGCCTCCACCGGTCGAGCCACCGGAGCCGCCGACGAACATGGCGAACAGGAGGAAGTACTTCCCCGCGGTCCCCCACTGGGCGAAGTCGCTGGTGGCGTAGCCCGTCGTCGTCACCATCGCGAGCACCTGGAACACCGACTGTCGGAGCGAGTTCTCGAAGTTCCCCTGCGTGACGCCGCCGAGGTCGAGCACGGGCGCCATCCCGGTGAACAGCATCCCGGCGAGGACAGCGGTGAAGATGCCGACGATGCCGAAGTAGGCGCGGAACTCGGCGTCCTCGAACAGCCTGCGCGGTTTCCCGCTGAACACCCGCCAGAACAGCGCGAAGTTCGTCCCTGCCGCGAACATGAACGGGATGACGACCCACTGGACCGCCCCGGAGAACGCGGCGATGGACTCGGCCTCGGGCGAGAAGCCACCGGTCGGCATCGTCGTCAGGCCGTGCGCGACGGCGTTGTAGAGCGTCATGTTCGGCGCGAGGTCCGGCCAGCCGACGAGCGGGCCGGCCACGTGCATCCCGTAGAGGATGCCGATCTCGAGCAGCGTCAGCCCGAAGTAGATGAGCCAGAGGACGCGTGCGGTCTCGGCGATACGGGGAGTGAGCTTCTCGATGCCGACGCCGGGCGCCTCGGCCTCCATCAGCTGGGCACCACCGACCGACAGCTCGGGGAGGATGGCCAGCGCGAGGACGACGATACCCATCCCGCCGAGCCACTGGCTGAGCTGTCGCCAGAGCAGTATGGCGTGCGAGTGGGTGTCGAACGAGATGTCGCCCATCACCGTCGCCCCGGTCGTCGTCACGCCGCTCATCGACTCGAACAGCGCGTTCACCGGGTCGCCGAGCGTCGAGGTCGGCGAGGTGGCCTCGAACACCATCGGCACGCCGTGGGCCGCCAGCAGGTACGGGACCGCGCCCATGAAACTCACGAACAGCCACGTCGCGGCCACCATCAGGAACCCCTCGCGGGCGCCGATGTCCGGGTCGGGGTCGAGCCGCTCCATCGCCACCCCGACGCCGAACGTCAGGACGACGCTCACGACGAAGGTGGGGACGTCGGCACCGTAGTAGACCGCCACCGCGAGCGGCACGAGCAGCGGGACGGCGAGGAACTTCAGCACCGTCCCGACGAGACTCATGGAGGCCCGCCAGTCGACACGGAGCCCACGGGTGCCGCCGTCGGGGAGCAGCGGTAACACGTCAGGTGCCAATCGTGGGCGTGGCATCAATCCACCGTTCCGGCCCGGGAAGGAACCGTACCGAGGGTCGGTGGCCACCGTCGCCGGTCTCAGCGCCAGAACTCCGGGGTCAGCACGACCAGCACCGGGACGATCTCGATACGGCCCACCCACATCAGCACCACCAGCACCCACTTCGTCGTCGTCGGCAGGCTCGCGTAACTCCCGTACGGTCCGGCGGCGCCGAACGCCGGCCCGATGTTGAGGAACGTCGAGGCGGCGATGCCCATCGCCTCGAACTCGCCGACGCCCGTCCCCCGGGTCTGGACCACCACGACGACGGTCAGTAGGGCGAACCCCACGAGCCCCAGTAGCACGTAGGCGTTCACGTCACGGACGGTCCCCTCGTCGACGATACGGTCGCCGACCCGGACCGGCCGTATGGCCTCGGGGTGGAGTTCGGTGAACAGGTCACGCCGGAGCGTCTTGGCGACGACCAGCCACCGGAACGCCTTCAGCGAACACGTCGTCGACCCGGCCATCCCGCCGACGAACATCCCGAGGAACAGCAGGTGTTTCGCCGCGGGCGACCAGAGGTCGAAGTCCACCGTCGCGTAGCCCGTCGTCGTCACGATGCTCACCACCTGGAACGTGGCGTGGCGGACGGTGGCCTCCACGCTCCCGAACTCCCCGTCGACGGCGAGGACGAGCGCGACGAGCGCGCTCCCACCCGCGAGGACGCCGAGGTAGAACCGGAACTCCTCGCTCTGGAACAGGCGACGGGGCCGCCCCCGCGTCACGGCGTAGAGCAGGACGAAGTTCGTCGCCCCGACGAGCATGAACGCGACGAGCACCCACTGGACGACCGGGCTGAACGCCCCAGCGCTCGCCGGCTCGGGCGAGAACCCCGCCGTCGACACTGTCGTCAGCGCGTGGGTGACGGCGTTGTACGGGTCCATGTTCGGCCCGAGGCCGACGACGTTCAGTACGAGGAGGACGACCACCAGTAGCGCCGTCAGCCCGAGGTAGAGGCTCCCCAGCAGCCGGGCCGTCTCCTCGATGCGGGGGGTGAGCTTCGTGACGTCCTGGGTCTGGGTCTCCGTCTCCATCAACTGGGCGCCACCGACGTCGAGTTGGGAGAGTAGACCGACCGCGAGGACGAGGATGCCCAGCCCACCCATCCACTGGAGCAGGGCACGCCAGAACAGCAACGACCGAGCGTGCGCGTCGAAGTCGACGACCACCGTCGCGCCCGTGGTGGTGATGCCGCTCATCGACTCGAAGGCGGCGTCGACCGGGTTGGCGAACACGCCCGTGCCGGCCAGCAGGAAGGGGAGCGCGCCGACGGTCCCGACGGCCAGCCAGACGAGCGCGACGACGAGGAACGCCTCGCGGATGCCGATGTCGCGACTCGGCAGGCGCGCGAACACCAGCCCCACGCCGAGCGCGAGCGCCGCTGGGAGGAGGAACGGGACGGGTGACTCGGCGTAGCCGAACGCGACCAGCGCCGAGAGGACCAGCGGCCCGGCCAGCGCCTGGAGGACGGTCCCCACCAGCGCGAGGACCGTCCGCCAGTCCACCCTCATATCATCGCGTTGACTTCCTCGACGGCGTCACTGTCGACGAACACGACGACGTGGTCGCCGACCTCGATGACCGTGTCACCGCGCGGGGTGATGAGCGTCCCGTTCCGGGTGATGGCCCCCACGACGACGCCCTCGGGCAGGTCCGCGGCGACCTCGCGGATGGGCCGGCCGGCGAAGGCCGAGTCCGTGTCCACCTCGACCTCCATCACCTCGGCCCGGTCGCCGTCGATGATGGAGACGTTCTCGGCGCGGCGTGCGCGGGTGAACCGCGTGATCTCCTCGGCGGTGGCGTCGCGCGGCGAGACGGCCACGTCGACCCCCACCTCCTCGAACAGGTCGGCGAACTCGCCCGTGTCGACGATGGCGACGGCCCGGTCCGCGCCGAGGCGCTTCGCGAGCAGCGTCGCCAGCAGGTTCTGCTGGTCGTTCTCCAGCGTGGCGATGAACACGTCGGCCATCCCCACGTTCTCGCGGTCGAGGAACGCGCGGTCGGTGGCGTCGGACTGGAGCACGGTCGTCCCCGGGAGGTTCTCGGCGAGCCAGCGCGCCCGCTCCTCGTCACGCTCGACGAGCCGCGGCGAGAAGCCGCGGTCCTCCAGCAGGCGGGCGACCTGATAGCCGATCTCGCCGCCCCCGACGATGACCACCTCGCGGGGACGCTCCTCCTCCGGCGCGATGGACGAGGAGAACTCGCGGGTCGAGTCGGGCGAGCCGATGACGACCACCTCGTCGCCCGGCTCGATGACGGTCTGGCCGGACGGGACGATGATGCGGTCGCGCTCGTCGCCGTTCTCGCGGATGATGGCGGCGAACGTGAGCGAGTCGAATCGGTCGGCCTCCCGGACCGTCTGGTTGGCCACCGGCGAGTCCTCCGGGATGACGAACTCCGTCATCTGGACGATACCGTCGGCGAACAGGTCCACGTCCTGTGCGGTCGGCAGGCCGATGACCCCGACGATTGTCTCGGCGGCGAGCAGGTCCGTACAGACCATGAAGTCGACGCCGAAGGCGCCCTGGTTCGGCTCCCACGTCCGCAGGTACTGGGGCTTCTTCACGCGGGCGATGGTGAACGACGAGCAGCAGGCCTTCGCCGTGCCCGAGATGACGATGTTGGTGTGGTCGTCGTCCGTGCTGGCGATGAGGAGGTCGGCGTCGCCGATGCCGGCCTCCTGCAGGACGTCGACGTCCGTGCCGTCGCCGTGGATGGCGAGGACGTCGAGGTCGTACGTGAGTTCGTCGACCCGTGTCGGGTCGTTGTCGATGACCACGACCTCGTGACTGGACGCGAGGCTGGCGGCGATACTGGAGCCGACCTCCCCGGCACCGACGATCACGACGCGCAACGGGACCCCTCCATGCCACGCCGGTGGGTGGGACCCGACAAGTCGGTTTCCATCGCGAGGCCCCCCGGACACGAACCGTTAAACGGTGTGGCGGAGTGAGGATGCGTATGGACCAACTGCCGACGGAGTCTCGACTATCCCGGAGGGGTGGCTGAGATGTCCGCCGACAGCGACCGTCACCGTGACCTGCTCTCGCGCCCGCTCGTCGCCGTCGCCAACGACGAGGACGCCGAGGAGACCGCCCGCGCGTTCGCCCCCTACGCCGACGGCGAGGTGCTGGCGGTGAGCGTCGTCGAGAAGGCCGGCGGCGCCGTCGACAAGGCCCCGATGGAGGGCGTCGAAGCCGAAGCCGAAGCCGGCTTCGAGATACTCCGCGAGCGACTGGGATCCGTCGAGACCGAGGTTCGCTACGGGACCGACGTGGTCGAGACGCTGCTCGCGGCCGCTCGCGACCACGACGCCTCGGCCATCGTCTTCACCCCGCGCGAGGGGGGCCGGCTCGTCCGCTTCCTGACCGGCGACGTGGCACTCCGACTGGTGACGGAGGCCGACCGCCCCGTCGTCTCGCTCCCCGTCCACGACGCCCCCGAACCGGTAGGCGACGACGCTGACGCCACGGGCGCCGACGCGGACGAGGACACCACATGAGCGGCGACACGGAAGAACTCGCCAAGGACCTCGGCCCGCTCGCCGCCCTGACTATCGGCGTCGGGACGATGATCGGGGCGGGGATCTTCGTCCTGCCGGGTGCCGCCATCGCGCAGGCCGGGTCGCTCGCGGTCGGCGCGTTCGTCCTCGGCGGGGCCATCGCCCTGCTGACGGCCCTCTCCGCGTCTGAACTCGGCACCGCGATGCCGAAATCCGGCGGCGCGTACTACTACGTCAACCGCTCGCTCGGGCCGCTGTTCGGCTCCGTCGCCGGATGGGCAAACTGGATGGGCCTCGCGTTCGCCTCCGCGTTCTACATGGTCGGGTTCGGCGAGTACATCCGTGCCATCTTCGGCCTGCAGGGGAGCATCGACCTCGTCGTGGTCGAACTCTCGTACCTGAAGCTCGTCGCGCTCGTCGGCGCGGCGCTGTTCATCGGCATCAACTACATCGGCGCGAAGGAGACCGGCCGCCTCCAGAACGTCATCGTCGTCGTCCTGGTCGCCATCCTCGCGGTGTTCACGGTCATCGGCGCGCTCCGGGCCGACACGGCGAACCTCCCGGCCTCGCAGGGGCTGGGCCCGATGGTGACGACGACGGGGTTCATCTTCGTCTCGTACCTCGGGTTCGTCCAGATCACGAGCGTCGCCGAGGAGATCAAGGACCCGGGCAGGAACCTCCCACGGGCGGTCATCGGGAGCGTCCTCATCGTGACCGCCATCTACGCGCTCGTGCTGTTCGTGATGAGCGCGGCGGTCGAACAGGGGTTCATCGCGGGGCTGGGCGACGACCAGATCGCCGTCGTCGAGGTCGCCCGCATCATCATCGGGCCGGTCGGCGCCATCGCGATGCTGGTCGGCGGCCTGCTGGCGACGGCCTCGTCGGCGAACGCCTCCATCCTCGCCTCCTCGCGCATCAACTTCGCGATGGGCCGTGACCGCATCGTCACGCCGGACCTGAACGAGATCCACCCCCGGTTCGGGACGCCGTACCGCTCCATCGCGCTGACGGGCGCGTTCATCCTCGTGTTCATCCTCTTCGGCAACGTCCGCACGCTCTCGACGCTCGGGAGCATCCTCCACCTCATCATCTACGCCCTGCTCAACGTCGCGCTCATCGTCTTCCGCGAGACGGACGTGGTCGAGTACGAACCGTCGTACACCGTCCCGTTCTACCCGTTCACGCCGATACTCGGGGCCATCCTGTCGGCCGCGCTCATCGCGTTCATCGAGCCGCGGTTCGTCATCGCCGTCGGCGCGGCGTTCGTCCTCTTCGCCGTCCTCTGGTACGTCGGCTACGCCCGCTCGCAGGCGACCGAACGGGGCGTCCTCTCGGAGTACGTCCTCTCGCGCTCGGAGGAGATGCCGGCCTCGGCCGTCGACGCCGTCTCCGCCGTCCAGCCCGACGGTGGCCAGTACCGCGTGATGGTGGCGCTCTCGAACCCGCAGACCGAGAAGGACCTCATCTCGCTCGCGTCGGCCATCGCCAAGCAGGAGGGTGGGAAGGTCGTCGCGGTCCACACCGTGCAGGTGCCCGACCAGACCGCGCTCGCCTCGGGAGCCGCGAACATCGAGGAGTTCGACCCGGGCGCCCGCGAGTTGCTGGAGAACGCCCGCCGCGACGCCGAGACGTTCGGCGTCGAGGTGGAGACACACACCGTCGTCACGCACCGCGGCGTGGAGGAGATCTACGCCGCGGCCAAGCAGTACGACGCGGACCTCACCGTGATGGGCTGGGGGCCGGGCGACCGCTCGCGCGTCGAGGGGAGCATCGGCGAGATGACCGAGGCGGTGCCGTGTGACTTCCTCGTCCTGAAGGACCGCGGCTTCGAGACCGACCGGGTGCTCGTCCCGACAGCGGGCGGTCCCGACTCGGACCTCTCTGCCGTCATCGCACGTCACCTCCAGTCGGAGTACGACAGCGAGGTGACGCTGTTGCACGTCGCCGACGACGAGGCCGAGGGCGAGGCGTTCCTCCGCGAGTGGGCCGAGGGACACAACCTCGCGGACGCACGGCTCAGGGTCGAGACGGGCGACGTCGAGGCGGCCATCGAGAACGCGGCTGTCGACGCGACGATGGTCGTCTTCGGGGCCACCGAGCGTGGCCTCCTCTCGCGACTCGTCCGTGGCTCGCTCGTCATGGACGTGGTCGACGACGTGGACTGCTCCGTGTTGCTGGCGGAGAAGGCCCGCAAGCGCTCGCTCCGCGAGCGACTGTTCGGGCTGGACTGACGCGAGAGCGGGACCGAACCCCTCTTCCTCCCATCCCGATCCCCGTGTTCTCGGCGCTCAGGCGGTCAGGAGCGTCTGGTACTCGAGGCGGGCGGCGTCCTCGACCACGTGTCTGAACAGCCAGAGCGACTGGGCTGCCCGCTCGAAGTCACCGAGGCGTGCGCTGTCGGCGGCGTCCGTGCCGGCGAGTCGTGCCTCGCGCAGGAGACCGGGGTAGGGCATCCGCGCCAGTCGCTCCAGCGCGGCGTCGACCAGCGTCAGCACGCCGGTTGTGTCCCCGGCGGCGGCACGGCCGACAGCCAGGTCGACGACGTAGACGACGTCGTCGTAGGGGGTGTCTTCGAGGGCCATGCCACCAGGACGCACGCTTCGGGATTGAGCCTCGCGTTGCCCGGCGCCAAGCCAAGCCGACGCGGCGGCGCTACTGGCCGGCCCGCTCGACGCCGCGCACCTCGAAGCGGGCGCCGCCGGTCTCGCTCTCGGTGACCGAGACCGTCCACCCGTGTGCCTCGACGATGGAGCGGACGATGGCGAGGCCGAACCCCGTCCCGTCGGGCGAGTCGGTGAAGCCGTGCTCGAACACGAGGTCGCGCCGCTCCGGTGGGATGCCGGGGCCGTCGTCGGCCACGTAGAAGCCGTCGCCGTCGGGGAGCGGGCCGACGCGGACCTCGGCGTCGGCGTCGTCGCTCCCGTGTTCGATGGCGTCCTGCCGAGCCTGCGAGCCGTGCTCCACGGCGTTGCGAAAGAGGTTCTCGAACGCCTGCGTGAGCCGCGAGGGGTCCGCCAGCAGCGCGACGGTCCCCTCGACGATGAGGTCAGCCTCGCCGGTGTCGGCCAGCCCCCACGAGCGCCGCGCGATGGACTCGAGGTCGACGCCCATCGTCTCGCCCACGTCCTCGCCCTGCCGAGAGAGCGTGAGCAGGTCGTCGACGAGCGTCTCCATCCGGCCGAGCGCTCGACGGGCTCGGTCCAGTCTCTCCGGGTCTGCCTCGGCACTCTCCAGGGCACCGCGCATCACCGCCATCGGGTTGCGCAGGTCGTGGCTGACGATGGAGGTGAACGACTCCAGCCGCTCGTTCTGTCGCTCCAGTTCGGCCTCGCGCGCGACCCGTGCGGAGATGTCGCGGGCGGCACCCGCCAGCCCGTAGTCGCGGCCATGCCCGTCGTAGACCGGCGAAGCGTTGAACTCGTGGGGGAGGTGCTCGCCGTCGTCGGTGACGAGCGCGGACTCGACGGTGGCGGTCCGGCCGTCGGCGACGTCGTCGAGCCACGCCTCCACCCGGTCGGCGTCCGCCGGCGGGACGAAATCGAGGACGTGCATCCCGGCCAGCGTCGCGTCTGCGTAACCCGTCCGTTCGCCGAACGTCTCGTTCCAGCGCGCCAGCCACCCGCCGGCGTCGAACAGGTAGAACGGGTCCGGGAGCGCGTCGAGCAGCGAGTCGGTGAACGCCCGCTCCTCACGGATCTCGCGCTCGCGGCTGCGGAGTCGGCGCTCGAAGGCGTGACGCTCGGTCACGTCCTGCACCGTCCCGCGCAGGAGCACCGTCTCGCCGCCCATCGAGACCGGCTGACAGATCTGTCGCACCCAGCGCGGGTCGCCGTCGGCGGTGGTCTCGGCGAGCCTGAGTTCGAGGTCGAACGGGATGCCGTCGTCCAGCGCCGCGCGCACGGCCGACCGGAACTCCTCGCGGTCGTCCTCGTGGTACCGCCGGGCGACCGTGTCCATCGTCGGCGCCCAGCCTTCGGGGAGGTCGTCCACGCCGAACATGACCCGCGTCTGGGTCGTGAGCAGGCCCTCGCCGGTCCGGACGTCGTACTCCCAACCGCCGACGCCGGCGAGCTCCTGCGCCATGTCCAGCAGGTCGCGCATCCGCGCGAGTTCGTCCTCGCGGGCCTTGCGCTCGCTCACGTCGCGCGAGTAGACCGAGAGCCCGTCTGACGAGGGGTAGACCCGGACCTCGACCCACTGGTCGAACGCCTCGTCGAACCCCTCGAACGAGACCGAGCGCTGGGCCGCCATCGCCTCGCGGTAGTAGATCTCGAACTCCGTGCCGACGAAACTCGGGACGGCGTCCCAGAGCGACTGCCCAACGGCCTCCGGCGGGTCCAGGCCAGTCCGCTCGACCATCCGGTCGTTCCAGTAGGTTATGGTCCAGTCCTCGTCGACGGCGTAGTACCCCTCGTCGAGGCGCTCGTAGGCGGCTTTCAGCCGCTGGTTCTGCCGCGAGAGCGCCTGCTCGCGGTCCTGCTGGTCGGTCACGTCGCGGAGGACGCCGACGGTCCCCTGGAACTCGCCGTCGGGGCCCCGCACCGCGCGAGCGAACACCTCGACTGAGACCGTCTCGCCGTCGGCGGTCTGCAGTTCGAGGTCCTGGCGGCCGACGTCGGCCTCGCCGGCGAGGAGTGGCGCGAACTCCCCCCGCGAGCGGTCGCTCGGGTGGACGCTCTCCAGACAGGGCTCGCCGAGCGTCGACGCCACCTCGTGGCCGGTGGCCACCTCCCACGCGTCGTTGAGGTAGGTCCACCGCCCCTCGGAGTCCGTCTCGAACACCACGTCCCGGACGTTCTCGACGACGCGCTCGTAGCGCTGCTCGCTCTCCCTGAGCGCCGCCTCGGTCCGCCGCAGGTCGCTCACGTTCCGCCCCTCCGGGATGAGCAGTGCCACCTCGCCCCCCTCGCCCCGGACCGGCTTCAGCGAGAAGTCGATGACGGCCGGCCCGTCGACGCCCTCGGCCTCTACGTCGTACCGGACGAACTCGCCGGCTGCGGCCCGCTCGACGGCGCGACGGAGTTCGGCGACCCGTTCGTCGTCGCCGGCCCACCACGGGGCCTCCCAGAGCGGCCGGCCGACCACGGCTGTCTCCTCGACGCCGCCGAACTCGAGGGCCGTGTCGTTCGCCTCGAGGAGCGTCCCGTCGGGTGCCAGCAGGCCGATGAACTGGAACGTCCCGTTGAAGATGGCCTCGAACCGGCGTTCCTGCTCGCGCCGCCGGGAGACGTCCCTGACGTGCGCGACGACGCGCTCGGTGCCGCCGAGTGCCGCCCGCGTGAGCGTCACCTCCACCGGGACGAGCTGCCCGTCGGCGTGCCGGACGACCCACTCGAACGTCTCGGGCCCGCCGGTGGCGGCCCGTTCGATGCGGGCGGCGGCGGCCTCGGCATCGTACTCCGGGGTATCGGCGCTGAAATCGCCGACGCCCATCCCGAGCAGTTGCTCGCGCTCGTAGCCGACGAGGTCGCAGAACGCCGGGTTCGCGTCGACGATACGGCCGCCGCTCGTCTCGTGGACGAGGATGCCGTCGCCGGCCACGTCGAACAGTTCGCGGTAGTCTGACCGCCGGCTCTCGACGGTGACGGCCGACTCGATGCGGTTCGCCAGCACCTCGGCCGCTCCGCTGCCCGAGTCCTTCCGGAGGTAGTCGGTGGCGTCGGCGGCGAACGCGTCGGCCGCCACCTCCTCTGACCCCTGCCCCGTGTAGAGGACGAACGGGAGCGAGGGGTACCGCTCGCGGACCGCCCGGAGCAGTTCGATGCCGTCCAGCCGCGGCATCTGGTAGTCGCTGACGATACAGTCGACCGGTGGGGTGTCCACCACACCCGCCGTCTCCAGCCACTCGAGGGCCGCCTCCGGGTCCGTCTCCGACACCACGGTCAGCGAGTCCCGTGCCCGCTCCAGGTTGATCTGCGTGAGTTCGGCGAAGGCCGGGTCGTCCTCCACGTGGAGGACGGTCAGCTCACTCGGCCGTCCCGACGGGGAGACGGTCCGGTCCGTACTCTCCATGCGACTCCCTCGCGAGTCCACGGTATCAGCGTATCGCAACGGTCGACGGTCCGACTCACGGTTTTTTGTCGGTCGGCCACCGAGCGGGGTGTATGCAGCGCATCCCGTTCGGAATCCGTCGGCTCGACACCACCGTCGGCGGGGGCGCGCCGGCCGGGAGTGTCGTCCTGCTGTCGGGCGAGGCCGGTGCCGGCGCCCGCGAGTTCACCTACACCAGCACCGTCATGAACGGACTCATCGGGAGCGATCCCGACCTGTTCGACCTCTACTACGGGGGGCTCGAACCGGCCGCCGAGGGGCCCGGAGCGGTCCACTACGTCTCGTTCACGACCGACGAGCGGCAGGTCCGCAACGAGATGGAACTCGCGATGGACGAGGAACTCGTCGACAGCGGCCTCTCGAACGTGACGTTCCACGACCTCTCGCCGGAGTACTTCCGCATCTCGCCGGTCCCCCGCGAGTGGTACACCTCCGAGGCCGCCACCATCACCGGGCTGGGGGCCAACTCGGACCGGAACTCCGTGCCCGAGGCGCTCGGCGACCGGCTGACCGAACACGCCAGCGGCAACGTCGTGGTCCTCGACTCGCTGACCGACCTCATCGCCTCCAGCGGCGACGAACTGACCTGGAACGACATCCCGGTCCTGCTGAAGGGGATCTCGCGGGCCGCCTACGAGTGGGGTGGCCTCATCCTCGTCCACGTGAACCACGAGACGCTCACCGACGAACAGCACGGGCAGCTCATCGACGCGGCCGACGGGACACTCCTCTTCGAGTGGGAGTCCGGCGGCTCCGCACGGGCACGGACGATGGTCGTCAAGCAGTTCCGCGGGGTCCTCTCGCGCATCGAGGAGGAGAACATCGTCCGGTTCGAGACGGAGATCGGGGACGCGGGCCTCGACATCAGCGACGTGCGCAAGATACGCTGACGCCGCCGAATCCGCGCTCGAAATCCGTGTGAACGTTTAAACGTCTCTCCCGACTACGTGAACGTGATGGCGAGTGAACCGTCCGAGGGACGGACCGTGTCGGTCGTCGTTCCACCGCCCCTCGAGGAGTGGCTCTCCGAGCGGGCCGCCGGGTCGGGGATGGACCGCGAGGAGCTCCTGCTCGCGCTACTCTCGGCGTACCGCGACGCGACCACGGACGAGGACGCGGTGGAGTCGCTGGTCGAAGACCGGGTGGTGCCGCTGGTGAACCACCGTCTCGACCAGTACGACGAGGACGTCGAACGGAAACTGGACGACGTACGACGCCGAGTCGTCCAACTCAAGAAGGAGACGGACACGAAGGTCCCCGAGGAGCAGTTCGCGTCGCTCGGGGCGCAGGTCGACGAACTCGGGGCGACGGTCCGCGACCTGCGCGACGACGTCGAGTCGCTCGAGCGCGAGGGCCCCGCCGTGGAGGACGCGGACCTCGAAGCGGTCCGCGAGTCGCTCCAGGCCCACGCCGAGACGGCCGTCCGACTGGACGAACGACTGGACGACGTGGAGACGAAGCTCACCCGTGTCGCGCACGCCGTCGTCGCCCTCCGCGAGGAACGGACCCCGACCGAGGGGGCGGCAGAGGCCGAGGCCACGACGACGCAGCGGCCCACCCCCGTCGCGGCCCGCGAGGCGACGCTCGTCGACATCAAACGACAGGCCGCCCGCGAGCGCATCGCGTCGGCCGACTGCGGGGCCTGTGGCGCTCCCGTCGACCTCTCGCTGCTCCCGGAGGCCGCCTGCCCCCACTGTAGCGCACCGTTCGGCGGGCTGGAGGGCCGCGGCGGGATGTTCAGTTCGCCCCGACTCGTCGGCCCCGGAGGTGTGAGCGATGAGTGACGGGACGGACCCGGACGGCGGGCGCGAGGAGGAGGAGGAGCGCGAGGGCGAGGGCGAGTTCGATCCGTTCGTGGAACTCGGCGACGTCGAGGCCGAGGTGGACTCGGACCCGTTCGCCGAACTCGAGGACGCGCCGCTCGGCGAGCGGACGCCGGCGACGGACGACGACCTCTTCGAGGCGATGGACCGCGACGAACTCGACGACGAGGCCGAGGTGGTCGACCGCGTCCTCGAGGGGAAGGGGGTGGAGACCACGGCGGACGCCGTCGGGACGCCGGATGGGGCGGCCGCCGAGGCGGTCCCTGACCGCGACGAGGTGGTGGTCTCCAAGCGGCGGTACTGCGAGGGGTGTCGCTACTTCACCACGCCCCCCGAGACGGCCTGCGAGCACCCCGGGACCGACATACTCGAACTCGTCGACGTGGAGCACTTCCGCGTGGCCGACTGTCCGGTGGTGGAGTGGCGTCGTGACCTGGAGGCGTACCCGGACCCCGAGGAGTCGACCACGGACCCGCGGGAGTGAGTCGGGTCGGGGCACCCGAGTAGCCGCGCTTTAGTCGTTCGAAGCCGGAGCCGAGGGTATGCAGTTCTGTGACGAGTGTGGCTCGCTGATGCACGCCGACGGCGAGGAGATGGTCTGCTCGTCGTGTGGCGCCACCCAGCGCAAGGAGGCGGACCTCTCGGAGCGCTACGAGTCCACCGAGGAACAGACGTTCGACGACGTCATCGAGTCGGACCCGGAGGCGGCCGACGAGGGGAAGCCGACCGCCGAGGTGCGCTGCGAGAAGTGCGGCACTGAGAAGGCGTGGTACACCATCAAGCAGACCGGGAGCGCGGACGAACCGCCGACGCGCTTCTTCAAGTGTACCGAGTGTGGCTACCGCTGGCGCGGGTACAGCTGAGGGACGGGACGGTCTGTCGCCTCCCCCGTCATAAGTGTCCCCGGGCTGCAACGGTCCTTAGCGCCCGGGGAGTAAGTCGGGCACCCGTCGTACGGAGAGACGCGATACCGATGTCCCACGACAACCGCGGTCAGACTGACGACCAGCGACAGCCGGGCGGCGGTGCCGACGGTCAGCGAGGGAACGGCGGACAGGCCCAGCAGTCCGGGGCCGGGAAGCAGCCGGCCGCCCAGCAGGGCGGCCAGCAGCCACAGGGGCGACGCGGTCGGGGCCTCACCGACTGGTTCGCGAACGGCTTCATCCGCGGGGGCATCGTCCTCGTCGGGTTCACGCTGTTCCTGTTCGCGCTCGGTCAGGCGGTCGGCCTCGGACTGCTCGACATGTCCGTCGGCGCGGTCACCTCGCAGACCGGCCGGTGGCTCGTCGTCGCGGCGTTCGCGTTGCTGCTCATCTTCGTGGGCCAGCAGGGCGTCAAGTACACGTCGTTGAGCGACTGAACCACGGTGCGGTCGCGGTATCGTATCGCCTTCTTCACTCGGCGTCGCGTACCCGGTAGTAGGTGCGGGTCCCGTCGCTCGTCTCGACCACCTTCGACTCGATGGCGCCTTCCGCCTCGAGTTCGCGGAGCGCGGCGTCGACGGTCCCCGAGCGTCTGAAGACGGTCTCGCTGAGGCGGCCGAGGAACCGCTGGAAGGTGGTGTGGTCGGGCGCGTCGAGCTGGTTCTTCGCGGGGTCCTCGCCCGCGATGGCGTCCCCGGCGATCTCCCGGGCGTACACCTTCGCCAGTTCGTCGGCGGTGTAGGCCTTCCCCCGGTTCAGTTCGAGGAACTCGTGGAGGCGGTCCTTGACGGCGCTGCCGCTGTCGTCGGCCGCCGCGGTGCGGCCCGTCTCCCACTCGTCGGGTCCGATGGGCATACACGACGCTACCACCCACGGGGGCTTGTTCTCTGTGGCGTCGGGGTCGTCCGCCCGGCCCGAACCGGGCCTTTCAATCCGCCCGGCGACCGACGCCGGGTATGACCGACGACGCCGCGGACGGAGACGGCCACGGACACCACGACCCCCACCGCGAGGAGTTCCACGAGGACCCGGTGGGTCACGCCGAGGTGCGCGCGGGGATGACCGTCGCCGAACTGGTCGAACAGTACGGCCGTGCGGGCATCGGCGCGGCGGACCTCCACGAGGCCGTCGACGTCTACGCCGAGATGCTCGACGACGACGTGACCGTCTTCTTCGGCCTCGCGGGCGCGATGGTCCCCGCCGGGATGCGCCGCATCGTGAGTGACCTCATCCGGGACGGCCACGTCGACGCGCTCGTCACGACGGGCGCGAACCTGACCCACGACAGCATCGAGGCCATCGGCGGGAAACACCACCACGGCCGCGACGAGCAGCCGGGCAAGTCGATGCGCGAACACGACGAACAGCTGCGCGACGAGGAGGTCGACCGCATCTACAACGTCTACCTCCCGCAGGAGCACTTCGCGCTGTTCGAGTCACACCTGCGCGAGGAGGTGTTCCCGGTCGTCGAGGAACGCGCGGGCGAGGGTGAGGGTGAGGGCGTCGACGGCACGGTCTCCATCGCGGAGTTCGTCGCCGAACTCGGGCGTGCGAACGCCGAGGTGAACGAGCGCGAGGGCGTCGAGGAGGACGCGGGCATCGCCGCCGCCGCGTACGAGTGTGACGTCCCGGTCCACGTCCCCGCCATCCAGGACTCCGTGCTGGGGCTGCAGGCGTGGCTCCGCTCGCAGGTCGCCCCGTTCTCGCTGGACGCGCTGGCGGACATGTCCGCGCTGAACGACCTCGCGTACGACGCCGAGCGCTCGGGCGCGATGGTGGTCGGTGGCGGCGTGCCGAAGAACTACGTCCTCCAGACGATGCTCGTGACGCCGGGTGCGTACGACTTCGCGGTCCAGTTGACGATGGACCCACCCCAGACCGGGGGGCTGTCTGGCGCGACGCTGGACGAGGCGCGCTCGTGGGGGAAACTCCGCAAGGAGGCCCGGAACGTCTCGGTGTACGGCGACGCCACCGTGACCCTGCCGCTGGTCGTCGCGGGCGCGCTCGACCGGCTGGAGTGACCGACGGCGGCGGGGCGCGTGCGAGGCACGACATCCTTTTCGGTTCTATCGGCTGATAATCGGGGCCGGAGGTCTATATGTGGGCGATACGGAGGGGAGATAGGAGATGAGCACGACCGAACGTGGTGCTGATGGGCAGAGTGAGGGGTTGTACGCAGAGTTCCCGCGGTACGATATCACCTGCGTCGTCGACGACGCCGACCGACCGAACGAGGTGACGTTCTTCCCCGAGGACGACCTCGAGCGGATGTACACGCAGTGGATCTCCATCGACGCGGCCCACGCGGTGCCGCTCGAGGAGACACTCTGAACCGGTCGGCGCAGCTCGTTCTCGCGGTCGCCACCCGTCGAGCGACGGCCACCGTCGTCGCGCCGGCCGCTCAGTCGCGGGGGACGAACCGTACGGCCACGTCCCCGTCCGGCTGGAGGTTGATGGCCGAGTCCACGTCCACCGCGGGTTCGTAGGCCGCCGAATCCGGGTGGGGACCCATCCCCGCGTCGTGGTCGGCGAACTCGACGCGATGTGTGGCCAGCGTCGTCGCCAGCACCACCAGCGCCTCGGTCGTCGCCAGTTCGCGTCCGAGACAGGCGTGTCGCCCGCCCGAGAACGGGTAGTACGCGAACGGGGTGTGCTCCTCGCCGTCCGCGAACCGGTCCGGGTCGAACCGCTCCGGGTCCGGCCAGAACGCCGGGTCGCGGTGGGTGACGTACGGGCTGACGAGGAGGTGTGACCCCGCGGGCAGTTCGACGCCACCCAGCTCCACCTCGCGCTTCGTCGTCCGCCCGAAGATGGGGAGCGCGGGGTAGAGCCGCAGCGTCTCCTGCCACACCTGCCGGGTGTACGGGAGCGCGTCGAGGAACGCGGCCCCCGCCTCGGTGTCCGAGCGCGGGTCGACGTCGGCGTCCCCGGCGGCCGCCTCCTCGCGGACCCGCTCCAGCGACGCCAGTAGGTCGGTCCCACGGGCCTCCGCGTGGATCCGCTCCTGGACGGCCGGCCGACTCGCGAGCAGGTAGAACGCCCACGTTAGCGCCGCGCTCGTGGTGGCGTGGCCCGCGATGAGCAGGCCGAGTATCTCCTGTCGGACGGTGTCCGGTGAGAGGACGTCGCCCGTCACCGGGTCGGGCCGGACGAGCCACGTCGCGAGGCCGTCGTCGAACGCGCGCGGCGTCGACTCGCGCCGCCCGGCGATTGCGTCGGCCGCGCCGACGAGGGCGTCGAGCGCGTCGTACACCTCACGCTCGGTGCGCGTGCCGAGACGGATGTGGGGGTCGCCGACCCGGTCGCCGAGGAACGCCGGCAAGTGCAACTCCTCGGGCAGGTGGCGGGTGAGACGGCCGGTGACGACGTTCACCTGCCGGCGCTTGAACGCCGCCCGGAGCGTGTCGACGGCGTCGATGACCTGCGCCTCGTGGGCCCGGACGTCCGCCCCGAACAGCGAGACGCCGAGCAGTCGGAGCGAGAGCCGTCGCATCGCCGGCAGGAGCGAGACCGCCCCGTCCGGCGTGTGCACGCGACTCCCCGCCGACCCCACGGACTCGGCGGCCGGGTTCGTGAACGCCGCGAGCGACGCGAGCGTCTCCTCGACCATCGCGGGGACGTGCCGGTACATCGCCCGCTCGGTGAACTCCGGGTGGAGCATCCGGGTCCGCTGGGTCCACGCGTCACTGCCGTCCTCGGCACTCAGGCTGACGATGCTGTTCTCCACCACCTTCCCGAAGTCGTGGGCGCCGGGCACGTCCAGCGGGCCGAAATCGTTCGGCGCGGTCTGGAGGATGCGCTGGACGTCGTCGGGGTGGGTGACGAGGTAGACGCCAGCGTCGAGCGCGGGGTGGAGCCCTGGGATGCGGACCACGTAGCCGTGTCTGTCACGGAGCTTCACGGCCACCGCCGTCGGGTCACTGCTCACCAGGTCGGGGACCAGTTCCAGCACCCCCCGGAGCGATGGTTCGCCGGGCGTGCCGTCCGGGTACGGGTATGCCATCCGTGACTGTTAGCAGTCGCCACGTAAATATTGCCGCTACATTCCGGGGAGTGCACGGGGGGCCCCGGACGACGCGCGGGACCCCTCGGCGGTCCGGACCACCGTCCTCGGCGGGTTCGGCTCACGGCCTCGCGGAGAAACTTCCTCGCCGGTGAGTGGCTTCAGTTTCTGTACGGCCACCGTACAATTATCGTGGCTCCCCCGACTCCTCTGGACGAGAATGTATCTGGCGGGACACATCGGCGTCGCCCTGCTCCTGTTCGCTCCCCTCGCGTACGTGCTGTGCCGGACCGGCCACCCCGGCCGTGCCCTCGGCGGGACGGTGACGATGCTCCTCCTCGCCGCACTCCCCGATATCGACCTGTACCTCCCGCTCGCACACCGGGGTCCGACCCACACCGTGTGGGCCGCGCTCTGTCTCGGTGCCGTGCTCTGGCTGGTGTGGCGGCTCTCCAGCCGACGCCCCGGGCACGACGCTGCCCGGTTCGCCTCACTGCTGGGCGTCCTGAGCGTCCTCGGTCACCTGCTCGGCGACGTCCTCACGCCCATGGGGATCCGCCCGTTCGCGCCGCTGGTCGCCACCGAGTACACGCTGGCGCTCGTGGCCGCCCGACACCCGGGCGCGAACCTCGTACTCCTCGCCGCGGGGGTGCTCGCGGTGCTCCCCTCGCTCCGCCGGGCGTGGGCGCTGTCGGTGCGCCCCGACCCCGACGCTGCCGGCGGCTAGGGTGCCGCTTTCCCGCCGTTTTAGTCGCGCTCGCCCCTACAGACGGCTGATGACAGACCGAGACGCGGCGCGGTCTCGTACGGTCAGTCGACGCGGTCTCCTCGCCGCCGGTGGGGCGGCGACGACGGCGGCACTGAGTGGCTGTTCGAGCGTGTTCGGCTCCGCGGGCGGGGAGACGCTCCGGGTCTCCGTCTGGAGCGGGACGAACGAGACGGTGTTCCGCGAACGGATCAAGCCCCTGTACGAGGACCGGACGGGCAACACACTCGAGGTCACCGGCAACTGGCAGGGCATCCTCTCGAAGATCCGCCAGTCACCGGCCGACGACCCGCCGTTCGACGTGACCGTCGGCGTCGGCCGGACCAACTACCGCGGCCAGCAGGACGACCTCTGGGTCCCGGTCGCGTACGACGACCTCTCCAACGCGGGCGGTATCAAGTCCAACCTCCGCCAGTACCAGATGGCCGAGGTCGGCGTCCCGGTCGCCTACGGCGCGCACGCCTACGTCTACAACGAGGATACCGTCTCGTGGACGCCCGAGTCGTGGGCAGACCTCCAGTCCTCCGAGGCGGAGGCCGTCGCGCTGCCGAGTGACTTCTGGCTCAAACTGTTCATGATGGCCGCGTTACTGCAGGACGAGGAACCGCTGGCCGGCGAGGTCTACGACCGGCAGTACATGGACGCGCTGTTCGACGTGGTAGAGCGCCTCCCGGTCTCCACCTTCTACCAGGGTACCCAGCAGCTCTGGACCGCGCTCTCCGAGGGGCTGGCGGACGTGGGGCACTACTTCTTCGCCTACGGACTGCGGAAGGCCCGCGATACCGACGAGTACCCCATCGGCGTCACGGTGCCGGAGCCGACCACGGGCTACGTCGACTACTACCAGCTCGTCCGCGGCACCTCACGGGAGGCGATGGCGACGGAGTTCGTCGACTTCCTGCTCGACCCGGCGGTCCAGACGACCTACGCGGAAGCGTTCAATCTCGGCTTCTCGCACGAGGAGACCAGCTACCCCGACGTGACCGCCGAGAACCTGCCGACGACGAACGAGGAACTGCAGGACGTGGCGTTCCAGAACTTCGCCGGTGTGGCCGAGTTCTCCAGCGAGATGAACGAACGATTCCGGGCGTTCGTCCAGGACAACTGACTCGATGGCGATGCTCGAACTCGACGGGCTCACCGTCTCCTACGGTGACCTGACGGCCGTCGACGGCGTCTCGCTGCGGGTCGCGGAGGGGGAACTCTGCTGCCTGCTCGGCCCCAGCGGTTCCGGGAAGTCGACGGTCCTCCGCGCGATATCGGGGTTCGAGACCCCCACGGGGGGTCGCGTGCTACTCGACGGTGTCGACGTCACCGACCTGCCACCGAACGAGCGCGACACCTCGATGGTGTTCCAGGACTGGGCGCTGTTCCCGCAGCAGAGCGTGCAGGAGAACGTCGAGTTCGGGCTCCGGGTGGCCGGTGTCGACGCCGCGGAGCGCGAGGCTCGCGCGCGGGAGACGCTCGAACTGGTCGAGATGGACGGCTACGAGGACTCGCGACCGGGGCAGTTGAGCGGTGGGCAGAAACAGCGCGTCGCGCTGGCCCGCTCGCTCGTGGTCGACCCGGACCTCCTCCTGCTGGACGAACCGCTGTCGAGTCTCGACCGTCGCCTCCGCGAGACGATGCAACTCGAACTCAAACGCATCCACGACCGCGTCGGGACGACGATGCTCTACGTGACGCACGACCAGGACGAGGCGTTCACGCTCGGCGACCGACTCGGCGTGATGGACGGCGGCGAACTGGTCCAGGTCGACACACCCGAGACGGTCTACGACGACCCGACCGACCGCTTCGTCGAGTCCTTCCTCGGGACGACCAACTTCGTCGAGTGTACCGTCACCGACGGGCGGGCGCCCACGCTGTCGACCCCGTTCGGTGTCGCGTTCGACGCCCCGGTCGACGGATCGGGACTCGAGCCCGACGACGCGGTGACGGTCTCGTTGCGCCCCGAACGCCTCGCGTTCGCCCCCGCCGCCGAGGCCGAACGCGAGATGACGCCCCAGACTGCCGGCGACGGCGGTGAGTCGGCCGTCTCGGTCGTCGCCACCGTCGAGGAGACCGTTTACCGCGGTGCCGACCTGCGGGTCAGGCTGTCGGCGGGCGACGCGGACCTGTTCGTCGAGCCGTCGGTCGCCTCGGCGCCGAACGTCGAGCCCGGCGACCGACTGGCGGTCCGGTTCACGCCGAGCGACGCGCTCTACTTCGACGCGTCGGGGGCCCGATGTCGCTGAGCGACGCCCGCCCGACGCGCCCGTTCGCCTCGCTCTCGCCGCGGTGGCGGACCGTCGCCCTGCTCGTCCCGCTGCTCGTCCTCGACGGCCTGGTGTTCCTCGTCCCGATGGGCTACCTGGTACGGTTGAGTCTGGCCGACCGGACGACCGGCGGGGCGTTCGTCGAGGGGTCGTGGTCGACCGCGGGCTACGAGTACGTCGTCGAGACGTCGCTCGTCCACGAGATATTCGCGTTCACGCTCGGCTTCGCCGTCCTCGTCACGCTCCTCGCGGTGGCGGTGGCCGTCGTCTACGCCTACGCCGCGTGGCGGGCCACGGGATGGGCACGGACCACGCTCCTCGCCGGCGCGGTCCTCTCGCTGTTCACCACCATCGTCGTCAAACTGTTCGCGGTCGTCCTCGTCTTCTCGCCGCGGGGGGTGCTGAACGACCTCCTCACGGGTCTCGGCCTCCTCGCCGAACCGCTCCTGCTGGTCGACAACCTCGCGGGGGCCGTCCTCGCACAACTGTACATCGTCGTCCCCTACGCCATCCTGTCGGTGTACGCGGTGCTGTCGACGCTCGACGACCGCCTCGTCGAGGCGGCGCGCGACCTCGGTGCGGCCGGCCCACACGTCTTCCGCGAGGTGGTACTCCCGCACGCCCGGCCCGGGGTGGCGGTGGCGGGCATCGTGAGCTTCACGTGGTCCGTCGGTGCCTACCCCGCACCCCTGCTCGTCGGCTCGGGGAGCGAACAGACGAACGCCATCCTCGTCTCGCAGCTCCTGCTGACGGAGTTCGACTGGCCCGCCGCCGCCGCCCTCGCTGTGGTCACCGTCGCCGTCGTGCTGGCGACGCTGCTCGTCGGGCTCTGGCGACTCGGCGACGGAGGTGAGTTGCTTGGCTGAGGCGAGCGCGGTCCGCAGCTGGGCGTTCCGCGTCGTCGTCGCGACCCTGTTCGCCATGCTCGTCCTCCCGCTGGGGATCGTCGTCGCGACGGCGTTCGACACCTCCAGCGCCGTCGTCTTCCCCCCGACCGACCTCTCGGTCCGGTGGTTCGACGAACTGCTCGCCTCGCCGACGTGGCTCCGGTCGCTGTTCAACAGCCTCCTCGTCGCGGCCGGTACCAGCACCCTCTCGATGGTCGTCGGGACGACCGCGGCGCTGGGTCTGCGTGGGTACGACGGCCGGCTCCACTCGGGGCTGGTCGGCCTCGCGCTCCTCCCACTGCTCGTCCCCGGCGTGGTCATCGGCGTCACCCTACTCACGTTCTTCAGCGCGTTCGGCCTCCAGCAGAGCTACCTCGCGCTCGTGCTGGCTCACTCGCTCTGGGCGACCCCGCTCACCTTCTCCGTGATGCAGTCGACGTTCGCCCGCTTCGACTGGCGACTCCACGAGGCTGCGCTCGACCTGGGTGCCTCGCGGGTCTACGCCTTCCGGACGGTCGTCGTCCCCGAGGTTCGGGCGGGGCTGGTCGTCGCCGCGCTCGTCGCCTTCATCGTCAGCCTGCAGGAGTTCGTCATGGCGCTGTTCCTCTCGGGCCCGGACACCCGAACCGTCCCCGTCCAGGCGTGGAACTCCCTGCGACAGAGCCTCGACCCGCTGGTGAGCGTCGTCTCGACTATCCTCCTCGCCGTGGTGGTCCTGCTCGTCCTGCTGGCTGGCGCGCTCGCCGGACTGGACCGACTGGCGACCGACACCTGAGTCGCCCCCGGCGAGCGGGAGGTCCCTCAACCGACCGCCCACCCCCGACCGGGTGGGTGAGCCGGCACCGGGTCCCGAGGCGACCGGGCCACGTCGCGCAGGCTTCTTCATCCGGCGTGGCGAACTCCCGGTGGCCGATGACGAGCGACCGGGCCGAGCCGGTGTAGGCAGCCGGTGGTGACGAGCCCTATGAGTGCCGAGGCCACTCCTCACCGGAGTAACCCGCCCCTACTCGCCGGCTCGGTGCTCCGGGCTCCGGTCGGGCGCCCGGCGAGCGAGGGTGCAGTAGCCCGATACTTCCGACGCCGTCTCTCCTCCGAGCCCACATAGGAGCGCCATTACAATCGGGTCTCCCGGGCAAGCCAGCCACGACGAGCAGTCCACGTACCGGCCCGCCACTCCCGTACTCGACGCCGCGAGGAGCAGATTCATGACCGACGACCCCACCCCCACCGAGTCCGACCGACCACCCGAGGTGACGACCCACCGCGGTGCTGCTGGACAGCCGCCTCGCGACGCCGGCAGGGCGTGCGACGCGACGTCGAGTGATCGGCGTCCACGACGAGTCGCGGCGCGGAGCAGACCCACGGGGCGGCGGCTGCTGGTCGTCGCGGTGGTCGCGGTGGTCGTCCTCGCGGGGGGCGTCGGCGTGGTCGACGCGGTGACGGCCTCCGATTCGACCACCGTGCCGTCGGCCGGGGAGGCGTGGGGCGGTGCGCCGACCGACCCCATGCTCCGGGGTCCCGGCGACGGTACCGTCCTGCAGGTCAGCGAGTTCGTGCTCCGCGCGTCCCTGTTGGGCGACGCCGTGCTCCGTGCCGGGTTCTTCGAGGTGGTCGCCACCGGCAACGCGACGGTCGACACGCGCTCCGGGGTGACCGACGCTGGTGGCACGTTCGACGTCAATCTCACCGACACCGACGGCGAGTTCTCCATCCGTGGCCGGGTCGTCGGCACCGTGGACGCCTCGCGTGCGCTCCTCAGTTTCGAGCGGTACCTCACCGACGAGGGGCTGTCGGCGACGCCCCCGGCCGCCGCTGGCCTCGACGCGACGGGCAGCGCGGACCGCGACACGGCGTCGCGCGGACCGGTCGCAGCCGCCGGGTTCGGCGGGTCGGTCGACACCGTGACGCGTGGAGACCAGACGGCCCTGCCGCTCCAGTTGAACCCGTGGCGACGGCTGGGGCTCTCGTTCCTGGACGTCTACTGGATCCTCGCGACGCTCCTCCTCGGGCTGGTGCTCGTCGGCCTCTTCCCCCGGGTCTCGCGACAGGTGGCCGCCGTCGGCGTGAACGAACCGTTGCGGACCGGCGGGGCGGGTCTCGTCGTCGTGCTCCTCGCTCCGCTCTTGCTCCTGCTGTTCGGGTTGAGCCTCTTCGGTATCCCCGTGGCCATCGCGGGCACCGGGGTCTACCTCGTCCTCGGCTGGGTCGGCGCCGTCTACGGTCGGTTCACGGTCGGGATGTGGCTCCTCGGCGTGATCCCACGGCTCCTCGCCTACGTGGACGCGGGTGGCGACGTGGAGTTCTGGCCGGCCGAGAACCGCTGGGCCGGACTGCTGGTCGGCTCGCTCCTCGTCGGACTGCTGGCGCTCCTCCCGACGGTGGGCCCCGTGCTCGACGGCCTCGTCCTCCTGCTCGGACTCGGCGCCGTCACTCGCCTCGCCTACGGGTGGTACCGCCGCACGGAGCGTGGCGGGCGGCCCGTGAGCGACCGCGTCCCCGGCGCCGAAAACCCGTGAGGTGGGGTCGGGCGGTGGCGACGGCGGCGGGGGGCTGACGCTCGCGACCCCACCCTCGGCCGCTCACTGCTCAGCGTCCCGGCCGTGCAACTCCCACATCGTCGTCTCGAGGGTCCGGACCGCCTCGGCGTTCGCTCCCGAGACGAGGTCGGTCCACGACTGGACGCCGGGGAACACCAGCGGCGTCGTGTGGGTCGGCAGGGCGTCCCAGTCCACGGCCGCGGGCGTCGGGGCGCGCGCCACCTCCCGAGCGACCAGCGGCGCCGGGCCGGCGGTCGGCGGCTCCGGTTCCACGCCGATACCGAGACGGTGCGTGTATCCCACCCAGTGCCAGCGCTTACCGGCACCGTGGTGGACCGCCGGCGCCCACAGGTAGGTCTCGCCAGGCTCCAGTTGCGTGGTGTCGAGCGGGTGGTCGGTCGACAACGCCCGTGACATCTCGACGACCCACTCGTCGCCGGTCCACGTGCCCGAGGCGGTCCAGTCGGCGGCGCTCCCGGTCGGCTCGCGGAGCGGTCGTCGTGGGATCGCAGCGCCCTCCCACTCGGCGACGCTCGGGTCGAACGGCACCGTCACGTCCGGCGTGAGCGCGTAGGTCCCGGCCCCCTGCTCGGGGAACTCGCCGGCCCGCAGCGCGGCGTGGTCGAGCGCACCTCCCTCGACCACCTCCGGGTCGAACATCAGTTCGGGACCGGTCTCGGGGTCCCACGACTGGCTCGTGTAGGTCTTACGCCCCGCGTCGGCGTGCCGGTAGTCGAGGACGTGGGCGTCCGTCCCGTACCCAACCGGGTCAGAGCGGTGCGCACGCCACATCGGCAGGTCGAGGAACTCCCCGCGCTCCTTCATCGCCCGGAGTTCCTCGGGGGGCCGCACCGCGCGCCAGTCGCCCGCCCACCACTCGCCGGCACACGCCTGCGGGAGGAACTTCCGGAGGTCTGACTTCCCCAGTCGCTCGCCGTAGTGGGGGTGGGCTTCGACGGCCTCGGCGGACACCTCGCTCGGGAGCGAGCGCAGCCCCTCGTGGGTGGTGAGCCAGCCCGCGAACGCCTCGAACCCACGGACAGAACCGTCGTCGAGGAAGAAACTGAGGCGGTCCTCGTAGAACCCGGTGTGTTCGGGGTCGCCGCTCACCCACGGCGAGGGGTCGGCGAACTGCCGCCACGCCCCCTCGTGGTAGACGAGCACGTCGTGTATCCAGCCGCCGGGGTCCGGCTGGTCCCAGCGGAACCGGAAGTGGACGCGCTCACCGTCGTGGGCCACCTGCGTGCGGAGCTCCTTCGTCGTCTCGGCCGGCCGCCAGTCGTCGGTCACGGGCACTCGACCGAACCTTCGCCGGGGGCGACTTCACTCTACGGCCGGCCGGCGTCGGGGGCCCACGTGGACCGGACGGACTGTGTGGTGTGTGTGCAGGCAACATTGAATAGCGGGAGTCACGAACGTGTCGACCGACCATGGGTCTCCAGGCCGACCTCAAGGACGCGATCGAACAGGACCGAGCGGACGTGGTGCGGGTGCTGGCCGAGTACGGCGTGGTCCCCGTCGCCGTCGAGAGCACTGGGGGGACCGACCTCCTCGGGAAGACGCGGGCGCCGGACTTCAACTTCGAGCGACGGCACGAGGAGGAGAGCGAACGGGTCGCCGACCGACAGACCCGGGTACGGATGGTGGACGCGCTCGGCCTACGGAGCGAGGAAGACGGCGAGCGGGTCTGCGAGGAGATCGAGGGACACGAGGCCTGGCAGTCGCGGGTCTGAGCGGTCGGGCGCGAGTACGGGAACGAGGCGGGCGCAGGTCGGCGTCGGTCGACCGCTCAGGCCGCCGCCTGCAGGCAGGCCTCGTGGACCGTCCGGTCGTGCTCGTCGGGGCCGCGGCGCTGGCCGGGGACGATGGGCTCGCCACAGGCCGCACAGCGGAGCTTCGCCTCGGCCACCGTCGCCGTCTCGGCCGCCGGCTCGCTCTCGGTCGCCGGCTCCGTGCTCGCGTCCGCGCTCGCGGGCGCCCGAACGTCGTCGACCTCGACCGTCGCCGCCTCGCGCTCGGAGTCGGACAGGGCGGTGTAGCCGAGCGCGACCGCCCCGAGCGCCCCGAGGACACCTCCGACTCGGTTGCCGCGCCGGTACGCTCGGACAGCCGCGAGTCCGACGATGCCGGCCAGTACGATCTGGACGATGCGGTTCCGCTCCTCCGGTGTGTCGGTCAGGGCCATACCGACCCTACGGTCGCGAGGCGTATGTAGTTCACCCGCGGCGTCGGTCGAGGCCGGGCCGCCAGACGTCACCGGCGACCCGTGTCCACGACGTCTCTGGACTACTTTAGTGGGTGCGCCGAGAGGGGCGGGTATGGTCACGTCACCCCCGTTCGGTCGAGGCCCGGAGGCACGCCGATGGTGAACGTCGCCCTCTCGGCGGGCCAGCTCGTCCTCGCCCTGTTCCTCGTGGTACTGAACGGCTTCTTCGTCGCTGCGGAGTTCGCCTTCGTCCGCATCCGCTCGACGTCGGTCGAACAGCTCGCGGCCGAGGGCCGTGCCGGCTCTGGCGTGCTCCAGGACGTGATGGGGAACCTCGACGACTACCTCGCGGTCACGCAGCTCGGCATCACCATCGCCTCGCTCGGGCTGGGCTGGGTCGGGGAGCCGGCCGTCGCGTCGCTCGTCGAGCCCGTCCTCGGGCCAGTGCTCCCGTCGAACCTCCTCCACCTGGTAGCGTTCGCCATCGGCTTCGGCACGATCACGTTCCTCCACGTGGTCTTCGGCGAACTCGCCCCGAAGACCATCGCCATCGCGGAGGCCGAGAAGCTCTCGCTGGTCGTCGCGCCGCCGATGAAGCTCTTCTACTACCTGTTCTACCCCGGCCTCGTCGTCTTCAACGGGACGGCCAACGCGTTCACCCGGCTGCTGGGCATCCCGCCGGCCTCCGAGACGGACGAGACGCTCGAGGAGCGCGAGATACGCCGCGTGCTGGCACGCTCGGGTGAGGCGGGCCACGTCGACCTGGCCGAGGTGGAGATGATCGAGCGCGTGTTCGACCTCGACGACACCATCGTCCGGGAGGTGATGGTCCCGCGACCGGACGTGGTGAGCGTCCCCGTCGACACGTCGCTGGCGGCGCTCCGGACGACCGTCCTCGAGGCCGAGCACACGCGCTATCCCGTGGTCGAGCCCGGCGACGGCGAGGAGGTGGTCGGCTTCGTCGACGTGAAGGACGTGCTCCGTGCGACCGAGGCCGACGCCGAGGAACCACCGACGGCAGGCGAACTCGCCCGGGAGATACTCGTCGTCCCGGAGACGACGGCCATCAGCGACCTCCTGTTGCAGTTCCGGGACGAGCAACAGCAGATGGCCGGGGTGATCGACGAGTGGGGTGCGTTCGAGGGCATCGCGACCGTCGAGGACGTCGTCGAGGCGGTCGTCGGGGACCTCCGTGACGAGTTCGACGCCGACGAGCGCGAGCCGTCGATCCGGGACCACGAGCTCGGCGGCCACGACGTGGACGGCGCGGTCCCGCTCTCGGTGGTCAACGAGGCGCTCGGGACCGCGTTCGAGAGCGACGAGGTCGAGACCATCGGCGGGATGGTGCTGGAGCGACTCGACCGCGTCCCGGAGCCCGGCGACCACGTCGAAGCGGCCGGCCACGTCGTGGAGGTGACGGCCGTCGACGGCACCCGGATCTCGACGGTCCGGGTGTACGAGCCCGACGACGCCCCGTCGGCCTGAGTCGTCCGGCGGGTCCGCTGGCGCCGTGGACTAGATTCCAGCCCACGGAAAGGTTATCTCCTCGTGGTCGAGAGGGGAGCTAACACACCGGATAGACGTACACGTCCGTTCGGGAATAATCGAGATGAATACGAGAGACACGGCAACCGGACGGCAACGAACGAACAGGCGTCGATTCCTCGCGGGCGTGGGCCTCCTCGGCCTCACCGGCGCGAGCGGCTGTCTCACCAGCGTCTTGGGTGCGACGACGGACCTCAGGGCGTCACCGGCGGCGTCCTACACCGGCGACGGGACGGTGTCGGAGCGGGCGCGTGACGACACCGACGCCGGGACGAGCGGGTGGATCCACCGCTCCTCGCCGCCCACCGTCACGCACGTCCCCGTCACCGTCGCGGGCGAGGTGGCGGGTGTCGGCGGGACCGTCGAACTCGAGGGGTGGGTGACGACCAGCACCCTGCAGGTGCAGGACTACAACTCCACGCGCTCGAACAAACCGCGGTCGCGGGCGTCCGACACAGACGCCGACGGTGACGGGCTGGGTGACGGGAGCGAGGAGGACGCGGCCCCCGCGCAGAACCACAACTCCTCGCGGTCGAACCGCACGCAACCGCTCTGGGCTCCCGACGAGGTGGACGGTGACGACCTCGACGCGCTGTACGAGTACCTCGAAGGCGACCCGCTCGTCGGTGAGCGGTTCGTCCTCGCCCTGCCCGACGCCCGCGTCCCGGGCGGTGGCGGGGCGCTCGTCGGCGACATCACGCCGCGGCGGGTCGTGGCCTACCTGACCGGCGACACCGCGACCGAGGCGACCGACTCGGCTGGACGGCGCTTCGCGTGGCGTCGGGGGCCGGGGCTCTCGGCCACGCTCACGGACGAATCGGGGGCCGACCGCTACGACCCGGCGGCACAGATGCGCGCCCTCGGGTACGGTGAGAACGGGAACGCCAACAACGCGACGATAATCGGCGTGCCGGAACTCTTCACCGGCGTCAGCGGCGGGTCGGGTGGCGACGGTGGGTCGACTCGCCCGGGGTGGTACACCCTCTCCGACCGCGACGGCTTCGCCCGCGGTTCCCTGGACGGGTGGGGTGAGGCGACCGTGGTCGACGGGGTCGGGGTGACCCCACCGGTCGTCGGGCCGGTGTTGGCGACGCCGCCGGGGGCTCCGTGCCCGATGCCCGCGACCCTCTACCTCGGCCGGGTCCGCCACGAGGGAGAGTACCTCTACGCCGGCGGCTGGACCATCGACGAGGGCGCGCTCTGGCGTGACTCGTGTACGGTGCTGGTCTCGGAGGCGCCCAACGAGGTGGTCGCCGTCCCCCCGAGCGACCGGTCGGTGACCCACGAGCGCATCGGTCGGGGGCTGTCGCGCGAGCGGAGTCGGCACGGCTCGCTGGTGTTCGACGGGGTGCTCGACGAGTCGGCGCTGGCGTTCCTCCCGCCGGGCCTCCGTCGCGGTGAGGGGCTGGACCGACTCGTCGAACTGGCGGTGGCGGACGTCTCCGGTCGGAAACCGGCGGGCGAACCCGTCGTGGTCGCCCGGGACGGCCCACCCGCAGACGACGAGGTGGCCGTCCGCTGTCTGGTCGTCCCGATGGACTGTCCGCTGGTCCACCTGGTCGACGCCGACTCGCTCTCGACGGCGGCGAAACGGGAGACGAACCTCGTGCCGGCGGTGAACACCATCTCGAGTCGGTAGCCGAACCCCTCAGTCGGCCACGGGCCGCACCGCGGCCGGCGTCTCCGTCTCGTTCGCCTCGCTCACCACGTAGCGCTGGCCGACCATCGGGTCGAGCAGCGAGTCCACGGGCGCCCGGTCGTCGCGCAACACCGGCACGTCCTCGGTCCGCGGCGGCTCACGGTAGTAGCGCACCTCGCGTTCGAGGTCGATACCGACGTCGCGGGCGGCGTTCCGGTCGAGCAACTGCTGCTCGGTGAGGCGGGTCCGGTCTTTCGTCGCAACCACCTCCACGTTCTGGACGACGTTCGCGTCCACCGTCGGGAACGTGTAGACCGTCGGGAACACCCGGTGCATCGTCTTGTACTCGGCGCGGTAGAAGTCCGAGGCGGCGCCGTCCGGCGAGGAGATGAGGTTGGCGAAGAGGATGCCGTCCTCGTCGAGCCGGTCGCTCGCGAGCTGCATGAACTCCACCGTCGTCATCTCGAACGGGACCTTGTCCTTCCGGTAGGCGTCCAGTACGACGAGGTCGTACTCCGTGTCGGTCTCCCGGAGGAACTCGCGGCCGTCTGCTCGGTAGATGTTGAGACGTTCTGACTCCTCGACGGCGAAGTACTCCTCGGCCACCCGGATCACCTCGGGGTCGATCTCGACCACGTCGACGGTGACGTTCGGGTACTCGTGGACGAACCGCTTCGGACCGGAGAACCCACCGCCGCCGACGAACAGCACCCGCTCGATGTCGTCCGGGTCGTCGGCGACGAGGAAGGGGAGGTGGAAGTAGCGCGTGTAGTCGAAGACGTGTCGGTACGGGTCGTCGAGGTCCATCGCGGAGTGTCGCTGGCCGTCGAGGTAGAGCGTGCGCGTGTCACCGAGGTCGCTCACCCGCAACTGCTGGTAGGGGGTCTGGGTCTCGTAGACGGTGCGCCCCTCGACGGTGACGCCGAGGGCGGGGCCGGCGACGGCGACGAGGAGGAGGAGGGCCACGACGCCGACGGCGGCCACCTGTCGCCGGCCGAACTCCTCGTAGCCGACCCAGAGCGCCGTCGCCACCGAGAGCAGGCCGAAGACGAGTGCGATACCGTCGATACCGAGTTCGGGCACGAGGAAGAACGTGGTGCCGAACGCGCCGACGATGGAGCCGACGGTCCCGAGCGCGTAGACGTGCCCGGACGCCTCGCCCAGCCCCGTCTTCGTCGAGAGTTCGGCGGCGTAGGGGCTGATGTACCCGAGCAGGTACGTCGGCGGCCCGAACAGGAGCGTGATGGCGGGGAGCGAGGCGAACCGACTCGGCAGCGGGACCCCCGACATCGAGCGGAGGAGCAGGTCGCCGGCGAACAGGAGGAGCGCGACGTAGACGGCCGTCAGCAGGAACACACGGGCCATCCGGGCGTCGGTCGCGAGCGTCGCCTTCTTGCCGCCGCGCCAGTAGCCGTACGAGAGCGCCGCGAGGAACACGCCGATGATGCTCCCCCACGTGTAGATGCTGGAGCCGAACTGCGGGGCGATCATCCGTCCGGCGAGTATCTCCAGCCCCATGCTCGTCACGCCGGAGACGAACACCGCCACCTCGGGCCGGGAGAGCGGGAGGGTGTCCGGGTCGGGGAGGGGACTGCGCATACCCGCCTCGTCGGGCCACGGGCGTATGAACTGTGGGACTGCGGCGGGTCTCGGGGGTGCTCGCGGTGACGGTCTCCCACCGCGTGAGACGCGTTAGCGCCCCCGTACGGCAACTTTTGCACCCTCGGCAGGCCGAAGTGGGAAGGCTTTATCCGGTCCGTCACCAGCCACTTCACAAGATGTCTGACACCGGGCCGACAGCCCACTCGCTGGACACCAGCCTCCCCGACCCGGTGGAGGCCGAGAACGTGCGATACGACCCGCCGGCCGAGGAGCTCCGTGAACTCTCGGCGCACCTCGAGACGACCACGGAGTTCGGGTCGCCGTCGTACGTCAGCGAACAGCAGTCCCGACAGGCAGACCGCACCCGCAACGACGTCGACTGGTCGTTCGGACGCGAGGACTACGCGCACGTCGACACGGCGCTCGACGCCGTGCGCGACCCGGACCGCGAGTTCGTCTGTGTCGACCGACAGATGGGCCGCCACGCGGACCACACCTACCGCTGTCGGTACTACGTCCCGGCCGAGCAGGCCCGCATCGCGCTCTCGCTCACGCGACTGTTCGAGCCCTGCGACGGGCCGGGCGAACCGGACTTCGTCACCGTCCAGCTCCCCGACCACGACGAGATCGCCATCCGCACGCTCGTCGAGCCCGGCATCACGGCCGTCCTCGGCAGCGACTACACCGGCGAGGCGAAGAAGTCGTTCCTCCGACTGTTCATGCAGCGGACGAAGGCCGCCGGCGGCCTCGGTCTGCACGCCGGCAGCAAGCGCGTGACGCTGGCCGACGACGGCGACACCCGTGACGTGGGCCAGCTGTTCCTCGGTCTCTCGGCGACGGGCAAGTCCACGCTCACCGCCCACGGGCTGTGGCTGGAGGGCGAGGAGAGCGCGACGATGCTGCAGGACGACGTGTGTGCGCTCCTGCCCGACGGCACCGTCGCCGGCAGCGAGGGCAACGGCCTCTACGTCAAGACCATCGGCCTCGACCGCGAGGAACAGCCCTCGATGTACGACGCCGTCACGCACGAGACGGCGGTGCTGGAGAACGTGGACGTGGCCGCCGACGGCGCCGTCGACTTCGACTCCGACCGGCACACCACGAACGGGCGCGCGGTCATCCTCCGCGAGTGTCTCGACTCGGCCGGCGAGGACATCGACCTCGACCGGGTCGACCAGGTGTTCTTCATCACGCGGAACCCGGCGATGCCGCCGGTCACGAAACTCTCCTCGGCCGAGGCGGCGGCGGCGTTCATGCTCGGCGAGTCCATCCAGACCTCGGCGGGCGACCCGTCCGCGGCCGGCGAGTCCATCCGGGTCGTCGGCACCAACCCCTTCATCGTCGGGAGCGAGGGCGAGGAGGGCAACCGCTTCCGCGACCTCATCGAGTCGCTGGACGTGGACTGTTTCCTGCTCAACACCGGCACCGTCGGCGCCCGCGACATCGGCGTCGAGGAGTCGGTCACCATCCTGCGCGAACTCGCCCGCGGTACCGTCTCGTGGGAGGCGGACGCGGCGACGGGGCTGACCGTCCCCAGCGAGGTGCCGGGCATCGACATCGGGGCGTTCGGCGTCGCCGACAACGTCGAGGACTACGAGGAGCGACTGGCCGACCTGCACGCCGAGCGGACGGCCTACCTCGAGGCGTTCGATGACCTCGCGGACGACGTGGTCGACGCCGTCTACTGAGCGGCCCCTCGGCGCGTCGCCCCGCTCAGCGGTTCGGCGGCACCGGGCGCGAGAGCTTCGTCTTGAGCGTCCGGAACTTCGACTCCGAGTCGCCCAGTCGCACGCGGAGTCGCTCTATCTCTGCCTCCCGTGACTGCAGCGGCGTCAGGTCCTGGACGAACACCGACATCCCGTCGTCGCTCGGATAGGCGGTCACGGCCACCGAGCGGTCGCCCTCGTCGAGTTCGAACTCCTGCGAGCGACTCAGGCCGCTGGTCCGGGCCTCCTCGACGAGTCGCTCGAACCCCCCGTCGAGGAGTGACGGGAGGTCGGCCCCCTCGAGGTCGTCGAACGACCCGAAGAGCCGCTCGGCGCCCTCGTTGAGGTAGGTGACGCGACCGTCCTCGTCGAGCGAGAGGACGGCGTCGGAGATCCGGTCGAGCAGTTCCCGGACACGCCGGTCGGTCTCCCGTGCCCGGCGCTCGGCCCGTCGGACCCGGACGAGGTTGTCCACCCGCGCCCCCACCATCTCGAACGCCCTCGTCCCCGGTTCCTTCAGGATGTAGTCCGTGACGCCGGCGGTGATCGCCTCACTGGCGACCACCTCGTCCCCCCGGCCCGTGAAGAAGACGACGGGGAGGTCCGGGTCGGTCCGGCGGATGGCCTCCAGGAAGTCCAGACCGTCCATCTCCGGCATCGCGTAGTCGGTGACGACGCAGTCGACGTCGCCGTGCTCCATGTGCTCGAACGCCGCCTCCGGCGACGCCAGGGTCGTCAGGTCGAGGTGCGGGTGCGACTCGCCGAGCGTGCGGGTCGCGATGTCACGGATACCCGCCTCGTCGTCGACGAACAACACGGTCGTGGGGTGGATGGTGGGGTCCATGGCTATCGTGACACTCCCGAACGCGTGACTGTTCACTTGGCGTGCGCTCATCGCCGAGGGCGCGCACCGGTGGTGCGCTCGAGGCAACCCACGCCGCTGGGCAGCGGTTCTTGTCGACGCCGCCACTAGGGCTGGTGTGGACCTCGACCGATACGCGAGCGACGCACCCGACGACGACGCGCCCCCCGACGCGCGGGTCTGTGTCGTCGCCACCCAGCCGGCGACGTTCGAGCGCTGTCGCGCGGGGTTCTACCCCGCACCCCGCTCGTACGACCGGACCCGCACGCGGTTCGAGTACCTAGCGTTCTACCGGACTGCGCCCGTCTCCGCCGTCACGCACTACGCCCGCGTGACCGACCGGACCGAGCAGCGACGGGGGGAGGCCGGTCCGATGGACGAAGCCGACTGGGAGGCCCTGATAGACCCGTTCAGCGACGAGCGGACGGTCCTCGTGTTCGAACTCGGCGACCTCGTGCCGCTGGACGCGCCGGTGGAGAACGACCGCAACGGGGTGCGTGGGGCGTGGTACTGTACCGTCGGCGACCTGCGTGCGGCGGGGACGGTGTCGGAACTGGCCGAGCGCTCGACCGGGGGCTGAGCGGTCGGCGCTCGGGTCAGTCGTAGACCCGGTGACTCGCCGATCCCACCTCGATGCGGACGAGGGTGTTGCCCTCCCAGGCCTCGTCGCCGGCGCCGTACTTCCGGTTGATGCGGCGGTTGGCCTCGCGGAACTGCGCCTCGTCCTCGACGACGGTGGCCCGGCCGCGCAGGGTGACCGTCCACGCCGGGTCCCCGGCCGTGCTCTGCTCCACCGAGAGCGAGACGTAGGGGTTCTCGCGGAGGTTCGCCAGTTTCCGGCCCGTGGTCACCACCTCGACGACGCCGTCGTCGTAGGTGTACCAGAGCGGGGCGACGTGTGGCCGCCCGTCGCGACAGGTGGCGAGGTGGGCCAGCAGCGGTTCGCTGGTGAGGAGTCGCTCGATCTCGTCGGAGACGCCCATACCGGGTGGAGGGCCGCCGTGGGCTTGAGCACGGCGGCGACGCGCCCGCGAAACCGGCGAGGGCGTCGCCGTCCGAAAACCGAAAGCCTGCGGACCCGTAACACGTGACATGAGTCAGGGCCAGCGGCTCCCCAACCCGCCCGAGGCGGGCATCGTCAACGCGCTGCGGTTCACGCGGACCCCTCTCCGGTTCCTCGAAGGCATCCAGTCCCGGTACCCCGACGCCGCCGAGGTGTCGGTACCGGGTGGCCCCTCCATCGTCGTCGTCACGAACCCGGACCTCTGTCACGAGGCGATGGACCGCATCGACGACTTCTCGCGCGTGCCGGCCAGCGGCGCCGCGGCGCTCATCGCGGAGAACGGCCTCGTCCAGACCGAGGGCGACCTCTGGCAGCGACAGCGCGAGACCATCGCCCCCGGGTTCGGGAGCGACCCTCTGCGGACGTACGTCGACCGCGTCGGCGAGCAGACCGCCCGACTCCGCGGGGAGTGGGCCGACGCCGTCGAGTCGGGCGACACGGACCGTGACCTCCACCGGGACATGACCACCGTCACCGTCCGGGCCGCCACCGAGGCGCTGTTCGGGACGGACATCGGCGCCGAGGGGGCCGCCCGGATGCACCGCCTCATGCGACAGGCTGGCGCGGAGTTCGAGATATCGGCGACCGCCATCACGCCCGAGTGGCTCCCGCTTCCGCTCTCGGACCGGGCGCAGACGGTGGGCGAGGGGCTGAAGACGATGGGCGAGGAGATACTGGAGACCAAGCGCGCCGACCACGACCCGGAGAACCCCAGCGACATGCTCGACTTCCTCATGCTCGCGGAGCAACACGCCGACTGGCCCGAGAACCACCTGCGTGATCAGGTGGTCACCTTCCTCATCGCCGGCCACGAGACGACGGCGCTCAGCACCACCTACACGCAGGCGCTCATGTCGTGGCACCCCGAGGTGCGCGAGAAGGTGCGCGCCGAGGCCCGCGAGGTCATCGGCGACGACGACCCGGGCCACGAGCACGCGCAGAAACTCACCTACACCGGACAGGTGTTCACCGAGGCGCTCCGCCTCTACCCGCCCGCGTGGGCGGTCATCCGGCGCGCCGATGGCGACCAGACACTCGGTGGGTACGCCGTGGACGACGGCTCCATCGTGTTCCTGCCGCAGTGGTCCGTCCACCGCGACGAGCGGTTCTTCGAGAACCCGGCGCAGTTCGACCCGTCGCGCTGGGACGACCGCGGTCCGGGCGACAAGGGGCCGTACTTCGCGTTCGCCAGTGGCCCGCACGCCTGCATCGGGCGCGGGTTCGCCATCAACGGCGCGCGGGTGGCGCTGGCGACGCTGACGAAGGATTTCGACGTAGACGTCCCCCGCGACGCGCTCAGCGACCTGCTGGTGACGCCGACGCTCCGACCGGGCGACGGGGTCGACGCGACCATCTCGCGGGCGGAGTAGGCGACGGCCGCGGGCAGACGCGCCGGAACCGACCGACTCTTGTCCGGGAGCGACCCACACTCGCGTATGTACGACCGGATACTCGTCCCGACGGACGGGGAGTCGATGGACCGCGTCTACGACCACGCACTCGACATCGCGTCCCAGCGCGGGGCGACGGTCCACCTCCTCTACGTCGTGGACGACCGGGCCTTCCTCACGCTCGACGAGCGGATGCGCGACGACGTCCTCGCGGAACTGGAGAGCGAGGGGGCGTCGGCCACCACGTCGGCCACCGACCGGTTCGCGGCGGCGGACGTCGAGACGGTGACGGCCACCGCGCGCGGTGACCCGGCAGACGAGATACTCGCGTACGCCGAGGCGAACGACGTCGACCTCGTGGTGATGGGGACGCGCCGCCGGAACTACCGGGAGTCGATGGTCGGCAGCGTCTCGCAGAAGGTCATCGCTCGCTCCGACGCGCCGGTCCTCACCGTCGGCCTCGCAGACGAGGAGTAGACGGGCGAGTCCCCGTCGCCGTCGCTGGAGTCCCACCCGGGCGGCCGACGCCGCCGACCCGACCCGACCCGACCGGCGACGGCCGACGAGTGGGGCTCTCGACGCTCCGGGCGAACGAACACTTATGCTCGTGTCGTGGTACCACGGTGCATGAGTCGAGCGAGGACGGCCTGTACTGGGTGTGCGCTCCCCTTCTACAGCGACACGAACGAGTCCTGCCCGTACTGTGGTGCGCCCGGTCTGTCGGACGCGCGGGCCGCGCCGGGCCGCGAACGGGTGACGTGTGCCGACTGTGGCCTGCCACACTACGGCGAGGACTGCCCGTACTGTGCGACTGCGGGGCCGAACGCGACGGTGGAAGCCGAAGCGGAAGCCGACCCGGCGGCGGCAGGCGAGGCCGAAGCGGAGGTGGAGGCGGACGCCGAGACGGCTTCGGAGCCGGCGGCCCCGGCGGCCGAGTCGGCGCCCGAGGCGCCGCCGGCCGGCCAGCGGCGCACCGTGCGTCGACGGGGCGACGACGGCCGCGGGACCCTCGTCGGACGCGTACTCGGGACCGTCCGGTCGTTGTTCGGTCGCTGACCGCCGCCGATGCGCGTCGCCGACCTGCTCACGGCCGACCTCGTGACCGTCGGGGTGGGCGCCAGCCTCGCCGACGCCGCGCAGGCGATGCTCCGGGCGGGCGTGGGGAGCGTCGTCGTCACCGACGACGGCACGCCGGTCGGCATCGTGACGACGACGGACACCGTCCGGGCGGCGCTCGAGGCGGGCGCGCCGCTGGAGCGTGTTCCGGTCCGCGCGGCGATGTCCTCGCCCGTCGAGCCGGTGGGGCCGGATACGTCCGTCGAGCGACTCGCCGAAGCGTTCAGGCGTCACGGGGTCAAGCGCCTGCTGGTCCGTGACGGGCTGGCGGTACACGGCATCGTGAGCGTCAGCGACCTCGCGGCCGCGCAGGGGGACATCCACCGCGAACTGGTGCGGTCGATGGACCGGCGCCGCGAGTGGGAGCGCTGAGTCAGTCGCTCAGCGACCGGACCAGCGGCGCGAACAGGTCGTCGTCGAGCAGCGACTCCTCGACCGTCTCGGTGTCGACCGCGAGGCGGTAGGCGGGGCGTCCCTTGCCGACGGGGGAGGCGTCGACGACCTCGCTCTCGAGCACCCCCTCCTCCTCGAGCGACGAGAGCGCCCGGATGATCGACTCCCGAGAGACGCCGCCCTCGAAGGGGTTCCCCTCGAGTGACGACAGGTGCTCGACGCAGAAGTCCCGTACGTCGAACGTCTGGGCCGGCGTCTCCTCGCGTTCCTCGTGGGCGAACACGGCCAGCACCACGTAGCGCTGGAACGGCGTCGCCGTCTCGAGCGTCTCCATATGGTGGCGAGTAGGACGGCCCCGTCATGAACCCTCGGCTCTCGTCGCCACCCTCGTCCGGGGGGAGCGCCGCCGATATCGCCGCCCGAGTGACAGCCCGACTCGAACCTTCCGTCGGCCCGAGACGAGCCGCTCTGATAATTATGCGTCTGAAGAAGGTTGAAATAAATGGTCGGTGTGGGTCACGATGCCGTTCGACACCGCCCCGGACCCGGTGGCAGGTGTGGCGGCAGATGGGACGACGGGAGTGGCGGCGGCCTCGGCCACGGGCGGTGCACTGGTGGGACAGCTCGGCGGCGCGCTGTTGACCTTGCTCGCGCTCTCGGTCACGCTCGGACTGGTGGGCCTCGCGCTCTAGAGGAGCGACGGGAGGTCGGCCAGCGCGCCGAGTTCGTACGTGGGGTCGACCGAGAGGTCGTAGCCCGCCCGGTGCTCGCGCCGGAGGAAGACGGAGTCGAGGCCGGCGTTCTCGGCGACGCGCACGTCTGACTCGGAGTCGCCGACGAACAGTGGGTTCGACACGGCGAGGTCGTCCATCGCGCGGTCGACGTAGTGCGTGTTCGGCTTCTTGCGCTCGACGCCGGCCAGTGTGTGCTCGCGGCCGTAGTAGGTCCCGAACTCCCAGCCGAACCGGTCGACGAGGAACTCGATGGTCTCGTGCTGGTTCGAGGAGACGATACCGGTCGGCACGTCGAGCGAGAGCGCCACCCCGGTGTCCTCGTAGGGCACCTTCCGGCCCGCGGCCACCTCGCGTCGCTGGGCGAGGTGGTTGTTCCGGTCGCGCCGCGCCCAGAAGGTGTCGGGGTCCAGTCCGTGGGTGGCACAGATCTCGCGGACGCGGTCGGGGTCGGCCACGGCCGCAACGTCCCGTACCTCCTCGGCCGCGGGGTCGACGCCGAAGGAGTCGAACGTCCGGTGGGCCGCCTCGCGGAACACCGAGAACGCACAGGCGGGGACCAGGACGCCGTCGTTGTCGAAGATGACGCCGTCGTACATACCCGGCCGTCGACACGCGAGGGACTTCGCTCCGTCGGTCGCGTGTGATTCGTTCGAGTCGGCTCAGTCCTCGTCGCCGTCCCGCTTCGAGCGCCGCCCGAGCAGTCCCGGGAGGCGGTGCTTCTCGAGGCCGTCGCCGGGTTCGTCGAGCAGGGGGAACTTGCCGACGGCCTCCGGGACGCCCCGCGGGACGCGCGCCCCACGCTCGTGGCGTGGCGGGTCGAGCGCCGTGGCGAACTCGTGGTCGCCGGAGACGACGGCCGCCCACGTTGACTCGTCGGCGCCACGTCGGCCGCGGGCGCGGGCCCGCCCCTCGTCGAACGCGAGGTCGAGCATCCGGCGGTCGGCGGGCGTCTCGGCCACGCCCTGTAGTCGCTCGCGTTCGCCGTCGACGCCCTCGCCGAGTTCGCTCGCGGCCCCGAGTGCGAACGCCCGGCGGATGGCCTCGTCGACCGAGAGGCGCTCCCAGTTCGTCCCGAACCGGTCGCGGTACATCACGCCACGGCCGTGCGTTCACCGTCCACCGAGAGGCCGGCGTCGGTGAACTCGATGGGCCGGATGTCGGCGTCGATGGCCGTCCCGCGCATCTTGAGCACCTGCACGCCGCGGTGCATCCCGTCGCCCTCGAGGTAGTTGTGGAAGAAGACGACGCCGTGGGCGAGGTAGTGCTCGTCGGCGTAGGCGGTGGGGTCGGTCATCTCGCTCACGAGGAGGGTGGTCGCGTCGACCGACCGGAGGGCGTTGACGAACCGGGTGACGCCCTCGTCGGTGCCGAACATGTGACGCAGGAGCATCGTGGAGTCGACGACGAGTCGCTCCACGTCACGCGAGTTCGCCAGCGCGACGAGCTTGTTCGTCAGCGTGCTCACCGAGGGTTTGGTCGCGCCGTTCCCGTTCAGCGCCCCCGAACTGTCCGCGAGGTGGGCGAAGTGGAACTGCTCGGACCGGGCCAGCGTCTCGAAGCCGAAGGAGTACCGGGACATGTCCTCGACCAGCTGGCGCTGTGTCTCGTGCATCGTGACGTACATCGACGGCTCGTTGCGCCGGAGTCCCTCGGCTACGAACTGTGCGGTGAACGTCGTCTTCCCGCTGCCCGGCGGCCCGCTGACGACCGTCAGTCGTCCCGAAGGGAGTCCTCCCTCGACGATCTCGTCGAACCCTGCGACCCCGGTTGGTACGCGCATACTGCTTGGCTCGGGAGGACACACATCAACGTTCCCCGCCGATTCTCAGGGCTGAAAACAGTCGCCCACGGCGCGGGGGTCGAGGCCGTGTGCCTACTCCTCTCGCAGGAGCACGCCGTCGCCGTGGCGCTCGCGGAGCGCACGCAGGTACTCGCGCTGGTCGCGCATCCGCGGGGGCAACTCGGCGTAGGCGTCGGCGAACATCTCGTCCGGGTCGGCGGTGACGTCCGCGAGCGCGTCGACGGCGTCGGCCACGCGCGTCTCGGCCGTCTCGCCCAGCGCCTCGACGCGCTCGTCGTCCAGCAGGCCACGGTCGCGCAGGTACGCCTCGAGGCGGTCGATGGGGTCCTTCTCGCGCCACTGCTCGACTTCGTCGTCGTCGCGGTAGGCGTCCGGGTCGTCCGCGGTGGTGTGGGCGCCGTAGCGGTACTCCAGCGTCTCGAGGAGGACCGGTCGGGGGCGTTCGTCGTCGGTCTCGCCGCGGGCGTTCCGGGCCGCCGCGTCCATCGCCACGTAGCACGCCAGCGGGTCCATCCCGTCGACCTGTATCCCGTCGAAGCCGTAGGCGGTGGCCTTCTGCGCGATGGTCGCACTCCGGGTCTGGTCCTCGCGCGGGATGGAGATGGCCCAGCCGTTGTTATGACAGACGAACACGGACGGCGTGTCGAAGACGCCGGCGAAGTTGAGCCCCTCGTGGAAGTCACCCTCCGAGGTGGCGCCATCGCCGAAGTGACAGGCGACGACTGCGTCGTCACCCTTCAGGTCGGCGGCCCACGCCAGCCCCGTCGCGTGCGGGATGTGCCCGGCGATGGAGATGTTCAACGGGAAGACGTGGCTGTCCCAGAGCGCCGCGTTCCCGGCCTCGTAGCCCGCCCAGTAGAGGACGTACTCGTCGGGGAAGCCACGCGAGACGACGGCGCCGTGCTCGCGGTACTGGTAACTGACGGGGTCGTCCTCGCGGAGGGCGTGCGTGGTCGCCACCTGCGAGGCTTCCTGTCCCGCGGCGGGCGAGTAGGTGCCGATGCGGCCCTGCCGCTGGAGGCTCACCATCCGCTCGTCGAACCGGCGGGTGGTGCGCATGTCGAGGTAGATGTCGAGCAACGCCTCCTCCGAGAGTGCGGGCAGGAGGTCGGGTGCGACCACCTCGCCGTCCGGGTCCAGCACCTGCACGGGGTCGTCCGGCTCGCGGTCCAGCACGGCCGCGGGGTCGACGGTCATACCGGTCACTCACCGCCCTCGGGTATCAATCCGACCCCCGCGCACCGCCGCTCGGAGTTGGACACCGCGACCCGACTTCGGGTGAATCTGGGCCTGACCTTGGACGGACCTCGGGTCGACCCCGGCCGGACCTCGGCACACGCTCTTGTGCGGAACTCGCCTCCGGTGGCCTGCGGCATGAACCGAACCAGCATCGCTGTCGTGCTCGCCACGCTCCTCCTCACGGGGGGACTGGCGAGTGCGGCCACCGCCCTCCCAGCACAGGACCAGACCACCGCCGCGCAGACCGAGGCGACACCCACCGACGACACCGGCGACCAGCCGGCGCTCGACCGGATACTCGACCGACTGCAGACGCGCTACGACCTGACCGACGCGCAGGTCGCCGAACTCGAGTCGCTCGTGCGCCGGATGCACGCGGACGGCGCTTCGCGGGCCGAGGTCAGACAGGCTGTCGCCGGCCAGCTCGTCGCCTCCGGGGTCGACCCTGCCGACCTGCGCGCGGACCGCGAGCGCCTGCAGGACCGGCGTGACCGCCGGCAGGCCCACGACGGGTGGCGGGTCGGCCTCGGCGCGTTCGCCGACGCGCTCGACCTGACCGACGAACAGCGCGCCGAACTCCGCGCGACGGCCACCGAAGCCCGCGCCGAGGGTGCCTACCCCGCCGAGGTGCGGACCGCCGTGCTCGACCAGCTCCGCGCGTACGGCTACACCGACGCAGAGATACGCGACGCCCTGCTCGACGGCCGAGTCGCGGCCCTCCAGCACCGGTTCGACCTGACCGACGAACAGGCGGTCGAGGTTCGCGCGACGGTCGAGGAGATGCGCGAGGACGGCGCGTTCCGCGTCGAGATCCGCGCGGCGGTCCTCGACCTCCTGCAGGAGTACGGTGCGATCCCAGAGGACGCACCACGTGACCGCGCTGACCGGCCACGCGGTCCGGCCCCGCGTCCCTGACGCCCCTCGACGCCGCCCCCATCCCCGCTGACGTTCCGGCCCGCAACGACTCGACCGACCCACGGCACCCCCCGTTTATCACCCCTCCCGAGCAATCGACCGACGGATGCGACGGGTGCTCTGGTGGCTCATCGGTGGCTCACGCGGCGGCCGGAACCGCCTGCGCATCGTCCGCACGCTCGACGAGACACCGATGAACACCCACCAGCTCTCCGAGGCGCTCGACCTCGACTACAAGACGGTCCAGCACCACCTCGAACTGCTCGCCGAGAACGGGGTACTGATGACGATGGGTGACGGCTACGGCAAGACCTACTTCCTGACGGACGCGATGGAGTCGAACCGCGACGTGCTCGACGAGGTGGCCCGCAAGGCGAACCTCGAGGACGTGACCGCTGCGGGTGCCCAGGGAGGTGACGCCGATGAGTGAGGAATCGGCGTCCCTACCGGAGGACGCGGGTACGGACCCCGCTCGGGACGCGCTGAAGCGGACTGTCCTCGTCGCCGGCGCCGCCCTGCTCGTGGCGCTGTTCGTCACCGCCGTGCTCTCGCTCGTCCTCGCGCGGACCCGCATCGGGCAGAGCCCCCGCATCGAGACGTTCGTCCGGCTGAAACTGTTCGTCTCCACCTACACCGTCGTCACGCTGCTGGCGCTCGTGGCCACCTACGTCTCGCTCTATCGGGACCTGCCCAACCCGTTCACCCGGTCGCTGTTGCTGTTCAGCCTCGCCCTCCTGCTGTACGCGCTGTCGTCCTCGCCGCTCGTGTGGCTGGCGCTCGGCTTCCGGCGGGCGCTGCTCGGGCTCGGTATCGGTGGGTTCGCGTTCCTGCCGGACCTGTTCGCGGCCGTCGCGGTGACGGTGCTCCTGTACCAGTCCTCGCGGTGAGGTCGTCGTCGGCCGGCTACGCGGAGACGACGGCGAGGTTCCACGCGGTGACGCCGACGCCGACGAGGGCGACGGCCAGCGGCACCGCCACCCGCGCTGGCGGACGGGCGACCCGCCAGGTGAGGTAGAACAGGGCGAGGGTGACCACCTTCAGGCCGACGAGCCCGAGGATGCCGTAGGTCTCGACGAGGGGCGCGGCCAGCGGCCCAGCCTCCGCTCCCCGCCCCGAGCGCAGGCCGACCCAGGTGGTGAGCGTGTCGCCGGCGCCGTAGGCGAGGACGGCGACGACCCAGACTGTCCCTTCGGCGTCCGCGAGCTGTGACGGGAGGTCCACCACGTCACGCGGGTAACAGCACCATGCTCGCCGCCGCCGCCAGCAGCAGCGTCGACGCCGCGAGCAGGAGGTACTCGGCGACTGGCGGGAGAGCGGTGGTGTCGATGCGGCGGGCGAACTGTTCGTCCGAGTTCATAGCTCGCGAGAACCGGGGCCGGTACATAAGGGTGCGCTCCAGATTATCTGACGTGAGAACCGAGGAACGCCCGCAGGTCGCTCGCGGTGGCCCCGGGCGTCTCCTCCATCGGGACGTGGCCGGCGGGATAGGTCCGGTAGACGGCGCCGGGCACGTCGTGGGCGAACTTCTCGCCGACGCTCGCCGGGATCCACGCGTCGTGTGTGCCCCACTGGACGAGCGTCGGCACCGTGAGGTCGGCCAGTTCCCCGTGGCGGTGGGTCGGGTCGAGGTCGCGTTCCACGATGGCGACGAGCGCCTCGCGGTTCCCCTCGCGCCGGAGCAGGTCGTGGTAGCGCTCGACGGTCGTCTCGTCCCACGCCGTCGGGTCGTGGTACACCTGCGAGAGCGTGCGCCGGACGAGCGACTTCGGCGTCACCCAGCGGAAGGCCCGCTGGAGCGCGGGGTTGGTGGCCGCCTCGACGACGGCCGGCCGCGAGGGGACCGGGTACCCCATCGAATCGAGGAGGACGAGTGCGGCCACCCGGTCGGGGTAATCGAGCGCGTAGCGCCACGCCACCTCGCCGCCCCGCGAGTTGCCGGCGACGACCACCGCCTCCAGCCCGAGTGCCGCCCGGACCCGTTCGAGGAACGCCACGAGGTCGGCCATCCGGTAACCACCGGCGTGCGGCCCGGTCAGGCCGTGGCCCGGCAGGTCCACGCGGACGACGCGGTACTCGTCGGTGAGTCGGTCGACCCACGGGTCCCACGTGTGGAGCGACGCGAACGTCCCGTGGACGAGGAGGAGTGTCGGCGAGTCGCCGGTGACACCGGCGACTGGACGACCTGACGGCGAGGCCGTCGCGCTCCCCTCGTCCCGGTAGTGGACCCGCGCGCCGTCGACCTCGAGGAACCGCGAGCGCTCGTCGGCCCACCGGGCCTCGACCGCCCACGGCTCGAGGTCCGGGGCGACGACGCCCGCTCGGGCGGCGGCGTCCCCCAGTCTCGCGCGGAGTCGGTCGGACATGGAGTGAGCGAGGCGACCGGTGGCTTTCCCTCCTGCGGTCGGCGCAACCCGCCGGGGGTTCCGGGGCCACGAGACACTTAGGCGCGCGACACGAATCACGAACGTGACCGACGACCCCGACCTGTCGGCCCGCGCGGCGCGGTTCGTCCCCGCCGGCCCGACGGCTGCGGTGCCGCCACAGACCGACGAGATCGTCGAGGAACTCGAGGCGGGCGAGACGCCACGGGAACTCTGTCACTGCCTCCGATGTGGCCGGCAGGTGGTCGCCATCAGCCACCCCGGCCAGTGTCTACTCTGTGGCTCGGAGGCCGTCCTCGTCGAGTCGGTCTAGCGCTCCGCCACGCGCGCCGAACACCGCAGACACAGCACCGACCCACCCGTCCAGTTCACGTCCGTTGACTCGCACGACGGACACCGGTACGTCGCGTTGTCGTACTCCGTCGTCCCCCGTGGGGCGGCGAGGGAGCCCTCGTCGACGACCGTCGCCACCAGCGACGAGAACCGCCGCGCCTTGTAGGTCGCGCGGTGTGCGAGGTACGGCCCCGGGTCGTTCGGGTCCGCCCCGTGCAGGTCGTCCCACTGGACGGCTATCTCGCCGTTCGCGGGCCCACGCGCGACCTGTTGTATCACGGTGTTCGCCGCCTCGAACAGCGGCGTCGTCGCCCACGTCATCGGGTCGTCTGGCGCGGCCGCTTCGTAGCGCTCAGCCGCGTCCGCGTACACGTCGCTCGCACCGCCCAGGCCGCCCGCGACGTGGAAGTCGCCGACGAACTCCGTCAGGCACGCCCGCTGGACGGGCTCGGCCCAGACGGTCCGCAGGTCGCGGGCCGCGGCCGCCCCCTCGACGGCCCGGTAGGTGGCCCGCGAGTCGAGACCGGCGACGCGGTAGGCGACGGCGGCGACACAGAGGTACTGCAGGCCGCGGCCGACCCACCCCTTCTCGTCGGGGGCGAACGGGTCCGGACCGTCCGCACCGCGTGGGTCCGCGAGGGCAGCCCGGCCAGCGCGCGTGTAGGCGTCGCCGGCCGCCCGGTAGTCACGGTCGGCCAGCGCCTCGATAGCGGTGTCACGGTGGTGCTCGGCTCTCACACCGGAGAGAGGCGCGCCGACCGGTAAGCGGTTGGCAAGCCGGAAAACGAGCGGGCCCCCGACGCGCTACTCGAGGTGGTGGTAGTCCAGCTCGTAGCCGGCGTCCAGTGCCTCGCGAACGGTCTCACTGGGTTCGGCGACGCCACGGCTCCGGTGGGCCATCCCCGTCTCCGTCCGGTGGAACAGGAGGTTCCGCCGCCACTCGGGGTCCATCTCGGGGAAGTCGGTGCGGCTGTGGGCACCGCGTGACTCCTCACGCAGGAGCGCCCCGCGCAGGACGCACTCGGCGACGGTCAGGAGGAACGAGAGGTCGACCGCGAGTTCGAACGACTCGCTCGTCCGGTCGCCGTCCAGTCGCAGGTCGGCGGTCCGCTCGCGCAAGCCGGCCAGTCGGTCGAGTCCCACGCGGAGGCTCTCGGCGTCCCGGAGGATGCCGGCGTGCTCGTCCATCACGCGACGGAGTTCCTCGACGAGTTCCGCCGGCGCGACGTCGCCGTCGCTCGCGGCCAGTTCCCGGAGCGACGCCATCGACCGCTCGGCGTACGCCCGCATCGAGGCGGGCAGTTCGGAGCTGCCGGGGTCGCGGTCGGCGACCGTCTCGCCGACCACCTTGCCCATCGCCACCGTCTCCGCGAGGGAGTTGCCCCCCAGTCGGTTCGCGCCGTGGACGCCCGCCACCGTCTCACCGACGGCGAACAGGCGGTCGACACGGGTCGCACCCGTCTCCCAGTCGATGTCGACGCCGCCCATCGTGTAGTGCGCGGTCGGTGCCACCTCCATCGGTTCCTCGGTGATGTCGACGCCGAGCGACTGGAACCGCTCGTACATCTTCGGCAGCCGCTCGCGGACGTAGTCTGCGTCCCGGTGGCTGATGTCGAGGTAGACGCCGCCGTTCTCGGTGCCCCGGCCCTCGCGGACCTCCTGCGCGATGGCGCGGGCGACGACGTCGCGGGCGTCGAGCTCCATCTGGTCGGGGCTGTAGCGCTCCATGAACCGCTCCCCACCGGGAGAACCCCGTTCTCCCGAGCCTCCGCTCGCTTCGCTCGCGGAGACGGCTGCGTTGTAGAGGCGGCCCCCCTCGCCACGGACGGCTTCGGTGACGAGGCGGCCGTCCCACTCCTCGCCGTAGCGGTCGCCCATCATCCCGGTCGGGTGGAACTGGACGAACTCGAGGTCCATCAGCTCCGCGCCGGCCTCGTAGGCGAGCGCCGGCCCGTCGGCCGTGTTCTCGTCGTCGCGCGAGGAGTGCCGGCCGTAGAGCGCCGAGGCGCCCCCGGCCGCCAGGACGACGTAGTCCGTCTCGAACAGGACGAAGTGGCCGTCCTCGAGGTCCACGGCGACGGCCCCGTACACCCGCTGGCCGTCGCTCAGGAGTTCGGTGACGAGCACGTTCTCGCGGTACGGGATGGAGAGCGACTGGGCCTTCGCGACGAGCGTGTCGAGCATCGCCTCGCCGGTCCGGTCGCCGACGAAGGCGGTCCGGCGGAACGACTGGGCGCCGAAGTAGCGCTGGGCGATCTCGCCGTCCTCGGTCCTGTCGAAGGCCATCCCCCACTCGTCGAGTTCGCGGAGGCGGTCGGGCATCGCCTCGGTCACCGTCTCGACGGCGACGGGGTCGTTGAGGAAGTGGCCCTCCTTCAGCGTGTCCGCGGCGTGGATGGTCCAGTCGTCCTCGGGGTCCAGGCTCCCGAGCGCGCCGTTGACGCCGCCGGCGGCCCACGTCGTGTGGGCGTCACCGTGGTCGCGCTTGCCGACCACGAGCGTCTCGACGCCGCGCTCGGCCAGTTCGATGGCCGTCCGGGCGCCCGCGGCCCCTGCACCGATCACGAGGACGGGCACGCTGACCGTCTCGTAGTCGGGGGTCTGCTCGTGAGAGTCGTGGCTCTCGTGCGGGGGGAGTTCCTGAGTCATATGGGTGTGTCTCGGCGGTGTGCCGAACGTATCTCGAGATAGGGGCCGGAGGCACAAGAATCCCTCGCGCGTGTGCGCGCGACCCTTACCGAAACCGGCAACCGGCGCGGTGGTCGGGGCTACGACTCCGAGTGCACGTCGGCGTCGTTCGCCTCGGCCCGCACCCGGCGCTGGCGGCGCCGCGACCGGACGAACGCGTAGCCGAGCCCGGCGGCCGCACCTAGCACCAGTACCCCCGGTCCGAACCCGAACGAGACGCTCGTGGCCGTGCTTTCGAACGCGAACAGGAACGTCGGGGTGCCGCGGGTGCCGAAGACGAGCGAGGTGACACCCAGCGCCGAGAGCAGCCACGGCCCGAGGACGGCGAACAGCACGAGGAGGCCGACGGTGGCGCTCGCCGACCCGACCAGCGCGTCCCAGACGAGGCCGCCGACCGAGAGCGGTCGTGGACTGTCGCCGGGGTGGCCGAGGATGCGGACGCCCGTCTCGTGGTCCTCGACGGTGACGTGGGCGGGGTAGCCGAGCACCGTCAGGAGCATCCAGCAGTCGACGACGGCGCCGCCGGCGTTCGCCGCGAGCGGGAGGACGAGCCAGCCCCACCCGGTCAGGACCATCAGGGGGACACCGACGAGACTGATGCCGACGAGCGGCGCCAGCAGGACGACGGCGAACTGGTTCCGCTCGAAGCGGTGGTCGGTCGTCGCGTACGCGTAGGGCACGACGAAGTGCGAAACGCCCACGCCGTAGCGGGGCTTTCCGCCGTAGTAGCGGATGGCGAGCCCGTGGAGCCACTCGTGAGGGACGAGTATCAGCGTCCCGGCGAGCAGGAGCGCCAGCAGGTCGAGTCCGGGGTGCCACCACGGCACGTCGAGGCCGAGACGGAGGCTGAGCGGCCCCCCGACGAGCAGTTCGTACAGCAGCGCGAACACGCCGAACGAGAGGAGGAACCCGAGGGAGCCGACGAGCGTCCACTGGACGGTCAGCGAGCGGGTGGCCTGCAGGTCGGCGAGGAGGGTGTCGGAGTCGGCCGCCGGGGCGGAGGGAGGGGTCACGCTCCCTCTAGTGTCGGTACGAGATGATAAACGGGGGGCTGGCGGACGACCGTTCAGTCGTCCCGCTTCACGCCGGGGTTCGTCACGGCCCCGTTCGCCGCCGAGTCGAACGCCAGTCCGTACTTCGCCAGCACGCCCGACGAGTAGTTCGGCGCCGGCGGCTCCCAGTCGGCCAGCCGTGTCTCGAGTTCCTCGTCGGTCAGGCCGACCGAGATGTCACGCGACGGGATGTCGACGGTCACCACGTCACCGTCCTCCAGCGCGGCGATGGGGCCGCCGACGAACGCCTCGGGCGCGGCGTGGCCGACCATCGGGCCACGGGTCGCACCGGAGAACCGACCGTCGGTTATCATCGCCACGTCGTCCTCGTGGCCGGCACCGACGACTGCCGCCGTCACGCCGAGCATCTCGCGCATCCCCGGGCCGCCCTGCGGCCCCTCGTTGCGGATGACGATGACGTCGCCGCTCTCGATGTGACCCTCCTGGACGTACTGCATCGCGTCTTCCTCGCTCTCGAAGACGCGTGCCGGCCCCTCGTGGTGGAACTGGTCCTCGCCGGTGACCTTCAGGACCGCGCCGTCGGGCGCGAGGTTGCCGGTGAGGATCTTGATGGCGCCCTCCTCGTGGAGCGGTTCCTCGACGGTGTAGAGGAAGTCCGCCTCGATCTCGTCGTCGTCGGGCAGGTCCAGGTGCTCCAGTTCCTCGGCGATGGTGCGGCCCGTCACTGTCATCGCGTCGCCGTGTATCAGGCCGGCGTCGAGCATCCGCCGCAACACCACGGGCACGCCGCCGATCTCGTGGAGGTCGTTCATCACGCGGGTGCCGCCGGGCTGGAGGTTCGCCAGTTTCGGCGTCCGCTTCGATATCTCGTCGAAGTCCTCGATGTCGAGGTCGATGCCCGCCTCGGCCGCGAGTGCGAGGAGGTGCAGGACGCCGTTGGTCGACCCACCGATGGCGACCTGCAGGGCGATGGCGTTCTCGAACGACTCCCGGGAGAGCACGTCGCTGGGCTTGCGGTCGTGTTCGACGGCGTCGAGGACGAGTTCGCCCGCCTCGCGCGCGGTGTCGTAGCGCGAGGGGTCCTCGGCTGGCGGGGACGCACTCCCGAGCGGGGCCAGCCCGAGGGCCTCCGAGATGGAGGCCATCGTGTTCGCGGTGAACATCCCGCCACAGGAGCCGGCACCGGGGCAGGCGTGGCGTTCGAGGTCGTCCAGCTCCTCCTCGGTCATGTCGCCGTAGGCGACGGAGCCGACGCCCTCGAAGACGTTCTGGATGGTCACCTCGCGGCCCTCGTGCTCGCCGGGCATGATGGACCCGCCGTAGAGGAACACCGTGGGGAGGTCGGTCCGGATGGCCGCCATCATCATCCCGGGGAGGTTCTTGTCACAGCCGGCGACGGTGACGAGGGCGTCCATCCGCTCGCCGAAGGCGACCAGCTCGACGCTGTCGGCGATGACCTCGCGCGAGATGAGCGAGGCCTTCATCCCCTCGGTCCCCATCGAGATGGCGTCGGAGATGGTGATGGTGCCGAACTCGATGGGCATCCCGCCGGCGTTCTCGACGCCCTCGATGGCCGCGTCGGCCACGTCGTCGAGGTGGACGTTACACGGCGTGATGTCGGCCGCGGGGTTGGCGATACCGACCATCGGCGAGGCGAGGTCGGCGTCGTCGAACCCCATCGCGCGGAACATCGCGCGGTGTGGGGCGCGTTCGGGCCCTTCGGTGACCTCCTTCGAGGGGAGACGGTCCGGCTTCTCCGACGGGTCGGGAGCGTCGTCGCGTTCGGGTGGCTCCTGCTGGCTCATACCGGGGCGAGGGGGTGGGGCGGCTTAAACGCCGTGCGTCGGGCGGATATTGTTGGGAAGTTCTCGGGTCTCCCGTGGTGTGGCGAGCGAGCGGTCGTCCGGCGGGGTGAACCGGCACGCGCGCGGATATCACGGCCCGACTGAACAGCCCCGCCCCGCAGCACCCTCGTGCCTCCCCAGCCGACCCCTGTGTGCCGTGGTTCGCACGCCGCTCGTCGCCACGGAGGACGGGGTCTCCGGCCCGTTCCACCCGGGTTTACGATTCGCAACATATTTTTTCCGTCCCGACAAAGCGACTTCCATGAGCGCGGGGTCGACGGAGGACCGAATCCTCTCGGTACTGGAGGACGACGCACAGGCCTCCTACGCCGAGATAGCCGAACGAGTCGGGGTCTCCAAGCCGACGGTCCGGAAGTACATCGACAAACTGGAGACGGACGGAGTCATCGTCGGCTACACCGCCGACGTCGACCCGAAGAAACTCTCCTCGAGGTCCATCGCCCTCGTCGGTATCGACGTGGCCAGCGAGCGCTACGTCGAGGCGACGCGGGCGCTGAAGGAACTGGACGCCGTCGAGGAGCTCTACACCTCCAGCGGCGACCACATGCTGATGGCCGAGGTCCGGGCTGCCGACGGGGACGCCGTCGGTCGGGTCATCTCCGAGGACATCCTCTCCATCGACGGCGTGGAGGCTGCCCACCCCTCGTTCCTGCAGGAACGGCTGAAGTGAGCGAGTGTGATCGTCGACATCCTCTACGAGATGCGCCGGGGGTGGCACGACGCCACCGCCGGCGAGAAGGCGCACGCCATCTGGGCGCTCGCGAACGACGTCGTGGCGCTCGCCCTCGTCCTCCTCACGCTGTCCCTCTTCCTCGCCAGCGCCGGGCCGATCTTCCCGACGACGGCGTGGCTCGGCACCATCGCTCTCGCGGTGCTGTGGCTCGGCTCCATCGTCACCATCGACCCCGTGGTGGACCGACTGGTCTACGCCGACTGACCGGGCCGACCGCCCCCGAACGCTACCGGGACCCGCGCCGTTTTCACCGTCCCGGACCTACGTGTGGTATGCCGATTTACACGCGGGAGACCCGTGTCGACGCCCCGTTCGACGAGGTGTGGGCGTTCCACTCGCAGGTCTCGGGACTGGAGGCGCTCACGCCGACGTTCATGAACCTCGAGGTCGAGGGCGTCACCGGCCCCGACGGCGAGGCCGACCCCGATGTGCTCGAGCCGGGGAGCCGCATCGACATGGCGATGCAGCCGGGCGGCGTCGGCCCGCGACAGACGTGGACCTCCGTCATCACCGAGCGCGAGGAACGCGAGGGGAGCGCCTACTTCCGCGACGAGATGGAGGGTGGACCGTTCCCCGAGTGGGTACACACCCACCGCTTCTTCGCCGACGACGGGGCGACCATCGTCGCCGACCGGGTTGAGTACAGCCTCCCCGTCGTGGGCGGGGCGCTGGGACCGCTGGGCAACTGGGTGGGCTTCGAGCCGATGTTCCGGTATCGCCACCGGAAGACGAAGCAACTCCTCGAGTAGCCGCCCGAACGGACAGCTGGTGACGTGTGTGTCACTCCTGGGCTTTTGTCACTCCGTAGCGTACGATGGGGATGATGTCCGACGTCATCGTGGTCGGCGGCGGTCCCGCCGGCCTCTCGGCCGCCCTGTTCACCGCGAAGAACGGCCTCTCCACGACGGTGTTCGACACCGACGGTACCTGGATGCACAAGGCCCACCTGTTCAACTACCTCGGCATCGGCTCGGTCGACGGGAGCGCGTTCCTCGAGACGGCGCGCGCACAGGTCGACTCGTTCGGCGTCGAGCGCCACGAGGCAGAGGTCACGAGCGTCGAGCGGACCGACGACGGGTTCGCCGTCACCGTCGACGGCGAGACCCACGAGTCGGCCTACCTGGTGCTGGCGACGGGCGCGAACCGTGACCTCGCCGAAGCACTGGGCTGTGCGTTCGACGGCGACCTCGTGGCTGTCGACGTGACCATGGAGACGAGCGTCGAGGACGCCTACGCGACGGGGGCGATGGTCCGCGCCGAGGAGTGGCAGGCCGTCATCTCCGCGGGCGACGGGGCGGCCGCGGCGCTGAACGTCCTCTCGAAGGAGCGCGGCGACCACTACCACGACTTCGACGTGCCGGCCGACGCCGAAGCGGTGGGCGAGTTGCTCACCGACGAGGGCGACGAGTAGGGCGAACAGGTGGCACGTGGGTTAACGGCGCGTCGGCGTGCCACACTCCAGCCGTGACCGACGCGCCCCGTGTTCAGGTCACGGGCCGTCTGGTCCCGCTCTCCGACTTGAACCCTCGGAGAGTCCGTGTGTCCGCCGCGCTCACGGCGCCGCCGTTCGCGCAACTCGCGGACCTTCCGGTCCCGCGCGACCGACACCGGTAAGCACCTCCCGTCGTACCCCAGAGCGTGAACCTCGTCGACCGGGCCGAGGCGTCGGTCCCTCCGCTGGCGGCGCTCGTCGTCGCCGTCCTCGCAGTGTCGACGAGTGCCATCCTCGTCCGCTGGAGCGGCGCACCCTCGATCGTCAAGGCGTTCTACCGCGTGTTGTTCACGACCCTGCTGCTCGCACCGTTCGCGTTCACCCGCTACGGCACGGCACTCCGGTCGCTCTCGGCGCGCGACCTGCTCGTGGCGGGGGGCTCGGGACTGGCGCTGGCGCTCCACTTCGCGACGTGGTTCGAGTCGCTGCGCTGGACCACCGTCGCCGCGAGTGTCACGCTCGTCCAGTCACAGCCCGTGTTCGTCGCCGTGGGGGCCACCCTCCTGCTGGACGAGCGCGTCGGCCGGACGAAAGCCGCCGGCATCGCCGTCGCGCTCGTCGGGATGGTGTTGATGTCCGCGGCCGAGGGCGGGGGTGCGGCCTCACGCCCGCTCTACGGGAACGCACTCGCGGTGGTCGGGGCGGTGATGGTCGCGGCGTACTACCTCGCAGGCCGCTCGCTCCGCCAGCGCGTCCCGCTGGTCCCGTACGTGGTCGTCGTCTACGGTGTCTGTGCGGTCGCGCTGTTCGCGTTCGTCCTCGGCGACGCCCTCGCCGCCGGCCGAGCGCTCGGCCCGACCCTGTTCGACTACCCGACGGAGGAGTGGCTCCTGTTCCTCGGGATGGCCGTCGGCCCCGGCATCTTCGGCCACACCGTGTTCAACTGGGCGCTCGGGCACCTCGAAGCCTCCGTGGTGAGCGTCTCGCTGCTGGGCGAACCCGTCGGGAGCACCCTGCTCGCCGTCGTCCTGCTCTCCGAGGTCCCCGACCTCCTCACGCTCGCGGGCGGCGCGGTGGTCCTCGGCGGCATCTACGTCACCACCCGTGCTCGCGAGGCTGAGCCCCCCGACCCGGAGGACCCGGTGGGCGACCCCACCCCGGACTAGTCGTCGCGACGTGCGCGCTCGTGCGCCGTCCGGACCGTCTCGATGGGGGCCTCCCCGAGCGTCGCGAGGTGGCTCTCGCAGTCACAGTCCGACGACCCGAACCCTCCGACGGGACCGTCTGGGAGACGCCGGGCGACGGCACACTCCACGTCCGCTCCCTCCGTCGTCACCACCTCCCGAAGCCGTGTCGCCGGGTGACAGAGCAGGTAGTCGACGTGCCAGTGGCGTACCTCCCGCGCCCCGGTCACGAGGTCGCGGTGCCGGTCGACGCGCGAGAGCCCACCGGCCCCGAACGCGCTCCCGGTGTAGGCGTAGTGGCCCGCCTCGAACGCGCACTCGCCGAGGGCGCCCACCTCGACCGAGGCGTCGGCAGTCAGTTCCAGCACCAGCGTGTACGTCCCTCGCGGCACGGTCGGACCGACGGGCGCGAACCCCAAGAAGGTGTGACAGACCGACCCGTCGGACCCGAGGATACAGGTACTCGCGGGTGGCGCCCTCGTGTATGCGCGACGACGCGACGCCCGAGGCCACGGGCGACGTCCCCCTCGACGTGGCCACGTTCTACGACCAGTACGGCGAGCGCGAGTGGGAGCGCCTCGACCGGGACTTCCACCACCGGCTGGAGTGGGAGGCCACCGTCGAGTACCTCGACCGGCATCTCCCGGCCACGGGCCACGTCCTCGACGCGGGCGGGGGTGCGGGTCGCTACGCGGTGTGGCTGGCCGAGCGCGGCCACGAGGTGACGCTGCTCGACCTCTCGGAGCGGCAGGCGGCACTCGCCCGCGAGAAGGCCCACGAACGGGGGGTCGGCGACCGGGTGACGGTCGGCCGCGGCGACGTGTCCGCGCTCCCGGCACCCGACGACGCGTTCGACGCCACGCTGTGTCTCGGTGGCCCGCTCTCGCACGTCCTCGAGACGGCCGACCGCGAGCAGGCGGTCCGCGAACTCCGACGGGTCACCGCCGACGGCGCGCCCGTCTTCGTCTCCGTGATGGGACTCATGGCGAGCGTCACCCGGATGCTGCGCCACGCCGGACGGGTCCCCGAGGCCGATGACGACACCGAACTGCTCGCGGACCTCGCGCGCACCGGCGACTACGACGAGGCGCTGCTCGAACGGTACGGCCGCGACCCGACCGTCCAGCAGATGCACCTCTTTCGGGTCGACGAGTTCGAGTCGCTCCTCGAGGCGGGCGGCCTGCGCGTCGAGACGCTCGCGGCGCTGGAGGGACCGTTCTCCCAGCGCCGCGACCACCTCGACGACCTGACCGACGAGCACCGCGCGGTGGTCCGGGAGACGCTCGACGTCTTGCGCGAGGACCGGTACGTCGTCGACCACTCGGCGCACATGCTCGCGGTCTGTCGGGCGTGAACAGGGCCGGACCGGGAGGCCCTACTCGACCCTGACCGAGTCCGTGTCGCTCGCCTCCGCCGCCCACCGCGCCACCAGCCGCCGCCAGCGGCGCTGACGGTGTCGGTAGAAGCCGTTCGCGAACAGCCAGACCAGCGGCGTCAGCACCCCTGCCTCGACACGCACCTCGTCCGTGTACGCGGTCACGCCGTCGGCCGTCTCGCGGAGCGTGATGCGGTGGTCCCAGGTCGACGCGAGCGTCCCGCTCCCGTCGTCGCGGAGCTGGTAGAACTGCTCGCCGGGCGTCTCACGGGCCGCGAGACGCTCGGTCCGGACCCACTGTCGGCCGAGCGGGAGAACCCCGAACAGTCGCATCGCGACGAGGTACTCGTCCTCGCCCCACGTCTCCGGGAACGCCGGTGGGTCGACCGGGTCGAAGGTGAACAGCGGCGCGGCGACGTGCTCGAGGAGGGCGGGGGTCCGGACGGCCGCCCAGACCCGCTCCGGTTGGGCGTCGAGTATCGTCGTCAGTTCGAGACTCCTGCCAGTGTCGTCGCCCGTCATCGAGACCGGGTACGCGCCACGGCGAGAAGAAGGTCGATTGGCCGACGGCGAAACGGGCGGTGGGGCTCGGCCTACCGCAGGCCGGGGATCTTGTCCATCAGGCGTAGTGCTCCCGTCGTCAGTTTCGCGTAGAGCCAGAACGGCACGCCGTCGGGCGGGGCCATCCCCTGTCCCTTCTGGACGGCGACGGTCTGCGCCTCGGTGTACTTGAGGATGCCCTCGCGGCCGTGGCGCCGGCCGATGCCGGAGTCTTTCATTCCGCCCATCGGCGCGTCGATGGAGGCGTAGGTCGGGCCGTAGGCGTCGTTGACGTTGACGGTGCCAGCCCTGATCTGCTGGGCCACCTCGCGGCCGAACTCGGCGTCCTCGGTCCAGACGGAGCCGTTCAGCCCGTAGTCAGTGTCGTTGGCCTTCGCGATGGCCTCCTCGGTGTCCGAGAACGGGTAGATGGCGACGACCGGCCCGAACGTCTCCTCACAGCAGAGGTCCATGTCCAGTTCGACGTCGGTCAGCACCGTCGGCTCGTAGAAGTACGGGCCGACGTCCGGACGCGCCTCGCCGCCGGTGTGGACGGTGGCGCCCCGCGACTTCGCGTCCGCGACGTGAGCGACGACCTTCTCCAGTTGCTCCTTCGAGACGAGCGAGCCGACGTCCGGGCCGAAGTCGTACGTCGCGCCGAGTTCGACGTCCTCGGTGGCGGCGACGAACCGGTCGACGAACTCCTCGTAGCGCGACTCGTGGACGTAGATGCGCTCGATGGAGATGCACAGCTGCCCGGTGTTCGAGTACGCGCCGTTGATCAGGCCGGGGATGGCGCGGTCGAAGTCCGCGTCCTCGAAGACGATGGCGGGGTTCTTGCCGCCCAGTTCGAGCGAGGCCTTCTTCAGGTGCTTGCCGGCCTGCTCGGCGACGATACGGCCCGTCGCCGTCGACCCGGTGAAGCCGACGTAGTCGACCGCCTTGATGAGCGGCTCGCCGATGGTCGGGCCGTGGCCGGTGACGACCTGGAACAGGTCGGCGGGGAGGCCAGCCTCCTCCAGCAGGCGCTTGCCGTAGAGCGCGACGTGGCTGGTCTGCTCGGCCGGGTTGATGACGACGGCGTTGCCCGCCAGCAGCGCGGGCAGGGCGTCCGAGAGCGCGAGTTCGAACGGGAAGTTCCACGGCGTGATGAGTCCGGCCACGCCGACGGGGTGGTGGTGGACGCGCGTCTCCGTCGCGCCGGGGATGGCGCCCTTGCGCTTCTCGCTGGCGAGGAACTGCTCGGCGCGGTGGGAGTAGTAGCCGGCCGTCATCGCCACGACCTGTATCTCCTCGAACGCCGTCCGCCGGGCCTTGCCCGTCTCCAGCTGGACGATGTCCATCAGTTTCTCGCGGCGGTCGAGGACGAGCTTCCGGAACCGCGTGAGCACCTCGGCCCGCTCGGCTGGCGCGCGCTCGGCCCACGCCTGCTGTGCCTCCCTCGCTCGCTCGACGGCGAGGTCCACGTCCGCCGCGTCACAGAGCGGGATGGCCCCGATGGGGTCGCCCGTGTACGGCTCCTCGATGGTCATCTGCTCGCGCTCGTCCGCCTGCGTGACCAGGCCGGTCAGGCCGCGGACCGTCCGGTGTTCCTTGGTGACGGCCTCGACCGCGACGTCGCTCGAAGACTCGCTGACTGTCATACCGCTATATGTGGCGCTGTCGGCATAACGCTACGGCCGCGAGAGAACGGGTGTAGTTAAACGGGGCCGGGCTACCGAGTCAGTGGATGCCGAGCGCTTCGATCTGCTCCTGGTAGCGGTTGCGGATGGTGACCTCGGTGACCTGCGCGACGTCGGCGACCTCGCGCTGGGTCTTCTTCTCGTTGCAGAGGAGCGAGGCGGCGTAGATGGCGGCGGCGGCGTAGCCGGTGGGGGACTTGCCCGACAGCATCCCCTTCTCGGCGGTGACCTTGATGATCTCGCGGGTCTTCTGCTCGACCTCCTCCGAGAGGCCGAGTTCCGAACAGAACCGCGGGACGTACTGGACCGGGTCGACCGGCTCCAGCCCGAGCGAGAGTTCCTGTGCGATGTAGCGATACGTGCGACCGATCTCCTTCTGCTCGACGCGGGCCACCTCGGCCACCTCGTCGAGCGAGCGTGGGATGCCCTCCTGCCGGCAGGCCGCGTACAGTGCGGAGGTGGCGACGCCCTCGATGGAACGCCCGCGGATGAGGTCCTCCTTCAGCGCGCGCCGGTAGATGACGGAGGCGACCTCGCGGACCGATCGGGGCACACCGAGTGCCGAGGCCATCCGGTCGATCTCCGAGAGGGCGAACTGGAGGTTGCGTTCGCCGGCGTCCTTGGTGCGGATGCGCTCCTGCCACTTGCGGAGACGGTGCATCTGCGACCGCTTCTCGGAGGAGATGGAGCGGCCGTAGGCGTCCTTGTCCTTCCAGTCGATCTGGGTGGTCAGCCCCTTGTCGTGCATCGTCTGCGTGGTCGGCGCGCCCACGCGGGACTTGTTCTGTCGTTCGGTGTGGTTGAACGCCCGCCACTCCGGTCCGCGGTCGATGTGTTCCTCCTCCAGGATCAGACCGCACTCGTCACATACGAGTTCCCCCTCGCCGCTCTGGACGAGGTTCTCGGACTCGCACTCCGGACAGCCTGTCGTCTCCTCCTCGGACTGCTCCTCGGTTTCGAGACTCCGCTCTCGCTGGCGTGTCGGGCCTTCCATTACACTTTTGTGGACGTGCGAGAGCATATATAAAACCTTTGTGTCACGCGTTCGAGCAAGCCTTGCCGGCTTCCACACGTGTTCACACGGTGCGGAACCGGCCGCCTGCGCGACTGTCGACGCGGAGCTCGGGGCGGGCCGGCGACACGAACGAGGAGTGCGTGCGGGATCGAACCACACGGAGGGTGCACCAGCACCCGCACTTCGGGTCGACCGCGTCGCGCCGTCGGAACGCCCCGGGGGGAATCGCCCAGGTCATCACGCCCGTTCGGGCCGCCGTCGGGCGGCCACGAGGACGGTCGCGGTCAGCGCCAGCGCCGCGGCGACGACCGGGTAGGTCGCCACCACGACTGCCAGCGGCGGGACGGCCGCCACCGCCGCGGTGACGGCCAGCGGCGGGGCGCGGCGCGGTCGGTATCTCTCTGCTGTGCGTCGGGTCTGTGGGTCTCGTAACACGGTACTCATCCGGCAGGTGCCGGAAGGGCGGGGACCGAATCGGACGGCCGTGTGCGAGACCCCCGTCGGGAGGGACCTCACACGCCGCGACCACGCGCCCGCCTCAACCGTACTCGACGTGTTCGAGTCGTTCGATGCCGAAGCCGTCGAGCAGCGTCTCGCGCACGTCCGCGCGCTCGGCCCTGACTTCGAGGGCCGCCGCGACGGTGACGTGGATGTCGAACGAGGTGGGCCGGACGTCCCGGACCTCGGCTCGCTCGACGCAGCCGACGGCGTCGACCTTCGAGAGGACGTCGTGGACGCCCTGCTCGAGGTCACCCATCGCACCGCGGGGGACGCGCAGCTCGACTTCCGCTCGGACCCGTTGCGGGGTTCGCTGGACTGACATAGGCTCCCTGCGCGAGTCGAACGCGCCGTGGGCCGTGCGGTTCGTCTGGAACCGCGGGGAGCGGTGTGGTCGCCTGGCGGACAGCGCCGCCGCTGTCCGGGAGGGGGCTGGCGAGGGCTGTTCACGTGCCGTCGGTCGCCGGCGAAGTCGACGACCGTGACCGTGGCGTCGGGGACGCCACGCGGACGACACGGGGCGGGCGGCACACCGGCCGGTGCCACGTAGCTCGACGCGAGGAATGGGGAACACACCCCCCGGAGCGGGCGGTCGAAGCCTGACGCTCCGGGGTGGGTAGAGAACCCCGGTCCGTCGCGTGACGAGCGTTACGCGGCGGGCCGGGTGCGAAGGTGAGTCCCATCAACGCACTCCGGCCCGAACGCCCACTTCTGGATGGTGGACGCACCGCTGTAGGACACAGCGGCCATCGGGTTCGGGAGTGCGGTCATGGTGGGTCACCGCTCGTGTGAACGAGCGTACCTTTCGCTATCGAGGGTGACACATTAGTTCTTTCGCCGTTTTGACACGCTATGGCACACCACGGTCATGCGCCCGGAGAATCCCGAGAACCTCCGTGATACGCGTTGGGAATCTCGCGCTGGTCTCGACCTCTCACCGACCGGACCTGTCAGAGGTTCCGTTCGTCGAGCAGGAGCGAGCGGTCGAGGCCCGCGGCGCGCGTCCGGCCGCAGAGGCCCATCGTCAGGTCGAGGTCCGCGAGGACGTTCCGGCACACCTCCCGGACACCGTTCTCGCCGTCGACCGCGAGGCCGTAGACGTACGGCCGGCCGAGACAGACCGCGTCCGCGCCGAGGGCGAGCGCCTTCAGCACCTCCGCACCCCGCCGGATGCCGGAGTCGAACAGGACCGTCACGTCGTCGCCGAGGGTGTCCCGGATCCGCGGCAGGGCCTCGATGGCCGAGATGGCACCGTCGACCTGTCGACCGCCGTGGTTCGAGACGATCACGCCGTCCGCGCCCCGCTCGACGGCCTCGCGGGCGTCCTCGGGGTGGAGCAGCCCCTTCACGACGATGGGGAGGTCCGTCTTCGTGCGGAGCCACTCGATGTCGGACCAGGTCAGCGAGGGGTTGCCGAACACGTCGAAGAACGTCTGGACCGTCGCGAACTCGTTCTCCTCGGGTGGGGCGTCCAGCAGGTCGCAGAACGCGTCGTCGCTCGTGTAGTTCGCCATCCCCTCGCCGTCGACGAGCTGTGGGAGGTAGCCCCGCGAGAGGTCACGCTCCTTCCAGCCCGGCACGGGTGTGTCCACCGTGACGACGATGGCCTCGTAGCCCGCTTCCTCGGCGCGCTCGACGAACGACCGCGCCACCTCGCGTTCCGAGGACCAGTAGAGCTGGAACCACTTGCGCGTCTCCGGCATCGCCTCGGCCACCTGCTCCATCGTGAACGACGAGACCGATGAGACGACGAACGGGACGCCGGCGTCCTCCGCCCCCCGTGCCGTCGCCAGCTCACCCTCCTCGTGGCAGATGCTCTGGATGCCGATGGGTGCGAGCAGGAGCGGGTGGTCGTACCGCTCGCCGAACAGTTCGACCGAGAGGTCGCGCTCGGCGACGTCCCGGAGGAAGCGGGGGACGATGCGCCAGCGGTCGAACGCGGCACCGTTGCGTGCGACCGTGTTCTCGGAGCCGGCCCCGCCGGCGACGTAGTCGGCCGCCTCCGGGGCCATCACCGACAGTGCGGCCTCCTCCAGTTCCTCGAACGTGACCGGTACCTCCGGCTCGATGCCGGCCGCGCCGTTGACGAATATCTCCCGCTGGCGTGCGTTCCCCGGGTTCTCCTCGCTGCTCATGTGTGGGCGTCGTCAGCACGGAGCAAAAAGCCCCCCGCCGGCCGTCACCTACTCGGACTCCCACCTCACTCGGACTCGCTCCACCGCGCGTCCGCCAGCGTCCGCTGGACGGCCTCCTGTCCGACGGCCCGCGCGAGCACCTCGAACCCGGCGCGCTCGCTGGCGTCCGTCGACTCCGCGACGAGACGGGAGACGATGAACTCCGGCGTCGAGCGCCCGAGCGTCCCGAACCGGGGCTGGTAGTCGACCTCGAGTTCGAGGTCTGGGGTCAGCCCCTCCGCGAAGATGCCGTCGGTCCGGGCGGTGTCCGGCAGCGGTTCGAGGTCCTCTGCGAGGTGGGTGACGAACACCCCGAGCGCCTCGCGTTCGACGGCCAGCGTCAGCAGGCCGTGGAGCAGGTTCGCCGCGCTCCCGGGTTCGGTGATGGCCTCGAACTCGTCGACGAGCAGGAGCGTCCGCCCGGACTCGGTCACCGGGGGGACCACCGACCGCAGGGTCGACTCGAGGACGCCGGCGTTGAACGAGGCGTGCCGGCGGTGGAACACGAGGCGGTCGACGAGCGACACCTGCGCTTCCTCGGCTGGCACCGGGAGCCCCATGTGGGCCAGCAGGGCGACACCCGCGAGCGTCTCCAGCAGCGTCGTCTTCCCGCCCGAGTTCGCCCCGGTCAGCACGGCGACCCGGTCCTCGCGTGGGGCGTCGATGTCGAGCGTGTGGTCACCGAGACCGTACGCGACGGGCTGGACCGACTCGCCCCGGTCCACGAGTTCGAGGTTGCGCGCCCCCCGAACGGCGAGGACGCCGCCCCGGTCCACCAGCTCGGGCCGCCGCAGGCCGAACGCCACGGCGAACCGGGCCAGCGAGAGTTCGAACGCGAGGTCGTCGACCACCTCGACGGCCCGGTCGACGTCCTCGCGGCCGTCCTCGACCGCCCCGGCCAGCCGGTTCCGGACCTCGGCCTCGCGTTCGTCCACCTGCTCGCGCAGGCCCGCCGCGAGCCCGCGCAGGGCCTCGGTGACGAACGTGTCCGCGGCTCGCGCCTCGCTCGGCATCGTCTCGCGGACGAGTTCGCCCTCCACGCCCGTCTCGCGCGTGACGTGCGAGCGGAACGCGTCGCGGAACTCGCTCGCGTCCCGCGCGCTCTCGCGGACGGCCTCGGCGACGCCGCCGGCGTCGGCCCGCAGGTCCTCGACGGCACCGAGCGACGCCCGGAGCCCGTCGAGTCGGTCGTCGGCTCCCTCGCCGACTCGGCCATCCGCGTCGGGGAGCGCCCGGAGCGCGGTGGCCGCCTCGGCCAGTCGGCCCGCGTCGAGGTCAGAGAGCGGGTCGAACACGCCACCTTCGTCGCCGACACCCGTCTCGAGGAGCGCGAGCGCCGTCTCCACCGCGTCGGCCTCCCCACCGGTCGAGTCGTGCTCCTCGAACGCCGCGAGGACGGCTTCGCGGGTCGACTCGTCCAGTCGCTCCCACGACTCGACGGCGCGCTCGGTCCGGTCGAGTCGCTCGACGACGCGCGTCTCGTCCGCGAGCGGCGTCAGCACGCGCACCCGGTCGGCCGCGTGGTCGGTCACCGCGTACTCCTCCATCAGCCCGACGAGGTCACGGTAGACCGCCCGTGCGTCGCGCGTGGCCAGCAGGTCGAGTCCCTCGCCCCCGGCGGCCCGCCGCAGGATGCGAGTCGCGCGCCCGCGAGAGAGCCCCGCCGCGGCAAGCGTCCGTCCGTCGACCGACTCGATGGCCTCGATGGCCGCCGGCTCGCCGAGTTCCTCGCGCAACAGCGCGGCCGTCTTCGGCCCGACGCCCCAGTAGTCCTCCAGTCGCATTCGTCGGTGGGTGTCCCGGCGACGGGTTAAGCGTGCTGTCACGCCCCGTCGTGGTTGGCCCCCGCCGGGCGGCGACTTATCGGGTCCGGCCGCCTACCTCGGGTGTGGAGTCGAACACCCGGTCCCGGTCGGACTCGCGCCCGACGCTCGAGGCGGAGTCGTGGCCCGCCGCGCTCGCGACGGTCCGTTACGCCCTGCCGGACGGCGAGGTGACGGTCCCGAAGTGGGCCGAGCCGTCGTTGCCGGACATCCCGCTGCGTCGCGCCAACGTCCCCCTCTCGGTCCACAAGGGCGCGTGGCGTGTCTACCGCGAGGACGAGCGCGGACCGCACGTCCAGATACGCGAGTACGCCGACCACTGGACGGTCGAACTCGACCGGCACAACCCCCGCTACCGGCCGGTCAGGCACCTCGCGGTCGACACGCCGGAGTACACCCGCGAGGCGGTCTCGCACCCGGTCCGGAGCCTGTTCGGCCTGTTCGTGTTCGGGCCACTCCGGGGACTCCAGCTGGCCGAGCAGGTGACGACGACCGTCCTCGGGTCGCTCGTCGAGGGGCTCCAGCGTGGGGCCGGTCACGTCGCGTTCCCGCTGGGTGGCCCGAGCGACGCCGAACCCCCGGATGAGACGGACGGGGCGTAGACGGGGGCGTGGCCGCAGACGCCGGTCGACTACCCCAGCGAGATGTCGAGATAGAGCATCACGACGACGCCGAGCATCGTCCCGAGCGTGGCGACCCGCTCGTGGCCACGGGTGTGGGTCTCGGGCACGATCTCGTCGCTGATGACGAACAGCATCGCACCGGCGGCGAACCCCATCGCGTACGGGAGGAGCACGGAGACGGTCTGGACCGCGTACGCGCCGAGGACGGCCAGCGGTATCTCCACCAGCCCCGACCGGATGCCGGCGAACGCGGCGTACGACCGCCGGTCCAGTCCGGCGTTCACTGCCGCGACCGACACCGCGAGGCCCTCGGGGATGTTCTGGATGCCGATGGCCAGCATCAGGGGGATGGCGGTCCCGAGGTCACCGCTGCCGAAGCCGACGCCCACCGCGAGTCCCTCGGGCATGTTGTGGAGCGTGATGGCGAGGACGAACAGCACGACGCCCGCCAGTCGCTCCTCGCTCACGGGGAGTGACTCGCTCGGGTTCGCCGCGTCCGAGCGGCGCTCGCCCGTGACGAGGTAGTGGGCGTGCGGGACGAGGCCGTCCGCCCGGTCGAGGAACAGCGCCCCGAGCGCCAGCCCCACCAGCACCGGTATCGGGTCGCCGCCCGAGTACTGCTCGATGCCGGGGATGATGAGGCTCGTGAACGAGGCCGCGAGCATCACGCCGGCGGCGAACCCGAGCGCGGCGTCGAGCAGCCGGTCCGAGGGATCGCGGACGACGAAGACGAGCGACGCGCCGACGAGGTTCAGCGCGGCGATGACGATACCGCCGACCAGCCCCTGGACGACGGGGTCGGTCCCGACCAGTCGGACGAACGAGTCCGTCACTGCACCGACGACTACCACCACGACACCCCCGTCGGCGGCTCCGATGTACGCATCGTGGTGGCGAGTCGATACCCGTCGACTTGAACCTTGAGCACCGACGGTCGCCACTCGATTCGCCCCCTCCGCACCGATTCCGACGCGCCCACGGCCACAGGATTGACGGGGCTGGCGAGTCCGCACACGCCCATGGAAGAAGCGCTCGAAGCCGCCGAACTGGTCGCGGACTCCGAACTGGAAGGCGCGTTCACGTGGCTCCTCCGGCTCCTCGGGGTGCTGTTCCTGCTCGCCGGCCTGGGGATGTGGCTCCTGACCGACGCGGGACTGCTCGTGCTCCCGGCGCTCCTGCTGCTCGTCGGCGTCGTGCTGCTGGTCGCCCCCAGCGTGCTGCTCTTCCTCGCGGAACTCACCTGACGACGGCCGCCCGCCGCACGGTCACGGCGTCGGGGTCGGGGTCACCGTCCCGTTCGCGTTCTCGTTCCCGTCACCGGTCGCCGTCGTGGCCGGTACCGCCGTCGCCGCCGTGGCCGTCGGACTCGCGGTGACGGTCGCCGCCCGGTACCACTCGGGCGGCTGGAACGCATCCCGGGGCGACAGCGAGAACGTGGCGAACTGCACCCGACCGTCGCGGGTGTAGATGCCCTCGAACGACCGGACCACCCCGTCGGGGCCGACGACCGCCCGGACCGAGTAGTCCGTCCCGTTCACCGCCTGCCCGCCCTCGCCCTCGACGACCACGCTCCCGTTCCCGAGGCGGCGGACTTCCACCGTCTCCACGTCCAGGTACGTCTCGACGTACGTGGCGGCCAGCCGCGACGGCCGCCCGTACGCGTCCTCGGCCCCGGCGACCGTGACGTTCTCTCCATCGTACCGGTAGGTCCCGTCGGGCGTGACGTACGTGGCGTTCTCGAAGGTCTCGATGGAGAGCCCACCGCCACGCTCGTTCACCTCCTCGACCCGGACGGTGTAGCGGTCCGCGGCCACGGCCTCGACGGTCAGGCGTGGCCCGACGTACACCGTCCCGAGCGAGAACTCCGGGCGGGCCTCACGCTGGTCGAACTGGAACCGGATGGTCTCGCCGCGGACGCTCCGGGCGGTTACCTCGGCGAGGCGCGCAGCGTCGACGCGCTCAGGCCCGACACCCGGCGGGAGCGTGCGTGTCTCGCCGTCGTCGACCGGAACCGGTGCGGGGGTGGCCGTCGGCGTCGTCGCGGCGCTCGGACCACCACCCGGGAGGACGGCCCCGCACCCCGCGAGTGCGAGGAGGACGAAGAGACAGAGCGGGGCGCCCCGGTGCATACCGACTCCTGGTGGCGTGGGTGGATAGCCGCGGGAGTTGCGGGGAGGGTTGCCGCAATCGGTGGCTGTCAGTCGTGCAGTTCACTCCCGTCCGGTACCCCAATCGCGCCCCGTGGAATTCTCAAACCAGATAATGTGGCCGTAGTGCTTATTTTTACGACACGAATGGTCGGTGTATGGCCGGAGCGGTCGACGGAAACACACCGAACGTGCGTGGTACCGAGCAGCTGTCGTCACTGGGGGAACTCCTCCGGTACATCCCGAGCGGGGACACCATCTCCGAGGGGGTGTGGGCGAGACGGCACCGAAACATCGTCCTCGCGGTGTTCGCCCACGTCCCGGTGCTAGTGGCGCTGGGGCTGTACTCCGGGACCGACACACTCGTGACCGGCGCGACCTTCCCGGAGACGCCGTTCTGGCGGGTCCTCGCACAGCCCGGACTCGTCGCCGCGGTGGCCGGGTTCGCGCTGGTCCCGCGGCTCGGCCGGCGGCTGCGGACCGGGCTGGCGTCGTTCGCGCTCGTGCTCTGTTCGATGACGCTCGTGGCGTTCTCGGGCGGGTTCATCGAGGCGCACTTTCACTTCTTCGTCGCGACCGTGTTCCTCGCGCTGTACGAGGACTGGCTGCCGTTCGTGCTGGGTATCGCCTTCGTCGCCATCTCACACGGCATCTTCGGTGTCGTCGACCCCGCGCACGTCTACAACCACGTCGCTGCACAGGAGCGACCGTTCGTCTGGGGGGGTATCCACGCGGTGTTCGTCTTGGCCGGTGCCGTCGGACTGGTCACCCAGTGGATCTCCACGGAACAGTCGCGCGAACGGGTCGAAGAGCAACTCGCCGAGGTGGAGGCCAAGCGTGCGGAAATAGACGACCTCGAACGGCAGAAAGCGGAGGTCCAGCAGGCCCGCGCCGAGGCCGAGGCCGCGCAGGCCGACGCCCGCGAGCAGCGGGCGGCGGTCGAGGAACTGAACGAGCGGCTGGAGACGCGCGCCCAGACCTACAGCGCCGCGATGGCACGGGCGGCCGACGGCGACCTGACCGTTCGACTCGACGAGGACGCCGAGAGCGAGGCGATGTCGAAGGTCGCGGCCGCGTTCAACGAGATGGTGGCCGAGACCGACCGGACGATGCGCGAGATACAGTCGTTCGCACGCGAGGTCGCGGCCGAGAGCGACGTCGTCGACACCAGCGTCACGGAGATCGAGCGGGCCAGCGAGGACGTCAGCCACTCCGTCCAGGAGATCGCCGACGGGACCGACGAGCAACGCGAGATGCTCCGGCGAGCGGTCGACGAGATGACCGACCTCTCGGCGACGGTCGAGGAGATCGCGGCGTCGGCCGACACGGTCGCGAACACCGCCGACGAGACCGCCACGGTCGCCGACGAGAGTGTCGAGACCGCCGAGACGGCCATCGAGAACGTCCACACCGTCGAGACGGCGCTGGACACCACCGTCGCGAACATCGAGCGCCTCGACGCGAAGATGGCCGACATCGGTGAGATAACCGGCTTCATCGGCGAGATTGCCCAACAGACGAACCTACTCGCGCTCAACGCGAACATCGAGGCCGCCCGTGCTGGTCAGGGGGCCGACGGCGGCGCCGCAGGCGACGGGTTCGCCGTCGTCGCCGAGGAGGTCAAGCAGCTGGCCGAGGAGACACAGGCGTCCGCCAGCGAGATCGAACAGCTCGTGACCGAGACCCAGACCCAGACCGCCGAGACCGTCGAGGAGGCCCGCGAGGCGACCCACCACATGGAGGAGGGGGTCGCAGCTGTCTCGGAGGTGACCGAGGCGTTCACGACGGTCCGTGAACACGCCGCCGAGGCCAACGCTGGCATCCGGGAGATCAGCCAGGCGACCGACGACCAGGCGACGACCGCCGAGGAGGTCGTCGCGCGGGTGAACGACGTCTCGGACATCGGCGTCGAGAGCGCCGACAGGGCCGCCAGCGTCTCCGCCGCCGCCGAGGAGCAGACTGCCACCGTCGGCGAGGTCAGCACGACCGTGAGTGGGCTCAACGAGCGGGCCGACCGACTCCAGCAGCTCCTCGCTCGCTTCAGCGTGCGCGGCGAGGCTGACGGTGACGCAGGCGGGAGCGTCCAGCCGGCCGACTGAGTGGCCGAAGGCTCACACGGCTCGTGGCACTCGCGGTCACGCGAGTGGGTGCTCACGCCGTCGTACGTGTGAGTTCCACCACGACGCGAGTACCGGGCTCTGCGTCGCATTTCGATGGTGAATCGACCCTCTGCGGACCGTGACCGCCGAGGAGACCGTCACGGGTGTACCGGAGGGGTGGCCCGTCTCCTCTATGCGGCCGCCGACCCGGTCCGAGCGGCTCCCACGAGACAGTACGCACCTCACAGCCGACCAGCACGGTGCCGTTCGTCCGTGGCGCCACCGGTGCCGACGGCTGCGGTCGCTGTCGACGTGAGCGGCGACCGGTTCACGGAGTTCCCCCGCGAAATCGAGCTTCACTGCGAGGTGACGGTTATCTACCCTGCCCACTGACCACGCGCTATGGATGGCTCGATGCGGCCTCGCCGTACCCACGCGAGGCGAGGTCGATGACCGAACACCCCGTATTGCCGGCCGAGGAGTCCGTGTTGCACACCGCCGACGAGGACGACCTCTACAAGGACAGTGGCAAGATCAAGAAGAAGTACTACAAGCGCGAACTCGAGCGGCTGCAGGAGGAGCTCGTCAGACTCCAGATGTGGGTCAGAGAGCAGGGCCTCCGCGTCGTCGTGTGTTTCGACGGCCGAGACGCGGCCGGCAAGGGTGGGACGATCCACCGCATCACCCGTCGGACGAGCTCGCGGGTGGTGAAGGTCGTCGCGCTCGACAAGCCCACCGAACGCGAGCAGACCCAGTGGTACTTCCAGCGCTACGTCGAGCACCTCCCCGCCGCAGGCGAGATGGTCCTGTTCGACCGCTCGTGGTACAACCGCGCCACCGTCGAACGGGTGATGGACTTCTGCACCGACGATGAGTACCGGGAGTTCCTCCGGAGTGCCCCCGAGTTCGAGCGGATGTTGCAGCGCTCGGGGATCATCCTCCTCAAGTACTGGTTCTCCATCAGCGACGAGGAACAGGAGCGACGCTTCCAGAAGCGGAGCAACGACCCGAAACGACGCTGGAAACTCAGTCCGATCGACCTCGAGGCCCGGGAACGCTGGGTCGAGTACTCCCGCGCGAAGGACGCGATGTTCACCCACACAGACACGGCGGACTCGCCGTGGTACGTCATCAACGCCGACGTGAAGAAACACGCCCGGCTCAACTGCATCAGTCACCTCCTCTCACAGATCGACTACGAAGACACCATGCCCGAGCCGACCCAGCTCCCCGAGCGGCAGACGGACCCGAACTACGAGCGCCCGGCCATCGACAGCCAGAACTGGGTCCCCGCGCTGTACGGGTCGAACCCCCCGGCGAGCGACGTGGAGCGCTCCTGACTGCACCTTCCCCCATCGATCGTCGATGAGGTTCGGGTCGTGACGCCGCGCGTGCGGGACCACGGCGAGTGGTCGCCAAACTGGACCACACCGAGGTACCGGACTCACGCACCCGGCCCCCACGAGGTCGAGGAGACACCACACGGCCGTGGCCGAACGGCGCCACGCCAGCCTCGCAGGCCCCGCCCGTCCGAGGCGTCCACTGACAAGCCAGTCGTCGCCCCCGACCCGTGCCTCGTGGAGCGTATCGGTAGCCCCAGCCCCGGGCACGCCACGGAACAGCTGTCGCTTCGCGTGGGTGCGCCCGCGGCCCTCCGAGCGACCGACGACCGAACCTGACGCCGCGGCGGGCCGCCCCGCTCGGTGACGAGTGTCTAGTGACCTGATCACGATCGGTGACCATCGATTCGACTGGAGCCCATCGCACCGTGGCCAGTCACGACGACCCCGGCCTCAGTGCCGAACCGTACGGGGTACCATACTATCACCTCTACGAACAGGTCGGACACTCAGAACGTACCTCGGTGCATAAACAGACGTCCCGAGTATCCGAGTGTCCGCCGTTCTACGCCGGATCAGCTCGAAACCCGCGGACACGGCCGCGAGAGCCGTTCTGGCTGAGTGTCCGGACACCTCCTCGAACAGATGACGATACGGCTCCAGCGACCCGTGTGAACCGTCTTGGCCGCTCTGGGTGCGTCTCACCTCCGGACACTCGACCCGAACCCCCGGGCAAGCGCGTCCGAGAACTGCCCATCGACAGCAGGGAACTGGTGGTCCGCTCGACGAGCGGTGACACGACGCTCGACGACTGACTCGGAACTCGTCGAACCACGTCGCTATCGGGTTCCTCAGGCAGGAATCTGGATGTCTGAGTATCGCCCATCGTGTCACCTCGACCCGTTCGTTCCACTCCATCCAGCCAGAGGGTAGCCCGACCGGACACTCGGATTCGTCCATCAGGACCGTTTTTCCGGGCGTGTCCGCCGGATGTCCGGCCGAACGGTGCCTCGAGCGGGAGTGATTGGAGCGCTCGGACGCCCTCCGTGCCCCACGCCGAGTGTCGACCCTCCACGGCTTCGGGGCGCGCTCGGGTTGGTACGCCCCCCGAACTCGCCGTCCGTCCGGCGGCTCGTCGTGCTCGATCGGTGACCCCTGCACAGTCGAGTTCCACCTGAAGCCGACCTCGTTCGTGAACACCGTTCCCTCGACGGTAGCGCGCTGCTCAGGCAACGTACTCGCACGTCGACCGGTCGCCTCGGCGACGCTCTTCGCTGACTCCGGGTCCCCGACGAAGCCGCACGGTTCGCGTTGGCGACTTCGACCCCCGGTCTATCCGCCCCGAGGCGGTGTGGGGCGCATGCGATAGCGTGCCCCCCGCCAGTCGAGTATGACGTACCCGAACACACCAGTCAGCCACGATCAGCAACTACCCCTCTCGACGTCTGGGGCTCGAGCACGTAACGCCCCACCAGAAACTGGGCGAACTCGGGTCTCTCACCAGCGATACCGCAGTCGGCGACTCGCCTCCCCGACCACCCCGCTCCGAGCGCACCCGTCCCCGCTCACGACGCACACGTTTATGAGCGATAGCGAGACCACCCGGGGTCGATACCGATGACTCACCCCTGCCCGAGCTGTGACCGGACGTTCGAGACTCTCGCCGGGATGCGCCAGCACCACACCAAAGTCCACGACGAACCGCTCGCGAACTGCACCTGTGCGACGTGCGAGATGCCGTTCTACGACCCCGATTCGGCACGCGTCTACTGCGCCGACTGCTACGACACGGGCGGCGTGGCCGACTGGAACCGTGGCAACACCGAGACCGAGTGCATCGAGTGCGGGGCGACGTTTCTCTACTACCCCTCCGAGAAGTCCGGTCTCTACTGTCCGACGTGCGTGGCCGACCCGTCGGTGACGTGTAGGCCGCGGCGGCGGGACGAATCGGGAAAACGGACGGTGGACTGTACATTCTGTGGTGCGAAATTAGCGGTTTACCGCTCGAAGGCGGAGGGGCAGCAGCGGGTCTACTGCGATCGTGAGTGCTACGACAACTGGCTCGTCGAGGACCACAAACGCCGTCACAGCTCGAAGGTCGCCCCGTCAGAGTACTACACGACCGGCTGGATCGCGGCGCGCCGGGCCGCTCTCGAGCGTGACGACCACACTTGTCAACGGTGTGGTATCGCCGCTGAAGATGCAGAACAGCCGCTCGAAGTTCACCACATCACCCCTGTTCGGACGTTCGAGTATCCTGTCGACGCGCACTTACTCGATAATCTCGTCACACTCTGTCGACCCTGTCATTACGTGGTGGAGAATTGTGGCGACGATGAACTATTCAGTAACACTGACTGAGTACAGATGGAAATCTATTCCAGCCATCTGAGGCGTCACATACTGCTCTGTGCAGCTTCTATTTGGTAAAATGAAGTGCTCCGACGGGGATTTGAACCCCGGTCATTGCCTCGAGAGGGCAATATGATTGGCCGGACTACACTATCAGAGCGCATCTGAACGTAGCGGGGATTGACGTTTAACGGTTGCGCTTTCCCGGCGCTGTGTGTCGAATCGGCACGTGAGCGGACCACACTGTCACCCGAGTGGTGGGTCCGCGGTGGGACGAGCAGTTATCCAGCGTGCCGACGTCTAGAGGCCGATGCACACGACCCGGGTGACGATCGCGCTCGTCGCACTCCTGTTGCTGGCGACGCCGGCGCTCGCCCACGTCCCGACGTTCCCTGAGGGCAACACGACGCCAGAGCGGGCCGTCGACGTCCCGGACGCCGCCAAGTCGTGGTCGTTCTACGACCGCCTCGCGCCCGGCGAGGTCCGGTACTACCGGTTCTCGCTGGCGGCCGGTGAGCGACTCCGGGTGGGCACGTTCACCCCGTCGGCGTCGGGGTTCACGCCGGGGTTCGTCCTGATGAGTCCCGCCATCGAGGGGGCAGACGCGGTCCCCGATGGCGTCGTCGTCCCCGACGGCATGGGGGCGACGGTCGTCCCCGGCGAGCGGCCCGGATCGCCCAGCTACGAACCGTTCGGGCCGTCGGCCAACTACCACACGGCCGACCTCGACCAGCCGGTCACGCGCGACACCACGTACCTCCTCGCCGTCTACGAGCCGGCGGATCGTGCCGGACAGGTGGGGGTGGCGCTCGGCTACCGCGAGCAGTTCTCGCTGGTCGAGTATCTCACCGTCCCGTTCGACCTCGTCCAGACCCACCTCTGGGAGGGCCAGTCGCCCGTCCTCGTCTACGGACCGTGGGCCGTGACGCTCCTCGGGGGGGTGGCGCTGGCGTGGCGTCGTCGAGCCACCGGGCTCGCGCGCCCCTTCGCCAGGTGGGTCGGGGTCGCGGCGCTCCTCGTCGTCGGGACGGGCGTGAGCGCCGCCCTCCAGATGGGGCTCGCGCTCTCGAAGACCGGGCTGACGCCGGGGGCGCTCGTCACGGCGGCGTTCGTGGTCGTCCCCCTCGTCGGCGGCGGGTGGGTGGCCTGGCGACTGCGTGACGGCCTCCGCCCGACGCTCGGCACGCGCGTCGGGCTCGCCCTCGTCGGGGTCACGGCGCTCGTGACGTGGGCGGGGTTCGTCGTCGCTCCCGCGGTCGTCCTCGTGGCCGCGGTGGCACCGGCTCGGTTCCTCGACCCCCGGCCCGACGACGGGACGACCCCCTTCGGGCGACGTGCACACGGGACGGGCGACCGCAACTGATAAGTTCGGTATCCTACAGTCTCGTGACGTATGCACAAGCGGTTGGTCCCCGCGGTAGCGATAGCAGTCGTACTGATGGTTCTCGCCCCGTTGACCGGACTCCCGGTCGGGGCGAGCGTGAACGCCGACGCGCCTGCGAGCGACGCCTCGCCCGCGCTGTCAGTCGCCACGGACGCGAGCAACCACACCGAGACGGTGCCCGGTACCGGTGCCATCCTCGACGTGGCGCCGGCCCCCGACGGCGGGACGTACCTCGTCGGCGGGACGGCACCCGAGGCCCCGAACCTCACCGTCACCCGGGTCGACCGGAACGGGTCGGTCGTCTGGCAGCGGTCGTACGAGGCGGCCAACGCATCCCGGGTCGGGCGGTCGGTCGCCGCGACGGACGAGGCCATCTACGTCGTCGAGACCGTCGGGCCGGTCCGGTCGGCGTCGACGCCCCCGACCGAGCGACCGCAGGAGCGACTCCTCCGCCTCGACACGAACGGCTCCGTCGTCTGGACCGAGTCGCTCGGCAACGCCACGTTCGCCGAGCGCGGCGGCCTCGTGGCCGCACCGGACGGTGGCGTGGTCCTCGCCCGTCCGACCGGGACGCGTGACCGGGCGACGAGTCTGCTCCGGGTCACTCCCGACGGGACGGTGGCGTGGAACCGGACCTACGAGGGTGGCCGGCCCCGGTCGCTCGCCGCCACCGACGACGGCGGCTACCTGGTCGGCGGCCAGTTCGGCTACGACCAGGGCTGGGTGCTCGGCGTGGCGCCGAACGGGAGCGTCGAGCTGAACGTGACGCTCGGCGGCTTCCACGAGCGCCGCGTCGCCGGCGTGACGGCGACCGACGACGGTGGTGCGCTGCTGATCGGTGACGCGGGCGTCCGTGGGTTCGGCGAGGTCGACCCGTGGGCCGCGCGCGTCGACGCCGACGGCGCGGTCCGCTGGAGTCGGACGTACCCGGCCGAACCGCGGGTCCGAGCGCGGGCGGCCGTCGACACCGGCGAGGGCCTGCTCGCGGTCCACGACCTGAACGGGGAGTTCGGCGAGCGCGGGACGCGCCTCACGCACGTCACCCCGACGGGTGCCGTGGGGACGGCCAGCGTCGAGGGCGAGCGGTTCGGCGCCGTCCCCCGCCTGCTCGAGGACGGCACGGTCCGACTCTACGGCACTCGCTACAACCGGACGGGGTCGACGCCCGAGACGTTCGAGATAACCGTCAGCGGTACGGTGAGCGAGACGACGGTCCCGTCGCCGGCGGCGGCCCCCCTCGAAGCGCACGCGGGCGTGACGACGAACCAGACCGCCTACCGCGGCCAGAACCTCCGACTCGACGCGCCCGGCGGGACGACGTTCGGACTCCTGCGACTCCCCGGGGAGTACACCGAGTTCGACGAGCCCCGACTCGTCCGTCGGCTGACGACGGCGAACGGGTCGGTCACGTTCGAGACGGCGACGCTGGAGTCGGGCCGCTACGCCGTGCGGACGGCCCCGAACTTCTGGGTCGGTCTCGAGAACGGGTCGACGGTCGGCATCACCGGCAACGAGTCGGCCGTCGCGTTCGAGGTGCGTGACCGCCGGCTCCGGTTCGACTACCGACCCGACCACCGCCCCCGACCCGGGCCGAGCGACGGGCCGGGCTTCGACGACCGCGTCGTCGAGACGTTCGACGGCGAGGGCGTCGTCGAGGCGGCCATCGACGCCGAGGGCGAGTCGTTCACCGCACGCGTCGGCCTGACGCGACTGAACGGCTCCAGTCCGACGCCCGCCGAACTCCGGGCGGCGCTCGCGGCCGACCCGCAGTTCGGGGGGATGCAGAGCGTCGGGACGTTCGACGGCCGGCCCTACGGCACCGTGGCGATGCCGGCCGACGGCGACCGGAACCTCACCCTGAACGCGAGTGCGCTGCCGGCCGGCCTCTACCGCGTGACGGTGACTGCCGACGAGACGTTCGACGCGACCGAACCCGCCACCGACCAGGTGGTCGTGATCCACGAGGAGCGCGACGTGCGCGTCGTCCCGAGGAACGAGACGCTGACGCTCCCGGCCGACGGCTCGGCGTCGACGAACCTCACGCTCGCCGGTGCGGACGCCGGCCTGCGCGCGTTCCGCGTCGAGGCCAACCGGACCGGCCCGCCGTCCGTCTCGCTGAACCTCGACCTCGCGCGGACGCTCGACTACCGCTCGGCCAGCGGCGGCGGCGGGATGGGCGGTGACCGGTCGAGTGCACACGCCGAGTCGCTCGAGATCGTCTCCTCGCCCAACGGCTCGTTCACCATCGCCACCCTCCGCGTGGAGGCCCGGCGGTTCGGCGACGAGACGCCTCGAACCGGCAACAACACCATCACGCTCGGCCCGGCGTACGCCGTCGACCGCGACGGCGTGCCCTACAGCCTCGACGACCCGGTCACGCTCACCTACACCGTGACCGAGGCGCAGAACGCGACCGACACCGAAGACGGCGAGCGGACGAGCGAGTCGTCGACTCGGCGCTCCGGCCGCGAGTCCGGGTCGGCCTCGTCGTCGACGACGGTCCGGGGTGGCGGAGGCGACGGGAACTGAGCCCACACCGGCGGTCGCCGTACCGCCCGCCGTCCCTCCTCAGCGGCGCGAGGGGACGAGCACCGCTGGGTCGGCCCCGGCCTGCGTGGGTTCCGCGTCGAGCCACGCGGCGTAGCCGACCGACCGGGCCTCGGTGAGGGCGGCCGGGCACGGCTCGGCGAACACCGTGGCGACGGCGGCGTCGAACGCCGGTTCGAGCTCGGCCGCCGGCCCGGCCACCTCGACGCCGACGGTCCAGGCGTTGGCGGTCGGCGTGGTCACCGCCGTGAGTTCGACGTGTGCCGTCGGACCGGCCACCCCCGACGCGGATGCGTCGTCGCCGTCGAGCCTGTGGAGGAGTCGCGACTTCTGGACCGGAACCCAGAGACCCGTCGGGTCCCGCGCTCGGAGGGCAGCACGCTCGTCGAGCGAGAAACTCCACTTGTACCACTGCTCGACGTGCCCGTCGACCTCGCCCCCGACCGTGCGCGAGACCGGCGCCCCCAGTCGCCGTTTCACCTCGACGAACCCGTCGCCCTCGTCGCGGAGCTTGAGGTTGAGCGCGGCGTCGGTGGGCGCGAGGTACAGATCGGTCCGGGACCCGGCGTCGGCGTCACCGAGGCGACCGAACCACTCCCGGAGCGGCTCCGGCGGGGGCCCGTCGCCGAACCAGCGGACCTCGAGTGCGTTCGTCTCCGTGGGCTGTGACATACCGGACGCCCGCGAGCGACGGGCATCAAGCTAGGTGCGAGAGACACCCCCTCGGCTCGGCACGCGTGGGGCGTGGACTAAAGTGCGTCCGCCCCGAGTCTTGTCGCGGATGGAGTACACCCTGCAGACCGACGAGACGGTCTCCTCGGGTATCGAGCGGATCGTCGACGGGAAGGTCGAGGCCGGTCTCGCGGAGATCGACGGGGACGCCGACGTGCACGAGACCGTCCACGAGGTCCGAAAGCGGTGCAAGGAGATCCGGGCGGCGATGCGGCTGGTGCGACCGGTGCTCTCGACCTACAGCGAGGAGAACGCGCACTACCGTGACGCCGGCCGTCGCGTCTCCGATATCAGGGACGCTCACGCCGCCATCGAGACGTTCGACGACCACGTCGAGCCGGCGGCCATCGAACACGGGGCGCTGGACGAGGGGACGCTCGCCGAGGTGCGCGAGACGCTCGTCGAGCGCCGGGACGAGCTGGCCCGCGAACAGGACGTCAAGGCGCGGCTGGCGGCGGTGCGACGGGACCTGCTCGAAGGACGCGAGCGCGTCGACACCCTCCCCATCGCCACCGAGGGCTACGACGCGGTGGCCGGGGGGCTCCGCAAGTCGTACAAGCGGGGGCGCAACCGGATGGCCGAAGCGTACGAGGACCCCGAGTTCGAGCGGTTCCACGAGTGGCGAAAGCGGGTCAAGTACCACCGCTATCACTGTCGCCTGCTCCGGCAGGTGTGGGTCGGGCCGATGAAGGCCCGTCGCTCGGCGCTCAAGGATCTCTCCGACGTCGTCGGCGACGCGAACGACCTCGCGGAGTTCACGATGCTGCTGGCAGACGAGGAACTGTTCGACCCGGCGGTCCGCGAGTCCCTCGAACGGGTCTGTCTCGGCCGGCGGGCCGAGTACCACCGCGAGGGGCGGGCGCTGGGCGAACGCGTCTTCACCGAGAAACCCGACCGACTGGTCGACCGTGTCGGCACCTACTGGCGAGCCGCCCACGAGTACGACCCCGAGCGCTGAGGCGGCGTCGGTCCCCGCTCGAACCGTTCAGTGACGCTCCTCGACCCGCTCCTCGTGACACCGGCGGAAGAGCCGTGCGAGCGCGAGGACCTCGGACCGCGACTCGACCACCGGGTACCCCTCGACGACCGTCTCGTCCCACTCGCCCGCCCGATGGCGCTCCTCGACGAACGCCTCGATACGGTTCCCGATGCGGTAACAGTCGTCGGCGGTGAGGTCGTCGCTCGGGGTGAACCCCGTCACCGCCTCGACGAAGGCCGCGTAGCGGTCGAGGACGGGCCGGATTCCGGCTCCCGACCCCTCGACTGCCTCCAGAGACTCGACGGTGTCGCCCGAGATGGCGTCGGCTTCGATGGTGGGCATATAGGTCTCGATAGCAGTGGGGTGTGCTAACAGTTGAGAGTTGCGCAACCGTCTCGGCCGCGTGAACGTGGGGTACCGGGCAGTCGCCGGGACTCAGGCGTCCTCGTCCTCGAACGGCGAGCGCGCCGCGTCGGGTTCCATCCCCTTCTTCGAGATGATGTTCTCGCGGCCCACCCGGAGCTTCGAGATCTCGCCGGCCTCCTCCATCTCCGAGAGGAGCATCGACACCTTCGACTTCGACCAGTCGGTCTCGTCGACGATGTTCACCTGCTTCATGCGGCCGCCGTTCTCGTCCAGCAAGCGCATCACGCGCTCCTCGTCCGAGAGGAGTTCCGCGTCGGTGACCGCCGGTTCGGGCTCGGGGTCGGCCTCGCCGGCGGCACCGGCTGCGGCCGCCGCGGCCCCGCCGTCGCCGTCGCCGTCGTCCCCCGTAATCGTCGCGCTGGCCGCGCCGGCGTCGCCGCCGCCGAGCGCGCCCGAGCGGTAGGCGACGGCCCCCCCGACGCCCAGCAACAGGACAGCCAGCAGGCCGACCAGCGGGAGCATCCCGAGGCCACCGCCGCCACCACCGGCGCCGGGCGTGGTCGCCGTGTCCGCCGGGCCACCGCCCGTGCCGGGCGAGGTGGTCGCCGTGGCGGTCCCCGTCGACGCCGAGGGTTGCGCGAGCACCACCCGCGGGCGCTCGTCGGCGAACGTCCGCTCGCCCCGCCAGGTCACCGAATCGCTCTCGGCCAGCGACTCGCCGGCGATCGACTCCGGCGAGGGGGAGGCCTCCTCGAACACGACGCCCGGCCCGCGGGTGAACACGAGTCGCTGGTCGGCCCGGATGTAGAGACCGCCCTCGAACACGTCGCCGACGACGACCCGGTCGCCCTCGACGGTGGCGAACCCGACCCAGCGGAACGACATCTCGACGATACCCTCGTTGCCGAGTTCGCTCACCCGTGCGTCGCGCTGGAACGCCTCGGCGGCCATCTCCCGGTCGGTGGCGTTCGTCCCCGCGCTGACGAGTCGCTCCGAGCGGTTGACGAAGTCCGTGTAGAGTGCCGTCTCCTCGCTGTCGAACCGGTCGGCGAACGTCTCGAAGTCCTGTCGCTCGGTCTCGTTCGAGAGCGTCCGCTCGAAGCGGAACGTCCACCGCGCGGTGCCGTTCCCGTAGACCGTGACGAGGAACGCGGTCCGGTCGAACTCCTGCTGGGCCTCGGCGACGCTCTCGGGGCCGGGGCGGTCGGCCGTCGCGGGTTGTGTCCCCGCGGCCGGTGCCCCCGCGGCGACGGTGGGCGCACCGAGCGTGAGCAGCGGCGCACCCACGCCGACGACGAGGAGGCTCGCGAGGGCGAGGGAGAGGGCCATTGCACGCGTGGGACGGTCCGGTCGCATCTGTTGCTACCTCTCCCGGCGCGTTATAAAATCCCTGTGGCACGCACCGATGGCGAGTCGCTCGCTCGCCGTCGGCTGTGGGCCGCGAGCCCCCTCGAAACCCGTCACGAGCGGCTAGTCGGCGAGCGCCTCGGCCAGCACCTGCACCGGGTGCGGCGGCGACTCGCTCCCCTCGCGGTCACCCAGCTGCGTCCGGCAGGACGCCCCCGGTGCGACGACGCGGTCGCCCGGACTCGCGTCCACCAGTTCGAACAACTGTTCGGCGACCGCCTTCGACATCGAGTAGTGCTCGGCCTCGTAGCCGAACGACCCCGCCATCCCGCAACAGGAGGAGTCGAGCGGGTCCACCTCGAAGCCGGCCCCGCGGAGGACGGCGACGGCGTGGTGGTCCTTCCGCGTGGCCTTCTGGTGGCAGTGGCCGTGGTAGGTGAGCGACCCGGCGGACGTGTCGGAGCGCCAGTCGACGCCGGCCGTCAGGTCGTGGTGGTCGAGGTACTCACAGACGCCGTAGGTGTACTCCGAGAGCAGGTCGACGGCCGTCCCCGAGAGGAGGTCCCTGTAGTCCGACTGGAGCATCACGGCGTCGGACGGTTCGACGACGACCACGTCCCAGCCGTCCTCCACGCGGGGGGCGAGTTCGCCCACCGTCGCGGTCGCCCGCTCCTTCGCCACGTCGAGGAACCCCTGTGAGTGGGCGGCCCGGCCGGTGGGGCCGGTGTCCGGGACGTCGACGTGGACGCCGGCCGCCTCCAGCACCTGGACGGCCGCCCGCAACACCGCGGGGTTCGAGTAGTCGTTGTAGGTGTCGGGGACGAGCACCGCCCGTCGGGTCGCCTCGCGCTCGGGCAGGCCGCCCTCGCGTGCGGCGAACCAGTCGCGGAACGTCTCGCGCTCGAAGTGAGGGAGCGACCGCTCGCGGGCGATGCCGAGCGTCCGCTCAGCCAGCCACCCACTCCCCGGGAGCGACTGGACGACGTTCGAGAGCGGCGCGAGCGCCGACCCGACCTTCGAGAGGGTGTGGACGTTCGCGAACAGCCGCTCGCGGCGGGTCGACCCGGACTCCTGGTGGTGGGCGTGTTCGACCTCCACCTTCATCTTGGCGAGGTCGACCTGACTCGGGCAGTCGTGGGCACACCCCTTGCATCCAACACAGAGGTCGAGCACCTCCCGGAGGAACTCGGGGTCGGTGCTCTCGGCGTCGAGCGTCCCGCTCATCGCCTGCCGGAGCATGTTCGCCCGGCCACGGGTCGACTGGATCTCCTCCTCCGTCGCGCGGTAGGTCGGACACATCACGCCACCGGTCGTGTGCTGCGGGCCGGTACAGCCCCCGCAGCCGTGACAGAGTTCGACCATCCCGGCCATCCCGTTCTCGTTCTCCCAGTGCAGCGCCGGCTCGAACCCGAGGTCGAGGTCGTACTCGTCGTCGAACCGGAGGTGCTCGGTCATCGAGACGTCGCCGCAGACCTGTCCGGGGTTCAGGATACCGTCGGGGTCGAACGCCCGCTTCAGGTCGACGAACAGCTCGAAGACGTGGTCGCCGTACAGTTTCCGGTTCCACTGGCTCCGGGCGCGGCCGTCGCCGTGCTCGCCCGAGACGCTCCCGCCGTACTCGACGACGAGGTCGGTCACGCCGTCGGCGATGGCCTCCATCTGCGCGATGCCTTCCACGGTCTTCGTGTCCACGAGCGGGCGGACGTGGAGACAGCCGGGCCCCGCGTGGGCGTAGAACGAGGCGGAGGTGCCGTTGGCCTCCAGCACCTCGCGGAACTCCGTGACGAACCCCGGCAGCGCCTCGGGCGGGACGGCGGTGTCCTCGATGAACGAGATGTGTTTCGCGTCGCTCGTCCGCGAGAGGAGGATGGGGAGCCCCGACTTCCGGAGCTTCCAGAACCGGGCGCGCTCGGCGTCGTCGTGGGCCTCGTCGGCTTGCGTGGCCCGGACGGCCGCACCCGTCTCGGGCGCCCAGTCGGGCACCGCGGCCTCGGTGGGGGTGTCGGGCGAGCGGTCGGCCAGCAGCCCGGCCACCTTCTCGCGCCCCTCGGCGTCCGAGTCGGCGTAGAACTCCACGAGCAGCATCGCGCCCGTCCCCTCGGGCACCATCTCGCCGACGAGGTCGCCGAACTCGCTGGTGTCGCGGGCGAGGTCCAGCAACACGTCGTCCATCACCTCGACGGCCGCGGGGTCGTGTTCAAGGATGGGGGCGACGTCCTCCATCGCGTCCACGAGGTCCGGGTACGCGAGCAGGGCCACCGACTTCGTCTCCGGGATGGGTTCGAGCGAGAGCGTCGCCTCGGTGACGACGGCGAGGGTCCCCTCACTCCCGGCGAGCAGTCGGCCGAGGTTGACCGTCGCCTCGTCGTCGGCGAGGGCCTCGCGACCCTCCTCGACCAGCCGGTCGAGGTTGTACCCCGAGACGTTCCGCTTGAGGTCGGGGAACGCCTCGTCCACCGCGTCGGCCTCCTCCTCGACGATGCGGAGCACCTCGCGGGCGACCTTCGACTCGAGGTTCCAGTCGCCGTCGGCCCGCGACCGGAGTTCCTCGAGCGTCATCTCGCCGAACTCGTGGATCGACCCGTCAGAGAGCACCACCTCGAGCGACTCGACGTAGGCGTCGGTCTTGCCGTACTGCAGCGAGTGTGCGCCGGTGGAGTTGTTGCCGACGGCACCGCCGACGACGGACTTGTCGCCCCACGCGGGGTCGGGCGCGAACTTCAGCCCGTGGTCGGCCAGTCGGTCGTTCAGGTCGCCCAGCCTGCAACCGGGCTGGACGCGTACCTCGGGTGCGTCGAGGTCCATGTCTCGCACCCGGTCCATGTGCTTCGTGAAGTCCAGGATCACGGCCTCGTTCACCGACTGGCCCGCGAGCGACGTGCCCGCCCCGCGCGGGAGGACGGCGACGCCCGCCTCGCGGCAGTGCGAGACGACGGCCGCCACGTCCTCGGTGTGACGCGGGAACACCACGCCGACCGGGGGCACCTCGTAGGCAGAGGCGTCGGTGGCGTACAGCGTGCGGGTGTACTCGTCGAACCGGACCTCGCCGTCGACGAGGCGGTCCAGCGCGGCCGCGAGGGCGGGGTCGGTCCCGGTCCCTCCCACTGCGTCTCCGTCGTCCGAGCGATAGTCGTAGTCGGCCCGCGGGTCGCTCGCGGGGTCCGGGGGTACGTCGCCGTCACTGCCGTCGTCGTCGACGTGTCGCGCGCTCTCGCCGTGCCCGCCACGTCCCTCGGTCGCCATGCACACGGCTACGCGGGCGGGTGGCTAAAAAGCGTCCGACGGCCGGGCCGCGCTGCGCCGTCAGTCCTCGAGTGACTCGAGCGGCGCGTCGGGCGCGTTCGCCCGCACGCTCTCGATGCCCTGCCGGGCCTTCTGCCGGGTCGCGTACCCCTCACCGGAGTCCGCGATGATGTTCCCGTTGTCGTGGACGAGTCGCCAGCGGTACTTCCCCTCGCGGTCCTCGTAGAGTTCGAACGTCGCTCCCATACACGGACGGTGGCACCCGAACGGCAAGAATCCGCGGGCCACTCCGCATCCGAGACGCCGCTCCGGGGCCGGTGACACGGACGGCGAACCTTCTTGTACGGTGCCGAACCACCTGCGGGCATGTCGAGTAGCCCTCCGCTCTCCGAGTACGGCTCCAGTACCGGCGTCAACGCGCTCGTCGGCGGCCTCGCCAGCATCGTCCTCGCGTTCCTCCCGTTCTCCACCGTCCTCGGTGGCGCGCTTGCGGGCTACCTCGAAGGGCCGGACACCGACGCCGGCCTGAAGGTGGGGCTGTACGCCGGCCTCGTCGCCATCGTCCCCCTCGCACTCGTCGGGTTCCTGTTCGGCGGGTTCTTCCTCGCGTTCGTCCCGATGATGGGCCCGCGCGGTGGCGCCGTCGGCGCGCTCGGCTTCGTCGCCTTCCTGTTCGTCGGCCTCCTCGGCCTGCTGTACACCGTCGGGCTCTCGGCCGTCGGCGGCGTGCTGGGCGCGTACCTCCACCGCGAACTGTAGCAGCGAGCGCTCGTGCCGAAGGATTCTCCCCGCGCCGGCCCCAGCCACTGCCATGGACGACGACACGCTTGACCGGGCGAAGGGAGCGCTCCTCGGACTCGCCTGCGGCGACGCGCTCGGGCGCCCCGTCGAGTTCCGCTCGCCAGCGGATATCGACCGCGAACACGGTACCCTCCGCGAGATGGTCGGCCAGGGGACCCACCGCCAGCCCGCGGGGACCGTCACCGACGACACGGACCTCGCGCTGTGCATCGCCGAGAGCCTCGTCGAGACGGGCCGATTCGCCCCCGACGACGTGGGGCGCCGGTTCGTCGACTGGCTCGAGGCCGGTCCGTTCGACGTGGGGCTGACGACCAGCGACGCCATCAACGAGCTCCGGTCGGGCACGCCGGCCCTGCAGGCCGGCGAGACGGTCTGGGAGCGCCTCGCCGAGGGTGGCAACGCCGGAAACGGGAGCGTGATGCGCTGTGCCCCGCACGCCCTCGCGTTCTCGGGCGGCCGACTCGACCGTGTGAGCCGCGCCTCCTCGGCCATCACGCACTTCGACCCGCGCTGTCAGGCCGGGTGTGCGGTGTTGAACCGGACGATACGCGGGTTCCTCGACGGCGAGACCGACCCGCTGGCCCGGGCGCTGGAGACGACCGAGCTGCCCGGCGAACTCCGGGGCGCGCTCGACGGCGTGGGCGAGGGCGACGACGAGGCGCTCGACAACTCGGGGTACGTCGTCTCGACGCTCCAGACGAGCCTCCACGACGCGCTCGTGGCCGACACCGCGGAGGCGGCCATCATCACCGCGGTCAACCGCGGTGGCGACGCCGACACCCTCGGCGCCGTGACCGGTGCCGTCGCGGGGGCCCGGTTCGGCACGAGCGCCCTGCCCGAGCGGTGGGTCGACTACCTCCGGACGGCAGCCGGCGACCCGCTGGCAGACCACCTCCGGGGGCTGGCGACCGACCTCGTCTCGGGCGAGTTCGACAGCGCGGTCTGAGCCGGCTCAGCGTCGCTCGTAGGTGACGAAGGCCAGTTCGCCCGCCTCGCGGCGTTCGACCTCCCGCCACATCTCGGCGTCGAACGCGGGGAAGTGGGTGTCGCCCTCGGGCGACTCGGGCACCTCGGTCAGCACCAGCGCGTCGGCCCGGTCGAGGAACTGCTCGTAGACGGTCTCCCCACCGACGACGTAGACGGTGTCGCCGCCCGGGGCCTCGCGTGCGCGCTCGAGCGCCCGGTCGAGCGAGTCCGCGAGCACCGCCCCCTCGGGGAGGTCGAGGTCGCGCGTCGAGAGCACCACGTTCGTCCGGTCGGGCAGGGGGCCGCCGAGGTCGGCGACGATGGACTCGTAGGTCGTCCGCCCCATCACGACGGGGTGGCCCGTGGTCGTCTCCTTGAAGTGTCGCAGGTCAGCGGGGTAGTGCCACGGCATCCCGCCGTCGACGCCGATGACGCCGTTCTCGGCGACGGCGGCGACGAGGACGACCCGCGGACGTGCGCTATCGCGCCCGCTCATTCGGCCACGGCGAACCGGAGTCCGGGCGCCGACTCGTAGTCGTGGAGCTGGACGTCCTCGAAGACGAGTTCGTCGAGCGGCTTGTCCGCCACCTCGATGGTGGGCCGGGCCTTCGGCGTCCGAGCACACTGCTCCAGCAGCCCCGGAACGTGGTCGTAGCCCTCCTCGTCCTCGGGTTCGGCGGGGGCGGCCTCGACCAGCCAGTCGCGCACGTCGAGGTACGCCTCGCGCTCGTCCACGTCGGCGAGGCGGGACTGGAGCGCGCCGAGGTTGTCGGCGTACCAGTCGCCGCGCGCGCCCTGCCCGCAGTAGACGTGTGCGTCGACGACGCTGTGGACGAACTCGCCCACCTCGAAGCCGGTGCGGTTGGCGACGGCGTGACAGAGCAGGCTGTAGGCCGCGATGTTGAACGGGATGCCGAGCGCCACGTCGCCCGAGCGCTGGGTCAGGTGGACGTTCAGGCGGTCACCCTGCACGTTGAACACGAAGGTGTAGTGACACGGCGGCAGCGTGGAGACGGCTGCGTTCGCGGGGTGCCACGCGACGACGACGATGCGCCGGGAGTTGGGGTTCTCCCGCAGCGTGTCGAGCGCGTACCCGATCTGGTCGAAGGTGCGCCGGCCGTCCTCCTCGTTGACCCAGCGGGCGCCGTCGCCGTCCGGGTCCGCCCAGCTCTCGCCCGGCAGCCGGTCGGCCCCCTCGGGGACCGGGTAGCGGCGCCAGAAGCGCCCGTAGGCCGTGTCGAGGCGTCCCTCGTCGTCGGCCCACGCGTCCCAGATGGCGGTCTCCTCGGAGAGGGTGCGGACGTGCTCCTCGCCCGAGAGGTACCAGAGGAACTCGTGGATGAGCGAGTTCCAGCGGAAGCCGGTCATCTCCTTCGTGGTGAGCAGGGGGAACCCCTCTGCGAGGTCAACGCGGTACTGCTGGCCGAACGCCGACACCGTGTCGACGCCTGTGCGGTTCGGCTTGTACGTCCCCGTGCGGAGGACGCGGTCGACGAGGTCGAGGTACTGTTGCATCGTTCGTGGGTCGAGGTGGTCGCCGCCCGGCGCGGCCCCGGTGCCGGCTCGCAGGTGACGACCGCTCGTTACCCTCCGGTGACGAAGCCGCGACAATAAGATTGTCCACAGGGCGGAAGTGGTGTGCCCGCTCACTGCGCGACCGGTCGCTCGCCCTCGCTCGACCGTCGCCCCTCGCGCTCGTGTTCCCGCAGGTGTGCCCGGAGGTCGAGGGCCGTCTTCACGAGCACCATCACGACCAGCGCGGCCACCGACGTCCCGGCCGCGGAGACGACGAACGCGCCCACGACGATGGTGAGGTGCATCACGAGGACCCGACCGTACGGTGCGTAGAGACGCTCCCCCGGCGAGACGCGGCGCCACGCCCCGGCCGCGAGGTAGTTCTCCCGGTAGGAGACACCGTGGCTGACGACGGCCGCGAGCGTCGCGAACACCAGCGTCGGGAGGTCGGCCACGCCGAGGCGCCCCGCGCCGCCCGCGAACAGCGGCACGAGGAAGACGAACGCGCCGTGGACGAGCCAGAACCCGCCGTAGTGTCCGAGGAAGAACCGCGCCACGCGGCGGGTCTCCGGCCGCGGGACGGGCTCGTCGGGGACCGTCGCGGGGGCCTCCGGGAGGCTGACCGTCGACCCGTTGGACTTCAGCCGCAGCGCCCGCTTCCGGGACGCGGCCGTCTCGGCGCCGTGCGCGCGGCGGACCTTCGGGACGTTGAACGCGCCGACGACGCCGCTCTCCAGCCAGTAGAGCACCAGCAACGTCTGGACCGACCAGCCGAAGATGACGACGCCGAGGAGCGGGACAGCGTTCGTCGCCAGCAGCGCGAGCACCGCTGCCCGGCGCGACCGCCCGAGCCACCCGGGGAGCCGAGCCCTGTCCCCACTCGTTCCCATCTTCGGCGGACTCTGGGTCGTCTCGAGGTATGAACCTTCCCCGCGTCGGGAGCGGCGGGTGGACCGAACGCCGTCCGGCGGTTCGCCCTGCGCCGACACGATGTTTTTGACCGCTGACACCGTCCAGGGTCGTATGTCGACAGACGAGCGTGAGCAGGGCGAACTCGACCGGGAGGCACGCGCGGCGTTCCTCGGGTCCGGCGGCACCGGCGTCCTCTCGTTCACCACCGAGGCCGACGAGTCACCGCACTCCATCCCGGTCTCCTACGGGTTCGACGCCACCGACGAGACGTTCTACTTCCGCCTGGCGGTCGGCCCGGAGAGCGAGAAGGCCGACCTGCTCGACCGCGGCGTGTCGTTCGTCGTCTACGAACGCTCTGCGGACCACTGGGAGAGCGTCGTCGCCACCGGCCACCTCGAACACGTCGAGGACGAGGACGTCGGTACCGACGCGCTCGCGGGCCTCGACCGGAGTCACATCCCGATGTTCGACGTGTTCGGCCGCCCCAGCGCCCAGGTCACCTTCGAGTTCTACCGGCTCGCACCCGGGAGCCTGACCGGGCGTCGTGAGACGATCGTCCGCGAGTGACCGGGCCGTCCGCCCCCGGCCGGGTACCGTCTTTATGTCGGCAGCGACCCCACGGAGCGCCATGGGACCCCCGCTGACCCGACGCCGAGCCCTCGGCCTCGGGAGCGCCGCGCTCGCCGCCGGCGTCACTGGTCGTCTCGGTACGACGCCGCCCCGGCTCGACACGTTCCAGTCCGGCCCGGCGGTCCGGCTCGACCCCGTCGTCGAGGGACTCGAAGCGCCACTCGCCTTCGAGACGGCCCCCGGCAGCGACGCGTTCTACGTCGCCGAACAGACCGGCCGGGTCCGGGTCGTCGAGGACGGCACCGTCACCGGCACGTTCCTCGACGTGCGCGACCGGATGACCGCCCCGCAGGGTGAGCGGGGTCTCCTCGGCATCGCCTTCCACCCGGCGTACGCCGAGAACGGGACGGTGTACGTCCGGTACTCGGCGCCCCGGCGCTCGGGGACCCCCTCCGAGTTCAGCCACACGTTCGTGCTCTCGGAGTTCGTGGCCCCCGACCGCGAGACGGTCGACCCGTCGACCGAGCGGACGCTGCTCGAGCTACCCGAACCGCAGGGGAACCACAACGCCGGGGCCGTCGCGTTTGGCCCGGACGGCTACCTCTACGTCGGCACGGGCGACGGCGGCGGTGGCGGCGACGAGGGGACCGGTCACGTCGAGGACTGGTACGACGCGGTCCCGGGTGGTAACGGCCAGGACGTGACCGAGAACCTGCTCGGGTCCATCCTCCGCATCGACGTGGACGGCCGGACCGACGGGAGACCCTACGGCATCCCCGAGGACAACCCGCTCGTCGGCCGCGACGGCCTCGACGAGCACTGGGCGTGGGGGCTCCGGAACCCGTGGCGGTTCTCGTTCGCCCCGGACGGCCGACTCGTCGTCGCGGACGTGGGACAGAGCGGCTACGAGGAGGTGAACGTCGTCGAGCGGGGCGGCAACTACGGCTGGAACGTCCGCGAGGGGCGCCACTGCTACGGGGCCGAGTCCTGCCCGACGGACTCGCCGACCGGCCCCCTCGTTGACCCGGTGCTGGAGTACCCCCACTCCGGTGCCGAGGTGTCGGGCAACGCCGTCATCGGCGGTTACGTCCACCGGGGCCGCCTGCCGGGTCTCGTCGGCGAGTACGTCTTCGGTGACTTCACCGGCGGCCTGTTCGCCGCCACGCCCGAGGGCGACGACTGGCCCGTCCGCCGGCTCCGGGTGACGAACACCGACGACGGCCGCCCGCCGAGTCCGCTCCTGGCGTTCGGCGAGGACCGCGCGGGGAACCTCTACGCCTGCCTCTCGAACGGGACCGTGTACCGACTCGCCCCGCCGGAGGGGCAGACCCCGGTGCCGACGGACGCGCGGACGCCCACCCCGACGGCGGACGACCCGGACGGCGGACAGACGGACGCGGCGTTCACGACGACGCCGGGCGGGTCGGCGACGGTCACCGAGCCACGCGAGACGACGCCCGGCGGCTCGGGCGGCGACGGCGCGGGGTTCGGCGTCCTCGCGACGCTCGTGGCGGTCGTGCTGGGCGCCGCGGCGGCCGCCCGACGGCGCACCGAGTAGCCGAGGGGACGCCCACGTCGGCGCCGCTCCCGAGGCCACCGGATTCAAGCCCCGCCCGCCCCTCCTCCGGGTATGCCCGGCGAGATGCCCCGACTCGGGTTCGGGACCTACGCGCACGACGACCCGGAGGTGTGCGCCGAGAGCGTCCGGCAGGCGCTCGAGGTGGGGTACCGACACGTCGACACCGCACAGGGATACGAGAACGAGGCCGACGTCGGGCGTGGCATCCGCGAGTCGAGCGTCGACCGCGAGGACGTGTTCCTCGCCACGAAGCTCCTGACCGAGAACCTCGCGTACGACGACGTGATCCACTCCACGAAGGAGAGCATGGACCGCCTCGGCGTCGACACCATCGACCTGCTGTACGTCCACTGGCCGCTGAACACCTACGACCCCGCCGACACGCTCCCGGCGCTCGACGAACTGGTCGACCGGGGGTGGATACGCCACGTCGGCGTCTCGAACTTCGAGCCGCGGCACCTCGAGGAAGCCCGCGACGTGCTGGAGAATCCCATCTTCGCCAACCAGGTCGAGATGCACCCGATGCTCCAGCAGGACGCCCTGCTGGCCGACGCCCGCGAACACGACTACTGGGTCGTCGCGTACTCACCCATCGCCCGCGGGGAGTTCTTCGACCACCCGGCCATCGCCGAGACGGCGGCGCGACTCGACTGCACGCCCGCACAGGTCTGTCTCGCGTGGCTGCTCGACCGCGAGCACGTCGCGGCCATCCCGAAGGCCACCGGCGAGCACGTGGTGGAGAACGTCGGGGCGCTGGACGTCGCCCTCGACGCCGAGGCCCGCGAGCGCATCGACGGTATCGACGAGGAGCACCGTGTCGTGGACTTCGACGAGGCGCCGTGGCACGCCACGACGGACTGATGTGCTCGCTGGCCACGTCAGTCGGCGAGGACTGAGGCGGTGACGGTGTCCGAGTTCGTCGACCTGACCCGGCTGTTCGACGCTGACGCCGAGCACTCGCTGTCGCTCCCCGCCCCCGAGGTCGAGACGCTGGCCGACGTGGCCCGCGACGGCGCGAACGTCCAGCGGGTCTGCACGCCGACCCACGCCGGCACGCACGTCGACGCGCCCCGGCACGTCCTCGTGGACGGTCCGACGGTGGACGAGTACCCGCTCTCGCGGCTCACCGGCGAGGGGGTCGTCCTCGGCGTCGAGGTCGACGGGTCGCGGGCCGTCGACCGGGGGGACCTCGTTGGGGCCGACACGCTTCGCGACGGGGACGCCGTGCTGCTCTCGTTCGGGTGGGCCGAGCACGCCGGGACCGAGGCGTACCACCGCTACCCGTGGCTGTCGACCGACCTCGCGGACTGGCTACTGGCGCGGGACGTCTCGCTGCTCGGGATGGACACACTCTCGCCGGACGAACCGCGCGAGTCGCGTGACTCGGACGCCGACCCGTACCCCGTCCACCGACGACTGCTGAGGGCGGGCGTTCCGGTCGTGGAGAACCTCGCGGACCCGTCGGCACTCGTCGGTGAGCGCGTCGAGGTGGTGTGTGCGCCGCTCTCCCTCCGTGGTGGGGACGGCGCGCCCTGTCGGGTGCTCGTCCGACCACTCGGGTGAGGCCACCCGGGGGCGTGGACTTTTGCCCGTCCCCGTCGCGTGACCGAGACGTGCCCCCAGACGCCTTCCAGGTCGTCCCGCCCACCGTGGAGGACGCCGTCGAGCCGTACAGTGAACTCGTGGGCGACGTGACGCTGTTCGTCACCGTGGCCCTCGTCGTCTACCTGCTCGGCCGTCTCCTCGTCGTGCCCGGCGCGGTGCGGGTCGTCCGGATGCGCAACCGGAACAACCCCACGCTCGTCACGGCGACGGAGACGTACCTGTCGGTGGTCATCGCGGGCATCGCCATCTTCGCCGGCCTCGTCGCCAGCGGGCAGGCCGCGTTCCTCGTCAGCACCGACTCGGCCATCCTCATCGCCGCGCTCACGTTCGCGTTCGGCGTCGCCGGCCAGGAGGTGTTCGGGTCGCTCATCAGCGGCATCTTCCTCGTCGCCGACCCGGACTTCAACGTCGGCGACTGGATCTCGTGGCCCGGCGGCGAGGGCTACGTGGAGGCGGTCGACTTCCGGGTCACGCGCATCCGGACCATCGACAACGAGACCATCACCGTCCCGAACACGCAGCTGACGACGAACGCGCTGACCCGGCCGTTCGGGCGCGACAGCTACCGCGTGACCGAGCGCATCTTCGTCTCCTACGCCGAGGACACCGAGCGGGCGCTGATGGAGCTCCGCACGCTCGCCGGCGCGCACGACCGGGTGCTGGAGGAGCCCACGCCGACGACACGCATCGTCGACCTCGGCGAGAACAGCATCACCCTCCGCGCGGAGTTCTGGGTCGACGACCCGGACGGCGGCGGCATCGTCGACGTGCGTTCGGACTTCCGCCGCCGCGTGAAACGCCACTTCGACGAGGAGGGCATCACGCTCGCGCCCCCCTCGGCCCAGTCGGTGACGGGAGCCATCGAGGTGGCGCGGACCGACGGCACCGACGCTGGCGAGTGAGTGACGGGCGCCGGCGCGGACCGCCGCGAGGGCCACGCTCTTGACGCCCCCGGCCGACGGGCCAGTATGTATCTCGCCGACGAGGCGTGGCCGGACCTCGAGACCTACTTCGCCGAGGAGTCGCTCGCCATCGTCCCGCTGGGGTCGACCGAACAGCACGGCCCGCACCTGCCGCTCGCGACCGACCACCTCATCGCCGAGGGACTCGCTCGCGAGGCGGCCGAGCGCTCGGGCTACCTCTGTACGCCCACGGTGAACGTCGGTGTCTCGCCGCACCACCGACAGTTCCACGGGACGATGTGGGTCGATGCGCCCGAGTTCCGCGACTACGTCGAGTCGTTCACCCGGAACCTCACCTACCACGGCATCGACCGCGTCGTCTACGTCAACGCCCACGGCGGCAACGTCGAACACCTGCAGGAGGTGGGTCGACGCCTCCACGCCGACGAGACGGCGTTCTGCGTCGAGTGGATGTGGGACGAGTCCATCCCGGACCTCGTGGACGACCTGTTCGAGCACAACGGCCCCCACGGCGGCCCGAAGGAGACGGCGATGATACAGCACCTCCGGCCCGAACTCGTCCACGACGACCGACTCGACGACGCGGCCGAGGGTGGGGTCCGGGAGTTCGAGAAGTACTTCGCCGGCGAGGTGGAGCCCGAGGGCCGCCCGCCGATGGTCAACGGTGCCCGCACCTTCTACGACGCGCGGGACAACTCGGAGAACGGCGTGTTCGGCGACCAGACCGACGCCACCGCGGCGAAGGGGGCCGAACTGTTCGACGCCGCGAGCGAACAACTCGTCCAGCTGTGTGAGTGGCTCGCCGACGCCGACTACGAGGCGCTGATGCCCGCCGACCACGTCTGAGCCGGGCCACGAGCTGCTCCCCCAGTCCGTGGCTGCCACGACGCCGACCGACGTGGCCCGACACGCCCAAAGCCCCACCCTCCCTACTGCCGCCGATGACCACCATCTGGAACCTCGCGCACGACGAACGGGTGTTCACGAGCAACGTCTTCCTCGTCTGCGCGGACGCCGACGAGGGCCGGAACGTCCTCGTCGACCCCGGCAACGCGTTCGACGTGGTGCCGAAGGTCCGCGAGCAGTTGGGTGAGGCCTCGCTCGACGCTGTCGTCCTGACCCACACCCACTCGGACCACGTGGGGAACGTGGAGAGCGTGGTCGAGGCGTTCAGCTGCGACGTGTGGGGGTACGACCCCGACCACGAACTGGTCGACCACGCCATCGCCGACGAGGAGCGGGTCCTGCTGGGCGACCACGAGTTCCTCGCGGTCCACACGCCCGGGCACAAGGACGACCACCTCTGCTTCTACAGCGAGGACGGCGGCGTCCTGTTCGCCGGCGACCTCGTCTTCGCCAACGGCTCGTTCGGCCGCACCGACCTCGAGGAAGGGGACCGCGACACGCTGGTCGCGTCCATCGACCGCCTGCTCGACCTCGTCGACCCGTCGCTCTCGGAGATGCACACGGGCCACGGCCCCTCCATCACGACGAACCCGCGCCACGACATCGAGACGGCGAGCCGAGCGGCGCGGATGATGGCCTAGCCGTCGGTAGAGCCCCGCTCGAGTCGCCCGCGGAGCCGCGTCAGCCCGTCACCGAGCCACACCGTGTAGCCGACGCTCAGGCCGAACAGCCAGCAGACGACCACCACCGCCGCCGGGGCCGGCGGCTCGTTCACCCCGTAGCCAGCCGCGAGGCCGACGAGCAGGAACGCACCGAGCGTCGTCAGGGCGAACGCGAACACGCGCCCCTCGCCGTGGTCGGTGCGGTGTTCGAGGAGGACGCCCAGACAGAGCGCCACGAGCAGTTGGCCGAGGACACCCGGACCGGTCGCCGGCGGGAACAGTGATAGCATCGGGGCACAGGCGGGCGAGACCCAGAACGCGAGGACGACCGAACGGACGAGGGAGGCCACGTCCGGAACGGCGTCCGGTCGGAGGAAAAAGCCTCCCCCAGCGTGGGCGCGGCCGGTGCTTCAGGTTCCACGCGCGGTCACCGGGCCGCGTCAGCGTTCCGTCCCGACCGCCTGCCGGGCGAGTCTGGCCTGTGCCTTCCGGAGGTGGTCGGCCGCGGTGCTGGCCGCACACCCGAGTTCCGCCGCGACGGCATCCACCGAGGCGCTCCGGGGAACCTCGTAGTAGCCCAGTTCGAGCGCGACGGCGACGGCCTCGCGCTGTCGCCCGGTCAGCAGGGCCCCACCGTCGAGACCGTGTTCGTAGCTTCCGATCCGGTCGACACGCACCTCGAACTCGGCGGGGAAGCCGTCGACCACCGCCTGGACGTCCGTCTGCCGGCCGACCACCTCCATCCTCGTCTCGCCGTCGCTGGCGAACTCGATGGGCGGGAGTGTCAGGACTCGCCGGTCGACGAACGGTTCCCTGAACCCCCGGTCGGCGTCACGGGTCTCGTGTTCGACGTAGGCGTAGAAGCTCTCCTCGTCCAGTCGGACCGTCTCGTAGGCCGTGACGAACGGTACCTCCTCCAGCGCGGCCGTGTAGACCCCGCGGTCACCGACGACGCGGAACAGCACCACGTCCACGGCCTCGTCAGTCGTACTCCAGTTCCAGAGCTGTGTCAGCGTCACCTCGTCGCGCTCCATCACGAACGTGTGCATCGGATTGCGTGACTCGGGGGGCTCCCGGACGGCGAGTCGGAGGTACTTCACGACCACACCTCTCCGCGGCGTTACTTAAACCACCCTCGCACGTTCGCCTGAAGCGGCTTGCACCCCGCGGCCCGACTGTCGACTAGCCATGACGACGCGTCATCCCTCGCTGACGACCCTCCAGCGACGAGCGTACGGCTGGGGGTGGTCGGCGTGAGCCTCGAACCACAGACGACCGCTGCGGAGACGACAACCGAGGACGTGGCCGGCCTGGTCGAGGAGCAGGTCGGCGAGCAGCCCCTCGACAGCGAGCACCACCGGAACGCCGAGGCGCTCGTCGTCCGCCCCGACGCGGTCCAGGCGGTCCTCTCGACGTTGAAGGAGGCCGCCGGCTTCGACCACTGCGCCTGTGTGACCGCACAGGAGTACGGGGACCGCTTCGAGTCTATCTACCACCTCAGGACGTACGACGACCCGACGCGGGAACTGTCGGTGGTCGTCCCGACGGCGAAGCGCGACCCGGTCAGCGAGTCCGCGGCGCCGGTGTTCCCCACGGCCGCGTGGCACGAGCGCGAGGCCTACGACCTCGTCGGTATCGAGTACGACGACCACCCGGACCTCCGGCGTATCCTGCTCCCGGAGACGTGGCAGGGCCACCCGCTCTCGCTCGACTACGACTCCGAGCAGCCACAGGTGGTCACGCTGCGCGAGCACGAGAACCCACTGGCGGCGGACCAGCGCGCGGGCGAGCACGGTGACACGATGCTCCTCAACATCGGGCCGAACCACCCCGCGACCCACGGCGTGCTCCACCTGCAGACGGTGCTGGACGGTGAACAGGTCGCGGACGTGGAACCGGACCTCGGTTACATCCACCGGTGCGAGGAGCAGATGTGCCAGCAGTCCACCTACCGCCACCAGATCATGCCGTACCCGGACCGCTGGGACTGGAGCGGGGCCGGTATCCTCAACGAGTGGGCGTACGCCCGCGCTGCCGAGGACCTCGTCGACATCGAGGTGCCGGCGTACGCGCAGGTCCTCAGGACGATGTCAGCAGAACTCTCCCGGATGCTGGCGCACTACCTCGCGGTCGGGACCTACGCGCTCGACGTCGTGGGCGAGTTCACCGCCGCCTTCATGTACGCGATGCAGGACCGGGAACGCGTCCAGACCATCCTCGAGGATCTCACCGGGCAGCGACTGATGTTCAACTACTTCCGCCTCGGCGGGGTCGCCTTCGACCTCCCCGAACCGCGCGAGGCGTTCTTCGAGACGGTCCGGAACTACCTCGACGGCGTCCCCGAGCGATTGGACGAGTACCACTCGCTGCTGACGGGGAACGAGGTGTTCCAGATACGGACCGTCGACACCGGCGTCCTCGACCCCGAGGTGGCGAAGGCGTACGGCTGTACCGGGCCGGTCGCCCGTGGCTCGGGCGTCGACTACGACCTCCGCCGGGACGACCCCTACGGCTACTACGACGAACTCGACTGGACCGTGGCGACGGCGGCCGACGGCGACAACTTCGCCAGGGTCCTCGTCCGCCTCGAGGAACTCCAGCAGTCCGCTCGCATCGTCGAGCAGTGTCTCGAGGCGCTCGAGGAGTGGCCCGCGGACGAGCGCACCGTCCAGGCGAACGTCCCCCGCACGCTGAAACCCGACCCGGACACCGAGATCTACCGGGCAGTCGAGGCCGCGAAGGGCGAACTCGGTATCTACATCCGTGCCGACGGGACCGACACGCCAGCACGGTTCAAGATCCGGTCGCCGTGTTTCTCGAACCTGCAGGCGCTCCCGTCGATGGCCGAGGGGGAGTTCGTCCCGGACCTCATCGCCACGCTCGGCAGTCTCGACCCCATCATGGGCGAGGTGGACCGATGAGTCCGCCGCCGTCAGCCGGGGACCTCGGACAGGCCGACGGGGAGTCGGTCACCTGCATCGCGTGCGGGGCGGAGGTCGCCCGGGCCGAGGCCAGGGAGTACGACAAGCACGGCGACCGCTGGGACCGGCGCGGCAAGCGCTTCGAGTTCCTCTGCAAGCCGTGTCACCGCGAGTGCTGTCACCAGTCACGCGAGGGGCTGGAGGAGACGCTCGTCGCGGCCGGGGCGGGCGAGACCGACCGCTGGTCGTTCCTCCGGCGGTTCGACGAACTCATCCGCGACGACCCCGGCTCGTCGGACCCACACAGACACCGGCGCTCCCCGTAGCCCCCGACTCCGGCAGGCCGACCGGCGGTGGGGCTACTCCAGCGCCGTCGCCAGCAACGCCTCGTAGGCGGGGGCGTACTCGTCGGCCACCGCGTCCGGGTCCTTCCGCTGGGCGCCCGTCAGCGCGGGTAGTTCCACCCGGGCGCGGGGCTCGATCATCGCCAGCACGTTCTCCGTGGTCTCCTCCAGGGTCCCCTCGCGGGCCGACCCACTGGCCACCTCGCAGGCGTTCGCGTAGCGCGCCCCGTCGTAGATACGGGCCTGCCGCGGTTCCACGACGGCGACGGCGTCCGGTTCGTAGCCGTCGAGCGGCCGGGCGATGTCGGCGTAGGACTCGACGACGGCGCGGTCCTCGGCCGCGATGCGGTCGGCCAGCGCCTCGAACGCCGGCACGTGGTGGGCGGCCATCACGTCGTTGAACGCGGGGACCGAGTCCACGGTGACGGCCCCCTCGAGCGGGAGCGACTCGACCAGCGAGTTCGGCAGGTCGGCGGTGCCGTTGACGACCCACGTCTCGTCGCCGCGCGGGCCGACCCGGTCGACGAGGAACTCCCGGCCGGTCCGGCCGAGCAACCCCTGCTTCGGGCCGGGGACGGGCGTCCAGAGCCGGTGGACGGGGTTGACGGCCTCGGGGTCCGCCTCGCCCGGCGCCGCCCCGGTCAGCCGTCGGGCGTCCTTCCCGTAGAGCCGGCCGGCGTCGACGGCCCGCCGGTAGTCGTCGTGGTCGAACCAGTAGTCGTTGCCCGCACGCGGCTTGTAGCCGGGCGCGTCGAGTTCGCGACACAGCCCCACCGAGAACGTGGTCTTGCCCGCGTCCACCCGGTCTCCGCCGGCGACCAGCAGTTGCATTCGGTGGCGGTGCGCGCGCCCCCGGCAAAACTCCGCCGTTCCGGTCGGGACGCTCCTCGCCGACGGGAGGGGTCTGCCGTGTGCCAATCTTGGGGTTATGGCTCCTCGTCACCTGACGTATCACATGGACACGAACAGCATCGAACGTGCACTGAACGCGACGCTGAACGGGGCTGCAACCGGGGCGGCGGTCTACCTCCTCGGCCGGGCGACGGGGTACCAGCACCCCCGCGTGGCCGCCACACTCGTCGGGACGGCCGTCGGTGTCGGGACCTACAGCGCGATGGCCCACGTGGACTTCGAGGCCATCGCCGAGGCAGCGGCGGCGGCCGAGGCAGAGGTCGAGGCGGCCGTGGAGGAGACCGACGTGGTGGACGTCCCCGTCGACGCCCCCGACGAGGAATCGGCCGACGAACCGCACCGCCGGCGCCGCACGGAGGTCCTCTCCTCGGCCGTCGAACACGCGATGGGGTTCCGGGGCGGCGAGGAGGAGCCGAGCGCCTGAGCGCCGACCGGCCTCACTCGGCCAGCCCGTAGTACCCCGGCTCCTCGTCCGAGGCCGGGTTGGCGAACACGAACGACTCCTGGTGGTAGATCATCCAGGGGATGGCCCAGTCGAGCAACACGTTCTCCGTCTCCACGTCGAGGCCCTGGTCGACCGCCACCCCCTGGAGCAGTCGCGCCACCTCGTAGACCGTGTACATCTGGTCGGACTCGAGGACCTCGTCGGGGTCGCGGAACTCCAGTGCGCGCAGGTCGTCGAACTCGGACTTCGGCTTGGGCATGGCGGTCGTTCGCCACCACCGGTCGTAAGTGCGGCGTTCCCCTCACTCGCGTCTCGCCTCGCCCCGTGGCCGGGGTCTGTTCAGGCCGTGAAAACGCTCTCGACGTTATAGGTGGGTGTGGTCCAGAGGGTATCTCATGTCGGAGGCAACGCCGCTCCTCGAGGCCGTCCGGGACCTGGCCGGCGAGGCGCTCAGAGACCTGTGGACGTTCGACCGGTCCGGCCAGGAGTGTCTCTACGTCCGTGACGACGTGGCCGACCACCTCGAGGACCACGACCCCGAGGCGTTCATCGACAACGAACGCTACGGCTACATCACGCGACTCACGTACGAGGAACTCACCTACACGGGCTACGAGTACACGGTCCGCGGGTTCACCCAGTTCGAGACGTTCCGGACGTTCCTCGACGACGGGAGCGACTCGCCCGTGGGTGTCCTCGTGAGCGTCGACCGGGGGTCTGGCGTCCAGTTCGCGGACCTCTTCTCGGAACTGCTGGACGTGCCGGGCTACGGCGAACCGGACTGGGACGTGCCCGAGGTGCCGGACGCGGGACCGCTGGGCTACACGGCGAACTGACGCGGAACGGGACGACAGGACGGACGCGTCGCTGTCTCACGGAGCCTCGAAAGAAAGCGCAGGTGGACGGCTCGCCGCGTGGCGAGTCCGTTACTCGAAGTGCTCGACGGACTTCTCGTACTGTTCGGCGGCGTGGTCCCAGTCGACGACGTCCCAGAAGCCCTCGATGAAGTCACCGCGGGCGGGGCCGTAGTCGTAGTAGTACGAGTGTTCCCAGACGTCGAGCGCGAGGATGGGGTGGCTGCCCCAGAGGGCACCCTGGTCGTGCTTGTCGACGACCACGTTACGGAGCTGCTTGGCGACGGGGTCGTACACGAGCAGCGCCCAGCCACCGGCGGCGCCGGCGGCGGCCTCGAACTCGCCCTTCCAGCCCTCGTAGGAGCCGAAGTCCTCCTCGATGCGGTCGGCGAGCGCACCCTCGGGTTCGCCGCCGCCGTTCGGGTCCATGTTCTCCCAGAACAGCGTGTGCAGGTAGTGGCCCGAGCCGTTGTGGGTCACGTTGCGCATCGCTCCGCCGGAGGAGCCGAACTCGCCGGCCTCACGGTTCTCGGCGAGCGTCTCCTCGGCCGAGGCCAGCCCGTTGACGTAGCCCTGGTGGTGCGTGTCGTGGTGCCACGTCAGCACCTGCTCGTCGAGGAACGGCTCCAGCGCGTCGTAGTCGTACGGGAGTTCGGGGAGCTCCGGGTCAGAGTGTTCTGGCATGCTTGTAACCTCCGTCCTACCTATCTCACGGCCGACTGTTAAAGGTTCGTAGTCCCGAGGTAGCAGGCCACACACGGCGTTTCAGTCCGGTGGTTACGCGACCGTCACCCGATCCGGACGAACCCTTCAGCCGGTGACGTTTATCGGGTTCGGGAGGGGGTAGAGGTCGGCGGTCGTGTCGTCGCGCTCGGCGTCGACGAGCGGGTCGTCGTACCCTTCGGCCGTCACGACGAGTCGCTCGTACTCCGTCGGGAGCGAGGCGGCGATCTCGAGCGTCGTCCGGACGCGCTCGCACCCGGTCGGGCCGCCGTCCGTGGCGTCGGTCGTCCGGATGGTGATCTCGTAGACGCCCGGCGACCGGCGGGTGACGGGACTCTCGCTGACGTCCACCTCGGTCCCGGCCGGGTGGACGACCGTCGCGTTCAGCGTCACGGGGTATGAGACGCCCGCGGCCACCTCGTGGACCCACCCGGCGTTCGGGTTCAGGTCGGCCTCGGGGTCCCAGCAACTCGGGCCACCCATCGAGGTGGAGACGGGTGGGTTCTCGGGGTCTGGCGGGACGATGGAGGGGCCACCGCCCCCGAGCGGGAAGGCGGTCAGCAGGACGCCGCCGACGAGGACGCCCGCGAGGAACGCCATCCCGATGGAGAGCACTCGGGCAGTCGTCTGGTCCATGATGGGTCGAAACGTGTCATTCGGGGAGTTTGAACCTTCCTATCAGATGGGGGGTGTGAGAACTGGGGGAGACCGGCTCGACACGGGCGGGTCAGACACGACAACGTCGGGGGCGTCCTCGACTGTCCGCTGTTCGGCGTCCGGCACCTCGTCGTCCCGTACGCCGGATACGTCACGACTGCACTCGTCGGCGTCGGTACGGTCGCCATCCTCTACTCGGTGTGCGTGTGGGGTCCCGTCGGCGACCACGGGCCCCCACCAGCGGTCGACCCGTCACCCCCAACCGTCCTCACTCCCCCCGCGCTTCCTCGAACATCGCCAGCGCCTGTTCTCGGCGTTCCGAGTGGTCGACGATGGGGTTCGGGTAGTCGGGGGCGGCGGCCTTGCGCTCGGGGAGCGAGAGCTCGTGCCAGCCGTGTATCTGGTCGGGGTCGGCGTCCGCGAGTTCCGGCACGTACTCCCTGATGTACTCGGCGTCGGGGTCGTACCGCTCGCCCTGCGTCATCGGGTTGAAGATGCGGAAGTAGGGCTGGGCGTCGGTACCGGTGGAGGCCGCCCACTGCCAGCCGCCGTTGTCGTTGGCGGTGTCGTGGTCGACGAGGTGCTCGCGGAAGTGGTCGTACCCCTCGCGCCAGTCCTGCAGGAGGTCCTTGGTGAGGAACGAGGCGACGATCATCCGGACCCGGTTGTGCATGTACCCCTCCGCGAGCAACTGGCGCATCCCGGCGTCCACGATGGGGTAGCCCGTCTCGCCGGCCTTCCACGCCGCGAGTTCCTCGCCGTCCTCGCGCCAGCGGATGCCGTGCTCGTACTCCTTGTAGTTCTGCGAGACGACCTCGGGGTTGAAGTAGAGGACGTGGGTGTAGAACTCGCGCCACGCGAGCTGTGACTGGAACGCCTCCACGTTCTCGCGTTCGGTCTCCGTCTCGGCCGCCATCGTCGCGTCCTCGGTGGCGGCGTACACCTCGCGGACACCGATGGTCCCCCAGCGGAGGTGCGCCGAGAGCTTCGAGGTGGCGCGGTCCGCCGGATAGTCCCGCCGGTCGTCGTACTCGAAGACGGCCGACTCGCAGAAGGCGTCCAGCCGCTCGCGGGCGGCCTCGTAGCCCGCCGGCTCCACGTTGCAGTCCGGTTCCTCGAAGCCCAGTTCCTCGATGGTGGGCATCTCGCCCGCCTCGACAGCGTGGTCGGCCGGGTCGACGACCGACTCGGGTGCGGGATAGGGGTCGGCCTTGGCCCGGTCGCGCCACTTCTTCCAGAAGTAGGTGTAGACGGAGTACGGCTCGCCCTGGTTCGTCGTGATGGACCCCGGTTCGTGGTGGATATCGTCGTGGAACGACTGACGTTCGAGGTCGCGGTCGGCGAGGGCCTCCTTGACCCGGGCGTCGCGTGCCTGTGCCAGTCCGGAGTAGTCGCGGTTCCAGAGCGCCCCCTCGGCGTCGAGTTCCTCGCAGAGGGCGGGCAGCACCACGGCGGGGTCGCCGTGGCGGACCAGCAGGTCCCCGCCACGCTCGCGGTAGAACGCACGGAGATCGGCGAGCGCGTCGAGCATGAAGCGGACGCGGGGTGACGACCCGTGTTCGAGGACGGCGTCGTCGAAGACGAAGACGGGGAGCACGTCCCCGTGGTCGGCGGCCCACGCGAGCGCCGTGTTGTCGGTGCCCCGCAGGTCCTGCCGGTGCCAGTGCAGGCGCATATCTCGACGGAGGCGCGGGGACCGCATGAAGCTCCGGGTAGCCTTATGTGCGTGCCGGCAGTCGAGCCGCCATGACCGAACACGCAGTGGACGAGCGGTTCGACCTGACCGGCCGGACGGCCGTGGTGACGGGCGGTGGACGCGGTATCGGACGGGCCATCGCACTGGGCCTCGCGGACGCCGGTGCCGACGTGGTACCCACGGCGCGCACGGAGTCCGACCTCGAACCCGTCGTCGCGGGCGTCGAGGAGCGGGGCGGCGAGAGCGCCCTCCTCACCTGCGACGTGGCCGACGCCGACGACGTGGACGCGCTGTTCGAGGCCGTCGAGGCCGAACTCGGTCCCGTCGACGTCCTCGTGAACAACGCGGGTATCAACCCCGCGAACGCGCTCGGGACGCCCGACCGTGTCGACCAGGACGCGTGGGACCTCGTGACCGACGTGAACCTCGGTGGGGCGTTCGCGTGTGCGCGGGCGGCGGCCCCGAACCTCGAGGAGACGGGTGGGTGTGTCGTGAACGTCGCCAGCGTCGGCGGGCTGGTCGGCCTGCCGCGCCAGCACCCCTACGTCGCCTCGAAACACGGGCTCGTGGGGCTGACGAAGTCGATGGCCATCGACTGGGCACCGGACGTGCGGGTGAACTGCGTGGCGCCGGGCTACGTCGCCACCGACCTGACCGAGGACCTCACCGAGAACGAGGAACTGCGCGCGTCCATCGAGGAACGGACGCCGCTGGACCGGTTCGCCGAGCCGGAGGAGGTGGCCGCCCCGGTCGTCTTCCTCGCCAGCGACGCGGCCGCCTACGTCACGGGGACGACACTCGCCGTCGACGGCGGGTGGACCGCTCGCTGACCTCGCCGCGCACGGGTCGGTAAATTTTGCACGCCGAATGTCGGAAAGTTCCCGTCCTATTTACGTTGGGACGCAATCATCGACGGTGGATTTATGCTTGGTGTAGCGTAAGTGAGAGCGACTGCCATGGTTAACAATGGAAAGCCGAAGGGCGTCGCGAGCGGTGTCGACCGCCGCTCGTTCCTGAAGGCGACTGGTGCGGGCAGCGCCACGGTGGCGCTGGCTGGGTGTACAGAGACGATAACTGGCGGCGGTGGCGGCGACGGCGGTATCCCCGACACTATCACCATCGGTGCGATGGGGCCAGCCGACGCCCCGTTCGGTGATTCGATCCTCAAGAGCGCACAGCTCGCGGCAGACGAGATGAACGAGAACGGCGGGATCGCGGGCGCCGACGTCGAGGTACTCACGCGCGACACGATGGACCAGCCCTCGACCGCGCGGACGGGCTACCAGGAGCTGACGTCGACCGAGGGGGCACACGCCACGGTCGGTATCTTCGGCTCCGAGCAGTTGCTCGCGCTCATGCCGGAGTTCGCCAGTGCAGAGACGGTCCACCTGACCGCAGGGGCGGCCAGCACCGAGGCCCCGGCACTCGTCGCCGACGACTACGAGACGAACAAGTACTGGTTCCGGGTGGGGCCGGTGAACTCCGTGTTCCTCCTCGAGGCGATGATCCAGTACGCCGGTTCCCAGTTCGAGGCGATGGGCTGGGAGACCGTCGCGGTCCTCGCGGAGGACTACAAGTGGACGGAGCCGATCACGAGCGATATCGAGAGCCGCCTCGTCGACGAGGTCGGCGTCGACGTCGTCGACGTGCGCCGGGTCGCCTCCGGGACCGAGGACTTCACGCCGGTCTACGACCAGCTCGAGGCGTCCGACATCGACGGGGCCTTCACCGCACTCGCACACACGGGGACGAACTCGCTGGTCCAGTGGGCCCAGCAACAGCGGCCGTTCGGCTACGGCGGCATCCACGTCCCGACCCAGCTGCCGTCGTTCTACTCGGCGACACAGGGGGCGGCGATCTCCACGTTCTCACAGACCACGGCGACTCCCACGTCCGAGATCACCGACAAGACCATCCCGTACGCCGAGGCGTTCAACGAGGCCAACGACGGCTACCCGGTGTACACCGGATACAGCGCGTACGACGCGATGTACATGCTCAAGGAGGCCATCGAGAGCGCCGAGTCGGTGAACTCCGACGACCTCGTGACGGAACTCGAGAACATCTCCTACACCGGCACGGCGGGGAACATCGAGTTCTTCGGCCAGGACGGTGAGTTCCCGCACGACGTTCGCTTCGGCGAGGACTACACCACTGGCGTGTTCTTCCAGTGGCAGGCCGACTCCGAGGGCAACGGTGTCCAGGAGGTGCTCTGGCCCGACAACCTGGCGACCGGAGAGTACGTCCCGGCCCCCTGGAACCAGTAAGCGACCAACTCACCACTCTCTCCCTAGAACTATCATATGGCATCCGTATCCATCGCGACAGTCGTTGTGAACGTCCTACTGCTCGGCGCGCTCTACTCGCTCGTCGCCATCGGGTTCACCCTCATCTTCGGTGTCGGTGGGGTCCTGAACCTCGCGCACGGCGCGAGTATCACGCTGGGGGCGTACTCGGCGTACTACGCCGTCCAGTTCGGCCTCGGCATCTACGCAGGTGCCGTGGTCGCCTTGCTCGTCCCGGCCGTGTTCAACCTCGCCCTGTACAAGGGGATCATCAAACCGGTCGGGGACAACCCCGTGGCCGTGCTGATACTCACCCTGGTGATGACCCTCGTGGTAGAGCAGGTGTTCCTCGCCATCGCGGGGGCACAGGCCGTCACCATCCCGGGATTCGTCACGGGGCAGGTGCCTGTCCTCGGCGGTATCGAGGCCAACCGCGTGCTCGGGTTCGTCCTCTCGTGGGTGCTCATCGGCGGCCTGTTCTTCTTCGTCAACCGGACGAAGACGGGACAGGCCGTCCTGGCCACCTCGATGTCGAAGAAGGGGTCCGCGCTGGTCGGGATCGACCCGGACCGCACCTACACGTACACGTGGCTCATCGCCGGCGCGCTGGCCGGTGTCGCCGGCCTGTTCCTCGGGTCGTTCCAGAGCCTGACGCCGCTGATGGGTCGGAACCCCCTGTTGCTCTCGTTCGCCATCGTCGTCCTCGGCGGGCTCGGCTCCATCCGCGGGTCGGTCATCGGGGCCTACTTCATCAGCCTGCTCGACCAGCTCACTATCTTCTACGTGAGTGAACGACTGGCTGGACTGGCGGGGCTGGTCGTGCTCGTCGTCGTACTGCTCGTCAGACCACAGGGCCTGTTCGGCCGCGAACTCGCGGAGGGATAGATGTCGGGAGAGACCGAATCCACGATGACGGAGGAACCGAGCGAAGACGGCTCGCTGTTCGAACTCGTCGACCCGCGCGAGATGGGGACGCTCCAGCGACTGGGCGTGCTCGCCCTGCTCGGGCTCGCCGTGTTCGCTCCCATCGGCGTCATCCTCGGCCGCGAACTGATGGTGTTACAGCTGACTGGGGCGTTCATCTTCGCCACCTACGTGATGACCTGGGACGTCGTCTCGGGCTACACGGGCGAGATATCGTTCGGCCACGCGCTGTTCTTCGGCGTCGGGGCCTACACCAGCGCCATCGTGAACACACAGCTGGAACTGTCGCTGTTCGTCACCATTCCAATCGGGGTGGTCGCGGCGACGCTCGCCGGCCTGCTCATCGGGTTCCCCTCGCTGCGCCTGCACGGGCCGTACTTCTCGCTCATCACGCTGGTGACACCCATCATCCTCATCTCGATGCTGGTGTTCGCCTCGGACATCACCGGCGGTGCCTCGGGACTGACGGGCATCGACGTCCTCACGCGTGACACCATCATCTCGTACTACCTCGCGTTCGGCGTGTTCGCGTTCGCGCTGGTGCTGTTCCTCGCGATCACCCGCTCGGATGCGGGGACGGTGTTGACGGCGATCCGTGAGGACGAGATGGCGGTGCAGGCCGCGGGGCTGAACCCGCAGAAGTTCAAACTGTTCGCGTTCGTCCTCAGTGGGGCCGTCGGCGGTCTCGCGGGGGCGATCGCGCTGCACACGCGCGTGCTCGGTGGGGTCGCCTCTCCGTCGGACCTGCTGGCGCTCGTCCTCTCCATCGAGGTCATCGTCGCGGCTATCCTCGGCGGGATGGGGACCATCACCGGCGCGGCCATCGGCGGCCTGATGTTCTACATGACGGTCCGCTTCCTGCGGGCGCTCCCGGACTTCGGAGTGCCGTTGCTGGAGACGCTGACCGGCGCCGTTGCAGACTCGTACTTCCTCATCTTCGCCCTGCTCGCGCTCGTGTTCCTGTTCTACGTGCCCGAGGGGGCACTCCCGCGTATCGCCCAGTACGTGAAGGGACGGCAGTCGCGAGCCGCAGTCGCGGCCGACGGCGGGCGGACGCCCGCGGAGTCGGCCATCGCGAAGTTCGTCTCGCAGCTGCGTGAACTGGTCGGGCTCGAGGGAGGTGACGAGCGATGAGTTCGGACTCCGGGTCCTCGAGCGGCGAGGGACCGAGCGCCCCCGCCGGGACGGCCGGTGGGAGCCAGACCGACTCCTACGGCCCGGACGACGGTATCCTCGTCACGGACGGGCTGACCAAGCGGTTCGGCGGTCTCGTGGCCGTCGACGACCTCTCGTTCGCCGTGCAGGAACAGGAGATACTCGGCTTCATCGGCCCGAACGGGGCGGGGAAGTCGACGACGTTCAACTGCATCACGGGGGTCTACCCGCCCTCGGACGGCACCGTCTGGTACCGCGGCGAGGACGTCACGGGGACGCCGTTCCACGAGATGGTCGCCGGCGGGATGGCCCGCACGTTCCAGTCGTTCCGGCCGCTGGAGGACCGGACCGTCGTCGAGAACGTCCAGATCTCGCTCGTCCCGAACAAGCTGTTCTCCACCTCCGGGCTCCGTGGCGGCACGAGGGCCCGGGCGGTAGAACTGTGCGAACGGGTTGGCCTCGGTGAGTCGATGCACAAGATGCCGGACGCGCTCCCCCACGCCGACATGATCCGGCTGGAGATGGGTCGCGCGATGGCGACGGACCCGGACCTCCTGCTGGTCGACGAGCCGTTCGCCGGACTCGCCGGGCAGGAGGTCGAGGGGCTCTCGAAGCTCATGACCGAACTCCGTGACGACGGGATGACGCTCGTCGTCGTCGACCACAACATGCGGGGCCTGCTCTCGCTCATCGACCGGGCCATCGTCATCAACTTCGGCTCGAAGATCGCCGAAGGGACGCCCGACGAGATCCGGAACGACAAGACCGTCCAGGAAGCGTACCTCGGCAGCGAGGCCGAGTAAAGCGACCGTTCTCTCTCGCGCTCTCGCTCTCTCACCCTGTCTGTCTCTACGCTCGCCGACTCGCCAGCACGAGTAGCGCCGCCAGCGTCGCGTGCAGTGCCCCGTCCGTTCCTCGCACCTTCCAGTCGGTATATTCGCGTTAATTACTGTCGCGTTTCTGCGCCGCATCCGCGGGTCGTTGATATACACTCCCCGGAACGACGGGCCAGGGAGGTCGCGACCCGAACCGTGCCGGGGAAGGTTTAGGTGGGCACGGTGGGACGTTCCGCCGTATGGCAGACGACGCGGTCCTACTGGACGTGGACGACGACGGTGTGGCGACGCTCACCCTGAACCGACCGGACAACCGGAACGCCCTCTCCGAGCCGGTCTCCTCGGGTATCGTCGAGAAACTCGACGAACTCGAGGACCGGAACGACGCACGCTGTCTGGTGGTCACCGGCTCCGGCGGGTCGTTCTGTGCCGGCGGCGACGTGAACTCCATGATGGAACTGATGTCCGACGTGGTGCCGCTGCACGAGGCAGTCCGTCGCATCCAGGACCAGACCTCCCGTGCCATCCAGCGGGTCCACGACTTCTACCTCCCGACGGTGGCGAAGATCGACGGGTTCGCGTACGGTGCCGGGGCGAACCTCGCGCTCGCCTGCGACCTGCAGGTGATGAACGAGGAGGCGTTCGTCTCCTTCGGCTTCCGGCAGGTCGGGCTCGGCGTCGACACCGGGACCTCCTACTTCCTCCCGCGGGCCGTCGGCTCGAACACCGCGAAGGAACTCGTGTTCACCGGCGAGAACGTCGACGCCGAGCGGGCCGTCGACATCGGCCTCGTGAACCACGCGTTCCCGGCCGAGACGTTCGAGGAGGACGTCGCGGCGTTCGTCGAGGAGATCGCGAGCGGCCCCACAGTCGCCCTGCGTGCCTCGAAGCAGGCGCTCGCCCGTGGCTTCGAGCGCTCCATCGACGACGCGATGGCGTTCGAGGCCGCCGCGCAGGCCGCCGTCTTCGAGAGCGACGACCACGTCGAGGGCGCGACGGCGTTCATGGAGAAGCGTTCGCCGGAGTTCGAGGGGAAGTAGAAGCTAAAGCTAGCAGCCGTTGTTCTTGTGGCAGGTCGTCTCCGTCTCGGTGCTCGAGGCGCTGTCCCCTCCGTCCGAGTCGGAGACCGTCACTGTAATTTCGTACTCCTTCTCGTTGCTCAGCTCCGTCGTCTTGTGGCTGATGGAACCACTGTCGCCAGAGATGGTGATTGTCTTCTCGTACTTCACTTTGTCATTTTTCTTCCTGACGATGGAGATGTCTACCTCCTCGAGTTGGTCACTATCCCCGCTCGGGTCGCTCAGGTCGGCCGTGATGTCGAACTTCGCGCCGTCGGGCGTGACGGTGAGTGACTCGACCGATGGGGCGTCCGAGTCGGCGTCACTGTCGTCGTCCGAGTCGGAGTCGCCGTCGCCATCCGAATCGGTGTCGCCGTCGTCGTCCGAGTCCGGTGTCGGCGTCGCCGTCTGCAGGCTCACGTCCTCGCTCCCCGGCACACCAGTGACGTCGATCCGGTTGGCCGAGACGTGGAGGAACGTGATCGGCGGCGGCAGCACCGCGCCGGTCGGCAGCGAGGGTTCGAACCCCTCGAGTTCGTCGGCATACACGAAGTCCGTACTCTGGTGGACGGAGAAAGGTCCGGCGTTGACCGCGCCGCGGAACGTCCCGCTCCCTTTGCCCATGCAGAAGTCGGCGTCGGTATTGCACTTCGCGGAGTTGAACGACCCGGTGCCTACGAGGTCGTTATCGCCGTCGGCCGGCTCGTTCCGGGGCGCGTACACCGTCCCCACGTAGCCCGGGTTGTTGCTCTGACCCAGGTTGAAGTGCATCTCACTGGTTCCGAACATCTGGAACCGGGTGGCGTTGTCGCTCTCGACGGTCACGCTCGCCGTTCCGCCCCGCATCGCGAAGTCCCCGTTGGTGAACACCTTCGCGTAGTGGTTCGTATCCTCGCCGTTCTCGACTCGGATGCTCCCTCCGTCGAGGCCGACGTTGCCGTCGACGAACAGCGTGACGTTCCCGTCGGTGAGGTCGAACGTGACGGTGTCGCTCGTGACGAACCCCTCGGCGTAGTACGAGACGTCGTCGCCAGTCCCGTCGTCGTCGAGCGTCCCACCGTCGTCGAGGTTCACCTCCGGGTCGTTCGCCTCCGAGTCGGCCATCAGTCGGTCGATGGCCATGTCGAGTGGCGTGTTGTCGATACTGGAACCCTCCGTGATGCAGTCGCTTCCCGTACCCGCATCACAGTTCACGTCGCCGGTCACCGTTCCGCTCGTGAGGACCTCGGATTCGATGTTCGGGTTCCCGTTTTCGGCCGTGACGTCGCCGGCCGCGACCACACCCGTCGTGTAGTCGCCGTCGATGTCGAGTTCGGCGAGCGTTATCTCGACGGTATCCGCCGGGTGGTCGTACTCGACGGTGACGCCGTCGACCCGTTGTTCGAAGTAGCCACCCCAGGCGACGTAGTAGTCGCTGGTGATGGTGATGGTCAGGATCTCGTTCTCTATGACGCCGGGGGCGAGCGAGAGGCTGCTCCCGTTGGGCGTGAACGTGACGCGACCGTCACCGCTCGCGCCCGACGTGTCCGGGTTGACCACCACTATCGGGAGCGTGAGCGTCCCATCGCGGTAGTGGAACTCCGGCGGCGAGATCATCCGACTCTCGGTGCCCGTGCCCCGCCAGACGCCACCACCCTGATAGGCGACGACCTCACCGCCCTCGTTGCGGTAGAACAGCGTCCCGAGCTCCTGGTCGACGTAGGTGGTCCCGTCGTCCGTCTCCACGACGAGACGGCCGGTCGCCTCCGCCTGGAGGGTACCGGAGCGCTTGATCCCATCGACCGACACCGACTGGACCGGGTTCTCGCCGAGCGCGACGGTCGACGCCTGCGAGTCGATCAGCGTCATTGTCTGGGTGGCCTGTTTGACCTCGACGCGCTCCTGAGTGTCGGCCAAGCCGGCCCCACCGACGAGCAAGACGGTCGTCACACCGACGGCGACGATACCGATGAGTAGAGCGAACCCCAGCACCCCCGCCTGTCCGCGCTCGGACCCCTCGTCGCCCACCGGTATCGAATCGTACACGATAACTAACATGTGTCGAACAGACGTATAAATGTACCAGTGTCTTCTGTCTCTGAAAAAACACCTGGTGAGCACGGTCGACGCCGGTCACGCTCACTCCCACGTCTCGACGACACCCTCTCGGATGTCCTCGACACACCCCCGACAGTCGACGGAGTCGGGGTCGAAACAGTGTGGTCGGGAGGCGTCGTCGAGCGAGACGGCCCGCTTCTCCGCGTAGCGGCGACAGACGACCTTCGCGCGGCCCCGCTCGTCGCGCGGGAGCCCGGACTTCGCGCTCGCCACGCCGTCGCGGTACTGCTGGCGCGCCTCCTCGATTTGCCGGCCCGCAGACCGCAGTTTCGTGCGGAGGAGCCACTTCAGCCGGCGCCGATTGCCCATGTCAGAGCGAGGGCCGGCAGGCACAAAGGCGGTTCGGCCCGCCCCCTCGGGGTTCACACGTCAACACCCAACTTTTGGCCCCCCGGGGTCCTCGGTAGGACCATGGCATCCGACAGGACCGACGAGTTCGTCGTCGTGGACGGGACCGAACTGCACTACTCCGCGTGGGGCGAGACGGGCGCTCCGCCCGTGGTCTGCGTCCACGGTCTCTCGCGCGTGGGTCGGGACTTCGACTTCCTCGCGGCGGAACTGGCCGACGAGTACCGCGTGCTCTGCCCGGACATGCCGGGCAGGGGGCTGAGCGAGTGGGCCGCCGAGGGCGAGGCCGACGACCTCTATACCGGGAGCCGGATGACCGAGCTACTGGCGGGGTTCTTCGACGAACTGGGTATCGAGGAGGCCCGGTACGTCGGCACGTCGATGGGCGGACAGCTGGGGATGGGACTCGCCGCCGGGCCGCTCCGCGAGCGGCTCAGTCATCTCGTCCTAAACGACGTGGGACCGACGCCAGCGGAGGACGAGGCGGCGCAGGAGGGCATCGACCGCATCGTCGAGTACCTCACCGACCCGCCGTCGTTCGAGCAACTCACCGACCTGGAGGCGTTCTACCGCGAGACCTACGCCACGTTCTCGCCGATGACGGACGCCGAGTGGCGGGTGTTCACCGTCGGGTCGGCGCGCCGCACACCGGACGGGGAGTTCGCCCCCGCCTACGACCCGCGCGTGGTCGAGCCACTCCTGACCGAGGAGACGGCCCACGACCCGTGGGCCGTCTGGGAGTCGATCGAGACGCCGACGATGGTGCTGAAGGGCGAGCGCTCGGACATCCTCGCCGACGAGACGTTCGAGCGGATGCAGGCGACCCGTGACGTGGAGGCCCACGAGTACGACTGCGGGCACGCGCCGTCGCTGAACGTCCCCGAGCAGAACGACCCGATTCGGCGGTTCCTCGCCGAGTGAGTGAGCGAGGGCGTCGTCGACGTGGAGGCGCGTCCAGTCCTGTGATTACACTTCCACCCTGCTTGCGTATATTTAAATACCATCGAGCACCAACCGACGTACGCCTCCCACAGAGACACACGCGGAGGCGAGCACGACCATGAGCGATTTAGATACGACTGCGTCCGAGATACACGCGCAGTTCTCGGACAAGATAGACGGACTGACCGAGGAGGACGTCCGCTCGCGGCTGGACACCCTCGTCAACGAGTACCGGGTCCCGCTGGACGAAGCACGCCGGAGCGTCCGCTCCACCTACCTCGACGAGGCCGGGCTGGACCGCGACGAACTCGGCGGCGGCGGTGACAACGAGACGATACTCGTCGGCGACGTCGACGAGGACGAACAGTGGATCGACGTCCGCGTCACGGTCGCGGACCTCTGGGAACCCCGCTCCGACAGCATCTCGCAGGTCGGACTCGTGGGCGACGAGTCGGGCACCATCAAGTTCGTCGCGTTCGAGACGAGCGAACTCCCGAAACTCGAGGAGGGCAAGAGCTACGCCCTATCCAACGTCGTCACCGACGAGTACCAGGGGAACTACTCCATCAAACTGAACCGGACCACGGGCATCACCGAACTGGACGAGGAGATTGAGGTCGGCGACGACTCGACCGTCGTCGAGGGTGCGCTCGTCGACATCCAGTCCGGGTCGGGGCTCATCAAGCGCTGCCCGGAGGAGGGCTGTACCCGCGTCCTCCAGAACGGCCGCTGCTCCGAGCACGGCGAGGGCGAGGGCGAGTTCGACCTCCGAATCAAGGGGGTGCTCGACGACGGCGACGACGTCCACGAGCTCATCTTCGACCGCGAGGCCACCGAGGCGCTGACCGGCATCGGGCTGGAACAGGCCAAGGAGATGGCGATGGACGCGCTGGACACGACCGTCGTGGCCGACGAGATGCGGACGAAGGTGCTCGGCACCTACTACCGCGTCACCGGGCCGACGCTGGGACGGTACGTGCTGGCCAACGAGACGGAGGAACTGACCGGCGCCGTGGACGCCGAGGCGACGCTGATCCGAGCGAGGTCGATATAATGAGTGCCGAGATCCCCTCCCGCGAGGTCGCCCGACGGGCGTTCGCCGGGGAGTTCAACGACGCGAGCTACACGTTCCGCGAGTCCGACGACGAGCGTGCACCCATCTACCTGCTGCTCCCGACCGGGGAGCGTGCCAACCGCGTGTTCGTGGTCGGCACCCTCACCGAGAAGGAGAACATCGGCGAGGAGTCCGAGTACTGGCGCGGCCGCGTGGTCGACCCCACGGGGACGTTCTTCGCCTACGCCGGGCAGTACCAGCCCGAAGCGGCCGCGACCCTCCGCGAGATCGAGCCGCCGGCCTACGTCGCCATCGTCGGCAAGCCCCGGACCTACGAGCCGGAGGACGGCGACGGCGTGCTGGTGTCCATCCAGCCCGAGTCCGTGAGCGTCGTCGACGCCGCCACCCGCGACCGTTGGGTGGTCGAGACGGCCGAGCGCACGCTCGACCGCATCGAGGCGTTCGACGCCGAGACCAACGAGTACGCCGCGATGGCCGAGGAGCGCTACGACCTCCCGGTCGAGACGTACCGCGACAAGGTCATCGCGGCGCTGGAGTCCCTCGAGGAGGGCGACGCCGAACCGGAGCCGGAGATAGAGGCCTGAGCGCCCGATAACCGATTTTCAGCGGTCCTGGTCCCACGCGAGCGACGCCGAGCCGAGCGCCTCGGCGACGGCGGCGTCGAGGGCCCCGTTCGCCACCAGCGCGTCGCAGGCGTCGATGTCACCTGCGAGCGACCGGTCGCCGTCGAGCGGCGGCACCACCTCGCGGACCGCGTCGTAGACGGCCGCCGTCCCGTCGCCGTGCGCGAGTCCCTCCTCGACGAACTCGGCGGCCTGCGCCGCACAGAGCAGTTCGACGCCGACGACGGTGCGTGCCCAACCGAGGGTCCGCCGCGTGGCGTGGGCGCTCGTCGCCGACATGCTGACGTGGTCCTCCTGTCCGCCGGAGACGGGCGTCGTGTCCGTGGCCGGTGTCGAGACGCTCCGACACTCCGCGAGACAGGACGCGGCGGTGTACTGAGCGATCATCAGCCCCGACTCCAGACCGCTCTCGGGGGTGAGGTACGGCGGCAGGTGCGCTTCCTGAACGTGTGGGTTCAGCAGGCGGTCGACGCGGCGCTCGGCGATGGCGGCGAGTTCGGTCAGCGCGCTCCGGACGTAGTCGAGACGCAGGGCGAGCACCTCGCCGTGGAAGTTGCCGCCGGAGACCACGTCCGCCGCGTCGGTCCCCGAGGTGTGGCGGGAGATGTCGCCGGCCGGGAAGACGAGGGGGTTGTCCGTGGCGCTGTTCAGTTCCGTCTCGACGGCCGCGCGGAGGTGGGCTACCGCGTCCCTCACGGCGCCGTGGACCTGCGGGAGACACCGGATGGAGTAGGCGTCCTGCACCCGGTCGCAGTTGCGGTGTGACTCCACGACCTCGGAGCCGGCACAGAGCCGGCGGACGGCGCGGGCGCTCGCGGCCTGCCCGGCGTGGGGTCGGACCCGCTGGATGGCGTCCTCGACGGGGACGGTCGACCCCATCGTCACCTCCGTCGTGAGTGCGCCGGCGGCGTCGGCGGCCCGGCAGAGTCGCTCGGCGTCGTGGACCAGCAGCGCGGCCAGCCCGAGCGTGAGCTGGGTCCCGTTGACCAGCGCGAGGCCCTCCTTCGCCCGGAGGCCGAGCGGTTCGAGCCCAGCTGTGGCGAGTGCCTCGTCGCCGGGGAGGCGCTCGGGGACCCACTCGCCGTCGCTGGCGCCCTCCACGTCGGCCGCGCCCTCGCCGAGCAGGAGGCGCGCGACGTGTGCCAGTGGCGCGAGGTCGCCGCTCGCACCGAGACTCCCACGGGAGGGCACGACGGGGTGGACCCGCTCGTTCAGCAAGGTTACGAGGTGGTCGACGACCACCTCGCGGACGCCGGAGTAGCCCTTCACGAGCGCGTTCACGCGGGTCAGCAGGAGCGCCCGGACGGCCTCGCGGGGGAGTTCTGGGCCGGTGCCGGCCGCGTGGCTGCGGACGAGGTTCGTCTGGAGGTCGGCGACCCGCTCGCGCGGGATGCGCGTGTCGACGAGGTCGCCGAACCCCGTGTTCAGCCCGTAGACCGGCTCGTCGGTATCGAGGACGGCCTCAACTCGGTCGCGGGCCGCACGGACCCGCTCGCGTGCCGCGTCGCTCACCGCCACAGTGGCGTCCTCGCGGGCGACGGCGACCACCGCCGCCACCGTGAGGGACTCGCCGTCCAGCACCACCTCAGTCACGGACGACCACCCCCTCCTTGAGAACGGCGGCGACCGGCGTGTCACCGAACCGGTAGGGGACGTGGACGTGCGAAGGTGCGGCGAGGACGACACAGTCCCCGAGCGCGCCCTCGCGGAGCGTCCCGCGGTCGGCTCGGTCGAGCGCGCTCGCCCCGCCGTTGGTGGCCGCGAGGACGGCCTCGTCCGGCGCCATCCCCATCCCGACGCAGGCCAGCGTCACCGCGAACGGCATCGACGGCGCGTAGCAGTTCGGATTGAAGTCGCTGGCGACGGCGACCGTCGCGCCCGCCTCCCGGAACCGCGCGGGGTCGGCGTACTCGGCGCCGAGCGAGAACGCCGTGCCGGGGAGGAGCACGGCCGTCACGTCCGTCTCGGCCAGCACGCGGGCGTCCTCGCGGGTCGCGTGGAGCAGGTGGTCGGCGCTGACCGCGCCGAGTTCGGCCGCGAGCGCCGCCCCGCCCTGGTGGGTGAGTTCCTCGGCGTGGACCTTCGGCACGAGGCCGTGTTCCACCCCCGCCTCGAGGATTCGCCGCGACTGCGCGACGGAGAAGACGCCCTCCTCGCAGAACACGTCGCAGAACTCGGCGACGCCCTGCTCGGCGACGGCCGGGAGCTGCTCCGTGACCACGGCCTCGACGTACGCGTCGGTCTCGTCGCTCTCGGGCACCGCGTGGGCGCCCATGAACGTGGGCACCACGTCGACCGGGTGGCGGGCGTCGGCCGCGGCCAGTACCGCGAGCATCCGGAGCTCCGTCTCGGTGTCGAGGCCGTAGCCCGACTTCACCTCCAGCGTCGTCGTGCCCGTGGCGAGCACCGTGTCGAGTCGGTCCAGCAGCCCCCTGAGGAGCGCCTCGTCGCTCGCCTCCCTGACCGCGCGGACGGTGCGGAGGATGCCGCCCCCCTCCGCGAGGATGTCGGCGTACGTGGCCCCCCGGAGTTTCGCGGCGAACTCGTCCGAGCGGTCGCCTGCGAACAGCGCGTGGGTGTGGCTGTCGACGAACCCCGGCAGGACGGTCCCGCCGCTCGCGTCGACGGCCGCGACGGCGTTCTCGGGTGGGTGTTCGCGGGTCACCGCGTCGGTGGGGCCGACGGCGACGACGCGGCCGTCCGCGATGGCGACGGCGCCGTCCTCGACCGTCTCTGGTCCGGTCCCGTCGTCGTTCGGACCGACGAACACCTCCGCGGCGTCGTGGACAACCGCGTCTAGCGTCGGACTCATCGGGCCGTCTCCCCCTCGCCGGCCGCCGCTCGCTCGGCGATTCCCGCCTGCCGGCCGGCGAGGACGTGCGCGACGGCCCGTGCAGCGGCGTCGACGGTCCGGCCCTCCCTGTCAAGCGGCGGGGCACACTCGACCACCTCGAAGCCGGCGAGTCGCTCCTCGCGGGCGAGCGTCGAGAGCAATCCGAAGCACTCGCGGGTGGTGATGCCGCCCGGCGTGGGCGCGCTGACACCCGGTGCGGCCGTCGCGTCCAGCACGTCCACGTCGAGGCTGAGGTAGATACGGTCGACGTCCCGCATCGCTTCGAGGGCGCGTTCGGCCGCGCTCGCCACGTCCTGTCCCACCTCGTCGCTCGTCACGACGACGCCACCACGGTTCTCGACGTACTCGGCGTAGTGGCCCGAGGTCTCGAAGTGCCGGGCACCGACGCAGGCGTAGGCGTCCAGTCCCGCCGCGAACAGCTGGCGGTAGGGGGTGCCGCTGGTGGCGTCCTCGTGCCGCTCGCGCACGTCGAGATGTGCGTCGAGGTTCACCACGCCCAGCGACCCCTCGCCCAGCAGGGGGAGACAGTTGGCGTAGGTGAGCGAGTTGTCGCCGCCGAGGAAGACCGGGAACGTCTCCGCCTCGTGGAGGTAGCCGGCGACCACGCGGAGGTGTCGCTGCAGGTCACGGGTCGTCTCGGGGAGGTCGTCGCCGGAGTCGACGGCGACGAACGCGTCACCCGCGTCCCCGACGGTGCCGACGCCGTGACCGCCCAAGTGGTGGGTCTTGACGCCGGCGAGCGCCTGCCGGATGGCGTGTGGCGCCTGCGCCGCTCCCTTCCGCCCGACGACGCCGCGGTCGAACGGTTCACCGACGAGGACTGCGTCGTACTCGCCCCCCTCGCTCCGGACGTCCTCGACCGGTTCGACGACATCGCCGAACGTCTCGTCGTTCGGGTCGCGCGAGGGGCTCCGCCACCTCGGGGCGCTGGTGAGGCCGCTCATGCGTCGTCTCCCTCCTCTCGGCGCATCGGGATGTGGACGCCCGAGCGCTCGGCCTCGTCGATGGCGTCCTCGTAGCCCGCGTCCGCGTGACGGATCACGCCCATGCCGGGGTCCGTGGTGAACACGGCACGTGCCTTCTCGGCGGCGAGGTCGGTGCCGTCGAGGACGACGTGGTTGTTCGCGTGGAGCGAGTTCCCGATGCCGACCCCGCCGCCGTCGTGGACGCTCACGATGTCCGCACCCGCCGCGCAGTTCAGCAGAGCGTTCAGGATGGGCCAGTCCGCGACGGCGTCGCTCCCGTCGCGCATCGCCTCTGTCTCGCGGTTCGGTGACGCGACGCTCCCGGCGTCGAGGTGGTCGCGCGTGACGACGATGGGTGCGGATATCTCCCCCTCGCGGACGAGGTCGTTGATGCGCAGGGCGAACCGTGCCCGCTCGGTCAGGCCCTCCTCGTCGGTCCGGTAGCCGAGCCAGCAGACGCGACTCGGGAGGCCCTGGAACTGGACCTGCTCCGCGGCGAGGTCGATCCAGCGCAGCAGGGCCTCGTCCTCGGGGAACAGCTCGCGGATGGCCTCGTCCGTCCGGTGGATGTCGGCCGGCTCGCCCGAGAGCGCGAGCCAGCGGAACGGCCCCTTCCCGCGACAGAACAGCGGGCGGACGTACGCCGGGACGAAGCCGGGGAAGTCGAAGGCCTCCTCCACGCCGCGGTACTCCTCGACCTGTCCGCGGATGTTGTTGCCGTACTCGAACGTGACGGCGCCCCGGTCCTGCAGGGCGAGCATCGCGCGGACGTGTCGGGCCATCGTGTCGAGACTGGCCTCGACGTAGGCCTCGGGGTCCGACTCGCGGAGGTCGTCGGCCTCGGCGACCGTGTAGCCCGAGGGGTAGTACCCCTCGAGTTCGTCGTGGGCGCTCGTCTGGTCGGTCAGGAGGTCCGGGACGAACCCCCGGTCCAGCATCGCCTCGAGGAAGTCCGCGGCGTTCTGGTGGACCGCGACGCTGTAGGGGTCGCCCGCCTCGGCCGCCGCCTCCGCGCGCTCGATGGCCGTCTCGAGGTCCGGTGCCCGGTCCATACAGTAGCCCGTCTCGATGCGCCGGTCGATACGGCGCTCGTCGACCTCCGCGGCGATGCAGACCCCGCCGTTCATCGTCACCGCGAGCGGCTGGGCACCGCCCATCCCACCGAGGCCGGCGGTGACGGTGACGGTGCCTGCCAACCCCTCGCGGTCCGGGAAGTGCTGACGACCCGCCTCGGCGAGCGTCTCGTAGGTCCCCTGGAGGATGCCCTGCGTTCCGATGTAGGCCCACGACCCGGCAGTCATCTGGCCGTACATCAACAGGCCCTCGGCCTCGAGTTCGTGGAAGTGCTCCCAGTCGTCCCACTTCCCGACGAGGTTGGAGTTGGCGATGAGGACGCGAGGGGCACGCTCGTGGGTCCGGAACCGCCCGACGGGCTTGCCCGACTGGACGAGCAGGGTCTCCTCGTCGCCGAGTTCGCGCAACTCGCGGAGGATGGCGTCGTAGGCGTCCCACGACCGGGCCGCGCGGCCGGTGCCGCCGTAGACCACGAGCTCCTCGGGTTTCTCGGCCACCTCGGGGTCGAGGTTGTTGTTCAGGAGTCGGAGCGCGGCCTCCTGTCGCCAGCCTCGACACTCGAGGTCCGTTCCGGTCGGCGACCCCTGGTATCGCCGCCACTCCTCGCTCGGTTCGCCGATTCGGTTCTCGGGTCGTGGCTCCGCGTCGGGGTGGCTCATCTACGTCCCTTGGAACGTCACGGCAAATATTGCTTGTGCAGGCGGCGGGCAGCCGCGCGGCGCGGGGAGACGGGTCGGCTGCTGGCGTGCGAGCGTCTGACGAACGGTTAAGTAGCAGTAACTGGAAAACAGACGTGATATGGGCAACAAGAACAAGACCATCTCCTTCCGGGTCAACGAGGACGCCTTCGAGACCCTGCGGGAGATAGCCGAGGAGCGGGACATCTCGCTCTCGGCGGTGTTCCGCGACTACGTGGATATGCTCGTTGCCCACGATGGCCAGGTCCAGGTCGTCCCCAAGCACGAGCTGAACGAGGCGAGCGCCTCGTCACCCGCCGAATCGTTCCCGCCGAAGGTGGAGGTGCCCAAGTCGTTCGTCCGCGAACACGAGCGACTCGAACTCGAGGCCGAACACCTCCGCGAGCAACTCGACGAGTACAAGCGCTACGTCACCCGGCTCAGCCAGCGCCTCGACGAACAGGAGGACGAGGAGATAATCATGCTCGACGACCTCGACGACGAGGACGCCGAGGACCAGCCGTTCCGTCTGGGCTGACCGGCTCGACCCGGGTCAGGTCAGCCGCCGTTTCTTCTCCCGCGCCTCGTCGGCCGCCTCCTGCCGCCCGTCCACCTCCGCGAGTTCCTCCACCGCCTCGAGCGTCCGGACCGCGTCGTCGAGGAAGCCCAGCACGTCGCCAGGGTACGCGTACAGCATGTAGTCCTGTCCCATCACGTCGACGATGGCGTCCGGGCCGAGGCCCTGTTCGCGCAACTCCAGCAGGTAGCGGATGAACTTCTCCTGCGGGTGTCCGCAGTGGGGGTTGGACTGGCAGTCACAGTCCATGAAGTCCGTGGCGAAGTCGAGCACCCGCTCCTGCGTGGCGTCGTCGAGTTTGGCGAGGTTCTCGCCGCGAAAGAGGAGGTCCAGCGTGGCGCCGGAGAAGGCACTCTTGGGGAAGTTGGTCTCCAGCTGCGAGGCCAACTGCCGGTGGTTCTTCACGTAGATCTTGTCCGTGATGGCCACTGTTACGCGGCGTTGGCCGCTCGCGGACAAAAGCCCCCCGGATGCGACGTGCGAGGCCGTGACGAACCGGCACCGGAGCGAAATCTATATCCGTCGCATCGGACTAGGTGAGGTTGCATGTCCGGGTTGGGGTAGTGGACTATCCTTCAGCCTTGTGGAGGCTGAGACGCGGGTTCGATTCTCGCACCTGGACTACACCAACTTTCTCACACGGCTCGGCTGGGGAGTTCCCCGGCCACGTCACCTTCGTCTCGCACGACCGCAGCGCGACTGGAACAGCCCTCCGACGTCCACCACGTTTCCCGGTCCGCCGGTTCGCGGACCCCTCGGCGACGACCGTCGTCCCCCCCCGGTCGGCCAACACGTTTTCGTGTCTGCGAGACGTTGGAATAAACGAACTGGAAACCGCCAGCCAACGACCGGTTTCGCCCTCCACAACCCCCATGACCGTCGACACCGACACCAGCGACGCATCACAGTATCGACGCCGACTGTACCAGGTACTGGCCGAGGAGTCGGTCACGCTCTCGGAGCGTGTGGTCGCCGCGCTCGAGGTCGGCCGCGAGTACCTCGGCGTCGAGAACGGCCACGTCGCCCGCATCGACCGCGACCGTGACCGGCGGGAGGTGTACCTGAGCACCGGGGACGCGGACGGCGTCGTCACCGAGGGGGAGGTGTCGGCCCTCGCGACGAGTTACTGTCGGGTGACGCTGGAGCGGGAATCGCCGCTGGCGATGTCGGACGTCCCGGCCGAGCCGGGGTGGGAGGACCGCTACGCCGAACACGGCGTCGGGTGTTACCTCGGGGTGGAACTCACTCTCGGGGAGGAGACGTTCGGGACGCTCTGTTTCGTCGACCGGGACGCCCGTTCCCGGTCGTTCACCGAGGCCGAGCGGTCGTTCGCGGAACTGGTGGCTCGCTCCGTCGAGCGGGAACTCGCCTCGGCGCGCTACGAGGACCGACTCGACGAGCACCGCGAGGCCATCGACACGCGAGAGCGCCGACTCGAACGGTCGGAGCGGAAGTACGAGTCGCTGGTCGAGACGGCGCCCGACGCCATCGTGCTGGTCGACACCGACACCGAGGAACTGGCGGAGGCGAACGCGGCCGCGGCGGACCTGACCGGCTACGCCGAGCGGGACCTGGTGAGCACCGCGTGGCGGGAACTGGTCGTCGGCGTGGCGCCGGACGACGACGACGTGGGCGACCGACTCGTGGACCGGCTGGTGGCGGCCGACGGACCCGTCGACAGCCACCCGGACGGCTCGCCCCTGCGGGTCCGACACCGCGACGGCTCAGCCATCCCCGTCGAGGTGAGCGCGAGTCACGTCACGCTCGACGACGGGCAGTACGTGCAGGCGGTGTTCCGCGACGTGACCGAGCGCCGCGAGCGCCAGCGTGAACTCCGGCTGAAGGACCGGGCCATCGAGGAGGCACAGGTCGGCATCACCATCGCCGAGGCGGGCGAAGCCGAGGACCCGCTCGTGTACGCCAACCCGGAGTTCACTCGGCTGACGGGGTACGACCGGGAGGCGGTCATCGGCCGTGACTGCCGGCTCTTGCAGGGCGAGCGGACGAACGGGGGGACCACCGCGGCGCTCGGCGAGGCCATCGAGGCTGGCGAGCCGGTCCAGCAGGAGGTGCTGAACTACCGGGCCGACGGGACGCCGTTCTGGAACGAGGTGACGGTCACGCCGGTCCACGACGCGGACGGCGACGTGACTCACTTCGTCGGCTTCCAGCGGGACGTGACCGAGCGCAAGCGGCGGGAGACGCTCGTCTCGGTCCTGAACCGGGTCCTTCGGCACAACCTGCGCAACGACATGACCGTGGTCCGGGGGCACGCGGCGTTGCTCGCGTCGGAGTACGACGGCCCCGTCGCCGAGTCCGGGGAGACCATCGCCGAGACGGCAGAGGAACTCGTCGCGCTCAGCGAGAAGGCCCGGACGCTCGAGCAGGTCGCCGACGACCCCGGCGACCCCGCCGAGCGTGACCCGGTGACGGTGGCCGAGTCCGTGGTCGACCGGGTCCGCGAGCAGTACCCCGAGGCCGACATCGCGGTTCGCACCGCCGCGGAGTCGGTTCCGCCGGTGCTCGGCACCGACCGGCTGGAGCGTGCCCTGTTCGAGGTCGTCGAGAACGCCGCCCAGCACGCCGGGGCGGCCTCGACGGTGCGCGTCGTGGTCGCGACGGACGACGACGGGGTCACCGTCCGGGTCTCGGACGAGGGACCGGGGCTGGCCTCCAACGAGCGGGCGGTCCTCGACGGCCGCTCGGAGACGCCGCTCGAACACGGGACGGGACTGGGCCTCTGGCTCGCCAACTGGATCGTCACGGGCATCGGCGGTGAACTCGAGGTGGTCGACCCCGAAGGCGAGGGGACGACCCTCGAGGTCGGGTTGCGGACCGCGACCCAGCGGGCGGTCGAGGCGGGCGAACCGACCCCCTCGGCCATCGGGCTCGACGACTGAGTACCGCACCGTCTCGGCCTGAACACTCAAACGGACGGCCGGCGTAGCCGTCGCCGATGGACCAGTTGGCGCCGGCGTCGGCCCACGACGGGGACGACGAACCGGCCGCGCTCACGCCCTCGGACGACCACGTGGGGTTGCTCTCGGAACTCGACAGTCACGACATCGCGTTCGCGCTCACCCCCGAGGCGTCGACCGAGGACTTCCGGGTGGACGAGGTGGCCGACCGCGAGACGTTCCCGCAGTCGGTGGCCTCCGGCGGTCCCACGACGGCGGGGGTCATCCTCTGGACGCGAATCGACCCCGAGCAGTACGACCCGGACTGCCCGGTCGGCGTCGAGGTCGCCCACGACGACGGGTTCGACGACGTGGTCTACCGCGGGTCGGTCACCGACCCGGAGCGGGTCGAGGCCCACGACCACACGCTGAAGGTGGACCTCGACGGCCACCTCGCCCCCGGCGAGGCGTATCGCTACCGGTTCGTCCACGACGGCTCGGCGTCGCCCGTGGGGACCTGCCGGACGCTCCCGACCGACCCCGAGTCGGTCCGGTTCGCCGTCGTCGCCTGTCAGAACTACCTCAACGGCTACTACGGGGCGTTCCACCACATCGCCGAGGCGGACGTGGACTTCATCGTCCACGTCGGCGACGCCATCTACGAGTCCGACAGCGGTCACTTCAAAGGCGTCGGGAGTCGGACCTACCACGACCGGGTGAAGGACCTCCCGAGCGGTGCCGACCGGGTGCAGAGACTGGCGGACTACCGCTACCTCTACCGCGTCTACCGCTCGGACGCGTTCCTGCAGGAGGCGCTCGAATCGCACACGCTCGTCGCCGGGTGGGACGACCACGAGTTCGCCAACGACCTGCACTGGAACGACGCCACCGACGCGCCGCGTGGCGACCACCCGCGTGGCGACGACCCGACGTTCATGACCCGGCTGGTGGCCGACGGGATGCACGCGTGGTGGGAGTACATGCCCGCCCGCGTCGAGTACGACCCGGCCGCCGACCGCCTGCAGGACCGCTTCCGGCTGTGGCGGTCGTTCGAGTTCGGCGACTTGGTCCGACTCGTCCTGACCGACGAGCGACTGTTCCGTGACCCGCCGCGCGATGCGATCCCGACCCGGCGGGCGGTCGACCCGGACCGCGAACCGCCGGACCGGTCGATGCTCGGGCCGGACCAGCGAGCGTGGTTGTTCGAGCAGTTCGAGAACGACGCGACGTGGACGGTGTGGACCGACGAGGTGCTGACGGTGCCGTTCAAGCTCGGCGCCGGGCGGGCGACGCTCTACCCCGTCCAGATGGGGTGGGACGGCTACACGCGCGAGCGCCGGGCCATCGAGGAGCGGGTGCAGACCCTCGGGCTGGAGAACTTCGTCACCATCACCGGCGACATGCACTGTTACGTCGCGGCGTACAAGCAGGCTGGCTACCGGGACTGGCTGTTCGGGCGGCACGCGCCCGAACCCGAACGGCTGGGCGTGGAGTTCATGACGCCCGCGGTCACGTCCGTGAACCCCGCGGAGGCGGTGGGCCTGACCGGTCCGCTCGCCACCCGACTCACCGCACCGCTCGTCTCCGGTCTCGTCGAACTGATGAATCCACACGTCGAGCACTTCGACGGGCACCGCTGGGGCTACTCGGTCGCGGAGTTCACCGAGGAGGCCTGCACGTTCGTCGCCTACAGCGTCGACAAGCACGTCGACTCGCCCGACGCGGACCGGTCCGTGGTCAGTGCGTTCCGGGTGCCGGAGGGCGAGACGGAACTGGTGGACGTGACCGCGGCGTTCAGGGACCGCTGAGCAGCCGACATCTTCTTTCGTTCGTATACAGTGCATCCGACACGAACATTCTTGACCCCCGCCGGAGTGGTCCGAGTGGGAAGATGAGGCCGTTCCACCGCCTTCGGGCACTGACAGGCGGTGCGCGCACCGAGGGAGGGAGGGGAGACACGGATGGGTACGTGTGTCACGGGTGCGAGCGCCGGTTCGAGGTACAGTATCATAGTTGCCCGGAGTGTGGGAGCTTCGCCGTCGAGTCCGCACTCCACGACCCGCCGCCGGGGTGAGCGGGCTCGCGGGTCGGCGGTCGTCACCTCGGGACGTGGCCGTCGGTGTGCGTGACAGCCGCTCGCTCGGGTTCGGCGAAGGGCAACCTCTTTGAACGTCACCCTCGGAGAGAGAACATGTTGGTTACCATCTCGGGCCCCGCCGGGAGTGGCAAGAGCACCGCTGCGGCGGCGCTCGCCACGGCGCTCGGGTACGACCACGTCAGTGGCGGTGATATCTTCCGTGAACTCGCCGCCGACCGTGGGCTGACGCCACTCGAACTCAACCAGGAGGCCGAGACCGACGAGAGCATCGACCTCGACCTCGACCGACGGCTCCGGACCACCGCCGCCGAGAACGACGACCTCGTCCTCGAGTCGCGGCTCGCGGGCTGGATGGCGGGCGAACACGCCGACTTCCGTATCTGGCTCGACGCCCCCCTCGAGATTCGCGCCCGACGTATCTCCGAGCGCGAGGAGAAGTCCGTCGACGTGGCTCGCGAGGAGACCCGTGCCCGCGCCGAGAGCGAGGCCACGCGCTACGAGGCCTACTACGGCATCGACATCGAGGACCTCTCCATCTACGACCTCGTCCTGAACACGGCCCGGCTGGACCCCGAGGGGGTCGTCTCCGCCATCGTCACCATCATCGAGGCGTACAACCCCGAGGAGGACGAGGGCAAGACCCCCGTCAAGGTCGACTACGACTTCTGACCCATGTCGGGAGCGCTCCGTGGGCCGCCCGACGAGCGCTCCGTCGACGAGCTGCTCTCGTTCGGCGTGGTGAACCTCGATAAACCCCCCGGCCCCTCGGCCCACCAGGTCGCCGCGTGGGTCCGCGACGTGACCGGTCAGGAACGGGCGGCCCACTCCGGGACGCTGGACCCGAAGGTGACCGGCTGTCTCCCCATCCTGCTCGGCGACGCCACCCGCGCCGCACAGGTGTTCGACGACGCGCGCAAGGGGTACGTCACGGTGCTGGAACTCCACGGGCCGGCACCCGCCGACTTCGAGTCCGTCGTCGCGGAGTTCGAGGGTCCAGTCTACCAGAAGCCGCCGCGGAAGTCCGCTGTCACCCGTCGTCTGCGCGCCCGGACCATCTACACGCTCGACGCCCTCGAACTCGAGGCGCGACGGGCGCTCCTGCACGTCGAGTGTGAGTCGGGCACCTACGTCCGGAAACTGTGTCACGACATCGGCCTCGCGCTCGGGACGGGCGCGCACATGGGTGACCTCCGCCGGGTCCGGACCGGGACCTTCGACGACACGGCTCTCGTGACGCTCCACGACCTGCGCGACGCGCTGGTGTGGGCCGGCGTCGTCGACGCCGAGGACGTGGGCGACGCGGAGGTCGACGAGTCGTCCCTCCGCGAGTGTGTCGCGCCGGCCGAACGCGCGCTCTCGCACCTCCCGCGACTGACGATGGCCGAGAGCGCCGCCCGCGAGGTGGCCGACGGTGCGCCGGTGTACGCCCCCGGCGTCCTCGACTGTGAAGAGTGCGAGGCGGGCGCGCTCGTCGCCGGCTACACCCCGAACGGGGCCGCGGTCTGTCTCGGCCGGCGGGTGGGCGACCCCGACGCCGAGTCGGGGACGGTGCTCGAACTGGAGCGCGTCCTCGTCTGAGAACCCGGGCGCCGCGCAGGCGTCCGCGGTTGGCACGACGCGGACCCTTTAGTCGTTCGCCGGCGTCGCCCCCACGCGCTCCACCTCGATGCTCCCCGTGAGCTCCGAGTAGGGGTAGGGCATGTCGATGGCCTCGGCGTCACACCGCTCCTTGACGGCCTGGACGTACTCGCTCTTCACGCGGACGAAGTCGGAGCGTGCCGGGTCCTCGACCCAGAAACGCGACTGGATGCCGACGTAGGAGTCCGCGAGTTCCGTCACCCGGACGGAGGGCGCGGGCTCGTCCAGGATCTCGTCGTGCTGCTCCGCCTCCTCCACGATGACTGCCTTGGCGTGGTCGAGGTCGTCGTCGTACCCCACACCGAAGGTGAACGGGATGCGGAGCGTGTCCTTCGCCACCGGGTTCGTCACCGCCGTGTTCGCCAACTCCGAGTTCGGCACCGTGATGAGTTCGTTGTTGAACGTCCGCACCCGGCTCACGCGGAAGGAGATGTCCTCGATGACGCCCGCGTTCCCGTCCCACTCGACCCAGTCGCCGATCTTCAGTTTCGGGTCGCTGATGAGGAACACGCCGCTGACGAGGTTCCCGATGATATCCTGGGAGGCGAACCCGATGGCCAGCGTGAGCGCCGCGGCGATGGTCGCCAGCGACGTGAGCAGGTTGCCGAACCCGGCGACGGCGAACGCCACCGCGAACGCGGCGAAGACGACGAGCGCGAGGGTGGCCTTCCGTGCGGGTTTCGCCAGCGTCGGTTCGACGTTCCGCGCACGGAGCGCCCGGCTCACGAGCGGGAGGACGACGATCCGCCCCACGACGTAGACGACGGCCGCGGTCAACAGGAACGTGATGGCCTGCGCCACGAAGCGGCCCGCCCCCGCGACCAGTTGGTCGAGTACCCCGCCCGGTCCGAACAGCTGTAACGGCAACATGCCAGACCGGACTCACGGACGTTCTATAGGTCTGACGGGTCGGATGGTGAGAAAATCGGGGGCGGTGATGGGACAGACCCGAAGCGACACCCTTACTACGGGGACGGCCACACTCTCGAATGCGAGGGACCGTGGGGTAGTGGCATCCTATGCGGATGGGGTCCGCATGAACCGTGTTCGATTCACGGCGGTCCCGTCACTCGTTTCGGACCTCGTGGCGCGACGGCGTCGTGCCACGGCGTTCGCGTACCTCGTTTCGTGATTCCGTGGACGAGCGCAGCGAGTCCACGGCCGTTTCGTTCTCGAACGTCCCCCAGTGGTCTCGCTCGTGACTCCGAACGCGTCAGTCCACGTCGATGTACATCCCCGGGTCCTCCTTGCCCGTCGTCCCCGTCCACGTGAACACCATCTCGCCGGTGATGGTGAACCCGTCCGAGGTGCCGACGCTCTCGACGACGATGTACTGCTTGTCCCCGTCGGCGGCGGTCACGCTGTCCGTCGCGGGCACTGCGCCGCCGATCCTGACGTTCTTCGCCGTCGCGGACCCCCTCGACGGGGCTCGCACGGTGATGGCGACGGCGTCACCCTGCGGGACTGAGACACTGTCGGAGATGGTCGTCCCGCCGACAGTCAACGTCGCCGTCCCACTCCCATCGTAGGTCAGCTCGAACGACTCCGTCGCGCCACTCGTCCACGTCCGGCCGGCCTGCGCACCTCCGGAGAGCGAGTCGCCGACCTTCAGTTCCCAGTTGCCAATCTCACCGTACCGGGCCCGCCCTGTCCACGTGTACGACTGGTCCGCGAACTGCTGGTCACCGAACCCGGTGCCGGTCCTCACCGACCCGGCGAACGCCGCGGGCCCGGTGCTCTCGACGGGGATGGTCCGAAGCACGGCCGACCGGTCACCGCGCTCCGCCCGCCACACCAGTCGGACCGGGTCGTCGCTGCTCGTCGGCGAGAGTTCGAGGCTGTCGCCGGCCTGCACGGTCCCGTCGGTCGTCTCGCCGCCGGCCGCCGCCCACCGCTGCTCGGCAAGTCCCCCGCCGACGACGTAGAACTCACCGGCCGGAATCGGCTCGCCAGAGGTGTGCGTGACGTTCATCTGCCCGGCCTCCTGCTCCACGGAGAAGGTCGCCTGTGGCGCCGCCTCCCCGACGATGCCGTCGATAAGCCCGAACGAGTACGCCCCGACCAGCGAGCCGAGTATCGTCGTCACCGCCACCAGCAGTACGACACCGATCACCGGCGAGACGGCCCGACGGCTCTCGCTCCCCCCCGAAGGTCCCACTCCCATCATCGTTCGAAGGTCGGGATAGCTGTACAAAAACCCCCGGTTCACACCTGTCGTGGGGACACTCCCGACCACTCGGGCCGCCGAGACGTTTTTGACGTGGCTCGGTCAACGTTCCCCGGGTGATAGGATGTCCGAGTTCGAGCTTCGAAGTCCGGCGTTCGAGGACGGAGGCGTGATCCCACGCCAGTACGGCTACCACGAGCGGAACGTGAACCCTCCCCTCGTCGTCGAGGGGGTGACCCCCGAGACGGTCTCCCTCGCGTTCGTGGTGGAGGACCCCGACGCGGTGGCGCCTGCGGGGAAGGTGTGGGACCACTGGGTCGTCTGGAACGTCGCCCCGGCCGAGACGGACACGCGTCTCGACATCCCCGAGGACTGGGACCCGGCGTCGGCCGGTGGGCAGGCGGGGACCAACGACTACGGCGAGCGTGGCTACGGCGGCCCGAACCCACCGGACCGAGAGCACACCTACCTGTTCCGGGCGTACGCACTCGACACGACGCTGGGACTCTCACCGAGCGCGACCAAGGAGGAACTGGAGGACGCCGTGGGCGGCCACGTCCTCGAGACGGCGACGCTCCGTGGGCGGTACGCGCCGTGAGAGAGTGCCGGCCGGCGGTAACGTTTCGGCAACCCTGAAGGATTTATATAGCGCTGGCCGGAATCGGGCCGTGTATGTCTGTGCCAGACGCCGCGGGTCCCCCGCAGCACTGCCCTCCGAACACCACCCGGCCGGGTGACTCACCGTGAGTCGCCAGCTCCGTGCCGTCCTCCTCGCGACGCTCCTCGTCCTGAGCGCCGGGTTCGCCGGTGTCGGGTTCGGGTCGGCCGCCGCGCTCACCGACGCCGACGCGCCCGCCGCACCCAGCCTCCAGCAGGAGGAGGACCCCACCGAGAACGCCACGCTCGACCCCGCCACGGAGGTGTGGGTCGACGGTGAGGGGAACCTCGTGCTCCGGTACGAGGGCAACACGACCTCCGAGACGGAGGCTCCGACCGGCGCCGAGGCCCCCGCTAGCGAGTCGAACATCGAGTACGGCCTCGCGGTCGGCGAGGGGCTGTTCTACAGCCTCGTGACGGCCAACTCCACGACGGCCGCTCCCGACGCGGCCAACGCCACCGAGGGTGAGTTCCACGCGCTGCTCACCACGGGTCGTCTGAACGGCACCGGGTCGCTCGTGACGCCCCGCCCGGACGCCATCCAGTCGATGACGCTCGACGTCGAGGGGGTCCGCACTCGTGAGGACGCCCGCTTCGACGCGAGCACAGAAATCGTCGTCCCGAACGAGGAGGCCGGCACCGCCAGCCTCCTGCAGAACGCGCAGGTCGACGTGCAGGCCGAGGTCGGCCCCAGCACGTTCACCTCGACCGGGTCGCTCGACGCCAGCCTCCAGACGGCGCTCGGGCCGGCACAGTCACAGTCGTTCACCGTCACCGAGTCGGACGGCGACTACACCATCGACGCCGCGCAGGACTACCGCATCTCCTCGTTCACCGTCGACCGGTGGAACACCTCGGCTCGGGCCGAGCAGACGCTGAACGCGCAGTACGCCGCCATCGCCCAGTCGCTGGGTGGGAGCGCCGACATCACGCTCGAGTCCTACGAGTTCTCCCGGAACGAGGACGACTCGGGCCGCCTCGACATCGAGTACACCGTCGAGTACACGGACGTCGAGCAGGGCCTGTCCCAGCAGCTCGCCTTCCAGCTCGCCAGCACCGAGGACGTGAACCTCACGCAGGCCGAGGCGACCGACATCGCCCAGCGCGTCACCGAACTGCAGGTCAACGAGGTCAGCGCCGCGTTCGAGCAGACCGAGACCGGCGCCGTGACCGGTTCGTACAACCTCGACATCGAGAACTACGACACGGCCCTCGAGGCGGGTCTCGACGTGGCCGACTCGGTCAACTCCAGCGAGTTCGCCGTCCAGACCGAGCAGCTAGACCAGGCCCGGACCCAGCTCGAGGCCCAGCGGGCCGCGAACCTCGTCCGGACCTACTCGCTCTCGACCACCGTGGAGTCCAGCACCGAGACGACGACGCTGAACCTCCAGGCGCAGTCCCGGTCCGAGAACTGGGCCGCCTACGTCGAGGAACTCGAGAGCCGTGACGTCCCGTTCGGCTCGCTCACCTACTCGCTCTCGGGCGGCACCGAGGGTGAGCAGATCGCGCTCGACGGGGAGTTCACGCTCGAACAGGAGGACATCGTCGGACAGGCCATCAGCCAGTTCGAGCAGAGCCTCAACGCCTCGGCGACCGAGGAGACCGACACCGAGGAGGTGCGCCGCTACCTCCGCGCGTTCGAGGCCGCCGAGTTCCAGCGGGCCAAGACCGACGTGACGTTCTCGAACGGTGAACTCCGCATCGAGGCCGGCGCGAAGTTCGACAACCTCGCCGCGCTCCGCGACGTGGTCGCGGTGGCGCAGGGTGACGGCCTGACCGTCACCGAGGTCGTGGGCCGTACCGAGGGCAACACGACGAACTCCTACGTCTCCGTCCGCGGGGCCGTCTCCAGCGACGCGAGCGAGGAGGACGTCCGCGCCCTCTCGGTGGTCGACGAGAACACCACCGTCCACATGCCCGGGACGTGGGACCGCTCGTTCCCGGAGATGGACCGCGACCGTGCCCGGAACTACCTCGGGCTGACGCCGACGCCGACGGCCTCCCCGGCCGGCGGCTCCGGTGACGACGGTGGCTCCGGCGACGACCAGCAGACCCCCGGCGGCTCCAGCGGCGACGGGGCCGGCTTCGGTGTCGGCGTCGCGCTGGTCGCCCTGCTCGCGGCCGCGCTGCTCGCCGTCCGGCGCGAGTGACGTAGAACCGACCTCCCGACCGACTTCTCTTCGCGGTGTGCCGTGCCGCCCGCCCGACTACCCCCGACGCAGCGCCGGCTCCTGTCCGTCCACGTTGTACGCTCGCTCACCCCCAGCGTCGCCTCGCGACGCTCGACTCATCGGTAGAGCGAGACGTAGATCATCGCGAAGCCGACGATGAACGGCACCGTCTCGGCGATCTGGAAGTACGCGAGTTCCGCCCCCACGTCGCCGGCGACGCTCAACTGCGTGGTGAGGTTCGTCACCGCGATACCCATCGAGATGAACGCGAACCCGATGAACGCGTACTGGAGTCGGTCGGACTGTTGCTGGGTGTACGCCTGGAAACTGATGACGGTCAGGCCGAGCGAGAGGCCGAACAGGACCAACCGCATGAAGACGAGTACGATCTGCAGGACGTCGACCATTTCGTTGTGACGGGTCCCGGCGGATTATAAACTGTCCGGGGGAGTCGTGTGGTGGGCGGTGCGCGAGTGGTGCGGCTGCGGGGCGGTGTTGTCGAGAGAGTGCGCTCACCCGCCGCGAGCGTCAGCGAGCGGCGCCTTTCGGATCCAACGTTTTGCCGGAGCGGTTCGCGCCGCGGGCGCGAACCCGACGGGAACAGTTTGGTCTCTAGTCGGTACCGAGTTCGTCCCACAGCTGCGAGAACCGGTCCGGCAGGTTCTCACGCCGGTAGATGCGGACCTTGTACTCGTCGTCCTGCAGCGAGATGACGGTGCTGTCGAAGTTGCACTCGTACATCTTGAAGTGGTTGCCGTCGTCGGCGATGGCCGTCCGCTGCTTGATGAGGTCGTGCTCCTGCAGTAACTCGAGTCGACGGTAGATGGTCGGCAACGAGAGGCCGACCTCCTCGGAGAGCTCCTTCGCGGCGCGCGGCTCCCGGCTGATGGCCGCGAGCACCGTCCGCGCGTGCTCGTCGCCGATGGTGTTGAGTATCTCCTCGATGGGACGCTCTTCTGCCACGTAGATAGCGTTCCGCCCGAACGTGAAAGTGTTTTCTCCTGAGTCATCCTTCGCACCGCCACGCGGGCCGGTGGTTCCGGCGAGACGCTGCTGGACCGTGTCCCGCCGCCTCAGTTGCTCCCGACGAAGTACGTCGCCTGCGTGCCGTCATTGTAGACGACGCTCAGGACGAAGATGATGTCCGTGTTGTTCGGTTCCCAGGCCTCGGTTGCGTCGGCGTTCCGGTAGAACTTCACGTAGACGTTCGTCGTGTCCTCGTCTGTCGCTCCGTCGACCGGAACGTCGATGTCGTACTCGACCAGTTCGCGGCCGATGATCATCCGGTCGGCGGTCGAACTGGTGTCGAAGGTGGACGAGTTGCTCAGACGTGCGGTGAACGAGGAGGAATCGCCACCGGGCTTCGCGCCGGCCACGAAGTTGATCCGAGCCTCACTGATGGTCTTGTCCGATCCACCACGGTTCTGCAGCTCGAGTCGGAAGTGACCGAGTTTGTTCCCATTGCCGACCTCCTCGGAGTCGATTAGCACCACGTTGGTGGCGGGGTTGATGAAGTTCGACGAGTCGGTCCCGTTGACGACGATAGTCGAGAGCACGTCGACAGTGAAATCGACGCGCTCTGCATCACCACTCCCGATGCTGGCCCGGACGACAGTGTCGTCGTCCGGCTCAAACCGAGCCGTTGCGACTCCGCGCTGGTTCGAGTCGACCGTGACCGTGTCCGTGGCCGTGTTGGTGAACACGCCAGTTCCCGAGACGACCTCGAAGGTGACGGGAGTGCCGCTGCGGGGGTTGTTGAATTCGTCCCGGACCTCCACAGAGAGGCTGGTCGCGTCGCCAGAGAGCGAGATATCCGTCCCGGAGGCGGCCGTAAGGTAGGCGGCCGTGGACGAGGTGTCGTCGTCACTCAGACGTATCTTCGTGATACGCAGGTCGTACGTGACGCCGGGGTCAAGCGTAATCGTGACCGTGCCGAGAGTCTCATCGACGACGACGGTGTCGACGTTGGTCTGGCCATCGACCAGTTCGTCCCAGGCGGTCTGGTCGAGTTCTGTCGGGAGCGTCAACTCGATGGGCGTTCCCGTGTCGTCCACGGTGATAGGGCGGCTCACACTGCTCACGGCGCTCGTCTGGAGCGAGAGTGACTCGGTCCCACCCGTCGAGACGTCTCCCTCGAACAGGACGATGTTGATCTGCTGTCCGTCAACCACCCCCCCTTCGTCGATGAACGAGACGGCACCGTTCTCGAACTGCTGGTACATCACTCCGCCTTCGATTCGGTAGGTGGGCGAATTCTGGTATTGTGCGTAGTCCGTACTGAGGGTGTAGGACTGCGTGTCGTAGCTCAGAACGCCACCTCGGACCCCGGTCAGGTACTCGTCAGATTCGGGGTCGATGGTCGTCGTCTGGATGTTGCTGATCGTTACGCCGTCGTCGAAGACCTCACTGGACGAGAAGGTGTAACTAGATGGTGGTGGGTTGATGAGGAACAGTCGCGAGGGATACCGGACCCCCGCGTCGAGGTTCACCGTCTCGCTGGACCCGAGCGCGGCGACACGGTCGAGCGTCTCACCAAACTCCCCGTAGTCGGCCTCGAGCCCCTCGTTGTGTTCGACCTCTATCTGCGCGTTCGCTGCTGGCACCGCCCACACCTGGACGATGACGAGGACGGCGAACACGAGCGCGAACATCAGAATCGCCCCAAGGACCTCCGAGAGCCCTCGTTCGGTCGTGGGAGTTATCATGTATCGTATGTGTATCTCCCGGTCGATAGGGCTTCTATTGGCGCAGGGCAAGCCGCAACGAAGACGACGGCGTACTGGAGAAAAGACACTCTCGGTCGGGCGAACGTCGGAGAATCGAGGTCAGGACGGGGCCGGCGGGTGTCGGTCGACCGCGCTCAGACGAAGGCGAACGCGGCCATCGCGATCAGCACGAGCGCCAGCCCGTACTTCAGGCCGGACATCGTGTCGTTGTCGCTCAGTTTTCCGGCCAGCAGGCCGGAGCCGAGCGCCTGGACGAGCGCCGCGTGGAAGAACATCAGTCGGTAGGTCTCCACGGGGACGCTGCTGAACCCGATGGGCACGTCCGCGCCCGCCGGGGCCGGGTTGGTGTCCTCAAGCCCCGCCAGCGGGGTCAGGAAGCTCGCCTCCAGCAGGACGATGACCAGCAGGAAGACGAGGAACCCGATGACCACCACGGCGATGTACGAGCCGAGTTCGCGGCGGCGGGTCCGCTCGAGTTTCTCGCGGTTGCGGGTGTCCTCGGCCGCGATGGAGAGGACCCGCGACAGGTCACCCGACGACCGGATGCCCTCGGCCAGTAGCTTCATCGTCCGCGAGAGCTGCGGGACGCGGATGCGGTCGCCGAACTTCAGCAGCGCGCCGGTCACGTCGTGGTTCCACTCGATGTCGTTGCGGACCACGCGGAGCTCCTTGGCGACGACGCCCTCGGACCAGCGCGAGACGAGGTCCAGGCCGTCGACCAGCGGGATACCCATCTTGTTCGCCGACGACAGGATGTTCAGCGTGTCGGGGAACCGGCGGGCGATCTCGATCTCGCGCATCCGCTTCAGCTCGTAGAACACCGTCAGCGGTGTCAGGACGACGAGGAGCGGAGCGACGAACAGCGCCGTCGTCGTGGCGATGGGCCGGGCCATCAGGGCCTCCATCGACGGCTCGACGAAGCCGGCGGCGACCATGGCCACGAGGGCACCGAGCGCGAGCGGCACCGTCAGCACCAGCGAGGTGAACGGCTGGTCCAGCAGGACCGCCGTCGGGTCGCGCAGCAGGTCCTCGACGCGGACGCGCAGGGCGTTGCGGTCGTATGGAGTGAACCGCTCGTCGTCGGCGAGGTCGGCACCCGTGACCGCGTCCTCCTCGAGGGTCCCGTGGGTCAGCTCCGCGTCGGGCTGCTCGAACGGCTCGCCCAGCACGTCCACCACGACGAGGAACGCCACCATGGCGACCGGGAGCACGAGGTAGACGAGCAGCGAGAGCTGGCTGAGCGTGCTGCCACCCATGATGCTGATGACGACCAGCACCACGATGAGGAACAGCGGCGCGGCGACGAACGCCACGACGAACACCTCGGCCAGCATCGCCAGCGTCTCGAGGAAGTCCTCCTGGGCCTCCTCGGCCTCGCGGAGGTAGGTGTCGGCCTCCTCCTCGAAGAAGGCGGTGACGTCACCACCGGAGTCGAGCGCCGCGAGCAGGTCGTCGAGGAACTGCTCCATGTTGCGAGACGGGGTGGTGTTGCGCGCGTTCTGCAGGGCCGTGTACAGGTCCGTGCCGAACAGCTCGATGTCGTTGACGATGGCCTCGAACTCGTTCGCCACCTCGCCGTACGTGTCACGCGAGTTCGCCAGCGAGGTCATCACCTCGTGGAGGCCCATGCCGCCGTGGCTGAGCGCGTACATGTAGACGATGGCGTGTGGGAGCGTCACGTCGATGTTCTGTCGCCGGGAGGAGACCACCACGGACGGGTAGTAGTACCGGCCGAACCAGACGCTCGCGGCGACCAGGCCGCCGCCGAGGAACGTCAGCGCGAAGACGGCGAACAGGGTGCGGTTGGCACCCACCCAGTTCACGAAGCCGCCCCTGACGTCGAGGGGGTTCTGCATCGTCGCGAGGACGCCCACGTCGGCGAGCACGTACGCCAGCACGCCACCGAGGACGGACCCCACGACGCTGGCCACGATGGTGAACACCAGGGTCCGCGCGAGGTACTCGTCGTAGGTGACGCCGAAGCGCCCCTGGTTGAGCGAGCGCTGGACCTTCGCGTAGCGCTCCGGGTGGAGCTTGAAGTAGGTTCGGACGTGGCCGTACTCGGCGCGCATCCGGGCCTTCTCGTCCTCGGAGATGGGGCTCTCGCGGCGCAGTTGCGCCAGCCCGTACTCCGGGTGCGGGCCGTCGAGCAGGTACTCCTCGCTGGAGCCGCTCACCGACCCTCACCCCCGTCGTCGTGGTCGTCCGCACCCTCGCTCGCTCCGAACGAGAACGCCTCGTCGTCGGCCGGGTCGCCTCCGTCGGCCTCCGCACGCTGGTCGTCGGGGGTGTCGGCGTCGGTCTCGCCGGCCGCGTCGTGGTCCGCCTCCGCGGCGGCCACCACCGCCTCCCACGTCTCGAACTCGCTGGGGTCGGGGACCTCGACCCCGGCGTCGGGCGTCGCGTCGGCGTCGTCGGTGGTCGTCCCGAGCAGGTCGGTCTCGTCTGCCGCCAGCCGGCCGTCGTCGATGGCCGCGAGGACCGAGTCGGGGTCGCGGGCGAACAGGTGGACGGTGGCACCGACCGTCTCGTAGTCGGTCACGTCGTTCTGGATGAGGAACTCGAGGACCGTCCGGCGAGCTTCCAGTTGCCGCTCGAGCTCGGCGTCGTCCCAGCCACGTTCGGTGGCGATCTCCGCGAGGACGCGGGACTCGCCCACGCGCTCGTGGGTGTCGCTCGCGGCGTCCCAGCGGAACACCTCGTCGTGGCGGATGCGGTCGATGTCGTGTTCGTCCACACCCAGCTCGGCGACGACGGCGTTCCGGCGGACCCGGCGTTCGCCGATGAACGTCTGTTTCTGGATGTTGACGATATCGAGGTCCTGCAGCATCTGGGTCGGCACGCTGAGCGGCGGGTTCTGCAGGCGCGAGAGGGCCGTCTCCACGCTGTCGGCGTGGAGCGTCGTGTAGGCCGTGTGGCCCGTGCCCATCGCCTGGAAGAACGTCAGGGCGACCCGCGGTTCCGTCCGGATCTCACCGACGATGAGGTACTCGGGGCGCTGGCGGAGCGCGGCCTGCAGGAGGTTGTACATCGACACCTCGCCGCGGCCGTCGGCGGTGGCGGACTCGCGGGTGACCGACTGGACCCAGTTCTCGTGGGGGAGGTCGATCTCGCGGGTGTCCTCGATGGAGACCACCTTCGAGGACGGCGGGACGAAGAACGACACCGCGTTCATCGAGGTGGTCTTGCCGGACCCCGTGCCGCCCGCGAAGATGAGCGACTTGTTGTTCTCGATGGCCAGCCAGAAGTACGCCATCTGGTCCACGCTGAAGGTGTTCCACTCGACGAGGTCGACCGGCGTGAACGGGATGTCGGCGAACTTCCGGATGGTGAAGTTCGACCCCCGCGTGGAGACGTCGCCCCCGAGCGTGAGCTGGAGTCGGGAGCCGTCCGGGAGCGAGGCGTCCAGCAGTGGGTCCGAGACCGAGATGGACTGCCCCGCGCGCTGGGCGAGCTGGACCGTGAACGAGTTGAGTCGCTGGCCGCCGAACACGACGTTCGTCTTCAGGTCGCGGTACTCGCGGTGGTAGACGAAGACGGGGACCTCCTCGCCGTCACAGGAGATGTCCTCGATGTTCCGGTCCCGCATGATGGCGTCGATGGGACCGTAGTTCAGGAAGTCCCGTTCGAGGTAGTAGAGCACCTTGTGGAGGGTGCCCTCGTCGACGGTCGCGGCGTGCCGGTCGATGAGTTCCTGTACCCGCTCGAAGAACACCGCCTCGCGATCCTCCCCGGGGTCCACCTCGAGGTACATCAGCGAGTTGCGCAGCAGGGTGACGAGGTCGGCACGGACGTACTGCTCGAACAGGTCGAGCGTCGGCTCGACGACGTGGTAGCGGTACTCGCGGTTCTCTTCGTCGAAGAGGATGCTGACGTACGCGTACGGCTCGTTGACCCAGTAGCGCTCGACCTCGTGGAAGCGCTCGAGGTACTCGAAGTCGAAGAAGTGCGAGCGGACGAACTCGGGCGATGGCCGCTCTGCCATCGCGGTCGCGGCGCTCTCGAAGTACTCGACCACCTCGTCGAGCACGACGACAGCCTCCGGCGGCAGCGTGGGTCCCACCCCCTCGACGGGGTCCGTCGTCACCTCCGACGGCTCCGTCTCGACGCGCCGAACCGCCGGCCGCAGCTCTGCCCCACCGTGGTTCGGGAACGTCTTGGTCTCGTGCATCATGAGTATCGGATTAATAGTATGCTGTCCCTTGTGCTAATCCGTGCTCTTGGCGTAGGGCAACTCCATCGGCAGAAACCGTGACTGGCGTCGGGACGCCCCGGAACGTCGGTTTCAGTCCTGTGGCGCCACGATGTACGCCGACGTGGTCCCGTCGCTGAAGCGGAGCTTCAGGACGAACAGGTCCCCCTCGACGACGTTGTAGCGGTCGCCTCCGCGACGGAACGCGAAGGTGTAGGTCCGGGTCTCCCCCTCCGGCACCGACCGCGCGGGGGTCAGCGTCTCGCCAGCCTGCCCGATGGTCCGGAACGCACCGGCCTCGAAGGCGTACTGCGTCGGTCGGACGCGGGCGACGGCGTTGCTCCCCCGTCCGACGGTGAACGACTGGTCGGCGTCGAAGACGGCGATGCGGACCTCCGAGACGGTCCGGTCCTGTCCCGTCGACTCGAACGTCGTCCGCACCACGCAGTCGCCGTCGGCGTCGTACTGCTCGACGTTCCGCTGGTTCGGGTCGACGCTCCGACACCCCTGCAGGACGGCGTCGCGTAACTGGAGCGCGTCGTCGCCACCGGGGTTCAGGTCGCCCGGTTCGCTCCCCTGACCGGGGTCCTCGGTCGCCGACTGGACCGTCACGTCGTACACGACGCTGCGGGGGTCACCGTCTGCGCCGGTCCCGCCGTCGACCGTGGCCGTCACCGTTCCGTCGGCCGACCCGGCCGTGTAGGTCACCGTCGCCTCGCCGTCGGCGTCGGTGACGACGGTGGTCCCGTCGAGGCGTCCCTCGCTCGCCGCGAACGTCACCTCGACACCCGGTTCGGGGGCGTTGAAGCCGTCGCGGACCTGCACGGTGAGTTCGCGCTCGGCACCGGGGTCGACCGTCGGTGCGGTGTCCCCGCGCGCGGTGAGGTACGCCGGGTCCGGGTCGGTGACGCCGCCACCGACGCCGACCTTCCCCAGCTGGAGTTGGTAGGTCTCGCCTCGGTCGAACACGACCTCGACGGTCTCGCCCGGCCCGTCGCGCACCTCGGTGACGAAGCCGTCGGGAGCGAGCTCGGGTTCGAGTATCCCCTCCCACTGCGCGACGGTGCGGTCGGTCTGCAGGCGGACGAAGACGGGGCCGTCGTCGTCGGTGACCGTCACCGTCTCGGTCTCGGTGGCGAGGGGCACCACCTCCACGGAGAGGGCGCCGCCACGGGACTCGCTGCGCTCGCCGTCGAGCGCGACCAGCGAGATGCGTCGCCCGTCGACGAACGACCCCCCGCCGATGGCCGTGACGGTGCCGTCGGGGAAGCGGTCGGTGACAGTGCCGTGGGCGAGCCTCGTCGTCGGGGCGTTCCGGTAGACGTTGTAGTTCGGGACGTACGCGAGCGAGCGACTGTCGAACGCGAGCGCCGACCCGTCCCAGTAGTCGGCCGTCTCGCCGCTGGCGACGGCGTTCTCCACGGTGAACCCGGCGTCGGCGGTGGAGACCCGTCCCTGTGCGCGGCCGGGGTTCAACAGCAGGAAGCGGTTGGGGTACTCCGGCGCGAGTTCGAGGACGGCACTCCGGTCGCGGCCGGTGGCGGCCACCTCCGCCGTGGCGCTCGCCAGTTCGAGGACGTCCGCCTGCACGCGCTGGTTGTGGTCGAACTCGACGCGTTCGTTCTGACTCGGGACGGCGTTGGCCTGCAACAGGACGAGGACGGCGACGAGCAGGCCGAACAGGAGGATGGCCCCCAGCAGTTCGGAGACGCCACGGTCAGTCCGTGACGGTCTCGGGGGGTGGTCGGCGTCGGTGCCGTCGAGGGTGAGTGGTCCGGACATGGTCAGACGAAGGTGAAGGCGACGAGGGCGATGGTCACGAGGCCGATACTGAACTTCAGTCCGCTCAGGACGGTGTTGTCCGACAGTTTCCCAGCCAGCAGGCCGCTCCCGACGCCCTGGATGAGCGCCGAGTGGAAGAACACGGCCTCGTAGACGTCGACGGGGACGCTGGTGAACGAGAGCGGCGGTTGCGCGCCACCGAGTCCCGTCGTCGGCGGGTCGGCTGTCTCGGCGATGGGGCCGAGGTAGTTCGCGTCGAGCAGCAGGACGACCAGCAGGTAGACGAGGTAGCCGATGACGACGATGGCGACGTAGGAGGTCATCTCCCGCGTTCGGGCCCGGTCGAGCTTGTACCGGTTGCGTGCGTCCTCGGCCGCGATGGAGAGGACCCGCGACAGGTCGCCGGTCGACCGGATGCCCTCGGCCAGCAGGCGCGAGGTCCGTGCCAGTTGCGGGACGTGGAGTCGCGCGCCGAACGCCAGCAGCGCCTCGCTCGTCGACGCGTTCCACAGGATGTCGTTGCGGACCTTCCGCAGCTCCTCGGCGATGGTACCCGAGGAGGAGCGGACGACGAGACCGATCCCCTCGGTCAGCCCGATGCCCATCTTGTTCGCCGACGCGAGGATGGAGAGCGTGTTCGGGAACCGCCGGGTGAGCCGCCGCTCGCGGGCGGCCCGGTACTCGTGGCCCACGGAGAGCGGCACCATCACGGTCAGCAGCGGCACCACGACGAGCCACGTCGTGTTCGCGATGGGGGCCGCGACGAAGGCCTCGGGGCGCAGCCCCACGGTACCGGTGGCGAGCAACCCCGCGACGGTGCCGAGTGCCAGCGGCACCGTCAGCGCCAGCGTGTAGCGCGGTTCGTCGCGGAACAGGGTCACGGGGTCGGTCACCAGGCCGCGCAGGTCGTCGCGCCGACGCTGGCTCCGATAGGCTGCCAGCCGTTCGTCGTCCGGGGCCGGCGAGCCGTGTTCCTCCTCGGGGACGGTCCGGTCGGGTGCGGCGACCCGGCCACGCTGGACGTACGGTTCCGAGAGCGTGTCGACGAGGACGAGGAACATCACCATCCCGATGGGGATGACGGCGTAGACCAGCAGCGTCAACTGCGCGATGGTCTGCCCGCCGACGAGACTGATGACGACGAGGATGACGACGAGGAACAGCGGCGTCGCCACGAACCCGACGATGAACACCTCGCTGAGGATGGCCAGCGTCTCGAGGAAGTCCTCCTGTGCGTCGCCGGCCTCCTCCAGGTAGCCGCGGGCCTCGTCCTCGAGGAAACCGGTCACCTCCCCGCCGGAGTCGAGTACGGAGAGCAGGTCGTCGAGGAACTGCTCCAGGTTGTCGCTGGGAGTGGTGTTCCGGAGGTTCTGGAGCGCGGTGAACAGGTCGTTGCCGAACAGTTCGAGGTCGCGGACGACGGTGTCGAACTCGCGGGCCACCTCCCCGTAGGTGTCCTCGGCGTCCGCCAGCGACCGGACGAGTTCGCTCAGGTTCATCCCCCCGTAACTGAGCGCGTACATGTAGACGATGGCGTGTGGGAGCGTCACGTCGATGCTCTGCCGGCGGGTGCTGACCGCGGCGCTCGGGTAGTAGACGGCCACGAGGTAGGTGGCCCCACCGAGGACGAGCGCGGTCAGGATGGAGACGGCGATCCCGCCGAACAGCACCCGGTTCTCGAAGACGAAGGCGGAGCCGCCACCGCGGAGCGCCGCCGGCGCACGGATGGCGTCGAACGCGCCCACCCGTGCCAGTCCCAGCGTCAGGAGCGCGCCGAGGACGACCCCGACGACGGCCGCCACGAGCGCGTACGTGGCCGCTCGCGCGAGGTAGGTGTCGTAGCTCTCGCCGATGCGTGCCTGGTTCAGCGAGCGCTGGAGGTCACGGTAGCGGTCCGACCGGACCCGGAAGAACGTCCGGACGAAGCCGTACTGGCGCCGGTAGGCCTCGATCTGCTCCTCGACCGGCGGGGCGCCCATCCCCGAGAGCCCTTCGATGGCGTACTCGGGCGGCGGGGCGCCCTCCGGGTCGGCGTCCGGACCGAGGTCCGGGGTCGGGCCGTCGGCGTCCGGGTCGAAGCTCGCCAGCTCCTCGCGGGCCTGCGCCTCGCCCTGTGTCCCCATCGAGCGGACGTTGTCGCGACCCGTCTCGTCGGGTCGGTCCGGCGGCGCCGGGCTGTCCGCGGGGAGGTCGCTGGCGTCGACGTCCCCCGGTCCGGCGGCCCCGGCGTCGACACCGTCGCCCCGGTGACCGTTCGTGGCGTCCCCGGCGGGCCCGTCACCGTCTTCGTGGCCGTCCCCCGAGCGCTCGGGCGTCCCCCCGTCGCTCACGGGAGGTCGTACCCCCGGTCGCGGACCCGCTCTAGCACGTACTCCGGGTCCTTGTGGTAGAGCTTGACGAGCGCGGCCACGTCGCGGTAGTCGGTGACCGACTCCTCGACGAGGAACTGCAACAGCCCCTCACGGCGTTCGACCTCTGCCGCCAGCCGCTCGCGGGACCACCCCCGCTCGTCCGCCACCTCGCCGAGTACCCCCGACTCGCCCACCCGTCGGTGGGTGTCGCTCGAGGCGTCCCAGCGGAACACGTCGCGGGTCCGGATGGACAGCGGGTCGTCCTCGGGGCTCAGCACCTCCGTGACCTGCTGGTTCCGGCGGACGCGGTCCTCGCCGACGAACGTCTGTTTCTGGATGGCGATGACGTCGAGGTCCTGTATCATCGCGGTCGGGACGTTCAGCGGCGGGTTCTGGAGCCGGTTGACGACCGTGTCGATGGAGTCCGCGTGCATCGTCGTGTAGGCCGTGTGGCCCGTGCCCATCGCCTGGAAGAACGTCAGGGCGACCCGCTCCTCGGTCCGGATCTCTCCCACCAGCAGGTACTCGGGGCGCTGGCGGAGCGCGGCCTGCAACAGCCGGTACATCGACACCTCGCCGCGGCCCCCCTCGGAGGCCGACGAGCGTGTCACGCTCTGGATCCAGTTCTTGTGCGGGAGGTCCACCTCGCGGGTGTCCTCGATGGAGATGACCTTCGCACTGGGTGGGATGAAGAAGGAGATGGCGTTCAACGAGGAGGTCTTGCCCGACCCCGTCCCCCCGGCGAAGATGAGCGACTTGTTGTTCTCGATGGCCAGCCAGAAGTACGCCATCTCCTCGATGGAGAAGGTGCCCCAGTTCGTGAGGTCGATGGGCGAGAACGGCACGTCCGAGAACTTCCGGATGGTGAAGTTCGCCCCGCGGGTGGCGATCTCGCCACCCAGCGTCAACTGCAGCCGCGACCCGTCGGGCAGCGTGGCGTCCAGCAGCGGGTCGGAGACGGAGATGGTCTTGCCGGCCCGCTGGGCCAGTCGGACGGTGAACGAGGAGAGCCGCTCGGCGCTGAACTCCACGTTCGTCTCGAGGTCGCGGTACGCCCGGTGGTAGACGAAGACGGGGACGTTCGCACCGTCACAGGAGACGTCCTCGATGGCCGGGTCACGCATGATAGCGTCGATGGGCCCGAACTGGATGAAGTCACGACGCAGGTAGTAGAGCAACTTGAGCATCGTCCCGTCGTCGACGCTCCGGGCGTGTTCCCGGACCAGTTCGACCACGTCCTCCTCGAACACCTCGCCCTTCTCGCGGCCACCGCCGAGGTCGCGGTACATCAGGCTGTTGCGGAGGTACTCGACGAGGTCGGCACGGACGTACCGCTCGAACTCGTCGAGCGCCGGCTGGCTGACGTGGTAGCGGTACTCTCTCTCGCGGGGGTCGTACAGCACCGAGACGTATGCGAACGGCTTGTTCACCCACCGACGCTCGACCTCCTGGTACGCGTCGAGGTACGAGAAGTCGAAGAAGTTCTCCTCGAGGAACGTCCGCTCCGGCGTGTCGACGGCGAGTTCGTCGCCGTGTTCGTCGAGGTACTCGCGCAGGTCCGCGAGGACCGCCTCGCGCACCGCTGACTGGTCGAGGGGTGACTCGCGCTCGGGCGACTGCTGCTCACGTCCCTGCTCCAGCAGTCGGACCGCGCGGGCGGTGGAGGTGGCGTCGTCCGCCTCGGTGTCGACCCGTGGCCCCACCTCACCCGCGTCGGTCTCCTCGACGCTCGCCTCCGCCGTCGCCGAGGCACTCGCGACTCCCGGCGTCGAGCCGTCGTCGCCCCCCGAGAGGACGTCCGCGAGCGTCTCGCCCCCCTCACCGTCGGCCGTCCCCTCCCCGCTCGGGCCCCCCGGCCCCGGTGTCTCGTCGTTCTCACTCATCCGTTGATTTCCCTCGTGAGGCCGCGCACAAGAACCTGTCCGCTGGTATCGACGGGCCGACGGGACTACGGTAGAGTGACGCTGTTCCGGAGGGTCCCGATGCCCTCGTAGAGGATCTCGATCTCGCTTCCGGGGTCGAGCAGGCCGGGGTTGGCCGGACTCCCGAACGAGATCACGTCGTTCCGCTGCAGCGTGAAGCGCTCGGAGAGGAACGAGACGACGTCGCGCGGCTTCACGAACATGTTCTCGGTGTTGTCGTGCTGGCGGCGCTCGCCGTCGATGTGCGTCTCCATCTCCAGACCGACCGGGTCGACCTCGGTGTCGATACAGGGGCCGAGCGGGCCGCTCCCGTCGAACGCCTTGCGGGCCGTGCGGCGCTCTTGGTCCAGACAGTCGAGGTCGTTCAGGATGGTGTAGCCGCGGACGTGGGCGTCCACCTCGTCGGGCGAGATGTCGTGGGTCGTCCGGCCGATCACGGCCGCGAGCTCGCCCGCGTAGGTGAGCTCCTCGGTGAACGAGGGGTACTCGATGGGCGTCTCCGGGTCGTGTAGCGCCACCGGCGGCTTGATGAAGAAGTCCGGTTCGTCGGGCACGTCGTAGCCCATCTGGTCGACCTTCTCGCCGAAGTTGCGACCCACGCAGTACATCGCGCTGGGCTCGCACGGCGCGAGCAGGGCGGCCTCGTCGGTGTTCGTGTCGAACGTTCCCACGTCCGTCGTGACGACGCCGTCGTCGTACTCGCCCTCCAGCACGTCCCCGTCGACGTCGATACGTGCGACCTTCATATCCGGGTCGGCGGACGGGGCGTGGTTAGGCGTTTCCGTTCGGCTCCGGGCGGAGTCGGGCGGCAGCGAGCGCGAACAGACGGCCCCACGCGTACCCGAACCCCGCGACCACGGCGGCGGTGACGGCCGCCACGGTCAGCCCGGCCGGGTCGAAGACGAACGCGAGGCGGTCACCGAGCGGCCGCCCGGTCGAGAGCCACAGGAACGCCCACGTGACGCTCAGCCCGACGTGGGGAGTGAACGCGACGAGCCACGCGGGCACGAGACCGCCGCGGCGGTAGCCGACGCCCGCGGCCGCGACGAGGCCGACGAGGGCCGCGTGGAACGGGACCAGCACGACACCCCCGCCGAGTTCGAACACGCCGACGGCGTAGGCGACAGCGGTGAGAACGCCGAGCGTGACGGCCAGCAGGACGTCGAGCCGACGCTGGAACCGGTCGGGACCGAGCAGGAGGGTTCGGGCGGACGGGCGTGGAGGGACCATACGGCGACGCCTCGGGCGGGAGACATGAGCCTTCGGGGGACCGTGGCCGTGCGTGGCACACGGTGACCGCCCACGGCCTCCGCCGCGACCAATCGGTTTAGTACGTCGGACGACGAACAGGTAGGTATGCAAGACAGCCCGCTGGCCGGTCGCTCGGTCGGCGTCGTCGGTAGTGGTTTCGGCGGCCTCTCCACCGCGTGTTACCTCGCCGACGCCGGTGCCGACGTCACGGTCCTCGAGAAGAACGAACAGCTCGGGGGGCGTGCCTCCCGACTGGAGGCCGACGGCTTCCGCTTCGACATGGGTCCCTCCTGGTACCTGATGCCCGACGTGTTCGAGCGGTTCTTCGCACACTTCGGCAAGGAGCCGAGCGACTACTACACGCTCTCGCGGCTCGACCCCCACTACCGCATCTTCTTCAAGGATGGCGACCGGGTCGACATCGTCCCCGAGGTCGAGGAGAACGTCGCGACGTTCGAGGCGTACGAGGAGGGCGCGGGCGAGAAGCTCCGGGAGTACCTCGACACCTCCGAGACGCACTACGACGTGGCGATGAACCAGTTCGTCTACGAGGACCGGCCCCGCCTCCGTGACTGGGTGGACCTCGACGTGATGAAGGCCGCCCCCATCGGCCTGAAACTCGTCGGCAAGATGGACGACTACGTCTCGGGCTACTTCGAGAACCCCAAACTCCAGCAGATCATGCAGTACACGCTGGTGTTCCTCGGTGGCTCGCCGAAGAACACGCCGGCGCTCTACAACATGATGAGCCACGTCGACTTCAACATGGGCGTCTACTACCCCGACGGCGGCATCGGGGCAGTGGTGGACGCCCTGGTCGAACTCGGCGAGGAACTCGGCGTCTCCTACCGAACGAACGCCGAGGTGACGGAGATCATCTCGCGGAAGGACGGCTTCGAACTCGAACTCGCACCCGCCGTGGACCCCGAGTACGAGACGCCGGAGGCGGCGACGGTGCCGGACGGCGGCGCGACCACTGCACAGGGTGGTGAGCGACTCGCGTTCGACTACGTCGTCAGCGACGCCGACTACGCACACACCGAACAGGAACTCCTGCCCGAACACCTGCGGACGTACGACGCCGACTACTGGGAGTCCCGGACCTACGCCCCGAGCGCGTTCCTGATGTACATGGGTGTGGAGGGCGACGTGGACCCGCTGGCGCACCACACGCTCGTCCTGCCGACGGACTGGGACCCGCACTTCGAGCAGATATTCGACGACCCCGAGTGGCCCGAGGACCCCGCGTACTACCTCTGTGTGCCGAGTGAGACGGACGACACCGTCGCGCCGGAGGGCCACTCGAACCTGTTCGCGCTGGTCCCCATCGCGCCCGGCCTCGAAGACAGCGAGGCGACCCGACAGCGGTACCGCGAACTCGTGCTGGACGACATCGCCGAGAACACCGGTGTCGAACTGCGCGACCGTATCCTCTTCGAGGAGCAGTTCACGGTGAGCGAGTTCGCCGAGCGGTACAACTCGATGGCCGGGACGGCGCTCGGGATGGCCCACACGCTCCGGCAGACGGCGCTGTTCCGCCCTGACCGCCGCTCCAAGAAGGTGCCCGGCCTCTACTTCACGGGGTCGTACACTACGCCTGGTATCGGCGTCCCGATGTGTCTCATCAGTGGGCAACACACCGCCGACGCCGTGCTCGAGGACGTTCGGTGAGCATGACGGAGTTCGGGCTGGACCGCGTGCTGCCGCCGGAGGACACCAGCTACGGCTACCTCCTGCGCCTCTCGCGCCCCCGGTTCTGGCTTTACCTCGCCGGCCCCGTCGTCGTCGCCGTCGCGTTCGCGGCGGACAGCGTGGCCGAACTGTTCAGCCCACTCTCGCTCGTACTGTTCGCGTACTTCGCCGTCCCGGCGAACGTCTACCTCTACGGCATCAACGACATCTTCGACCGGGAGGTAGACGCCGAGAACCCCAAGAAGGACGACAAGGAGGTTCGCTACGACGGCTCGCGGCTCACGGTGGCGGCCGTCGCCGTCACCGGCCTCGCCGGCCTCGCGTTCGTCCCGTACTTCCTCTGGGTCGGCCAGCCGGCGGCGGCCGTCGTGATGGTCGCGTACCTGTTCCTCGCGACGGAGTACTCGGCCCCGCCGCTCCGGTTCAAGACGGTGCCGTTCTTCGACTCCATCTCGAACGGGCTCTACATCCTGCCGGGCGTGCTGGCGTGGACGGCCATCGAGGGGACGCTCCCCCCGCTCGGCGCCATCGCCGGCGGGTGGCTCTGGACGATGGGGATGCACACCTTCAGCGCCATCCCGGACATCGAACCGGACCGGGCCGCCGGCATCCGGACGACGGCGACCGAACTCGGCGAGTTCAACACGTTCCTCTACTGCGCGATGGCGTGGCTGCTGGCCGCGGCGGCGTTCGTCACCGTCCACCCGTTCTTCACGGTGGTCCTGTTGCTCTATCCCCTGCTCGTCTTCGGCATCGTCTTCGCGGACGTGGACCCGGACGAGGCGTACTGGTGGTACCCGCTCATCAACACGCTCACGGGGATGGTCATCACGCTCGCGGGGCTGTGGGTGCTCGTGTATGGATAGGACGCTCTCGGTGCCGAACTGGTCGTTCCCGGAGAGCCGCGCGGAGGTGGAACGGGCGCTCGACACGCTCGTCCTCGAGAACCGGTTCACCATCGCCGTCGTGTTCCCCGCCGTCGGCGCGCTGATGCTGCTGGCCTCGGCCGAGGCGCTGCTCGGCCCGCTGAACTTCAACCCGTACCTCGTGCTGTTCGGGACCATCGTGATGCGCCTCCCGCTGGTCGCGGGCGTGGCGCCGCTCACGGACCGCCGGGCGGCCATCGCACTCGGACTGCTGACGTGCTACGCGTTCGGTATCGAACTGCTCGGGGTGACGACCGGGTGGCCGTACGGCTCCTTCGAGTACGGCGTCGAACTCGGACCGATGCTGTTCGGGAAGGTGCCGCTCGGCCTGCCCGTGTTCTTCTTCCCCCTCGTCCTCAACAGCTACCTGCTGGTCTCGCTCCTGCTGGGCGACCGGGCCGCGAGCACCCCGCTCAGGCTGGGCGCGACCATCGGGACCGTCCTCGCGATGGACCTCGTCCTCGACCCCGGCGCGGTGGCACTCGGCTTCTGGCAGTACGACCTCGCCGGCGTCGCGGTGACGTACTACGAGGTGCCGTGGACGAACTACGCGGGCTGGGTGCTCTCGGCCACGGTGGCCGTCCTCGCGTTCGACCTCGGCTTCGACAGGGCCGGCCTGCGTCGCCGCCTCGAGGAGACCCCGTTCATGCTCGACGACCTCGTCTCGTTCGTCATCCTCTGGGGGGTCGTCAACGCCTACTTCGGGCAGTGGGTCCCCGTCGCCATCGCCGCGGCACTGGGCGCCGGGTTGCTCTACACGGACCGCTTCGACTTCGACGTGCGGAGCGCGGTCCGGCCGCTCGGCCGGTAGCCCCACCGCCCGGCGTCGTCACTCGTGGTCGGTAGAAGCGGGACGGAGGACGCGAACGGCGACTGTCAGGGGTGCCCTCGCGCGTCACGTGCGCGCAAGTTGACGCCGATTCGAGTCGTCTCTCCGTCCCCGTATCGTAGGACTCACCCTCGGGTGATGAACGGGTCACCCGACTAGTCAGGTATCGCTCTCCGGGTCGAAGAAGCCGTCCACCAGTTTCCGCTGGGCAGCCCGGAGGTGCTGGTGGAACGTCGACCGCGAGACGCCCATCGCGGCGGCGAGTTCGTCGCCCGAGGCGCGACGGGTGGGCGCGAAGTAGCCGCCGACGTGGGCGAGTCTGAGCGCGGTCAACTGCCGGTCGGTGAGCCGCGACTCCAGTTCCTCGCGGAACTCCGGGCGCGTCCGCGTCGGGCGGTCGCGTTCGCGCGTGGCGAGGAGTTCCACCGGGCCGAAGCGTCCCCGCAACGACTCGACCACCGACCGCGTCTCGGCACCGACCGGGAGCGAGAGCGTGAGCGTCACCCCGTCGGCGTCGGCCGCCGCGGTCCGGAGCTCGGCCCCCCGGTCCGCGATGGCCGAGACGAGCGACTCGGTGCCGACGACGAACTCCAGCAGCGGGTCCGGGTCACCGGTGACGGCTCGACAGCCTTCCACGGCGGATTCGCGGGCCGCCTCGGCCGTCACCGTGGCCGCGTCCGCCCCCGCCACGGTGTAGAACGTGCGGACGTGGTCGTCGCCGAAGACCGCCCCCTCGTAGGTGAGCGTCGCTTCCAGTCGCGCCGCGAGGGCCGCGGGGAACGACTCGGGCAGCCGCAACTCCAGTTCGGTGACGGCGTCGCTCCCGAGCAGTCGCCGCCCCTCGATGGCGTGGATCGCCGTCGCGGCCGCCCGCCCCAGCACCCGGAAGACCGCCCGGTCGTGCTGGCCGAAGGTGGTCCCCGCGCCCCCGTGGACACAGCAGACGCCGTAGGTCGTCCCCCGGTACTGGAGGGGGACGGCGGCCACCGGCTCCTCGTCGCCGTCGGCCGTGCGCCCCGTCCCGAAGACGAGCTCCCCCGTCCCGTGGGCGCGGGCGACCAGCGTGTCGCCGTCGAGCGACACGGTCGGCGGGTCCTCGACGCCCACGCTCGCGCCGGGTTCGAGGCGACCGCTCCCGAGGTCGGGCGTCGCCACCCACGCCCCGCGGTAGGCGCCGCTCCCGGCGAGACGCTCCGTGAGCGCCCGCTCGACCGCCCGTCTGCTGGAGGCCTCCATCAGCCCCGCCGTCACGTCACCGAGCAACCCGTTCACCCGGTCGAGCAGCGCCTCCAGGTCCGCACGCTCGCGCTCCACCTCGGCCTCGGCCTCGCGCCGGGCGGTAACGTCCATCTGGAAGCCGACGAAGTGCGTGACCGCACCGGCCTCGTCCTCCACCGGTGCGAGTTCGACGCGGTTCCAGAACGGGCTGCCGTCCTTCCGGTAGTTCCGCAACTCGACGACCCGCGGTTCGGCCCGATCGAGCGCCTCCCGGAACCGGGTGACCGAGAGCGGGTCCGTCCCCTCACCCTGGAGGAACCGGCAGTTCCGCCCGAGCACCTCGGACGCGGTGTACCCCGTCATCGTCTCGAACCCGTCGTTGACGTAGACGAGGGGGTAGTCCTCGAGGCGGGCGTCGGCGATGGTCACGCCCACCGGCGCGGCGTCGATCGCGCGCCGCTTCACCGCCGCCGAGAGTTCGGCGTGGGGACCCAGCGAGACGCCGCCGTCCGTCTCGAGTGCCCCCACGAGCGCGTCGACCCGCTCGGCGAGCGTGCGCTCCGTCTCCGGGAGTCCTTCGAGTACGGGACAGGTGGCGGCCGTCTCGAACCCCGCCACCTCCTCGGGCGTGCAGTCGTGACAGACCACGTAGTCGAACCCCTCGTCCAGTCGTTCGAGTGCCGCTCGCGGCCGGCGTACCTTGACCACGTCGAGCGTCCGTCTCCCCGAGTCCACGGCGCAGTCGGCGTCTCGTCCGACCACGAGGACTCGGGCGTCTCTCATGGTAGAATCGACGGCCGCCGGACGGATAACTGTTGGTACGCGGAGGGCAGAAACCGCCGACTCGGCGGGTGTCGAGCGAGTGACCCGGCCGACGAATGGCGGAGCGGACGGGTGGGTGAGAGGAGGCTCAGCGCGCGACGAGCGGTTCGCCGGGACCGGGTTCGCGACGCGTCTCGGCCGTCGTCGGCACCGCGGAGACGCGGGCGAACACGGCCTCGGGGTCTCGATGCCAACGCCAGTAGGCCCACGTCTTGGCGACGAGGAGCGCCTTCCGGAGGGGCGACAGCTCCGGGGTCCGGGTGAGCGTGTCGCCGTCGAGTCGGCGGACGAGGCGGTGGTGGTCCGCGTAGAGGACCGCGGCCGTGAGCACGGGGAGCTGGCAGTCCTCGGGGAGGTACTTGATGCCGGCGACGCCCTCCCGATAGAGGGACTCCGCGCGCCGGAGTTCGTGTTCGACGGCCCCGGCGAACGCCTCGTCGTACTCACGGCGCCGAATCTGTGCCTCGGTGACGCCGTACGTCTCGAGCGTCTCGCGGGGGAGGTAGATGCGGTCGCGTTCGACGATGTCCTCGCCCACGTCGCGGACGAAGTTCGTCAACTGGAAGGCTTCGCCGAGGCGCTGGGCGTGGGACATCGCGGCCTCTGGCTCGTCGGGTTCCATCACGTACGTCATCATCACGCCGACGGCGGAGGCCGACCCGCGCATGTAGGTCTCCAGCTCCTCGTAGGTCTCGTAGCGGGCCTTCTCGATGTCGGTGAGCATCGCCTCCACGAACACCTCGACCTCCCGGTCGGGGATGCCGTAGCGCTCTCGGAGTTCGGAGAAGGCGGCCAGCACCTCGGCGTCGGGGACGCTGCCGTCGGGCTCGCGGCCGAGGGCGGCCTCCCGGATCGCCTCCAGACGGCGGCGCTGCTCGGCGGGGGAGGTGTCCGCCTCCACGTCGTCGACCACCTCGTCGGCGACCCTGAAGAACGCGTAGAGGACGTACGTCGCGTGCCGCACCCGCTCGGGGAGCAGACGGGTCGCGTAGTAGAACGTGCGACCCGTCTTCCGGTGTATCTCCTTGCTCTCGGCGAGCTGAGAACTGTCTACCATTCGCTGGTTGACAGTACTCTCGCACGACTCTTAGGTGTTTGTACCGCGAGAGCCAATCCCTGCTGTCGGGGGCATCGTGTAATAAGTGTACCGATACGCTCTGCCGGGGTCGAGCCGCGGAGTCGCTCCGCCCACCCCGACAGCCGGGGAGTACCGGCGAAACACGCACCGGCGCGCGCTCCCGTGCCACCGGAACCACCGGCCGGTTTTAAGAGCCTCCCCCGTGTCCCGTCGTACCATGACGACCTTCCTGGTCGGTACGGATAGCGTGGCGACGAGCGAACGACTGGTCGAGTATCTCGAGGGGCGCGCCACCGACGACGACTCCATCTACGTGGTGAACTCCCTCCGCGGCGGCGACGGCACCTCCGACGAGGACGTCCTCGAGGGCCGCGACGCCATCGACGCGGTCGAGGAGGCGCTCCCGAACGTGGACCCACACCAGCTCGTCCGCGGCAACAGCCCGCAGGAGGACATGCTCGAGTTCGCCGAGAAGAACGACGTGGACGAACTGATCATCGGTATCCGCAAGCGCTCGCCGACGGGGAAACTGATGTTCGGCTCCACCGCGCAGGACCTGCTCCTCACGACCGAGATGCCGGTCGTCTGTGTGCCGCTGACCGAGGGCAAGTAGGCCGCCTCTCGGCGGTAGGGTTTTCTCCCGGCACCGTGTGGCTCCGGACATGAGCCGCACCAGACTCACCACCGCGAGCGAGCACCTGCGAGAGGCCGCCGAGGCAAGCGACGACACCGCCGCCGAGCGTCTCCGGGGGTTCGCCGACCGCCTCGACCGGATGGCCGAGGCCGACCGCGACCCGGACCACGGCAAACTGGCGTCGGTCCTCCTGAAACTCGACGAGATCGCCGCGGGGCTGGACGAGGAACAGGCCGCGAGGGTCCAGTCCGCACGCGAGGAGATAACGGCGTTCCGCGAGACCGTCCCGGGCGTCTGAGGCTAGTCGTCGCCGGCGGCCGCCTCCGCCTCGGCCGCGAGCACCTTCTCCGTGAGGATGGGGACGAACGTCCCGATGTCGGTGACCATCCCGACCGCCTGCGCGCTGCCGCGGTCCAGCAACTGCGTCACCGTCGCGGGGTTGATGTCGACACAGACCACCTTCGTCGTCGACGGGAGACAGTTACCGACGGCGACCGAGTGCAGCAGCGTCGAGAGCATCAACACGAGGTCGGCCTCGTGGGCCTGCTCGCGGATGGCGTTCTGCGCCTCGACGGCGTCGGTGATGGTGTCCGGTAGCGGGCCGTCGTCGCGGATGGACCCGGCGAGGACGAACGGCCGGTCGTTCCGTACGCACTCGTACATCACGCCGGAGTCGATGGTTCCCGACTCGACGGCCGCCTCGATGCCGCCCTCCCGGATGATCTCGCTGATGGTGTAGATGTGGTGCTTGTGGCCCTTTCGCGGGTGGTCGAGGCTCTCGGTGTCCATCCCGAGCGAGGTGCCGTAGAGGTCGTGTTCGAGGTCGTGGACGGCGAAGCCGTTGCCCGCCGAGAGCATCGTCACGTACCCCTCGCGGACGAGTTCGGCGAGGGCTCCCCGCGCCCCCGAGTGGATGAGCGCCGGGCCACAGACGGCGAGGACGTCGCCGCCGGCCTCCCGGGTCTCGACGATGGCGTCGGCGATCTGCGCGATGGTCGACTCGGACGGACGCTCGGCGGAGACCCCGCCCTGCATGAAACCGAACGCCCCGCCCTTGTCGCGGGGGCGTTCGGGTGGCCGGACCCTGATGCCCGCCTCGCCCGTGACGACGAGGTCACCGGCCTCGATGGCGTTCAGCACCTTCGTGTACGCCCGGACCGGGTCGCCGTTGCCGTCGCGCTCCACGACGACGGCACAGTCCATCTCGACGTCCTCCACCGCGATCCACTCGCCGTCCACGCGGACGTCCGTCGGGTGGTTCGTCGTGGAGTAGAACCCCTGTGGGACCACCTGGTCGCGGGGCGCGGGGTCGAGGTCGACGTCCTGCGGGTCGACCGGGTTCGCGCCGTTCTGGTGGAGTTCGTGGACGATGCTCTGGAGTTCCTCGGGCGTGTCGGCACTGACAGTCATCCGGGCGTAGGAGGTGGAGGTCTTGGTCCGGCCGACGTCGAACTCCTCGACGTCGAACGACCCACCCATGTCCATGACGATGCCGAACGCGGCCTGCATCATCCCGGAGTCGATGATGTGGCCCTCGAGTTCGACCACGCGAGAGACGGTCATACTCACGGCGACGCGGGGGGCGCTCTTGTGGGTTGTGGGTCCGAGGCCGGCGGGCCCGCCCCCGACTCAGAGTGCGTCCTCGACCCGTCGCTCGACGGCCCACTCGCCGTGCTCGCCGAGTCGCTCGAAGAAGGCCCGCAACCCCGCCGACTCCGTCTCCGGGAGGACGTGGAGTCGCACCCGGCCGTCGCGCACGCTCACGCGGAACGTGTCGTGGGTGGTGTCGTCGTGGACGAGGTAGAGCGGCATCGGCAGGTCGAACCAGTCCCCCCAGCGGTACGCCCCGGCCGAGAGCACCGACTCGACCACGTCCGCCAGCGCCTCGTCGCCCCGGTCGGTCGCCGGCGAGAGTGAGAACACCGTCCCGCCGACGTACTCGACGCCGCCGTCGCGCGGGTAGGTCCGGCTCGGCCGTTCGGGGATGTGGAACTGGCCGCCGGCACCGTCGCCCCCGGTGCCACCCGAGGCTGGCGACTGGGCGGCCTCCGCCTCGGCGTCGCGGAGGTCGGCGGCGGTCACGAACCCCGGTTCCTCGTCGTTCATACGGACTGTGGCCGGGGTTTGGTCGTCATCACGCATAAACTCGCGGCCGGGGGCCGCCGACGGCCCTGCCTACAGGTCCACCGGACAGCCCCGTATCTCCCCACCGCGCATCCCTTCGGCCAGCCAGTGGGTCGAGAGGACGAGTGCCACCACCGCGAGCAACGCGAACTCGAGGCCGTCGAGGGGGAGCAACAGCGCCGCCGAGGAGACGCCGAAGATGGAGAGGATGGCGAGCAGGATGGGCACGCCACAGGCCGCACAGCCGGCACCGAGCGTCGCGAGGAGGACCGCGGCGAGACTCGCCCCCCCGGACTCCACGCTGACGGCGTGTTCCCGGAAGTGGTAGACGGCCATCGCGACGTTCACGCCGACGAGCGCGGCGACGAACACGAGGAGGGTCCCCTGGAACGGGTCGTAGGCGCTCCCGACGAAGGGGTAGAGCCCCCGGAGGATGCGCAGGCGTCCGTCCAGCGTGAGGTCGCCGGTGAGGGCGAACCCGGCCAGCGGGAGGTTCAGCGAGGTGACGAACAGCGTCAGGCCGGCGACCGCCGCGACGAGGGCGACGACGGCGTAGGTGGGGATACCGAGGACGAGGCGCGCCGTCCGACCCATCAGCCGCCAGTCGTCGCTCCCGGTCGGGAGGTCGGGGAGCCGCCGGCGGAGACCACTCGTCTGTGCCATCAGAACCCCATCGCCGCGGCGAACACGTCGTAGCCCTGCGGTCCCGAGACACGTGTCTGGAACTCGCCGTCGCGGAACAGGTAGAAGATGGGCGTCTGGCTCCCCGCGCCGGCGGCCTGCGCTGCCTCGATGTCGGCCTGCACGGCTGCGTCGTGGCGCTCGTTCCGGGCGTCGTCCACGACGGCCGCGGCGTCGACGCTCGTCTCGCTGGCGAGGAACGCCTCCGTCTCCTCGAGGACGTTGTCCGTGGTGAACGTCCCCTGTTCCGCGAAGTAGTGGTCCTTCAGCGCCCAGAACGCGTCGGCGTCGGCCGCGAACGTCGACTCGAGCGCCTGCGACGCCGGCTTCCCCCACGGGTAGATGACCGGGTAGCCGCGGTAGACGAACGCCGCGTCCCCCGTGTCGACGAGGTTCGACCGGAGGTCGGGGAGCGTGTTCTCCTCGAACCGCCGGCAGAGCGTACAGGAGGGGTCCTCGAACGCGACGACGACGCCGGCCGCCTCGTCGACCGGCGGCCCGAGGCGTGGCTGGGCGTCGAGGTCCCGTGCCGCAGGGTGGGTCGCCAGCGTCTCGGCGGCCTCGGGCGTCGGCGTCCCGGCCGTGGTCCCGTCGCTGCCGTCCCCGCCACCGCTCCCGTCGCCACCCCCGTTCGGTCCGCTCGTACACCCGGCGAGTACCGCCAAGGTGCCCGCGCCGGCCGCGAGGAACGCACGCCGTGTGTCCATACCGTCAGGACGACACGTCGGGGTAAAGCCGTTGTCCGGAATCGTTCTAGAATCGCGCGACCAGTCGAGCGGCCCGCACGCCACCGGTACGACGCCCGTCCGACGCGGCTGGAGGGTTTAAGCCCGCCCGGACGCTGGCCGGTCTCAATGTTCGCCCGTCCGAACCCACAGATGGGGACGCAGCGAGACGTGCTCCCCCAGCGTGCCGCCGCACTCGGTATCGACGTCCTACTACTCGGCATCCTCGTCGCTGCCGCCGGGTTCGTCCTCGGGGCGGGGCTACCGCTCGTCGCCGTCGCCGCCGTCGTCGCCTTCGGTTACCTCACCTACTTCGAGGGGACCTACGGCCAGACGGTCGGCAAGCGACTGATGAACGTCGTCGTCGTCAACCACCGCGGCTACCCCTGTAGCTACCGGGCGGCCGCCGTCCGAACGCTCGTGGGCGTCGTCGACGCGCTCCCGTCGTTCTTCGTCGTCGGCCTCGCGTCCATCCTGCTGACCGACGGCGGCCAGCGCATCGGTGACCTCGCGGCGGAGACGGTCGTCGTGCGGTCGACGGAGCGCGGCGCTCGTATGTAGTCCCACTTCTCACTGGTCGGGTGCGCTCGCTGCGCTCGGGGCGGGTGAAACGGCTCGCTTCGCTCGCCGTACGCTGGCCACGCCCGCTCCGCGGCGATACAGCCCGGCTCCGGTGCAGTCCCCAGAACCTGATAGAGACGGGGTGCCGGATAGCGAGGCTCGCCGACCGTCTTCCTTCTAGTGAGTGGCCTTAACATACTCTGGATGTATTACATGAAGGCGAGGTCCGATGAGCCGACTATCCCGCGGCAAACTGAATCGGTACGACTGCAAGGCTTGTGGAGGGACGTTTCTCGTGAGTGAACAGGAGCGCCCCGTGTGCTGTCCGATCTGCCGGATGAACCGATTCGACCTCCGAGGGTGAGGCGACGGGCGGTCGTCGCAACGCACCCGGCCCTGCAGGACCGACGACCGCAACGGCCGACTCGCGTCCGCTATCCAGCAGGGTCTCCGATCCCTACTCGGTCCCCGTCGGGAACGGTACGACCGATACGGAGCGTGGGTTCGGCGTTCGGCAGAGGGACGCCGCACGACGGTCTCGGCACGCCGCATCCAGTGGACTCACGCAGCTCTCGTTACGGACGTGTCGTCCGAGTGGTTCGCTCGAAGGGGGGACCGAACGGACCCAAGCTATACTGCCTTCACCGCTGAACACTCGTCTATGGGTGACTCCAGACTAACCCACTACGAGGTCAGTGCATCGCGTGTCAGTCCGCAGCGGACCCAGGTGACGACCGAGGACGGAGAGTTCGTCGTCGGACACGACGTGAATCCCGTCGAGTATCTCCTCGGCTCCGTCCTGGCCTGTCTCAACTCGACCGGGACGATGGTCGCCCGCGACATGGATATCGACATCGAGTCTCTCGAGGCGACGATCGAGGGAGACGTGAACTACGCGACGTATCTGGGCAAGGAGACCGAGGACCGTCCAGGGCTCCAGGGAGTAGATGTGACTCTCTCGGTCGAGACAGCGGGCGACGCCGACCTCGACGCCTGGCTCTCGGCCGTCGAGGAGCGGTGTCCGGTCAGCGACAACATCACGGGCGAGACCGGACTCAGCGTCACGCTCGACTGAGCCGATAGAGAGCTGCCTTTGGCGAGCCGGATGGAGGCGGGTTGACCCCCCGTTCGGCGCTACCCGTGAGGGATACGCGCTCTCTATCCAGCGCGGTCCCGACAAACTGCCCGACACCGAGGGATTTCGACCGGGTCGAGGGTCTCTCTCGCGGCCGGCTTCGACGAGACGACGGAGGAGAGTGACTCGTCCTTCTCGCTGTCTCCTGCCGGCGAGAGAGTGATGCTGTCTCCGTGAGCGGTCGGCGGGATGGTGAGCGACAGGGGAATCCGGTGTGGTCGGGCTCGAACAGTCACCCGCCGCGAGCAGGGTAGGACCGAGGGTCCCGCTTGCAGACGGCGGCTCCGCCGTCCTCGGAGATCTCCGGCCTCCGACGGGCTGCGGAGGACGCGGCGCGTCTTCCGAACGCCGTCGACGAAGCGAGTGGCGCCGTTCGAATCCGAGGGGTGGTTCGCGCCTGCGGCGCGAACCCGACGAGAAAAGTGTGGTGCGTCCTAGCTGGTATCCGGCGTCGTCTGGATGTTCAGCGACTTCCGGATGATCTGGTTGAACCCCATCGAGCAGACGAAGTACCAGACGATCCACGCCTCCAGCGGTCCGATGACCTGCGTCCGCCAGCCCTGGTCGGGCTTGAGCCCCTGCACGCCGTCGGGGACGGCGTTGAGTTCGCCGATGAGGGGCATCGTGATCTGTGCCGGGGTGACCGCCTGCTCCGGCGAGAGGATCATCCAGTACATCCAGAGGAAGACCGGGATGGTCAGCAGCATGATCCAGACCATCGGGCGGAACTGCTCCTTGAACATCCCGAGGTTCTCGCCCATCGCCTCCATCTGCTCCTCCTGGATGCGGTCGAGCTCGGCCTCGTCGCCGGACTCCTGCGCCTCCTTCCGGCGGTTCTGCAGGTCCTTCATCTTCTGCTGGTAGTAGGCCATCTTCTCCGTGTTCATCAGGTTCGACTGGAGGAGCGTCGAGTAGAGCCCGGTGAACAGTGCCAGCACCAGGATGACCACGTAGAACGGGAGCGCCGCGTCGAGGAACCCCAGTCCGACGTCCATCACGTTCCCGATGGCGTTGCGGACCGGGGTGATGGAGTAGCCCGCGAACAGGCCCACCGCACCCAGCGCCGCCGCCTTGTCGTACGTCGACCACGAGGAGTCGTCCTCGGGTGGTTCGAGGTCCGTGGCCCCGGACCCACTGGGACGGTCCTTCCAGACGGCGGCGTCCAGCGCCTCGCGGACCCCCGCGGGGTCGCGGACCACGTACTCGTCGCCGTCCTCGACGAGGAGGCCACGCTCGATGACCCGGCCCCACTCCCCCGAGTCCACCTCGTCGGAGACGTCAGCGAAGGAGACGGCGCCGTCCTCGGCCCGGTCGAGCACGTGGCGCAGCACCTCCTCCATCCGCCCGTCGGAGCCGACGAGTGACTCCACCTTCTCGGCTGTCTGTGCCATTACGCTACGTTAAGCCAGCACCGCTAATCAACCTTTTACTCCGCGGCCGGCAGAATCGTGGGTCCCGCGGGTGGGTCGGCGGGACCAGAGCGCCCTCAGTCGTCGCCCGGCGAGACGTCCACGTCCTCGCTGCGCTCGACCGTGGTCGGCTCGATGTCGATGTCCGTCCCGCGGCTGACCCAGCGGCCGATGTTCTCGGAGACGTAGTCGCGGCCCCCGAGACCGACACTCAGCCCGATGGCCAGCGCGAGGCCGACCGCCAGCCCGATGGCCAGCGCCGTCGCGAACGTGTTGAGTATCTGCACGTCCACGCCCATCGTTCCGAGGCCGATGACGGTGACGACGAAGTAGAGGAACAGGCGGATGGAGTTGGCGAACAGGTCGGTGTAGGCGGTGTCGGTCAGCGACTCCGTGTTGGCGACGACGTCACCGAAGAAGTCCGCCAGTACGAACCCGAGGACGATGATGAGTGCCCCTGCGACGAACGCGGGCAGGTACGACACCGCGTCGGCGATCCACGCCGACAGCAGGTCGATGGCGAGCGTGTCCGCCGCCGCGAGGATGGCCAGCGCGTAGACGAAGTACGCGCCGACCTTCCCCAGCGACCGCGAGACGGCCTTCTCCGTCCCGCCGAGCGCGCCGCCGAGGGGCGTCTTCAACACCTGTCGGTCGATCTCGAGCCGGTCGACCACGCGGCTGATGACCCCACCGAGCACCCGGCCGACGACGTAGCCGATGAGCAGGACGAGTATCGCCCCGGCGACCCGCGGCGCGATGGCGACGATGTCGCTTATCAGCTGTTCCGTGAACGGTCCCAGTCCGGTCTGTAGCAGTCCTGGTTGCATCGCAGGAGAGAGGTGGGCGTCAACTCGGATGGTTATTCCACGATTAATATACATGGACTCGTCGAGAGCGTCCAGCGGCGTTACAGGCCCTCCATTCCGGTCACACGACGGTCCGGTTCGCGGTACCGACGGCCCCCACTCGCGCAGTTCTCGTCGGCCGCCTCGGTGAGAGGAATGGTCGGGTGACCGACGCGGGCCACGCCAGCCACTTTCGGCCGACAGGTCCAGCCGTTGGACCAACTCACCCGTCGGGGCCGTCCCTGACGACCCCCTCGAACCCGCCGGTCAGGACGGTCTCGCCCGCGCGGGTGCAGTCGAACGTCGCCTCCACGTGCCGCCGCTCTCGCGCCTCGTCGCGCTCGACGCGCGTGAACGTCACCGCACACTGGACGGTCTCACCGGTCCAGACCGGGCGGCGGAACTCGAACTCCATCCGCGAGGCGAGCACGTCGTAGGCCCCGCCCACCTTCGTCGGGAGCGTCGCCGTCAACAGGCCGTGGACGAGCAGTCGCCCCTCCGCGTCCGGCTCGAGGTGGTGCTCGCCGCGGTCCTCGGACACCTCGACGAACCGCTCGACGTCCGCGTGGTCGAACGTCCGCTCGAACGTCACGGTCCGCCCCTCCTCGAGTGGTGTATCGCTCGGGTCGGTCATACGGCCGCTCCTCGGGCGGCAGGCAAGTGCGTGACGTTACGCGGGGGTGGCGGCGACGCGCTCGGCGCGACGCCCGAGCACCACGCCCAGCGTCACGAACGTCAGGACGGCGAGTGCGCCCCCCAGCGCGAACGCCCGGCCGTCGACCAGCATCCCGCCGAGGACGCCGACGAGGCCGAGGAGGGCCACGTAGCCCACGAGCGCCCCACCCGAGACGGCGGCCCGTTCGAGCGACCGTTCGGCCACCGCCACGCCCAGCGTGGCCGCCGCCGGTACCAGCGGGTAGAGCGACCGCTGGTAGATACCCGCCGGCCCGTCCGGCCCGAGCACGACCCGGAGGTCGAACAGCGCGCCCACCACGACGAGCAGGCCCACGGCGTTCACCGTCGTCAGCCAGAGTTGCCAGTAGAACGACGGCTGCTCGCCGGCGAGCAACACGGCCCGTAGCCTCGCGAGTCGACTCACACCCACCCTTGGAGGGCCGCGGGCAGGTGTCTTTCGCCCGCCGGCGACGGGTGCGTTGAAGTGTCGCCCGCGCGTCTGACTGGGTAGATGAGTGGACGCACGGCCCCGACCAGCGAGGCACGTGTCCCGTTCACCCCGACCGAACTGGTCGTCGCTCACGTCGAGCGGACGACCGCGCCGTGGAACATCCAGTTCGAACTCGCCTCGCGTGGGCCGCTGGACCCCGACCGACTCCGGGCGGCGGTCCGTACTGCCATCGCCCACCACCCGCTGGCCGGCGCCGTCCACCGTCGCGACTCCGACAGCCCCACCGGCCACGCGTGGGTCGTCGTCGACGACCCGGCCGTCGACCTCCGGACGACGACGGCGGGTGCCCTCGAGGAGTTCCGCGGGGCGTTCTACGGCGAGCGTCTCGACCTCTCGACGGCCCCTCCCTTCCGTGTGGCGCTCGCCCGTGGCGCCGGCCCCGGCGACGGCGACCGGGTGCTGTTCTGCACCAGCCACGTCCCGATGGACGGCGTCGGGACGCTCGCGCTCGTCCGGTCGGTCTGTCGGGCCTACCGCGGAGCGTCGCTCGACACGCCGAGTGTCCCGCTGGCGGCCACGCGGGGGACCGTCGAGCGGTTCGGCTCGCGGGGCGTCCGCCCCCGCCTCGTCCGCGCTGGCGAGACGGCTTCTCGCCTCTGGACGGCGCTCACCGACCCGCCGAGCCGGCTGGCGCCAGCCGGCACCGACGACGCGGGGTGGGGGTTCCACCACCGCACGCTCGGGCCGGCGCTGACGGACCGCCTCCTCGGGAGTCGGCCGTCGGGTGTCTCCGTCAACGACGCGTTGCTCGCGGCGCTCTCACTGGCCGTCGACGACTGGAACGCCGCCCACGACCGGCCCACCGACCGCGTCGGGCTGATGGTTCCGGTCAACGCCCGGCCGGCCGACCGGTTCTACGAGACGGTGGCGATGTACACCCCGTTCGTCAGCGTCTCGACCGACCGGGCGGCACGGGCCACGCCGCGGCGCACGCTCCGGGCGGTGGCGCGGCGCACCGACCGGCACCGGGAACGCGACAGCGCGGCGTGGGTGGCCGACGCACTGGGCCTGTTCGGCCCCGTCCTCCCGTCGGTGGCGGCCCGCGGGGTCCCGTGGCTCCTCGACCGGACCGACCGGGCCCTCCTCGACACCGCCGTCTGCTCGAACCTCGGGCGGGTCCCCGCGTTCCCCGGCTTCGACGCCGAGCGGCCGGCCGGACTCTGGTTCTCCCCGCCGACCGTGATGCCGATGGGGGCCGGACTGGGCGTGGCGACGCTCGACGGCCGCGTGAGCCTGACGCTGCGCTACGCTCGCGAGCAGTTCGACCCGGCCGCCGCCACACGGTTCACCGACGGGCTGTGCGCCCGACTCGGTGACGTGGTCTGAAGCGGCGTCTCGCGGGCGTTACAGCCGTTCCTCGACGGCCGCCTCGAGGTTCGCCCAGACCTCGTCCGGGGTCCCCTCGCCGTCGATCTCGACGAGTTCGCCCTGCTCGTCGTAGAAGTCGATGACGGGCTGGGTGTTCTCGTCGAAGACGCGCAGGCGCTCGCGAACGGTCTCCTCGGTGTCGTCGTCGCGCTGGACGAGGTCGCTACCACACTCGTCGCAGACGCCCTCTTCCTCGGGCTGGTCGAACTCGACGTGGTAGTTCGTCCCGCAATCGGAGCAGACGCGGCGCCCGGTCAGCCGGCCGACGAGTTCGTCGCGGGAGACCGAGAGCGAGGCGACCACGTCGAGGTCCGTGATGGAGTCGAGGTACTCGGCCTGGTCGAGGTTCCGGGGGTAGCCGTCGAGGACGAACCCGTCGGCCTCCTCCAGCGCGGTCTTGACGATCTCGTTGACCACCGCGTCCGGGACGAGCTCGCCGGCGTCCATGTACTCGCCCGGCGTGTCGTACTCCAGCCCGAGGTCGGAGATGTCCATCCCCTTGTTCGACCGGAGCGCGTCGCCGGTCGTCACGTGTTCGACGCCGAACCGCTCGACGAGGTTGCTGGACTGGGTTCCCTTGCCTGCGCCCGGCGGCCCGAGCAACAGCAGTTTCGGCTGGCTCATGCCCGGGCGTTCTACAGGCCCGACTAAAGGTCTGTATACTCTGGCCGAAGTGGCCGGAACCACCGAACCACCCCCGTCCCGAACCGACACAGAGCGGGCCGGAGTTGCCGCTGGACGACACTAGAGTGAAGTGTCTAGACTGCCCCCTCCGTATCGATGAACTATCCCTCCCGAGAGATGGTGTGGGTCGCTGTCGTGACGGCCGTGGGGTACGCCGGCCTCGCACTCGCGGGCGACACCCTCCCCGTCCCCGGATTCCTCTCGGTCGCCGCGGGAGTGGTCCTCCCGCTGGCACTGCTGTTCGGCCCGAGCGTCGGCTGGGGCGCCGCCGCCGGCGTCGTCGCCACCGCGGTCCTCCGGGGGTCGCTCGCCCCCACCACCCTCGCCGTCGCGGCCTCGGTGCTCGTCCTCGCCACACTCGGTCCACGGCTGTGGGGGGCCGTCCCCCGCCTGTCGAGCGGCCGCCCGCCGACCGACCGCTCGGCCCGGGTGCTCCTCGAGTACGCCGTCGTCGCGGTCGTGGCCGTCGCCACCGCCACCGCGGTCGTCGGGTGGGGGTACGAACTGCTCGGGGCCGCCCCCTTCCACGTCGTCGCGCTCCCGACGGCCCTCACGCTCGCGGCCACCACGCTCGTCGTGGGGCCACCTACACTCCTCGGCGGCGCCCGGTTCGCCGACCGGCTCCCCCTCCGCAGGCCTCCCGCTCGCGACCCCTCCCGAGCCGTCGCACTTGGGACGGTGCTGGTGCCGCTCTGGTTCGTCGCCGGCGTCGTCGTCAGCCTCGGGTTCCGCGTCGCGCAGGCGCTGGCGACGACGACGTTCACCTCCCGCGGTCTCGACTGGCTCGTGCCGATGCTGGACCCGGCGCTGGTCGGCCACGGCGGTCGTCGCGTCCAGGTCCTCCTCGGCGCGGTGGCGCTCTGTCTCGTGACGGTGCTCGTGACCCGACCGGGCGCTGAGCGACCGGCGGAGCGCGAGACGAGCGCCGGCACCGAGACCGAGAAGACGGCGCGGCGGGGGGTGACCGACCGATGAGCCTCCGCCTCACCCGGCGAGACGCGCTGGCGGCCATCGCCGCGGGCGGACTCGTCGGCGGGTCGCTCGTCGCCTCGGAGATCGCCGTCGGCGAGCGACCCGACGCGAACGAGGCGGCGGGCGAGCGGTTCGACGAGCACGAGATCGGGACGCTGGTGGCCGTCGCGGCCGCCGTCTACCCCACTGCCGTCTCGACGGACCCCTCGTTCGTCGAGGCGTACACGCACCGGCTCTCCCGCGAGCGGCGGGCCGCGATGCGCGACGCGATGGCCGCGCTCGACACGCAGACTCGACGGGTCCGCGGACGATCGTTCGCCGCGCTCCCGCCGTCGGCTCGCGAGGCGACACTGCGCGAACTCGGCGTCGACCGGGTCCACCCGCGGCCGGACGGGACCGACACCGAGCGCGTCCGCTATCACCTCGTCAACACGCTGCTGTACGCGCTGTTCAGCACGCCACGCGGGAGCGAACTCGTCGGCATCACGAACCCGGTGGGCTACCCCGGCGGCTACGAGTCGCTGGTGCGCCCGCCCGAGGGTGCCGAGGCGGCCGACGGGGGTGACTCGACGTGAGCGCCGCCGACGGGGACGGCGTCGAACGGTCCCCTTCGCCGCGGGCCGACGTCTGCATCGTCGGCACGGGCGTCGCGGGGGCGCTGGTCGGCCACCGCCTCGCCGAGGCCGGCCGCTCGGTCGTCTTCCTCGAGGCCGGCGAGTGGTTCGACCCCGCCAGCCGCATCGAGCGGATGGAGTTCGCCATCCGGCCGGACACGCCCGACACGCGCGTCTGGGACATGGGCGGCAAGCGCGACCGCTACAGCACGTCCGGGACGCTCGACTACCCGCTGAACAACGCCCGCGTGAAGGGTGTCGGCGGCACGACGCTCCACTGGCAGGGCAACACCCCGCGGTTCCACGAGGTGGACTTCGAGCTCGCCAGCGAACACGGCCTCGGGGTCGACTGGCCCATCTCGTACGCCGACCTCTCGCCGTACTACACGACGGCGGAGGCGGAACTCGGCGTCGCCGGGAGCGCCGGTGACGAGGGGCCGCCGCGCGAGGCCGACTACCCGCTCCCGGCGTTCCCGAAGCGTTACTCCGACGGCCTGCTGGTGGAGGCCTGCGAGCGACTCGGCATCTCCACGCGGGACGCCCCACAGGCGCGCAACTCAGAACCGTACGACGGCCGGAGCCCGTGTATCGGCTTCTCGACGTGTCTCCCGGTCTGTCCCTCCGGCGCGAAGTACAGCGCCGACGTGACCGTCCGGAAGGCCGAGGCAGCCGGCGCTCGCGTGATAGACCGCGCCCGCGTGGTCGGCCTCGAACACGACGACGATGGGGCCATCGTCGCCGCCCGCTACGTCACGCCGGACGGCGTCGAGCACCGGCAGGAAGCCCGGCACTTCGTCCTCGCGGCCGGCGCGGTGGAGACGCCGCGGCTGCTCCTGCTGTCTGCCTCGGACGCCTACCCCGACGGCCTCGCCAACTCCTCCGGCACCGTGGGTCGCTACCTGATGGAGCACCCCGTCGTCGGCACGGTGGGTCGGACCGACGGCCCGCTGGACCCCGAACCCATCGGGTTCCTGACGACGACCAGCGAGGCGTTCTACGGCTACGAGCGCGGTCCCGGGAGCTTCGTCCTCGAGTTCCGCTCGGACCCGCCCTCGGTACTGGATAGCGCGCTCGGCGGTGACGCCATCGGTGACGTCCGCCAGCCGGCGGTCTGGGGTGACGACCTCGTCGCTGGTGACTTCACCAACCGCGAGGTGAGCGTCAACGCCCAGGTGGAGATGCTCCCCCGCGCCGAGAACCGGGTGACGCTGGACCACTCCCGGACCGACGACCTCGGCAACCCCGTCCCGGACGTCTCGCTCTCGCTCTCCGACCACGAGTACGAGGCGTTCGAGTTCGCCTTCGAGGTGCAGGCCGACATCCTGTCCGAGATGGGGGCGACGCCGGTCCGGCGGACGGACCCCGACACGCCCGCGTGGGCACACCACCTGATGGGGACCGCGCGGATGGGCACCGACCCCGACGAGAGCGTCGTCGACGCGAGCCTCCGCACGCACGACCACCCGAACCTCTCGGTGGTCGGCGCGAGCGTCTTCCCGACCGGAGCCGCGGCGAACCCCGTCCTCACCATCTCGGCGCTGGCGCTCCGGGCGGCCGAGGACATCGACGCCGGACTGTGAGCGACGACCCGACCGCCTTCACCGGTCCCCGAGCCTGACGAACCGATGGACGAGCGCCCTTCCCCCGGCAGGACGTGCCGAGGACGCTCGCAGAGATACGTCGCGTACTCCGCCCCGCCGCGCCGCTGTTCGTCTCGGGCGAGCACGGCGACGGGAGCGAGACGACGTACCGCTACCGCACCGAGACGGGCCGCTACTTCGTCCACTGGGCGCCCGGTGCGTTCCGCGAGCAACTCGCGGCGGCCGGCTTCGGCGTGCGCGAGGTGCAGGTGGACGAGACCGACGGGGTCCGGGTACTCGCGCGGGCCTGAGCCGGCACCGCCTCGGTCATTCCAGCGTCGCCTCGGTGTCGATACCGTAGACCCGCGTGGGCGTCTCGACGTGCGCCTCGCGGACCACGTCGTCGTGGCCCTCCTCGACCAGCCACGCCGTCCGCTTGGGCACCGTCTTCGGTCCGAGCACCGCCCCCGGTCGGTCCGGGTCGTCGATGAAGTCCGTCTCGAGCATGAACGGCCGGCCGTGTTCCATGGCCCCCTCTATGTTCTCCTCGCTGGCGAGGACCGAGGGGACCGGCCCCTCGGTGCGGGGGCCGGCGTAGTGTTTCACGACCCGCTCGGCGGGGAGGCCGCGGTCCTCGGCCCACTCGGTCACCTCGGTGAAGTCGCTCCCACCCTCGGTGTGGAGCTGGACGGCACACCCCACCTCGGCGGCCCGCTCGAACGCGTGGCACATCACCGCGTTCGAGGCGTCCCAGACCGCGTCGCGCACGTCGTAGTGGGGACGCCCCGACTTGATGGCGAGCGCCGGGCCGTCGGCGACGAACTCGGCGGCCACGTCGATGCCGCCCATCATCAGGTCACGGGCCGCTTCGGGCGAGAATCCCCGGTCGACCAGCCGCGATATCAGCGCTGGGTGGACCCCGAGGACGGGCCACGCGCGCCCCGGCAGCACCGCGGTGGCGTCCGCGACCGCCTCGCAGGTGAGTTCGAGCGGGTCGCGGAAGTCATCCGGCTCGGACACCTCGACCCCGAGGCTCCACGAGGGCTTGTTCAGCACGAGCAGGTGGGTGCCGCCGAGGCGGGCGAACTCCCTGACTGCGTCGGTGTTGCGGCCGTTGACCGGGTCGAGGTGGAGGTGGTCGTCGAGGACGGGCCCGTCGAGCGTCGCGGCGGGGTCGGTCATACTGGTGGTTCGAGGGTCCGGGGCAAAACGCTCCCGCCTGTGGTCGCCTCTTCGGTCGGCGTCGTGGCAACCGCCGGCGAGCGTCGGTCGGCGTCGTGGCAACCGCCGGCGAGCGTCGGTCGGCGTCGTGGCAACCGCCGACGAGCCCCGCCCGGTGCCGGCTACGTCCCGACGACGAGGTCGAACACGCCCACTGTCTCGCCGACGACCCACGCGACGAACACGAGGTAGGAGACGAGCAGCAGGTACGACTCGGGGTCGGTCAGTTCGAGGTCCGTCCGGAGGACGGTGAACAGCAGGACCGTCGCCAGCGTCAGGACGCCGAACATCGGTGCGGCGACGGCGAACGAGACCGTGGCGCTCCCGACGATCATCACGCCGAGCGGGATGGCGACGAGCAGGTCGAACGTGTTCGACCCGAGTACGTTGCCGAGGCTGGTGACCCCGCGCCCCTCTCTGGCGGTCCGGACGCTCACGAGCGCGTCGGGGAGGCTCGTCGCGGCCGCGATGATGGTCACCCCGGCGAGGAACTCCGGGATGCCGAACGCCGCGTTGAGCACCTCGACGGCGCCGACGAGCTGTTCGACGCCCACGAGTATCACGGCCAGTCCCCCCGCCAGAAACAGCCAGTTCCGGCGCACGTCCACGTCGTGCCCCGTCCCGTCGTGCTCGTAGTCGCTCACGTCCTGCCACTGGATGAACAGGTAGAGCCCGTACAGCAGGAGTGGGATGAGCGCGAGCGGTCGGGTCACAGCCCCGCCGAGGCGCTCGCCACTCGGGTAGTAGATGACCGCGAGCGCGAACGTCAGGACCAGCGCCGAGACGGCGATCATGTAGAACTGTGCCTCCTTGTACACGATGGTCCGGTCCGCTCCCACGGCACCGTCGGCCGCGAGGCCGGAGACCGCCGGGATGACGAGGATGTTGAAGATGGCCGAGCCGACGATGGCTCCGACGCCCATGGAGAACGACCCGGAGAGCGCGGTGACGAGGACGCTGACGAGTTCGGGGAAACTGGAGCCGACGGCGACGACGATGGATCCCTGCACGACCGCCGGCAGGCCGTAGTACCCCGACAGCGCCTCGGCCGAACTCTCCAGCCACCCGCTCCCCACCCAGATGAGGCCAGTCGTGAGCACCACGACGAGGACGGCGAAGGCGGGCGAATCGGGGACGAGTCCGAGTACCATCGTTACTCCCCCAGCGTCACGGCGTCGTGCGCCGCCGACCGCAGCGCGTCCGACCGACCGTGCGTACCGGGGGCGATGGCCAGCGTCCGCACCCCACGTCGGGCCGCCAGCTCGAGGACGGGCTTGAAGTCCGTGTCCCGCGAGGCCACCGCGAGGGTGTCGATGGCGCCGTCGGTGACGAGTTCGGCCGCGTCGACGGCGAGCTTGACGTCCACGTCGCCGCTCGTCACCACGACCTCGTAGCCGTGCGCCTCGGCGGCCTTCACGAGTCCGGAGGGGGCGTTCTCGTCGAGGTAGAGCCGCGTCACCACGAGCCGGCCGACGGCCGTCGCGGCCGCTCGAACGTCGTCCAGGTCAACGTCGAACTCGTCGCGGAGCACGTTCGGCCCGTCGACGAACAGGCCGACACGTGACGCTCCCTGGCCGTCGGCGAGCCCCAGCAGTTCCCGCAACATGCCGCCGGGTTCACCGAGACGGGTGAAAGCCCCGTCGGTCCGGGGCCGGCCGGGTCCAGTTCCACTCCGGGCACCACGCCTTTCAGTGGGACTGCACTAGCCCGGCCGATGTCTGACGACCACGACTCCACGGCCGAGGCGACCGTCGACGAGGAGGACCCGGACGAGGAGACGGTCGAGGCGGAGCAGGCACGCCACGAGGAACGTGCCGAGGAGACCCCGACCGGCGCCGAGGAGCAGGAACGGGTGTCCGACGCCGAGGAGCAGGAGAACCCCGACGACCACCGGGACGAACACCCTCACGAGACATAGCCACTTCCTCGTCGTCGGGTACGCTCGCTGCGCTCGCGTACCACGCCTCGCAAAGACGCGGAGAACGACGGCGCCACTCGGCGCGCTTCGCGCGCCTCGTGCCGGGTCGGTGTGCTGGACCGCTACTGCACCGTTACAGCACCGCGCCCGCGAGACAGATCAGTCGTCAGCCTCGGCCGCATTGGGCCGCGGGATCGTCACGTCCGGCAGTTGCGCCTCTATCTCCTCACGACGCGCCTCGAACTGGCCGGGCAGGACCAGCCGCTCGCCCAGTTCGTCGAGGGGTTCGTCGCTGTCGTAGCCCGGACCGCTCGTCGCCAGCTCGAACAGGACCCCGCCGTGCTCGCGGAAGTAGACGGACCGGAACCAGTGGCGGTCTATCTGCGCGGTGGGGCGCAGCCCTTCACCCTGGACGGCCTCGCGCATCGCCTCCTGGTCCTCGTCGGTCGGTGTCTGGAACGCGACGTGGTGGACCGTACCGTGGCCCTGTCGACTCGCCTCGATGGTGGGCAGGACGTCGACGTACTTCCCGACCGGCCCGCTCGCGGCGAACCGGGTCCGCTCGTCGCCGGGTGTGTCACCCTGTGCCTGCTCGGTCCCCTGTCGTTCCATCCCCATCGTCTCTAGCAGCTCCATCGTCGGCTGCGGGTCCGCGAGCCAGAGCGTCACCGAGTGGAACCCGCGGATGGCGTGCTCCGCCGGGACCCACTCGGTCCACGGGACCGTCGGGTCGTCGTCGGGGATCTCGACCTCGACGAGTTCGACCGGGAGGCCGTCGGGGTCCCGGAACGGGAGGACGGTCTCGCCGAAGCGCTCGACGCGCTCGTCGTACTCGACGCCGTACTCGTCGAAACGGGACTCCCAGAAGTCGAGGCTCCCCTCGGGGACGCGGAACGCGGTCCGGGAGACCTGTCCGGACCCGACCGTCCCCTGGGGGAGGTCGGCCCACGGGAAGAACGTCATCGACGTGCCGGGACTCCCCTCCGCGTCGGCGAAGAAGAAGTGGTAGGTGCCGGGGTCGTCCTGGTTGATGGAGCGCTTGACCAGTCGCAGGCCCAGCGCCTCGACCCAGAAGTCCATGTTCCGCTGTGGGTCGCCCGCGATGCAGGTGACGTGGTGGATGCCGGGTGTGACCGTACTCATCGTGCCAGCCAGTAGGGCAGCGAGCCACTTGAGTTCGCGCTGACGCGAGTGTTACCGGGCGGTACGGGCGTGGCCCGACGCTCGCGCGTCGGTGAGGGTCACACAGAACCAAAGTTTCAATTCTCGCCTCGTCGACGGGGGGATATGGCCCTACGGAAACCCCCGCTTCGCGAGGCCCACGCCGAGCGTGGCGCGACGTTCACGGAGTTCGGCGGGTGGGACATGCCCGTCGAGTTCGACTCCATCCGGGCCGAGCACAGCGCCGTCCGGGAGGCCGCCGGCATCTTCGACGTCTCGCACATGGGACAGATCGAGGTGACCGGTCCCGACAGCGAGACGCTGATGCAACGGCTCACGTCGAACGACGTGAGCGCACTCGACCCCGGCGAGGCGCAGTACGGCGTCATCACCGACGAGGACGGCATCATCCTCGACGACACCGTCACGTACTGCCTGCCGGAGAGCCACCCCGCGGACTACCTGTTCGTCCCGAACGCGGGCCACGACGAGCAGATGCACGGCCGCTGGACCGGCTACCGGGACGACCACGACCTCGACGCGGTGGTCGAGAACGCCACCGACGACACGGCGATGTTCGCGGTGCAGGGGCCGGACGCCGTCGGCCTCGCGGTCGAGGCCTTCGGCGGGATGGTCCGTGACCTCTCGCGGTTCGAGGCCACGCTCGCCACGCTGGAGGCCACCGGCGAGGTGGAGTGTCTCGTCGCGCGCACCGGCTACACCGGCGAGGACGGCGTCGAGGTCGTCTGCCCGGCCCGCGCCGCCGCGGCGGTGTACGACGCGTTCGCCGACGCCGAGCCCTGTGGCCTCGGCGCGCGCGACACCCTCCGCATCGAGGCGGGGTTCCTCCTCTCCGGGCAGGACTTCGACCCCGAGGAGAACCCCCGGACCCCCTACGAGGCGGGCCTCGGGTGGACGGTCAAACTCGACACCGAGTTCGTCGGTCGCGACGCGCTCGAAGCGGCCGAGGCGGAGGGCGTCGACGAGAAGTTCGTCGGGTTCCGCCTCCTCGACCGCGGCGTCCCGCGCCACGGCTACGACATCGTCAACACCGAGGGGACCATCGTCGGAGAGGTCACCTCCGGCACGATGTCGCCCACGCTCGGCGAACCCGTCGGCATGGGCTACGTCCCCGTCGAGTACGCCGACCCCGGCACCGTCGTCCGGGTCGTCGTCCGCGGCCAGCAGAAACGTGCACGAGTACAACCCCTCCCCTTCCTAGACAAACCATGACATTCGACGTACCAGACGACTGCGGCTACCTCGAGACACACGAGTGGGCACGCGAACAGGACGGCCTCGTGCGGGTCGGCATCACCGACTTCGCACAGGACGAACTCGGCGACGTGGTGTTCGTCGAACTCCCCGACGAGGGCGACGACCTCGACGCCGACGCGACGTTTGGCGTCGTCGAGTCCATCAAGGCCGTCTCCGACCTCTACAGTCCGGTCTCGGGCACCGTCACCGCGGTGAACGAGGAACTGTTCGACCGGCCGGAGCTCGTCAACGAGGACCCGTTCGGCGACGGGTGGATGCTCGAACTCGACCCCGCGGATCTGGGTGAGATGGAGGACCTGCTCTCGCCGGAGGCGTACCGCGAACAGACCGGGTGAGTCGGTCGGCGAGTCCCCGGTCGCTCCCGGTCCCGTCAGGCGACCGTCTCGACCCGGTCGACCGGTTCCTCCGGTTCGACGTCGCGGATCTCGAAGCGCGCGCCCCCCGTCTCGGCCTCGCGGGCGACGACGGTGCCGCCGTGGTTGCGGACGATATCGTCGACGATGGCGAGGCCGAGACCGTTGCCGCCCGTCGTGTAGCCACGCTCGAACACGGCGTCGTGTTCACCCTCGGGGATGCCGGGGCCGTCGTCGGTGACGGCGAACCCACTCACCTCGCCGTCGTCGCCGGCCAGCGGCGAGACGGTCACGGTCACGTCGCCCCCGCCGTGTTCGACGGCGTTGCGGAACAGGTTCTCGAACACGCGCTGGAACTGCTCCGGGTCGACCTCGACGACCGGCAGGCGCTCGGGCTGGTCCAGCGTCGCCCGTGCCGTGTCGACGCTCCCCCACGCGTCCTCGACGATGCGCCCGACGTTGATAGGCCGGCGCTCGGTGGCCTCCTCCCCCTCCCGCGCGAGGGTCAGCAGGTCGTCGATGAGTCGATCCATCCGGTCGACGTTGCGAAGTACCGGCTCCAGCTGGTCCGTCTCGCCGGTCTGGAGTGCGAGTTCCGCACGCCCCTCGATGACCGACAGGGGGTTGCGCAGGTCGTGGCTGACGACGCTCGCGAACTCCTCGAGCCGCTCGTTCTGTCGCTCGAGTTCGCGCTGCTGGGTCACCCGGTCGAGCGCCGACTGTCCCGTCCGGGCGTAGACGCGCACGAGGTCGCGGGTCCGCTGGTCGAACCCACGCTCCGAGGGGAGCGTGACCGCGAGCAGGCCGTGCTCGGCGAGCGGGACGTAGAGCCGGCCACCACCGTCGGGAGCGGTGACGACGCGCTCCTCACCCGTCTCGAACGCCTCCTTGCCGGCGCGGCCGGGGCTGGCCGGGGTCTCCTCGTCGGCGGGTGCGAGGTCGCCGATGCGGTCGACGAGCCAGACGGTGCAGGTCGCCTCCGTGAACGCCGACTCCAGCCCGCGTGCGAGCCGGGCGACGGCGTCCTCGCGGTCCTCGACCGTGATGAGGTCGTAGCTCACCTCGGAGAGGTTCCCGAGCCGGTCGCGCTCGGCGGCGAACAGGAGCGCGGAGGTCCGGGCCTCCTCGGCGCGGCGGGCCTCGTCGACCGCCTGGACGGACTTCACGCCGACGAGCAGGCCGCCGACGGCGCCGATGCCGCCGAAGAACACCGACTGGAGGACCACCTCGGAGGTGGGGAGCGTGGAACTGGGGGCGTACTGCAGTACGGCGCCGACGACGCCGCCGAACACGGCGAGGCCGCCGAACACCCACCGGGCGACGGTCCGGTAGGTGGTCGCGTGGAGGCTCGACCAGAGCACGTAGACCATCCCGAGTAGCAGCATCACGCCCGGCGTGGCAGCCAGCGCGAGCTGTGCCTGCGGCGTACCGTAGCGGATGCCGTGGGCGATGGCCGCCGCGACGAGCGCCACCCCGAGGACGACGAGCGCTGTCGCGGCGACGGCGCCGTCGAGTCGGTCGGAGGTGGCCGTTCTCATGTCCGAGCGCTCGGAAACGAATTGCATAGCGGTTTCGGTGAAATCAAACTGTGATGCGCGCGAGGGATATCGTCACCCGGCTGTGTCCGGTCCCGCCCCGGCTCGCTCGCCGCGTGAGCGTCCCGAACCCGCGGTCACCGGACAATCGACGGTTTGAGGTTCGGCCACTCGCAAGATTCGCCAATGCGTCCACAGGGAGGTATCCATGCGTAGGGGGAGCCCGTACGCCCCGCACACGTCGGCCGAGACGGCGGCGATGCTCTCGGCCATCGGGGTCGAGAGCGAGGAGGACCTGTTCGACATCCCCGACGCCGTCCGCTTCGAGGGTACGTTCGGCATCGAGGCGACCGGGGAGCGCGAACTGCGCGAGGCCGTCGGCCGGATGCTCGACCGGAACGAGGACCTGACCGAGTTCCTCGGGCGTGGACAGCACAGCCACTACGTCCCGAGCGTGGTCGACCACCTCTCGGACCGCTCCGAGTTCCTGACGAGCTACACGCAGTACCAGCCGGAGGTCGCGCAGGGGTTCCTGCAGTCGCTGTTCGAGTACCAGTCGCTGCTCGTCGAGTTGACGGGGCTACCGATCGCCAACTGCTCGATGTACGACGCGGCCACGGCGCTGGGCGAGGCCGCCACGCTCGCCCTCCGGGTCCGGGAGACGTCGGGCCACCGCGTGCTGGTGCCCGAGGAGATACAGGAGGGCCGCCGGGCCGTCCTCGAGAACTACGTCGTCGGGAGTGACCTCGCCGTCGAGTCCTACCCGATGGCCGACGGCAACGTCGACACCGAGGCGCTCGCCGAGCTGGTCGACGAGGACACCGTGATGGTGTACGCCGAGTCGCCGACGGTCCGCGGGGCGATCGAGGAGTCGCCCGCCGCCATCGGTGGCCTCGCCCACGACCACGAGGCGCTGTTCGTCCTCGGGTCCGACGTCGTCTCGCTGTCGGTGCTCCAGCGCCCCAGCGACGTGGGTGCCGACGTGGTGGTCGGCGACGCGTCGCTCGGCCTGCCCACCGCCTACGGGATGGGACTAGGCCTGTTCGCCTGTCGGGAGCGGTACCTCCGGCAGGTCCCCGGCCGACTCGTCGGCGCCAGCGAGGACGCCACCGGCCGGCGCGCCTACACGCTCACGCTCCAGACCCGCGAACAGCACATCCGCCGCGAACGAGCCACCTCGAACATCTGTACGAACCAGGCGTGGGTGGCGCTCCGTGCCGCGATGCACGCGTTCTCGCTCGGCCCCGACGGTCTGCAAGGACTGGCGAACGACTGTGTCCGGTACGCCGACGAACTCGCCGCTCGGCTCGACGACATCGCCGGGGTACAGGCACCGACCGACTCGCGACACCACCTGCGGGAGTTCCCGGTCCGGACGGACCAGCCCGCGAAGGCGGTGGCCGACGACCTGCGTGACGCCGGCTTCGCCGTCCACACGCTCGACGAGCACCTCCTGCAGGTGTGTGTGACCGAGACCAACTACGACGCCGTCGACGCGTTCGTCGCGGCGTTCGAGGAGGCAGCCCGATGATATACGACCAGGCACGATGGACCGAGGACGACGAGCGGTACGAACCGCTGCTCTCGGAGAAGGAGGCGGAGACCGTCGAGACGGACTCGCCGCTCCCCGCCGACCTGACCCGCGACGAACTCACCCTGCCGGGCCCGAGCGAACCCGAGCTCGCGCGGCACTACACTCGGCTCTCCCAGATGAACTACGGCGTCGAGTCCGGGCCGTTCCCGCTCGGCTCCTGTACGATGAAGTACAACCCGAAGTTCACGGAGGACCTCGCGGCGCACCCGGCCGCGTCGGTCCACCCGGACCGTGACCCGTCGACGGTGCAGGGCACCCTCGCGGTGATGCACGGGCTGCAGGAGCAGCTCGCGGCCATCGGCGGGATGGACGCGGTGACGCTCCAGCCCCCGGCCGGCGCGGCCGGCGAACTGACGGGCATCCTCGTCGCCAAGCGGTACCACGAGTCGCGCGACGACGAGCGCAGTGAGGTCATCGTCCCCGACAGCGCCCACGGGACCAACTTCGCCAGCGCGGCGATGGCCGGCTACGACGTGGTCTCCATCCCGGCCGCCGAGGACGGCCGGGTCGACCTCGAGGCGCTCGAGGCCGCCCTCTCCGAGGAGACGGCCGCGCTCATGCTGACGAACCCGAACACGCTCGGCCTGTTCGAGCGCGACATCGAGCGCATCGCGGAGATGGTCCACGACGTCGGTGGCCTGCTCTACTACGACGGGGCGAACTTGAACGCCCTGCTCGGCCGCGCTCGACCGGGCGACATGGGGTTCGACGTGATGCACTACAACGTCCACAAGACGTTCGCCACCCCGCACGGCGGCGGTGGGCCGGGCGCGGGGCCGGTCGGCGTCGTCTCGGAACTCGCGGAGTTCCTGCCGCGGCCGCACGTCAGGGCCACTGACGGCGGCTACGAACTCTACGACCCCGAGCGCTCCATCGGGAAGGTCCACGGCTATCTGGGCAACTGGCTCGTCCTCGTCAAGACGTACGCCTACATCCGACGGCTGGGCGACGAGGGGCTGGCGGACGCCTCCGCGAAGGCCGTCCTCAACGCGAACTACCTCGCCTCGCAGGTGGAGTACGAGGTGCCGTACGGCCCGTTCCACCACGAGTTCGTCGCCAGCGCTGGTGACCAGGACGCCGCGGACGTGGCGAAGAAGATGCTGGACCACGGCGTCCACCCGCCGACGACGAAGTGGCCCGAGACGGTCCACGAGGCGCTGATGACCGAACCGACCGAGGTCGAGAGCAAGCGGTCGCTCGACCAGCTCGCGGAGGCGTTCAACGCCGTCGTCGGCGAGAGCGAGGAATCACTCGCCGAGGCGCCGAAACGGACCGCGGCCGGGCGCATCGATCAGGCGAGCGCCGCGCGGAACCCGCGACTCTCGTGGCAGGCACTCGAGCCCGAGGAGTGACCGAGCGGCTCAGTCCGCGCGGTCGGCGTCGGCGTCGGCCTCGGTGAGTTCGGCGACGGCCGCCGCCAGTTCCTCCACGGCGGCCGCCTGCTGGCTGGCGACGGTGGCGATCTCGGCGGACTCGGCGGCCACCTCGTCGCTCCGGTCGGCCGCCGTCTCCAGTTCCTCGCGCACCTCGACGACGCGCTCGGCGTTCGCCTCGGTGTCCTCGGCCACCTCCTCGATGCCGGCGGCGGCACCCTTCGCCTCGTGGGTCACGGCCTCGAGGCCGTCGAGCGCCGCCTCGATGTGTTCGCCGGCCCCGTCGATGCGGTCGTTCGAGTCCTCAACGGCCGCCACCGTCTCGTCGGTGTGCTCGCGGATGGTCTCGACCTCGTCGCGTATCTCCGTCGTGCGGGTCCGGGTCTCCTCGGCCAGCGTCTTCACCTCGCGGGCGACCACCTCGAACCCGGTGCCCTCGCCGCCGGCGCGGGCCGCCTCGATGCTCGCGTTCAGCGCGAGCAGGTTCGTCCGCTCGGCCACGTCCGAGATGACCTCGACCACCTCGACGACGTTCTCGACGTGCTCCTCGAGTTCGGCCATCCGGTCGGCGACTCGCTCGCCGGACTCGACGATGCGGTCGGTCGCCTCGCGGGCCTCCTCGCCGGCGAGACTCCCCGAGGCGGCGGACTCGCGGACCGCCTCGGCGCTGGCGGCCACCCGCTCGGCCGCGTCGGCCATCGACGACATCCGTCGCTCGAACGAGCCCACCTCCTCCAGCGTCGCCGTCAGCGCGGCGTGCTGGTCCCCCGTCCGCTCGTCGATAGCGCCGGCCCGCTCGACGGCCGCGTCGATACGGTCGGCGAGTCGCTCGGTGGTCGTCTCCACGCTCTCGGCGATGCGCTCCAGCCCCGCCGCCGTCTCGTTCACCTGTTCGAGGACCGTCAGCAGGTCCGCGTCGAGCGCGCCCGTGTCGACGCCCGTCGCACTCGCCCGCGCCGAGAGGTCGCCGTCGCCCAGTGCCGCCAGCGTGTCGGTCACCTCCCCGACCAGCTCCTCGACGGCCTCCCGTTCGCGCACGTCGTCGCTCCGGTCGTGGACCATCTCGACCACGCCCGCGAACTCGCCACCGCGGTAGACCGGTTGGGCGGTGAACCAGATCTCCACCTCGTGGCCCCGCGCGTCCACCATCGTGCTCGTGTCCTCGTAGCGGGTGTAGGAGACGTCGCTGGAACGAGCGACGCCGTACTCGGTGTCGGCCGACTCGGGTGCCTCCACCACCTTGTCCGCGAGCGTCATCGCCCGACGGCCGTCCTGGTAGAACGCGACGCTCACCTCGTCGGTGCCGACCACCTGGTCGCGTGGCGTCCCACAGAGCTCCTCGGCGGCCCGGTTCCAGTGCCGGACCTCCCGCTCCGGCGAGAGGACGAACACGCAGACGGGGACGGCGTCCAGCAGCGTCTCCGTGTCGAGGAGGTCCGACTGCTTCCCACCGGCGGTCGAACCGTCGGCCGGGTTGCCGGCGTGCTCGTCGTCTCCCGGCGTCGCGTCGGGGCCCGGCGTGGAGTGGTCGGTCGGGTCTCCCGTCTTCACGTCGACGCCACCGTCGGAACGGGCGACCGATTCGCGCCCGCCCCGCGTGTCTCCCACCGCCCTCTCGGCCGTCCGCCACGCGTCCAGGGCCGCCCGTGCCCGCCGACGGAACTGTCCGAACATGTCACCGCGTTTCCGCTATCTTCTCAAAAGGGTTCGTGCCCGATACTCAGGGCTGATAATCGGCTGGCGAGCGCCTCACTCGGTCGTCCCGCCGTCTCCTCCGTCGGCCGAGGGGTCGCGCTCCACGAGGTTCCTCGCTCGCTCGACGAGGGTCTCGACCCCCTCTGTCGGGATGCCGGCCTCCTCGGCGACCCGGTCCGGGTCGGCCTCGAGGAGGTCCGCCGGCCCGTCGATACCAGCCTCGCGCAACCGCGCCGCGTACGTCGGGCCGACCCCCCTGAGCGACCGGAGGTCGTCCACCCCACCGCCACCGCTCGACTCGGCCGCGTCGGTCGAGGTCGGACCCGTTCCGGCGTCGGCGTCCGCGGCGGCGCCACCTCGGAGCATCCCCGCCCCGCCAGGGTTCGGGTTCGGCGCGGGCTCGGTCGCGCTCGCCGCGTCCGTCGTGTCCGTCGTCGTCAGCGTCGGGTCCCGCGGCGCCTCGAACGTGTAGCGGTAGCCGTCGTGGACGACGTGGTAACTCCCGCTGCCGGGTGCCTCCAGCACCGAGTTGTCCGTGTCGATGGCGAAGTCCACGAGGTCCGAGAGCGCGTCGGCCTCCGCGACCGGGAGTTCGCGGGCCTCCTCGGGCAGACGGATGGTGGAGATCCACTCGTCGAAGTCACTTCGGTCGTCGCGGTAGGCCAGCCACGTCCGCTCCGCTTCGTCGAGTCCGAGTCGACCGTCGTACCGCGCGTAGGCGAGCCCGACCAGCCCCACGAGCGACAGCGCGAGGAGTCCCGGTCCCCCGTAGGCACCGAGCGGACCGGGCTCTTGCGTGACGGTCACGCGTTCGGTGCGGGTGACGGGTGCGACCTCGGTCACCGGCCCGACGCGGTAGACCTGCCCCTCGAGGGCGAGCGGGAGCGCGTACTCCAGCGTCCGGTCCACCTCCTCCCCGCCCGCGGTCCCCGAGAGCGCGACCGTGACGTTGACGCTCACCCGCGTCTGGCCGGGGTCGCCCAGCCGCTCGTGTATCGTGTCGGCCCGTTCCCGCGCCGCGCTCACGTTCACCGCGTACGGGACGCGCGCGGCCTCGTCGGGCGAGAGGGTCGCACTCCCGCGGCCGAGCCGCTCGGTCTCGCGCCAGTACTCCGTACTCCCCTCGCGGGCCTGCCCGACGCTCCGTATCACCAGCGTCCGCTCGATGGTGGCGTTCAGTTCCCCCGACTCGGCCGCGTACTGGAACCCGAACTCGCCAGACAGTTCGGGCATTATCGACCCGTAGTAGACGCTTCGGTTCGCCACCGACTGGCCGGGCTCGAACACCCCCGCGAGCTTGCTCTCGTTGTCGGTGACCGTCGACCCGTGCGTGAACGTGCCGTTCGGCGCCCAGACGGTCACCTCGTTCGTCTCCGTCGTCGTGTTCGGCTGCGCGTACGCGCCGTAGGCGAGGAACCCGCCGACGGCGGCGAGGACGACGAGGACGGCGACGACGAGTTCGAACTGGCTGTTCAGTAGTGCCCGTGCCCGCAACCCCCCGGTCATGGCACGGAGTTGTAAGTCGAGCTATATGACTCTGTGGTCGTGGAGACACTCATCGGTCCCGATAGAACGACCGAACCCAGCGAGCGGTCCCCACTTCGACCGGGAGCGAGCGCGTCGGCCGCAGTCGGAGCCGCCCCCCACCGACGAGCTTCGCACCGATAGCAGCCACGCCGAGTGCGAGCAGGAGGTCCACGGCCGCGACCGCGAGCCAGTGGCTCACCGCGGAGAGTTCGCCGAGCACACCGACGGGGAGGATCGCGAGGTACTGCTTTCGCTCGACGGTCACCTCGTAACTCCCGGGTTCGCTCGGAGCGGTGATGCTCACGTTCACGGACGCGTTCCCGCGCGGGGATAGTGAGACGCGCTCCTGTGCGAGTTCGACGTTCGGGTTCGACGTGCTGAGTACGGCCGTCATCGGGACGAGCCCGCCGTTCTGGAGCTCCACCGAGGCGTTTGCCGTCGTGCCGGCCGGGATGCCGCCCTGTCCTGCCTCTGCCGGGGCCACGCTGTCGTACGGGAGGGCAATCGCGCCGGTCGCAGCTGTCATACTCATCGTGGCCGTAGCGAGCACGAGCGCGACTGCACCGCCGACGAGCAGGAGGCCGGAGAAGCCAGTCGCGCGTCCGGTCGAGCGGTCAGTCCGCTTCTCGCCCGTGGCCTCGGACTCGTCAAGAAAGTACGCGGCGATGGCAGCGACGAGGATGAACACGGCGACCTGTTGGTCACTCAGACCGAGCGGACGACCGACAGACAACAATAAAGATGTGGACTCGGCGGCGACCCTACCGACGAACGGAATCACCAATACACTCCCACCTATCTGGACAGCCTCTGCAGCTATCTCCTGCCGACTTACGAGCGGTTCACCAGCCTGCTGGTCGGTAAACGGGTTTGCATCACCACCAGTAATATACCCTCCTGAGCGTTCGCTCACGACCCGGTGTGTCGTGAGGCGTCCGTCTTCTATCACTTCGGCCCGGAACGTCACCACATCCCCACTGTCGACGCCCCCGAGCAGCGCGGGGGGGAGGGCTACGAACCCATCACCTGGCTGTAACGTGGGCGCCATGCTCCCGGTCTCGACGAAGCCGATTCCGAACGGGACGCCGAATAGCTGACCAACGAATAGCACGGCGACGAGCATGAGTCCCCCAGTCTCCAACATGCTCCCGATACGCTCTGTTCCGCCCATCAGGAAGTCCTCGTATTGTCTAAGACACGAGCGTCGTCTACTTGATGTCTAGTATCACTACTCATATATTAAAAACTGCGGCGATGCTCCCGACTCTTTCTGGATGGGTCAGCTATCGGTCTCGGGTGGCTTGTCAGAGACGTGGACCGTGAAGGCGTCCTCTATATCGAACGCATCCCCAGCATCGAAGCCCTCGTCGTCGAGATCGATACAGACTCCGACCCAGAAGCCCGCGTTGTCTGAGTTCGGCTGCTGAGCGTTCTCTGGTCCGACGATAGAGCTCTGTCGTCCCCCCGCGCGATAGAAGTCGATGTTATCGTTGTACTGTCCGAGGTTCTCGGTGACCCAGAAGTAGTAGTTCTCTGGCTCGTTCATTGTCGGTTCACCGTCTTCGCTCTGGTACTCCCCAGTGGGCCCCTCGTCGTCGTCGTTGATCTCCACGCGGAAGACCGAGTCGAAGTAGTTGATTGAGTCGGCATTCAGGCCAGCCCCGTCGGCACCTAGGTTGCCGAAGTTGAGCGACAGCTCGCCCCCCTCGCCGAAGCTGACGTGATCACCGTTGTCGAATCCCTTCTTGAGGCTGACGTAGCCGTTCGTGTCGTTCGCGATACGGCCACTAATCCCTCTGTCGACAGACGCCTGAGACAGAGCGCCCGTCCCAACCGCAGCCGAACTTCCAGCGAACAATGCTCCCGCACCGATCAGAACCTTGCGTCGTTTCACCATTGTCGATTTCACCTTGGTTGCATCCCACACCTCCCACGCCGGGAGGCACGCGACATCCCATCCATTCCACCCTACCCCCGTTTACATGAGCAGATTGAGGGGCCCACTGCCCCCGATTGAGCCCGAGTGCTGGGGCCTCATGCCCCGGTTGTGATACCCGAATCGGCACCACAACGCGACCCTGAATCCCCCACAAGGACCGACTTACTGTCCGTTATGCGAGTGATAATCGTTTGTTACTTTCTTTGCCCCGTGAAAGCCAACCGTAGATTCAAGGTGTAAGTCAGACAATGATTGTCTGACGCGGCCCGAAAGGGGGGAGAGTAGATTGAGTACGACGAAATCACAGTCGGTCGGCCCGAAGCCGGACAGTCAGCCGGAGGAACCGGACGGGATCGACCGTGACGAGCTGTTCCACATCCTGCGCAACCGGCGGCGCCGGTTCGCCCTCCACCACCTCAAGCACCGCGAGGGGGCGGTGGACGTGGGGAACCTCGCGACGCAGGTCGCCGCGTGGGAGAACGAGGTGTCGGTCGAGGAGGTGACCTCGAAACAGCGCCGCCGGGTGTACAACGCGCTCCAGCAGACGCACGTCCCCGAACTGGAGGAGACGGGCGTCGTGGAGGTAGAGCGCCGAGAGGTCGAACTGACCGACCGCGCGGACGAACTCGATATCTACCTCGAGGTCGTCCCCGGCGCGGACATCCCGTGGAGCGAGTACTACCTCGCGCTCGGTGGGGTGTCGCTGGCCGTGCTCGTGGCCGTCGCGCTCGGCGTGACACCGTTCGGTGCGCTCTCGGGCGTCGGAGTGGGCATCTTCGCCGTCGTCGCGTTCCTCGTGAGCGCGGCCGCGAACTACTACTACCAGCACGAGAGCCTGCTCGGCGGCCACGAACGACCACCCGAACTGCGAGGTGAGTAGATGGACCGGCGCGTCTGGCTCCTGGTGGCGACGTTCGCGGCGCTCGCGCTGGCGTTCGGGACCGGCGGGTTCAGCGCGGCGGAGCTAGACCGTGGGGTGTCGGTGGCCGTCGTCGACCACGAGGACGCGTTCGTCGGCCTCGCCGACCCCGGCTCGCAGGGGACGCGACCCGACTGGCCCGCCGAGTGGAGTCCCCGCGAGGAACCGGTCACGGTCGAGAACCAGCGCGTCGCACTGTTCGGCGTCTACAACCGCTTCGGCGACACGACGCTGCGCGTGACGGCGAGGGTCCCGGACGGGACGTCGCCAGACGTGTCCGCCGTGAGCACGACGCACGTAGCACCCCGGCGGACGGGGCTGGTGAGCGGTACCGTCGACTGCGGGCAGCGGTCGGGGCGGAGTCACCACGAAGTCGACCTGACCGTCGTGGTCGACGGGACGGACGGTGGTTTCCACGGGACCATCGACTACACCGTGACGGTCCTCTGCGCGAGTGCGGGGAAGACTCCGGAGACGAGTCCCTCGACAACCGACAACACGACGGAGACGACGGCAGACTCGACCGCCTCGGCTCTCGACACGCCCGCGTAGCCGTTGGGCTGGTCGACGGAGTCGGACCGAATCGCCCGGCCCACGGTTTCGGACGCGAGCGGCACGCTCGCGCCGGTCTACTCCGAGCGACCGACTCGCCGGAGACGCCGATTTCCTATCGCGCCATGCGATTTATCAGTCGAGTACGAGCGCCCCTGCTCGGGGGCCCAGCGCTCACGAGCGGGGGAGAGTCGGGAGAATCGGCCCGAGCCGACGGGTCGCGTTACGGCTCCAGGACGACCCGGAACCGCGCTTCGTTCTGCATCATCCGGTCGTACGCCACGTCGACCTCCGCCAGCGGATAGGTCTCGACCTCGGGGGTCACGTCCCGGAGGTCGCTGAACTCGAGGGTATCCTCCCAGTCCTTCGCGTGGCCGGAGGACCACCCCTTCACGGCGCCGCGGGTCCCGACGAGGTGGCCGGCGTCGACGGGTACTTCGTCGCCCGGGACGCCGACGACCACGACCTCACCGTCGCGGCCCAGCCCACCGACCGCGCTGGCGATGGCGTCCGCCGCGGGAGCGGTGGCCAGCACCACCCGCGCGCCACCCATCGACTGCAGTGCCTCGCCGGCATCCGTCTCGCTCGTGTCGACGAAGTGGTCGGCGCCGAGGTCGAGGGCCAGCTCCTCCTTGTCCGGAGAGCGTGAGAGCGCCACCGTCTCGAACCCGGCCGCGTGGGCGTACTGAATGGCGAGGTGACCGAGGCCCCCCACGCCCTGTACCGCGACGAGGTCACCCGGGCGGGCGTCGGTGTTCCGCAGCGCGTTGAACGTCGTGATGCCGGCACAGAGTAGCGGGGCCGCGTCCACGGCGTCGAGCCCCTCGGGGATGGCGCCGACCGCTTCGGCGGGGACCGTCGCGTACTCCGCGTAGCCGCCGTCGAACGTGAGGCCGGTGATACCGGCGTTCTCACACCCCTGGAAGTCGCCACGGCGACAGGCATCGCAGGTGAAGCAGTGCCCGCCGTGCCAGCCGACGCCGACGCGGTCGCCCTCGTCCCAGTGGTCGACGTCCGCGCCGACGGCGTCCACGCGCCCTGCGATCTCGTGGCCGGGGGTCCGGGGGTACGAGACGCCCGGGTAGGTCCCCTCCTTGACGAAGGCGTCGCTGTGACAGATTCCGCAGGCCTCGACCGCCACTCTGACCTCGTCCTCGTCGGGTTCCGGGACGGGACGCTCGACGAGTTCGAACGGTTCGCCGGCCGCTGCAACTTCGACCGCGCGCATCTGGTCGGTCATCGGGGGTCGTTGGACTGGCCGAGGGGTAGGCCTGGGCGAAGCGGCGAGGGGTGCCGCTGTCACCACGTGAGGAAGGTCCGATGCGGGGGTCAGACCGCAGAGGAGTCGACGTTGCCGTCGATCTGGACGAAGCCGTAGTCGCACTCCGGGCAGTCCCACTTCATCTTGGTCCCGAGGTGGACCTCCATGCTGGCCACCTTCCAGAACGTGCGCGTCTCGCCGCACTCGGGGCACTCGTGCTCGAGTTCGAGGCTCATGCGCGGGAGTGAGAGACCCTCGGGCATGAAACCCCCGTTTCGCTCGGTCCGGAGGTCACAGCGACATGAACCGTATGTGGCGATACGGAACCGGGAGCCGCCGACGAGGGCTGGGGCCGTCGCTCGGCGGTCGAGCACGCCGAGAACGGTGTCGTCGCGTCTACACCGGGACCCGCGCCAGCCACCGCGACGGGTCGTCCAGTTCCTCGCTCGTCGGCAGGAACTCCGGGTCCGACCAGACGACGCTCGCGGCCTCGACGCCGCGCGCGTCGGCGACGGCGTCGAAGAAGGCCTTGCCGCGCTCGTACTGCTGGCGCTTCATGCCGAGGCCGAGGAACCGGCGCATCAGGCGGGCGATGGGGCCGCGGCCACGGCGTCGTGCCTCGAGCTTCGCGCGGAGGTCGGCGTACTCGCCGTCGAACGCGCGGTCCATCACGAGTTCGGCGTAGCCCTCCACGGCGGTCATGGTGGTGTCGAGTTCGCGCATCGCCTCGCGGTCCAGTTTGCCCTCGCCGAGTCCCTCGATGGCCTCCTGCATCGCGGCCTCCAGTCTGCCGGGGAGCCACGGCGCCGCACCGAACTCGGCCGCGTGGGTCACCTCGTGGAAGGCGATCCAGCGGCGAAACCGGGGCGCGTCGACCCGCAAGCTCCGGGCCACCTTCTCGATGTTCGGGTGCACGAAGTAGAGCTTGTGTGGCTCACCCTCCGCCAGCAGGAGGGGGTCGTACTGCCCGAGGACGTTGTTCGCGAGGAAGGCCAGTGAGATGGCCATCGTCCCGCTGTTCATCGACCGCGCGAGACCGGGGAGCGGACCGACCTCGTCGGCGAGGGGCTCCATCACTCGTTCGAACGTGGCGACGTTGGCGTCGATCCAGTGGTGGCGGTGCTGTACCTCGACGGTCTCGGGGAGGTCGAAGCCGATGCCCGTGACCGTCCGGACCCGGTCACGGGCGTCCTCGACGTCGCGGGCGTACCCCGCCCGCTGCTCGTCGGTCAGCGCGAGCGACCCCGGACTGGTGGCGGCCTTGGCAGCCTCCGAGACGGCACGCCAGTCGACGGCGCCCTCGCCGGAGGCGTCGGCGACCGCACGGACCACGCGAAAGAGACTCACACCACGAATAGCGGAGGCGTGTGCAAAGCCCTTCCGTCTCCCAGTGACGCCGGTGTCACCCGCTGACGGCCGTGCCCGCGAACGTTCATCCGGCGGCGCGCCCTACGTCGGACAGTGACCCGAAACACCGACGCCCACCGCCATCCGGACCGCGCGCCCACCGTCCGCACCCGGGTGGGCCGATGAGCCTCGGCCACGCCGGGGACGACCCACACGCTGGGCAGGACCGACCGATGGCTGGCGTACCACCCGCGGAGGCCGAGGCGGCCGTGGTGATGGTCCACGGCCGCGGCGCCACCGCCCAGAGCATCCTCGCGATGTCGAGCGACATCGGTATCGAGGACGTCGTCTACGTCGCCCCGCAGGCGGCCGCCCGCACCTGGTACCCCAACTCGTTCCTCGCACCCGTCGAGCAGAACGAGCCCGGCCGCTCGTCCGGGCTCGGGGTACTCGCGGCCATCCTCGAGGACCTGCGGGACGCCGGCGTCCCGGCCGAGCGGACGGTCCTGATGGGGTTCTCGCAGGGTGGCTGTCTCGCCACCGAGTTCGCCGCTCGAAACCCCCAGCGCTACGGCGGGGTCGCGGCGCTCTCTGGTGGCCTCATCGGGAGCGATATCGACGAGGACGCGTACGAGGGCGAGATGGACGGCACCCCCGTCTTCCTCGGCTGCTCCGACCGCGACCCGCACATCCCGGAGGAGCGCGTCCACGAGACCCGGCAAGTGTTCGAGTCGCTCGGCTGCGAGGTGGACGAGCGCATCTACGAGGGGATGGGCCACACGGTCAACGACGACGAACTCGCGGCGGTGCGGGACCTGGTCGCGGCGCTGGTCGGCTGACCACTCCCGACTGTTAGTCTTTTATTACTGTTTAGTACTAGCACGCAATTATTTGGTGGTGCGACTCACTCGTCTGTGGTATGAGATCGCACGCTCGGGCCGTGGCGACCGCCTCGGCGCTGCTGGTGTTCGTCTGCATCACCGTTGGGCTGTTGCCGCTCGTGGTGAGTCGCCGTGGCGTGGTCGATACCGGGACCTGTTCGTCGTGTGGTTCCCGCGGCGGGTCGGCCGGGACGACCCGGGTGACGACGTTCACCCCCGAGGAGGGCTACACCACCCGCCGGGTCTGTGCGGCGTGTGCGGGCGGCTACTCCTCGCCGAGTTCGCCCGCCACCGCCTCCGTTATCTCCACGTCGGCGCCGTCGAGGCCGTCCTCCGCGAGGTAGCGCCGGGCGACGACGGCTGCCCCGAGCAGGAACAGGAGACCGACGACGGCGGCGACGAACGGTGCCTTGCCCCGGCCCTCCTCGTCGCCCTCGCGCACGTCCTCGCCGACCGTGACGTCGGTCTCGTCGGTCGCGTCGGCATCGCTGTCCTCCCCCGAGAAGGGGGCGTTCGCGGTGAACGTCGACCCGTCCACGTTCAGTTTCAGCAGGGTGAGTTCCATATCCGGGCAGTCGACGGCCGGGGGCTTATCGGTTCGGGCGCCGAGGGGCGGGCATTCCGCGGTATTGAAAGGCGTCGCAACCGTGAACCGAGATATGGACGACGCGCAACGACAGTTCCTCTACGACCTGTTGACGACGCCATCGCCGTCGGGGTTCGAGGCGCCGGGCCAGAAGGTGTGGCTCGAGTACGTCGAACCGTACGCCGACGAGGTCCACACCGACGCCTACGGCAACGCCGTCGCCGTCTACGAGGGCGGCGACAGCGACACCGAGGTGGCGCTGGCCGGCCACGGCGACGAGATCGGGCTGATGGTCCGCGACGTGACCGAGGAGGGCTTCCTCAAGCTCTCTCGTATCGGCGGGGCCGACAAGACGGTGACGCGGGGCCAGCACGTCACCGTCCACACGAGCGACGGCCCGCTCCCCGGCGTCGTCGGGCAGGACGCCATCCACCTCCGGGACCCGGACGACGAGAACGGGAAACAGCCCGAGGTGACCGACATGTTCGTCGACGTTGGCGCTGCGGACGGCGAGGCCGCCGAGGAACTCGTCGAGGTGGGTGACCCGATCACCTTCAGTTCGGACGTGCAGGAACTTGAGGGCGACCGGGTGGCCGCCCGCGGGATGGACAACCGGACCGGGACGTGGGCCGCCGCCGAGGGGTTCCGCCGAGCGGTGGAGGCTGGCGCCGAGGCCACCGTCTACGCCGTCTCGACGGTGCAGGAGGAGGTCGGCCTGCGCGGGGCGACGATGGTCGGGTTCGACCTCGACCCGGACGTGATGATCGCGACGGACGTGTGTCACGCGCTCGACTACCCCGGCGCGCCGCAGGACAAGACGACGCCGCACGACCTCGGGGGCGGCCCGGTCATCGCCCGCGGCACCCAGAACCACCCGCAACTGGTCGCGGCAGGTCGGCAGGTCGCCGGCGACGAGGGCATCGACGTCCAGCTCGCCGCCTCGGGCGGCCCCGGCGGGACGGACGCCGTCGCGTTCTACACCTCACGTGGCGGTACGCCGACGCTCGACATCGGGCTGCCGAACCGCTACATGCACACGCCCGTCGAGGTGATCGACTGGACCGACCTCGACGAGGTGGCGCAGTTGAAGGGCACGCTCGCCGCGCGTATCGACGAGTTCGAGCCGTTCACGGCTGGCATCTGACAGGGCCGACTAGACCTCGCTCCCGGCGCGGGTGCGGTTTCTCGGACGAACGCGGGGTTGAAGTGTCAGTACCGACTCTTGCGTGGCATGGCGAAGTACTCGACCGGGGGTATCGGTGGCGACTCCGGCGGTGCCTGCGAACTCTGCGGCGCGGAGGGACGCGACCTGCGGACGGCGAACGTCGCCGGCGCGAAACTCCAGGTCTGTGCGGAGTGTGCGCGGCACGGCGACGAGGAGGAGCGCTCGCGGAGCAGCGGGAGCCGCGACGAGAGCGAACCGAACCGGAAGAAGCGCGCCGCCCAGAACATCGCGAAGCTCAGCGACGCCCAGAAGGGTGACTCCAAGCACTGGGAGGAACACGGTACCGACTACGACGACGACCCGCTCCCGTACCTCGTCCGTGGCTACGGCGAGCGACTGGAGGCGGCCCGGCAGGAGGCGGGGCTGCAGGCGGACGAACTCGCCGGCGAGATGGGCGTCGACGAGGCCGACATCCTCGCCGTCGAGCAGGGCCGGGCGAACCGGGCCGGCATCGGCGGGTCGCTCATCAGCGCGCTCGAGGAGCGACTGAGCGTCCAGCTGGCCGAGGAAGCGTGAGGCCCGACGACGGTTCCCGGCGGTAACCCTTTTCTCCAGGCGCTCGTCACCCCGACCATGTCGATGGAGTCGCGAGCCTCCGCCGAACCGTACACGCTCGATTTCGACGCCCGCGTCGAGTCGGGCGGCGAGTCGGTCGTCCTCTCGGAGACGTACTTTTACCCGGAAGGTGGTGGCCAGCCAGCCGACCGCGGTACCGTCGCCGGTGTCGAGGTCCTCGACGTACAGTCGCGTGACGGCGAGGTGGTCCACACGCTCGCCGAACCGGTCGCCGAGGGGCGCGAGGTGGCCTGCCGGGTCGACCCCGAGTTCCGCCGGTACTGCCAGCGCGCTCACACCGCCAGCCACGCGCTCTACGGGGCGGGCCGGCGCCTGTTCGACGACCTCGGATACGCCGGGTTCGGTATCGAGGCCGACCCCGACCGGGACCACGCCACCCCCGACCCGGCCCGGGAGAAGGTCAGGGTGGACTTCGAGACGTCGAGCGAGGTGGACGACGCGGCGCTGGTGGAGCTGGAGCGGCTCGTCAATCGCGTGGTCTGGGAGGGTCGCGAGGTGACGTGGGGCGCGGTCCCCCGGGAGGACGCCCTCGCCGACGCGTCGGTGGCTTTCAACACCAAGACCGAGGAGGGTGTCGCCGGCGCCGACAGCGTCCGGGTGGTCGAGATCGGTCCGGCGACCGGGGGCGACGACCCGTGGGATCGGGCGGCCTGTGGCGGCACGCACGTCGCGAACACCCGCGAGATCGGCCCGGTGACGGTCCTCGGGCGGTCGAACCCCGGCGAGGGACGGACCCGCGTCGAGTTCGCCGTCGGCCCGGCGGGCATCGAGCGGCGAGCGTCCGAGCGGCGGGCGGCCTACGACGCGGCCCGCGGCCTCGGCGTGGCGGTGACGGACCTGCCCGAGGCCGTCGAGCGTGCGCGCGAGCGGCGCGAGGCACTCGAGACGGAGGTGGCGGACCTCGAGTCACGCCTCGTCGCGGCCCGCGTGGCGGCGCTGCGCTCGGAGACGGTGGCACGCGACGGCGCCGAGTGGCTCGTCGGCCACGTCGCACTGGACGCGAACGCGCTGATGGAACAGGCCCGGTCACTCGCCGGTGACGCCGCGAACGTCGTAGCGCTCGTGGGCGACGGGAGCCTCGCGGTGGCCACTGACGGCGTGGTGGACGCCGGCGACGTGGCCGACAGGGTGACCGACGAGTTCGGAGGTGGCGGTGGCGGGTCACCGACGGCCGCGCAGGCGGGCGGGTTCGACGCCGACCCAGACACGGTGGTCGCGTTCCTGCGCGACTGAGACGCGGCCGAGACACTCACGAAGTCCTATCAGTCGAGGCGTGAGGGGTGGGCCCGTGTTATATAGCTGACGGGACCTTCCCGACGCTATGACGGGTGAGGCGACGGTCCTGTACGTCGACGACGACGCTGCGATGTCGCGGGTGGTGGCGCGGGCGCTCGGACGCCACGACGACCTGCGGGTGGAGACGGTCGGGGCCGCCGCCGAGGGCGTCGAACGGCTCGCCATCGGTGGGGTGGACTGCGTGGTGAGCGACTACGAGATGCCGGATACGGACGGTATCGAGTTCCTCGAGGCCATCCGGGCGGCGGGCGAGGACGTCCCGTTCGTCCTCTACACGGCCCGCGGGAGCGAGGCGGTTGCCGGGCGCGCCATCGCCGCTGGGGTCACCGACTACCTCCGGAAGGGGGAGGGTCTGGACCACTTCCGGGTGCTCGCCCGTCGGGTGCACAACGCCATCGAGACGGCCCGGTCGCGTCGGGCGCTGGAGGAGAGCGAGGAGCGGTTCCGCGCGATGGTCGAGGGGAGTCGCGACGCCATCCTGCTCTACCGCGAGTCGGTGCTCTACGCGAACGACCGGGCCTGCGACCTCGCCGGCAGGGACCGGGAGGCACTGGTCGGGAGCGAGCCGTGGTGTTTCGTCCACCCGGACGACCGCCGGCGGTTCGAGCGTCGGGTCGCCGCCCGCATCGCCGGCGAGTACCTCGACCCCGAGTTCGAGTTCCGCGTCCTCACCGCCGACGGGACGGTCCGCGAACTGGAGGCCACCGACCGGAGCATCCCGGTCGACGGGGAGCCTGCCGGACTGGTCGCCGCCCGGGACGTGACGACGGCGCGCCGCCGCCAGCGCGAACTGGAGACGCAGAACCGCCGGCTCGAGGAGTTCGCGGGGGTCCTCAGCCACGACCTGCGCGGCCCACTGAACGTCGTCGCCGGGAGCCTCGCGCTGGCACGCGAGACCGGTCGGGACGCGGACTTCGACCGGGCGGCGGTGGGGCTCGACCGGATGGAGACGCTCATCGCCGACATGCTCGAACTCTCCCGGCACGGGTCGGCCGTCGAGGAGACCGAACCCGTCGAACTGGCCGCGGCCGCCGACTCGGTCTGGGCGGAACTCGGCGCGTCCGGCGGGACGCTCGGGGTCGAGGACGGCACCGTCGACGCCGCGCCGGACCGGCTCCACCAGCTGCTCGCGAACCTCCTGTCGAACGCCGTCGACCACGGTGGCGAGGCCGTCCGCGTGACCGTCGGCCCGCTCCAGAGTGGCGGGTTCTACGTCGAGGACGACGGCCACGGGGTCCCGCCCGACGAGCGCGAACGGGTGTTCAGACGGGGCTACACCACCGCCGACGACGGCGTCGGGTGGGGGCTCGTCGTCGTCGAACACATCGCCACGGCCCACGGCTGGTCCGTCTCGCTCACCGAGGGAGCCGACGGGGGTGCGCGGTTCGAGTTCCGGCCGCAACTCACGGGGCGGACGACGCCGGACGGTGTCCGGCAGGCCTGAACCGGGCTGTGGCCGTCTGACGGGGTCGCGCGTGTGGGTCGTCGAGGTGCCGCAGGCTCGCGCGTTCCGGCCCACGGCTCCCTCCGCTCGCCGTTCGCCGATGGAGGCGTTCGCTCGCTGGCGCTCGCTCACGCCTCCCTTCCCACGCAGTTTTTGCCTCCCCCGTCCCACGCCACGGTATGGAACTCACGCCCGAACAGGAGGCGGTCAGGGAGACGGTCCGCGAACTGGCCGTCGAGGAGATACGTCCCGTCGCCGCCGAGGCAGACGAGACGGAGACGTTCCCGGAGGGCATCTGGGACCGACTGGGCGAACTCGACCTGCTCTCGCTCACCATCCCCGAGGCGTACGGGGGCTACGACGCCGACGGCCTGACCTACGCCATCGTCAACGAGGAACTCGCGTACGGCATGCTCGCCGTCGCCACCGCCGCGAGCGTCCACATGCTCGCGGCCTCCTGCATCCGCGAGTTCGGCTCCGAGGCCCACCACGAGCGGTACCTCACCGAGATGGCCACCGGCCGGCCCGTCGGGATGTTCTGTCTCTCTGAACCCGAGGCCGGGTCGAACCCCGCGGGGATGTCCACGGTCGCGCGCGAGGAGGGCGACGAGTACGTCATCGACGGGAAGAAACAGTGGATCACGAACGGCGAGCGTGGCGAGGTCGGGGTCGTCTTCGCCAAGACCGACCCCGAGGACCCCAGCAGCATCACGCAGTTCCTCTTCGAGAAGGACCAGTCGGGCGTCGAGGTGGGGAAGAAGGAGGCCAAACTCGGCCTGCGGGCCAGCGACACCACCACGCTGATGTTCGACGGCCTGCGCGTCCCCGAGGAGAACCGCCTCACGGAGGAGGGCCGTGGGCTGTCGGCCGCGCTGCACTCGCTCACCGGCGGGCGGGTCGCCATCGCTGCGCAGGCGGTCGGCCTCGCGCAGTCGGCGCTCGACGAGGCGAAATCGTACGCGCAGGACCGTGAGCAGTTCGACCAGCCCATCTCGGAGTTCCAGACCATCCGGCACAAACTGGCCGACATGGCGACCGGGACGCAGGCCGCGCGCCTGCTGACCTACGACGCGGGGCGCGAACTCGACTCGGGGCGACCGCCAGCGCGGGCCGCCTCGATGGCGAAACTCCACGCCTCGCGCAACGCCATGGAGGTGACCAACGAGGCCATCCAGATCCACGGCGGCTACGGCTACACCACCGACTTCCCCGTCGAGCGGATGTACCGCGACGCGAAGATCACCGAGATCTACGAGGGGACCACGGAGATACAGAAGAAGATCATCGCCCGCGAACTGCTGGGCGACGGCCGCTGATGGAGTACGAGGCGGTCGTCTTCGACCTCGACGGGACGCTCGTGGATCTGGCGGTCGACTGGGCTGTGGTCCAGCGCGACGTCGCGAGCCTCCTCGCTGACCGGGGCGTGACCACCGACGGCCACGACCTGTGGGGGCTCTGGGAACTCGGGAAGGAGACGGGCCACCGCGTGGCGGTCAACGAGTGCATCGCGGGCCACGAGACCGAGGGGGCACGCGAGTCGGCGCGACTCCCCTGCGCGGACACCGTCCCCGAGGGACCGGTCGGGGTGTGTACGCTGAACGCCGAGCGTGCCGCCCGGGAGGCGCTCACGACGCACGACCTGACCGGGCAGGTCGTCGGTGACGCCGTCGTCGGCCGGGACTCCGTGGCGACGGAGAAACCGGACCCGGAACCGTTGCTGGCGACCTGTCGGGCGCTCGGGGTCGACCCCGCGACGGCCGTCTTCGTCGGAGACGGCGAACGCGACGCGGTGACCGCCGAGCGAGCGGGCGTCCCCTTCCGCTACGTCTCGGAGTGGCCGCCGTCGGCCTCGGACTGAGTCGTCCCCTCGCTCCCGTCCCCGGTCCCCTTCCCCTCCTCGGCCCGACGACGTGCGTAGAGGTAGACGAACGTGGCCGTGAACAGCCACACCACCGCACCCACGCGGATGGCGAAACTGGCGCGGGCGCCCCACGTCGGCAGGTCGACGCCCCAGAACACGGCGACCGCCGTGACGACGACGGCCCCGACGGTGACGGTCAGGACGAACGTGGTCTGCATCACCCAGCCGAAGTCGACCCCGTCCGGGTCGGTGGACTCTACGCGTGTCGGCACAGGCAGACTCCGGCCGGGCCGTCGATAAGCGTGGCGTTAGGCGTCTCCAGTGTCATCGCGCGCTCCTTCCACCGCTTCGTCCATCGCCGCGCAGAGCGCAGTCAGGTCGGCGTCGGGAGCGACCGAGAGGAACACGCCGGCGTCCTCGACGAGGTACCGGACGAACGTGACCCGGTCGAGCCGGGTGATGGTGGTCCGCACGTCGCCGGCCGTCGGCGTCAGGTCAGCGAAGAGGTCACGCTCGACGAAGTCCAGGTGGACGTAGCCGTGGAGCTGGGCTGCCGTCTCACGGACTCCCGCCTCGCCGAGCTGAGCACGCACCACGTCCGAGACGTACCTGACCTCGTAGTCGGCCTCGTCGTAGACGACGACCGTCCGGAGGCGGCCGCCGAGGCACTCTTCGGCGGCGGCTATCGCCGCCTCGCCCGCCGGGCCGACGATGCGCGCCTCGGGTGGGGACATGGATTCGTACCTGACGGCCACTGAATAATAAAAGCCCGGTGATGTCCGGCTATCTCCGGCTATTCGAGATGAGGGACGTTCCGGCCCGATGCCGCGATATCACCGTGGTGACACGGGCCGACCGAGCCGTCCAGAACGGAGGTCCGGCTCCCCCGTCCCGACCGTCGCCCGCCGACGCCCGAGGCGGCTGACGAACGACTCCGTCGTCCCCTGCTGGAGCACGACACCGCCTGCGTCGATGGCGTCCTCGGGGTGGACGACCAGGCCGTCGAGCGACGCCGCGAGCGCCACGACTACCGGGTCGACGTGCTGGAGCCGCGGGCGCCGCTCGGCGGTTCAGCGGCCGTCGAGGAACGCGTCGACGGCGTCGTCGAACGCCGTGGGCCGCTCGACGAACGGGAGGTGTGCCGCGTCGGCGATCTCCACGAGCGTCGCGTCCGGGATCCCGTCGGCCAGCTCCGCGTGCAGTTCCGGCGGCGTCATCCCGTCGTGTTCGCCGTGGACGACGAGCGTCGGCACGTCCACCTCGCCCAGCCGGTCACGGCTGTCGAAGGTGTCACAGCTCCGGAAGTCGCGGAGCGTGACCGCCTGTCCACACTCGCGCATCGCCTCCTTCGACCGTTCGACGTCCTCGGGGTCCGGGTCGTGGAACAGGAGGTCCGGCCGGTGGAGCACGTCGATAGCCTTCTCGAACTCGCTGGCCAGCAGCGAGTCGAGCCCCTCGTCCACCGCGAGGGTCGGTCCCGTCCCGACGAGGACCAGTCCCGACAGGTCGAGGTCACGCTCCAGCGCGACGTGCTGGGCGACGGCGCCGCCCAGTGAGTTCCCGCAGAGCACGTCCGCGCCCGTCCGCTCGGCGACGGCGACCACGTCGTCGGCGTAGGCGTCCATCGTCTCCATCCCGGACGGCGTGTCCACGTCCTCGCTCCGGCCGTGCCCGCTCAGATCGAGCGCCACCGAGGCCCGCCCCCGGCCGTACTGGTTCGCCCAGACGTTGTGACTGGCCCCGCTGCCGTGGACGTACAGGACCTCGGGGTCGCCAACTCGTCGGTACGCCGTCTCCCGTTCGTCGTGTGTGACCGTCTCCATACCCCCACCTCCACCCCCGCCGGGATACCGCTTCGGGTGACGCTTCGGCCGGCAATCCGGGGCCGGCCCGCGGTCCCCGACGGCCTGAACCGCAATCACACCGTTGATTCTGGCACCCCGTTCACGTCGGGCGATTTGTCGACGAAAGGTTCAAATACTCAAACGCCTAACTTGGGGTTAGTATGAACGACCAACAGCGGTTCGTCGACGGGTCGGTGTTCGGCCGGCGCTACGACTACGCGGACGGGACGGTGCTGGCCGCGGACTTCGGCCCCGGTGAGGCCACCGTCGACGTGGTCGACGGGACGGTCATCGTCGTCGCGGGCGACGACCAGTACGAGTTCGAGGTCCCCGCGGGCGCCAGAGCCTCTATCAACAACGGCGTCCTCACGGTCGAGGTACCGGAGGACGGCGACACGGACGTCGACGTCGAGGTAGACGCATGAAACTCACCGTCAAACCCCTGAAACAGAAAGACGCCGGCCGTGGACTGGCCGCGATAGACCGCGCCGCGATGCGCGAGATGGAACTGGAGAACGGTGACTACATCGTCATCGACGGGCGCAGCGGAGGCCGTGCGGTGGCCCGCGTCTGGCCCGGCTACCCCGAGGACGAGGGCGCGGGCGTCGTCCGCGTCGACGGTCGGCTCCGACAGGAGGCCAACGTCGGCATCGACGACAAGGTGGAGGTCGAGGCCGCCGACGTCAAGCCCGCGAAGTCCATCACCGTCGCGCTCCCGCAGAACCTCCGCATCCGCGGGAACGTCGGTCCCCACATCCGTGACAAACTGAGCGGGCAGGCCGTCACGAAGGGCCAGCAGGTGCCGTTCTCGCTCGGTCTCGGCCCGCTCTCCTCGATGAGTGGCCAGCAGATTCCGCTCAAGATAGCCAACACCAACCCGCAGGGCACCGTCGTCGTCACCGACGGGACGGAGGTCGAGGTCAGCGAGAAGCCCGCCGAGCAGATCACGGGTGGCCGTCCGGCCACTGGCGAGGGACCGTCCGTCGCCTACGAGGACATCGGTGGGCTGGACGACGAACTCGACAAGGTCCGGGAGATGATCGAACTCCCGATGCGCCACCCCGAACTGTTCCAGCAGCTCGGCATCGAGCCGCCGAAGGGGGTGCTCCTGCACGGCCCGCCGGGCACCGGGAAGACCCTGATGGCGAAGGCCGTCGCCAACGAGATAGACGCGTACTTCACGGACATCTCCGGCCCGGAGATCATGTCGAAGTACTACGGCGAGAGCGAGGAACAGCTCCGCGAGGTGTTCGAGGAGGCCGAGGAGAACGCCCCGGCCATCGTCTTCATCGACGAGATCGACTCCATCGCCCCGAAACGTGGCGAGACGAGCGGTGACGTCGAACGCCGCGTCGTCGCCCAGTTGCTCTCGCTGATGGACGGCATGGACGAGCGCAGCGACGTGGTCGTCATCGGCGCGACGAACCGCCTCGACGCGCTCGACCCCGCGCTGCGACGTGGTGGCCGCTTCGACCGCGAGATAGAGATCGGCGTCCCGGACGCCGACGGCCGCCTCGAGATCCTCCAGGTCCACACCCGCGGGATGCCGCTGGCCGACGACGTGAACCTCCAGCAGTACGCCGAGTCCACCCACGGGTTCGTGGGTGCGGACCTCGAGTCGCTGGCGAAGGAGGGCGCGATGAACTCGCTGCGGCGCATCCGCCCGCAGCTCGACCTCGAACAGGACCAGATCGACGCCGACGTACTCGAGTCGATGACCGTCACCGAGACAGACTTCAAGGAGGCGCTGAAGGGCATCACGCCCTCGGCGCTCCGCGAGGTGTTCGTCGAGGTGCCGGACGTCACCTGGGAGCAGGTCGGCGGCCTCGAATCGACCAAGGAGCGGCTCCGCGAGACCATCCAGTGGCCGCTCGAGTACCCCGAAGTGTTCGAGCAACTGGACATGGCCGCCGCACGCGGCGTCCTGCTCTACGGCCCGCCGGGCACCGGGAAGACCCTGCTCGCGAAGGCCGTCGCCAACGAGGCCCAGTCGAACTTCATCTCCATCAAGGGGCCCGAACTGCTGAACAAGTACGTCGGTGAGTCCGAGAAGGGCGTCCGTGAGGTGTTCGAGAAGGCCCGTGCCAACGCGCCTACCGTCATCTTCTTCGACGAGATCGACTCCATCGCGGGCGAGCGCGGCCAGCGCATGGGCGACTCGGGCGTCGGCGAGCGCGTCGTCTCACAGCTCCTGACGGAACTCGACGGCCTGGAGGAGCTGGAGGACGTCGTCGTCATCGCCACGACGAACCGCCCGGACCTCATCGACGCCGCACTCCTGCGACCGGGCCGGCTGGACCGTCACGTCCACGTCCCCGTCCCGGACGAGGACGCCCGGCGTGCCATCCTCGAGGTCCACACCCGCGAGAAGCCGCTGGCCGACGACATCGACCTCGACGACCTCGCCACCGACATGGAGGGCTACGTCGGCGCCGACATCGAGGCCGTCTGCCGCGAGGCCGCGATGAACGCCTCGCGCGAACTCATCACGAGCGTCGACCCCGAGGACATCGGTTCCAGCGTCGGCAACGTCCGCATCACGCGGGAGCACTTCGAGCAGGCACTGGAGGAGGTCAACCCCTCCGTGACCGACGAGACCCGCCAGCGCTACGAGGAGATCGAGCGCCGGTTCGAACAGCACGAGAGCGAGACCTACGACGACCGGGACGTGTCCCGGACGTTCCAGTAGAACCTTTTTGCGCTCGGGGTCGGCGAACCGACCCGCTCGCGCAAAAAACGTTCATGAAAAAGGCACCGCTCTAGCGCTCGCGGCGGGTGGGTGTGCTGGTGGTAGAGCACCGTCACCGCGACGGTACCACTTCAAACTCGGTCCGTGTCTCTTCGGCTCCGTTGAAGCGCTCTGACCGTGATAGGTTTCAGCAGTCGTGCTGAATACAGGGCACGCATCTCGCACAGAATATCTGCCTATTCAATCAAATCGGTCAGTTGGACTGCCGCATTTATTGATGCAGGCCGTGTACTATCTCCTGTATGCCTGAAGAAGTCCTGTTCAAATCAGAGAGCGACCAGAGTCGAGAAGAGATCGCAGCGTACCTTCGAAAAGTCGCGGATAATCTCGAACGTGGAGATGCGATCACCCTGAAAGCAGGCTCCGAGTCTGTGACGCTGAATCCCCCTGCCCGACCGACATTCGAAGTCAAAGCTGAGCGCGAAGGCCCGGCTGGCAACATGACTGAGCGAAGTATCGAATTCGAGATCGAGTGGGACGAGAACGACGGTGAGAGGGGTGGCGGAGGTGGTAAGCTAGAAATCGAGTAGTTGTCCCGGACACACGCCCAGCACTTGATTCGATGAGGACTAGCTGAAACACGCGAAGCTGGTGTGCTGAACTCACCCTCTCTGTTCAGCACGCCATCCGTGTCTGGCACCAGGGGGTTTCGACAGAGCTGCCTCTTCGTACGCTGCCCGTCGTTCTCGTTCGCACCGTGGCTGGTCGATACGAGGGCATCGGTCGCGTCGTCGACCCACACTCCCCCTTCCGCCGATTCCCAACTCGCGGGACACACGGTGGCCCGGTTTCACCCCCGTCTGCGTACCTCTCCCCGGTGACTACTCCATGACGACTCACCACCCCCAACACGAGGTGGAACTGTACCGCGAAGACGACACCTACGTCGTCGTCGCCGAACTCCCCGAGGCCGAGCGCGAGGCCATCGACGTCGACTGGACCGAAGGCCACCTCAACATCGCGGCCGAGGTGAACACGGACGACCGCCGACGTGTCGTCACCCGACGGCTCTCCTTCCCGAAGGAGATCGACCCGGACGGCATCACCGCGACGTACGAGGACGACGTCCTCGAGGTCACGCTCCCCATCATTGGCGAGGGGCGACCGCAGGCGCTCCGAATCGACGTCGAGTAACTGGCGTACCGGGCCCCGCTGTCTCCGCTTTCAGTCCCCGGTCAGGACGAACGACTTGCCGTCCCACTCGTAGTAGACGGCGAACTCCTCGCCGGCGACCCAGCCGGCACTCGTTACCGCGAGGGCGTCGCCGGCGCGTATCTCGTCGCCGACCCAGCCGGTGGTGGTCACGCCGTCGCCCGCGACGTCGCCGCCGTCGTACACCGTCGCGCCGTCGACGACGACCGAGAGCCGGGCCGTCTTCGTCGTCGAACGGCGTCATCCGTCGCGAGGAGACGAGGCACTCCCCGTCGGGCGGGAACGTCACCGACCGGCAGTCGAGTCGGCCGTCCCCGGTCGGGACGTGGTGGGCGACGCGGACGAATCGGCTCCCGTCGGCCGTCGGTCCCGTGCCGGTCGCACGCCCGCTCGACGAACGCCGCGTCTCGGTCGTAGTCCGACTCCGACTGGATGGCGTCGTAGATGTCGGGGTGGTCGGTGTAGAGACGCTCGGTCACGCCGGGGGTTCGTCCCGCGCCGAAACGTGCGTTCCCGAGGTGCGTTACCGATCCAGCGAGAGTCCCGCGTGCCACGCCTTCGCGCCACTCTCCTCCACCTCGGCGTCCATCTCCGCGAGGATGGCGCTCGCGCGACTCGCACACCTCCCGGCGCGACGCTCGCCCGTCGGTTCGAACTCGCCCGTCTCGCGGTTCGCGTAGACCGTACACACCGCGCCCGCGCGGAGGTCGTAGAGCCCCGCGAGCGTGCAGATGGCGGCCGTCTCCATCTCGAAGTTGACCACGCCCGCCTCCCGTAACTCGGCGATGCGTGCCTCGCTGTCGGGGCGCTGGTACCCGCCGAAGCCCGGTCGGGACTGGCCCGCGTAGAACGAGTCGGTCGAGCAGGTGACCCCGAGGTGGTAGTCGTAGCCGAGTTCCTCGGCGGCGGCGACGAGCGCGCTCACGACCTCGTGACTCGCGGCCGCGGGGTAGTCCTCGCGGACGTACTCGCCGCTGGTCCCCTCCTGTCGCACGGCGCCGGTGGTGATGACGAGGTCACCCACGTCGATGCCGGGCTGGATGACTCCACAGGAGCCGACCCGGAGGAAGGTGTCCGCCCCGACGCGGGCGAGTTCCTCGACGGCGATGGCCGCCGACGGCGAGCCGATCCCCGTCGACGTGCAGGTCAGGGGGGCGCCCTCGTAGGTACCACGCATCGTCCGGTACTCGCGGTGACTGGCGACCTGCTCGCTGTCGTCCCACGCCTCGGCGATCTTGGGGACGCGCTCCGGGTCGCCCGGCAACAGCACGGGACCGGCCACGTCGTTCGGGCCCACCCCGAGGTGGTACTGTACCTCGTCGTTCGGGTCCTCGGAGTCCATGGCGGGAGTGCGTCGTGGTCGGGGAAAAACCCCGCCGTCGCGTCGTCCGCGACTCCCGCCGCCGACCGCTCACTTCCCGAGCGTCTCCCGCGAGATGGTAGCCGGGATGAGTTCACCGAGGCTGTACTCGGTCACCGACTCGCCCTCGTCGCAGTAGACGGGCATGTCGCCGGGGCAGAGTTCGGCGAGCGTCTGGCGGCACATCCCACACGGGGTGACGCCGTCCCTGACGCCCGAGGAGACGGCGATGGCGACGAACTCGCGGGCGCCGTCCATCCACGCCCGCGAGACGGCCACCTCCTCCGCGTGGAGGCTGTTCGAGTAGTTCGCGTTCTCGATGTTCGCCCCCGTGTAGACGGTGCCGTCCCCGGCGAGGAGGGCCGCACCCACCTCGTACTCCGAGTAGGGGACGTAGGCATTCGCGAGTGCCTCGCGGGCCGCGGCGACGAGTTCGTCGGCGGAGTGGTCCATGCCGGCGGTTCGCCGACGGCCGGCAAATAGCTGTCCCGACCAGTCCTCACCCGCCACGGTCGGGCACGTATCGCGGGCTTCGCCCGCCCGCGGTCCAGTCGCCTCGCTACGCTGGGCGACTCACTCCTCGCCGGACTCGTAGTGCTCGCCCGCGGCCTCCGGGATGCGGGTCTTCCCGACGAGCGCCAGCACCACGATGACCGTGACGAACGGGATGATGCGCACTAGCGAGTCCGGGATGCCTGTCCCGCGAGTCTGCAGCGTCAACTGCAGGGCGTCGAGTCCGGCGAACAGGAAGGTCGAGAGGAACGCGCCGACCGGGTTGTAGTTCCCGAACAGGTACGCGACGATGGCGATGAACCCCTTGCCGTTGACCATCGTCGGGCCGTTGCCGGTGAACTGCCCGAGGCCGAGCGAGAGCGCGGCCCCGCCCATCCCCGAGAGGACCCCGGAGACGAGGACGGCCGCGTAGCGCACCCGCGAGACGTCGACGCCGGCGGTGTCGAGCGCGCGCGGGTTCTCCCCACTGGCCCGGACCCAGCGACCGAACCGGGTGCGGAACAGGCCGTACCACGACAGCACGACCATCGCGAACATGAGGTAGACGGAGAGCGACGACGACAGGAGCACGTCGGCGGCGAACAGGAGCGGGCGCGTGAGCACGAACAGCACGACGTCGAGTAGCGTGTCGAGGGGACCGACGCCGAGTGCCGGCGGGTTCACCCACTGTGGGAGTTCGCTCCCGCGGGGCAGGAAGCCGAGCACGTCCGGGAGCGTCGGCACCGTCCCCACCGAGGAGGTGTTGGGGCCGCCGTAGAACAGCTGGGACGCGAACGGCGCGAGGCCGAGCGCCACCAGCCAGATGGCGAGGCCGGCGATGATCTGGTCCGCACGGAACTCGATGCAGACCACCGCGAACACGAGCGAGAGCAGCGCGCTGGCGACGACGCCAGCGAAGAAGCCGAACAGGACGCTCAGGCCGCCAAGGTCCGTCCCGGTGGCGACGACGTCCGTGATCCAGACCGCGGTGAACGCCGAGATGATGAGCAGTCCCTCCAGCCCGATGTTGATGACGCCGCTCTTCTCGGCGTAGATACCGCCGAGCGCGGCCAGCGCGATGGGTGCGGAGAGGCGGAGGGCCGCGCCCCACGCCGACTCCGTCAGGACGATGTCCAGGATGTCGCCCGCGATGGTGTCTGGCGCGAGCAAGCCGAGCAGGACGAGCGCGACGAACACCGCGGCACCGACGGTCACGCCGATGGCGCGACGGCGGTCCATCCCGGTCAGGCCGTCCACGACCCGCTCGCGGAGGGTGTCGGCGTCGACGTTACTCATCGGCCTCACCTCCGGGCCCGCCCGGCTCGCCCCCGGCTGTCACGCCGCTCCCGTCTGTCGCGACGGCCACTCCCGAGTCCTGTCGACGGCCGCCGACGGACGCGAGCCGCCGGCCGATCATCCGGAAGAACTCCGGCATCGCCACGAATAGGATGATGAGGCCACGCAGGACTGCCACGAGCTGTGGCGGGACGTCGGTGGCGAACTGGACCACCGTCGACCCGGATTTCAGTGTCCCGAAGAGGAACGCGGCGAAGCCGACGCCCAGCGGGTTGTTACCCGCGAGGATGGAGACGGTGATGCCGTCGAACCCGAACGCGGGCACGCCGGTCTGGTACTTGCCGAGGATCATCATCACGTAGACGGCACCGCCGATACCGGCGAGCGCGCCCGAGATGGTCATGCTGGAGACGATGGTCCGCTTGGCGTCGACGCCGCCGTACTCCGCGGCCTCGGGCTGGATGCCCGATGTCCGGACATCGTAGCCGAACGAGGTGTACTCGAGCAGGTAGTAGAGCGCCCCCATCAGCGCGACGCCGAACAGGAGCGCGACGAGCGAGAAGTCGTCGCGCGCCTCGAACAGCAGCGGCGGGAACGTCGAGGCCGACCCGAGCGGCGCGGTCTCGACGGCCTGCGAATCGGGGTTGCGGAAGTAGTTCGAGACGAGGAAGAAGACGACGCCCGTGGCGACGAAGTTTAGCATGATGGTCGTGATGACCTCGTTCGCCTCGGCGTAGGCCTTCAGTGCGCCGGGGATGGCGCCGTAGAACCCCCCGACCAGCGCACCCACGAGCACGCCGAGCGGGACCAGGACGAGCACGGCACCCAGCCCCTGCCCGAGCGCGCCGGTCACAGCGCCCTCCGCGGCGAGCAGGGTGACCGCGGTTGCGAGGCCCCCGACGACGAGCTGGCCCTGCGACCCGATGTTGAAGATGCCGGCCTTGAACGCGATGGCGACCGAGAGCCCAGTGAACACGAGCACGGTCGTCTGGCGGAGCGTGACCGCCATCTGCGCGTTCAGCGGCGAGTAGTCCGCCGCGAACGGGTTCAGGTCGAAGTAGAACACGAACGGGTCGAAGCCGACGGTCAGCAGCTGCCAGTCCTCCTGTATCGGATCGCCGAGCGCACCGAGGAACAGCCGGTCGAACACCTGCACCGGATCGAAACAGAACCCCATCGAGAACAGCCGCGGGAGGCCGAACGGAGTCGGGTGGGTCAGCGTGAACGCCGCGGTCTGACACGTGGTGGCCCGACCGGCGACGAGGATGAGCAGCGTCCCGACGGCGATGGAGAGCGCGAGCGCGGCGAGCGAGAGCGCGATGCGTTCGGTGGCCGACGCCTGCCCGAGCCGGATCAGTCCCGCTCGCACCCGCGTCCGGAGGTCGTCGACGGTCGAGTCGTCCCCGCTCATCGACCGCCCTCCCCATCGGTCGCGACCCCGCGCTCCGCACCGGTCTCCGAGACGGCGTCCGGTCCGACGTCGGGTGGCGACCGCTCGTCCATCCAGTCGGGGTACTCACCGGCCATCAGCAGGCCGAGGTCGGACTCCGTCACCTCGTCCGGGTCGACGACGGCCATCAGGTCGCCCTCGTACATCACGGCGAGGCGGTCGGCCAGTCCCTGTGCCTCCTCCAACTTCGAGGAGACCAGCAGCACGCCGACCCCCTCCGACCGCAGTCGGAGCAGTTCCTCGCGGATGAACTCCGTCGAGCCGATGTCGACGCCGCGGGTGGGGTGCATCGCCACGAGCAGCGACGGGTCGCGGGCGAACTCCCGGCCGACGACGAACTTCTGCTGGTTCCCGCCCGAGAGTGCCTCTGCTTTCGCCCGCACGTTCGCCGGACGGACGTCGTACTCCTCGACCACGTCGCCGGCGTGCCCCTCGATGGCGTCCCAGTCGAGGCGGCCGCCCTTCGCGTAGGGGGCGTCGTGCTGACTGCCGAGGACGCCGTTCTCGACGAGGTCGAACTCCATCACCAGTCCCCGCTCCTGTCGGTCCTCGGGGACGAACGCCATCCCCTCGCGGATGCGGCGGCCGCGCGACCAGTCGGTCACGTCCTCCCCGTCGAAGGTGACGCGCCCCTCGTCCGGCTTCCGGAGGCCCGTCACCGCCTCCACGAGCTCGGACTGGCCGTTGCCGTCGACGCCGGCGATGCCGAACACCTCGCCAGCCCGGACGGTGAGCGAGACGTCGTCGACGGCGACGACGCCACGCTCGTCCTGAACCGTCAGCCCCTCCACGGTCAGTACCTCGGCGCCGGGGTCCGCCTCGGCGCGCTCGAGTTCGAGCAGCACCTCGCGGCCGACCATCATCCGGGCCAGTTCCTCGCGGGTGGTCTCGTCGGCCTTCACGCTCCCGACGTTCTTCCCGTCGCGGAGCACGGTCACGTCGTCCGCGGCGGTCATCGCCTCGCCCAACTTGTGCGTGATGAAGATGATAGTCTTGCCCTGCTCGGTCAACTCCTCGAGGACGCCGAACAGCTCCTCGACCTCCTGCGGAGTGAGCACCGCGGTCGGCTCGTCGAGGATGAGCACGTCCGCACCCCGGTAGAGCGCCTTCAGGATCTCGACGCGCTGCTGGACGCCCACCGAGACGTCCTCGATGCGGGCGTCCGGGTCGACGTCGAAGCCGTAGCGGTCGGAGAGCTCGCGGACCTGCTCGCGGGCGCCCTCGCGGTCGACGGAGAGGCCGAGGGCCTTCGACGGTTCGTTGCCCAGTGTGACGTTCTCGGCGACGGTCATCGGGTCGACCAGCATGAAGTGCTGGTGTATCATCCCGACTCCGGCGTCGATGGCGTCGCGGGGGGAGTCGAACTGCCGTTCGACCTCGTCGACGAGGACGCGGCCGCTCGTCGGTTCGTAGAGCCCGTAGAGCACGTTCATCAGGGTGGTCTTGCCCGCCCCGTTCTCACCCAGGAGCGCGTGGACCGTACCGCGTTCGACACGGAGGTCCACGTCGTCGTTCGCCACGACCCCGGGGAACCGCTTGGTGATTCCGTCGAGGTGGACGGCGTCGGTCATTACGCGTGGCTCGGGGGGTGGACGCTTAAAATCGGTGTTTTAGCCGGGTTTTCCTGTCGACTCGATTCGAGTTGTCGGGCCGTCTCAGACGTTCGACGGGTCCGTCGGGACCTCGACGTCGCCGTCGACGATGGCCTGCCGGGACTCCTCGATCTGGCTCACGACGTCATCCGGGACGTCGCCGCCGATCTGGTCGCCGTAGACGATGCCGACGCCGTCCTCTGCGAGACCGAGCGCCTGCGTCGTGCCGCCGGCGAACTCGTCGTTCACGACCGAAGAGACACCCTCGAAGACGGCGGTATCGACGCGCTTGACCATCGACGCGACGATGACGTCCGCGTAGGACGAGCGCGTGAGCGACTGATCGGAGTCGACACCGATGGCGAAGCGACTCTGGTCCTGTGCGGCCTGGAAGACGCCGGTGCCCGTGTTCCCCGCGGCGTGGTAGACGATGTCCGCGCCGGAGTTGTACATCGCCAGCGCGGCCTCGCGGCCGCCGGCCGGGTCGTTGAAGTCGCCGACGTAGCTCGTCTGGACGTCCACGTCGTCGTTCGCGGCCTGCACGCCCGCGATGTAGCCCGCCTCGAACCGCCGGATGAGCGGTGACTCGACGCCGCCGACGAACCCCACGTTCGTGGAGTCGGACTGCGTGGACCCGGCCCCCGCGGAGAACGACTGCGTCGTCAGCAGGCCCGCGAGCTGGCCGACGAGGTACGACCCCTCCTGCTCGGCGAAGACGTAGGAGGCGACGTTGCCGAACTGCTCGCCGTCCTCGGTCGTCGGGACGCTGTCGACGATCATGAAGTTCTGGTCGGGGTAGTCCGCCGCGTTCTGCGCGAGCGCGGAGGTCTGCAGGAACCCGATGCACGAGACCAGCTCGTAGGTGGGGTCCTCCGAGGAGGCGAACTGCTGTTGCAGGTTGGCGAACTCCGAGACCTCCGAGGGCTGGGCCTCGGAGTACTGGATGCCGAGTTCCTCCTCGGCCTGGATGATACCGGTCTGCGCCTGGTCGTTGAACGACCCGTCGCCGAGGCCACCGGTCGCGTACACCATCCCGACGTTGACCGGGTCCATCGGCGTGGCGGTCGGCGTGCTCTCCTCGTCGTCGCCGCCGTCGCCGTTACCGTCGTCCGTCGGCGTGTCGTCCCCGCCGGAGTCCTGCGGCCCGCCGACACAGCCCGCGAGCGCGATTCCAGCCCCTGTACCCATGCCCGTGACGAACCGCCGTCTATTGAGGCGCATCTAGGTGTCCGTTGCACACGATTCGGGCATAAAGACACCGATGCCACCGGTTTCCGGGCGTTTGGGTCAGTCGGCTGACTCGACCGCCGCCCGTACCGTCTCCGTCGTCGAGCTCACCAGCGCGTCCACCTCGTCTGCCTCGGCGTACACCCGCACGTACGGTTCGGTACCGGAGGGCCTGACCAGCACCCAGGAGGCGTCCGGGAACGTCAGGCGGACCCCGTACTCCGTCGCCACGCTCGCCTCGGGGAACGCGGCGGGGAGACGCTCGCCGAGGTCGGCCATCACCGCCGCCTTCGCGTCGTCCGGACACTCGACACTCACCTTCCGGTAGGGCCGCTCGACGATCGGTTCGCGCAGGCCGTCCAGCCCGGACGCGGCGACGAGTCGCGCGAACACGGCGGCGCTCGCGACGCCGTCGATCCACGGCCCGAACTGCGTGTGGACGTGCTTCCACGGCTCGGCCGCGAACGCAACCTCGGTCCCCTCCTCGCCAGCCTCGCGGGCCGCGGCGATCCCCTCGTGGAGCGCCCCGAGGCGAACCCGTTCGACGCGGCCGCCCGCCGCCTCCACCCGGTCGTCGATGCGGCCCGAGGCGTTCGGCGTCGTCACCACGACTGGGTCGCTCGCCTCGCTCGCGCGCACGTACGACTCCGCGAGGATGGCGACGACGGTGTCCTCGTGGACCACCTCGCCCTCGGCGTCGACGACGACGATGCGGTCGGCGTCGCCGTCGGCCCCGAAGCCGAGGTCGGCGCGACCCTCCCGGACGAACGCCCGGAGGTCACGCAGGCTCTCGGGTGTCGGTTTCGACTCCCGGCCGGGGAAGTGGCCGTCGACGTTGGCGTTCAGCGCGACCACGTCCGCGCCGAGCGCCCGCAACACCTGCGGCGTGGCCCGCGAGGCCATCCCGTTGCCGCAGTCGACGGCCACGCGGAGGCCATCGAGCGGCGCACCGACGCCACTCGCGTACTCGACGACGCGCTCCCGGTACTCGGGGAGCACCGACGACCGCTCGCTGCCGGCCCAGTCGACCCACTCGGCGGGCGGGTCGTCACGCTCGACTGCGGCCTCCACGCGACGTTCGGCGTCCCGGTCGTACTCCTCGCCGTCGACGAACAGTTTCAGGCCGTTGTCCGTCGGTGGGTTGTGGCTCGCCGTGACCATCACGCCGCGTCGGCCACGCGACGCGTAGGCGAGCGCCGGCGTCGGCACCTGCCCGACGCGGACGACGCGGGCGCCACCCGCGGTGAGGCCCGCCTCGACGGCGGCCGCCAGCGCCGACCCGGTGGTCCGGCCGTCGCGGCCGACGACGAACTCGTGGTCCCCGGCCGCCGCCGCGTCGGCTGCTGCTGCTCGCCCCACCTGCAGCGCCAGCCCCGGCGTCACCCGTTCACGCACGTCACCGCGGATACCCGCGGTCCCGAACAGTTCCATACGCGGACTCCGTCGGGCGGGTACTTAGGTATCAGCGGTCGCTGGACGGTGCGGGTGTCCGCGAGAAGCGTCGTGGCCGGCTCAGAGTTCGACGCCGCTGGGGATGAGGCTGTGCTGTCGGAGGAGACCGCCCTCGGGGTCGTAGACCAGCAAGGTGGACTTCTCGTACTCGCCGAGCGGGTCGCCGTCGACGGCCACCTCGACGACGTAACGGGTGTCGGTGTCCGTCGTCTTCCCGTAGGCACGGGCGGCGTCGACGAACCGGACGACGTCGCGCGCGTCGGCGTTGAGTTCGAGGATGAACTCCCCGGTGACGCGGTTGGTGACCGCGACGACGCCCGTGGTGTCCTCGTCGTTGACCGGGCCGTGGAGTCGGTAGGCGACGTCCAGTTCCTCGGCCGTGAGAAGGTCCCCGGCGTCGTCGGTGAGTCGGTCGGTGAGCTGTTCGCTCGGGCCGTCGAAGTCGATACGGACGACCGGAGCCGTCTCGGCCTCCCCGTCGACGTTGGAGACGTCGAGGGTGAAGTAGTCACGCCTCATACCCTTGTGTAACTTTCACTTGGTGACGCTCGTGCTTGAACGTGACGACCGCGACGGACGATGCGGGGTCCCGCCCGGTAGTCGATAGCTTTAGGCGCGGCGCTCGCGGCCACCCGGTATGGTCTGGGTTCGTTCGGAGTACGCCGGCGAGTTCGCCGTCCTCTCGGCGTGGCTCTCGGCCCTGCTACCGTGGTCGGTGTCGTTCGCGCAGGCCGGCCCCGTCACGCTGGTCGTGCTCCGGTTCCCGCTGTTCCTCTTCCAGTTCACGCTGAACCTCTCGCTCGAGGGTGAACAGCCGTTCCAGACGGTCCTGCGGGCCGTCGCACGGGAGTCCGGAGCGGTCCAGCGGGCCTACACCGTCTGGCTCGTCGGTGCCGGCGTGTTCGTGCTGGCGCTGGTGCTGAGCGTCGGCTACTACGCCCTCGACGAGCGACTCGAGGCGAGGTTGGCCATCGACCCCGTCCGCCTGATGGCGGTCCTCCTGCTGGCGACCGGACTGGTCCTCGGGCTGGCCTCGGTCCTGGTGGTCTCCAGTTACGTCGGTCTGACCGTCCCCATCGGCGTGTTCTTCCTGCTGGCGCTGGGGTACCTCCTGCTGGTCGTCGAGCGGGCACCCGACGACCCCGAGGAGACGGACGCCGCGGCGACCCCGGAGTGAGCGGGCGTCGGTAGGCTCGGGCGGTAGCGGCCCCGTGTCCGGTCGCTTCGGCCGAACTCGGAGGGACATTTATACGTCGGCAGTCGGTAAGGAAGCCAACGACCGTCGGCGGTGACGGCTGACCACGATGTCCGAACAGGAACCACGAACGCCGGACGACGGCGGGGCGGCGGGGGACGGGGATGCGACCACCGGGGGCGACGACGAGCGGTCGAGACTCGTCGACCGGCTCTCCCGGTTCGTCGAGATGCTCACCGGGTCGAGCGTCGAACTCCGGCCGTACGCGCCACTCGAGGACGCCCCGCTCGTCGAGTCCGACGTCCCGACGGGACACGAGGAGGTGGACCGGTACTGGCTGAACGCGCCGTTCGCGTACGCCTCCATCACCTACGACGACGAGGAGAACGAGCACTACTACGACGTGGTCGAACCCTCGCTCTCCGAGTTCGACGCGGAGTTGCTCGAGACGCTCTACGACGACATCCGCGACCCGCTGCTGTTCAAGCAGGGGCTCGACGGTGACCCGGAGCAGACGCTGAAGGAGGAGTTGCGCGACCGGCTCCAGGAGTACGGCGTCCGCATCGACACCGCCACGTTCTACACGCTGTTCTACTACCTCAACCGCCGGTTCCGCGGGTTCGGGAAGATAGACGCGCTGATGCACGACCCGAACATCGAGGACATCTCTTGCGACGGCTACTCGCTGCCGCTGTACGCCTACCACGACGAGTACCAGGACATCGAGACCAGCGTCCAGTTCGACGAGGAGGAGGAACTCGACTCGTTCGTCATCAAACTCGCCCAGCAGTCCGGCCGGCACATCTCGGTCGGGAACCCGGTCGTCGAGACGACCCTGCAGGACGGCTCGCGCGCCGAACTCGCGCTCGGTGAGGAGGTGACCCCCCGCGGGTCGGCGTTCACCATCCGGAAGTACTCCGCGGAGCCGTTCACCCCCATCGACCTGCTGGACTTCGGCACCTACAACCTCGAACAGATGGCCTACCTCTGGATGGCCATCGAGCACAACAAGAACATCATCTTCGCCGGCGGTACCGCCTCGGGCAAGACCACGTCGATGAACGCCATCTCGATGTTCATCCCCCCGCGCTCGAAGCTCATCTCCATCGAGGACACGCGGGAACTCTCGCTCTACCACGACAACTGGCTCTCCGCGGTCACCCGCGAGCGACTGGACGAGGCGGCCGACGTGACGATGTACGACCTCCTCAGGTCGGCACTGCGCCACCGGCCGGAGTACATCCTCGTCGGCGAGGTGCGCGGGAAGGAGGCCATCACGCTGTTCCAGGCGATGAACACCGGCCACACCACGCTGTCGACGATGCACGCCGACTCCGTGCAGACGGTCATCAACCGCCTCGAGAACGAACCCATCAACGTCCCGCGGCCGATGGTCCAGTCGCTGGACGTGCTCTGCGTCCAGACGCTCGCGCGGTTCGAGGGCGAGCGGGTCCGACGGGCCGACGCCATCGCCGAGATCGAGGGCATCGACCAGCGGACGGGCGAACTCGACTACGCCACCGCGTTCGAGTGGCGGGCGGCCGACGACACGGTCCGGGAGGGCAACCGGAACCTGCTGGACGAGATCCGCGAGGAGCGTGGCTGGTCACAGACCGAGTTGCTGAAGGAGTTCCGCCGGCGCAAGCGGTTCCTCGACTTCCTCAGCCAGCAGGACATCACGCAGTACCGGCAGTTCACGGCGATGATCAACCGCTACTACGCGGACCCGGAGGGCGTGATGGAGCGGGCGAAGGCGGCGGCCGACGGGCCGCTCGCCGGGATGGAGTCGGGGAGTGACGACGGGGTCGGTTCGGAGGCCGAAGCGGGGGCCGGACTCGACTGATGGTCCTCGAGTTCGTCCCGCTGGGACTGGCGCTGGCGCTCGTCGCGGTGCTCGCGCTGGAACCCGCGAGTCGGACCGTCGAGATCGCCGTCACGAGCGTCGCCTACCGCCTGTTCGGTGACGCGGAGGCGAGCGCCGACGACCGACGCCAGCGTGCGCTCCGGAGTGCGGGTATCGGGACGCCGTACCGCATCTACGCCGCGAAGACGTACCTCTACGGCACCGTCGGCGGGTTCGTCGGCGCGGTGGTGGGGGCGTACGTCGGCGCGTTCCTCATCCAGGTCCTCGGGGTCGAGGGGTTCTCGAACCGGGTGCCGTCGGGGTTCGCCGACCCCGTCCCGGAGGGGTTCCTCACGCTGGCGGCCAAGCAGGCCGCCATCCTCGGCGGGACGGCCCTGTTGCTCGGCGTCCTCTCGTTCTTCGTCGTCTACTTCGTCCGGTGGCAACTCCCGTCGTTCCAGGCGGACACCCGTCGCCGGCAGATCGACGCCTCGATGCCGCGGATGGTGGCGTTCATCTACGCTCTCGCGCGCGGCGGGATGTCCATCCCGGACGTGATGGAGTCACTCGCCCGCAACGAAGGCGTGTTCGGGGCCGGCGCCGAGGAGATGGCCGTCGGCGTCCGCGACATGGACCTGTTCGGCACGGACGTGGTGACGGCGGTGCGACAGACCTCGCGGCGGACGCCGAGCGAGAACCTGCGGAACTTCATGCAGAACCTCTCGTCGGTACTCCAGTCCGGCCGCAACTTCGCCGAGTTCCTCGGGCAGGAGTACCGGCGGTACCGCGAGCAGGCCGAAGAGCAGCAGGAGGAGATACTCGAGTTGCTGGCGACGGCCGCCGAGGTGTACGTCACGGTGGTCGTCGCCGGGATGCTGTTCCTCATCACCATCCTGTTCGTCATCGGTATCACGAGCGGGGACACGCTCGTGCTCGTCCAGCTCATCACGTACGCCGTCCTGCCCGCGACGAACGTGGTGTTCGTGGCGTACCTCGCGGAGGTGACCCAGCCGCTGAAGGCGACCCGCGACACCGGCGACGGGCTCGACGCCGGTGGGACGAACGTCCGTGCGGACCGGCTCTCGCTGGAGCCGACGACCTCGGCGGCGGTGGCGGCCGACGGTGGCCTCTCGACCGTGGCGTTCGACGGGACGGACGACGCGGCCAACCGGCGTCGGCTCGCGTGGTTCAAGCGCGTCGAACAGGTCCGGCGGAGCCTCACCTCCCCCATCGATGAACTCGTCGTCCGGCCGGAACTGATACTGTTCGTCACCGTGCCGCTCGCCGTCGGGTACGTACTGCTGCGGCTCCCCGGTGTCTTCGGCGCCGGGTTCGACCTCCGGGTGTTCGACGACGTGCTCGTCCACGCGACGCTGTTCGTCCTCGCCACCTACGCCGTCGTCTACGAGGTGAGTCGGCGCCGACTCGAACGGCTGGAGGGGAGCCTCCCCGACCTGCTCGAACGGCTCGCCAGCCTCAACGAGGCCGGCGTCTCCATCGTCTCGTCGCTCGACCGGGTCCGGCGGACCGACATCGGCGAGCTGGACGAGGAGGCAGAGCGCATCTGGCGCGACATCCAGTGGGGGGCGACGGTCGAACAGGCGCTCGCCCGGTTCCAGCAACGCGTCGAGACACCCTCCGTGACCCGGACGGTGACCCTCATCAACAACGCGATGCGGGCGTCGAACGAGATCGCACCGGTCGTGCGCATCGCCGCGGAACAGGCCCGGTCGGACCGACAGTTGAAACGCCAGCGCAGACAGGAGATGCTCACCTACCTCGTCGTCATCTACGTCGCGTTCATCGTGTTCGTGGTCGTCATCGCCGCCATCGACACGGTGCTCATCCCGAACCTGCCGGACGCCTCGAACCTCCCCGAGACAGGGGCGACCGGGTTCCTGCAGGTGAGCAACGAGGGGACCGAGTCGTACCGCCTGACGTTCTTCCACGCGGCGCTCATCCAGTCCACCCTCTCCGGACTGGTCGGCGGCCAGATGGGCAACGGGAGCATCAAGGACGGTGCGAAACACGCCACGGTGATGCTCGCCATCACCTACACCGTGTTCCTCCTGTTCAGTGGCCTCCAGTTCGTCGGCTGATGGCGGGGAATTCACCGGCCGACCCCACCCGCTCGGGGGTCAGGGCCACCTACGAGGAGATCGCAGAGGGGTTCGCGGCCACCCGCGAGTACGCGTGGCCCGAGGTCGTCGACTTCGTCGAGGACGCCAGCGACGGCGCCGCCACCGGACTCGACGTCGGGTGCGGCAACGGTCGCCACAGCGAACTGCTGGCCGAGCACGTCACTCGCGTGGTGGGAGTCGACGCCAGTCGCTCGCTGGTCGCGCTGGCGCGAGCGCGGGCCCGCGAGCGGGGCTGGGCGGCCGCGTTCGACCCGGTCGTCGGTGACGCCGCCACCCTCCCGCTCGCCGACGACAGCGTGGATCTCGCGGTGTACGTCGCGACGCTCCATCACCTCCCGACCCGCGCGTTGCGCGTCCGGAGCCTCCGTGAACTCGGTCGTGTGCTCGCGCCCGACGGCCGGGCGCTCGTCAGCGCGTGGAGCACCGAACACGATCGGTTCGTCGACCACGACGCGGGGTTCGACACGACCGTCGACTGGACGCTCCCGGACGGCAAGACGGTCGGACGGTTCTACCACATCTACGACCCGGCTGAGTTCGATGCGGACCTCGAACGGGCCGGGCTGACCGTCGTGTCGAGCGTGGTCTCCAGTGGGAACTGTTACGCGCGGGTGCGAACGTAGAAGGGAAACGCACATACTTGGGGCGGGGGTAGGCGGGAGTACGCTCCGGGTGTTCGGTTCTCCGTCTGGGAGACGAGCGCCGGTGGTGAGCGAATCCCACGGATTCGCGAACCCCGGCGTGAACGAGCGAACGGAGTGAGCGAGTGAGCGCCGGTGGTCTAGTGGCAGGACCTGAGCCTTCCAAGCTCATGGCCCGGGTTCAAATCCCGGCCGGCGCATACCGTCTCGAACAAACGTGAGAGACGTTTCTGCGCCAGAGAGAGATTTGAACCCTATCAGTCGCGCGCCGCGAGGGACGAGCGAGCACGTCTGATTCTGGTTCGAATCCCGGCCGGCGCACTCTATAGCGGTCGTGCGCCGCCCGATCCTCGCGAACGCTGCGCGTTCGCTCAGTCCCGGCCGGCGCACTTCCGATGGACTCGTTCTGCTCGTCGCTCGGTGAACTCTCCGCGCGCGCAATGACACGATCGGAGCCAGCCGTTCGTGCACGGTTTCGCGTCTGATACCGTCCGCAGTGTGTGATCGACAGACTCGGGAGCACGTCCAGGTTCAGATGAGTGCCAACGAGCGGGGTGGGCGCGGTTCGTGTGTGGGCCGCACGCGGACCCGCATATGTGACATCCCTCCCCGTTATAAACGACGGGGCTTCCCCGACACGGGGACTCAGGCCGAGCGCCTGAAGATTTCAGTCCTGATGCGTCGTGAGGTTCATTTGCGCTGGTGCGCTCGTCTCACGGTGGACTGTGGCCGTGTCACAACGGCTCCCATCCCGAGGCGAGTCATCGCCTACCTGTTTCACTGGCAGACTCTCTCCCCACGGGTCTACGCGACGTGCAATATTCGCACTCGCGTTAATATCCGCTTGGAACGTCGATACGCGGCACGCTGGGTTCTTGCACCTAAACTCGGCTTGCCGAGGCCGATACCCGATGCGTTTGCACGAGTGGCACGTCTTCGAGGTGTACTGCGGGTGGACGTACCGGACTGGGATTCCGGCGTCTCGGGCCTTGTCCTCGATACGGCCCTGCAAGCGAGCGAACGCCCACGAGTGCAGGCGTCGATTCATGTACTTCCCGTAGTCCAACGACACTCGAATGAACGCTAAGTCTTCCATCACGATAACAGGATTCTCGAATTGGCGAGCGTACTCCACGGACTCACGAGATGCTTTCTCGATGATGTCCGTGAGTCGGTTCTGGTGGTACGAGAAGCGTTCTTCGATACGCCACTCGGAAGCGTCTCTTTCTTGAAGACGTTTCAGGGTCGTGAACATCTCTTTGCGGAGTCGTTTGGCTTCCTTCCCGTTGATTAACAGTGGTTTGGTGGGAGTGTCGTGTTGGAGGGCACAGCCCGTGACCAACATCGACTCGCCAATATCGAATCCAACCCGAGTCGGATTCTCGGGGAGTTCAGAGGTGTCCTTGATTTCGTATTCGACGGTAACGTGGAGCGTCCACGTCTTCCGGTGTCTCTGCAAGCGAAGTTCGCCTACTTTGGTACTCGACTCGTCATCGAGCAGTTCCCCCCACAATTCTTGCTGGTCTGGGTTCAGTCGGAGTGGTATCCAGAAGTTGGTTCCGCGACCGGGTTGCGGAACGTTCCAGCAGATTTCGTGCTCACGCTCGGTGTCAAGGTCGAACTTCCCGGCTCGGTTCACGAATCGGAGAGGGTGTTCGCCGTCTAACTCGTTGGCGTTGTACGTGTTGTGGAGTTTGGGGACGTAGGATTTGAGGGCGTCTTTCGCTTGATACGGCAAGTTGTACGGTGTCACCACGTCGTTCGTGGCGCTCATCGTCGTGCAACCGTTGTCGAACGCCTCGTGGAGTGCCTCTCGGTACTCGGTGAGGGTTTGCTGGAGGCGTTGCTCTTTGCACCGCGTGGGTGGGGCGAGCGTGGCTTCCAGCGTCTTGTTCGCGGTTGCCGACACAGTACCCTGTACGAATCAGACACACCTAAACATAACTAATATGTAACATCATGTATGACGAAGTACGTAAAGATCGAGTTCGATAACGAGGAGCAGTACGAGTCGTTGAAAGAGACGAAAGACCACTACGGGTTTACGTGGAAAGGGATGTTGCTGAAGGCCCAACGCACGTTGGAGTCCCAACCGAGCGACGAGGCGTAGTTAGTTCAGTAGGTGTCGAATTCCCTCCAGGCCTTCAGGCTGGGATTCCCTCCTTGTACGAAGACAGGGAGACGTACGACGTGCGCCTGGAGAGCGACGACGACGACGAGCGCTGATTCGGCCTGGCCGCTCCCGCTTCGACTCGAACACAATACCTATCCCCTGACCCAATCAATGATGTGACGAAATGGCTGAGGCGGACCCTCCGACGGTGCTCGTCGTAGAGGACGAGGCACCACTCATCGAGATCTACGCCCGGTGGTTGGGTGACCGCTTCGAGGTCCGCACCGCGCAGAACGGTGAGAGTGCACTGGAGCAACTCGACGAGGACGTCGACGTCGTGTTGCTCGACCGGCTGATGCCGGGGATGTCGGGTGACGACGTGCTGGCGGCCATCCGCGAGCGTGGGTTCGAACCCCGCGTGGCGATGGTGACGGCGGTCGAGCCCGACTTCGACATCATCACGATGGGGTTCGACGACTACCTCACGAAGCCCGTCGACCGCGAGGAACTGGTGGAGACGGTCGACCGGCTCGTCTCACGCTCGTCGTTCGCGGGACTGGAACAGGAGTTCTACGCGTGTGTGGAGAAACGGGCGGCGCTGGAGTCGGCGAAGTCCGTCGAGCAACTGGAGACGAGCGAGGAGTACGCCGACCTGACCGAACGTATCGACGGCCTCCGTGCCCGGCTCGACGAGACGCTCCCCGACATGGGGAGTGGCGACTTCGTGGCGATGGTCCGTGACATCGAGAACCGCGACGAGGACGGTGACGACCGGCGGCCCGGGGGGAGGGAGGACGGCCGATGACGTACGTGGTCGAGGGGCTGGCCGACTCGACGGTCCGGTTCGACGACGGGAGCAGTCTGCTCGTCACGGGGCCCGTCGGCGCGGGCCGCGAGGCGGCCCTCGACGTGCTGGACGACATCTCCGGCTCCGAGACGGTGGTGTTCATCTCGACGAACGACGGCGCGGCCAGCGCCGTCGACTGGTTCGGCGAGCGTGGCGTCGACACCACCGTCAGGCTGGGAATCGTCGACGCCAGCGGGAGTTCGATGCCGGTCCCCGAGGGCCTCCCGGTCGAACGGCTGGGGTCGCCGGGCGACCTCACCGGGATGAGTCTCGGCTTCGCGAAACTGGCCCAGCGGTTCGAGCAGGCCGGCAGCGGCGACCGCATCCGGGTGGGGCTCGTCTCGGTGTCGACGCTGCTGATGTACGCAGACGTGCAGACGGTGTTCCGGTTCCTCCACGTGTTCACCTCGCGTATCCGCTCGGGCGGACTGCTCGGCGTGTTCACGCTCGAACCGGGGATGCACGACGACCAGACGGTGAACACGGTCCGTGCCATCTTCGACTGCGAGGCACGGGTCGACGAGGACGAGACGGTCGACCTCCGGGGGACGGGCTTCACGAAGGGGTAGTCGGTGGCACCGTGGCGTGTGGGAGCGACTCGCCAGCGGTAGCGCCGACGGTGGTCACGGGCGGGTCAGTCCCCCGGCGTGGGTACCACGTCCGGCGCCGTGACCCCGCGGTAGAGCAGGACGAAGACGCCGGTGGCGACGGCGATGAACGCCGCGGCGGTGACGAACGCCGTCGTCACGTCGGTGGCGTCCCAGACCGCCCCTACCGTGACCGGGCCGGTGACCTGTCCGACCTTCCACGCGATGGAGCGCAGGCTCATGCTGCCGGCGACGGCGTCGAACTCCTCACCCTCCTCGACGAACAGCGCCATGCTCGCGGGCAGGCGGATGCTGTCGGCGACCCCACAGACGCCGTAGGCGCCGAACAGGACGAAGAACGCGGGGACGAGCGTCACCGTCCCGGTCGCGATGCCGGGCGGGAGCGTCAGCGTGACGGCTGGGAAGAAGCGGTCACCGACCTCCGCGAGCGGGATGAGCGCCGTGCCGACGGCGTAGAGGAGTGCGCCGGCCGCGACGAAGCGGTGTTTCCCGCCGAGGCGGTCCGTGAGGGTGCCGACGTAGCCCTGGGTCAGCCCCTTCGTCACCTTGCCGCCGGCGAGGATGCCGCCGACGAGGAAGGGGTTCATCCCGAACGCCGTGCGGGCGTAGATGGGGAGGAAGAGGATGACGCACATCTTCCCGAACGAGAGGCCGAGACGGAAGGTCACCAGCGCCCGGATGGCACGGCGACCCAGCAGGTTCCGGATGGTCTCGACGCCGGTTGCCTCCTCGGGGTCCGTGCGGCCGCCGGGATTCTCCCGGAGGGCGAGGAGGACGAGCAACGCGGCGCCGACGGTGACGGCGGCGAGGACGGCGTAGGTGAGCGTGAATCCGTAGAGCGCGAGCAGCGCGCCACCGACGAGGTCGCCCGCGAGTGAGGAGAACGCGCCCACCTGGTTGTAGGTCCCGAGCCACTGGCCGCGTTCGCCGTCGGGGGATATCTCGCCGACGACCGTGCTCCCCGTTATCCAGAGCAGGCTCGCACCGAGGCCCTGCACCACGCGGACGAGGATGACGTGTTCGACGCTGCCGACGAAGACGAAGCCGACGAACACGAGGACGTTGAGCACCAGTCCCGCCAGCAGGTAGCGCTTGGCGTTCCCGGTGTCGATCTTGCGGCCCAGCGGGAGGACGATGACCAGCTGGGCGAGCGCGAACGCCGTCCCGAACAGTCCCTCGACCGTCGACGTGGTGCCGAACTGCTCGGCGTAGAGTGCCAGCGCGATGGCGATGGTGGAGTAGGCTTGCGCGCGGGCGAACGCCGTCCCCGACAGCGCGAGGAACTCCCGGTCACGCAAGAGGGACAGCGAACCCATTGGCGACAGGTGCGGGGGTGCCGTATTTAGGTTCGGCTTTCCCGGAACGGGTCGGGGTGTGGTAGCGGGGTTCGGGGTGGCAGGGCTGTGCTGGACGCGGTTGCGGAGAGGCTGGCACACCTACCCGGCGCGAGCGAAGCGAGCGCCGCCTTTTGAATCCAAAGTGTTGCGCGAGCGGTGCGCCGGAGGTGCACCCGAGCGGAAACGATTGGTTCTACAGTTCGATACGCTCCACCAACCGCTCCCCGTCGCTCTGGCTCACGTTCAGCGCGACGATGCGTACCTCCTCTTCCAGCATCGACTTGTGGAGTTTCGACTTCAATAGCTCGTCCACCTGGTAGACGCCGACGGCGTCGGTCATCTCGATCTCGACGCGGACGGGTCGGTCCTCGCCGGGGTGGAGCGAGACGTTGCGGATGGCCTGTGAGGAGAGCGTGTTGATGCCACGGCCACCCTTCTCGTAGGGGATGCGCGAGCGGCCGCGCTCCATGTCGAGGGCGTCCGCGACGCGGACGACCCCGGCCTCCTTCGTCAGCGGGTCCTCCTCCGTGTGGTGACAGAGGATGGCGTGGAGTACCTCCCCTTTCAGGCGGACGGTCTCGGCGGTGTCGTAGCCCATCTCGGGGAGCAGTCGGTCGAGGAGGTCGGCCGCCAGCGGGATGGAGTAGTAGGCGTGCTCGTCGCGGTGGACGACGTGGCCGATATCGTGTATCTTCGCCGCGAGGTAGACGATGACGGCTTCGTCGGCCTCCTCGAGCCCCTGTTGGGCGGCGCCGTTGAACTCGCAGCCACCCCGTTTCAGCAGGTCGTAGAGACAGAGCGCGCGGTTGCTGACGATCTCGATGTGCTTGGTGCCGTGGTCGTTGTACCCCTTGCGCTGGACGGGGTTGACGTTCTGCGCCTCGAGGTAGGCGGTCACCTCCTCGTCGGTCTCGATGTGCTCGATGACGCGGTTGACCTTCTCCTCGGGAAACGCGTGGTCGGCCTCGGGACGGTAGTAGTGGCCGCCGTTGCCCGTGTCGGTCTCGCGCTCGGTCCCGGTGTCGCTCATACCTTCCGGTGGGCGCCGAGCGTGAAAAGTAGGGGTGACGGCAGCGCCGTCGTCGTCCTGGCTCGTGTGGTCGGAGCCGGACACTCTCCAGCCCGGGATGGTTCGCAAGAAGGTTGCGGCAGAGTCGGACAGTCATCCGCTGCGAAAGGCCTACAAGTGGACACTCCTCAGGTCGGAGTAGATGTTCGAAACCATCGTTCCGCTGTTCCCGGGTATCCCCGGTGGACCGGAACTACTCGTCATACTGCTCATCGCCGTGTTGCTGTTCGGCGCCAACAAGATCCCGCAGCTCGCCCGGTCCTCCGGGGAGGCGCTCGGCGAGTTCAAGAAGGGCCGCGAGGAGGTCGAGAGCGAACTCGAGGAGATGCGCAAGGGCCGCGATGCGGGCGAGGAGGCCGAGAGCGACGAGACCCGCACGCGCGACGCCGAACCGGAGTCCTCGTAACGCGACCGGCGCGGTCCGCCGGCACGACTACTCCTTCGACGACCACGCTCCCCACAGCCGGCGGCGAGGACCCTCACGTCCGGCGGTCACGGCCGAGACCGGAGGAAAAAGCCTATAATCGAATGTACGTTACGAACGGTAGAGATGAACGGAGCACTCGTTCCCCTGTTCCCTGGCATCCCCGGTGGGCCGGAGCTGCTGGTGATACTGCTCATCGCCGTGTTGCTGTTCGGCGCGAACAAGATCCCCAAGCTCGCTCGCTCGACGGGTGAGGCGATGGGTGAGTTCCAGAAGGGCCGCGAGGAGGTCGAACAGGAACTCGAGGAGATGCGCAAGGGCAAGGACAAGGAGGCCTCGGAGGCCGACGTCGAGAGCGAGCCGGCCACGGAGTCGACCGACACCGAGTCGGAGACGGCCGACATCGCCGACGCCGAGACCGAGAAGAGCAACTGAACGGACGGCCACCGCCGGCTTCTCTCCCGTTATCTGTCCCCTCGAGCGAGGGCACTCGCCTGCCGAGGCGTCACCCGTCGATGGCCGGCGGCCGCGCCGTCGAGGACCCTCCCGGAGACCAGACGGAGCGAAAACGGTTTTTCACGGTTCGGCGTACCACCGGCAGGGCGTGTGGCCTAGTGGACAGGGCGAGAGGTTCCTAACCTCTCGATCGCGGGTTCGAATCCCGTCACGCCCGCTCTCTCGCTACGCTCGTTCGCAGGCGTGACGTAGTTCGCCTCGCGGCGCTCGGCTCACTCCCGTCACGCCCGTGCTCCGTCCAGCGACAGCGGACCGCCGATCCCCGTCACCAGACCGACTGGACACGTCCCGCCGGGCATCCGCCGAGGGTCGGAGCGACCACGCAGATGCTGTATCCAACAGAAGGTATTTGTCCGGAAATTCGTAATCGAAGGGTGGACCACGAGCGTGACCCGTAGATGAGAGACGACGATTATCCCGACTCCGTGACGGCCGCCCTGCTGGGTGAATCACACTACGACCGGCTCCGAGCGACGCGTCACGGCCTGTTCAAGCAGCCGATCCACACCAAACTCAGGTGGCAGAGCGTCCTCCTGTTCGGGCTGGCGCTCCTCCTCCCGCTGATGGCGGTGTTCCCCGCCGACGTGCGGGCACTCCTCCCGGTCACGGGCGCGCCGAAGGTGGTCGTGCTCGGCCTCGTCGGCGGGACCGTCGTGCTGGTCGGCGGCATCGTGCTGACGACCGTGGGCGTCCTCCGGGTCAGGCTCGAGGGACGGATGACCGAGCGGCAGGCCGACACCCTGCTGAACGTCGAAGAGGTGGCCTCACTGCTCGGTATCGGTACCGGCGGGATGGGTATCCTCCTCACGCTCCTGTTCACCTCCATCGGTCTCGGCGGGGTCGAACTCGTGGAGGCCTACGTCCAGACGATGGGACGGAGCCCGTTCGCCGCCACGGGTGTCGAGTGGCTCTCGGTCAACAGCGTCGCCACGCTGGCGTTCGTCGGGAGCGTCGCGCTGTTCACCGCCAGCCAGTACCTCCGCGTCGAACTGCTCGTCCGGCTGCAGAACGCCGTCAGCGACTGACCGCGGTCGGCCCCGCTCCCTCCGCTCGGCTCGTTCCTCTCTCGTCCTCCACCGAATCGCTTCCGCCGGTCGTCAGTCGTCGGCGACCAGTTCCTCGGGCGCGTAGCCCACGTCCGGGAAGAGCGCGTCGAGATCCGGCTCGGGCTCGACCAGTTCGTACTCGCGTGGCGTGCCGCTGCCGGCGACGACGCCCGCCGACTCGAGGTGTTCGAGGTGGGCGTGCGACTCCCCCGGGCCGTGCAGGATGTGTATCGAGGAGAGGTCGCCGAACAGTTCCGCGGAGACGGTCCACGGGTCGGCCGGCCCGTCACGGAGGACGTCCACGACGCGCTCGGTCCGGTGGCGGTGGTGGGCGACGATGTCGGCGGCGCGACCGGCCGGGTCGACGATGGCGCCGCGGTGGCCGGGCCACGCCCGTGCGTAGTCGGCCTCGACGATGCCGGTCAGGGTCTCGAGGTAGGCCGCCAGCGCCCCCTCGACGCGCACGTCGGCGCCGCCCACGTTCGGGGTGTAGTACGGCAGGAGTGCGTCGCCGCTGAACAGTTCCGTCCCCCGGTCGCTCTCGAGGGTGAAGCCGGAGAGGCCAGCGGCGTGACCGGGTAGAGGGACCGGTTCGAGCGTGACCGACCCGAGGTCGAATCGCTCGCCGCCGGCGAACGGCGTCACCTCGGGCGGGTCGCCGCTGGCCTCTGTGCCGTCCATGAACCCCAGCAGTTCCTCGCGCGAGGCATCGGGCATCCCCCAGCGGGCGAGCATGCTCTCCATCCGCTCGCGCATCGCGGCTCGCGCGTCCTCGTCGCCCGACACGAGCGGGGCGTCTGCCTCGTGGACGTGGACGCTCGCGCCGCTCTCTTCCTGTACCGTGCCGGCGAGGCCGGTGTGGTCCTCGTGCCAGTGGGTGAGGAAGACGCGCTCGACGTCCGCGAACTCGAGACCGAGGTCGGCGAGGCCGTCACGGAGTTCCGCCTCGGTGGCGGGGTAGGCGTCGCCGGTGTCCACCAGCGTGGTCGTCGCGTCCGGTTCCAGCCCGAGGACGTAGCAGTTGTTCAGCCCCTCGAACGCGAAGTTCCCGAGGGTGACGTGGCCCATCGCGAACGGCAGGCGTGGGTCGTACTCGTCGACCCGCATCAACAGCCCCCCTTCGTGCCAGGTTCCAGTTCCAGTCGCTCGCCGGCAGCCAGCGGCGTCGCCAGCCACGCTCCGTCCCGGACGTCTTCGCCGTCGCGCCGGAGCGCGAGGTGTGCCCGGAGTCTCCCCTTCGAGTCCAGGACGAGTGGTTCGAGCGCCGGATAGGCGTCGGTCAGCGTCTCGACGGCGGCGCCCACCGTCTCGCCGGCGACGTCGCGTTCGAGCGAGACGGCCTCGGCACCGGCGTCGACGGCGTCGGCCAGCGTCCCACGCAGGACGAACTCGGTTCGCATGGGAAGCCGTACGGGGTGGGGGGTAAAGTCGTTACCCGTGGAAACGTCAGCCGTGTAGGGCCTACCATCGTAAAGCAGTGGTGTACGAGGGCCAAACAGTTTTCAGGCCCCCGGCGGACTGACCGCCACGGATGTCACTGCTCACCACCCCCGAGGAGCGATTCGCCGACGTGCCGGACTACGACTACGACCCCCAGTTCCTCGAGGTGGACGTGGGCCGCGACGAGACGCCGCAGATGGCCTACGTGGACGTCGAGGGCGAGGGGGCGGGCGACGAGACGTTCCTCTGTCTCCACGGCGAGCCGACGTGGGGGTTCCTCTACCGGAAGATGATCCCCGGTCTCAGCGAGCGTGGCCGCGTCGTCGTCCCCGACCTCCTCGGGTTCGGCCGCTCGGACAAGTACGACTCCCGCGAGGCGTACGACTACGAGCTGCACTACCGGGCGCTCGACTCGTTCGTCGAGCAGCTCGACCTCTCGAACGTCACCCTCGTCTGTCAGGACTGGGGTGGCATCCTCGGACTCCCGTACGCCACCGCCAACGAGGAGCGGTTCGCCCGCCTCGTCCCGATGAACACCGGCGTCCCCTCCGGCCGACAGGAGATGCCCGAGGCGTGGGAGGAGTTCCGCTCGTTCGTCGAACGGGTCGAGGAACTCCCCATCGGGATGCTCATCCAGAACGCCACCGCGACGGAGCTCTCGGACGCGGAACTGGCAGCCTACGAGGCGCCCTTCCACACCGAGGCGGCGAAGGCTGGCGCCCGCGAGTTCCCCGACATGGTCCCGCGGAAGGGCGGCGGCGACGGCGCCGAGCACACCCAGCGCGCGGCGAAGGAGCTACAGGAGTGGGAGAAGCCCGCCTTCGTCCTGTTCGCCGACTCGGACCCAATCACCCGCGGGAACCGGGACCCGCTCCGTGACCTCATCCCGACGGCCAGCGACCAGCCGGACGTCTGGGTCGAAGGGGCGATGCACTTCCTGCAGGAGGACGCCGGTGAGGCCATCGCCGAGCACATCGTCGAGTTCGTCGACCGGACCTGAGCCGACTCGACGCCCACCACTCGGCGGGCGGAACGTCCGAAACCGGTGAATTACGGCTTTGCTCTGCCCCGCTCATCCAGAACGGCGTCATGTCGAAGACACAGACCGCGAAGCCGATGATCCGCCACGCCGACGAGGGCGAGACCTACAACATCTTCAACGGGCTCGCCATCCTGAAGGCGACGGCCGCCGAGACCAACGGCTCGTTCGGCCTCGTCGAGCAGCGCGCGAACGCGGGCATGGCGACCCCGCTCCACGTCCACCACTCGGACGACGAACTGTTCTACGTCGTCGAGGGGCAGGTGACCTTCCACGTCGACGGCGAGGACCTGGTCGCGGGACCGGGCGACACCGTGTTCGCCCCACACGGCGTCCCGCACGCCTTCCGCGTCGACGAGGACGGCTCTCGCTGGCTGGACGTTCGCGAGGGCGGCAAGGAACAGTTCTTCGCCGACATCGGCCTCGACATCGAGGGCTACGGCGCGCCCCCGGCCGACCCACCGACCGAGGAGATGCAGGAGCGGCTGGGCCGGTACCTCGAGACGTACGACCTCGAGATCCTCGGCCCCTCGCCGCTCGTGGAGGACGCAGCGTAGGCCCGTCCGTCTCCGTTGTCGTGGGGTGTCGAGTCGAGCAGCCCGTCGGTGCCGTACTCGTCTCTATCGAGCCGAACGGCCCGGCGAATCGCGGTACGGGGTACACCGTCACGCCCCGCGACAGCCCTCACCCCACGGTCGAGTCCGCCTGCCAGTCCGGCCTCACCCTACGGTCGTCGCCACACCCTTCGTCTGCCGGTAGTCCGAGTCCAGCAGCCGCGACAGCGTCTCGGTGAGCGTCCGCTCGTCGCTCGCGGTCCACTCGTCCGGGTCGGCGACGGGGACGACGAGGAAGCCGCGGCCCCGGACCTCCGTGGCGTGCAGGGCGCTCGCGTCGTGTGGCAGGTCGTTCCACCGGCTCGTGTGCTCCCGGAGCGCGTACTCGAGTGGGCGGTCTCCCACGACGAGGAGGATGTGGGCGTTGATGGCCCGCAACTCGGCGTCGAGGAACCGCTCGGGGTCGCCGGCCACCGCGCTCGCGTCGACGGTCGGGTGGAGGTACGAGAGGTAGGCGTTCGACAGGCGCGGACGCTCGGCGTACGGTTCCGCGGCGAGGCCGACGGCCGCGAGGACACGCTGGAGGCGGACGCCGGCGACGGAGTCCGTGAACGGCACGCCCGTCGTGAGTCCACCGTGGCACAGGGGACCGTCGCCGACGACGTGGAAGTCCGCGTTCACGTCGCCGTAGCCGTACACCGCGCCGCCCGGTATCCGCATCCCGAACGGGTTGCTCGTCCGGTCCGTGACGTTCTCCACAGTGATGCGGTAGGGGCCGCCCGGCAAAAAGTCGGTCAGTTCGCGCGCCGAGTCCTACTCGAGGACGACGACGGCGCCGAACATGTTCAGACTGGCGTGGGGCTCACACTGGTAGAGGCCGACGCCGGTGTCGTCGAACGACTGCTCGAACGGGTCGCCGGTCTCCTTCGGGTCGCCGCTGTCGAAGTCGAAGTCCGAGTCCTCGACCGACACGACGTTGTGGAGGCCGCCCTCGCCGGTCCACTGGAACGAGACGGTGGTGCCGGCCGAGATGGCGACCGCCGGCGGGTCGAACGCGAACGCGCCGCCGTTGCCTTCCGCGCCGACGTCGACCACGACCTCGTCCTGGCCCGTGGCGTCGACGATGGTCCCGTCGTAGTTGTCCGAGGTGACGAACTCGTCGACGCGGGACTGTTGTTCGTCCGAGACCTCGGCCCCGCCACCGCCACCACCGCTGGCGGTCGGCGTCGGGCTGTCGGTCGGCTCCGGGGTCTCGTCGCCGCCGCCGTCGCCGTCGCCGTTGCCGTTGCCACCGCTCGAACAGCCGGCCAGCCCCACCGTGGCGGCCGTCGCGCCGGCCGCGGCGAGGAACTTGCGTCGGTCGATTTTGTCGGTCATGTCCGACCTGATACTAGGGTGTGCAGGGTCAAAAGTGAGGCGCGAGTCGTGTGAACGTGGGGACGGATATCGTACCGGCGAACGGTGCCGGTACGGGCCGTTCCGCCGATTCGTGGGTCACTCCTCGCGTCCGAGCCACCGTGAGACTCGCTCGCGGAGTCGTTCGCGCTGGCTGCCGAGGAGGCCGACGGCACCGGCGGCCGTCCCGAGCGCGACGCCCGTACCCGCCACGTAGTTCGACCGGACGGTGCCGGGGACGGCCTGCCACGTGTCGCCGCCGTCGGTGCTGACCTCGACGGGACCGAACTGCGAGGACCCGCTCTCGCTCGGTGCCTCGGCGAAGTAGGTGCGGCTGTCGCCCTCGCTCACCTCGGCGTCGAACTCGACGAACGTCGACCCGCCGGCGACGGTCGTGGAGTGGCCGTCGCCGCCGACCACGCGCCACCCGGGGGCGAGTCGGTCGCGCACCTCGACCGAGTCGTAGCGCGCGAGGTGCGCGAGTTCGAGGTCGATCTGGTCCGTCCCGCCGCCGGTGAACGCGAACCCGTCGTCGGCGGCGACGACCTCGACGACGGCCGGGCCGCCACCCAGCGGGACGTCCGTGTTCCGGGCCGCGAGGACGCCCTGGTTGATGTCGGAGCCGAAGGTGACCCCGTTCGACTCCACCGCGCCCCAGACGTTCGGGGTCACGCCGCTGAGTCCCTGCATGGTGGACTCGTCGGGGACGCCGTAGTCCGGTCGCGTCCAGCCCTCGTCGGACAGGGTCCAGTCGACGCCGCTCACGTCGCGCTCGCCCGAGGGTCCCGTCACGCCGTCGTCGCTCCCGGGTTGGATCTGCAGGAAGCGGATCCCGCCGTGGTAGTGGGCCTGGTGGACCCAGAACGACCCGTCGGCGTGCTCCGCTATCTCGGAGTTGTGCGGCGAGAGTTCGAAGTTGGCGAACTCGACGTCGTCCGTCCCGGCCAGCTCCGCGGCGTCCTGCCACGTCCAGTTGTCGAGTTCGCCGATCTCGGTGACGGTCGGCTCCCCCGTCTTCTCACCGGTGTCGAGGACGTGGTCGTAGATACCGTCGGCGTCCGCGACGAACACCGTCCCGGTGCTGTAGGGGTTGGTCTTGCCCTCGACCGGCTCACCCGAGGTCGAACCGTCGGTGTCGCTCCCGGGTTCCTCGTGGCTGGCGACGAGGACGCGCTTGCCGTCGACGAGGGCCGGGGCGGGCGTGACGAAGTGGGCCTGCCGCATCGGGAAGTGACCGATCTCTTCCATCGCCGTCGGGTCCGTCGCGTCGAGCACCCGGACGCCGGCGTTCCAGTAGGCGACGTAGACGGTGGGCCGGCCCGTGCGGGGGTCGTTCTGCACCTCGACGTCGTGACAGTAGAAGTCCATCCCGCCCGTCGGCGTGAGTTCGCCCCGTGCGTTGTTGCCGCCGGTCGCGGTCCAGCGGTTCACGAGCGAGAGCTGGCTCGCCCTACGGTCGAACTCGAAGACGTAGACCCCGGCCGTGCCGTCGAGTTCGATGTCCTTGCAGGCGAAGACGTACTCAGAGCCGCCGATGCGGTGGTGGAAGAGGTTGTGGATACCCGTGGTGAACGTCTCCGCCGCGTCGACGAGCGTCGGGTCGAACGGGTCCGAGACGTCGACGGCGAGCACGCCCCCGGTGTTCGGTCCCGAGGTACTGCTGTCGTTCAGGTCGTAGCCCGGCGAGGTGGGCGTCTCGTCGAACAGCGCCGTGATGGGCTGGGTGCCGAGGAAGACGAACTCGCCGTCGTCGGACACCTTCAGGTCCATCATCGCCGTCGCGGCGTTCGTGTTCCGGAAGAAGGAGACGACGCGCATCTCGGCGTCCTCGACCTCGGCCTCGCTCTCGGCCCGGTTGTAGTCCCCGATGTCGACGATGGCCATCCCGCGGCCCTCGCTGTCGCCTCGCGAGGAGAACATCCCGACGTAGGCGTAGTCGCCGTGCGTCCGGATCTCGGTGAACGCCCCGTAGTGGGGGGTCCGGGCCTGTCCGTTTCGCCCCGATTCCGACCCCCGACCACCGACGCTGTGGTAGCCCACGTCCTCGACGTTGCCCGTCGACCTCCCCACCTGCTCGGGCTTCCGGTTAGGGTTGCCGTCTCCCGACTGCGTGGTGTTCCACTCGTGGGCGCTCGCGGTGCCGGTCGCGGCACCGACGCCCAGCGCCGCCGCCGTCGTCTTCAGCACCGTCCGCCGCGTCGCCTCCGCGAGGTCGTCTCGCTGTGCCATGTGTACGTCTCCCTCCCCAACCGACCCTAAGATGGCTTCTGACAACCCCGTCCAAACGACGAGTAGGCCGCCGCTCGCGTCCGAACGGCTGTCCGGTGAGGAACCGGCCACGCCCGCCGGCGCGGGGGGCTTGATACGCCCCGCGGACGTACAGTGCGTATGACCGTCTGGGTCCTCGGCGACCAGCTCTCGCACACCCACGGGCCACTTGCGCGACGCGAGGACGAGCGGGTCCTCCTGATAGAGGCGCGCGCGTTCGCCCGCCGGCACGCCTACCACCCGCACAAACTGACGATGCTGTTCTCGGCGATGCGGCACTTCCGCGACGAACTCCGCGAGCGGGGCCGGGAGGTGGCCTACTACGAGGCCGAGACGTTCGGCGAGGGACTGGACGCGTACTTCGACGAGCACCCGGACGACGAGCTGGTCGCGATGGAACCGGCCTCCCACGGGGCGGCCGACTCGCTCCGCGGGCTGGTCGAAGCGCGTGGCGGCACGCTCGACGTGGTCGAGAACGACCTCTACCTCTGCTCGAACGACCGGTTCGACGAGTGGGCCGGCGACCCGCCGTACCGACAGGAGCACTTCTACCGGATGATGCGCCGCGAGACGGGCTACCTGATGGTCGACGGGGAACCGCTCGGCGGCGAGTGGAACTACGACGACGAGAACCAGCAGTTCCCCGGCAGCGACTACGAGGCGCCCGACCCGCCACGGTTCGAGCCGGACGGGACCACCGAAGCGGTGGCCGAGTGGGTCGCCGAGACGTTCGACGGGAGCTACGACACGGACCCGCTCGGGGGCGCGTGGGCAGACCCCGAACCGTTCTTCTGGCCGGTGACCCGTGAGCAGGCGCTCGAGGCGCTCGACCACTTCTGCGAGCACCGGCTCGTCGAGTTCGGCCCCTACCAGGACGCGATGGTGGGCGAGGAGTGGGCGATGAACCACGCGCTGCTGGGGGCGGCCATCAACCTCGGCCTCCTGCACCCGGGCGAGGTCGTCGAGACGGTCGTCGAGGCCGCCCACGAGGACCCCGACGTCCCGCTGAACTCGCTGGAGGGGTTCGTGCGGCAGGTACTGGGGTGGCGCGAGTTCTTGCGACAGGTCTACCGGGTGTCGATGCCGGACCTCGCCGAGGCGAACCAGCTCGACGCGAGCGAGGACCTGCCCAAGGCGTTCTGGACGGGCGAGACGGAGATGAACTGCCTGTCGACGGTCGTCGACGGCGTCCGGAAGCGGGGGTACAGCCACCACATCGAGCGGCTGATGGTACTCTCGAACTTCGCGCTGATCTACGGGGTGGAGCCGCAGCAGCTGAACGAGTGGTTCCACGCGGCCTACGTCGACGCCTACCACTGGGTGACGACGCCGAACGTCGTCGAGATGGGGTCGTTCGGGATGGGCGTGTTCGCCACGAAACCCTATGCCTCGTCGGCGAACTACGTCGACAGGATGAGCGACCACTGCGCCGACTGCCGGTACTACAAGACCAAGACGACGGGCGAGGGTGCCTGCCCGTTCAACACGCTCTACTGGGAGTTCCTGGGTCGCAACGAGGAGCGCCTGCGCTCGACGGGCCGGATGGGGCTGGTCTACTCACACTGGGACAAGAAGGAGGACGAGGAACGCGAGGCCATCCGCGAACGAGCGGCCGAACTCCGCGAGATGGCGGCCCGAGGTGCGCTCTGATGGCCCTGCTGGGGGTCTACGACCGCGTGTTCGCCCGGATGTACGACCCGTTCATGCAGGCCGCCGAGCGGCGCCTGTTCCCGCCGCACCGCGAGTACCTCACGGATGTCTCGGGCGAGGTGCTGGACCTCGGGAGCGGGACGGGCGCGAACTTCCCGTACTTCGCCGGGTGCGAGCATATCCGCCTGCACGCTATCGAACCGGACTCACACATGCTCAGGCGGGCACGCCGTCGGGCCGCGAGAGTCGGCCTCGACGTCGACCTCCGTCAGACCGGCGCCGAAGCGCTCCCCTACGAGGACGGGAGCATGGACGCCGTCGTCGCCGGTATCGTCTTCTGTACCATCCCGGAGCCGGAGGCGGCACTCGACGAGGTGGCTCGCGTCCTGAAGCCGGGTGGTGAGTTCCGCTTCCTCGAACACGTCCGTGACCACGGACGGACGGCGTGGGCACAGGCGCTCGTCGAACCGGTGTGGAAGCGGTTCGCCGGCGGCTGTCACGTCACCCGCGACACCGCGGGCCTGTTCACCGCACACGACGCATTCGAGGTGGTGGAGGTAGAGCGGGTGGACATCGGGGTGTTCCCGGCCGACCCGTTCGTGCGAGGCCGCCTGCGACGCCGTGACGACTGAGCGGACCAGCCCCATGTGAACGCCGGACAGGAGCCTTTCAACCCCCGTACTCCCCCTACACAACCTTTATTCGTCGGTGGTCGGTGTACCGGACAGAGCGATGGTCATTCCGACACCGGACAGCGGCGTGCTGAAGCGAATCTACGCGAACCTCGTGGGCTCCGGCGGTTTCATCTCCCTGGACATCCCGGACCGTATCTTACAGCGGCTCTACACCTACGGGAGCCTGAAAGACAGCGACGGTGGGGCGCAGTTCGAGATAAAGAATCGCCTCCAGGACGCGAAGGTGACGGGCGTCTCGCGCGTCGTCGTCGATGGCGAGCGTGTCCCTGTCGAGGACATCCGCCTCGTCACGGCCGACGAGAAGGTCTACGAACTCGACGACGTCGACGAGGAGAGCTACATCAACTTCCCCGTCGGCCGTACGGTCACCGTCGTGATGGACGACGTGACGGTGACGAAGGGGAAACACAACATCGAGATCGACTTCACCGCGGCCCCGTTCGGCGACCTGACCCTCGACGTGACCGACACCATCCGCAGCGAGGAGATGGTCGGTGGCATCCCGCGGGACAGCGAGAACAACTACTCCGAGGACGCCATCAGGATGCGCCACGAGTACATCGAGGAGGAGACGGGCGCGACGCTGGAACACGTCGGCTCGTACTCCATCGACCCCGAGGTCACCGAGGGGAACGTCGAGAACTTCGTCGGCGTCGCACAGATGCCCATCGGCGTCGCCGGCCCGGTGAAGGTCGACGGCGAGCACGCACAGGGCGAGTACCCTATCCCGCTGGCGACCACCGAGGGCACCCTCGTGGCCTCCTACAGCCGTGGGATGAAGGCCATCAACCTCTCGGGCGGCGCGAAGACCACGGTCGTCGACGACAACATGAACCGGGCGCCGGTGTTCGTCTTCGAGGACGCCCGCAACGCCCGTGACTTCCGTGACTGGGTGTTCGAGCACTTCGATACCATCAAGGAGAAGGCCGAGGCGACCACCTCGACCGGGAAGCTCGTCCGCATCGAGGACTACCTCACCAACAACCACGCGCACTTCCGCTTCGACTTCACCACCGGCGACGCCGCCGGGCAGAACATGGTCGGCAAGGCGACGTTCGCCGCGTGTAACTGGATCCTCTCCGAGTATGACGGCTACGTCGAGAACTTCTACCTCGAGGGTAACTTCGCCACGGACAAGAAGGCCTCCAAAATCAACGACCTGCAGACGCGTGGCAAGCGCGTCACCGCCGAGGTCACGCTCTCGGAGGAGACGATGCTGCACCACCTCGGCGTCGAACCGTCCAGCATCCACCACCACGCGCAGGTGGCCACGCTCGGGTCGTTCTTCTCTGGCGCGAACACCAACGGCGCGCACCCGGCGAACGGGCTGGCGTCGCTGTTCATCGCCACCGGGCAGGACGAGGCGAACGTCGCGGAGTCCTCCGCGGCGATGGTCAACACGACGCTGCTCAACGACAACTCCCTGCACGTCTCGGTCACCATCCCCTCGCTCATCGTCGCCACGTACGGGGGCGGGACGAACCTGCCGACCCAGCGCGAGTGTCTCGAGATGCTCGACTGCGCGGGCGGCGGCAACGTCATGAAGTTCGCGGAGATCGCCGCGGCGACGGTGCTCGCCGGCGAGCTCTCGCTGGCCTCGGCCATCTCGGCGTCGGACTGGGTCACCAGCCACGACGAGCTCGGCCGGAACCGGTAGACGCAGACGGACCGCGACCTTCTCACGCTCTCCGCTCGGTCGTCGCCGGTTGTCACGACGGCGACCTCGTCAGTCGACGCCGGTTGTCACGACGGCGACCTCGTCAGTCGACGCCGGTTGTCACGACGGCGACCTCGTCAGTCGACGCCGGTTGTCACGACGGCGACCCCGTCAGTCGTCACAAGGCGCGTCCGAATGGTCGTCGCCTCCGCCGTCGGCGACCGTCGAGGCGGGTCCGGACTCCGTCTCGAACACCTGCTTGAGCTCCTCGCGGATGACGCGCCGTTCGACCAGCGCGAACCCGGCGAAGACGACGAAGAAGCCGACGACGGTGGTCGCGTCGATGGGCGAACGGAGGAGCACGAATCCGGTCAAGGCCGCGAACACCGGCATCGCGTAGGCGACGAGGTTCGCCCGGACCGGTCCCACGCGGCGGATGAGACCGAAGTAGATGGGGTAGGCGAGCGCGGTCGAGGGGAGAGCGATGGAGAGGACGCTGAGGACGGTCAGCGTGTCCACCGCCAGCAACGGCCCGGTCGCCTCACCCATCGCCGCGCTCGCCCCGTGGAGGAGGACCGCGCCGAGCGCCATCGCCCACGCGGTGACGGGGAGGCTGTTCAGGCTGGGTTCGACGCGACGGAGCGAGACGCTCCCGAGCGCCACCGCGGCGGCCGCGCCGAGGACGAGCAGCTGTCCCACGACCTCGTCACCGCCCGCGAACGCCTCGGGGGAGGGCTGGACGATTATCACGACGCCAGCGAGGGCGACGCCGATGCCGAGCGCGCCCACCTTCGAGAGTCGCTGGCCCAGCAGCGCCCACGCGAACACCGGCGCGAGGATGGGATTCAGGCCGTACATCACCGACGCCGCCGCGGGCGTGGTCGGCCCCTGCCCGACGAACAGGAGGCCGTTGTTCAGCGCGATGAGGAACGCCCCGGCGACGGCGATGCCGGCGAGGTCACGCCGGCTCTGCGGGAGCCACTCGTGCCGTGGGCGGGTCGCCGCGAGGGACGCCAGCAGGACGAGGGCTGCCACGTCGAACCGGAGACCGGCGAAGAACACCGGCGGCAACTCGCGCAGGCCGGTCTTGATGGCGACGAACGAGATGCCGAACAGGGCCGCGAGCAGGACGAACAGGGCCGCATCGCGGTACCGAGCACCGACCGAGAGGCGGTCCCGGAGCGCCGAGACGAGTGTGGTCACCGACCGGACCACCCGTGGCGGGACGAGAGAGACGAATCGTTCACACACACGGTAGGGGCGAACGTGCGAAGAAAGTCACGCGTGACGCAGTACCACGGCCACCGACGGCGCGGGTGTGACCGCGTGGGCGGTCGGTTATCGCCGGAGGAAGCCGAGCAGCCGGTAGTCGTGGTCCGGCGTGTATCGCCGGAACAGCAGGCTGTTCGACAGCACCGACACCGACGAGAGGGCCATCGCGCCCGCGGCGAGCACGGGCTGGAGCAGGCCGAGCGAGGCCAGCGGAATCATCGCGGTGTTGTAGCCGAGCGCCCAGACGAGGTTCTGGCGTATCTTCTGGAGCGTGGCGTCCGAGATGCGGATGGCCTTCACGACGTCGAGCGGGTCGTCCCGCATCAGGGTGACGTCGGCCGCCTCGATGGCCACGTCGGTGCCACTCCCGATGGCCGTCCCGACGTAGGCCACGGCGAGCGCGGGCGCGTCGTTGACCCCGTCGCCGACCATCATGGCCTTGCGGCCCTCCGCCTGGATGGCCTCGACGGCGTCGGACTTGTCCTCGGGGAGCACCTCCGCCCGGACGTTCTCGGGGTCGATGCCGACCTGCTCGGCGACGGCGTGGGCGGTCCGCTCGTTGTCGCCCGTGATCATCATCACGTCGAGGCCACGCTCGCGGAGTTCGCTCACCGCCTGCTTCGCGCTCTCCTTGACGGTGTCCGCGTCGGCGACGACGCCGGCGATGCGGCCGTCGACGGCGACGAGCATCGCGGTCTTCCCCTCGCGTTCGAGGCGTTCCATCGCCTCCGCGGCGGGGTCGGGGTCCACGCCGTGGTCACGGAGCAGTTTCCGGTTCCCGACCAGCACCTCGCGGCCACCGTCGGGCCCGTCCGACGAGCCGCCGGCGAAGCCGGAGACGTCCACCGTGGCCCGGACACCGTGGCCGGGGACGTTCTCGAACGAGTCGGCCGGGGAGACGTCGAGGCCACGCTCGCGGGCGCCCTCGACGATGGCCTGCGCGAGCGGGTGTTCGCTGTCGAACTCGGCGCTCGCGGCGAGGCGGAGCACGTCCTCCTCGGTGAGTGTCTCGGGCGGCTCCAGTTGCCCCCCGTCCGGCATCGCCGCGTCGATGGCGACCACGTCTGTCAGTTCCATCTCGCCCTTCGTCAGCGTGCCCGTCTTGTCGAAGACGACCGTGTCGACGTCCTTCGCGCGTTCGAGGATGTCACCGCCCTTGAACAGGACGCCGTTGCCGGCGCCGATGGTGGTCCCGACCATCGTGGCTGCGGGGGTGGCGAGGCCGAGCGCACACGGACAGGCGATGAGGACGGCCGAGGCGAACACGACGATGGAGAACTCGAACACCGTGATGGCGCCCGGGCCGCCCGCGACCAGTCCCCAGAGCGGGAGCGCCCCGACGACGCCCGCGAGGAACTCGGGGAAGGCGTACCAGACGGTGGCCCAGAACACCGCGTTCACGATGACCGCGGGGACGAAGTACGCCGAGATGCGGTCGGCGAGGTTCTGTATCTCGGGCTGGCGGGACTGGGCCTCCTTGACGGTCTGGACGATCTGCTGGAGCGCCGTGTCCTTCCCGACCTTCGTCGCCTCCACGACGAGGACGCCGTTCTCGTTGATGGTCGACCCGACGACCTCGTCGCCCTCGGTCTTCTCGACGGGGACGGACTCGCCGGTGACCATCGACTCGTCGACCGCGCTCTGGCCCTCGACCACGACACCGTCCGTCGGGATCTGCTCGCCGGGCCGGACCTTCATCCGGTCGCCGACCTGCACCTCGTCGAGAGGGACGGCCTCCTCGGTCCCGTCGTCGCGGACGAGGGTGGCCTCGTCGGCCTCCATCTCCAGCAGTTTCCGGAGCGCCTCGCCGGCCTGCCCCTTCGAGCGGGCCTCGAGGTAGTTCCCGAGCGTGATGAACACGAGGATGAACGCGGCCGTGTCGAAGTAGAGCCCGGCACCGGGGAGCAGACCGACCAGCGAGACGACGCTGTAGCCGTAGGCCGTCGTCGACCCGAGCGCGATGAGCACGTCCATGTTCGCCCGCCGGTTCCTCACGACGGCGGTGTAGGAGTTCTCGAGGAACTCGCGACCGAGGACGACGTAGACGGGCGTCGCGAGTGCGAACGACACCCAGCCGAAGTCGACGCCGAACACCGTGTCGGGGACGAGGTCCGGCGCGAACAGGTGGCCCACCATGATGGCCAGCAGGGGCACCGAGAGCGCCGCGCCGAACAGGGTGAGCCGTAACTGCCGGCTGATCTCGCCCTTCCTGGCCGTCTCGCGGGCGCCGTCGCCGGACCCGTCGGCCGTCCCGCCGTCGCCGCTCTCGTCGTGCTCGCGGACGGGGGTGTAGCCGGCCCCCTCGATGGCGTCGTAGAGGTCCGAGAGGGCCACGGACTCGGGGTTGTAGACGACGGTGGCCTCGTCGGTGGCGTAGTTCACGTCCGCGTGGACGACGCCGGGGAGCGCCAGCAGGGCGTCCTCGTTCGTCGTCGCGCAGTTCGCACAGTGCATGTCGGAGATGGCGACGGACACGGAGTCGGTGACGGGGTCGTAGCCGGCTCCCTCGATGGCGCCGAATATCTCGGCCAGCGAGGTCCGATCCGGGTCGTACTCGACCGTCCCCTCGTCGGTGGCGAAGTTGACCGAGACGTCGCTCACCCCGTCGAGACCCGCCACCGCCTCGGAGACCGTCTGCGAGCAGTTGGCGCAGGACATCCCGGAGATGGCCACCCGCTCGCGTCTGGTGCGCTCGCTCATAGGTCTAGAGAGGGGTGCCTGGTTGATTCGGTTTCTGCTTTCGGAACGAACGTCGAACTCGGCCGAGAAATTCGATTCCGAAGTCGAACGGCCGCCCGTGTCGACCCCGGCGGGTGGGTCGCGGCCGCACCAGCAGGCACGAGCGTCCCGCTGCCCGTCGCCGGCACGAGCGGTACTGGCTGTGCGGCGACCGTCGAGGGGGGAGCCGACGTCGGCCTGCTCGTCGCGGCCGTCGCCGCCGCCGCCCACGAGGTCACCGCCCGAGCCGACCGGCCCGCACCCCGACTTTCGATTCTGAAGCGTAACACCACTGAACGGGCAGTGCGTACCACTAGCCATGACCGCACGGAATCGGCACCGGGTCGGTGTCCTGGCTGCGGTAGGGCTCGTGGTGCTGGCGGTCGGCCTCGCCACCGGCGGGGCCGCCGCCCACGGCGGCGACGACGGACGCCACCACCACGAAGGCACCTTCGGGATGCACGACGGCAGCTGGTGGGGCGTGGGTCTCGGCTGGCTCTGGATGCTGGGCGGACTCCTCGCCATCGTCCTCCTCCCGTTCCTGGGCCTGCTCCTCGTGCGGCGTGGTGACGACGGCGGCGACACCGCCCTCAAACGACTCCGCGAGCGATACGCCGCCGGCGAGATAGACGAGGAGGAGTTCCGTCGTCGTCGCGAGACCCTGGAGAACTGACTAGGCACCCTCCGCCAGTCGCTCGTAGCGCTCCTCGAACTGACTCTTGCAGGACGAACAGCAGAAGGCGTACGTCTCACCGCCGAGCGTCGCCGTGACGCCCTCGCTCGTGACGGTGTTCTCGCACTCCGCGCAGGGCAACCCCAGTTTCGCCTCGCCGAGCGACGGGTGCCACGCCACGTCGGTCAGTAGTCGCACCTCGTACTCGCGCACGGCGTCCATCGGCACCTCGCTCGCCAGGTGGGCGTCGACGTCGGCCGGGAAGGTGCCGGTGAGGACGACGCCGCCGCCCGCGGTGGTGAAGACGTGCTCGACGCCGTCGAGACCGCTCGTGGCCGCCCGGACGCGTTCGGTCTCGCCCGGTTCGGTCGTCAGTTCGACGAGCACCTCCACCCCTTCCCGGAGCCGGCTCCGGTCGAGGTCGACGCTGAACCCGCGGACCACGCCCACCTCGCGCAGTCGCTCCACGCGGTCGGCGACGGCGGGCGCCGAGAGGTCGACGTGTTCCGCGATGTCGGCCCAGGGCCGGCGGCCGTCCTCGAGCAGGAGCGAGAGTATCTCGCGGTCGGTGGCGTCGAGTTCGCGCATACTCGACGCTAGTCGCTTTGGATTCCTAAGTCGTTCGGCTCGTGGGCTTTCGGACCTACCGACCCATCGCGTAGAACTCCTCGTTGGGTCGCATGTCGAACGCCGTCGCCAGCCGGTTCGAGAGGTTGTAGAACCCCACCGTGGTGGCGATGTCCCAGATCTCCTCGTCGGTGAAGTGCTCGCGCAGGGCCTCCATCTCCGCGTGGCTCACGCTCGCCGGGTCGGCCGTGAGTTGCTCGGCGAACGCACACATCGCCTCGTGGCGGGGCGAGAGGTCGGCGGTCCGCCAGTTCGTCGCCAACTGGTCGGCGAGCTTGGGGTCCTTCGCGTACACCCGGACGAGCGCGCCGTGCGCGACGACGCAGTAGAGACAGCCGTTCACCCCCGAGGTGACCACGACGAGCATCTCGATCTCGTGACGTTCGAGCGGTGACTCCTCGACCAGCGCGTCGTGGTAGTCGAAGAACGCACGGAACTGGCTGGGCCGGCGCGCCATCGCGGAGAACACGTTGGGCGTGAAGCCGGCGCGTTCGGACTCCTCGTCGATGCGCGCTTGCAGGTCTTCCGGCAGGTCCTCGTAGTCCGGCACCTCGAACTCGCCGAGGGCGTCGTCTCGTAGGTGTGCCATGGCGGGCGGTGGAGGCGCCGGGTCTTAGGCGTTCGCCCGAGTCCCAGCCGCTCGGAGTATCGCCGTGTAGCGGTCCGTGGCCGCCTCGAAACTGAACTGTCGTTCGAGGAACCCTCGCGCGTTCGCGCTGACCCCCTCGAGGTCCTCCTCGGCGAGGAGACGCACTACCTCGGCGGCGATGGCGTCGGGTGCCGTCTCCTCCATCAGGAACCCGAACTGGCCGTCACGGACAACGTCGGGGACGCCGGAGACGGGCGTGGCGAACGCGGGCGTCCCGCAGGCCATCGCCTCCAGAATCGTGGTCGGCAGACCCTCGGTGGGCGAGGAGGGCATCACCAGCAGTCGCAGGCGGTTGAGTTCGGCGGGCACCTCGTCGTGGTCGACCCAGCCGCGCAGCTCCACTCGCCCCGCGGCGATCTCGTCCGCGAGTTCCTCGCGGAGCCAGTCGGCGAGGGGACCGTCGCCGACGAAGGTGAACGTCACGTCCTCGGGGAGGCGCTTCGCGACGGCCGCGAGGTCGCGGATGCCCTTCTCCTCGGCGAGACGGCCGAGGAAGCCCACCCGATTCGGTCGCTCGGCGTAGGGCGTCTCGACGGTGAACGTCTCGGTCCGGACGTAGCGGGCACCGTCCGGGTAGACGCCGGGGGCCTCGGGGTCCAGCCCGAGCTGGCGGGCCATGTTCGGCGTGTAGGTGACGACGCCGTCGGCGACGGCGAAGCCGGTGCGTTCGAGCGCCCGCACGAGCCCGGCGAGGAAGCGGGCGAGCGGAGCGGGCATCCGACGCTCCCAGTCGAGCCGCAGCGTGAGCGGCACGTCACCGCGGGGTTCGACGAGGACGGTCTTTCCGACGAGGCGCGCGACGACCATCGGCAGGAGGTAGGCGGTGGCGCCGTAGAACAGCACGACTGGTTCGTCCCGACCGAGCAGGACCCGACACATCCGGAGCTGGTTCAGCACGAATCGGGCGGCGGCGACGGGGACGCTGTCGCCGACACCCTCGCGCGTGAGTTCGACGAGTTCGTGACGGCCGCGTATCTCGGAGTCGGCCGGGAGGTCGGCGGTCACCAGTGTGACGGTCGTGATCGCGCTCAGGATGTCGAGCAGCGAACGGGTGGCGTTCTCCCCGGCGGCCGACAGCGGGTGGGTGACGACACAGACGCCGGGGAGCGAGTCGTCCATCGGTCTCGGGGTCGGAACGCCCCGACAAAAAGCCGCGGGTTCGGGTCGCGTGGTGGGGACTCGGAGCCGCCCCCCGTCCGAGCGCGGTTCCTCAACCTTCATGTCCGGCGTGGGCGAAGCGAGGCCGAACACGCCGATGTTCGAGTTCGCCATCCGCGACGCAGACACCAACTACCACACCGACCCCGAGGAACTCGACCGGGTCTGGGGCCGGTACGACCTGCCGGTGTCGCTCGCGGTGGTGCCGAAGCACGGCCCGACCCGGTCGCCCGCCGTCCCCGAGGACTACTGGTACGACCGGGACCCGGACGAGCGGTTCCCGCTCGCGGACAACGAGGCGCTCGTCGAGTACCTGCGCGACGGTGTCGAGGCGGACCGGTACTCCGTCCTCCAGCACGGCTACGACCACGTCCGCACTCCCGCTGGCCCGGAGTTCGCCAGACACGGCGACCTGCAGGAGCGACTGGTCGACGGCCGCGAGCACCTCGAGTCGACGCTCGACGTCGACGTGGACGTGTTCGTGCCGCCGGACGGGGCTCTCTCGAGCGCGGGGTCGCGCGCACTCGAACGCGAGCGGATGCGGACCCTCCACTACCTCACGCTCCGGGGTCGGACGCGGAGTCCGGCCGTCGTCCGGACGTTCGCCGCGGACGCGCTGTTCAAGTACCGCCACCGGACGGGCGGGCGACTCACGTTCCTGCAGGACCTCTACCGGCTGTGGGCCATCGGCGACCGGTCGGTGGGGCTGGCGAGTCGGCCCGAACCGTACCGTGTCGACGGTGGCTGGGAGTTCACGGCCGTCTCGCTCGTCGAGTCGGCCGGGCTGGCGCGGGTGAAACGCCAACTCCGGCTGGCCGACGCGCTCGAGGGGAAGTTCTGTCTCGCGCTGCACTACCACGACTTCCGATCCGAGCGGTTCCGCGAGCAGTTCGAGGAGCTGCTCCGGTACGCCCGGACGGAACTCGACCCGAAGTTCGTCCACTGCGAGGCGCTGTTCCGCGGCTGATCCGACGGCCGGGTCACGCGTCGACTCAGGGGCCGGTCCGGGAGCGTTCGACGGCGAGGCGGGCACGTCGGCCACGGCGTCGGAGGGCCACACCCGCCCCTCGGAAGCGGGTGCCCCCGACCCGGACGAGGACGGCGCCGAGGAACACCGTGAGCACGGCCACCCCGACGACGGGGAACAGCAGCGCGAGGAACAGGACGGCGAACAGGCCGAGTGCCAGCGCCGTCCCGACGAGTGTCTCCTGGAGGCCGGGCTCCGGGGCGGTACGCGGCGCGAACTGACCGGGGTTCTGTCGCATCACGGCTAGACGGACGGGCGTGAGCGGGATAAGTGTAATCTGAATGGTATTTCTGTAGGCGACCTTACTGAAATCCGTTTCACCCGACCGACCGAACGGTTCCGACGTCTCAGAGCGGCTCGAGGGTGTCGCCGACGCGGAGGCGCCCGCCCTCCAGCACGTCCGCGCGGAGGCCGCCGCGGTGGACGAACGCCTCGCGGACGCCCGCCTCGGTGAGCGACTCGAGGTGGCTGCACGGTTCACAGAGGAGGACGCCCTCACACACCACGTCGCCGACGCGGAAGCGCTCGCCGACGAGGTGGTTCAGCGCGGCGTCACGGGTGGTGACGTTCCGCCGGTGGTCGGCCAGCGAGACGTCGACGTCGTACTCGCGTGCGACGGCCTCGACGGCCTCCGCCTCGATGAGCGTGAGCGCCGCGCCCCGGCCCGCGCCGTCCTCGCGGAACTTCCGGTCGCCACGGACGCCCTTGCCGGCGACGACCTCGACTGTCTCTCGCGCCTCGGTCGGTTCGCCCGGCGCGGGAGCGGTGTGGAGGGCGACGACCTCGCCTGTACCGTTCATGCCGGGGGGTTCGCCTCGACGGAGTTAGCCGTTTCCCACCCGTGAGACGGGTCCCCGCTACAGCAGGTCGTCCGCGATGATGTTCTTCTGGATTTCCGAGGTCCCGTCGTAGATCTTCGTGATGCGCGCGTCGCGGTAGTAACGCTCGACGGGGTGGTCCGAGACGTACCCGGCACCCCCGAACACCTGCAGGGCCTCGTCGGCCACGTCGACGGCGTGCTCCGAGCAGAACAGTTTCGCCATCGACGCCAGCCGGGTGGCCAGCGCGTCGTCCCCCCCGTCGATGGCCGTGCCGGCCCGGTAGGCGAGCGACCGGCCCGCCTCGATGCTGGTCGCCATCTCCGCGAGCTTGTGCCGGATGGCCTGGAACTCGGCGATGGGCTGGTCGAACTGTTCGCGCTCCCCGGCGTAGTCGCGGGCGGCCTCGAACGCGGCCTGCGCGACGCCCGTCGCCTGCGCGGCCACGTCGGCGCGTGCGGGCGCGAAGAACTGCATCAACTGGTAGAACCCGCGACCCACCTCGCCGACGACGTTCCCCTCGGGGATGCGCAGGTCGTCGAGGTGGACCTCGGCGGTGTCCTGCGCCCGGATGCCGAGCTTGTTGTCGATGCGGCTGGCCTCGTAGCCCCGCACGTCGGTCTCCGTGAGGAACGCGGTGATGCCGCGGTGACCCGCCTCGGGGTCAGTCTTGGCCATGACGATTGCCACGTCCGCGACGGTACCGTTCGTGATCCACATCTTCTCGCCGTTCACGACCCACTCGTCGCCGTCGCGTTCGGCACGGGTCTCCATCCCCGCCACGTTCGAGCCGTGGGCCGGCTCCGAGATGCAGGTGGCGATGGGCGTCTCCCCGCCCGTGATGGCCGGGAGCCACTCCTCTTTCATCCACTCCTCGCCGTAGTCGTGTATCATCCCGGTCCCGAAGTCGGCGGCCGCGATGGCCCCGCCCACGCCGGGGTCGGCCCGCCACAGTTCCTCGGTGACGACGATGGTCGAGACGGCGTCCATCCCGGCCCCACCGTACGCCTCGGGGACGTGCGGCGCGACGAGGTCCAGGTCGGCCGCCTGCTGGCGGAGTTCCTCGGGGTAGCGCTCCTTGGCCTCGTACTCGCTGGCGACCGGCCGAATCTCGCGCTCGCCGAACTCCCGGACGGCGTCGCGGATGGCCTCCTGTTCGGGGGTCAGTCGGAAGGACATGACGGCCGGTTCGGACCCGACGACAAAGACCGTTGGCCCGCTACCGCCACTTCGTCGCGCCGTAGAGGTAGCCGACCCCCACGAACGCCGTGAACAGGCCGAGGAACAGGAGTTGCGATAGCTTCGCCGTCGAGGGACGACGGACGAGCGACCGGAGTCGACGGGGCACGAACTCGGTCAACAGGTCAGCGAGGAACGCGTCCTCCTCGCCCGCGGACTCGGGGACGAAGTGCTCCATCCCGCGTTTCGAGTAGCCCTGCCAGAACGCGCGTTCAAGGAGCCAGCGCGGTTCGGTCCGGTACTCGAACACCTTGTGCGCGACCTCGGCCTCGGGGACGTACCAGACGCCCTCGCCGTACTCGGCGCGCATCCGGGCACAGAGTTCGGTCTCGCCGCCCTGCAGGTGGTTGTCGCCCTTCCGGCCCCCGATGTCCGTCTCGAAGCCGTCGAGCGACTCGAACACCTCGGCGCGGAAGGAGATGTTCGACCCCTTCGTGTTGCGCACCTCGCCCGCGGTGGTCCAGCCGTCCCAGCCGCCGTCCGGCCCGAAGCCACGGTGGGTCACGCCGACGAGCCAGTAGAACTCCGCGGGGAGGTACGCGGGTTTGCCGGCGACCCACGCGGGGACCATCCGGCCACCGACGGCGACGGGGTCGCGCTCCTCGTAGGCCGCGACGAGCAGTTCCAGCCAGCGCTCGTCGGCGATAGCGTCGTCGTCGAGGAAGGCGACCACGTCGCCCGACGCGATCCGAGCGCCGTTGTTCCGGGCGCCGAGCAGGCCGAGGTTCTCGTCGTTCTCGTGGACCACCGCGTCGCCGACCTCGCGCTCGGCGGCGAACTCCTCGTGCATCCGCTCGGCCACCTCGGGGTTGCCGTCGCTGACGAGGACCAGCTCCCAGTCGTCGTAGGTGCCCCGCTGGACCGACCGGGCCGCCTCCCGGAGGTGCTCGTAGCGGTCCAGCGTGTGCGTACAGAGGACGACGGAGACGCGCATCCTTACCGGGGGGTCTGGACCCGCCACCCTACCGTTTTCGCTTCGGGGGCGTCGCACGGCGATCGGAGCCTCAAGAGTCTGGCGGCCGAGACGGAGCGCGCGCCGATGACAAAAGGCTTATGCGCGTTTTCCCGGTGTTTCGACCAATGAGTCAACCCTCCGAGTCCGAGTCGCTCTCGGAGCGCATCGAGGGCCTCGACGGCGCTCTCGACAGCCTCCGTGAGGTGTACCACGTCCCCCTGCTGGGGGCGATGTTCGCGTTCATGCTCTGGGTCCGCGCCCGCCACTGGGAGCGGTTCCAGGTGGACGGACAGGTGCTCTTCTCCGGCAACGACGCCTGGTACCACTACCGGATGGTCGAGTACACCGTCCGGAACTTCCCCGCGACGATGCCGTTCGACCCGTGGACCCGCTTCCCCGAGGGCACGAGCGTCGGCCAGTTCGGCACCCTGTTCGACCAGCTGATGGCGCTGGCCGCCCTGATCGTCGGCCTCGGCTCCCCGACCACCGAGCAGATCCGGATGGTCGTCCTGTTCACGCCCGCCGTGATGGGCGCGCTCGTCATCGTCCCGGTCTACCTCATCGGCGCGCGGCTCTCGAACCGCGTCGGTGGGCTGGTCGCGGCGCTCGTCGTCGCGCTCACGCCCGGCCAGTTCCTCACCCGCTCGCTCGTCGGCTTCGCCGACCACCACGTCGCCGAGACGATGTTCATGGCGCTGGCGGCGCTCGCGCTGCTGGTCGCCATCGACGTGGCGATGCGCGACAAGCCCGCCTGGGAACTCCTCCGCGCCGGCGAGTTCGACGCGCTCCGCCCGACGTTGCTCTGGAGCGGGCTGGCCGGCGTCGCCGCCGCGCTCTACATCTGGGTGTGGCCACCGGGCGTCTTCTTCGTCGGTATCCTCGGCGTCTTCTTCGGCGTCGCCATGCTCCTCCAGTACGTCAGCGGCGTCAGTCCGGACCACCTCGGTATCGTCGGCGTCACCGTCGGCCTCGTCGCGGCCGTCCTCGCGCTGGTCCCCATCAGCGAGTTCGGCCTGAGCGCGACGAACTTCTCGTTGGCCCAGCCGTTGCTCGCCCTCGGACTCGCCGCCGGCGCCGCCGTCGTCGCCGGCGGCGCCCGCGTCTGGGACGCCCGTGACCTCGACAAGCGCGGGTTCCCGCTCGCGCTCTTGACCCTCGCGTTCGGGTCGGCGTTCGTCGTCGCGCTCGTGCTCCCCGACGTGTTCGGCTTCTTCAGCACGCAGGTGACCCGCGTCGTCGGCCTCTCGAGCACGGCGACGGCACTCACCGTCGGCGAGGCCCAGCCCCCGTCGAACCCCTCGCAGTTCATCTACGACTCCTACGGCCTCGCGTTCTTCACCGCCGTCGCCGGCCTCGTGCTGGCGCTCTACCGCTCGGCGACCGACCGCGAACTCGCCCCGAAGTTCCTGTTCCTCGCCGTCTGGGGCGTGTTCCTCTTCCTGGCGACGATGACCCAGCAGCGCTTCGACTACTACCTCGTCCTCGCGGTGGCGAGCGCGAACGCCGTCTTCTTCTCGTGGGTGTTCGACCTCGTCGACCTCGGCTCGCTCGCCCGCGACGTCTCGAACCTCAGCGCCTACCAGGTGCTGACCATCCTCGCCGTCGTGATGGTGCTGACCGTGCCGATGACCTACCGGCCGGGCGGTACCTACGCCAACGCGATGCAGTCGGCCGACCAGCAGGCTGGTCCCGGCCTCGTCCAGAACTGGGACGAGTCGCTGGCGTGGATGAGCACGGAGACCCCCGAGGTCGGTGCCTACGGGACCGGCGACGAGGGCGAACTCCTCGAGTACTACGGCACGTACCCGCGACAGGACGACTTCGCCTACTCCGAGGGGAGTTACGGCGTGATATCGTGGTGGGACTACGGCCACTGGATCACGACGCTCGGCGAGCGGCCGGCGTTCGCCAACCCGTTCCAGCAGAACGCCGAGCAGGCGGCGAACTTCCTGCTGGCGACCAACGAGACTGAGGCGAGTGGCGTCCTCGTGAGCGAGAGTGGCGAGCAGACCCGCTACGTGATGCTCGACTACCAGCTCGGGCTCGCCGGCACGCGGAAGTACTCCGCGCCGGCGGCCTGGGAGTCCGCGCACGACGTGACCGGGGGCGAACTCTCGCAGCCGGTACTCGTCCAGTCTCAGGGGAGCCTCCAGCTCGGGTTCTCCGCGAAGACCGAGCGCGGGATGCGCTCGATGCGCACCCGACTCTACGAGCACCACGGTAGCGCCGTCGGGCCGGAGTCCGCGAACAGCGCGCTCGGCAGCACGGTGGTCGTCGTCGACTGGGAGACGACGAGCATCCAGGGCCAGCAGTACCCGGTCCTGCCGTCGAACAACCAGCCGCTCCGCGCGTTCGGTAACCTCTCGGAGGCCGAGGAGTTCGTCCGGCAGGACGGCACCGCGCAGGTGGGTGGCGTCCTCGGCGAGCCGCCGACGGACCTGCCCGCGCTCCAGCACTACCGGCTGGTCGACACCAGCCCGCAGAACACGGCCAGCGAGACCCCTGCGAGTCGCATCTTCCGGTTCACGGAGGCCGCTCGTACACAGCAGAACCCGAACGCGCTCCAGCCCATCAACGTCCAGCCGTGGGTCAAGACGTTCGAGCGCGTCGAGGGCGCCACCGTCGAGGGTGAGGGGCCGGCCGACACCACGGTCACCGCGCGCGTCCGGATGCAGGTGCCCGGCGGCGCGGGGAACTTCACCTACGTCCAGCACGCCGAGACGGACGCCGACGGGCAGTTCGAGATGGTGCTCCCGTACTCCACGACGGGCTACGACGAGTACGGCCCGGAGAACGGCTACACGAACGTCAGCGTCCGGGCGACGGGTCCGTACCAGTTCAGCACCCAGCCGACGGCCAACGAGTCGGCGTACATCACGCGTTCGTTCGCCAGCGTGGACGTGAGCGAGGGACAGGTCGTCGGTGCCGAGGACGGCCCGGTGCAGGTGACGATGGAGGAGCAGGTGCTCTCCCAGCCCGAGGGCGCGAACACGAACGGGACGGACAGCACGAACACGTCGGACTCGACGACCGACACGAGCACGAACTCGAGCGACTCGACGAGCACCGACGGGACGAACAGCACGTCGACCAACACCACCAGCACGAACGACACGGCGTCGCTCGTGCGACCGCCGGTCGTCGCACCGACGCGAGGCTAGCGTGACGGACGAGTCGCCGACGGCCGGTGACGGCGGCACGGACACCGCCGGCGCTACCCCCCGACTCGACACCGACGACGGCCTTCGGGACTACCTCGTCGTCTACCTGAAGGGCACGGCCATGGGGACCGCGGACGCGGTCCCGGGCGTCTCCGGCGGGACCATCGCGCTCATCGCGGGTATCTACGAGCGACTCATCGCGGCCATCACGGACTTCGACGTCGACCTGTTGCGGTCACTGCTCGGCGTCCACACCGCCGACGGGCGCGCCGAGTTCCTCGGACGGGTCCGGGCGCTCGACCTCGCGTTCCTCGTCTCGCTCGGTCTCGGCGTCGCCACGGCGCTGATCACCGTCTCACGGGTGCTGGAGGTGGCGCTCGTCGAGTACACCGCGCTCACGTTCGCGTTCTTCTTCGGCCTCATCGCCGCGAGCGCCGTCGTCCTCTACGGCGAGGTCCACGTGAACACCCCGCGTCGCGTCGCGGCGGCCGTCTTCGGCTTCGTCTTCGCGTTCGTCCTCACGGGCGAGGTGACGGCCATCCTGCCGAACACGCCGCTGGTCGTCTTCCTCGCGGGCGTCGTCGCCATCTCGGCGATGATACTCCCCGGCATCTCGGGGTCGTTCCTCCTGCTCGTCCTCGGACAGTACGAGTACGTCGTCCGGTCGCTGCGGCAGTTCACCGACGCCGTCGTCGCGTTCGACGCCTCGGCGCTCGTGGCCGACGGGTCCGTCCTCGCGTCGTTCGCCGCGGGCGCCGTCGTCGGCCTGCTCACCATCTCGCGGGTCATCGAGTGGGCGCTCGAACACTACCGCCCGGCGACGCTCACGTTCCTCGTGAGCCTGATGGTGGGGGCGCTGCGCCTCCCGGCCGAACGGGTGCTCGGAGCCACGCCGGAGTTCACGCCCGCCGTCGTCGCGCCACTCGTCCTCGCCGCCGTCGTCGGCGCGGGGGCGGTGCTGGCGCTCGACCACTTCACCGAGGACCTCCTGTAGCGAGGCCGCCACGCCTATCTCGCTCGCGGGCCTCCTCCCGTCGTGTCGCTCACCGACCGACCGACGGTCCAGACGGCCCTCGCGTGTCTCGGCGTCTTCGTCGTCCAGTCCGTGCTGGGCGTCCTCGGTGTCGGCGTGGGGGCGTTCGCGCTCTCCCTCCCGCTCTGGGTGCGGCCGTGGACGCTCGTCCTCGCTACCTACGCCCACGTCGGGGTGGCGCACCTCGTGGCGAACCTCCTCGCGCTCGTGCTCGTCGGCCTCGTCGTCGAACGTGGAACCACCCCGCTCCGGTTCCACGCGTTCTTCCTCCTCGCGGGGGCGCTCGCGGGCGTGGCGGAACTGCTCGTCGCCGCGCTGTTCGCGGGGGGGACGGCGGTCGTCGGCGCCTCGGGCGCGGTGTTCGCCCTGCTCGGGTACGCGCTGGCCGGGAACCGCGCGGTGGGGGCCGTCGGTCGTCGAGTGCGTCTCGACCGGTCGCTCACGCTCGGCCTCTACGTCGCCGTCGCGCTGGTGCTCACCATCGCGACGGCCGGGCCGGGACTCGCGCTGGTCGCCCACTTCACCGGCCTGTTGCTGGGACTGCTGGCCGGCCGGCGTCGACTGCTCCAGAGCCCGGACGCCCGCCCGGTCGTGACCGAACGGTGACGCGTGGGGGAGCGTCCGGGGGAATCTGGGAAACGAACGTGGTGGCCCGGCTCCCAGTCGGTGTATGCACCCGTCCCGCAACGTCCCGGACGTGGCCGTCCCGCTCAGGAGCGTCGCGTGCTGGAGCGCCGTCGTCCTCCCGTCCGCCTACCTACCGATGGTCGCCGACGGGTTCGACGGTCGTCGGGAGCTGGCCCTGTTCGTCGGGCTGCTCGCGGCCCACGCCGTCGCGCTCTCGCTAGGGCACGGCCACGACCCCTGAGCGGCGGCCGGTCCTCCGACGTCGCCGGCTACCGCCGGTCCGCGTCGGCGGGGGAGGCGGCGTCGTATCGCTCGACGAGCGACGCGACCCGGTCGGCGTCGTCGGGGAGCGGCGTCTCGGCCGTCTCGCAGTCGGCGTCGACGCCCAGTTCCTCGCACACCCGATCGGCCGTCGCCTCGGCCATCAGCCTGTGGGTGGTGAGCTTCCCCCCGACGACGCTGGTCAGGCCGGCGACGCCGTCTGTCTCGCCGTGGTCTCGCACGAGGAACCCGCGCGAGGCGTCCCGCCCCTCGCCGGCGACGGCGGGGATCGGGCGGACCCCCCAGTACGACCGGACGACCTCGTCCTCGGTCAGGTCCGGGAGGAGCGCGTGCGCAGCCTCGACCATCGCCGCGGTCGCCGCGCCCTCCCGCGGGTAGTCGTCCGGGTCCGCGACGGTCTCGCTCGTCGTCCCGAGGATGGCGCGCCCACCGACGGGGACGACGATGTCGCCGTCGCTCGGGGGGCGGGCGCGGTTCAGCACCGCCGACGCCTCGCGGTCGACGACCACCATCACGCCCTTCGAGGGGTGCATCTCGAGATCGGCGCCGGCCGTCGACGCCACCTGCCCGGCCCACGCGCCCGCCGCGTTCACGACGTGGGCCGCACGGGCCGTGCCCGCGGGCGTCTCGACGCCGACGACGGTGTCGTCCTCGACGACGAGGTCGGTGACGGGGGTGTGCGTCTCGATGCGTGCGCCCCGGTCGGCCGCGTCGCCCGCCGTCGCCGCGACCAGCGGTGAGGGGTGGACGACGGCGTCCGGGACGGCGAGGGCGGCCCGCACCGTCTCCGGGAGTTCGGGCGCTCGCTCGCGGAGGGCCGCGCCCTCGAGTCGCTCGGTCGGGATGCCACACGCCTCGCAGGCCTCGCGCTTCTCCTCGAGGTACGCGGGGTCGTCGGCCTCGCAGGAGACGAGGAGGCCCCCCGTGTCCGTGACGGCGACGGGCGCGACGTTCCGGAGGACACGGTTCTCGCGGATGCACTCGCGGGCACCGTCCGGGTCGTCGTTCGCGTACCGACCGCCGGAGTGGAGGACGCCGTGGGTGTGGCCCGTCGTCCCCGCCGAGAGGCCGTCCCGGTCGAGCAGCGTCACGTCGACACCGCGCAGCGACAGGTCGCGAGCGACGCCGACGCCCGTCGCGCCCCCACCGACGACGACGACGTCCGTCTCGTGGTCCATACCCGCGCTTGGCTCGGCGGGTACGTGTTCCTTGCCGTCTCCGTCTGGGCCGAACAGTCTTGGCGTCGCCGGCGGAAGGCCAGCCATGACCATCCGCTCGTACCAGGGCACCGAACCGGACATCCACCCCGACGCGTACGTCGACCCGGCGGCGACCGTCATCGGCGAGGTGACCATCGAGGCCGACGCCTCCGTCTGGCCGAACGTCGTCCTCCGCGGCGACCACGGCGCCATCCGCTTGCGGGAGGGCGCGAACGTCCAAGACAACAGCGTCGTCCACGAGGGTGCGGACATCGGTCGGTACGCGACCGTCGGGCACACGGCCATCGTCCACGGCTGCGAGGTGGGCGAGCGTGCGCTCGTCGGGATGGGGAGCATCGTCCTCGACGACTGCGTCGTCGGCGAACAGGCGATGGTCGGCGCGAACGCACTGGTCACCGAGGGGACCGAGATCTCGGACTACGCGGTGGCGATGGGAACGCCCGCCGAGGTGGTGCGCGAGGGGGGGGAGGGCGAGTCCCCGTGGGCGTTCGCCGCCGACGTGTACACAGACCTCGCGGACGCGCACGCGACGGAGAGCGAGGTGCTGTACGAGCAGTGGCCGCCGGCCGACGACGAGGGCTGAGCCGTGTCCGAGTACGTCGCCGCCGTCGACCAGGGGACCACCGGCACCCGGTGTATGGTGTTCGACCGAGCGGGCCGGGTCGTCGGGAGTGCCTACGAGACCCACGAGCAGTTCTACCCCGAGCCGGGGTGGGTCGAACACGACGCCGTCGAGATCTGGGAGAACACGGTAGCGGTGGTCCGCGACGCGCTCGAGGCGGCCGACTGTGCCGGGTCCGACCTCGCGGCCATCGGCGTGACGAACCAGCGCGAGACGACGGTCCTCTGGGACCGCGAGACCGGCGAGCCGGTCGCCCCCGCCATCGTCTGGCAGGACCGCCGGACGACCGAGCGCGTCGAGCGACTCGAACAGGAGGGTCGTGCGCCGGAGATACGCCGACGGACGGGGCTGGAGCCGGACGCGTACTTCTCGGCGACGAAACTGGAGTGGCTGCTGGAGGAGGCCGACCCCATCGAACCGGACCGGAGCGGGCCGGGCGTCCGCGAGCGGGCCGAGGCCGGCGACCTCGCGTTCGGCACGATAGACTCGTGGCTGGTCTGGAAGCTCACCGGCGAGCACGTCACGGACGTCACGAACGCCTCGCGGACGATGCTGTTCGACGTCCACGAGCTGGCGTGGGACGACGACCTGCTGGCGGAGTTCTCGGTGCCGCATGCGGTGCTCCCCGAGGTCCGGCCCTCCAGCGACGAGGCGGAGTACGGCCGGACCGACCCGGACGGCTTGCTCGGCGCCGCGGTGCCGGTGACGGCCGCGCTCGGCGACCAGCAGGCCGCCCTGTTCGGCCAGTGCTGTTTCGAGGCCGGCGAGGCCAAGAACACCTACGGGACGGGGTCGTTCCTGCTCTGTAACACCGGCACCGAGGCCGTCGAGAGCGACCACGGCCTGCTGACGACCGTCGCGTTCCAGCGATCGGGCGAGGCCCCACGCTACGCGCTGGAGGGGTCGGTGTTCGTCACCGGCGCAGCCGTCGAGTGGCTCACGGACGTCGGCCTCGTCGAGGAGGCAGCCGAGACCGAGCGCCTCGCCCGGTCGGTTGACTCGCCCGATGGCGTCTACTTCGTCCCCGCTTTCACCGGCCTCGGGGCGCCCCACTGGGACGGCCGGGCCCGCGGCACCATCGTCGGGATGACCCGCGGGACGGGTCGTGAACACCTCGTCCGGGCGACGCTGGAGGCCATCGCCTTCCAGACGCGCGACGTGGTCGAGGCGATGGCGGCCGACGCTGGCCCCGTCGAGAGCCTGCAGGTCGACGGCGGGGCGGTGAAGAACTCCTTCCTGTGCCGGTTGCAAGCCGACGCGCTCGGGGTACCCGTGGTCCGCCCGGAGGTGGACGAGACGACGGCGCTCGGGGCGGCCTACGCCGCGGGCCTCGCGGTGGGCTACTGGGACGACCTCGACGACCTGCGGGCGAACCACCGGGTCGACCGGACGTTCGACCCGGACCCGGACGCCGCGGTGGCCGACCGCTACGACCGGTGGTTGGAGGCCGTCGAACGCGCGAAGGGGTGGGCAGCGGACTGAGTGAGGGCGCGCGCGGCACCTCGTCGTGGCGCGCGCGGAACGAGCCGTGCGGCACGGGTCGGGGACCCCCGGTAGCGCGCCGTGCCTGCCCCGTCACCCGTGTCACCGCGACCCGTGTCTCGCAGTACTTGCCGGGGTTTCTTCAGGCCCCGCAGCGGAGAATCGAGCATGACCGTACTCGCGGCCGTCGACGGCGAACGGGACTACGACCGCGTGGTCGCCGTCGGCAAGGACCTGGCGGAGGCTCACGACGAGACGCTCGTGGTCCTGCACGTGATGCCGGACGAGGAGTTCGCGGACCGGCAGGAGAAACCCGACTACTACCTCGACACGGCCGAGGAGGACGCCCGGAGCACCGCCCGTCGCGTCGTCCGCGCGACGCTCGGCGGGTTCGACGGCGTCGAGGTGGCCGGCGAGGTCGGCGACGTTGTCGAGACCATCATCCGCGAGGCCGGCTACCGCGAGGCCCGCTACATCGTCGCCGGCGGCGAGCGCCGGAGCCCCGTCGGCAAGGCGCTGTTCGGCGACGTGACACAGGACCTCCTCCTGGAGGCCACCTGCCCGGTGGTGACCGTACTCCGCGACCGGTACGAGGCCGAGGACCGGGACGCGTAGTCACAGGTCGTCGAACCCGGAGACCCCCGGCAGGTCGGTGACGAACGCGGCACCGAACGCGCCGCCCGGCGTCTGGAAGCCCGGATCGGCGTCCCCCCCGAGGACGCGCTCGGCCGCCGCCACGGCGGCGTCGGCGGTCAGCGCGTAGGGCTCGGGCGTCGTGAGCCGTGTCTGGACCGACTCGCCGGTCCGCTCGTCGCGTGCCTCGCCCCACACCTCCGCCCGGCCGCGTTCACGCCGTCGCTCGCTGGGCCCCTCGACGGTGCGCTCCACCAGCGTCTGCAGGAGTGGCTTCGCCAGCCGCAGCCCTGCCGACGGGAGGAACCGCGACCCGCGCATCCCGAGCCGGGCCACCTGCGGGATGGCCGCGTAGGTCGTCACGTTCGGGACGCCAGTGGTCCACGGGGCCGTCGCGAGGTCGCCCCACGGGATGGCCGTCACCGTCCGCTCGCGGTCCGCGAACGGGACCCTGCGGGTGGCGTGGGCGACCGGCCTGTGGAGCAGTCTCCCGTCGCGGCGGACCGCGCCCCCCTGTCCGAGACTCTCCAGTGCCGAGAGCGCCGTCCCCCGCGAGACGGAGGAGAGGCCCGCGAACGCGAGTTCGAGGTGCGTCGCGTCCGGGAGTCGGTCAGCGAGGTGGCGGGCGGTGCAGTCGGTCGGCACCACGTCGAAGCCGACGCCGGGCAGCAGGGTGGCGTCGGCGTCCGCGGCCACCCCGTCGCGGGCCGCGATACCCTCGAACACCGCTATCTCTCCGGTGATGTCCAGGTAGTCGACGCCGTGCTCGAGACAGGCGTCGACGACGGGCTCGTAGGTGTCGACGAACGGCCCCGCACAGTTCAGCAAGGTGTCGACGCCGTCGAGGTTCGCGCCCGTCTCCTCGACGGGGAACGCACGGTACTCGCAGTCGTTGGCCGCGGCCACGTCGGCGAGTCGAGCCCCGTTCCGTCCGGCCAGCACGGGGTCGAGTCCCGCCTCGACCGCCGTCTCGGCGACGAGTTCGCCGGTGTAGCCGTAGGCGCCGTAGATGCAGAGCACGGCGGGGGGTCGACCGCTGGCGGCTAAACCCCGGCGTTCGGGGCAGTGTCAGCGGAGTCGGCGCTCGGCCGCGGCGATGTCGGCGGCCGTGTTGACGTTGACACGCCACTCGTCGGCCGCCAGTGTGAGCGTCTCCACGCGCCCGTCGCGCGCGAGACGGGTGACCGCGTCGCTCAGTTCGTACTCCCCACGTGCGGAGGGGTCGACGGCCCGGCAGGCGTCGAAGACGGCCGGCGAGAACGCGAACGCGCCCGTCTGTACCTCCAGCGACGGCGGGTCGTCGGGCTTCTCGACGACGCGCAGGCCCGCCTCGTCGCGGACGAGGACGCCGGTCTCGCGGGCCACGTCCTCGCTCACGCGCTCGGTCAGGAGGACGGCGTCGGCGTCCGTGGCCTCGCGGTGGGTCGCCAGCCGGGAGAGGTCGGCGGCGAAGACGTTGTCGGCGTTGCAGTGGAGGAACGGGCCGTCGACGGCCGGTGCGGCACACAGGAGGGCGTCGGCCAGCCCCCGAGGCTCGGCCTGTTCGACGTAGGTGACGGGGCAATCCGCGTACCGGTCGCCGAGGTGCGAACGGAGACGGTCACCCCGGTAGCCGACCACGACGACGTACTCGGAGACGGCCGGAGCGAGCGCGTCGAGGACGTGTTCGACGAGCGGCGTGCCGCCGACGGGGACCAGCGGCTTCGGGCGGTCGGCGGTGAGTGCGCCGAGGCGCGAGCCACGGCCGGCGGCGGGGACGACGGCCTGCACGCGCTGGGAGTGGGGCGGCGGCGGGAAGAACGCGACGGTCCGGTCGACTCGGCTCGGTCAGTTCGCGGGGACGAGGTAGGTGCGCCCGCCGCGGCGCTCGAGGTAGACCTCCTCGTCGGCGGCGATCTCCGGGACGCGGTCGGCGGGGAGGTCGGAGACGTCGACGGCCCCCGGGAGCGTCCGTCGCTGGCGGTCCGGCCTGGTGTGTATCGTGTCGATGGCCATACACTGCGTAAGTGTCTCGGGACTATGAACGTCAGCCACCCGGAGTGAAAGTGAAACCGACAGACAGAGGCGAGGTAGAGGCGCTCACGGGGTGCGGAACGGCCGGCTCAGATTCTGAAGCCCGAGCGAGTGTTTATATGTGCACACCCCATTGCGCGAGTATGGCATTCGCCCCGGGCATCGACCGAGAGGACAAGGAGAGTAGTGTCACCGTCGAGATGTTGTACCGCGAACTGAGTAGCGGCGGTGGGTCCGGAGACATCGAGTCGCCGACGGACCTGCTCGGTGACGTCTCGGATGCACTCTTCCCCGGAGAGGCGGTCGAACTCGACGAGTCGGTCGTCAAGGGGAACCTCGACGCGGTGCTGCTGGCGCTGGTGGCGACGCAGGACCACAACACGCACGGCAAGGGCCTGATGGAGACGCTCGCGACGGCGTTCGGTGCGGAGTTCTCGCCGGGGACGGTCTACCCCAGCCTCCACGACCTGGAGGAGGACGGCTGTCTGGAGACCCGCGAACTCGTCCGCACGAAGGAGTACGCCGTCGACGACGCGGACCTGTCCCGCGAGCGCGTCGCCGCCGCGGCCCGCCAGCACCTCCTGCTCGGGGCGTTCCTGCAGGAGGTCGCCGGCGACCTGTAGCGCGTTCGACGACCACCTCCCCACTTCTCACGTTATCCCCTCGCCGAGCGGCCGCCCTCTCGAACGGGGAAGGCTTTACACGCCACCCGGAGACGCCCCCGTATGGACTGTACCGCGGAGGGGTCGCACCGTGGTTGACCCCGTCGGGCTCCTCGTCGTCGTCGTCGCCGCGTTCGCGGGCGGCGCGTTCGGCGCGGCCGTCGGCGCGCTCCCGGCGCTCACCCTCGCCGGCGTCGCCCTCGTCGTCGGGGAACTCGCGGAGCTCCTCGGGGGCGCGCCTCCCCCGACGGCCGGGAGTCCCGTGGCGCTCGGAGCGACCGGTCTCACCGCGAGCGTGGGGCTCGGCCCCTTCCTCGGCCCGCAGGTCGCCTTCGCCGGCGGGGCGGCGGCGGCCGCCTTCGCCGCCCGGAAGGGCTCCCTCGACCACCCGTTCCCGTACCACCACGCGAAGGCCGTGGCCCGCCCACTGGGACTCCGCGCCGACGCCCTCGTCGCCGGTGGCGCGTTCGGCGTCGTCGGCCTCCTGCTGACCGGCCTCTCGGCCGGGACCTTCGGCCCGGTCGGCGGGACCCTCCCCTGGCCCGGCCTCCCCTGGGACCCGCTCGCCTTCTCCATCGTCGTCTCGGGGTTCCTCCACCGCCTCGCCTTCGGCTACCCGCTGGTCGGCACCGTCCGCGGGGGTGTCCTCGACATGCGGCCCTACGCCCGGGGCGAGCGTCGCGGGCCGCCTCCGACCCGGAGCGACGAGGACGCCTCGCCCCCGGACGCCGAGGAACTGGCGTCGACCCACCTCTCGCGGTTCGTCGTCGAACCGTGGCGCCCAGAGCAGTCCGACTGGGTGCGCGTCGCGCTCGTCGGCGTTGGCGCGGGCGTCCTCGCGGCGCTCGTCACCTACCTCACCGGCCGGCCGCTCCTCGCGTTCGGGCTGGCCGTCGCCTCGCTCGCGTTCGTCCTCGTCGACGACGAGCGCATCCCCGACGCGTTCCCCGTGACCTACCACGTCGCGCTGCCGGCGGGCGTCGCGGTCGTCGGCCTCGCGGGGAGTGCGACGGGCGGGGCGGTCGCCGCGGCCGTCTCACCCGCCGTCGCCCTCGTCGCCGGCGCGCTGGTGGGGACGTTCGCGGCGCTCGTCGGTGAGGTGGCCCAGCGCGTGCTCTACGCGCACGCCGACACCCACCTCGACCCGCCGATGGTGGCCATCCTCCTCACGTCGTTCCTCCTCGCGGTCCTCGACGTGGCCGGGGTGTTGACCCAGAACACGATCCCGACGCCGTTCTGAGACGAGGGCGACTCGAGACCGATCACTCGGGGCCGACCACGTCCGCCCGCCACGCGGCGAACGGCGCGAACACGTCGTCCTCCTCGAAGCGTTCGACGCAGGGCACGTCGTACGGGTGGAGGTCGACGACCCGCTCGGCCAGCGCGTCGTACCCCGCGTCGGTCGTCTTGCAGAGCAACACCACCTCGCGCTCCTCGTGTACCTCGCCCTCCCAGCGGTAGGTCGAGTCGCAGTCGACCCGGTTCACGCAGGCCGCGAGACGCTCCTCGACGAGCGTCCGCGCGATGTCCGCGGCCGCCTCGGGCGGGGCGGTGACGTACGCGGTCGGCATCCTACGCGGTGCGGCGGACGGGGTTGTACGAGCCGTTGATGTCCCACTCGTGGACGCAGTGGGGCCGGCCGACTCGACGCTCCCCGTCGACGGTCTCGATGACCCAGTTCTCCGTCTCCGCGTCCCAGACGTCCCGGCGGCCACAGCGGGTGCACGCCCGCTCGGTGGGCGGCACGATCTCGACGGTCATACCCCCTCTGGGTCGCCGGGGGTATTGAACGCCGCGGCCGGTGGCACTTTTACCGGGGCGGCCCTACGTCGGGCGATGGTACGTCGACGGTCCCTGCTCGCGGCACTCGGCACCGGCGGCTCACTCGGTCTCGCCGGGTGTGCCGACGCCGGCGGGCCGACCACCCCGGACCTGCTCGAGTTCTCCCTCCCGACGGCCGCCGAGACGGTCCCGACCCGCTACACCTGCGAGGCCGACGACGGCGTCGGCGTCTCGCCGCCGATCGAGATCACCAGCGTCCCGCCGCCGACGGAGGCGCTGGCGCTCGTCTTCGAGTACCCGAACAGCGTCGGTGGCACGTTCACCCACTGGGTGGCGTGGAACCTCCCGGCGGACACCGACCGCGTCCCGGAGGCGGTGCCGACCGACTCGTCGCCGCCCGAACTCGACGGTGGCGTCCAGGGCCAGAACGGTACCGGCAGGGTCGGGTACGTCGGTCCCTGTCCCCCGCCGTCCGAGGAGCCACAGCGCTACTGGCTCACGCTGTACGCCCTGCGTCGGGAACTCGACGTGCCCGCCGGGAGCGAGCGTGACCCGGTCGACGACGCGCTCGAGACGGCCACGCTCGCGTCGAAGCGGCTGACGACCTACTTCCGGCGACCGCTGGGGAGCGACGACGCCGGGGGGACGGCCACCCGGACGCCGCTCGAGTAGACCCGCGGCCCGATGGCCGGACTCATGTCACCCCGCATCCTACGGCGGGTATGGGTTTCCACACGTTCGACGCGGGCCACGCGGAGCGACTCGAGGACGAGGGGCGCTACCGGTACGTCTCGGTGGACGAGCTGCTCGCACTGTTCGACCCGAGCGAGGACGACGTCGTCGCCGACTTCGGGAGCGGGACGGGGTTCTACACAGACGACGTGGCGCCGTACGTCGACACCGTCCACGCCGTCGACGTCCAGGAGGAGATGCACGCGTTCTACCGGGAGAAAGGCGCGCCCGACAACGTCGCGTTCGTCACCGCCGAGGTGGCCGACCTGCCGTTCGACGACGACGCCCTCGACGGCGCGTTCACCACGATGACGTTCCACGAGTTCGCCACCGAGGAGTCGATGGCAGAGGTGGCTCGTGTCCTCGCGCCGGGCGCCCGCTTCGGCGTCGCCGACTGGTCCGCGAACGGCCGGGGGGAGGCCGGCCCGCCCCGTGACGAGCGGTACGCCCTCGCCGACGCGGAGGCGATGGCCGAGGCCGCCGGCCTCGTCGTCGAGCACGGCTCCGAGCGCCGGGAGACGTTCGTCGCCAGCCTCCGCGCCGAGTGATTTCTTGACGAACGTCCACTCGGTGGCGTATTAACGAATTATATTCTCTGTATGGCTTGCAGGACAACCGTTTTATCCGCTCGATTGCGACTGTCTATCACATGCGCGGAATCGACCCCTACACCCCCGAACTGTCCACGTACGAGTGTCACGACTGTGGCCACCGGGTCACCGTCTCGGGTCACCGCGGGGAGTGTCCCGAGTGTACCGGCGAGGTCCGCAACATCGCCGTCCCGAGAGAGTAGGTCGCCGTCCAGCCGCCGGCCAGTCGACCGACCACTGTCCCGGTCCAGCCCTCCGACCGCCCCACCTGTTTTTGTCTCCCCCCGTCGTCGACTGTCCCCGTGAGCGACGCGGCGGCCACGACGACCGACGACCAGCCCACCGACGCCGGCACCAGCACCGGCACGGACTGGCACGCCCTCTCGGTCGAGGAGACGTTCGACCGACTCGACAGCGGCGCGGACGGCCTCTCGGCCGCGGAGGCGGCGACGCGTCGCGAGCGGTACGGCCCGAACGAACTCCCGGCGGCCGACGGCCGGAGCGCCCTCTCGGTGCTGGCAGACCAGTTCCGCTCCGTCCTCGTGCTCGTCCTCGTCGTCGCGGCGGCGCTCTCGGCCGCGACGGGCCACGTCATCGACGCCGTCCTCATCGCCGGCATCCTCGTCGCCAACGGCCTGTTCGGTTTCGTCCAGGACTACCGGGCCGAGCGGGCGCTGGAGGCGCTGCGGGAGATGGCCGCGCTGGAGGCCACGGTCAGTCGCCCCGACGGGACCGAACGGGTCGACGCCCGCGAACTCGTCCCCGGCGACGTGGTCGTCCTCGAGTCTGGCGACAGCGTCCCCGCGGACGCCCGCCTCGTGACCGCGGAGTCGCTCTCGGCGGAGGAGGCGTCGCTGACCGGCGAGTCCGTCCCCGTCGAGAAGTCGACCGACCCACTCGACCCGGAGACGCCGCTGGCCGACCGGACCGACCTCGTCTTCCGGGGGACGAGCGTCGCCCGGGGGCGGGCCCGCGCCGTGATAGTCGCCACCGGGAGCGACACCGAACTCGGCGGTATCGCCACCGCGCTGCGCGAGTCGTCCGACGAGGAGACGCCGCTGCAGGCCGACCTCGACCAGCTCGGGCGGCGGCTCGCCGTCGGCGTGTTCGTCGTCGCGGCGGTCGTGCTCCCCCTGCTCGTCCTCGGCGGGACCGACACGGTGCAGGCGGCACTCACGGCCGTCTCGCTGGCCGTGGCGGCCGTCCCGGAGGGGTTACCGGCAGTGGTGACGCTCACCCTCGCGCTCGGCGTCCGCCGGATGGCCGCGGAGAACGCCCTCGTCCGTCGACTCCCCGCGGTCGAGGCGCTCGGTGCCGTCGACGTGGTCTGTACCGACAAGACGGGCACCATCACCGAGGGGGAGATGCGGGTGACCGAGGCGTGGGTGCCCGACGAGACGTTCGAACTCGACGACGTGGCCGAGGACGAGCGCCTCCGGGGCCTCCTCGAGGCCGGCGCGCTCTGCAACGACGCGACCGTGGAGGACGGGGACCCGACCGAGCGCGCCCTCGTCCTCGCCGCCGAGGACGTTGGGATGGACGTGGCGGCGCTTCGCGAGCGCCGACCCCGGACCGACGAGCGGCCATTCGACGCCGACCGGCGGCGGATGGCGACGGTCCACGGCGAGGACGTCTACGTCAAGGGGGGGCCGGGGGCGGTGCTCGACCGTGCCACCGCCTACCGCGGGTCGGACGGCGACGAACCGCTCGACGACGCGACCCGTGACCGGGTCCTCGAACAGGTCGAGGCGTTCTCCGACCGGGCGCTCCGGGTGCTGGCCGTCGCCGAGGGGTCGGACCCGGCGAACCCGGAGTCCTCGCTGACACTGCTGGGACTGGTGGGGATGCTCGACCCGCCGCGCGAGGAGGTGGCCGAGGCCATCGAGGACACCAAGCACGCGGGCGTGGCGGTGAAGATGATAACCGGTGACCACCCCGGTACGGCGGCGGCCATCGCCGAACAGGTCGGTATCGGCGGCGAGGTGCTGACCGGCAGCGAGGTCGACGGGATGGACGACGCCACGCTCGCCGAGCGCGTCGAGTCCGTCGACGTGTTCGCCCGCGTCACGCCCAGCGGGAAGGTGCGATTGCTCGAGGCGCTGCAGGAGAACGGCCACGCGGTGGCGATGACCGGCGACGGCGTGAACGACGCGCCCGCGCTCCGCCGGGCCGACGTGGGCATCGGGATGGGTATCCGCGGGACCGACGTGGCCAGAGAGGCCAGCGACGTGGTGTTGCTGGACGACAACTACGCCACCATCCGCAACGCGGTCCGACGGGGACGGACCATCTTCGACAACGTCTGGAAGTTCGTCGCCTACCTGCTCTCGGCGAACCTCGCGGAGGTCCTCCTCGTCCTGCTGGCGTCGCTCGCGGGCTACCTCATCTTGCCGGCGGTCCAGTTGCTCTGGATCAACCTCCTGACAGACGGCCTCCCGGCGCTCGCCATCGGCGCGGACCCCGCCAGCGAGGACGTGATGGAGCGGCCGCCGCGGGACACGGAGAAGGGGGTCATCGACGGCGGCCTCCTCCGGGTGGGCGGGGGTGTGGCGCTCACCACCACCGTCGTCCTCCTCGGCCTGACGTTCCTGACGCTGGACGGGGCGCCCACCGCCACCGAGTACGCCGTGACGATGGTGTTCACCGCGTTCGTCGTCTTCGAGTTCACGAAACTCTACGTCGTCCGGTGGGCGCGCGGGACTCTGCCAGGGACGAACCGGTGGCTCGAGGTGGCCGTCGTCGTCTCGTTCCTCCTGCACCTGACGGTGCTCTACACGCCGCTCTCGGGGCCGTTCGGGACGGTGCCGCTCTCGCTGGCCGACTGGGGGCTCATCGGCGGGGCGCTGGTGCTCGCCGTCCCCGGCTTCGTCGCCTCGGCCGTGCTGTCCCGGCGGTGGGCACGGGACACCGGGACGGCGGCACAATAGTCACGTACCCCCACGCCCGACAGCGGGTATGGAACTCCACGCGGAGGCGATCGACCTCGTGACGCGGTCACCGACGGTCGTGTTGAACGCGGCCGACGCGCGGGAACTCGGCGTCAACCCGCTGGACCGCGTCCAGGTCCGCTGGAACGGCCGGTCGGTGGTCTGCATCGTCGAGGTGACAGAGGAACTGGTACCACCGGGCGAACTCGGCGCCACCGAGCGGGTCGGGCACCTCGACGGGATGGTGGAGGTGACGCTCGCGCCGCGGCCCCGGTCGGTCCAGTACGTCCGCAAGAAACTCGACGGCATCGAACTCGAACCCACCGAGGTCCGACGGATCGCCGAGGACATCACGGAGGACCGGCTCTCGGACATCGAACTCTCGGCGTACGTCACCGCCGTCTACACCCGCGGGTTCTCCTCGGCGGAGACGCTCGCGCTGACCGAGGCAATGACCGGGGCGGGCGACCGCCTCTCGTGGGACACGGACGTGGTGGCGGACAAGCACTCCATCGGCGGCGTGGCGGGCAACCGCGTCACGCCCGTCCTCGTCCCCATCGTCGTCGCCGCGGGCGTGACGGTGCCCAAGACGTCCTCGCGGGCCATCACCTCGCCCGCCGGCACCGCGGACACGATGGAGGTGTTCTGTAACGTGTCGTTCGACGCCGACGGCATCCGGCGCATCGTCGACGAGGCGGGTGGCTGTCTCGTCTGGGGTGGCGGGGTCGACCTCTCGCCGGCCGACGACCGCATCATCCGGGCGGAGTACCCCCTCTCACTCGACCCGCAGGGCCAGCTCGTCGCGAGCGTCCTCTCGAAGAAGCGCTCGGCCGGGTCGACCCACGTCGTCCTCGACGTGCCGTACGGCGAGGACGCGAAGACCGGGTCACTGGAGGAGGCGCGGGAACTCGCCGAGGAGTTCAAGAAGGTGGCCGACCACCTCGGGCTCCACCTCACCTGCGCCATCACGCGGGGGAACGCGCCCATCGGCCGCGGCATCGGGCCGGTGCTGGAGGCGCGCGACGTCCTCGCGGTGCTGTCGGGCGACGGCCCGGAGGACCTGCGACAGAAGAGCGTGCGGCTCGCGGGGCTGTTGCTGGACGCCTGCGGCGTCAACGCGGACGCGGACGAACTGCTCGAGTCGGGGGCCGCAGAGCGGGCGTTCCGCGACATCGTCGCGGCCCAGGGGGGCGACCGGGACGTGTCGCTGGCTGACCTGACGCCGGGCGAGCACACTCACACCCTCGAGGCGCGCCGGCCGGGCGTCGTCAGCCACGTCGACAACGGCCTCGTCTCGGAGGTGGCCCGCCGGGCGGGTGCGCCCCGCGACGCCGGCGCGGGCCTCGAACTCCAGCGGCGGCTCGGGGAGGAGGTGGCCGAGGGCGACGCGCTGCTCACCGTCTACGCCGAACACGAGGAGAAACTGGAGGAGGCACGCGGCCTGCTCGTCGGGAGCGAACCCATCCGGGTCCGACCGCCGGGGGAGTCGGTGGTCGAGCACCTGTAGGCGCAACGTTTATGATGTGTCGTGACATACCACGGTGTGCGGCGGGAGCCGCGAGAACACACCGGACGACCGGAGCAAGAAACCCTTCAAGGGAGTACGGTTCCGGTTGGGGGCAACAACCGAAGGGCCCGTAACAGGGCGACGAGGTCAACGCTCCGAAGGAGAACCGCAGCAGCCCAGGACCCGTCCGTCGCGACGGACTGGCGAGAAGGCGAAGTACCGGACGCCGCGTGAGGGGCGTTCGAGAACCCGGCGCAGTACGAACGGCCGGTGCCGGAAGTGCCGTACGGGCTGTGGAAAACGTCTCCCGTCCGGGTTCCATTCGCGGGCTCTCGTCCCGTTTCTACAACCGCCGAGTCATCACTCCGGATACCGCCGGTCGACGCTCGCACTCAGGTACTCGTCCAGTAGCGTCGGAAAGTCACGGCCGCGGATGTACCGCAGGCCGAACGCCTCGGCCCAGTCGACGATGCCCTGGTCCTCCGTGACGACGCCAGCCTCCAGTTCGCGGGCCAGCACCAGCAGGTCGAAGTCCTCGCGCGAGTCGAGGATGCCCCCGCGGAGCGCGTCCCGGTACTCGTCGCGCAGCTCGGAGACCACCCGGTCGACGGCGGAGATGGGACTCTCGTCTCCCTCGGCGGCGTCGGCCATCGAGTCCTCCGCCCGACGGACCGCGCGCTCGGAGACGCGGAGGCCCCGGTTGACACGACCGGTCATCTCGTCGATGTACTCGTAGACCACGTCGGCGGGGACGGTCACGCCGTAGCGGTCGGGGTGCTTCTTGATGAGCCAGGTGTTCAACTTCGAGACGGTGGCCTCTGGCACCGACCGGTCGGCGAGCATCCCGGTCAGTTCCTCGTACACCGAGGGCGGGATGTAACAGGAGATGTTGAGTTCGAGCTTCGCCTCGGCGAGCAGATCGAGGAACCGCTCCAGGGCGTCGGCCAGCGACTCTCCGTCCTCGCGTATCTCGTCGGTGAGGAACAGGGAGGTGTCGAGGACGAACCGCTGTTTCAGCGGGTGTTCCGGCATACGGTACGTTGCCGGCCACCGGACAAAAGGCTACGCTCGCGTTCGCTGCCGCACCCGGGTCAGACCTTCAGCACGCGCCGGGGCGCGTTCTTCACCACGTGCTCGGCGACGCTCCCGGTCCGGTGACCGGGGTTGTTGCCGAACGCGCCGACCACGACGAGATCGGCGTCGATCTCCTCGGCGTAGTCCAGTATCTCCTCTTTCGGGATGCCGTGGCAGACGCGGGTGACGAACTCCACGTCCCGCTCGGCGGCGGTCGACGCCACGTCATCGAGGACCTCGTGCCCGAAGTCCTCGACGGCGTCGACCGAGAGCTCCGCCGAGGAGAGCGCCGGCTCACCGAGCAGGCCCGTGTCGACCACGTAGACGCCGTGGACCGTCGCGCCGTGTTCCGCGCCGAGTCCGACCGCCAGGTCCGCGGCTCGTTCTGCCCGTTCGCTACCGTCTACCGCGACCAGTATCGTTTCGAACACGTCGAATCACTGGAGGTGGATAGCCCACGGTCGCTGAAGAATCCCGAGTGGGCGCGCGCCAATCACGGCACTGGGACTGTCTCGAACGCCGTGACGGATGCCGGTGACCCTGGAGGACCCTCGTTCGCTTCGCACACTCGCCTCGCGTGTCGCTCCCTCCGGTCGCTCCCGCTCACGATCTCGAGGACCCTCGTTCGCTTCGCACACTCGGGTCCTCGCCCTACTCGAACTCCGGGAGGTCGTCCGGCGCCTCGAAGGCCGACTCCCACTCGATGTACTCCTCTTTCAGCACGTCGGAGACGACCTGGCCGAGCTCGGTCAGGCCCGCGTTGATCGCCGAGACCTGTCCCCACGAGGAGAGGTCGGGGTGGAGGTCACGCTCCTTCCAGTCCTCGGGGAGGCCGGGGGCGTGGTAGCCCACCCGGTCGGCGAAGTCGTCCCAGAAGAAGTCGAAGCGCCGCACCAGTTCGAGGTCGGTGACGATGGCCCACTCCTCGACGCCGAGGTCGGTGTGCTCGGCCCACTCGTAGAACGAGCGCTCCCACGCCCCGTCCTGCAGGTACTCGTCGAGTTCCTCACGCCGGTAGTCGGTGTCCCCGACGATGGTGGCGTCCTCGTACTCGTTGGCGTCCACGCCGGGTTCGAGCTCCGGCGGTTCGGGCGCGTCCACGTCGAGACTCATGGCCGACAGGAGGTCGGCGGTGGGGATAAACCGTGCCCCGCCGGACCGGTACGGCGAAGGCCGGGAATGCCGACGCCGCGGTATGGCTCGGGTCCCGTCGACACCCCGGCGTGGCCCACGCGCCGTCCTCCTCGTCAGTCTCCTGTTCGGCCTCGCGTACCTCGGGTTCACGTTCGCCCGCCGCCCCGAGCGCTTTCGACCTGCCCGGTGGCCTCCCGCCCGAGGCGTCCTACGTCACGGTCCGGCGGCCGCTCTCGGTCCTCGGCCTCACGGGGACTGCACTCACCGCCGGCGCCGCGCTCGTCGTCGGGCCGCCCGTCGCGGCCCTCTACACGAGAACCGACGTGGCGACGGTTCGAGGCCGCCTCGTCGGCGTCTACGCGACGCTCGGCGGGTTGCTCGCGTTCCTCCCGTCGTTCCCCGTCTACCTGCTGTTCCTCGCGTACCCGCTGGTCCCGATGGTCTACCACTTCGAGGGACGGGCGCGCGGGTGGGCCGTCGCCGGGGGCCTCCTGCTCGCCTGCTCGCTCCGCCTGGACGACCTCCGGGTGCTGCTCGCGCCGCTCGGTGGGTTCGGCGACTCCGTGCTGGCCGTGCTCGCTCCCGTCTTCACGTTCGTCACGCCGCCGCTACTGGGGTTGTCGGCGCTGTTCGTGGCCTGCTGGCTGTCGGTGGCCGATGGCCCACCCGACTAGTCGTCCTCCAGCCGTGCCACCACCGTCGCCAGTTGCTCGCGCTGCTCCTCGATGGCTCTCTCGCGGAGCGCCTCCTCGGTCTCCGTCTCGCAGACGAGTTCCGGCACCCCCGTCGGGTGTCCCTCGTCGTCCAGCGCGACGAACGTGAAGAACGAGGTGGTGGTCTTGCGCCGGTTCGTCTCGCCGCCCTTCGGGTCCTCGGCGTGGACCGAGACCCGACAGTCGAGGCTCGTCCGTCCGGTCCGGAAGACGTAGGCGTCGAGTTCGACCACCTCGCCGAGGTCGATGGGCGAGAGGAAGTCGGTGTGGTCCATCGACGCCGTGACACACTGGCGCCCCGAGAAGCGCATCGCCGCCACCGCGGCACAGAGGTCCATCCAGTGCAGGACCGTCCCCCCGAGCGCGCGGCCGAGGTTGTTCGTCTCGTTGGGGAGGAGGAGTTCGGTCATCTCGGTACGGGAGGTGGCGAGCGTGGCCGTCGCGTTCGACATACCGTGAGCGTGTCCCGGCGGTGGCAAAACGTTCCCGACCCGCGGCCCGAGGCGCGTGACACCTCGTGTGCGTGTCGATAGCTGTAAACGGGAGGGACCGCTTCCTGCGGGTAATGAGCGACGTCGCCGGGTCCGCGTCCGACCCGTCCGAAGCACGCGGCAGCGTCCGCGTCGTCGGCACTGCACACGTCTCCGAGGCGAGCGCCCGCGAGGTGGAGGAGGTCATCGCCGAGGAGCGACCGGACGTGGTCGCGGTCGAACTCGACGAGGGTCGGTTCCGCCAGCTGAAGGGTGACACCCCAGACGACCTCGACGCCGCCGACCTGCTGAAGGGGAACACGGTCTTCCAGTTCATCGCCTACTGGATGCTCTCGTACGTCCAGTCGCGGATGGGCGAGCGCTTCGACGTGAAGCCCGGCGCGGACATGATGGCCGCCGTCGAGACGGCCGAGGAACACGGCATCGACGTGGCGCTCGTCGACCGCGACATCCAGGTCACCATCCAGCGGTTCTGGGCACGGCTGTCGGGGCTGGAGAAACTGAAGCTCGTGGGGGGCCTCGCCGTTGGGGCGGGCGACCCACTCGCCATCGGGCTCGGCGTCGGCGCGAGCGTCGGCCTCTTCCTCGGCATCCTGCTGGAGGCGTTCGCCGGGCCGCTGTTCGTCCCCGCGACGCTCGGGCCCGGAATCGTCGTGAGTCTCCTCGACGGCCTCGCCATCGTCGGCCTCGTCACCGCCGTCGTCGGTGGGCTGTTGGCGGCCGTGTTCACGCTCACCGCGCCGGACGAGGAGGAGTTGGACGAGTTCGACCTCGAGAACCTGACCGACACGGACGTGGTCACGGCGATGATGGAGGAGTTCCGCCGGTTCTCGCCAGGGGGCGCCGAGGCGCTCATCGACGAGCGTGACGCCTACCTCGCGCACAACATCCACGCGCTCCGCGAGGCCGGGAAGAACGTCGTCGCCGTCGTGGGCGCCGGCCACCGGGCGGGCATCGAGGCGTATCTCGAGCACCCCGAGACGCTCCCGCCGATGGAGTCCATCACGGGACGGCAGGAGTCGAGCCGGTTCTCGCCGTACAAACTGTTCGGCTACCTGTTCACGCTCGGCTTCCTCGTGTTCTTCGTCCTCGTGGCGATGGCCGGGGTGCAACAGGGGTTCCTGCTTCGCCTGCTCGGGCTGTGGTTCGTCGTGAACTTCGTGTTCTCGTTCGGCCTCGCGAAACTCGCGGGTGCCCACTGGACGAGCGCGGGCGTCGGCGGCGCCGTCGCGTGGCTCACGAGCGTCAACCCCCTGCTCGCGCCGGGGTGGTTCGCGGGCTACGTCGAACTGCGCTACGTCGACGTGAACGTCTCCGACATCGGGACGCTGAACGAACTGCTCGGCGACGAGACCATCCCCATCCCGGACCTCGTCCGGCGGATGCTCGAGGTGCCGCTGTTCAAACTCATCATGGTCGTCGCGTTGACGAACGTCGGGAGTTTCGTCGGGAGCATCCTGTTCGTCGCGCTCGTCGTGCCGGCGCTGTTCGCGGGGGCGGGCATCGACAGCGCCGCCGACGTGGCCGCGTTGATGCTCCGCGGGGCACAGAACAGCCTCGACCTCATCGCGGGGGCGCTGACGTGAACATCGACTTCTCCGGGCGCGAGCTGCGAGACTTCGGCCTCGCGTGGGTCGCCCTCGCCGTCGCGTTCACGTTCTTCATCGTCTCCACCGCGGGCGCGGGATACTCGCCGCTGTCGCTGCTACAGCGGGCCGGCGAGGGCCTCGTCGCGGAGGTGTTCGTCGCCTCGTTCCTCACCGTCGGCGTCGCGTTCCTGCTCCACGAACTCGCCCACAAGGTGGTCGCCATCCACTACGGGCAGGTCGCGGAGTTCCGTGCGGACTACACGATGCTGGCGCTCGCTGTGGGGGCGGGGCTCGCGGGTTTCCTCTTCGCCGCGCCCGGCGCCGTCTACCACCGCGGCTACCTGAACGAACGGGAGAACGCGTTCATCGCGCTGGCCGGCCCGCTGACGAACGTCGCGCTCGCCGTGGCGTTCTTCCCGCTGTTCCTGCTCGGTGGGTTCCTCGGCGAGGTGGGGCAACTCGGTGTGACCATCAACGCCGCGCTCGCGGCGTTCAACATGCTCCCGTTCGGCCCACTCGACGGCCGGAAGGTCCGGAACTGGTCGACCGTCGGGTTCGGCGCCGCGTTCCTCGTCTGTGCCGGCCTCGCCGTGATCGCCATCCTCTACGTGGGCTTCCCCTACTGAGTCGACCGTGCCGTCGCTCATCGTCCCTCGGCCGCCGACGCACCTCGACCGATTCCTGGGCGCAGTCGCCACGCTCTCGCTGGTCGCCGGCGCCGTCGCCGTCCTCCTCGACGCGCCGCTCGGCGTCCTCGTCGCGCTCGGCGGGTACGGCTTCGCGGTCCACACGGTGCTCTGGCTCTCGGTGGTGGGTCGTCGAGGCGTCGTGACCGACCGCTCGCGCTGGGTCGGCCCGCTCCTCGGCCTCGCGACGCTCCTCTCCGCGGGCGGGACCGTCGCGGTCGCCGCCGTCGAGTGGGGATACCTCCAGGGGTGGGGACAACGCCCGCTGGTGGTACTGGGCGTCGGCGTCCTCCTCGCGCTGTTCGTCCTCGCAGCCGAGACACTCCCGAGCCTCCCGGCGCGACTCGGCGACGCGAGCGAGACGGGCCGCCTCGTCCTCCTCACGCTCCACGTGGGGTACGCGACGCTCGCGGTCGGCGTCTACGCCACGGTCGCCGCGGCGCTCGGCCTCCCGGCACCCGTCAGCACGCGACCGGCGGTGGCACACCTGCTGCTCGGGGGTATCGCGGTGCCCTGTGCGGCCGGCCTCGTCGCGCTCGCCCCCAGCGCCTACGGCCGGTCGCTCCCGCGGCCGCTGGTGGCCGTCGCCCTCCCGGCGGCCGCGTTCGGCCCCCCGCTGGTCGCGCTCGGTCTCCCCGCGGGGGTGCTCGCCCGCGTCGGGGCGACCCTCGAAGCGGTGGCGCTCGGGGCGCTCCTCGTCGCACTCGTCTACACCGCTCTCACCGCGGCCGCCCGTCCGGCCGGGACCGGGAGCCTCGTCTTCGGCCTCCTGTTCGGCAGCGGGATGCTACTGCTCGGCGGCGCCTTCTCGCGGTTCACGCTCGTGGCCGACGTCGTCCCCGTCGAGTACCGACTGGCGGCGCTGGGGTTCCTCGGCCTGGCGCTCCTGTCCGGGACACGGTACGCCCTCCGGCGTGCCCTGCTACCGCTCGGGTCGGTCGTCACGCTCCTCGTCACCGTCGGGCTCCTCGTCGAACTCGCCGCAGGGCGACTCGGCCTCCCGTCGGAGGTCGGCCAGGGGGTCGTGCTCCTCGCGGTCGTGATCTACGCCGCCGACGTGGGACGGACCCTGACCGGCCGCGAGACCGTCGCGTAGCCACCCGCCGGGGGCGGTTCGGCTCGCACGCCACCGCCCACGCGGGTCGGCCACCCCCGTACTCCTATGAACCCCCGTACCGAGTGGCCGAGCATGTCCGCCGCGACGGTCTCCCGTGGTGCCAGACGCTTCCTGCTGGCCGGGCTCGGCTTCCTCGTCGCGTGGCAGGCCACGGCACTCGCCGGGGCACCACGTGGCGTCGGCGTGGTCCTCGGCCTCCACGGGTTCGTCCTGCACACGGTGGCCGGCAAGGCCTACTCGCTGGTGCCGTCGTACTTCGACCGGGAACTCGCGTTCCCGCGCGCACCGGCCGTGACGCTCCCGGCGACGGCGCTGGGCGTGGTCGGGATGGCGAGCGTGGAGTACGCACGACTGTCCGAACCCGTCGAACTGGTCGCCACGACGCTCTGGGCGCTGGGGTTCCTCGGTATCCTCGCGACGCTCGGCTGGACGGTACGGACGAACCTCACCGGGGCCGAGACGGGGACTGGCGAGCACAACGCCGACCGCCGGACGGTCGACCGGGTGGCGAACGCGTTCGTCGTCGTGGCGCTCGGCTACCTGCTGGCCGGGACGTACGTGACGGCCGCCGTCGAACTCGGCCTGCCGACGCCGGTGGTGTACGGCCCCGCGACGAGCCACCTGCTCGCGGTGGGGGGCGCGACGCTGTTGCTGTTCGCCGTCGGCTTCCGACTCCTCCCGCGGTTCCTCGCGGCCCGGCCGCCCCGTCCCCTCGTCGCCGTCGTCCTCCCCGCGGCGGCGGTGGGGCCGTGGCTCCTCGCCACCGGGCTGCCCGCCGGGACACGCCTCCAGTGGGGTGCCGTCGTCGAGTCGGTCGCGGTCCTCGGGTTCGCGCTGGCGCTGGCCGTGACCGTCCGCCGGAGCGACAAGCGACGCGTCGGGTTCGCCGGGTTCCTGAGTGGGGTCGGTCTCGGCGCCGTGGGTGTCGGTCTCGGCCTGGCGTTCGCCTACGTCGCGGCCACGTCGGGACTGGTCCGGGCGCACCTCCGCGTGAACCTGCTCGGGCTCCTCGGGCTCTCCATCCTCGGTGCGACGTACCAGTTCTACCCGCCCGCCGTCTCCAGCCGACGGTGGGTCGGCGACCGGACGGCGCTCGTGGCGATGGCGCTGGTCGCGGCCGGTCTCCTCGCGGAGGTGGTCGGTGCCGCCACGGGACCGGCCGTGGCCGTGACGGCCGGTCGGGTCGCGACGCTCGGCGGGGTGCTCCTCCACGCGGGCGTGGTGGTGTCGCTGTTCGCCGAGCGGTACTGGTGACTGTCCGCGGGGGGAGACCGACGACGGCGCTACGGCTAAATGCGGGCGTCGCCTACCGGTGGTCGTGTCGGCCGACCCACACCTCCAGCGCGCAGAGACCCTCGCCACGCTCCTCGACGACGCCGTCGAACTCCCGGTCGTCGGCCGTATCGGCATCGACCCGTTGCTCGGGGTGATTCCCGTCATCGGCGACAGTTTCACGGCCATCGTCGGGCTCGTCATCGTCTTCGAGGCGTTCCGGGCGGGCGTCCCGACGTGGTACCTCGTCCGGATGCTCCTCAACGTCGGTATCGGCTGGGCGATCGGCCTGATCCCACTCGTCGGCAACGTGCTCGACGTCTACTTCCGTGCGAACCGGCGGAACGTACGACTGTTCGAGCGAGCGCTGGACGGCTAAACCGTCGCACTTTTCGCGCCCCTCTGCCCGTCTCGGGGTATGACCGAGGACCACGCTGACGAGGCGAGCGAGGACGAGGAGGGGATGACCTACGCCGGCGCGGGTGTCGACATCGACGCGAGCGAGGCCGCCACCTCGGCGCTGGTCTCCGCCGTCGGCGAGTTCGAGGGCGACTTCGCCGGCCTGCTCGACATCGGCGACCGCTACCTCGCGCTCGCCGCCGACGGCGTCGGCACCAAGCTGCTGGTCGCCGAGGCGCTCGGCGACTACTCCACCATCGGCATCGACTGCATCGCGATGAACGTCAACGACCTCGTCGCGGGCGGCGTGACGCCCGTCGCGTTCGTCGACTACCTCGCGGTCGAGTCACCCGACGACGCCGTCGCCGAACAGGTCGGCGAGGGACTCCGTGAGGGGGCGGACCGCGCCGACATCGAACTCGTCGGCGGCGAGACGGCCGTGATGCCCGAGGTCGTGCGTGGACTCGACCTCGCGGGCACCTGCGCCGGCCTCGCAGAACCGGACGAGACGTTCGCGGGCGAGGCCGAGGTGGGTGATACGCTCGTCGGGTTCCCGTCGTCTGGTATCCACTCGAACGGCCTGACACTCGCCCGCAAGGCGGCGACGAAGGCCCACGAGTACACCGACCCGTACCCGTACGACGACTACGAGACGGTCGGCGAGGCGCTGCTGGAGCCGACGCGCATCTACACGGACCTCCTGCCGGCGCTCCACGCCGTGGAGACTCACGCCTGCGCGCACGTCACCGGCGGCGGGTGGACGAACCTCTCGCGGATGGGGCAGTTCCGCTACGACGTGACCGACCCGTTCGAGGCGCACTCCGTGTTCGAGTTCGTCGCCGGGGAAGGGAACGTCGCGGCCGAGGAGATGCACCGGACGTTCAACATGGGGACGGGGTTCGTCGCCGCGGTGGCGCCGGCGGATGCCGAAGAGCTGGTCGAGGCGACCGAAGACGGGCGCGTCGTCGGCACGGTCGAGGCCGGCGACGAGGTGGCGATCCGCGGGCTCTCGCTGTAGGACTGGCGAACAGGCGACACTCGCGGCTGGCACACGGCGGTGTGTCGCACTCGTCTCGGTCTCCCGGTCGGCCTCACGGCCACGCTCGCGCCGTGTGGCGCTGTCTATCGCACGGGCGGTCTGGCGCGGGATCCTACGTGAACCTCAGGACAGGTGCGAGGCCACGTCGGCCTCGGTGACGATGCCGATGACCTCGCCGTTCTGCTTGACGATGACGGCCTTGTTGTAGTTGAGGTAGTTGTTCACCTCGTCGAGCGTGGCGTCCGGGCTGACGGTGGTGATGGTCTCGTTCATCACCGCGCTGACCGGGAGCTCCTCGAGGTCGTGCTCCTCGCGGTGCTTGCGGATGTCGGAGTTCGAGACGATGCCGACCGGTGTGCCGCCGGCGTCCACGACCGGCAGTTGGGAGAACCCCTCCTCGCCCATCAGGTCGATGGCGGCGGCGACGGCGTCGTCCTCGCGCACGAAGGTGACGTCCTCGTGCATGATGTCGCCGGCCCGTTTGATCTCGCCCTCGGCCTCGTCCAGCGCCTCGACGATACGCCGGAGCGTCGAGAGTCGTGGGTCCACGTCGCCGCCCTCGATGCGCGCGATGAGCGGCTGGGAGACGTCCGCCATGTCCGCCAGTTCGCTCTGGGTCAACCCCAGGTCGTTCCGGCGCTCGCGAAGGTCCGCAGACGTCGGGAGCTTCATGCTCCGGCGATAACTCTGGGTAATTGAAAAAGGTACCGACCGGGGCCGGGTGCGCTACTCGTCGTCCTCGAGTTCGAACGTCTCCAGCACCTTCAGCGGGACGTTTCGGAGGGCCCCGCCGATCTCGCTCTTGGCGATGCGCTGGGCGTGTTCCTTCGAGTCGGCGTTGAACACCTTCATCTCGAGGACGAGGCCGACGAGAGCGGTGTCGGCCGCGATGTACCCCGAGTCGAAGTCCTCACCACAGTAGGGACACCGGGTGGCGCCGATGTCCACGTCCACGTACTCCAGGTCCTTCTCGTTCAGGCGCCGACCGGCGGAACTGACGGCGACGCCGATGGCGTCGTCGATGTTCTCGACGTCACGCACGAGCCACGCGGCCTCCATGCCGACGAGGTAGTTGCTCATACCGGTCGTGGGGCGGCCGCCCCCACGTGCCTTCCGATTCGTCCCCGTCGGGCCACTCCGCACGGAGCGTCCCCGCGGGCACGTCGGCGTACGCCACCACGAGTATTCCTGTAACTTACAGCGAAGCGTCCCGCCCCTCACGGGGAAGGACCGCCACCGTGGCCGGTCGACTCACCGCGGTTGGGGTCGCCACAAGTCCAGTTGAATCGCAAGCCGGCGGCGGGGTCGGCGGGGCGTGACACGTTATCACAGACGCGAAGCGGGGAGGAAAGCTTATACTGGGGTACGGACTCGCCCCGGTGAACGCAGATGGCAACCGCAGTCTACCGCGCAGGCGTCCTCGCCCTGTACCAGCTGAGCATCCTCCTCGGCATCGCGCTCCTCCCCGTCGCGCTGCTGGCGCGTCGGGTCGGGGTGTCGCTGCCGGTGGGCCGAGTCGTCCAGCGACTCGGCGCGGCGTACACGGCCGCCGGTCCGGTCGAGGACCGCTGAGCGGCCCGGACGGTCCTGCGGACTGCCCGGAAAGGTGGGTTTTATCAGCGCCTCGCGTGTACCGGCTGGTAATGCACGAGACAGATTTCTCCCTGCCACGGACCGGTCGTGACTTCGACTCGTCGCCCTACGAGCCGGAGCTCGGCACGCTCCCGGACGTCTCGGAGAAGGACCTCGAGAAGGTCAACTCCACCGGGACGACGACCATCGGCATCACCACCGCCGAGGGGGTCGTCATCGCCACGGACATGCGCGCCTCGCTGGGTGGCCGCTTCGTCTCCAACAAGAACGTCCAGAAGGTCGAGCAGATCCACCCGAACGCCGCGCTCACGCTCGTCGGCAGCGTCGGGGGCGCGCAGTCGTTCATCCGCTCGCTCCGTGCCGAGGCGAACCTCTACGAGGCGCGCCGCGGCGAGGACATCAGCATCGGCGCGCTGGCGACGCTCGCGGGTAACTTCGCTCGCGGCGGCCCGTTCTTCGCCATCAACCCCATCCTCGGCGGCGTCGACGACGAGGGTCACCACGTCTACTCCATCGACCCCGCCGGGGGTGTGATGGAGGACGACTACACCATCACCGGCTCCGGGCTGACCGTGGCGTACGGTACCCTCGAGCGGCTCTACGAGGACGACATGTCCAACGAGGAGGCCAAGCGGGTCGCCGCGGCCGGTATCAAGGCCGCCGTCGAGCGTGATACCGGCTCCGGTAACGGCGTATTCCTCGCCGAGGTGACGAGCGAGGGCGTCGGCATCCAGGGCCACAAGGATTTCGACGAGGTCCTCTGACCGGGCGACTCCTCCCGTTCTCACCGCCCCGTAGCCGATGGTCTCGCTCTCCTCGCGCACCCTGACGGCGCTCGTCGGTCTCGCCCTGAGCCTCGTCGTCAGCGTCGCCGCGTGGTACTACTTCGATACGTTCCTGCTGTTCCTGTTCCTCCCGCTGGTCCCCTTCCTGTTCCGGGGTCGCGGGGAACCGGAGTCGCGGCCCGAGCGCCGAACCTGTCCGGTCTGCGGGTTCGAGACGCGCGACCCGTCGTTCGCGTACTGTCCCCGCGACGGGACGGAACTGGAGTCCCCGCCGGGGTAGTCAGTCGTCGGCGGGGTCGGTCCCCGCGGGGTCGTGATTGTCGGGTCGGTTCTCGGTGTCCACCGGCGGGTCGTCAGTGGGCGGGTCGGCCGGCGACTCGACCGGCGGTTCGTTCGCGAGCGCGCCGGGGTCGACGGCGACGGGGACGATGCGTTCGCCGGCGAGCAGTTCCGGCAGCACCAGTTTCGCGAAGTGGGTGATGGCGACCAGCGCCATCGGGCCGAGGAACAGGCCGTACCAACCGAACAGGATGGGTCCGAAGATGTACGCGAACATGATGAGGCCGACGTGGAGGCCTCCCTCGCCGTTCAGCGAGAGGTGGACGAACGGGGGCGTGCGGTCGACGCGGGCGGAGGGACTCCCGCCGGAGATGAGCGGCCGGATGATGAGGTCCGGGATGGTGTCGACGACGACGAACGACAGGAGCACGAACGCGACGACGGGCCACCAGATGGGGTCGGCCGAGAGGTACTGGACACCCGCGAGGTAGCCGGCAACGGGGACGTAGACCAGTTTCATCCCGACGACGGGGACGAGCGACGCGGCGCCGGCCAGCAGCCCGAACAGCGTCGGGTAGGGGATGGCCGCGGCCGGCGGTGTGAACGAGACGAGGACGTTGTACGCGAACGCGCCCAGCACGGCCGTGAACAGCGCGTTGGCGATGTTGCCCGAGAACACGCGGTGGAGGTCGCGGTCGACGGCGGTCAGGTACGCGTTGAGCACGCCGTCGGCGTCGGCGAACCGTCGCTCGAACCAGCGGCGGAGGCGCGCGCCGTCCTTCAGGAGGTAGTACGCGAGCGCGAAGACGATGAACGCGTGGAGCAGGCCGTTGCCGACCAGCCCCAGCGAGGAGAGCACGGTGTCGAGGAGGGGCTGGAGCGAGTCGGCGACGTTCGGGTCGTTCAGGATGCTCGTGGGGTCGTCGACGACGCCGGCGACGTCGAGGTACGGTTGCAGGGCCGTCTCGAGTGCCCCCAGATCGGCCGTCCGGGAGAGCCGGTCGAACTCCTGGAGGGCGATCGCGATGGCGTAGCCGAGCAGGAGCAACACCGGGAGCGCCAGCACGAATATCGACAGCGTCGCGGCCACCGCCCGGTTGCCGATGCGTCTGCACAGCCGCTTGTACACTGGACGGCTGGCGTAGTAGAGGAAGACGCCGAACACGATGGTGCCAACGAACGAGTAGACGACGAACCCGATAGTGAGGGCGACGGCCATGCCGACGAGCACCCACGCGTACCGGGACCGCTCCCACTCGAGGTCCATAGTGCGCGGTTCGTCGGCACCGCAATAAGTAGGGGGGCCGGTGGTGGAGGGAGCGGAACCTACTTTGCTATATTCGGCAATATATGTCACATGTCGTACGCCGGCCTGGACACGCAGGTGGTTCGCCTCGTGCTCGCCGGAGCGCTCGGGCTCTTCCTCGGTCTCGAACGGGAGTGGTCCGAGAAGGACGCCGGCGTCCGCACGCTGTCGCTGGTGGCCCTGCTGGGCGCGGCGTTCGAGACGCTGGACCGGCCGGGGTTGCTGGTGGTCGGCGGCCTCCTCACCGTGGCGATGGGCGTGGCGCTCACCGTGCGGGGTCTCCTCGCCGAGGAGCGGGGCCTCTCGCTGACCACCGCCGCAACCCTGCTCGTCGCCTACGCGGTGGGCGTCCTCGTCGGGGCCGGCCTGCTGCTCGAGGGGGTGACCGTCGCCGTCGGGTCGGCGCTCGTCCTCGTCCTGAAGCGGGAACTCCACGGCCTCGCCGACGCCCTCTCGCGCGAGGAGGTCCGGGCGGCGAGCGAGTTCGCCGTCCTCGCGTTCGTGGGCTACCCGCTGTTGCCGGCCGGCGAGACGACACTCCGCGTCGCGGGTGAGACGGTGGCCGTCGAGCCACGGGCCGTCTGGGCCATCGTCGTGTTCGTCGCCGCCATCGGCATCGTGAACTACGCCGTCGTCCAGAACTACGGCTCGCGCGGCATCGCCGTGACGGGGTTCTTCGGAGGGCTGGCCTCCTCGACGGCCGTGGTGGGGTCGATGCTGGAGCACGTCAGGCGGCGGCCGGCCGCGACCGACTACGCACTGGCGGCGGTGTTGCTGGCGAACGCCGCGATGGCGCTGCGCAACCTCGGCATCGTCCTCGCGTTCACGCTCTCGGCCGGTCCGCTGTTCGGGGTGGCCCTGCCGCTCGGCGTCGTCGTCGCCGGGAGCGTCGCCGTCGCGGCGCTGGTCGCCGACCGCTCGGAGTCGGTGGCGCTGGAACTCGAGTCGCCGTTCACCCTCCGCTATGCGCTGGGTTTCGGGGGGCTGTTCCTCGGGGTGGTGGTCGCCGGCGGACTGGCACAGGCCACCTTCGGTACCGCGGGGCTGCTGGCGACGGCGGCGCTCACCGGCCTCGTCTCCTCGGCCGGTGCCACGACCTCGGCGGTCCTGCTCTACCGCGCCGGTACCGTCGACGCGGGGGCGGCCGTCCTCGCCGTGTTGCTCGCCACCGGTGCCTCCATCGGCGTCAAGGTGGGACTCACGATGCTCGCGCCTGAACGCGCGTTCGGCCTCCGGGTGGCCGGGTGGAGCGCCGCGTTGCTCACCGTCGCCGGGGCCGTCACGGCCGTGGCACTGCTCTGACCGGCAATTATCGACGGGACACCACCGATTCTTAAGGCACCCACCGGCCTACGGCGGGCCATGGACCGTGCTACAGCGACCGTCTCAGTCGACTCGTTCCCCGGCCCGAAGGCCGAACAGCGGGTCGAGTACCACCACCGGTTCGCCGCGCCCTCCACCTACGTCTACGAGTTCGTCTGGGACACGCTGGCCGACGCCGCCGGCCCCTTCGTCACCGACGTGGACAGCAACGTCCTCCTCGATTTCACCTCCCACGTCGGTGCGGCCCCGCTCGGCTACAACAATCCGAAGATCCTCGACCGGATGGCCGAGTTCGACCTGGTGGACCCGCTCAAGATCGCGGGTCAGGACTTCTACCTCTCGGCTGGTGACCCGACCGAACCGGCCTACCCCGGTCCCGCGGAGTTGATGGACCTCCTGACCGAGACCACCGAGCGCTACGGGCTCGACACGGTCTTCCTCTCGAACTCCGGCGCCGAGGCCGTCGAGAACGCGATGAAGGTGTGTTACGACGCGTCGCACGGCAAGTACGGCGTCACGTTCGAGGGGGCGTTCCACGGCCGGACGCTCGGGGCACTCTCGCTCAACCGCTCGAAGGAGGTGTACCGTCGGCGGTTCCCAGAGATCCACGGGATCCACGAGGTGCCGTACTGCGACGACCGGGCGTGTACCCGGGCGACCTGTTCGTGTGGCTTCTTCCCGAACGCCGAGACCCCGTCACAGCTCCGGCGGATGCTCGACCCAGAGTCGGGGTACGTCGACCCGGCCGACGTGGCCTACCTCATACTCGAACCCGTGCAGGGCGAGGGAGGCTACCGCTTCCCGAGCGACGCGTTCGTCGAGGAACTCGCGGCGCTACGCGAGGAACACGGCTTCCTCGTCATCGCCGACGAGATCCAGTCCGGGATGGGCCGCACGGGCGAGTTCTGGGCCGTCGACGACTACCCGCTCGACCCGGACGTCGTCTGCGCGGCGAAGGGGCTCCGGGTGGGCGCGACCGTCGCCAGTTCCGAGACCTTCCCCACCGAGACGTCCCGGCTCTCCTCGACGTGGGGGGCCGGCGACATCGCCGACGCGATGCAGGGTGCACTCACCATCGAGGCCATCCACGACCACGACCTGCTGGCGAACGCCACCGCGATGGGCGACCTGTTCCTCGAACTGCTCGGTGAGCGCGAGCTCCCCAACGTCCTCGACGCCCGTGGCAAGGGGCTGATGCTCGCCGTCGAGTTCGACAGCAAGCAGCGCCGCGACGACGTGGTCGACGCCGCCGTCCAGCGTGGCCTGCTCACGCTCGGCTGTGGGACCCGGACGCTCCGGGTCTTGCCGCCGCTCGACGTGACCGAACGCGAGATAACGATGGGAGTCGACCTCCTCGCGGCCGCCATCGAGGACGCCGCCTGAGCGGACGCCGGACCACTCGCACCGGCGGGCCGATTCCGGCAGCAACTATAGATACTGTACCGAGGTACCAGTGGGCATGGCACAGGACCCGACGGCGGACGTTCGGCCCGACCGGCAGTCGTTCACACTCGACGCCGACAACACGTTCCAATTCCTCCCGGGGCCGATGCTGGGGGTGTCGTGTCCGACGTGCTTCCGCGACCAGTTGTTGCGCGAGATCCTCTCGACTGGGGTCTGCACCCACTGCGGCACGGAGCTCGAGGTGACGCTGACCGCCCGGGTTGACGGCGCAGTTCAAAGCGGGTGACTGATAGGGTTCGACGGCGAAGGCCGTCCAGATGCGAGTCGAGCAGCTGGGGGAGGGCGAGCCGGAGTTGGCCATCGTGGGCGGCATCCACGGCGACGAGCCGTGTGGCCCGCGTGCCATCGAGGCGCTCCTCCGGGAGGAACCACCGGTCGAGCGACCGGTCAAGCTCGTCGTCGCCAACGAGGAGGCACTGTCACGGAACCTCCGGTACGTCGACGAGGACCTGAACCGGGCGTTCCCGGGCGACCCGGACGCGGAGACACACGAGAGACGGCTGGCCCACGACCTCTGGCACGAACTGCGGGGGCTGACGGTGTTCTCGATGCACTCGACGCAGTCGTACGCCCGGCCGTTCGCGCTGTGCAACACGCTGGACGCGCTCGCCAGAGCCGTCGTCCCGTACCTGTCGGTGGACGCCCTCGTGGAGACGGGGAGCTTCAGCGAGGGGCGCCTCATCGAGCAGCCGGACGTCATCGAGGTGGAGTGTGGGATGCAGGGGAGCGACCAGGCGGCCGAGAACGGCTACACGCTCTGCCGGGAGTTCCTCGCCGCGATGGGTGCGCTCCCGGGCGAGCCACACGGGAACGACGAGGTGCCCGTCTTCGAACTCGGCCCTGCCGTCCCGAAGATCGGGGGCGAGCGCTTCGAGGTGTTCGTCGAGAACTTCGAACGGGTGGACGCCGGCCAGCGGTTCGCCGCCGCCGACGGGGAGCCACTGGAGGCCGACGAGCCGTTCTACCCCATCCTGATGAGCGCCTACGGCTACGAGGACGTGTTCGGCTACACCGGTACCCTGTGTGGCCGGCTGGGCGCCGACTCGCAGCACGCCGACGACTGAGTCACGCCCCTCCGGGGGCCGTCCCTCGCCTCAGTACCAGGTCCCCCCACCGTCGACACCCAGTTCCTGCGCGGTGACGTGTCGTGCGTGTGGCCCGGCGAGGTGGGCCACCTGCTCGGCCACCTCCCGCGCCTCGACGACGTAGTTCGGCAGCGCGAAGTCGTTCTCCCCGAACGAGACGGGGTGTGCGTCCTCCACGTCGGCGAGGCGGGCCTGCGCCTCCATCACCTCCTCGATGCGGTCGCCCGCGACCGGCCCGGGGAGGACGGCGTTCACGGTCACGTCGTCGTGCCCGAGTTCGAACGCCAGCGTCCGCGTGAGTCCGACGAGCGCCATCTTCGAGGCGGCGTATGGCGCCCGGTTCGGGTACGGCCGCTTCCCGCCGATGGAGGCGATGTTGACGACGCTCCCGCGGTCGCTCTCGCGGAGGTGCCCGGCGGCGTGTTTCACGCAGGTCATCGCGCCCGTCACGTTCACGGCCTGCGTCTCGGTGAACGCCTCGGGGTCGAGTCGGTGGACCGGCTCCACCTCCCCGGTCGCGCCGGCGTTGTTGACGACACAGTCGAGCCCGCCGAGTTCCTCGACAGTCCGTTCGACGGCGGCCTCGACGGCCGCTTCGTCGGTCACGTCGACGGGGACGGCGATGGCCTCGCCCCCCTCGTCGCGGACCATCTCGGCCGTCTCCTCGATGGCGTCCTCGCTCCGGGCCGTGCAGGCCACGTCGGCGCCCTGTTCGGCGAAGGTGACCGCGATCTCCCGTCCGATGCCCCTGCTCGCGCCGGTGACGAACGCCACGACGCCGTCGAGTGGGTCGACTGGCATACCTCGCGGTGTGCGGGTGAGTGACGTAAGTGTGTGGTCGGGACGGCTCAGTCGTCCGCCGACGTCCCGGTCAGCACTGGGAAGACGAGCCCGGAGACGGGCATCAGCGCACCGGTCGTGGCGATGTACACGCCGACCTCGCCGGGGTCGCCGTAGCCGTAGACCGCCACCTGCAGGTCGCGGAGGCCAGCGAACAGTATCAGGGCGATGCCACAGAGCTGGAATCTGGTCGCAGCGGGGGACACGGTGGGCGGTGTGGGAGCGCCCGGTTCTACCTGTCGGTTCCAGACGTGGCTACTCGTCGTGCGCGGCGAACTCCACGAGCGTCAGGTCACGGCCCAGCATGCAGTAGTCGTGTGGTGGGTCGCCCAGCACCTCGGTTATCTGGTAGGACTCGTCGAACTCGGCGCCTGCGGGCTCGCAGTAGGCGTGGCTCGGGCACTCGGTGTAGGGACACGGCCCCTCGAGCGAGGCTTTCGACCCGGCGTAGGCCCCCTTGCTGGCGACGTTGGCGAGGACTGGCGCCGGCTCGACCTCGACGGCCTGCACGCCCACGTCGTGGACCGCGCAGTCGAGGGTCTGCGTGTTCTCGCGGACGCTCGTCACCCGGTAGCGGTGGCCCGCCGTGAGGTTGAGACACTGGTCCCGGTAGGGACAGCCCTCGCAGGCGCTCGACTCGCCCCCGTACGTGAACTCGACGCCGGGTTCGGCGAGGCGCTTGCCGATGAGCGTGACCTTGGACATACCCGGTGGTTCGCCGGTGACGGTGTTAACACCTGCGTCGCACGCGGGGGTGGCCCGCTCGGGCGGTCCAGCCAGCCGGGCCGTCGTTCAGTCGGCCCGTCCTGTCAACCTGTCCAGTTCGTCGAGGTACGTCTCTCGCGGGAGCTGGTAGAGGTCGCGGTAGTCCAGCTCGCCGGCGGCGAACGACGCCGCCAGCGAGAGCGCCGCTTCGACGGCCGGCTCGCGGCCGTCGTGGAACTCGGGGTCGGTGCTCACGTCCGGTTCGAGGAACAGGGTGACCGTCCACGGCGCGTCGGGCGGCAGGTTGCGGTTGCCCTCGGGCCGCTTCGTCTTCCGGCCACGGGTCAGGTAGACCGTGGGCATACAGGCCGGGTCGAAGCCAGCGCCGTCGAACACGTCGGGTCGGTAGGCGAGTATCAGCCGGGTGTCGTCGGCGTTCCAGACCCGCCAGCCCTCGGGGAGCGACTCGCGTTCCGCGTCGGTGAGCATACACCGGTGTTGGAGGCGGGACGGTTTCAGTCGCGTGGTCGGGCGGTGGTCGGGCGGTGGTCGGGATTCCCGCGTTCGAGAGTGTCTCGAGGACCAAACGGCCCGCCGTCTGCGACTCTCGGCAGGGACTCGGACAAAGGCTTATACGGGTCCATCCCTCACACACAATATAGTATCGGTGGCACGCCCCACCTGTACGACGCCGCCCCTGCCGTCCTCCCGTCGACTTCCCTCGACGGGTCGGGACAGTCTCGAGGGTGGTACGTTCAGACATGGCACACGATGGACTCGTCACGCCGCTCGCCTCACCCGTGAGCGACGGGGCGGGTCCCTCGCCACTGGAACTGCGGCCGCGTGGCCGTCCCCCAGTCCCCGCTTCCCGGGGGCACGTAAAGCATGAGTGACATGGAAACGCTCGAAGAACTGAGCAAGGAGTACCGGAGTTCGATACCGGCGGACCTCCGCGAGACACGGACGTTCGACTGGTACCTCGAGGAACTGTACGAACACCCACGCATCGCCCGCAACGCGCACCAGCGCGTCGCGGACATGTTCGACTTCTACGGCACGGAGTACGACGAAGACGCCGGCGTGGTGGAGTACCTGCTGGCGAGCGAGGATCCGCTGAACGGCGGCGAGAACACGTTCTACGGCCGGTCGATACACGAGAGTATCCACGAGTTCGTCAACAAGGTGAAGTCGGGTGCCCGCGGTCTCGGGCCGGAGAAGCGCATCAAACTGCTCCTCGGCCCGGTCGGCTCCGGGAAGTCCGAGTTCGACCGGCAGGTCCGCACCTACTTCGAGGACTACACGCTCCGGGACGACGGCCGGATGTACACGTTCCGCTGGACGAACCTCTGTGACGTCATCCGCGACCAGGACCCGGCCGACGACGTGGTCCGCTCGCCGATGAACCAGGACCCCCTCGTCCTGGTCCCGCAGGAACAGCGTGACCGCGTCCTCGAAGGGATGAACGAGCGCCACGACGCGCCCTACACCATCCGGAACGAGCAGTCGCTCGACCCGGCCAGCGAGTTCTACATGGACCGCCTGCTCGAACACTACGACGACGACCTGCAGCAGGTGCTGGAGAACCACGTCGAGGTCATCCGGCTGGTCGCCGACGAGAACAAGCGCCAGTGTGTCGAGACGTTCGAGCCGAAGGACAAGAAGAACCAGGACGAGACCGAACTGACCGGCGACGTCAACTACTCGAAGATCGCCGTCTACGGCGAGTCCGACCCCCGTGCGTTCGACTACAGCGGGGCGTTCTGCAACGCGAACCGCGGTATCTTCTCGGGCGAGGAGCTGCTGAAGCTCCAGCGCGAGTTCCTCTACGACTTCCTGCACGCCACGCAGGAACAGACCATCAAGCCGAAGAACAACCCCCGTATCGACATCGACCAGGTCATCGTCGGCCGGACGAACATGCCCGAGTACCGGGACAAGAAGGGCGACGAGAAGATGGAGGCGTTCAACGACCGCACGAAGCGCATCGACTTCCCGTACGTCCTCCAGTACGAGGAGGAGGCGCGCATCTACGAGAAGATGCTCCGGAACGCCGACGTCCCGGACATCCACGTCGAACCCCACACCCTGGAGATGGCGGGGCTGTTCGGCGTCCTGACCCGTATCGAGGAACCGGACGGCGGGCAGGTCAGCGTCGTCCAGAAGGCCAAGGCGTACAACGGCGAGGTCGACGAGGCCGACGACGTGGACGTGAAGAAACTCCGCGAGGAGGCCGCCGAGACCACCGACCTCGGCGAGGGGATGGACGGCGTCTCGCCCCGCTTCATCGGCGACGAGATCGCCGAGGCCATCATGGACTCGATGCACCGCGGCCGGCGGTTCCTCTCGCCGCTGACGACGTTCAACCACCTGGAGGAGAACCTCGAGAACCACGGCTCCATCCCGGAGGAGAACTTCGAGACGTACTACCGCTACCTCGAACTCGTCCGTGAGGAGTACAAGGAGCGGGCCATCGAGGACGTGCGCCACGCGCTGGCCTACGACGTCGACGAGATCCAGCGGCAGGGCGAGAAGTACATGGACCACGTGATGGCCTACATCGACGACGACACCGTCGAGGACGACATCACGGGCCGCGAGCAGGACCCGGACGAGAAGTTCCTGCGCGACGTCGAGGAGAAGCTCAACATCCCCGAGGACCGCAAGGACGACTTCCGACAGGAGGTGTCGAACTGGGTCTCGCGGCGTGCCCGCGAGGGGACCTCGTTCAACCCGCAGGACAACGACCGGCTGCGCCGGGCGCTGGAGCGCAAGCTCTGGGAGGACAAGAAGCACAACATCAACTTCTCCGCCCTGGTGTCGAGCGGGGAGATGGACGACGACCAGCGCTCCTCGTGGATCCAGGCGCTGACCGACCAGCACTACTCCGAGGACGGTGCGAAGGAGGTCCTCGAGTTCGCCGGCGCCGAGGTCGCCAAGACGGAGATGGAAGGCGACGACTGAGATGACCGGTGAGGACTACCTGAAGCGGGCGGACGACTCGCTGCAGGACACCTACGAGCCGCCGATGAGCCTCTCGGAGTACGTGGACCTCGTGCTGGAGCGGCCGGCACTCGCCAGCCACGCCTCGAAGTACCTGCTCGAAGCCATCGAGGCCGCCGGCACCCGTACCGTCGTCGAGGAGGGCGAGGAGAAGGAGCGCTACCGCTTCTTCGACGACCCGCACAACGACGGCGAGCACGCCATCCTCGGCAACACGGAGGTGCTCAACTCCTTCGTCGACGACCTGCGCTCCATCGCGGCCCGGCGCGGGAAGGACGAGAAGATCATCTGGCTCGACGGGCCGACCGCCACGGGGAAGTCCGAACTGAAGCGGTGTCTCATCAACGGGCTGCGGGAGTACTCGAAGACCGAGGCGGGCCGGCGCTACACCGTGGAGTGGAACATCGCCGGCGCGTCTGACACCGGCGCCGGGATGACCTACGGCGACGTGCCCGTCGAGGACGAGGACGACTGGTACGGCTCGCCCGTGCAGGTCCACCCGCTGACGGTGTTCCCCGAGGAGGTCCGTCGGGACCTGCTCGCGGAGCTGAACGAGCGGCTCGACGACCACATCCCGGTCCACGTCGAGGGGCGCCTCGACCCCTTCTCGCGGGAGGCCTACGACTACCTCGAGGAGCAGTACCGCCGGCGCAACGCCGGCGACCTGTTCTCGAAGGTGACGGACCCGCAGCACCTCCGCGTGAAGAACTACGTCGCGGATCTCGGACAGGGCATCGGCGTGCTCCACTCCGAGGACGACGGCTCCCCGAAGGAGCGACTCGTCGGGTCGTGGATGCACGGGATGCTCCAGCAACTGAACAGCCGGGGTCGGAAGAACCCGCAGGCGTTCAGTTACGACGGCGTGCTCTCGCAGGGCAACGGCCTGCTGACCATCGTCGAGGACGCCGCCCAGCACGCCGACCTGCTCCAGAAACTGCTGAACGTCCCCGACGAGGGGAGCGTGAAACTGGACAAGGGTATCGGGATGGACATCGACACCCAGATGATCATCATCTCGAACCCGGACCTCGAGGCACGGCTGAACCAGCACGCCGAGCGGGCGGGTTCGGACCCGCTGAAGGCCCTCAAACGGCGGCTCGACAAACACGAGTTCACGTACCTGACGAACCTCTCGCTGGAGACGGAACTCGTCCGCCGGGAACTCACGAACGACACGCCGGTGTGGGAGGCCGGCGGCTACGACGAGGTGTCGGCGAAGATTCGCGAGCCGGTGACCATCGCGGTCCGTGACGCCCACCGGAACGTCCGCGAGCGGGAGCTCGCCCCCCACGCCATCGAGGCGGCCGCGCTCTACGCCGTCGTCTCGCGACTCGACGGCGAGGACCTGCCACCGGGGCTGGACCTCGTCGACAAGGCCGTCATCTTCGACCGGGGCTACCTGCAGGACGGCGACGAGCGCCGCGAGAAAGACGAGTTCGACTTCGACGACGACGCGGCCGACGGGGAGGCCGGCATCCCCGTCACCTACACGCGCGACATCGTCGCCGACCTGCTGAACGAGACGCAGGACCGCCACCACCCCGACCTCGACGTGGAGAACGTCATCATGCCCCGCGACGTGCTGAACGCGATGGCCGAGCGTCTCGGCGACGCGCCGGTGTTCTCGCCGTCCGAGCGGACGGAGTTCGAGAACCGCCTCGTGCCGGTGAAGAACTACGTGTTCGGCCGACAGGAACAGGACGTCCTCGAGGCAATCATGCGCGACAAGCGGGTCGACGAGGCCACCGTCGAGGAGTACATCGAGCACGTCTACGCGTGGGTCGAAGGCGAGACCATCGAGAACGACCGCGGTGAGTCCGAACAGCCCGACCCGCTGAAGATGAAGGTGTTCGAGGTGGAGCACCTCGGCCGGTTCGACGAGGACGACTACGACGGCTCCGTGCCCGACGAGGGCGTGGAGGAGTTCCGCCGCGAGAAGGTCGTCACCGCTCTCAACCGCCACGCGTGGCGGAACCGCGACGAGGAGTTCCGGGTCAGCGACGTGAACGTCAAGGAGATCCCCGTCATCGAGACGGTGCTCGGGAGCCACGACTGGGACGACGTCCGGCGGGCGTTCGAGGACTTCGAGCCGAGCCAGTGGGACGACCCGCCCAGCGGCACGGAGACGGAGACCGTGAAGGAGTTCACGCTCCGGAACATGCAGGAGCTGTTCGACTACAGTCCGGCCTCGGCCGAACTGACCAGCCGACACGTCATGAGCCAGGTGAGTTACAGATGGGACTGAGAGAGGACCTCGAGCGGTACCGCATCGTCGGCGAGGAGCGGCGGCAGGACCTCGCCGAGTTCATCCAGTACGGCGACCTCGGCCAGTCGCTGCCCGACGAGGTGCGCATCCCGATCAAGATCGTCGACCTGCCCTCGTTCGAGTACGACCAGCGCGACATGGGCGGGGTCGGACAGGGGCAGGGCGGCACGCCCGACGTGGGCCAGCCGGTCGGCCAGCCACAGCCGCAACCGGGTGACGGCGACGAGGAGGGCCAGCCGGGCGAGGAGGGTGGCGAGCACGAGTACTACGAGATGGACCCCGAGGAGTTCGCCCAGGAACTGGACGAGGAACTCGGGCTCGACCTCGAACCGAAGGGCAAGAAGGTCGTCGAGGAGAAGGAGGGCGACTACACCGACCTGACCCGGACTGGGCCGGCCTCGACGCTCGACTTCGAGCGCCTGTTCAAGGAGGGGCTGAAGCGCAAGCTCGCGATGGACTTCGACGAGGAGTACGTCCGCGAGGCGCTGAAGATCGACGGCTGGGGGCCACAGAAGGTGTACGAGTGGGCCCGCGAGAACCACATCCCAGTCTCGCGCCCGTGGATCGAGGACGCGTACGACGACGTCCCGAGCGACGAACTCGGCACGTGGGAGTCCATCGAACAGATGGAGGCGAACGTCGAACAGGAGTCGACCGCGGCACGCATCCGACGGGAGGGCATCAAGGAGGTGCCGTTCAGGCGGGAGGACGAGCGCTACCGCTACCCCGAGATCATCGAGGAGCGCGAGAAGAACGTCGTCGTCGTGAACATCCGCGACGTCTCGGGGAGCATGCGCGAGAAGAAGCGCGAGCTCGTCGAGCGCACCTTCACGCCGCTGGACTGGTACCTGACGGGCAAGTACGACAACGCGGAGTTCGTCTACATCGCCCACGACGCGGAGGCGTGGGAGGTCGAACGCGAGGAGTTCTTCGGCATCCGCTCCGGCGGAGGGACCCGCATCAGTAGCGCGTACGACCTCGCCGCGGCCATCCTCGAGGAGCGCTACCCGTGGAGCGAGTGGAACCGCTACGTGTTCGCGGCTGGCGACTCCGAGAACTCCTCGAACGACACCGAGGAGCGGGTCATCCCGAAGATGGAGGAGATACCCGCGAACCTCCACGCCTACGTGGAGACCCAGCCCTCGGGCAACGCCATCAACGCGACCCACGCCGAGGAGGTGGAGAGCCACTTCGGGCGTGAGTCGAACGTGGCGGTCGCCTACGTCTCCTCGCCGGAGGACGTGGTCGACGCCATCTACACCATCCTCTCGCGCGAGCAGGAGGCGATAGAAGCATGAGCAGCAAGTCAGACGCCGAACGAGCACGGAGACAGCGCATCGCCGCGGGACTGGAGGAACCGGTCCGCGAGGCGAACGCCCTCGCCCGGAAGCTCGGGCTCGACCCGTTCCCGGTGAACTACTGGATCGTCGACTTCGACGAGATGAACGAACTCATCGCCTACGGCGGGTTCCAGCACCGGTACCCCCACTGGCGGTGGGGGATGCAGTACGACCGCCAGCAGAAACAGGGCCAGTTCCTCGGGGGCAAGGCGTTCGAGATCGTCAACAACGACAACCCCAGCCACGCGTTCCTGCAGGAGTCCAACGAGATGGCCGACCAGAAGGCCGTCATCACCCACGTCGAGGCCCACGCTGACTTCTTCAAGAACAACGAGTGGTTCAACCTCTTCAGCGAGAACCCGGACGCCGCCGCGATGCTGGAGCGCCACGCCGAGACCATCCGGGAGTACATGAACGACCCGGACATCGACCGCGAGGACGTGGAGGCGTGGATCGACCACGTGCTCTGCCTCGAGGACAACATCGACCAGCACCAGCCGTTCACGACCGCCGAGGAGTGGACCGCCGACCCACCGGACCGGGCCGACGTGGAGGAGCGCCTCGGGAAACTGAAGCTCTCCGAGGAGGTCCGCCGCGAGGTGTTCGACGACGAGTGGTTCGAGGCCCAGACGGCCGAGGACGGGACCATCACCTTCCCGGCCGACCCCGAGAAGGACGTGCTGGCGTTCCTGCGGGCCCACGGGATGCAGTACGACGAGGAGGCGGAGAAGGCCGTCGAGTTCGAGGAGTGGCAGCGCGACGTCCTCGAGATACTCCGCAAGGAGGCGTACTACTTCGCTCCCCAGAAGATGACGAAGGTGATGAACGAGGGGTGGGCGGCCTACTGGGAGTCGTTGATGATGACCGACGAGCGGTTCGCCGGTGACGACGAGTTCCTCTCGTACGCCGACCACATGGCTCGCGTGCTCGGGTCGCCCGGGCTGAACCCCTACAAACTGGGGATGGAGCTGTGGGAGTACATCGAGAACTACACGAACCGCCGCGAGGTGATCGAGCGACTGCTCCGCGTCGACGGCGTGACGTGGCGGAACTTCCACGAGACGGTCGACCTCGACGAGGTCCTCGACGGGCTGGAGCCGGACCCGGCCATCGCCGGGGTCACGCCGGAGACGCTGGACCGGCTCGACCCGGCGGACCCGCGGGTGGACGCGGAGGCGCTCGCTGCGGCGAAGGCGGGCGAGATAGACGTCGCGGCGTACCCGTGGAAGGTCCTGACCTACGAGGGGCTGTGTGAACGACACTACTCGCTCGTGCGACGCCAGCACCGCGGGTTCCTGAAACGGGTCTCGAAGAACGAGCTCGAGCGGACCGCCCGCTATCTGTTCGAGGTGGATCGGTACGAGACCGTGGCCGAGGCCGTCGCGGACGTCGACCGCTCGCGTGGCTGGGACCGGATGCGTGAGATCCGCGAGAGCCACAACGACATCACGTTCCTCGACGAGTTCCTCACGCAGGAGTTCGTCGACGAGAACGACTACTTCACCTACGAGTACACCCACACGACGCGTGACTACCGGGTCACGTCGGTGGACTACGAGGACGTGAAGAAGAAACTGATGCTGCGGTTCACCAACTTCGGGAAGCCCACCGTCACGGTGTTGGACGCGAACTACGAGAACCGCAACGAGCTGCTGTTGGCGCACCACTACAACGGGGTGATGCTGGACATCCGGCAGGCCCAGCAGACGCTCGAGCGGGTGTTCGAACTCTGGGGGCGCCCGGTCAACCTCAAGACCATCGTTAAGGAGGTCGACGACCACGACATCGAGGTGGCGCGCCGACGCGACCGCGAACCCACGCCGGAGGAGCGGGGGAAGCTCGTCCGGTTCGACGGGGAGCGCTTCGAGGTGGAGGACCTCCCGTGGGAGGAGGTCGAGGACATCGCCGCAACCGACGTGGACTACGACACGAAGCCCGAGGAGTGGCTCGCCTGAAACCGCCGTCTGACGGCCTCTCTGGCGTTCGTATCGTGGTTCGACGCTCTTGGTTTTCGGAACGATAGGTAGTTTATTGGTCGTCGCTCCGCTAGGTCTCGACGTGTCCAACCGCATGGATCCGCCGCGGCGGAGGGAGACCGAACTCGACGCCGCCGAGATCCACGACGTCCTCCGGAACGACCGGCGACGCCTGAGTCTCGACTGTCTCCGCGAGGCGGAGGGCGGGGTCATGTCGGTCCGTGATCTCTCCGAGGCGGTGGCGACGCTGGAGACGGACGAGGACCCACCGCCGCGCAACAAGCGCCAGTCGGTGTACGTCTCGCTCCACCAGACGCACCTCCCGAAACTCGACGACCTCGGCATCGTCGTCTACGACTCCGACGCCAAGGAGGTGCGCCTCCAGAACAAGATGCGCGAGGTGGAGGTGTACATGGACGTGGTGCCGAAGTACGGGCTCTCGTGGGGGGAGTACTACTTCGCGCTCGGTCTCCTCGGGATGCTGACGACGCTCGCGGTGTTGCTGGGGGTGCCCGGCGTGGCCGCCCTCGGCATCACCGTCCTCGCCAGCGGCTTCTTCGTCGTGATGATGCTCTCTGCAACCTATCAGGTGTACGACCAGCAGGACCGGCTCATCTTCTCGCGCATCCAGGGCCTCGCGTCCAGCGGGGAGCGTCGTGACGCCGAGACCGACGGGGGGCGAGACGACGATGACGACTGACGGGACCACGTTCTCGGTCGAGACGGAGCGTCGACTCCAGCTCCTCGACGTGACCGACCGGGTCGAAGCGGCGCTCCCCGCGGACGCGACGGGCACCTGCACGGTGTTCGTCCGCCACACCACGTGCGGTGTCGTCGTCAACGAGGCCGAATCGCGACTCCTCGGCGACGTGGAGACGTTCCTCCGTGAGACGGTGGCCGACGAGGGATGGGCCCACGACGAACTCGACGGGAACGCCGACTCGCACCTCCGAGCACTCCTGCTCGGTCCGAGCGAGACGCTCCCGGTGACCGACGGGTCGCTCGACCTCGGCACCTGGCAGTCGGTGTTGCTGGTGGAGTGTGACGGCCCGCGGACCCGGACGGCCGAGGTCCGATACTGACCCTCCGCTCCGCCGCCCGTCCGCGTTTCCGCTTCCTCACCCGCTAAAGGCGCCGCCGCCGTAGTTGGATGCATGTCGAGAGCCGTCGTCTGGTTCCGCGACGACCTGCGGGTCCACGACAACGAACCCCTCGCGCTGGCCGCGCACCACCACGACGAGGTGGTGCCGCTCTACACCTTCGACCCCCGGCAGTACGCCGAGGGGATGTTCGGACTCCGCAAGAAGGGGCCACACTGGGCGCGGTTCCGCCGGGAGTCCGTGCTGGACCTCCGCGAGTCGCTGCGCGAGCTGGGCGGTGACCTCCTCGTGCGCCACGGCGAACCGGAGGCGGTAGTCCCCGACGTCGCGGCGACGTTCGACGCGGACGCCGTCCACTGCCAGACGAAGGCGGGGACGGAGGAGCTCACGACCGAGAACACGGTCCGTGCCCAGCTCGCCGAGGCCGAGATCCCGCTCGAACGGTCGTGGACCCACACGCTGTATCACCTGCACGACCTGCCGGACCCGGTCGACGAGATGCAGGATACGTACACGCCGTGGCGCAAGTCCGTCGAGCGGGGTGCCTCGGTCAGGGAGACGCTGGCGACGCCCTCGTCAGTGCCGACGCCCGAACTCGACGCGGACGGGACGGCCGTGCCGACGCTCGAAGAGCTGGGGGTCGAGGCCCACGAGGTGGACGACCGGGCGGTCCTCCCGTTCGAGGGCGGCGAGTCGGCTGGGAAGGCCCGCGTCGAGGCGTACTTCTGGGAGGGCGACCACCTGCGCGAGTACAAGCAGACGCGTAACGGCCTGCTCGGCCCGGACTTCTCCTCGAAGCTCTCGGCGTGGCTGGCCCACGGGTGTCTCTCGCCGCGGTACGTCTACGAGGAGGTGAAGCGCTACGAGGACGAACGGGTCTCGAACGAGGACACCTACTGGCTCGTGTTCGAACTGCTCTGGCGGGACTTCTTCCAGTTCCAGTTCCTCGAACACGGTGCCGAGTTCTTCCACCGCGACGGCATCCGCGGGGTGGAGAAGGACTGGCGGACCGGGCCGGACGCCCGCGAGGCGTTCGAGACGTGGGCGGCGGGCGAGACGGGGCTCCCGTTCGTCGACGCGAACATGCGCGAGCTGAACGAGACGGGCTACATGTCCAACCGGGGGCGGCAGAACGTCGCGTCGTTCCTCGCCGACCTCCTGCAGGTCGACTGGCGCATGGGGGCGGCGTACTTCGAGTCGCGGCTGGTGGACTACGACGTGGCCTCGAACTGGGGGAACTGGGCGTACCAGGCGGGCGTCGGCAACGACTCGCGTGACAACTACTTCTACGTCCCTGGGCAGGCCGAGCGGTACGACGGCGAGGCCGCGTACGTGAAGCACTGGCTGCCGGAGCTGGAGCCGCTGCCGCCCGCGTACGCACACCACCCGTGGCGGATGAGCGAGGACGAACAGGCGGGGTACGGCGTCCAGCTCGGACTGGACTACCCGTCCCCGATGCTGGACATCGACGCGCGGTACGACGAGATGCGCTGAGGGCGATTCCGGCGTTTAACCGTTGTGCTCGGCCGGACTGCTGACACAGTCGAAACACATATTCGTTCATGCAAGTATGACTGTCCTGAGGAACCCCCTCGAGCCGATGAGGTACTTCGATTTCACCCTGACACCGGAGGACGGCGCCATCCATCCGGCGGACCGTATCGTCGCCGAGCATCCGGCACTGACACGGGAGGCGCTGATGCACGTCGACGCGCTGGCCGACGGCACCGGGGTGATGCTCTATCGTATCCTGGGTGACCCGGAGGGGCTGCCCGAGGAACTCGAGGCGAGCGAGTACGTGGTCGACTGGGACATGCTCGACGTCAGGGACGAGCGGTTCCACCTCTACCTCCACGTCCTCCCGGGGGACCCCGCGGGGACGCTGATGGCGCTCACCCAGCGGTTCGCGCTGATGGTCGACACGCCCATCGAGTTCACCGGTCGCGGGGGCATCCAGACGACCGTCGTCGGCACCCACGAGATGCTCCAGCAGGCCGTCGAACAGTTGCCCGACAGCGTCCAGATCGACGTCGAACAGGTGGGCCAGTACCAGCCCAACCGGACCGACATGCTCTCGACGCTGACCGACCGGCAACTGGAGGTGTTCCGCACGGCGGTGGACCTCGGGTACTACGAGATCCCGCGTCAGACGACCCACGAGGACATCGCCGACCGGCTGGAGTGTGCGCCCTCGACGGTCGACGAACACCTGCGCAAGGCGGAATCGCGGGTGCTCTCGTCGCTGGTGCGGGGCTAGCTCCGCCGGCGCGGTTGCTCCCCTGTCGAAATTCGATTAGCTACACGCCACAGAGCACGCGGTCGCGGTGCTGTCGCTGTGCGGTCGCGGTCGAGCGCACCCGACGAGAGAAAGGTTCAGAAGAAGACGGTCCCGTGGTGCCGGTCCACGTCGTCCCGCTCCTTCCCCCGGAACGTCGCCAGCCGCCGCACGAGCTGGTCGCGCAGGTCGCCCGCCGGCAGGAGTTCGTCGACCTGCATCGTCGCCGCCTGCTTGCGGATGTCGACGTACTGCTCGAACTCGGCCTTCGCCGACTCGAGGAAGGCCGCCCGCGTCTCGCCGTCCATCTCCTCGAGCTGGCGGCCGAACAGGGCGTGGACGGCGGCGTCCGGTCCCATCACGGATATCTCGGCCGACGGGAGCGCGAGCGTGGCGTCCGGGCCGAACGAGGGGCCGGCCATCGCGTAGATGCCCGCACCGTAGGCCTTGCGGGTGATGACGCAGAACTTCGGGACCTGTGCGTTCGAGGTGGCGTAGATGAACTTCCGGCCCTTCCGCAGCACGCCCTCCTTCTCGACCTGCGAGCCGATCATGTAGCCCGGCGTGTCGCAGAGGTAGACCAGCGGGATGTTGTAGGCGTCGCAGGTCCAGACGAAGCCGGCGCCCTTGTCGGCCGAGTCGGGGAAGATGGCGCCGGAGACGTGGTCGGGCTGGTTGGCGACGATGCCCACGACCTCACCGTCGATGCGGGCCAGTCCCGTCACCAGTTCGGGCGCGAACTCGGGCTTGAGTTCGAGGAAGCTCTCGCGGTCGACGACCCGGTCGATGACCTCGTGGACGTCGTAGGCCCTGTTTGGCTCCTCGGGGATGACGGCGTCGAGGCCCTTCGGATTCTTCGCCGGGGGCTTCGGGGTGGTCGCGGGCGGGTCGTGCCGGTAGTTCTGCGGGAGCAGGCCGAGCAGTTCGCGGACGGTCTCGGTGGCCGCCTGTTCGTCGGGGACGACCACGTCGGCGCTGCCGGAGTGCTTGGCGTGGACCTCCGGGCCGCCGAGGCCCTGCATGTCGATCTGCTCGCCGGTCATCGCGCCGACGATGCGGGGCGAGGCGATGGCCATCCCGGCGATGTCCTCCACCATGACGAGGAAGTCACAGAAGACGGGCGTGTAGGCACTCCCGGCCACGTTCGGGCCGTAGAGGACGCCGATCTGGGGGACCTTCCCGGAGAGCCGACACTGGTTGTAGAACATCTTGCCCCCGCGGTAGCGGTCCATGTGGGTGTCGCCGGGCTCGCGCTCCTCGGCGTTGAGGCGGGCCCCCGTGGAGTCGACGAGCCGCAACATGGGGATGCCGAGGTCCATCGCGCGCTCCTGGATGCGGATGACCTTCTCGACGCCCATCTGCCCGAGCGACCCCGCCTTGACGGTGTAGTCGTTGGCGGTGAACGCAACCTTCCGGCCGTCGACGATGCCCACGCCCGTGAGGAGCCCGTCGGCCGGGAGTTCGTCGTCCTCGCCGTAACGGGCGAAGGTGCCGTCCTCGTAGGCGATCTCGTCGAAGATGGCGTCGAGTCGCTCGCGGACGAACAGCTTCCCGAGGTCCTCGATCTTCTCGTGGCCGCGCGGGGGGCCGCCCGAGAGGATGGTCTCGATCTCCTCACGCAGTTCCTCCTCTCGGTCCGTGACGACGCTCCCCTCCTCGTCCCAGTCCTCGCCGGCGTTCGCGAGTTCCCGGCCGTCACGGGACTTCAGTTCCACGGTCGTCCCGAGGTGCTCCGCGATGGCCGTCGCGATGGCCTGTGCCACCTCCTCGTCGGCGTCGTCGATGTGTATCTCCATGGTTGCGACTGCCCCGTGAAACTCGGTCGGAGTTGAGAGTTTCCACGGGCTGTATGGGTCGTGATACCTCAGCACTTCACAAATAGTTGTGGGTGGCCCCCAGCCGTGCCGATGCCCCGTCGAGGGGCTCTCCTCTCGAGGATCGCGCGCGAGGCCGGAGAGCCCCGCGAACGGGTGGGTATCCTGTGCGCTGTCGACGTACATCTCCACACCCGTGGTAACGAGTTCCGTCCATCGACGGCCCTTTTACGTTGTAAGGTGGTCGGCCAGTTCCGGTAAACGGCGTAAGAAGAGGTGTGTTTTTACGTGTAGAACCGTAGGGCGCGGGTATGGACTTCGAGCTGTCCGAGGAGCAGAAACAACTGCAGAAGATGCTCCGCGAGTTCGCGGAGGAGGAGATCAAGCCGGTCGCCACCGAGTACGACGTGGAGGAGAAGTACCCCCACGAGATCATGGACAAGGCGGCCGAGAACGGACTGCTCGGCGCCGGCATCCCCCTCGAGTACGGTGGGGCCGGCTACGACACCCTCGACACCTCCATCATGGTGGAGGAGATGTTCGCGGCGGACCCGGGCATCGGGTTCTGCCTGACCGCCTCGGCGTTCGGCAGCGAGGCCATCGTGGAGTACGGAACCGAGGAGCAGAAAGAGGAGTACCTCCCGCCCATCGCCGAGGGCGAGGCCGTCATGGGGGCGGCCATCTCCGAGCCGGACACCGGCTCCGACGTCTCCTCGGTCTCCACCAGCGCCGAGAAGGACGGCGACGAGTGGGTCGTCAACGGCAACAAGATGTGGATCTCGAACGGGACCGTCGGCGACTACTTCGTCGTCCTCTGTCAGACCGACCCGGAGGCCGAGGGCCGCTACAACGGCTTCAGCCAGATTCTCGTCGAGTCCGACCGTGATGGGTTCAAGGCCGACAAAATCACCGGCAAGCTCGGCATCCGCGCCAGCGACACGGCGGAGCTTATCTTCGACGACGTCCGCGTCCCCGAGGAGAACCTCGTCGGCACGCGCGGGATGGGATTCCTCCAGCAGATGCAGTTCTTCGACGAGACCCGCACGGGCGTCGCCGCACAGGCCGTCGGTATCGCCCGCGGGGCCGCCGAGCGCGCACTCGAGTACAGCCAGCAGCGTGAGCAGTTCGGCCGCCCAATCGGCGAGTTCCAGGCCATCCAGCACAAGCTCTCGGAGATGTTCACCGACATCGAGGCCGCCCGCATGCTGACCTACAAGTCCGCGTGGTCGGTCTCGAACAAGGACGAGCAGCTGACGACGCTCGCCTCGATGGCCAAGGAGTACGCCTCCCGCGTGGCCGTCGACGTGGCGAACGAGGCGGTCCAGATCCACGGTGGCTCGGGCTACGTCAACGACTTCGACGTCGAGCGGTTCTACCGCGACGCCAAGATCACCCAGATCTACGAGGGCACCACCGAGATCCAGAAGAACATCATCGCTCGGGAGCTGCAGGGTAAGGGCTTCTAAGACCATCTTTTTGCGCTCGGGTCCACGCGCTGCGCTCGCGAACCGCTCGCGCAAAAACGTGGGTGAAAACGGCGCCGCTCGCTCCGCTCGCAGCGGGTGGGGCCCCTCGACGACTCCGCACCGACGCCGCCCGCATCACCTATCCCTCCCCCGCGCTAACGTCTCCACATGAGCGACTGGACCGACAAGATCGTCGGCGCACGCATGGCCGTCGACGGCACGTTCGCCCCCGAGGTCGACGCCTCGGGGTTCTCCCGGCAGGAGTGGGGACTCGTGATGACCTCCGTCGAGTTCGAGATCGAGGGCGCCGAGGACCCCGAGACCGCACGGCTGGTGGCCAACAGCGACAACCTCGAGGCGGTCGTGCCGGAGCTGAAGCGCGTCGCCGAGATGCAGAACCAGATGCAAGGCGGCGGGAGAAGTAACTCGGGGGGAGGCATCCTCGACAACGTGAAGTCCGCGCTCGGCCTCGGTAACGGAACCGGGAACGACCAGGGTGTCGACGAGCAACGGCTCGCCGAGGCCCGGTCGCTGACCCAGCGCTACGCCGAGGAACTCCAGTCACACCTCGAACAGAAGGGACGGTGGGCGGACATCTGTGCGGCGGCCGAGGCCCAGTCCGACGACTAGTCGCGACTATTCGATGGTCCGCTCCGGGGGCTCGGCGTCGACCAGTTCCAGCGGTCGCTCCCGGCCACTCCGGTCGTAGACGTAGACGGAGTCCCGGTCGTAGGGCGGGATGGCGACGATGAGTACCTGGTGGAAGGTGTCGGTCTGCCTGAGTCGCGGGTCGCCGTCCGGATGGGTCAGGAACCGGCCCGCGGCCTTCGGCGTCGCGAGGTCCATCCCGAACACCGCCGAGACCGACCCACCGGTCTCCGGCAGGTAGAAGTCGGTGAGGATCTGCGTCTCGGGAGCCAGCGGCGCCCAGTCGCCCGCCGGTGTCGCGGCGAGCGCGACGCTCAGCGAGTCCGGGTCACGGTCCGAGGCGAGCTCGAGCAGGGCGTCGACCAGCCCACGGGTCGCGTACACCACAGGCGTCGTACGGGTCCCAGGGGGATAACTCCGGGCGCTCCCGGTCGGCTGGGGCCGGCACCGGCCCGCGTCAGGAGAGGGCGCCCTTGAGCGTCTTGAGGTAGAGCTTCGGCGCACGAGCGCGGGACCCGGCCAGCGCCTTGCGGATGGCCTCGTTCGTATCGTCGGTGACGCCCTCACCGTGGCCGACCAGCAGGTGCGACACGTCCAGTCTCCCGAGTTGCTTGGGCGGGAACAGGCGGAGCGCCGGGTGGACCCCCACGCGCTCGCCTGGGGCGCAGTAGTAGTCGACCGTCCCGAACGCCTCGGGCGTGAACAGGACCTCGGCCTCGGGGTCGTAGAGCGCCGCCTCCTGCCAGAACGGGTTGTCGATGAGCCGCCTCACCTCGAAGCCGGCGACGGTGTCGCCGAGTCGCTCGACGGGGGCGTCGAGTTTCGAGGCGACCCCGGACATCCACGACGGGATGTGGACGGCCACGTCGTGGCGGTTCGCGACCGCCGCGGCGTCGCGCTTGTGTCGATCGAGGAGGACGAGGACGCCCGCCACCTCCCCCAGCTCGGCCAACCACTCGTCCAGTCCGGGGACGTCGACGGGGTCGGCGACGTACACCGCGTCTGCCTCGTCCGCCTCGTCGGCGGGTTCGACGAACGCGTGGCTCGCCCGTTGCATCTCCTCGTCCGGGTGCGCGATCCAGCCGGCACCGCCGTTCCAGCGGTCGATCTCGTTGACCGCGCCCGCCCCGGAAGATTTCATCGGCATACCCGTTTGGACGCGCGCTCGGTGCATAAACCCCGGCGAGGGGGCAAGTCCGCGGGGAAGGCGACACCGACGAACGGTTTTGTGCCGGCGCGTCGAACGGGGGGTATGCTCTCGTCGCTCTCGTGGCTCGCGCTCGAGGTGAAGTACCTCGACCCGGCCGTCGAGTTCTACACGACGCAGCTCGACCTGCCGGTGCGCGAACGGACCGAGACCGAGGCCCGACTCGGCGCCGGTGACACCGACCTCGTCCTCCGGACGCCCTCGGGCGTGCCGCGTGGGGGCCTCCACACCCACTACGCGTTCTCCATCCCTGGGGCCGGGTACGACGACTGGTTCGAGCGACTCGCGGCCGACTTCGACCTCCACGAGGAGCGGTTCGGCCCCGTCCGGTCGCTCTACTTCTACGACACCGAGGGGAACTGCGTGGAGCTGATGGGGAGCGACGACGCGGGCGAGGGCGTGACGGGCCTCGTCGAGGTGGTCCTCGAGGTAGAGGACCTCGACCGTGCGGTGTCGTTCTACGGGTCGCTCGGGATGGAGACGGTCGACGTCGGCGAGAACCGGACACGCGTGCGGCTCACGGCCGGCCCGTTCGACTTCGAACTCTGGGAGCCGCACCTCGGCCTCGCGGACGCGCGCGGTGGCGTCCACGTCGACCTCGGGTTCGGGGTCGAGTCGGTCGAGGACTGCGTGGCCGCGGTTGCGGACGAGGGCCTGTCGGTCGAGCGCCGTGACGGGTGGGCGCGGGTCCGCGACCCGGACGGCCACTACCTGACGTTCCGCGAGTGAGTCCGATTCGAGTGACCGTCTGGCGGGCGTGACCCCCGCCGAGTGTGGAGTTATGCCGTCGTCTCCCGACCGGGCCGTGTCATGTGCGCACAGACGACCGGTGGCGAGAAGTACGACGTGATGCTGGGGGAACTCGGGGCGCGACTGGACGTCGCTCGGGGGGAGAACGAGGCGAACGTGGCCATCGTGGAGCACACGTTGCCCCCGCACACACTCGCGGCACCGCTCCACCGACACAGCCGGGAGGACGAGATATCCTACGTCCTCGAGGGAGAGATGACGGTCCTCGCCGACGGCGAACTGGCCACGGTGCCGGCGGGCGAGTCGGTGGTGAAGGGACGGGACGTGTGGCACACGTTCTGGTCGAGCGACGAGCCGCTCCGGTTCCTCGAGATCATCGTGCCAGGTGAGTTCTCCGAGTTCTTCGAGGAGGTCTCGCACGTCTCGCCGCTCGACCCGAGTGACGAGGGGAAGGTGGCGGAGTTCCTCGCCATCGGCGAGCGGTACGGGTTCGAGGCCGACCTCGGGAGCATCCCGCAGCTCTGCGAGGAACACGGCCTCCGGATGTAGGACTGGCTCCACACCCACGATTTTGTACGTCGACGCCGAACGGAGAGCGATGAGCGACGACCACGACGCGGACGAGCCGCCGAGGTACCGCCACATCCACTCGGCAGACGCGCCGGACGCCCCGAGTCGGACGACACACAAGTACGAGATCGACCGGGCGGTGGGCGCCACCGAGTTCGGGTTCAACCGCTACGTCGCCGAGCCCGGCCAGCGCATCCCGTGGGGGCGACACTACCACCCGGACCACGAGGAGGCGTTCTACGTCGTGAGCGGGGCGGTGGAGTTCACCGTCGGCCCGCTGGACGACGCGGAGACGGTCCGCGTGGCCGCCGGCGAGGTGCTCTACGTGCCGCCGAACACGACACAGGAGGCCGTCGCGGTGGGGGACGAACCGCTGGAGCTGCTGGCCGTCGGTGCCCCCAAGGCGACGGACGACGCGGTCATCGAGGAGGAGTGTCCCGCGTGTGGCGCGGTGACCGGCCGGACCTTCGAGGTGGCCGACGAGGGGGCCACCTACGTGCTGTTCTGCGAGGCCTGCGGCGAGGAGGTGGACCGACTGGTCTCCGGCCCGGCCGGGTAACCCCGGCTCAGAGCCGGTCGGTGTCGATCTCGACGCCCGGCGGGGAGACGACGAGGAACCCGCGGAAGTGCATCAGTTCCCCGCCCATGTCCCGGACGTCACGGGCGAAGCCGGCGGCGAGTTCGTTCAGGTCGCCGTCGACGTTCAGGACGAGGACGTTCCCGTCGGCGATGTGCTCTACCCACGTCTCGGGCGCCTCGCTGCCGTCGAGGACCCCCAGCACCACGCGGCCGCCGCCACCCCCCTCCTCCGGGGCGTCGAGTTCGCCTTCGGCGGTCTGGAGGTCGAGGTCGAGGCCACCACGATTTCGACTCTCGTCGTCGCTCATACCCGCAGCGTTCGCGTGGGTGGGCAAAAACGTGGCTCATCGTGGCGACCCGTGGCCCGGTCGACGACGTGGTCGACCGACTTCTCGCATGGCGAGCGAACTGGACAGCCGTTGCGCGCGCCAGCGTCAGCCCCGTCCCGAACTGCCCGAACGACCACTCCAAGACCATTATAAACTCCGCCAGCGCCGGTGACGACATTATACGATATAAGGGGATGCGTAACTCTACCACCGCGTTGATGTCGGGCGGTTTTCGTCGCCGCGCGCGCTGTGCCGGCGCTCGTGCGGCCGGTAAGAACCGGCCCCAGCGGTGGGTTTAAGTAGAATCCGTGAACAGGGACGGGTAGCCATGAAAGGCAACAACGAGGTTTCGTCGCAATCTGCGGCGGGTCGAGTTCTTCCAGGGAACGCTCGACAACACTTCTGAAATCGACGAAGCACGAATTTTCGACACCACGCTGCGCGACGGTGAGCAGTCGCCCCGGACCAGTTTCTCGTACGACGACAAGCGAGAGATAGCCGCGGTACTCGACGAGATGGGCACCCACGTCATCGAGGCGGGGTTCCCGGTCAACTCGGACGCGGAGTTCGAGGCCGTCAGCGACATCGCCGCCGCGACACGAACCACGGTCTGCGGGCTGGCCCGCGTGGTCGACAAGGACGTGGAGGCCGCGCTCGACTCGGGCGTGGAGATGGTCCACGTGTTCTGTTCGACCAGCGACGTCCAGCTCGAGGACTCCATGCACGCCTCCCGCGAGGAGGCGGTCGAGCGCTCGGTGGCCGCCATCGAGCGCGTGAAGGAGGCGGGAGCGACCTGTATGTTCTCGCCGATGGACGCCACCCGGACCGACGAGCAGTTCCTGCTCGAGGTCGTGGAGGCCGCCGGCGAGGCCGGCACCGACTGGGTGAACATCCCCGACACCTGTGGGGTCGCGACCCCGACGAGGTTCGGCGACCTCGTGGAGAAGGTGAACACCGCGGCCGGCGAGGGCACCTACGTCGACGTCCACACCCACGACGACTTCGGGCTGGCGAGCGCGAACGCGCTGGCCGGCTTCGAACACGGCGCCCACCAGGCGCAGGTCTCGGTGAACGGCATCGGCGAGCGGGCGGGCAACGCCGCCTACGAGGAGGTCGTGATGGCCGTCGAGTCGCTGTACGGCATCGACACGGGCATCGACACGACCCGCATCGTGGAGCTCTCCCGCATCGTCGAGGAGAAGTCCGACATCCCCGTCCCGGCGAACAAGCCGGTCGTCGGGGCCAACGCCTTCTCCCACGAGTCGGGCATCCACGCCGCCGGCGTCATCGAGAACTCCGACACGTTCGAACCCGGCGTCATGACCCCGGAGATGGTCGGCGCCAAGCGCGAACTCGTACTGGGCAAGCACACCGGCCAGCACTCCGTCCGCGAGCGACTGGAGGACGCCGGCTACGCGCCCACCGACGACGAGGTACGGGAGGTGACCCGCCGCGTGAAGGACTACGGCGCGGAGAAACAGCAGGTCACCATGTCCGTCCTCAAGCAGTTCGCCAACGAGGTCGGCGTTCGCCGCGAGGAGGTCCGGGTCTAGGCCGTGACCTCCCCGTCACGCCCGCCGCACGAGCGGTCGCACACCGACACGGCCAGCCGTCGCCACGCGACAGGTAACACCTGCCAGACCGGTAAGGTTGATTACGCAGGCGTGCAGACGGCCGGACGTGAGACGGCACGTCGACTCCGGGCCCGAGGCGGCACGGAGCGACGCGGCCGTGATTCGTGCGGTGGTCGGTATCGTACGGGCCCGTTAGGCCCGCACACCACTTTCTCCCCGACGGTTCGCACCGCAGACGAGTACACAGACACGACAATGACACGACAGCATCGGTACCGGTATCGACACGGAGGTAACGCATGAGCGGCGACGGCGCCACACCGGTCTCCCCGAACACGGAGACCGACCGCGGCGACGACGCTGCGGAACACGACGAGACGGACCGCACCGAGGTCCAGACGGGTGCGAGCGCGGTCATCCGCGCACTCGAGAACGCTGGCGTCCGCTACGCGTTCGGCGTCCAGGGTGGGGCCATCATGCCCGTCTACGACGCGCTCTACGACTCGGCGATCGACCACATCACGATGGCCCACGAGCAGGGGGCCGTCCACGCGGCCACGGCCTACGGCACCGTCACGGGCGACCCCGGCGTGTGCATGGCCACCTCGGGGCCGGGGGCGACGAACCTCGTCACCGGCATCGCGGACGCCAACATGGACTCGGAGCCGCTCCTCGCGCTGACCGGACAGGTCCCCACGGACTTCGTCGGCAACGACGCGTTCCAGGAGACGGACACGGTCGGCGTCACGCGCCCCATCACGAAGGCGAACTACTTCTCGAGTTCGCCGGACACGGTGGGTGGCGACGTCAGCGAGGCGTTCGGCCTCGCGAAGATGGGCCGGCAGGGACCGACGCTGGTCGACCTGCCGAAGGACGTGACGCAGGGTGAGACGGACGCCGACCCCGGCGGCCCGACGACGCCGGGCACGTACAACCCCGCTGAGGAGGCTGACCAGGCGGCCGTCGAGCGGGCGGCCGAGCGGTTCGCGCAGGCCGAGCGGCCGGTCATCCTCGCCGGTGGCGGCGTGATGAAGGCCGACGCCTGCGAGCAGCTCTACGAGTTCGCCACGGAGTTCGAGGTGCCGGTCGTCACGACGATGCCGGCCATCGGCGCGTTCCCGGAGGACCACGAGCTCTCGCTCTCGTGGGCCGGGATGCACGGCACCGGCTACGCGAACATGGCCATCACGATGACCGACTGCATGCTGGCGGTCGGGACGCGCTTCGACGACCGTCTGACCGGCGGCATCGACACGTTCGCGCCCGACGCCGACATCATCCACGCGGACATCGACCCCGCGGAGATCTCGAAGAACGTCCACGCCGACTACCCGCTGGTGGGTGACGCGAAGGCGGTCTTCGAGCAGTTCCACGCGGCGATGCCGCAGGCCCCGGAGGCCGACGAGTGGCTGGAACAGGTCGCCCAGTGGAAGGACGAGTACCCGATGGACTACGAGATGGACGAGGACGGCCCCATCAAGCCGCAGTTCGTCGTCGAGGTCGTCGACGCGGCCACGGCCGACGACACCATCGTCACCACGGGCGTCGGCCAGCACCAGATGTGGGCCTCCCAGTACTGGACCTACACGAAGCCCCGGACGTGGGTGTCGAGCCACGGGCTGGGGACGATGGGCTACGGCCTGCCCGCGGCCATCGGCGCGCGCATCGCCGCGGACGACGACCAGCAGGTCGTCTGTTTCGACGGCGACGGCTCGTTCCTGATGACCTGTCAGGAGCTCTCGGTCGCGGTCCGCGAGGAACTGGACATCACCGTGTTCGTCCTCAACAACGCCGCTATCGGGATGGTGCGGCAGTGGCAGGACGCCTTCTACGAGCAGCGCCGGATGGCCTCGGAGTACCCGTGGATGCCGGCGTTCGACAAGCTCGCCGAGGCGTTCGGTGCCCGCGGCTTCCGCATCGAGAGCTACGACGAGGTCGAGGAGACCGTCCAGGAGGCGCTCGACTACGAGGGGCCGAGCATCGTGGACGTGTTCATCGACCCCGAGGAGAACGTCTACCCGATGGTCCCGAGCGGCGGGGATAACGGGCTGTTCGCCCTGTCGGAGGACCAGCTATGAGCGGGCTGCAGGGTCCGGACCCGAACGAGCGCGCTCGGCCACAGGGCAAGCGCAACGAACAGGGGTTCCGCATCGACCCCGAGGCGGCGGCCGAACCGGAGACCCGACGGACGGTCATCTCCGCGCTGGTGGAGAACGAACCCGGCGTGCTGGCGAAGGTGTCGGGGCTGTTCAGCCGCCGGCAGTTCAACATCGAGTCGCTCACGGTCGGTACCACCGAGGACGAGGAGCTCTCGCGAATCACGCTCGTCGTCGAGGAGTCCGACCCCGGCATCGAGCAGGTCGAGAAACAGCTGGCGAAGGTCATCCCGGTCATCTCGGTGCGGGAACTGGCCGACGACGCGGTCCAGCGCGAACTCGTCATCCTGAAGGTCAACGGCGGGAGCCAGCCGGACAAGGTGCAGGCCGTGACCGAGATGTACGACGGGACGACGCTGGACGCCGGGCCGCGGACCATCACGGTCCAGATCACCGGCGACGAGCAGAAGATAAACGACGCCATCGACGCCTTCCGGCAGTTCGGCATCCGGGAGATCGCCCGGACCGGGCAGGCGGCGCTGGCACGCGGGGAGCGCTGGACGGCCGCCACCGAGGGGTCGCAGGCGACCGAGGGGGCGAAGGGGACCTACGCAGACGATGACTGAGGAAGACACTCCGGACGAGTTCACCACGACCGTCCACTACGACGAGGACGCCGACGTATCGCCGCTGGAATCGAAGACGGTCGCCGTGCTGGGCTACGGCTCGCAGGGCCACGCCCACGCGCTGAACCTCCACGAGTCGGGCATCGACGTCGTCGTCGGCCTGCGCGAGAGCAGTTCCTCGCGCTCCGCGGCCGAGGCCGAGGGGTTGCGTGTCGAGACGCCCCGCGAGGCCGCCGCCGAGGCCGACCTCGTGAGCGTGCTCGTCCCGGACACCGTCCAGCCGCGGGTCTACGAGGAGATCCGCGACGTGATGGAGGCGGGCGACACGCTGCAGTTCGCCCACGGGTTCAACATCCACTACGGCCAGATCGAGCCGAGCGATGACGTGAACGTCACGATGGTCGCGCCGAAGTCGCCGGGCCACCTCGTCCGCCGGAACTACGAGAACGGCGAGGGGACCCCCGGCCTGCTCGCGGTCTACCAGGACTCGACCGGTGAGGCCCACGACATCGGGCTGGCGTACGCGAAGGCCATCGGCTGCACCCGCGCGGGCGTCGTCGAGACGACGTTCCGAGAGGAGACCGAGACCGACCTGTTCGGCGAGCAGGCCGTCCTCTGTGGCGGCGTCACCTCGCTCGTCAAGCAGGGCTACGAGACGCTCGTGGACGCGGGCTACTCCCCGGAGATGGCCTACTTCGAGTGTCTGAACGAGCTCAAGCTCATCGTCGACCTGATGTACGAGGGTGGGCTGGGCGAGATGTGGCACTCGGTCTCGGACACGGCCGAGTTCGGCGGGCTGACCCGCGGCGACCGCATCGTCGACGAGCACGCCCGCGAGAACATGGAGCAGGTGTTAGAGGAGGTCCAGGACGGGACCTTCGCCCGCGAGTGGATCACCGAGAACCAGGCGGGTCGGCCGAGCTACAAGCAACTGAAGCACCGCGAGGAGAACCACGAGATAGAGGAGGTCGGCGAGAACCTCCGTGCGCTGTTCTCGTGGGGCGAGGGAGCGGACCAGGAGAAAGAGGCAGCGGAGACACCGGCAGATGACTGAGCACGACGAGACACAGACGGACGAGGAGCAGTACCGCCCGACGCTGGGCGAGACGAGCCACACCAACCCGTTCACGGGCGAGGTGTTCGGGAGCACGCAGACCTACGACCGTGGCAAGACCGTGGCCGCGGACGGGGGCGAGGCCGACGCCGTCCCCGAGGAGCCCGACTCGGACGACGACGACGGCGAGGTACTGCGAGACATCGACCACACCCCGCCGGAGGGTGCGGAGTCCGCCAACGCCGTCCACGCCCGCGGGGGCGAGGCGGGTGGCGTCCGAGACGAGACCGAAGAATGAGCCGAGGGACGCTCTACGACAAGGTGTGGGACCGCCACAAGGTCACCACGCTGCCGAACGGGCAGGACCAGCTGTTCGTCGGGCTGCACCTCATCCACGAGGTGACGAGTCCGCAGGCGTTCGGGATGCTCCGCGAGCGCGACATCGAGGTGGCGCGCCCGGACCTGACCCACGCGACCGTGGACCACATCGTCCCGACCGACGACCAGTCCCGGCCGCTCGGTGACGACGCGGCCGAGGAGATGATGGCCGAACTGGAGGCGAACGTCCGCGAGGCGGGCATCCAGTTCGACGACCCCACGACTGGCAACCAGGGCATCGTCCACGTCATCGGGCCGGAACAGGGTATCACCCAGCCCGGCACGACCATCGTCTGTGGCGACAGCCACACCTCCACCCACGGCGCGTTCGGCGCGCTGGCGTTCGGTATCGGTACCTCGCAGATCCGCGACGTGCTGGCGACCCAGACCGTCGCGATGGAGAAGAAGCAGGTCCGGAAGATCGAGGTCACCGGCGAACTCGGCGAGGGTGTCGGGGCCAAGGACGTCGTCCTGACCATCATCCGTGAACTCGGCACCGACGGCGGCGTCGGCTACGTCTACGAGTACGCCGGCGAGGCCATCGAGAGCCTCGGGATGGAGGGCCGGATGTCCATCTGCAACATGTCCATCGAGGGCGGTGCGCGTGCGGGCTACGTGAACCCGGACGAGACCACCTACGAGTGGCTCCGCGACACCGACGAGTTCCGCGACGACCCGGAGAAGTTCGAGCGGCTGAAGCCGTACTGGGAGTCCATCGCGAGCGACGCGGACGCCGAGTACGACGACGTGGTCACCATCGACGGCTCGGCCATCGAACCGGTCGTCACGTGGGGGACCACGCCCGGACAGGGTATCGGTATCACCGAGCCCATCCCGGACCCCGAGAGCCTGCCCGCGGACAAGGTCGAGACCGCCCGTCGGGCGCAGGAACACATGCGGGTCTCGCCCGGCGAGACGATGGAGGGGTACGACGTGGACGTGGCCTTCCTCGGCTCGTGTACGAACGCCCGACTGGCCGACCTCCGCGACGCCGCGGAGGTCGTCGAGGGCCGCGAGGTCCACGACTCCGTGCGGGCGATGGTCGTCCCCGGCAGCCAGCGCGTGAAGGCCGCCGCCGAAGCGGAAGGCCTCGACGAGGTGTTCCGCGAGGCGGGCTTCGACTGGCGCGGTGCCGGCTGTTCGATGTGTCTCGGGATGAACGCCGACCAGCTGGAGGGCGACGAGGCGTGTGCCTCCTCGTCCAACCGGAACTTCGTCGGTCGGCAGGGGAGCAAGGACGGCCGCACGGTCCTGATGTCACCGAAGATGGTGGCCGCCGCGGCCGTCACCGGCGAGGTCACGGACGTGCGTGAACTGCCGAAGCGGGAGGTGGAGGCGTAATGGCCCACGAGGTCGAGATCCCGAGCGTCGAGCACGTCTCCGGCACGGGCATCCCCGTTCGCGGGAACGACATCGACACGGACCAGATCATCCCCGCGCGGTTCATGAAGGTCGTCACGTTCGACGGCCTCGGGGAGTTCGCGTTCTTCGACCTGCGGTTCGACGACGAGGACGAGGAGAAGGACCACCCGTTCAACGAAACCCAGTACCAGGACGCGAACGTGCTCGTCGTCAACGCCAACTTCGGCTGTGGTTCCTCTCGCGAGCACGCCCCGCAGGCGCTGATGCGCTGGGGCATCGACGCCGTCGTCGGCGAGTCGTTCGCCGAGATCTTCGCGGGCAACTGCCTCGCGCTGGGCATCCCTACGGTCACCGCCGACCAGGCGACCATCGAGGCCATCCAGGACTGGGTGGTGGCGAACCCGGACGGCGACATCGACGTCGACGTCGCCGCGGAGACGGTCACCTACGGCGACACCACGGTCGACGTCGACGTGGACGAGGCCCAGCGCAAGGCGCTCGTCGAGGGCATCTGGGACACGACGGCGCTGATGAAGGCAAACGAGAACGCCATCGCGGAGACGGCGGCGAACCTGCCGTACGTCGGGAGCGACTGAGCGGCCGACCCAACCTTTATTCTCGCCGAAAGACACGTCTGGTGAGGGATGGGAGTCAGTGACACACCACTGGACGATCCGGTCGCGCACTACGAGGGGTACGCGACGGCCTGGAACGACCACGACGCAGAGCGGGTGCTGGCACACTTCGCCCCGGACGTGCGCTACGACGACCCGGCGACCGACGGGGTGTACGAGTACGACGACCTCGAACCGTTCGTGCGCGAACTGCTGGACGGGTTCCCGGACGTCCACTTCGAGCCGACGCGCATCATGGAGACGCGAGAGCCGGGGGTCCTCGTGGTCCAGTGGACGATGACCGGCACCCAGACAGGCACCTACGAGGGGCTCCCCCCGACGGACGAACACGTCGAGGTCGACGGCATAGAGCGTGTCGTCGTCACCGAGGACGGCATCGCCGAGGTCAGGGGCTACTTCGACAACCACGAGTTCACCGCGCAACTGGGGCTGACGTTTCCCGAGGTGGTCGGGAAGCTACCGAAACTGGCCGTCGGCGCCGTGCGGAACGCGCTCTGACCGGGTCCTCGGTCACGGGCAGGCTCTGACGCGACCGACACCCTCTTTCGCGGGCCACGCGCACCCCCGAGCATGACCGAAGATATCGTCGTCGTCCCCGGTGACGGCATCGGACAGGAGGTCGTCCCGGCGGCCGTCGAGGTGCTGGAGGCGCTCGACGGCGTCGACTTCGAGTTCACCGAGTACGACGCGGGCGACGAGACGCTCGCCGAGACCGGCGAGGCGCTCCCCGAGGAGACCTACGAGGCGGCCGCGAGCGCCGACGCCACGCTGTTCGGCGCGGCCGGTGAATCGGCAGCCGACGTCATCCTCCCGCTCCGTGAGGCGGTCGATTCGTTCGCCAACGTCCGGCCCGCCCGCGCCTACCCCGGCGTCGATGCCCTGCGCCCCGAGACGGACCTCGTGTTCGTCCGGGAGAACACCGAGGGCGTCTACTCGGGCATCGAGAGCGAGATCGCCGACGGCGTGACGACGCTCACCCGCGTCGTCACCGAGGACGCCTCGCGGCGCATCGCCGAGTTCGGCTTCGACTACGCCGAGCAGAACGGCTACGAGGACGTGACCATCGCGCACAAGGCGAACGTGATGCGCGTCACGGACGGAGCGTTCCTCGACGCCTGTGAGGCAGTCGGCGACGAACGCGGCGCCGACTACGACGACGCGCTGATGGACGCGCTGGCGATGCACCTGCTCCTCCGACCCGAGGAGTACGGCGTCGTGATCGCGCCGAACCTCGCGGGCGACGTGCTCTCGGACCTCGCCGCGGGACTGGTCGGCGGCCTCGGCCTGCTCCCGAGCGCCAACGTCGGGAGCGAACGCGGCCTGTTCGAACCGGTCCACGGCTCCGCGCCGGACATCGCCGGACAGGGCATCGCCAACCCCTGTGCGACGGTGCTCTCGGCCGCGATGATGCTCGACCACCTCGGCTACGGCGAGGCGGCCGCCGACGTGCGGGACGCCGTCGAGGGCGTGCTGGCCGAGGGACCACACACCCCTGACCTCGGCGGGGACGCCTCCACCGAGGACGTGACCGCCGCCATCGTCGAGCGACTCTAGTCGTCGCCCTCGCTTCGATTCTCCGTCCCTCCGCCACCCGCGCTGGACCCGTCCTCGTCGAACTCGGCAAAGAACACGCCGGTGCCGAACAGGAGCGCGACGACGAGCACGAGGCCACCCACGGGGGCGAGGTTACCCCCGCCGGCTATCGAAGCGGCGTTCCCGATGACGGCGAGGAGGACGGCGTAGAGGAGGGCGTTGGTTCGGTCCACGTTCCGACTCCGGACGCCCCGGGACAAGGGCTTTCGGGCCCGTCGGGGCTACTTCAGGTAGCCGAGGTCACGCAGCTGGTCGGCGATGTCGGCGAACTCGGCCTCCGTGAGCTCACCCTGTCGCTGGTGCTGGACGACGATGGAGCGAAGGAGGAAGCGGACGAGGTCCGACGTCGAGGAGAAGGAGGTCCCCTCGATGGTCTCGTCGACGCGCTCGGCGAGTTCCTTCGGGATGGAGACGGTGGTGTAGTCGGTCATACCCGAAGGAAGCGTGGCGCCCAAAAAGGAGTTGTGCTCGAGGGGTAGAGCAGGAATCAGTGCGGTAGGCGGTGCTGTGCGGACGAGTACACCTACCCGCCGCGAGCGAAGCGAGCGGCGCCTTTTTCACCCATGTTTTTGCGCGAGAGGGTCGCCGGAGGCGACCCCGAGCGGAAAAAGATGGTTGGACACCACGGGTCTTTAGGTGACGACGGGTGTAGCGGGGGACGATGGGAGTCAGGCCCCCACCGAGCGACGACGGTGACACACCGGACGTGGTGACGTTCGGCATCGCCGCGCTGGACGCCCACCTCGAAGAGGCCGAGGTGGCCTATCCGGTCGACGCCGAGACGCTGGTGCGCGAACTGGGTGACCCGGAGATACCGTACGACGCCGGTGGGAGCACGGTCAGCCTCTCGGCGGTGCTCTCGGAGACGCACCGCTCCCAGTTCGAGACCGAGCAGGAACTCCTGAACGCACTCCACCCCGTCTTCGAGGCCCACCGCGAGCGGTCCGGGTCCGGGCTGTTCGCCCAGCTCCGGTCACTGCTCCCCTTCTAACGGTCCGGCGTCGGCGACTCCGACTCGGCCGCTGCCTCCGTCGTTCCTTCGCCCGTTGCCTCCGCCGCACTCTCGCCCGTTTCCTGCGCCGAGCGCTCGGCGTCCGTCTCGGTCCCGTTCCACCCCGTCCGGTAGGTCGAGGCTCGTCCCCCACCGCGGCCGAGTTGCGCGGCGAGCTCCTCGATACGTCGGGTCTGCTCGCGATTCACCGCCACGATGACGTCCGAGAGCACGCCGAACATCAGCAACTGGACGCCGAGGATGATGCCCGCCGCCGAGACGACGGCGAGCGCCTCGTGGGAGACGGGGGGCTCCCGGAGGAACCACTCGTAGCCGACGTAGCCGCCCACCGCCAGCCCCGCGAGGAGCGCGAGGACGCCCACGCTCCCGAAGTAGAACAGGGGGTTGTTCGTCTTCGCCAGTCGGAACAGAGTGAGGTAGATGCGCGCGCCGTCCTTGATGGGGTGGAGGTTCGTCTCCGAGTCGTCCGGACGGGCGCCGTAGGAGACGCCGACCACCTCCGTCGGGACGCCGTGTTTCACGCACTCGACGGCGAGTTCCGTCTCGATGCCGAACCCGTCCGAGGTGACCCGGAGTCGCTCGAACGACTCGCGGGTGAACGCGCGGTAGCCCGAGAGGATGTCGGCGAGGTCACGGCCGTGGACGAACGCGAACGCGCGGTTGACGAGGCGGTTGCCGGCCCGATTGAGGCGGGGCATCGCGTCGTCGGCCATCCGGTAGAACCGGTCGCCGATGACGTGCTCGGCGCGCCCGGCGAAGATGGGTTCGAGCATCGCGTCGGCGTCAGCCGGGTCGTACGTCCCGTCGCCGTCGGCCATCAGGACGACGGGTTCCTCCACGCTCCGGACCCCCTCACGGACCGCCTGGCCCTTCCCGTTGCCCGACTGGACGACGACACGGGCACCCGCGTCCTCCGCGATGCGTCGGGTCCCGTCGGAGGATCCGCCGTCGACGACGAGGACGGTCGTGTACCCCGCCTCGCGGAACCCCTCGACCACGGACCCGATGGTCTCGGCCTCGTTCAGCGTCGGCAGGAGTACACAGACGTCCTCGCGTCGCTCCATTACCGGGTGTCGCCCCTCAGAGCGCAAAAAACTGCTGGCTTCACGGGCGAGCGCGGGGCACCGCGTGGTTTACGTGAGCCCCGCCTGAGTCGTCGGTATGGACGACGCCGGGGTGTTCGACCTGCTCGGGCTGGGTGAGTACGAGCGGACCGCGCTCGCCGAACTGGTGGGGCTGGGCCGGACCACCGCGCCGAACCTCGCCGAGGCGACCGGCATCCCGAAGGCCCGTATCTACGGCGTGCTCGACTCGCTGGCCGACCGCGGGTTCGTGAAGGTCGTGCCCGGCCGGCCCAAGGAGTACGTGCCGCGCTCGCCCGAGGAGATCCTCGAGCGAGCACGGGAGAACGAGCGGCAGTCGCTGGCCTCGTTCGAGCGCGAACTGGAGTCCGCGAGTGACGCCTTCCTCGCGGAGTTCGAGCCCCGATACGAGCAGGCCGGCGAGTCGGTCCGCCCCGCCGAGGAACTGTTCCACGTCGTCGACGTGGGAGAGCCGAGCGAGTCCGAGACGCGGCGACTCTACCACGAGGCCGAGCGCGAGATGCGCGTCCTCACGAAGTCGTGGGAGTACCTCGACAGCGTCGCCCCCGCGCTCGCTGACGCGGTGGACCGGGACGTGGCCGTCCGCGTGCTGTTCCACCACCCGGACATCCTCGCGGACGACGAGCGGCCCGTCCAGGACGACCGGGTCGCGCGCCTCGAACGGGAGTTCCCGAGCGTCGAGTTCCGCTTCTCGCGGCACGTCCTCCCGTGGCGCGGCACCCTCGTGGACCCGTCGATGGAGTACGACTCCGGTGAGGCCATCTTCCTCGTCGAGGAGCCCGACGTCCCGAACCACATGCGGCAGGCCGCACTGACCGAGAACGGCTCGTTCGTGGCAGGGCTCGCTCGATTCTTCGATCTGGTGTGGGACTACGAGAGTACGGCCGAGCGGGACTGAGCGGGGTTTGGGCGGCGCTGAGTGGTACGGTGGCGGTGGCTGTAGGGTCGGTGTACGCCGAGCGGAAAGAGACGTTTCACCCGGCGCGAACGGAGTGAGCGCCGCACTTTTTCACCACGTTTTTGTGAGGAGCGGTGCCCGCGCAGCGGGCACCCGACGAGTGAAAAGTGGTCAGACGTACCCGAGGTCCTCCAGCCGGTCGTACGTCGCGTCGTCGATGTCCTCCACCCCACCGCCCGAGCGTCGCACGTCGAGCTGCTCGACAGCGGCGAACGCCTCGGCCACCCGCTCGCGCGGCCGGTCGCCCCCACCGTCGACGTACTGCGTCTGCGCGTCTCGACAGGTCACCGTCACGGCCCGGTCGCGGTTGACGAGCGACTTCTCGACGACGCCCTGGCCCTCGTCCCAGTCGAACACGGCGCGTGAGTCCGCGGTCCACGGCGAGAGGTCACCGACGTAGGCGCTGGCCCGCTCCTGCAGGGGTTCGTCGAGCCCGACGGCCGTCGAGAGGACGGGGCCGTCGGGGCGGAACCCCTCGGTCGGGTGTTCGCTGTCGCGGACGGCCTGCACGACGCGTGGGAACTCGGTGAGCGAGGCGGGTCGCTCGACCCGTGTGGCTCCGTCCTGCCCCGGCAGGCGGACGACGAGGGGGACGTGGAGGACGGCCTCGTGTGGCGCGACGCCGTGTTCGGCGACACGGACGCCGGGCCGGACGCGACTCGGTTCGCCGAACCCCTCGCCGTGGTCGCTCGTGACGACCAGCAGGGTGTCGTCGAGGTCACCGCGGCGGTCGAGTTCGCTCACGAGGCGCTCCAGCTCCGCGTCGCAGTGCCGGATGGCCCCGTCGTACAGCGACTCGACGGCCTTCTTCTGCCACCACGGGCGCTGGCCACCGTTGAACGCCCACTTCTGGTCCTCGAACGAGGACTGCAACTCGCGGGCGCGCTTGCCCCCCCAGTGGTCGTGCTCCGGGGCCGGTTCGTACGGGATGTGGGCGTCCATCAGGTTCACGCAGGCGCCCCACGGCCCGGACTGGCGTTCGGACCAGCCGAGGAACGAGTCGACGTAGACGCCCGCCGGGGTGGAGGCTCGCACGCTCGACGGGAGGAAGCGCTTGTAGTCCGACTGGAGTTTGGTGGCGGCGCCGTTCGCCAGCGACTGGACGGGGTGGTCGTCCGCGAGCGCCTCCTTCAGGAAGGTGACGTACTGGCCCCGCCCCTGGTTCGAGACGAACTCGTGTGGATTCACGGCGTCCGGGAACGGGACGTTCCGCGCGCCGACGACAGTGTCGAAGCCGTCCTTCAGTCCCACGTCGACCGCGGTTATCCAGTCGTTCTCGCTGAACACGCCAGTCGCGTAGCCCTCCTCGCGGAGCGTCGAGAAGACGCTCACCGAGGGGTCGAGTTTGTGGGCGGCGGAGACGACGCCGTGCTCCTCGACGTGGAACCCGGAGAAGAGGCTGGCGTGGCTGGTGACGCTGCGGGCACCGGGGGCACGGGCCTGCTCGTACAGGGTGGCCCGCTCGCGGGCGAACGACTCGAGGAACGGCGTTGTCCCCTCGTGGTGGCCGTAGGCCGAGCAGTTCCTCGCGCGGACGCTGTCGAGGACGACGAGGAGGACGTTGGGGTCGTCGCTCGCCGCCGAAGAATCTCTCTCTCGTCGTTCGCTCGATCCCTCGTGCATCACATGTACCCCAGGTCTTCCAGTTGCTCGCGGACCTGCTCGCCGCCTACGCCGTCGCGCTCACGCGCCACCCGTGGCTCGGGCGAGTGGTCGTTCTCGTCTAGTTCCGTCTCGACGGCCGCTCGCACGTCCGTGACACTCCCGATGGCCTCGACCATCTCTGGGTCGGTACCGGCGACCATCGCCTCGTGGGTGTGGACGCCGTCCTGCAGGCCGTGGTCGCTCACGAGCAGGAGTTCGTCCCCCTCGTCGAGGTCACCACGGAGTTCGCCGACGAACTCGTCGGCCTCCGCGTACGCTCGTTCCTGCAGGTCCGGGGCGTCGTAGGCGACGTGGCCCACCAGGTCGAGGCCGCTCGTGTAGCCGAAGACGAGTTCGTAGCGCCCGCCACGCAGACCACGACGGGTGCGGGCGACCCGTATCATCAGCATCTCCAGACACTGCTCGTAGAAGGTGTCCGGGTCCGCCGAGGTGTGCCCGCCGACGGCCTCCGGGTCGCGCTCGAACAGGTCGCCCAGACTCCGCCGGAGCTGGTGTTCCCGGTCCTCCGAATCCGGGTCGACGACGTAGTTCGGCACCCCGATGGGGAGCGCCTCCCGCCCGTCGAACAGCGTCGAGAGGCCTTGCTCCTCGTAGTAGGTCGCCCGCGTGCGGAAGGCGTCGGAGTCGGTGTTGGTCAGCAGCCACGCGCCGATGCGCGTCTGGAGAGCGTCAGGGAGGAGGTAGTCGGCCACGTCGCTCGCCCGGTCGAGGACCGGGTTACCCCACGCCACGCCGTCGTCGAGGACGAGCCCGTGCTCGCGAGGTTCAAGGCCGGTGACGATGGTCGGCCAGAGTTCGTGCGTGCTCGGTTCGCCCGCCACGCTGTCGATGGTGTCGATGGCGCGGTGGGCGGCGAGCGAGAGGTTCGGGTGTGTCTCGGGGTCGACCAGGTCGGGGTCGAGGGCGTCGAGACCGAGGACCACCACTGTCATACCCGCCCTCCCGCCGCACGGGACGTGAATCTGACGGCCTCGGCTCGAGAGGGAAAGGACTTGAAGCCCCCGGACCCAGCCAGCAGCATGAGCGAGCGCCCGAACGTCGTCTGGGTCACCCTCGACAGCGTCCGGCAGGACCGGACCACGATGGGTGGCCACGACCGGGACACCACGCCACGCCTCCAGGCACTCGCCGACCGCCCCGGCGGTCGGGCGTTCTCCGACGGTATTGCCGCCGGCATCTGGACGCTCTCCTCCTCCGCGAGCATCCTCACCGGCACCTACCCCACGCACAACACGGTCGGCATCGACGGCTCGACGCTCCCGCCGGAACTCCCGACGGTCGCCGAGCGCCTGCGCGACGCTGGCTACCGGACCGCCTGCCTCTCCCGGAACTCGCACGTCAGCGAGGCGACGGACCTCTTCCGTGGGTTCGACCGCTTCGCCTGGCTGGCTGCCGCCACGCTGTTCGACGTGGCCGGGCCAGCGACGCTGGCGAAGTACCTCCTCAACCTCCGGCGTCACTCCGCCGGCTTCACGCCCGACACGGCCAAGCACGCGACCCCGTTCCTGATGAACGACATCGCCAAGCGGTGGCTCTCGGACCTCGCTGGCGGGGACGCCCCGTTCTTCCACTACCTCCACTACAACGAGCCACACCGGCCCTACGTGCCGCCGCTCCCGTGGCAGGACCGCTACACGGACGAGATAGACGCCGGCCCGGCCGAGGCCGTCGACATCGCGATGGACGTACACCGGACGATGTACGAGCGGGTGGCGAGCGGCGACCCGCTCACGGACTGGGAGCGCGACGCGCTGCTGGCGACCTACGACGCCGAGGTCGCCTACACCGACGAGTGTATCGGGCGGCTGTTCGAGTACGTCCAGTCACTGGACACCGACCGCGAGACGGTGTTCGTCGTCACGGCCGACCACGGCGACCTGTTCGGCGAGCAGGGGGTGCTCGCGCACAAACTCCTGCTCCACGACGGGCTGATCAACGTCCCGTTCGTCGTCCACTCGGACGGCGAGGGGGACGGGGCCAGCCAGCGCCTCACCGACGCCCTCGCGCTCGCGGACGACGACCCGGTCCAGCACACCGACCTGATGACCACGCTCGTCGCCGTCGCGGGTGGCGACACGGATGGGATGCAGGGTGTGGACCTGCGCGACGGTCCGCGCGAGTTCGCTGTCGCCCAGCGCGCTCCCGCCGACTTCGGGGACTTCACGGAGCACGACCCCTCGTTCGACACCTCCCGGTACCACGCCCCCACGATGACCTGCGCTCGCACCCACGAGTTCAAGTTCCAGACGAGCGAGGACGGCGAGGAGCTGTTCGCGCTGCCCGACGAGTCACGTGACGCGAGCGCCGACCACCCAGAGGTGGCCGACGAACTGCGCGAGGCGCTGGCCGAGTGGCTGGCGACCGACGGCCAGCCGGTCGGTGAGGCCCGCGACGCGGCGTTCGACGACGCGATGCGGAAGCAACTCTCGGACCTCGGGTACGTGGAGTAGCCGATGCGACTCGGCCGAACCACGCTCCTGCACTTCGTCTCGCAGGTGGGCGTGAGCGTCGCCGGATTCGCGGCCACGTTCGCCATCGCTCGCCTCGGCGGGGCGGACGTGCTCGGGACCTACGCCGTGGCGGTGGCCCTGATGTTCTGGCTCTCCATCCCGCCGACGGCCATCGGCGACGCCGTCACCAAGCGCCTGAGCGAGGGAGGCGACGCCGGGCGACTACTGGCGACCGGACTCCTGCTCGAACTCGCCGTCGCGGGCGTCCTCGGGGTGGGCCTGCTGGTCGGGTCGCCGCTCGTCGAGCGACTCGTCGGTGCGCCCGTGGGCGAACTCGTGGCGCTGCTCGTCGTCTCGAACGTCGGCCTGCTCACCGCCATCTCGGTCCTCAACGGCGAGAAGAAGGTCGCGCAGGCGGGCGCACTGAAGACCGTCGAGCGGGTCGTCCGGTCGGTGCTCCACGTCGGGGCCGTCCTGCTGAGCTACGGGGTGGCCGCGCTCGTGGCGAGCCACGTCGTCTCCGTCCTCGTCGCCGCCGCAGTCGGCGTGTTCCTCGTCCGTGGCCGGCCCTCGCGGCCCTCGTGGGAGACCGCCCGGAGTCTCGTCCGGTACGCCCGCTACGGCTGGCTCAGCCGGCTGAAGTCCCGCGCCTTCGGCTGGACCGACACCATCGTCCTCGCGTTCTTCGCCGTCGGCGCCACCCTCATCGGCGTCTACGAGGTGGCGTGGAACCTCGCGTCGCTGTTCGTCCTCGTCGCCAACTCCGTACAGGACACGCTGTTCCCGGAGGTGAGTGAGCTCAGCGTCGACGGCAACTACGAGCGCATCCACCACTACCTGAACGAGGGCTTGGTGTTCACGGGCGTGTTCATCATCCCCGGCCTGTTCGGCGCGTGGGTGCTCGGCGAGCGCGTCCTGCGCATCTACAACCCCGAGTTCACGCAGGGGGCGGGCATCCTCCTGATACTGGTCGGCGCGCGGATGCTCTCGGCCTACGGCGACCAGCTCGTCAACGTCGTCAACGCCGTCGACCGCCCGGACGTGGCGTTCCGCATCAACGCCGCGTTCGTCGGCCTCAACCTCGTCCTGAACGTGACGCTCGTCTACGCCTACGGCTGGGTCGGGGCTGCCGTCGCCACCGCCGTCTCGGCCGGCGTCGGCCTCGCGCTGGGCTACGGCGCGCTCTCCCGACTCATCGGGCGGCCGGACGTCCCGCTGGCCGAACTCGCCCGACAGGTCCTCGCCTCGGCGGTGATGGCTGCCGGGGTCCTCGCCGCGGAGCCGTCGCTCCCACGGAGTCACTACGGCACCGTCGCACTCGTGTTCGTCGGCGTCGGCGTCTACACGCTCGTCCTCGTCGTCGTCTCCGCCCGCGTCAGGGGGAAGGCCCGTGCCCTGCTCGCGACGGCCGGGTGAGCGTCCCGTCCCCCGCTTCCCCCACCCCGGCCCCGTCTGCGTTCAGTCCTCACCGAACCGGGGTTCGAGGCCGAGTTGCTCCAGCATCCCCGGCGTGTCGCTGTAGATCCACATCTCGTCGAGTTTCCCGTCGTCCATCCGCATCAGGCAGAGGCTCGACGTGTGCACCGACTCGTTCGTCGGGTCGATACCCTGGAACGGCCCGTCGTGTGTGCCGCCCCAGCTGAACTGCGCCGCCGCGAGGTCCCCCTCGACGACGAGGATGTCCTCGGCCATCTTGAACTCCGAGAACGCGCCGCGCATCTCCTTGATGCGCCCCGCGTACTCCGAGGCCCCGTGCAGTTCGACGCCGGCACCGTGGTGGTGACAGACGAAGTCGTCGGTCACGACTGGTTCGATGAGCGAGGTGTCTCCCGTGTTGTACGCCTCGACGAACGCCTCGCTGATCTCCTGTGCCGCCTCACGCTGTTCTTGCTGTGTGCTTGCCATCGTGTAGCACCGAGAACAGTCCACGACGTGTCAGACATTCAACTTAGTTCACCGGCTCGTGACGGTCCGTGACGGAAGGAACTACTCGCGCTCGTCCGGGCGGTCGTCGGCGGCCTGCCACTTCGACACCTCGTCGGTCCCACGGGCCCGGTTGAGCGCGAACAGGAGTCCGTAGCCCACCGCGCCGACGGCGAAGACGACGACGGGGATGAGGAACGGGCCGAACGTCCCCACGAGCGTGTCGAGGATGCCCATACGGGTAGATGGGCGGGGACCGGTATAAGGGCCGGTCTCGCCCACCCTCCCGTAGGTTCTTCTCCGGGCGGGCGGTATCGGGGCGTGTGTACGCCACCGGCCACTACGGGATGGCGTTGCTCGCCTACGCACCCGTCGGGTTCGTCCTGCTGGAGGCTGCGCCACTGCTGGCGTTCCTCGGCGGGGCCGTGGTGCTCTCGCTCGCCACGCTCCCGGACATCGACCTGCGTCTCCCGCTCGTCCCGCACCGTGGTCCGACCCACTCGCTCCTGTTCCTCGCCCTCGTCGCCGGCGGCCTCGGCGCCGCGGGGTTCCTGCTCGGACAGGGCTCGTGGCAGCCACTCGGCGGCCCGATGCGGGGCGCCGTCTTCGGTCTCGTCCTCGGCGTCGTCGGCATCGGGTCGCACCTGCTGGCCGACGCCCTGACACCGATGGGGGTCAACGTGTTCTGGCCGGTGCCGGTCGACCGCTTCTCGCTGTCGCTGGCACGGGCCGACAACACCGTGGCGAACTACGGCCTCCTGTTCCTCGGTGCCGTCGCCTCGGTGGTGGTGCTGGCGCTGTCCGGGTACGTCTGAGCGCACCGGTGCCGGGCGGTACACTTCAACGGACCCCGTATCCTCGGACGAATATTTATTAACTACCCGCCGAACCGTCCGGCCGCACATGGAACACTTCGAAGGCGCTCCCCTGCGTCACTTCGGTGACCTGCCGGCGATGGCGGCAGACCGGTACGGCGAGAAGACGGCGTTCACCTCGTTCGGGCAGGCGACGTCCTACGCGGAACTCGAGGCGGAGTCGAACAAGTACGCGAACATGCTCGCCGACCACGGCGTCGGGCCGGGCGACCGCGTCGGCATCTTCGTCCCGAACACGACCCAGTTCCCGGTCAGTTACTTCGGCATCATCAAGGCGGGCGGGGTGGCGGTACCGCTGAACCTCCGGATGGACCCGGAGACGCTCGTCTACGTGGTGAACAACGCCGAGGCCGACCACATGGTCGGCTCGCCACTGCTGGCCGAACAGGTGCAGAACCTCGCCGACGCCGCCGAGGTGAGTACGCTGTTCCTGCCCGGGGTGAGCGACGACGGCGTCGTCAACGTCTCGCACGTGCTCGACGACTACGACGACACCTTCGAGAAACCCGAACGCGAGTACGGCGACATCGCCTGCCAGCCCTACACCTCGGGGACGACGGGCCGACCGAAAGGTGTCCTCCTCAGCCACGAGAACCTCCTCACCACCGTCGAGGCGTACACGAAGGGCGGACTGGCCATCGACGCCGACGACTCCATCGTCCTCGTCCTGCCGCTGTTCCACATCTTCGGCCTGAACGCCATCATGGCGACGTACCTCGTCCGCGGCGGGACGATGCACCTCCAGCCGCAGCCCGAGGGGGAGGGGATGCTCCGGGGGATCGACGAGCACGACGCGACCACGTTCGCCGGCGTCCCCGCGATGTACACGATGATGTGGCGCGAGTACCGCGAGAACCCCGACGAGTACGACCTCTCGTCGCTGCGCTACGTCAACTGCGCGGCCGCCCCGCTGGCCGACGAGGTCCGTCGCACCATCGAGGAGGCGTGGGACGTCCCGATGGTCGAGGGCTGGGGGATGACCGAGACGGCACCCGCCGGCACGGTCGAACCCTCCCACGGCGTCCGGAAGGCCGCTGGCTGTATCGGCCCGGCGCTGGAGTGCTGTGAGATCAAGATCGTCGACCCGGAGACCCGCGAGACGCGCGTCTCGCCCGAGGAGCTCAGCCCGTTCCCGGACTCGGACCTCGACTTCGACGACGCGGAGGCCACGGGCGGCGAGCTCGCCATCCGCGGTCCCAACGTGTTCGAGGGCTACTTCGAACTCCCCGAGAAGACCGACGCGGTGTTCGACGACGAGGGCTACTTCTACACCGAGGACATCGCCCGCGTCGACGAGGACGGCTACTTCTGGATGGTCGACCGTGCCGATGACATGATCATCGCCGGTGGGGAGAACATCTACCCGGCCGAGGTGGAGGCGGCACTCTACGAACATCCGGACGTCGAGGAGGCCGGCGTCGCCGGCGCGCCCCACGAGGTGAAGGGCGAGGCCCCCGTCGCGTTCGTCGTCCTCGCCGAGGGTGCAGACGTGACCGAGGAGGAACTCCGGAGGTTCACGCTCGACCACGTCGCCAGCTACGCCCACCCGCGGCGCATCTTCTTCGTCGACGAACTGCCGCGCTCGGCGACCCAGAAGGTCCAGCGCTACCGACTGGAGGAGATGGCCGAGGAGTACCTGGACGGACCGCTGACGAGCGGCGACCAACTCTAGACCATCTTTTTATCCTCGGGTTCGCTCGCTGCGCTCGCGAACCGCTCGCACAAAAACATGGGTGAAGAAGGCGCCGCTCGCTGCGTCGACGGCGGCTTCGCCGCCGTCTGCAAGCGGGTCCTTCGGTCCCGCCCTGCTCGCGGCGGGTGGGTGTGCTTGCCCGCTCCCGCCCCGCCGACCGCTCGCGAACCGCTCGGATAACGCCACGGGTGAAACGAGCGCCTCTCGCTTCGCTCGTCGCGGGTGGGTGACCTCGCCCGCTCCCGCCCCGCCGACCGCTCGCGAACCGACGGTTCGAGCTGGTCGCCGGGGGGTCTGTCCCTTCTCTCGGCGACGACTCACTCGTCCACCGCCCGCCCCGCGTCGCACCACTCGTCGTACCACCCGAGCACCGCGTCCCGTCGCTCGGCGAGACTGTCGTCCTCGCGGAAGGTGTCGAACACCACCTCGAGATGCTCGCGAGAGAGGCCGTAGAGGTGGGCGACCACCGCGTCGAGTTCGTGGACGGACTCGCGTCTCGTGGTGTCGTCGAGGGGGCCGCAGTCGACGCCGACGGCCGTCGCCCACTCGGCGTACCGGTCGTCGACGGCCGCCAGTCGGCCGGCGAGTTCGACCACCCGCCGCCGGAGCGGTGCCCCCCGACCGGGACGGGGGACGGGCAGGGCGTTCAGGATGTGGTAGTTGACGCCGAGTTCGACGAACCGTCGGGCGTACCAGTCGAACGGTATCGAACTCGTCACGCCGAGGAGGTAGGCCTCGTCGCGTTCGTCGCCGCGCGGCCAGAGGAAGTACGGTGCCTTGTTCGTGAGCACCGTCTCGGGCGGCACGAGCGCACTGACGATAGTCCGCGGGTCGCTCGACCGTGCGATGTCGCGGAACGCGACCCGCGGCGCGAGACACGGGAGCGTCTCCGGGTCGTGTACCCACGACTCGTCCATCTCGGAGAACGCCGAGCGCGACCCGGCGTAGCGATAGGAGTTCTCCCGCTGTTCCTGCAGGTACGCCCGGGCGACCTCGGGCGCGATCCACGCGTAGCGCTCGCCGGTGTCGGGCACCCAGTGGGTGAACGAGCCACCCCTGTACACTGGCCAGTGGTCTACCGGCGGGTCCTCCGGGAAGGTCATCACCCGTGACCCGTCCGCGGCCGTCTTGTCGCCCGTCGCGTGGAGTTCCGTGTGCGGCCGGGCCCGCCAGGTGTCGGGGTCGTCGAGACCCAGCGGCGGGTGACGCGCCTGCTGGGCGAACGCCGCGACCGAGCGCGGGTCGTCGGGGAGTCGCGGGAACGAGGCCGTCCCGGTCCAGTGCAGCGCGCGCTCCGGGTCGAACCGGTACGGCCCCGCGTCGAGGCCCCGCTCGTAGCTCTCGGCGTCGGTGAACGGCCCACGCAACGGGAGCGTGTCGTCGGGGCCGGGCGGAGACTTCCGTGCGGCGAGGAGCGCGACGGTGTACTGCTCGGCGACGCCGTCGAACACCCACCCGCTGGTGTTCTCGAGGAGCGTGGCGTCGGTGACGGTGCCCTCGGTCAGGAGCGTCCGTCTGAACGACGCTGACCCCGCGGCCACGAGCGCACTCCGGGGGAGGACGACCCCGAGGTACCCGCCGTCCCGGAGGAGGTCCCAGAACCGCCAGCAGAACGCCTTGTACGTGTCGGGGTCGCCCGTCCCCATGCCGGGGTACGGCCCGTTCGCGAGGGTCCGTCGTCGTCGCTCCTGCGTCGCCCGCTCCCGCTCGAACTCGGCGACGAGGTCGGGCCGCTCCGCACGCAGTCGCGTCTTCAGTCGTTCCTGGTCGCCCTGCGAGCGCCCCCGGAGGCCGGGGACGTACCGCGCCCAGAACTCGTCCGCTTCGAGGACGGCCTCCTCCCAGGGTGGGTTGCCCACGACGACGTCGAACCCGCCACCGTCCCCGAACACCTCCGGGAACGCCACCGGGAAGTGGAGCGGGTCGGTCGACCCGAGTGCCGCCTCGGCGGCCTCGTAGGTCGGCGTGTCCCGCGGGTCCGGGACAGTCGAGTCGACGGCGCTCGGGTCGATGTCGTCGTCGACGCGCGCGGCCGCGAGGACGTCGAACCGCGCCCGCGTCGCCGCGAGGTCGTCACGGTGGTGCACCGGGTCGTCCACGCGGAGCGTGTCCGGCACCTCGTCGAGCGTGCCCACGCCGGCCAGCGAGTCGCCGGTCCGGAGTGTGGACGCGAAGTCGTCGAGTGGCAGCCCGGGGACGAACGTGTCGACCCACAGCGAGAGGCGTGCCAGTTCCGCCGCCAGCCCGTCCAGGTCGACCCCGTAGAGACACCGGCTGGCGACCGCCCGGCGGAGGAGTCTGCGACGGTCCACCTCCGACCTGCTCACCGCCTCCGCGTTGGTCTCTGCCGCCGCGTTCGCGAGCGCGGTCTCGGCCCTCGCCGCCAGGTCGTCCAGTTCGCGCTCGACACCGGGGAGCGGGTTCGCCCGGAGGTACGCCCGGAACGCCGCGGTGACGTGCTCGACGGCTCCAAGGAGGAAGTGACCCGAGCCCATCGCGACGTCGGCGACCGCGAACTCGAACAGCGCGTCGGAGGCGGCCGTCTCACCGTCTCGCTCGCGGACCCGGTCGACCCGGTCGAGGTGGGCCTCCAGCGCGGGGTCGAGCGAGTACTCCAGCAGGTGCTCGACGAACCGGGGGGGCGTGTAGTACGCGCCGGTCGCCTTCCGCTCGCCGGAGTGGCCGTGGAGGTAGACCTCGCCCGCCTCGACGACCACGGGGTCGTCCGCGTCCGCCGGGACGTACTGCTCGTCACCCCGACGCGGCTCCGTGGTGAGGTCGGTGTCGGCGACCGAGAGGTCGGACTCCAGCAACCGCTCGTGGACGACGCCGAGCTCGCGGACGTCGACGGCCCCGAAGTCGACCGGGGTCGCTCGACCCTCCGGTGGATCGTCGACGAGCAGGCCTTCGAGCGCGGGGCCGAACGCCGCGTCCGAGAGTTCCACTCGCGCGAGCCTCGCCCCGGCCTCGTTCACCTCCGGGTCGGCCGAGAGCAGTCGGCCGCCGTAGGCCGGCACGCCCATCTCGGGGGCACCCTCGTGGACGCCACGGGTGAGCGTCTGCACCCGTTCCCAGAGCGTCGGCCGCCGACCGAACGTCGTCCCCGCTGCCAGTTCGCTGGCGATGCCCCCCAGCGAGTACCGGTCGTAGGTCGAGTTCCGCCCGCGTGGGAGGTGCCCCCGGGCCTCGGCGTGAGCGAGGAAGAGGAGCCGATAGCAGAGGACGAGCGTCGCCCGGTAGGTCGCGTCGAGTTCGTCGCGGGTCGGCTCCGAGAGACCCTGCGCGTCGACGAGCGCCCCGGCTAGCCGTGGGACCACCTCGTCGTAGATCCGGTCGCGGAGGCGCTCGGCGAGGCCGTCGGCGTCCGCGTCCGCCGACGCGTACTGCTCGGACACGGCGAGGAGAATGGCGACGGAGCCTAAATAGCCCGGGGGCGGCGTCGCGGTGCGGTCGCGGCGCGGTGCTGGGGACGTCCCTCACTTACCCGCCGAGAGCGGAGCGAGCGGCGCAGTTTTCGTCCAGTTTTTGCGAGGAGTGGGGTGCGGCTTCGCCGCGCCCCCGACGAGTAAAAAGTGGTTCTACATGTACATCCTGTCCTCCGCCTGTCGCTCCCCGACCTCCGCCTCCGCCGCCTCCATCCGCGCGGCCAGTTCCTCGTACTGTCTGCTCACCTGTTCGGCGAACGCCTCCAGCGGGCCGAGGTCGACCCCGAGGTCGTAGACCCGGTCGAGCGTCTCCAGCAGGCGGAGCGCGGCGTCGGCGTCCGGCGTCTGTGCGTGGACGGGGGTGGTGTAGACGCAGGCGGCCAGCGCCGTCTCCATCCCGTGTGAGAGGAGCGCGCCGTTCACGCCCGCGAGGTAGCCGCCGCCCATCGCGGGGACGGCCGGGTCGAGGTCCTCGAGCCGTTCGGACCGGTAGTCGTCGGTGGCGATGTGGTAGGTGACGTGTTCGTCGGGCCCGTGGGCGGTGGGGACGCCGGAGAGCGCCACCGTCTCGTCGATGCCGTTCGCGTCGGTCCACTCGATGACGGCCTGCCCGAAGGCATCGGCGGCCGACGGCGGGAGGAACAACTCGCCGACGAGGACGGTCACGTCGAGGTCGTCACGCGAGTAGAGCCGCGTGTGGTGCCGCGGGCGCCCCTCGGCGAACGGGGTGATGGTCGGCAGTTCGTCGACTCGGATGTGGCCGGTCTCCTCCAGGCCGAGGTGGGTGACGAGGTAGTCGACGGCCGTGAGGCCCGCCAGCCCGAACTCCGAGACGCCGACGACGAGCGTCTCGGAGGGGCTCGAGCGCGAACTCACGTCGAACGTGGGTCGGCGGTCGGTGAACCCGAACATACCACCGTACTGGACGTGCCGCTACATATCTGTCGGGGGCGGTCCCTTCCACCCATGTTTTTATCGCCGGCCGGCGACCGAACGGCCATGCTCGGGGGGTTCGTGCGCGTGCTGGTACAGGCGGGGACGCCGACACCGACGGGGACCCCCACCCGGACGCCGACAGAGAGCGCCGCCGAGACCGTCGGCCAGTTCCTCCCGCCGTGGGTGCCGGAGTGGGCGGTCCAGGGCGCCCTCGCGCTGCTGGTGGTCGTCCTCTCGTACTACGTCTCGAAGGTGGTCCGGCAGGTGTTCGGCCGGCGCATCGCTCGACGGTTCCAGCGCCCGTCGCTCACCCGGACCGTGTTGCGCTCCATCCAGACGACCATCCTGCTACTCGGTGGTGGACTCGCCCTGCGGATACTCGGCGTGCCGCTGCAGAACCTCGCGCTCTCGGTCACGGTGTTCTCGGCCGTCGCGGGTTTCGTCCTCGCGCCCATCATCGGGAGCGTCATCAACGGCCTGTTCGTCCTGAGCGAGCAGCCCTACGAGATCGGCGACATGATCCACCTCTCGGACCGGGAGGTCTACGGCTTCGTCGAGGACATCACGCTGCGCTACACGAAGGTCTTCACGCTCGACAACACGTTCCTCGTCATCCCGAACGGCTCCATCCGGGAGCGAGACGTGGTGAACTACTCGGCGGAGGACGGCCGGACGCGGCTGAAACTCGACGTACAGGTCACCTACGAGTCGGACCTCGACGAGGCGCGCGCACTCATCGAGGAGGCGGCCGCACACGTCGACAAGGTCATCGAGGGGGGCCCGGACATCCGCATCGGGTCGGCACGCTACCCGGCCAGGCCCACCTGCTACATCGACGCGTTCGCCGACCACGGCGTGAACCTCCGCCTGCGCTACTGGGCGACCGAGCCGTACAAACTGCTGAAACTCCGCTCGGAGGTCCAGACGGCCATCTGGGACCGGCTCGAGGAGGCCGACGTCGAGATCGCCTACCCGCACAGCCACCTCTACTTCGACGACACGAGCGGGGAGATGCAGGTCAGCGTCCGCGACCGTGGCCCCGAGCTCGGCCCGGAACGTCCGCCGGGGGTCGACGGCGACGAGCGGCGCGACTAGAGCGACGCCGTGACGACGGTACAGTCCAACTTCTCGCGGAGGTACCCCTCCACGTCCGGTTCGTCGGTGATACTCCGGAGCATCCGGCGCCAGCGGCCGGCCTGCTTGCGGCCGATGACGACGTAGTCGGCCCCCTCGCCGGCCACCTCGTCGAGGATGGTCTCCTCGACGAGGAAGCCCGAGCGGACGACGTAGCGCGTGTTCGGCAGGTGGCCGAACGTCTCCTCGACGGCCCGCTTGAGTTCGGCCCGCTTCACCCGCCTGGATTTCTGGTAGAGGTTGACGTGGAACACGGTCAGGTCGGCGTCCTCCGCCTCCGCGAGTTCGATGGCGCGACGGAGGGTCGCCTCCGAGTGCTCCGAGAGCGGGTACCGGACCGGAACGACGACCAGCGTCATCGACGGAGAGTCGGGCCGGCGTCGGGTAAACGTCGTGGTTCTCGCGTGGGTCCGGTCACAGGCCCGTCCGGACGATGCGGCCCTCCAGTTCCGGGTCGACGCCGACCGCGCGGGCGTACGCGGCGAGCACCTCGTACTGGGTGTCGAGCGTGTCGACACGCTGCCCCTCGTGCAGCGACGGGAACTCCCCCGCCGTGTGCAGGAGGTACTCGGAGGTGGCGACACGGTAGGTCGCGGTGGGGTCGACCGGGTCGCCCGCGACGGTCGCCGAGACGAGTTCACCGTCGCCGTGGTCGTACTCCAGACGGACGTTCGAGACGTGCGCGTGCCACCAGTCGGCCTCCGCGTCGCCGAAGCCGACGCTGGCGTCGGCCTCTGCGAGCGTCCCGAGCAGCTCATCGCCCGTGAGTTCGAGGACGGCGACCCCCTCCTCGAACGGGATGACGCTCACCAGGTCAGCGAGCGTCACCTCGCCCGCCAGTGCCGGACCCTCGCGGATGCCACCGGAGTTCTGGAGGCCCACGATGGGCTCCGGGTAGCCCGCCTCGCGTGCCGCCCAGCGGTACGCGTCGGCGACGAAGTTGCCGATGCGTGACTCCCCACGGAAGCAGGTCTTCTCGGTCCGTTCGACGGGGTCCTCGACCGTGGCGAGCACGTCGGTCAGCCCCGTGGTGTCGAACCGGTCGCGCAGGCGGGTCGCGAGCGGCTCGTCCACCGGACCGTCGTCCGCGAGGTGGCGGGTCACCTCCTTGTCCGGGAGCGACACCTCGAGCGCGACGCGGCCGTTGACCCCCGGGCGGGTGAGGACGGTGTCGTCGACGTACTCGACGCGCTCGGAGTGGACGTGTCCTCCGAGGACGACGTCGACGTCGACGCTGGCGGCGAGCTCCTCGTCACCCCGCCCGAGGTGCGAGAGGCAGACGACGAAGTCGACACCGCGCTCGCGGAGTTCGGCGACGGCGCGTTCGGCCTCCACGACGGGGTCGGTGAACGCGAGCGCTCTCGCGTGGGGGTTGATGTCCGGCGTCGACGGGTCGGTGAGGCCGAAGAAGCCGACGCGGTGGCCGTTCACCGTGTGGACGGCGAGGGGGTCGACGCCGACCGCGTCGCCGAAGCGTTCGTCGGCTCTGGCGTCTCCACCGTCCGTGGCCGTCCCGGCGTCGGCGGGGTGATAGACGTTCGCCGAGAGCCAGTGCTGTGGCGAGCGCTCGACCAGCTCGAGGGTGCGTTCGTAGCCGAAGTCGAAGTCGTGGTTGCCGAACGTCTCGACGGCGGTGCCGACGCGCTCGTAGAAGTCGATGGCCTGTTCGCCGCGGGTCTGGAGCGCGAGCACGCCCGGTGCGGTGGTGTCGCCGGTGCCGCAGACGATGGCGTCCGGGCCGTCGAGGTCGCGGATGGTGCCGGCGAGGCGGCCGACGCGTTCGGGGTCGTCGTAGGCGTTCTCGACGTCGGAGTAGTGGAGCAGGCGGAGGGACACGTTGTCGTTCGTGAGTGTCCGTCGTACTAATCGCCTCCGAAGCCGCTTTGACGCTCCCCCCGCTGGTCACGGACATGGAACTGTACGAGACGCGTGAGGGCCCCGACGGGCAGACGCTCTACGTCTCCCGGGAGGCCGAGCGCGGCGAGAAGGGGCCGTTCCTCGTCGTCTACGAGGACGAGGACTGCGAGACCCGGTGGGGTTACTTCTGCACCAACTGCGAGAGCTTCGACAACGCGATGGACTCGATGGGCCGTCTGCAGTGCAACGTCTGTGCGAACTACAAGAAGCCGGACGAGTGGGACGCGGCCCACGAGTGACGCCACCCGGAGGCGGGACCGGGACCCCGGAGACTGGACGGGGGCGGACCGACACAACGGGCACCCTTATGTGACGCCCCACCCTGCACTCGCAGAGCGATGGAACCCCGCACCCGCGAGTACCTCAGAGGCCGGTTCGGCGACCACTACCGCCGGCAGGCCCGCCGCACACGCGAGGGTGACGGGGACGCGGAGGGGGACGCGGAACTCGGTGACGAGGACGCGAACGCCCCGCTCAGGGGCCCACCGGCCGGGAACGAACGCGAGTGGGGGTACATCCCCTTCTCCGAGGGGGGGACGACGATGGTGCGCCACCAGTCGCTGCTCGACCTGACTGGCGGCGGTGGCGTCGGCGAGTTCCTCGCGCGCGAGCGGCCGCGTCACGTCTACTTCTCGGCCGGGCGGTACGACCACCCCGGCGCCGACTCGATGGGGCAGAAGGGGTGGCGCGGGGCGGACCTCGTGTTCGACATCGACGCCGACCACCTCCCCGGGGTGGACGAGGAGGCTGACCCCTACGGCGAGATGCTCGCGGCTGGGAAGGAGGCGCTCGTCGCGTTGCTCGACTTCCTCGTCGACGACTTCGGCTTCGAGGACCTGACCGTCGTCTTCTCCGGCGGCCGCGGGTACCACGTCCACGTCCGGGACGAGGGGGTGCTCGAACTCTCCCGCGAGGAGCGCCGCGAGGTGGTCGACTACGTGCGCGGGCTGGGTATCGAGTTCGACGACCTCGTGCGCACTGAGTCGGTGGCCGGAATCGGCCGGAAGACGCCCGCAGACAAGCGGACGCTCTCGGTCGCGGGCGGGTGGTCACGGCGGGTCCACCGGCACGTGATGGCGCTGGTCGAGGAACTCGACGGGCTGGACGAGGACGACGGCATCGCCCGGCTACGGGAGTTCGACGGCGTCGGCGAGGGGAAGGCGCGCGCGGCGCTGAACGCGGTGCGGTCGAACCGCGAGGCTGTCGAGCGGGGGAACATCGACGTCCACTCGGCGGTCTACTCGGTGTCGAAGCACCTCCTCGAGGAGACGCGAGCCGCCGACGCGGCCCCCATCGACGAGCCCGTGACGACGGACGTGAATCGACTCATCCGTCTGCCGGGCAGCCTCCACGGCGGGACGGGACTGGTCGTCACGCGCATCCCGCTGGACGGCGTGGACGCCTTCGACCCGCTCACGGACGCCGTCGCGGACACGTTCCGCGAGAACCGCATCATGGTCGACGTGGCCGACCCGTTCGAGGTTCGTCTCGCGGGGGAGAGGTTTAATGTAGACGCGGGTTTACACTCCGTACCTGAACACGTCGGCGTGTTCGCGATGGCTCGCGGCAACGCCGAGAAGGGGCGGGAGTAGCACAATGAACCTAGACGAACTCCAGTCGGTCCAGAACAAGGAGCGCCAATCCAGCAGCCTCCAGCATCTCCGGGCCTCGTTCTACCAGGAGGCCGGCGAGTTCGTCCAGGAGTTACGCGACCGACGCGACGCGGCGGCTGCCCAGGCTGACGACCCGTTCGGCTCCGAGGAGGTCCGTCGGCTGACCGACGACATGGAGACGGCCCAGCGGACCGTGGAGTCACTCTACGAGCGCCGCGTCGGCAAGGTGGTCAAGATGGCCTCCATCGCCGCTGCCGACATGCCCTACGACGACGAGGGACTGACCGAGGAGGAGGCCCACCTGTTCGAGACGCTCGTCTCACAGATCAAGGAGAACCGCGAGGCCGTGCTCTCGGTGCTCGATGGCGAGACCGGGAGCATCACGTGTTCGCGGACCGACGGGGAAGCGGCCGTGGACGACGCCCCGCCGGGCGCGGGGACGCCGACGGAGCCGGACGTCCGCTCGACCGACCCGAAGCCGGGGTCGGGCGATGCGACGCCCGACCTGACGGCCGACCGGTCCGCGCCTGCCGAGACGGCCTCGCACTCCTCCACCCAGTCGGGTGCCGAGGCGGAAAGTGAGGCACCACCGGCCCCGCCCGAGGACCAGGGGCTGGACATCGGCGGCGCGATGGGTGGCGGCGACCAGCCCTCGTCAGACGCTGGTGGAGAGCCGAGCGACGTGGCCCCGGACGCCACCCCGCCGGGTGGTGACCCACGCCAAGCGGAGACCGGCGCCGACCCGGACGACCCGGAGGGGGTCGACCGTCGCGTCGTCCGCATCACCGGCGACGTGGGCGACATCTTCGGTGTCGACGGTCGGACGTACGACCTCTCGTCGGACGACGTGGTCGACCTGCCGGAGGAGAACGCGAGTATCCTGGTCGGCCAGGACAACGCGGAACCCCTCGAGTGAGTTCACCGGAGTGTGTCGCCGAACGCCGAGCGGTAGCGTCCGTAGATGCGGTCCCAGTTCGCGTCGACGGCGAACGGGAGCGCGAACAGGAAGCCGATGAGCAGCAGCGAGAACACGTCGCCGGGGATGCCGAGACGCGAGTTCGGGACGAACGAGCCGATGAACGCCCCGGTGTGTGCCCCGGCGACGACGAACAGGAGCTGTCTGACCGACCGTCGGGTCCGGTCGGACCGTGAGACCTCTGACTGCGGCTCGGTGTCGGGCATCGTCGGGAGGAGGGCCGGCCACTCGAAAAGTGTGGGTGACACGGCTCGAGCGGTGGCGTCGCTGTGGGGTGTGGCTCGCGCAAAGAACGGGGAAGGTCTGCGTCGAAGCCGCCTCAGATGAGGTCCTGGTCTTCCAGCTGGGCCATCACGTCGTCGACGAACTCCTCGGCGGAGTCGTAGGGGAACTCGCCGCCGCCGAGCTTCGTGTTCAGCTCCATCGCGGTCATCGAGAAGTCCCCGGACTCGAACTTCGTCCCCGGCCCCTGCGGGAGCGCGGGCACGAGGTCCATCGGGCTGTTGATGGGGTAGTCGGCACCTTCGAACGCGTCGATCATCTGCTGACGGAGGTCGTCCTTGTCTACCATGGTACACTCGTATCGTGAGGCAGAACCGTTATAAATCGTTCGAGAACTTCAGGCCCACTGCTAGCGGTTCCAAAGGCGGAATGAGGGTCGAGACGAGGTTGCAGAGCTGTGCGGTTGCGGTGCGGTCGAGCCCACCCACCCGCTGCGAGCGGAGCGAGCGGCGCCGGTTTCACCCACGTTTTTGCGCGAGCGGTTCGCGAGCGCAGCGCGTGGACCCGAGCGCAAAAAGATGGTCTTAGAAGCCCTTACCCTGCAGCTCCCGAGCGATGATGTTCTTCTGGATCTCGGTGGTGCCCTCGTAGATCTGGGTGATCTTGGCGTCGCGGTAGAACCGCTCGACGTCGAAGTCGTTGACGTAGCCCGAGCCACCGTGGATCTGGACCGCCTCGTTGGTGACGTCCACCGCGATGCGGGAGGCGTACTCCTTCGCCATCGAGGCGAGTTTCGTGACCGGCTGGTCGGAGTTCTCGACGGTCCACGCGGACTTGTAGGTCAGGTTACGCGCAGCCTCTATCTTGGTGAACATGTCGGCCAACTTGTGCTGGATGGCCTGGAACTCACCGATGGGACGGCCGAACTGCTCGCGCTGCTGGCTGTACTCGAGAGCGCGCTCGGCGGCGCCACGGGCGATACCCACACCCTGCGCGGCCACGCCCGTTCGCGTGGCGTCGAAGAAGTTCATCTGCTGGAGGAAGCCGGCACCGCGCGTGCCGACGAGGTTCTCCTCGGGGACGCGGACGTCGTCGAAGATGAGTTCCGCCGTGTCGCTGGCGCGGATGCCCATCTTCCCGGTGATCTTCTCGGACTTGAACCCGTCGCGGTCGGACTCGACGACGATCTGGCTGAAGCCGTTGTAGCGGCCCTCGGCCTCCGGGTCGGTCTTGCAGAGGACGACGAAGTAGTCGCCGATGGAGCCGTTGGTGATCCACATCTTGTTGCCGTTGACGACCCACTCGTCGCCGTCCTTCTCCGCGCGGGTCGAGATGGACGAGACGTCGGAGCCGGTGTCCGGCTCGGAGATGGCCGCGCCGGAGATGGCCTCCCCCCTGGGGACGGGTTCGAGGAAGCGCTCTTTCTGCTCCTCGGTACCGAACTCCTGGATGGCCTCGGTGCCGAACGAACAGGCGCCGATACAGAGCCCGATGCCGGCGTCGGCCGCGAACAGCTCCTCCGCGACCATGATGTTCTCGAGCGGGGAGTAGCCGGCCCCACCGTACTCCATCGGGATTGACATGCCGATGAGGCCCATCTCGGCGGCCTTCTCGACGATCTCCCACGGGTACTTCTCCTCGACGTCGTACTCGGTCGCGTTCGGCCGGATCTCCTCGTCGGCGAACCGCTTGACCTCCTTCTTCAGCTGTTCCTGTTCGTCCGTCAACCCGAAGTCCATGACACCGTACCTCACGATTATACAAACATAATTCTTTGCAAACGCCGCGTCCGCGTCCGTCGGTTTTCGGGACTCTCGCGGCCCGACGGACTCAAAATAAAGGAACCGTCCATTACCAGTTCGGGGGTGCCTGGCCCCCGGTCTGTAGGGGGCAGAGGTGGTGAAACAGGCCCGATTGGAAACCTTGAAACGAGAGGCAGGGAACGTGAGAGACGTACGAACCATGGAATTCGACGACATCGAGACCATCGCGGTGCTGGGGGCCGGGAACATGGGCCACGGCATCGCCGAGGTGGCAGCCCTCGCGGGCTACGAGGTCAACCTCCGGGACATCAAGGAGGAGTTCGTCCAGAACGGCTACGACCAGATCGAGTGGTCGCTCGAAAAGCTCGCCGAGAAGGAACAGATCACGCAGGAAGAGGCCGATGCCGCCATCGACCGGGTCACGCCGTACGTCGACGTCGAGGACGCCGTCGGTGACGTGGACGTCGTCATCGAGGCCGTCCCCGAGAAGATGGACATCAAGAAGGACGTCTACGGGGACGTCGAACAGTACCTGCCCGAGGAGGCCATCGTCGCGACGAACACCTCCTCGCTCTCCATCACGGAGCTGTCGGAGGTCACCGAGCGCCCCGAGCAGTTCTGTGGGATGCACTTCTTCAACCCGCCGGTGCGGATGCAGCTGGTCGAGGTCATCTCCGGTGCCCACTCCAGCGAGGAGACCCTGCAGGCGACCGAGGACCTCGCCGAGGCGTTCGGCAAGACGCCGGTGCGCGTCCACAAGGACTCGCCCGGCTTCATCGTCAACCGCATCCTCGTTCCGCTGATGAACGAGGCCTGCTGGATGGTCAGCGAGGACGCCGCGACCATCGAGGAGATCGACTCCGCCACCAAGTTCGACCTCGGCCTGCCGATGGGTGCGTTCGAACTCGGCGACCAGGTCGGCAACGACGTCACATACCACGTCCTCGAGTACATGAACGAGGTGCTCGGCGAGGCGTACGAGCCGGCCCCGTTCCTCGAGCAGATCGTCGAGGAGGAGCGCTTCGGCAAGAAGACCGGCGAGGGCTTCTACGACTACGAGAACGGCGACGGCGCCGACATCCCGACCGACGCCGGCACGGACGAGATCGAGGCCCGCCTGCTCGCGGTCATGGCCAACGAGGTCGGCAACCTCGTCGGCGGCGACGTCTCGAACCCGCGTGACATTGACGAGGCCGTCATGCTCGGTGCCGGCTTCCCGGACGGCCCGGCGAAGCTCGCCGACGACCACGGACTCGCCTCGCTCGAGTCCACCATCTCGGAGCTCTACGAGGAGCAGGGCCACCCGCGCTTCGAGGTCAGCGACGCGCTGCGCGAGGCCGCAGATGAAGGTGGCTTCCACGCCTCCGGCGACGACGAGGACGTCGTCGAGTTCACCAACATCGAGGTCTACAAGCCCGACGAGTACGACTACGTCGGCCACATCGTCCTCTCGCGTGAGGCCCGGATGAACACCATCTCGCCGGACCTGATGGAGGAACTCGGCGAGGCCATCGAGATGCTCGAGGACGACGACGAGGTCCGTGCGGTGCTCCTGACCGGCAAGGGTGACCGCGCCTTCTCCGCCGGTGCGGACGTGACCAGCATGGCCGCCTCCGCGGACCCGCTGGAGGCCATCAAGCTCTCCCGGCAGGGTCAGGAGACCTTCGGCAAGCTCGAGTCCTCGCCGATGCCAATCGTCGCGGGTATCGACGGCTACGCCCTCGGCGGCGGGATGGAGCTGTCGATGTGTGCGGACATGCGCATCGCCTCGAAGCGTTCCGAACTCGGCCAGCCCGAACTCGACCTCGGTCTGCTGCCCGGTTGGGGCGGCACCCAGCGCCTGAAGCACATCGTCGGCGAGGGCCGCGCGAAGGAGATCATCCTGACCGCCGAGCGCTACGACGCCGAGACGATGTACGACTACGGCTTCGTCAACGAGGTCGTCGAGAACGACGAGTTCGAGGAGCGTGCGTTCGAACTGGTCGCCCAGCTCGCCGGTGGCCCGCCCATCGCGCAGGAGCTGACGAAGAAGGCCATGCTGAAGGGCCGCGAGGACACCGACGCCGGGCTCGAGGTCGAGTCCCACGCGTTCGGCCACCTCATCAACACGGACGACCTGATGACCGGCATCACGGCGTTCATGGGCGACGGCGAGCCCGAGTTCGAGGGCAAGTAGAGCACACCTCGCCCTACCGGCTCCTCTCCGTTTCGCCCCGCGCGGAGAGGGTTCAACGGACAGCCCGGAGCAGGTGCCCTATGGTGCGGTACCGAGACCGCGAGTGGTTGGACGTGATGTACCACGGGCGTGAGCACTCGCCGGCTGAGCTGGCCGAGTGTTGCGGTGTCTCGCCGCAGGCGATCCGGAAGTACTTGGACGAGCACGGCATCCCGACGCGAGACGCCGCGTCAGAGCGCGTGACGAGGTCTGTCAGGAGTGTGGAGACGATGGGTCGGCTACCTATCTCGACGTTCACCACACTGTTCCCGTTTGTACGTTCCACGAGTCGGACACTGTGAACGTCGCAGATGCCCACGACGAGGGGAACCTCGTGTTGCTCTGTCGCTCGTGTCACGCACGGGCGGGGCTGGGGCAACTCGAGTTCGAGTCAACTCTCGAACACTCGTTCTGAGGAGTGGAAAGAGCAGAGTTTATGTGTGGCACCGGCGGAGTTGTGGGTGTAAGCTCGGTTGGTGTAGTCCGGCCAATCATGTTGGCCTTTCGAATCAAGAATCCTACACTTCGGGTCCGGCCCGATTGGTGAAGAAAGCCAACGACAGGGGTTCAAATCCCCTACCGAGCATCTCCACTCTCTCGACGAAGAGCGTCCGCTTCCATCAGTGATTACCGTAGACTTTTGACACGACCGGCCCATGCCACCGAGTGACATACAATGGCTGGCGAGGACGGCCCCGACGACGGGTCCCTGACAGCGACGTTCGAGTCCAGTCCGGCGGGCCGTCTGCAGGCGCTCGGCGAGTTCCTCGTGGGTACCTACGCCGGCGTGGCCATTCTGGCGGTGGTCGTGGGGTTGCTCGTCGCCCCCATCGCGGCGACGGTGGCGCTCTCGGGCAGTGCGGGGACGGTGGCCGTCGTCCCCGTCGAGGGCGGGATCGACGGGGGGACCGCCGTCGCGTTGACGACGACGCTCGAACGGCTACGGGCCGACCCTGACGTGGACGCCGTCGTCCTCGTGGTGAACAGTCCGGGCGGGTCCGCCCCCGCCAGCGAGGCGATGTACCTCGAGGCGGACAAGACGGCCGAGGATGTGCCAGTCGTGACGAGCGTCGACGCCATCGCCGCCTCGGGAGCCTACTACACGGCCGTCGGTACGGAGCGTATCTTCGTCAAGCCCTCGTCGGTGATCGGGAGCGTGGGGGTCGTCTTCCCGCCGCCAGCGCAGATCGAGCCGTCGGACAGCCTCATCACCACCGGCCCGAACAAGCGCTCTGGCGGGAGCGAGCGGGCGTGGAAGTACAAGACTGAGTCCATCAAGCGGGCGTTCGTCTCGGCCGTGATGCGTGGGCGTGGCGACACGCTCGAACTGTCGCGGGCGGAGGCGGCTTCGGCCGAGGTGTTCACCGGTGTGCAGGCGGTCGAGAACGGCGTCGCCGACGAACTCGGCGGGACCCGCGACGCGGTGGAGTACGCCGCCAGTCGGGCCGGCCTGTCGCGCTACGACGTCCGTGTCGTCCGGCCGGAGTCGTCCGTCCAGTTCCTCACCCGGGCGGCCTACCTCGCCTCGGACGCGCCGGAGCGTGAACTCGTCTCCGGGCGCTACTTCGTCGGCCAGCAGGGTGGCTTCCCGAACGTCCTGATGCTGCCCCCGAGCGTGCTCCGGGCGTCGCTGGCCGACTCGGCCGACGGGGATACGGGCACCGAGAGCACTCCGGAGAACACCACCGACGCGACGACCGCGAGGAACGCGACGGGTGGTGGCGCGGGGGCGACGGCCACCGCCGGAGGTGGGGGGTCGTGAGCGCCGCGGACGGGGTCGGCGGCCGCCTCGCGGTGTTCGGGGTGGTGTTCCTCCTCGTCGTCGCCGGCGGGGTGGCGCTCGGGGTGACCACCGCGCCCACCCCTGCCGACACGGGCGTCGACTACCCCGCGGTCGACGGACTGGTCCCCACGGAACTCGACGCGAGCGACGACGGGTTGGCGCCAGTCGAGCGCGACGAGCGGCAGGTGGTGCTGGTGGACGACGCCCACGGCAACCGCCTGCTTCCCTCGGCGTACGACCCGCTGGTGGCCGCCTACGGGTCGAACGTCGAGGTGCGGTTCCTCCGCGACGCGTCCCAGATCCGGTCGGCGCTGGCGCGCGCGGACGCGCTCGTCGTCGCCGACCCGAGCATCGCCTACACGAGCGCGGAGCGCGACGCCGTCGAGGCGTTCGTCGAGGACGGTGGTCGGCTCGTCCTCCTCGGTGAGCCGACACGCTTCCGTTCGGCAGGGCCAGTCGGCGCGCCACTCCCGTCGCGCTCGCGCATCGACACGCTCGCCGGCCGGTTCGGTGTCGCGTTCGGGACGGGATACCTCTACGACCAGGCGGCCAACGACGGCAACTTCAAGCGCGTGGTGGCACGCGGGTCCGGACCGCTGGCCGACCGACGGGCGGCGCTCTACACCGCGACCACCGTCCGGGCGACGGACGGTGACGTCCTGTTGCGGACGGGGGAGACCACCCGGTACTCCGACGGGAGTGGCGTCGGAGCACGGCCGGTGGCGGTGCGGTCCGAGAACGTCCTCGCCGTGGGTGACACCACGTTCCTGGAGGGGACGAAGGACCTCGTCGCCGACAACGAGCGGCTGGTCCGGACCATCGCCCAGTTCGCCGTCGACGGGACGCGCGAGCGCTCGCTGACGGAGTACCCACACCTCCTCGACCGGTCGCCGCGGGTCCGCTACACCGCACCGACCCTGCTGAACGCGAGCAAGACGGCCGTGAACGACCTCCGGGACGAGGGGTTCGACCCGCGCCTCTCCATCGGTGGCACCGGAGCGAACGGGACGGACCTGCTCCTCGCCACCTATGACACCCTGGGCGGGCAGGCTCCGTGGACCGGCGTCACGGTGAGTGGGTCGCAGGTGTCGGTGCCGGGCTATCGCGGTCCCACGGCCAACAGTACGGTCGTCCACCAGCCACGCGGGACTGACGCCGTCGTGGTGGTCGGACCGTCGGCGACGGCCGTGGAACGGGCCGTCGCCGTCCTCGTCGCGAACGGGAGCCGCGGGGAGGCCCTCTCCGACCGGACGGCCGTCCTGAGGGGCGGTGACACCACGTCCGTGTCGGGCGCGCCCGACGACGGTACCGACTCCGACGGTGACGACGGCGAACCGCCCACCGGCCCGACCCCCGGACCGTCGCTCGCTCCGCGGGCGCCCGTGCGATGACGCGACGCGGCGGTGAGCCCGGCGCGGGGGTAAGTTTGTTATCACGGCACACAGTATAGGGGGTATGGCCGACTCCGCCGACCCCCCGACCGTACTCCCCCTCGAACACGTCGCCCCCATCTTCGTTGAGGAGCGCAACGGGTACGTCGACGTCCAGCAACCCAGCGGGGACCAGACGCTGTACACCCCAGAGGAGGCCCGCGACATCGCCCGCGAGATACTCGCCGCGGCCGACGAGGCCGAGATGGCGGGTCGGCTGGCCGAACAGTAGCCGGCCGTATCGTTCATTCGTCCCCGGTCCGTACCCTCCGATAGATGTCACAGACCACGCTCCGACTGGACCCCCACGTCCACTCGGAGGCGTCCTACGACGCCCGTGACCCTCCCGAGTTGCTGCTCGAACAGGCCGCCGACATCGGTCTGGACGGAGTGGTGGTGACCGACCACGACCGCATCTCGGCGTCGCTGCGGGCCGCCGAACTCGCCCCGGAGTACGGACTCGTCGGCATCCCCGGTGTGGAGGTGTCGACGGCACACGGCCACCTGCTCGCCATCGGCGTCGAGGAACGACCACGGCCGGGGGAGTCGATGGTCGACACCGTCGCGCGGGTCCGCGAACTCGGCGGGGCGGCCGTCGTCCCCCACCCGTTCCAGCGGACGCGCCACGGCGCCCGGGGGAAACACATCGTCCCCGCCGAACCCGACGGGATGGAGACGTACAACGCGTGGCTGTTCACGGGCTATCGGAACCGCCGGGCACGTGCGTTCGCCCGGCGGCACGGCTACACCGCGCTCGCGGGCAGCGACGCCCACACCGTCGCCACCATCGGGCGTGCGTACACCGAACTCACGGTCCCCGGTCCACGAGCCGCCGTGACCGCCGAGGCCGTCGTCGAGGCCATCCGCGAGGGTGCGACGGGGGTCAACGGCCGGCGGGTCCCCTACCACAAGTCCGCGGGCCACTACGTCAAGGGGGCGGGCCGCAAGGGGTTCTGGGCGGCCCGGTCGGCCGGCACGACGGCGCTCTCGCTGTTCTGACCGGCCTCGGACACGTGCTATCAGGATTCGCGCGGAGCTTAATACCGAATCTCGCCTACTGGGGTGCCGATAGTCATGGACCGACGAACCCCCTTCGACGTGTTCGACGAGATGGACCAGCTGTTCGACCAGATGCGCCGCTCGATGATCGGGGTGCGCCCCTCGTTCCCCGAGATGCGCCCCGTACCGGCCTTCGGCGACTACGAGACGACCGGTGACACCAACCTCACCCTCGAGTCCACCGAGGACGGCTACGTCGTCCTCGCGGACCTCCCCGGTTTCGAGAAGGAGGAGATCGACCTTCGGTTCGACGAGGGTATCCTCTCGATCCGCGCGACCCACGAGGTGAGCGAGGAGGCGATGGGGGCCAGTTTCAGCCGCTCGCGCCGCGTCACCGACTCCATCCGCGTCCCCGGCGACGTCGTCGTCGCGGACATCGACGCCCGCTACCGGAACGGCGTCCTCGAGGTCACCCTCCCCGTCGAGGGGGGGCTCGAAGACGACAGCCACCGCATCGACATCGACTGAGCACCGGCTCCCGTCCTCGGGCGCCGCTCTCACTCTCCTCCCACTGCCCTCCCTCCTCGCTCCGTTCTGTCGCCCTGCGCGGGTCGCGTTCCCCGTGCATGGCCGGCTTTCGGTCCCCCTCGAAGATGCTACATTAATAGTGCTGGACCCACACGAGCGAGATAGCAACCCATGGCATCTATCGACGCGGACTGGCGACAGGCCGAGGAACAGTACACCGACGAGGTGATCGGTGACGACACCATCCCCCGGATGTTCGAGGCCGCCGCCTCGCGCTACGCCAACAACGAGGCCCAGTGGTACAAAGGCGGCATCTACGACCGCTCGCTGGCCGACGGCATCGTCCCGGAGGCGCCGAACGGGCAGTACGCGGCGCTGACCTACGCCGAGATGCAGAACGTCGTCCAGAACCTCGCGACCGGGTTCCGCGAACTCGGGCTGGAGACGGGCGACCGGGTCGGCCTGTTCGCCGGGACCCGGATGGAGTGGGCGCAGTGCGACCTCGGTATCCTCTCTGCGGGTGGCGTGGTCACCACCGTCTACACCGAGTCCTCGCCCCGACAGGTCCGCTACCTGCTCGACGACCCGGACGCCGACGGCGTCGTCGTCGAGAACGAGGAACTGCTGGAGCGGGTCCTCTCGGTCGAGGACGACCTCGACCTCGAGTTCATCGTCGTCGTCGACCAGTACGAGGGCCACGAGGACCGCGACGACATCCACTCGCTGGCGGACGTCTACCGGATGGGTGACGAGGCGTTCGACGTGGACGCCTACGAGGGGTGGCTCTCCGAGCGCTCGCTCGACGACCTCGCCTCGCTCATCTACACCTCCGGGACGACGGGCCAGCCCAAGGGCGTCCAGTTGACCCACCGCAACTTCCGCGCGAACGTCAACCAGTGTCGCAAGCGGTTCGGCCCCCGCCCGGACAAGGCTGACGGCGTCCCCAGCCTCGACGATTCCGACCGCTCGCTCTCGTTCCTGCCGCTGGCCCACGTCTTCGAGCGACTGGCCGGCAACTTCCTGATGTTCGCCTCGGGAGCGACGGTGGCGTACGCCGAGTCCGCCCAGACCGTCTCCGAGGACATCAAACTCGTCCGGCCCACGGTCGCGACGAGCGTCCCGCGGGTCTACGAACGCATCTTCGACTCGATGCGCGAGCAGGCCGCCGAGTCCGACTTCAAGGAGCGAATCTTCAACTGGGCGCTCGGCGTCGCCCGCGACTACTCGACCACGGCCTCGCCCGGTATCGGCCTCCGGACGAAACACGCCCTCGCGGACCGGCTCGTCTTCTCCTCGGTCAAGGAGCAGATGGGCGGCAACATCGACTTCTTCGTCAGCGGCGGGGGGTCGCTCTCGAAACGACTGGCCGAACTGTTCGACGGGATGGGCCTCCCCATCCTCGAGGGGTACGGGCTGACCGAGACGTCGCCCGTCGTCTCGACGAACCCGCCGGAGGACCCTCGACCGGGGACCCTCGGGCCGCCGCTCGTCGGCATCGAGACGAAACTCGACGGCGGCGTCGTCACGGAGGACCAGCGCCGGAAGGCGACCGGCGCTATCGGCGAACTCCTGGTCAAGGGCGCGAACGTCACGCAGGGTTACTGGAACCGACCGGAGGCCACCGAGGACGCGTTCACCGAGGACGGCTGGTTCCGCACGGGCGACATCATCGAGCAGACGAGCGACGGTTACCTCGTCTACCACGACCGCCTGAAGCAGATCCTCGTGCTCGACACCGGGAAGAACGTCGCGCCCGGCCCCATCGAGGACGGGTTCGCCACCAGCGAGCGCGTCGACCAGGTGATGGTGATGGGCGACGACCAGAAGTTCATCTCCGCGCTGTTCGTCCCGAACTTCGAGGCCATCCAGCGCTGGGCGGACGCCAACGACGTGGCACTGCCCAGCGACCAGTGGGCCATCTGCCGGCACGACGAGGTCCGTGCGTGGGTCCAGGCGGAGGTCGACGAGGTCAACCGCCAGTTCGAGAAGCACGAGCAGATCAAAGCGTTCCGCCTCGTGCCCGAGGAGTGGACCCCGGAGAACGACCTGCTCACGCCGTCGATGAAACTGAAGCGGCGCAACATCCTCGACCGCTACGACGAGGAGATAGAGGCAATCTACGGGGAACAGGACAGAGTCGCCGCCGACGACTAGCGACCAAACTTTTCTCCTCGGGTGCGCGCCGCAGGCGCGCACCACTCCTCGAAAACGTTGGATTCGAAACGCGCCACTCGGTGCTTCGCGCATCGTGGCGGGTAGGTGCCGGGGGCTCGCCGCACCGCCCAGCACCGCACCGCTATCGCTATCTCTCTGCTCGGCTTCAGAGTCGGTATGAGCACCGAGGCAGCCGTCGACGAGGCCGAACTCCGCGAGCGTATCTCCCGGTTCGTCGCCCGGAACTTCCCGCAGATCGGGATGCACGGTGGGAGCCACGCCATCAGCCACCTCGACGCCGAGGCGGGCGAGGTGACACTCGAACTCGGCGGGGCCTGCTCGGGGTGTGGCATCTCGCCGATGACGATCCAGGCCCTGAAGGTCCGGCTCGTGCAGGAGATCCCGGAGATCCGCGTCGTCCACGCGAGCACAGCGGAGACCGACGCCGCGACGCCACGGGGGTTCGACCCCGACGAAGTCCCGTTCTGACCCCGGCCCCTCGCTCCGCGGAGCGAGGACTGCTCGGCGACGGATTTATGTACGTGTTCTAATCAGTTACTGACGACATGAGCGCAGGGGGTGCGGGCCCGGGGTCCGAGGGGACGAGGGTCGCGGACGGACTGGTGGCAGTGGACCGGGTGACCGAGCGACGCGACGCCGGTATCGTCGCCACGTACACCGTCACGACGGAGAACGAGCGACCCGTCGCCGTCCACGTGGAGAACGACCTCCCCGGAGAGTCGACCGAGGGGACGGGGTTCCACCCGTCGCGCGAACCACGGTGGTGGGTCGTCGAGGAGAGTCGCCTCGGGTTCAAGGACACCGTCGGGAGCACCGCTCCCGCCACGTTCGAGTTCGGTCTCGCCATCGAGGGAGGGTTCGGCGACGACGTGTCGCTGCCGGACCCGGAGATCGTCCACGCCGAACCCGTCGGCGTCGCGCCGGAGGGTGACCGGATGGTCTTCCCGGACGCGGACGCGGAGGAAGATGCCGTCGCCCCCTCCGACTCGCGCGGCGCGGCCGACGCGGAACGGGGCGGTGGCCTCCTCTCGGGTGTCAGGAGCGCCGTCTTCGGCGGTGACGACGACGAGGTGGTCCGGGCCTCCGACCTCGACCCGGACGCGATGGTGGTCTCGCGTGGCGAGACGACGCCGGGCGGCGGCCGCGACCCGACCCAGCCCCACGACGAGAACCCCACGCTGACACCGGTCGTCGCTCCCGTCTCCGAGACGGAGGACGCGGCGTTCTCGGCGCTCCCGGCGGCGGACGAGGGGGAGGGCGACCGGAACGCGGCACCGGCCGCCGATGGGGCGGCGAGCGAGACGCCGGTCGAGGACGACGGCGCGGGTGGCGAGGTGCTCGCGGCGCTGCTCGCCGACCTCCAGTCCGACGCGGCGCGCGAGCGGCTCCGGGCGGAACTGGGAGTCGACGAACTCGAGCGGACCCGCGAGGCGGTCGAGGACCTCCGCGAGGAGGTGTCGGCGCTCCGTGCCGACCTCGAGGCCACGGCGGACGCGGGCGAGACGACGGCCGCTCGGGTCGCCGACCTCTGCCGGGCGGTGGACGGGCTGGCGGCCGAACTCGACCACGACGTCCCGAACCTCACCGCGGCGGACGCGGAGACCGGGTCGACCGAGCGCCGCCGTCCCTAGAGGCTCAAGAGCGTCGGCCTGGAACCGCGGGTATGGACGAGACGGAACGGGCGACGCGGCGACGCGTCCTCGACGCGCTGGCGGCCGACCCGGTCCCCGGCCCGGAACTGGCCGACCGACTCGGTGTCTCGCGGGCGGCCGTGTGGAAACACGTCGAGTCGCTCCGCGAGGCGGGGTTCGAGGTGACGAGCGGCGACGACGGCTACCGCGTCGAGTCGGTCCCCGAGTACGGCGCCGCGGCCATCGAGTTTGGCCTCGACGCCGAGTTCGACGTGGAGTTCCACGAGTCGCTCGCCAGCACCAACGTCGCGGCCCGCGAACGCGCCGTGGAGGGTGCCAGCGACGTGGCCGTCGTCGCCGAGCGACAGACCGGCGCGCGCGGGCGACTCGGCCGCGAGTGGTCGTCGCCGCCGGGCGGTGTCTACGTGAGTCTGGTCTGCCGGCCGGACCTCCCCGTCGCGCAGGTGCCCGTCTACACGCTGGCGGCCGCCGTCGCCACGACGCGTGCGGCCCGCGAACTCGGTGTCGACGCCGGCATCAAGTGGCCCAACGACGTCCTCGTCGGGCCGGACGAGCGGAAACTGGCCGGTATCCTGACCGAGATGGAGGGGGAGGCCGACCGGGTCTCGTGGGTCGTCGTGGGCATCGGCGTGAACGCGAACGTCGACGCCGAGGCGCTCCCGGCGACGGCGACGAGCCTCCGGGGAGAGGTCGGCGAGGTGGACCGTGCCGCGTTCCTCCGCCGACTGCTCGAGTCGTTCGACGACCTGCGGCGGGACCCGGAGACCGTCCTCCCGGCGTGGCGCGAGTACGCGCTGACGCTGGGCAAGCGGGTCCGCGTCGAGACCCCCGGCGGTGTCGTCGAGGGTGAGGCGGTCGACGTGACGTTCCCCGGGACGTTGCTGGTCGACACGGACGAGGGGCAGGTCAGCGTCAGCGCCGGCGACTGCGAGCACCTCCGTCCGGTCGAGTGAGGGGGCGCCGGGGCGCTACTCCTCGTCCGTCGGCGGCTCGGCCGCCCGATCGGCGTCCACGTCCGCGTCGGCCGGCGGCTCTCCGACGCGCACGGTGAGGACCGGGACCGACGAGGACCGGACGACGCGCTCGGCGACGCTCCCCAGCAGGATACGGTCGATGCCCCCGCGACCGTGGGTCCCCATCACGACGAGGTCGGCACCCGACCGGTTCGCGTAGGCCGTTATCTCTCGCGAGGGACCGCCCTCGAGCAGGTGGCGTTCGTGTGGCACGTCGCCGGCCGCCTCCGCGGCGGCGTCCAGAGCGGCTTCCCCCTCGTCACGGAGCGTCTCGCTCAGGCCCTCCCACGACGTCTCCATCGGGAGGTTGGCGAACGCCGCCGTGTTGACGACGTAGACGAAGTCGAGCGTCGCGCCGTGCACCTCGGCCAGCGAGGCGGCGTGAGCGACGACGCTGTCCATCCCCGGCGACCCGTCGGTGGGCACGAGGATACGGTCGTACATGCGAGACAGTGACACGCGACCCGCTATGAACGTTTGCCCCCTGGCGACCCTCACGCCGTGGGGTCGGGTCGCTCCAGCAACACCGACTTCACGTCCGCGACGCCCGCCCGGCGGACGACGGCCCGGACCACGTCCTGCGCGCCGGCGAGGTTGTCCGAGTCGCCATCGAGGACGATCAGTCGGGCCTCGCGGCCCGCCTCGACGGTCCCGCAGTTCAGGTCCGCGAACTCGGCACCCGCCCGCGTCGCCATCCGGAGCACCTCGGTAGCGCTCACGTCGCAGAGCTTCGCGGTGAACTCCATCTCGCGGAACATCGACGGTGCGTTGAGGAAGACGTTGTCCGTCCCCAGCGCCACCGTCGTCGTGTCGAGTAGCTCGCGCACGTTCGGCACCCCGACACCGGTGACGAGGTTCGAGCGTGGACAGACAACGACGGGTGTGCCCCGCTCCTCGAGGCGTTCGAGGTGGAGTGGCTCGGTGTGGACCATGTGGACGAGGAAGTCCGGGTCGAGGTCGAGCGCCGGGTTCACGTCCGCCGAGTCGGCCTCGCCGGCGTGGATGGCGAACGGCTTGCCGGCCCGGCGGGTGGCGTTGCGCTCGATGCTGAAGTCGGCGTCTTTCGCGCCGCTGGCGCCGAAGCCGTCGCCGGCCTCCATCGCCTCGGGCGACCCGCGGGCGAATATCCTCGGTTCGATGGCCCGCCCGCTGACGGCCTCGCGGAGTATCTCGACGCCCTCGACGTCGTTCTCGCGGAAGTCGAGGAACGCCGCGGTCCCGGCACGCTCCATGAACCGGAGCGACCGGCGGATGGCCTCGACCATCTCCTCGCGACTCGCCTCGGCCAGCAGTCGGTGTTTCAGGCCGTCCGGCGGCGCGACCAGCTCCTCCAGCGACAGGCCCCCGCCGGCCTCCTTGGCGATGGAGTCCCCGACGTGCGTGTGGGCGTTGACGAACGCCGGCAGGACGATGTCCGTGGAGTCGGTCTCCGTCTCCTCGACGGACTCGACGTGTCCGTCCTCGACGACGACGCGCCCCTCGACGGGGTCGTACCCCGGACCGGCGAGCACGGTCCCCTCCAGGATCATACGCTCCGTCCGCGCGGTGTGCTGTTAAATCCGTGGAACCGCACCGCCGTCTGTCCCCTGCGACTCAGTTCCGCCGCCACTCCGCGTGGTCACACCGGGTACACACGACCTGCCCGTGCGTGACCCTGAACTTCTCGATCTTCCACTCGTGTCCAACGACTCGGCACGTCATCCGCCGACCGAACGACCTCGAACTCATTCTATCTACGAATGTCGTGTGATGTATTAAAAAATTGGGCGTCTAGGGTGACTAAGGTGGGTTAGGGGATTTGAACGTTCGAGGGTGCCGCGGAGAACTGTCCGAACGACACCCTCAAGGTGTATCTGGACGGACGTGCGTCCACACGTCAGAACTGGTCGAGCGAGCGGTTCATCCCCTTGCGGACCTCGACGACGAGGGCATCGAGGTCGAGGCCGAGGACGGACTCGGCGGCCGCCCCCACGGCGTCGGTGTGGGCCGCGGGTGCGTAGACGCCGAGTCGCCACTGCTCGGTCTGGGCCTGTCGGAGCGCGTCGACGAGTCCCGACTGCGTGCCCAGTCGGCGGACCTCCCCGTTGACGACGACCCGCGAGGTGGACTCCTTCATGCTCGGTCGCGGCTGGACGTCGATGACCACCGATTCCGGGTCGATGCCCACCGCCTCGGCGATGTCGGCCTCGTACTCGAGGACGCGCTCGTGGTCGGCGTCGATGAGGTCGTCGTCGACGTCGTCGTACTCGGCCCAGACGGCACGCTTGAACAGGTCGCGCCGGTCGAGTCGGTCCGCGAACTCGGCACTCTCCTCGTGGGTCCGCAGCGCGACGAGCAGGTCGTGGTCGTCCCACCGACGGAACGTCTCGGCGTCGACGACACTCGCATCGAGCAGTCGTTCGGACCCGCGCCGGAGCATCGCCTTCGAGATGCGCGCGACGTGGTGGTTGTAGACGGTCGGGTTCATCAGGGCGCGGGCCAGCAGGAGCGACTCCGCGCTCTGGACGTTCCCCTCCGCGAGCACGAGCGAGTCCTCGACGAACCGCAACTGGCGGACGAGTCGGCCGTGGTCGATGGTCCCGTACGGGACGCCGGTGTGGTGGGCGTCGCGGACGAGGTAGTCCATCCGGTCGACGTCGAGTTCACCGGAGACCAGCTGGCCGAACCGGCCCTTCCCGGCGACGAGGTCGGCGACCTTCCGGGGGTTCAGGTCGTGGAGTTCGAGGACGCGCGCCACCTCGCCGCGCTCGATGAGGTCGTGGACCTCGTCGTGCATCTTGCCGGTCCGCCGCTCGACGAGGTGTTCGGTGTTGTGCGAGAACGGGGCGTGCCCCACGTCGTGGAGGAGGGCGGCGGCGCGGACCCGGTCGGCGTTCCGTCCCTCGACACCGAGGTGGCCGAGCGCCTCCTCGGCGAGGTGGTAGACCCCGAGCGAGTGCTCGAAGCGGGTGTGGTTGGCGGAGGGGTAGACCATCCCGACCGTCCCGAGTTGCTTGATGTGTCGCAAGCGCTGGACGGGCGGCGTGTCGAGGAGTTCCTCGGCCACGCCACGGACGGCGATGTGGTCGTGGACGCTGTCCTTGATGGTGTTCATTGGCCGAGGGTTCGTCGCGTTCGCAGATAAGCCTCCGGCATCGAGCCAGTGCGTCTCGGGCGGTCGCTCTCACTGAATATCGAGACAGCGCAAGCCCTAATTCGGGTGCTCTCATAGTCCGATTATGACGACGTTCCTCGCCGGTGGGACGGGGACGCCCAAACTGCTGGCCGGCGCGGACGCGGTGTTCCCCCCGGCCGAGACCACCGTGATCGGGAACACCGGCGACGACGTGGTGCTCGGGGGCCACCTCGTCTGCCCGGACATCGACACGGTGCTGTTCCTCGACGCGGAGATGCTCGAACGGGACCGGTGGTGGGGCATCGCTGGCGACACCGACGAGACCCACCGCGAACTCGAGCGGCTCGCGACGAAGGCCGGCCTCGACGGCCGACCGGGCTACCTCCCCGAGCGCCTGCAGACCGAGGGTCGACCGCTGGCGAACTGGCGCCGGTTCTCGGCCGTCGCGGAGTTCATGCTCATCGGCGACCGCGACCGGGCGCTGCACCTCACCCGCACCTCGCTGCTCGACGAGGGCCGCACCCTGACCGAGGTGACGGATATCCTCGCGGCCGCCTACGACGTCGAGCGGACGCTGTTGCCGATGAGCGACGACCCGGTCGCCTCGCTCGTCCACGTCGACGGCGGGCCGGGCCGCCAGCCGTTCCAGCACTTCCAGGAGTGGTGGGTGGGCCACCGGGCCGAGCCACCGGTCGACCGGGTCGAGTTCCGGGGGGCCGAGGCCGCCGAACCGACCGACGGGGTGCTGACTGCGCTCACCGAACCCGTCGTGGTCGGGCCGTCGAACCCCATCACGAGCATCGGGCCGATGGTCGCGATGGAGGAGTTCGAGCGCGCGCTGCACGAAACGCCCGTCGTCGCCGTCTCCCCGTTCGTGGGCGACGAACTCTACTCGGGGCCGGCGGCGACCCTGATGGCGGCGATGGGCTACGAGGCCTCCACCGCGGGCGTCGCGGAGGCCTACCCGTTCGCCGACGCGTTCGTCCTCGATACGGAGGACGACACCGAACTCGACCGACCCGTCATCCACACGGACACCTCGCTCGACGAGGACCACGACGCCGAACGGGTCGCCCTCGCGGTGAAGGACGCGCTGGAGGTCGTCGCGTGACGTTCACCCCCCGCGTGGCCGTCGCGTCGCTCTCGGGGGCAGCCGACGCCGCGTGGGCCCGGCGGGCCGCCCCGTACGTCGGCTGTGCGTTCCTCGGAGGCGTCTCACTCGACGGGCCGACCCGGGAGGCGGCCCGCCGGCTCGTCGACCGGGACCGCTCCGAGTTCCTGCCCGACGACCCCGTCGCGTTCGTCGGCGCGCAACTCGACGCCGTCGCGGACCTCGAGGTCCGGCCCTCCGTCAACGTCCGGACGACGACGCTCGGGCCGCTCCGACAGGTGGCGCGGGTCTGCGCCGGCCACGACGCCGTCCTCGAGGTGAACGCCCACTGCCGGCAGGCGGAGATGCGCGAGGCGGGCGCCGGCGAGACGCTCCTGCGCGACACCGACCGGCTGTGCGACCAGGTCGCCGCGGCCAGCGAGTTCGCCACGACGAGCGTGAAGGTCCGGACCGAGGTCGAGGGGGTCGACCTCCCCGCCCTCGCGGCCGCGCTCGAAACCGCGGGGGCGGACTGGCTCCACGTCGACGCGATGGACTCCGAACCCGTCGTTCGCGAGGTGCGCGAGGCGTGTGACTGCTTCCTCGTCGCGAACAACGGTGTCCGTGACCGCGCGACGGCGACCGAGTATCTCGAGTACGGCGCCGACGCGGTGAGTGTGGGCCGCCCGAGCGACGACCCCGTCGTCCTGCGCCGGGTCCGCGAGGCCGTCGACGCGTGGTTCGCCGACCGCGAGGTGACGGCGTGACCGGTCGCGACTCACCCCGAACGTCCGTCGAGAACGCCGAACTCGCCCTGTTGCTGGAGGTGGCCGGCACGCCCAAGCCGGGCAACGTCGACCGGCACCGGGACCACGACGACCTGCGCTTCGAGCACTTCCTCGCGGGCGCGGTGGGGGCACGCCGGGGCCTCGCGCTCGCCGCCGACCACGACCACGCCGTCGGTGAGGCGTTCGAGCGCGCCGTCGAGGGGATGTCCCACCAGCGCGGCGGGAACACGCAGTTCGGGGCGCTCCTCCTCCTCGTCCCGCTCGTCCGGGCTGGGAGCGATGGCCGCGCCCTGACCACCGAGGCCGTCGAGCACGTCGTCGCCGACACGACCGTCGACGACGCCGTCGCGTTCTACCGCGCGTTCGAACACGTCGACGTCGCCGTCGGGGACCCGCCGGAGGGGCTGGATGCTCTGGACGTGCGCCGCGGGGGCGCGGCCGAGCGGGCGCTCCGCGAGCGCGGCCTGACACTGGCGGACGTGATGGCACTCTCCGCCGAGGTGGACGGCGTCGCTGCCGAGTGGGTGCGCGGGTTCGAACGCACCTTCGAGGCCGCCGAGTGGCTCCTGGCCGACGAGGGGTCGGCTCCCGACCGCGCCGCACGCGTCTTCCTCCGACTGCTGGTCGACGAGGTGGACACCTTCGTCGCGAAGACGGCCGACGAGGCGCGCGCGACGGAGGCGACGAGGCGGGCACGCGCCGCCCTCGACGGCGAAGAAGAGGCGGAGGCGCTGGCCGACGAGTTCGTCGAGCGCGGCATCAACCCCGGGACGACGGCCGACCTGACCGCGGGGGCGCTGTTCGTCGCCCTCGAGCGGGGGCTGGAGGTCTGAGATGGGCGCCGAGGGGTGGCCCGACGCCGTGCGACTCCGTGGCGTCACCGAGAGCGTCGTGACGACGCTCGGGCCGAACGAGCGCTGGAACCTCGCGGCCCTCGGCTTGCGGGCGCCGGCACTCGACGAGGTGGGTGGGGACCGCGTCACCGCACGGACGTGGGGCCGGACCCGGACGTGGCGGAACTTCGACGAGCGTGGCGAGGGCGTCGTCCAGTTCGTGGCCGACCCGCGGACGTTCGTGGACGCCGCGCTCTCGGTCCGGGAGCAGGACGACCCGGTCATCGACGAGGCGGCCGCGTGGGTCCGCGTCGACGTGACGGAACACCGCTCGGGTGAGGAGGGCGACACCCAGTGGGTCGACTGGGCGCTCGCACCGACCGAGTCGGTCGTGCGCGAGCGGACGGTGCCGACGTTCAACCGTGGGTACGGCGCCGTCGTGGAGGCCACCGTCGCGGTGTCGCGTCTGGACGTGCCCGGCTACGACCGGACGGCGTTGCTCGAGCGGTTGCGGTGGCTCGAGTCGGTGGTCGCCCGGGCCGGTGGGCCGGCCGAGCGGGAGGCGTACGCGCGGGTCCGCGAGTACGCCGACGCGGAGTGGTGAGAGCCGACGTGGGGTCGTGAGGGTGGCCGCGGGGGCGTCCGTTCCGAACCGCTTTTGTGGCGAACCGCCCTTCGACCGGTAATGGCCATCAAACCCGCCTACATCAAGAAGATCGGCAACCGACTGCTTGAGCGCTATCCCGACGCGTTCTCCCACGACTTCGAGCACAACAAGGACGTCATCGGCGAGGTGACCAACGTCGAGTCGAAGGGCGTGCGCAACCGCATCGCCGGGTACATCACCCGAAAGAAGCGTCCCGTCGCCGCGTAAGCCGGTCTCCTCCCCGTTCTCGCCACGCGTTCGACACCGGCAGGTCGACCCACGTTCCGACGGATACTTGTCTGACTGGCCAGTCAGTAAGTGCAATGAGCGAGAGCGACGCCCCCGAGCGGGGTGAGACGACGGACCGCATCATGCGGGCCACCTACTGCGCACTCTGTCGACACGGCTACGCCGACCTGACGATGCAGGACATCGCGGACGAGTCGGACCTGAGCAAGGCCGCGCTGCACTACCACTACGAGTCGAAGGCAGCGCTGCTGGAGTCGTTCCTCGAGTTCCTGCTGGACTCCTTCCGCGAGCGGGTCGACGCGGTCGAGAGCGACGGGCCGCGCGAGCGTCTCGGTGCGCTCGTCGAGTTGCTGTTCGAGCCGCCGGGGGGCGACGCGGACGCGGAGTTCCGGACGGCGATGCTGGAGTTGAAGGCGCAGGCACCGTACGCCCCGGCGCTGCGCGAGCGTCTGGCCGAGTTCGACGCGTACCTCCGCGGCGAACTGACCACGACGCTGGAGCGGGCGGCCGAAACCGGCCTGCTCCGCGCGGAGGTGTCCCCCGAGACGGCCGCCGAGTTCGTCGTGACCGTCTCGAGCGGTGCCCACACGCGTCGGGTGGCGCTGGACCGGGAGACGACGGCCGCCGAGTCGGCGCTCCGTGACTACGTCGACGACCTGTTCGTCGAGGAGGCGGCCGCGTGAGTCGGCTCGACTGGCTCCGCGAGAAGTTCGCCACCGTGTTCCGCGGCCGCGAGCAGGTCGACCTGACGGAGGGGGGCATCGCGAAGCCGCTGTTCTTCCTCTCGTTGCCCATCGTCGTCACGAACCTGCTCCAGACGGCCTACAACCTCGCCGACACGTTCTGGCTCGGCCAGTTCTCGAAGGAGGCGCTCGCGTCCATCACGTTCGCGTTCCCGATGGTGTTCCTCCTCATCTCACTGGGCTTCGGGGTGAGCGTGGCCGGCAGCGTCCTCGTCGCGCAGAACGTCGGGAAGGGCGACGAGCGACAGGCGGAGTTCGCCGCCTCCCAGACCATCACGTTCTCGTTCGTCGTGAGCGCCATCCTCGGTATCCTCGGCCTGCTGTTCGTGGGTGACGTGCTGACCATCTTCGGGGCCGAACCCGTCGTCCTCGAGGGTGCCACCGACTACATGCGGGTCATCTCCGCCGGCCTCCCGCTCATGTTCGGTTTCTTCGTGTTCACGGCGCTGATGCGGGGGTACGGCGACACCGTGACGCCGATGCTCGTGCAGTTCGGGACGGTCGTCCTCAACATCGTCATCGACCCGTTGTTCATCTTCGGCGTGCCCGCCATCGGCCTCCCCCAGCTGGGCGTCGAGGGGGCCGCCTACGCGACGGTCATCTCCCGCGGGCTGGCGATGGTCGTCGGTCTCGCCATCATGTTCCGTGGTAACCGCGGGGTCCGCATCCACCTGGGCGACATGACGCCCGAACTGGGCTACTTCCGGCGGATGCTCGACATCGGCGTCCCGGCCAGCATCGAGGGGACCGGCCGGGCGGTGTCGGTCAACCTGATGCTCATCATCGTCGGCCTCTACTCCACCACCGTCGTCGCCGCGTTCGGTGTCGGGGTGCGCGTCTTCTCGACCATCTTCCTCCCCGCCATCGCCGTCGCTCGTGGGGTGGAGACGATGGCCGGGCAGAACATCGGCGCGGGCAAACAGGACCGCGCGCAGGCCACCGCCGACTTCGCCGCGAAGGCCTCGTTCGTCGTCCTCGCGCTCGCCGGCGTCGTCACGTTCGTCTTCGCGGAACCCATCGTGGCGCTGTTCACCGACGGCCCGCAGGTCATCGCCGAGGGCGCCAACTTCCTCCGCATCGTCTCGCCCTCGTTCGGCTTCATCGGCATCGTCCGATCGTACTCGGGCGCGTTCCGCGGGGCCGGCCAGACCATCGTCGCGGCGGCCATCTCCATCTCCACGCTCGCGGCCATCCGCCTCCCGACGGCGTGGTTCGCCTCCCAGCCGATCGGCCTCGACCTCGGCCCGACCGGTATCTGGGCCGCGTTCGTCGTCTCGAACGTCCTCGGTGCCGGACTGGCGTTCGGGTGGTTCCGCCGCGGCGGCTGGCGCGACGCCGACGCGACGCGGGGGGTGGGGTCCCCCGGTGGCGATGCCGCCGACGGCAGCGACGCGGACGCCGCGCCGACCGACGACTGAGTCGGCCCACTGGACGGACGTCCGGTTCGCCGGCCGCATCCCGCCGCCCGGTTGTGGCTTTCGGAACCGTTTAGAGGAGCCTCGTCCCTATCCGTGACAATGAGCATCCGCGTAGGCATCCTCGGCGCGACGGGCGCCGTGGGCCAGCGACTCGTCCAGCTGCTCGACCCGCACCCCGACTTCGAGATCGCCGCACTGACCGCCAGCGAGGCCTCGGCCGGGCGGTCGTACCGCGCCGCCGCCAAGTGGGGGCTGGACTTCCCCATCCCCGATAGCGTGGCCGAGATGACGGTCCGGGCCACCGACGCCGACGAGATCCCGGACGACGTGCCGCTCCTGTTCTCGTCGCTCCCCTCCTCGGTCGGAGAGGCGGTCGAGCCCGGTCTCGCCGAGGCGGGCTACGTCGTCTCCTCGAACTCCTCGAACGCCCGGATGGACCCGGACGTCCCGCTCGTCATCCCCGAGGTGAACGCCGACCACCTCGATCTCCTCGAGGTCCAGCGCGACGAGCGCGGCTGGGACGGCGCGCTCCTGAAGAACCCGAACTGCTCGACCATCACGATGGTCCCCACGCTGGCGGCGCTCGACCAGTTCGGCCTCGAACGCGTCCACGTCTCGACCCTGCAGGCCGTCTCCGGCGCCGGCTACTCCGGCGTCACCTCGATGGAGATCCTCGACAACGCCATCCCCCACATCGGAGGCGAGGAGGAGAAGATGGAGGACGAGTCGCGTAAACTGCTCGGCGGGTTCGACGGCGCCGAACTCGACCTCCACGGGATGGACGTCTCGGCATCGTGCAACCGCATCGCGACGCTCGACGGCCACCTCGAGAACGTCTGGGCCGACACCGCGCAGGACGTGACCACCGAATCCGCCGCCGAGGCGATGGCCGACTACCCGAGCGCGGACCTCCCCTCGTCGCCCGCGCCGCTTATCCACACGTTCGAGGACCCGGAGCGGCCCCAGCCCCGACTCGACCGGATGCTCGGTGACGGGATGGCCGTCTCCGCGGGCGGCTTCCGCGAGACGCCGGAGGGCGTCCAGTACAACTGCCTGTCGCACAACACGCTGCGGGGGGCGGCAGGGGCGAGCATCCTGAACGGGGAACTGCTCGCCAGAGAAGGCTACCTGTAGGAACCCACCTTTCACTCGTCGGGTCGCGCGAAGCGCGACCACTCTCTGCTCACGGCGCTCGGAAGACGCGCCGCGTCTTCCGCAGCCCATCGGAGATATCCGAGGACGGCGAAGCCGCCGTTCGCACGGTATGCGGGAGCTCCGGCCCCGCACTGCTCGCAAACACGTGGGGAACCACTGCGCTCCTCGGGCCTTCGGCCCTCGGAGCGGGTCGCGAATCGGGTGGTGACAGCACTACCCCGCGACCGCGACCTCCCGTGTCGCCCGGTGGGTTCGCTCAGACGATTCGCTCGTCCACGACCACGCCGTTCTCCTCGTGGATGCCGGCCGGGAGTTCGTGCTCGGGGACCTCGACGTAGAGCCGTTCCTCTCCCGCCGGGCTCGACAGCACGAGCCGGTCCTCGTAACCGATGAGGAATCCCCAGCTGTCGTCCTGCGTGCGCTTCAGCAGTTCGATGCCGGTGTGGAACTCGCCGTCGGGACCGCCGTATATCGGGGTTGGCATACCGACTGCGAACTCCCGATACCTCTTGAAGGAACTCGCAGAACCGTCGAAACGTCCGGCGCGGGGACTCGGGCTACTCCTCCACGAGGAGGAAGTCGTCGCCACGCTCGGGCGCCCGGCGGCCGGCGTACTCCCCGAGCAAGGCGATACCGAACCCGCCGAGGACGGCGAAGGCGGCGACGACGTACTCGCCGTGGGTGGCGATGACCGGGAAGTACCGCGCGTTCGTCGCGAGGAGGTAGTTCAACGCGGAGAACACGCCCGCGTCGATGCCGGGCGAGGAGAGCGCCACCCAGAAGGCGACGGCGAAACAGCCGCCCGTCACGCCCCCCGAGAGCAGACCGTGGCGACCACCCCCCTCGACGTGGTCGACGATGCGGCCCGTGGCCGCACCCGCGAGCAGCCCCGTCGCGAGGACGAGCGGGACGGCACTCCAGCGGAGGCTGGCGAACGGCGGCACCGAGAGCACCGCGAGGTGGCCGAGACCCCACAGCGTGCCCACGCCCACCGCTCGCCAGTCCGTTCCCATCGACCTTCGGTAGGTGTGCCGGGGTCAAGTGTGCTACGGCAGGGACGGTGCGGGTCGGGGCCGGCCTGCGCCCCTCGCCCGTATCGCAAGGTTCCTGCCCTCCCCGTCCGGCGAACGGGTATGCAGTTCCTGCACACCTGCCTGAACGTGGCCGACGCCGACCGGTCGGTCGAGTGGTACACCGAACAGCTCGGCTTCGAGTTCTCGTGGGAGTTCGAGACGGCCGACGGCGAGACGCGCAACCGCTACGTCGCCGACGAGAACGGCGTCGAACTACAGCTCTCGGAGACGCGGGGCGTGACCCCCGAGGACCACGGCGAGACGTGGGACCACCTCGCGGTCGGCGTCGAGGACGTGGACGCGGCCTTCGCGGAGATCGAGCACCACGGTGTCGTGAAGGAACCGGGCGACCAGCCAGAGGCCGGCGCGCGGACGGCCTTCGTGAAGGACCCCGACGGGCACGTCGTCGAACTCATCCAGCCGCTCGAAGACTGAGACCGCCTCTTCTGTCTCGAGTCGTCTTCCCAGTCCCTCGGGCCAGCGGGCAGACCGACGCGTCACGGTACAGCCTGTACCGTGCTAGTAACCTCGTCTCCCCCGCGGATGGCGCCCCACTCGCTCCTCCCACGGGGGACTGGCTGGGACCGACCCGACACCACACCCACCGCGCGGTCAATCGATTTAAGCCGGCCCCGGACACCCACCGTGATATGCGCAACGTAGACGTCGCCGTCGTCGGTGGGGGGCCCGCTGGCTCCTCCGCCGGGTACGCGGCGGCCAGCGAGGGGGCCGATACCCTCGTCGTCGAGAAGGGGGTCCCCCGAGCCGACCGGGAGGAGCTGGGGCCGGACTCGACGGACGCCGCGGGCATCCTCGACTACTGGGTCGACATCATGGACCTGGACGAGGAGATCCCCGGGTGGGTCAAGCACCGCGAACTCACCGGGGCGGACTTCGTCGGTCCGAACAGCGAGGTGAACCTGAACTCGACCGGCATCGACTCCTCGTACCCCGGTTTCGGCTTCACGATGCACCGCGCTCGGTTCGACGACTGGCTCCGCGAGCGAGCCGAGACCGCCGGCGCGGAGTATCGGGTCGGCACGGGCGTCCGCTCGGTCGACTCGGACCTCGTCGGGACGCCGAGCCACACCCTGACGCTCAAGGACGGCACGGAGATCCGAGCCGACTACCTGATACTCGCGGACGGCCCCCAGCGAACAATCACGGGCACGGTCCTCGAGCCGCTCCTCCCCGACGGCGAGTTCGAGCGGATGGCCACGAACACGGCCAACCACATCGCCTACCAGGAGTACCGCGAGATACCCGACGAGGTGTACGAACCCGACCGCCTGAAGTTCTGGTGGGGGTACATGCCCGGGCACACCGCCTACCCGTGGGTGTTCCCGAACGACGGCAACGTCGCGCGCGTGGGCCTGACGATGCCCATCGGCCTCGACATCGACGAACTGGAGGACCGCGACAGCTACCGCCTCCTGCGCCCCGAGGACGAGCGAATCCCCGCTGGTAAGACGTACATCGAACGGCTCATCGAGGAGGTGTACCCGGACCTCGGCGTCGAGGCGTTCCAGCTCGTCGAGGACCGCGGCAAGCGCGGCGGCACCGAGACGTACCCCATCTCCTCCACCCGCCCCATCGAGTCGCCCACGCGGGCGAACGTGGCCGTGGTCGGCGGGGCGATGGGCGCGACGAGCGCGTTCCACGAGGGCGGGGACCACACCGCCGTCCGGTCGGGTCAGATAGCCGGGCGTCTCGCCGCGCTCGGCGCGATGCGCGCGTACAACACGGAGTGGCAGCGCGCGATGGGCGACGAGGTGCTCCGGTCGGTGGCACTCGCCGAGATGGTCGATGGGTACGGCCCCGACGACTGGGACCGCACGTTCGGCCTCGTCGACTCCATCATGCCCGAGGACGGCTTCTACGACGTGAAGGACGCCCTCTTCGCGGGACTCTACGGCGCGAAGCTCTTCGCGGGCTACAAGTGGACGAAGTTCCGCTACCGGCGGGGTCGGTACTGCCAGATACGCGAGGACGACTACGCGGTCTGACCGGCGGTCCCGAACTCGTCGGTGGGGTCGTCGAGGAACCGTGAGCGAAGGTCCGGGCCAGGGATCATGCAGGACTCCTTCTTGCCGAAGAGCCGGTAGCGGACCCGGCCGAGCAGGTCGTACCCCACGTCACGGACGGGGCGGGGGACGACCCGCGCGAGCCACAGGGCGCGCCACGGTTGCTCGAGGTGCCGGGCGATACGGACCGCGCCGTCGCTCTTGGTGTGGACCCCGTCCTCGCCGAGGTAGACCAGCGAGTCGAAGTAGTCCGCCGCCAGTCCGTGCCGTTCGAGGAGCGCGGCCCCAACCTCGGACTGGAGGGGTGCGAAGCGGAGCGTCCCGTCGTCGTGTTCGTGGATGAACCGGACCGACCACGAGCAGAAGTTACAGACGCCGTCGAAGAGGACGACGGCCCCACCTTCGGGCACCTCCGCCAGCGCCCCGTCGGCCACGTCCGTCGCTGTCTCGCTCACACCACACCTACGCGCTCCCGACACCTGAAGGTTCGTAACAGGGAAACCCCTCGCCGCGCTAGGTGTCGTGCGTACCTCAAGTCCCCGCCCGGAGTACGTATCAGGGTGCGGTGATGGTGCGGAGAACCCGGGTGCGCGACAGCACGTGGAGCTGGCACTCGCCCGAAAGGAGTGCCCGACCGGCGCGCGCAGCGCCACCTGCCTCGACGGCTGACGCCGTCTCGGCACCCGTCCGCGCCAGCCGGCGCGGACCGCCCGGCACGAGGGTTTCCCAGTCGACGCGGCACGCCGCCTCGGGATGAGACTGGTCGTTAGTGTTCCGGGCGACACTCCACCGCCGCCGAGCGGTGGCCACGTCCCACGAGGCCGACCGGTCGACACGGCGCGCCTGAGGAGTCCACGTGCGTGCTTTTGCCCGCCGGGCGCGTAGAACGCGCAGTGACCTCCGACACCCCGAACAGCCCACCCGACGAGTTCCGCAAGCGAACGCTCACGCCTCGGACGGTCCCCCACCACGCGGCCCGGGGCCTCCTGAACGTCCCCGCGCTGGTCCGAGCGAACCGTTCGGATCGCGTCTCGCCGGCGTTCGCCGAACGGCTGATGCTCGCCACGACCGCCGTCAACGAGTGTCGGTACTGCGCCCGCTTCCACGCCGGCCTCGCGCGACAGGCCGGCGTCGACCAGTCGACGGTGGACGCCATCCTCGAACGGGACGGCGTCGCGGTCGTCGACGACCACGAACGCCCGGCGCTCGTGTTCGCGCAGCGGTACGCCGAGACGGACGGCCACCCCGGCCGGGAGGCCATCGCGACGCTCGTCGACACCTACGGGCCGGAGACGGCCGCCGACCTCCGGGCGTACGTCCGGGCCATCCACGCCGCGAACCTGCTCGGCAACACCGTCGACGCGGTGGGCTACCGGAGTCGTCGGCTGGTCGGTGGGTGCGTGGGGCGACTCCACCGGACGACCGTGGGGTCAGGCTCGTCGGAACGGTAGGGTCGAACTCGCGAACTCGGGGCGACTCGTAGACCGACGGTGACACCACCCGTCGCCGGGCGCGGTACCCTCGCCGCCCCTCGAGTACCGTGTGGTCCGCCCACGCACCTCACAGAACCGGCAGAAAGTGCCGATACGGCTGGGAGACCCCGGAACCTCGCCGGATGCGTCGAGAATCCAGCGTGGAACCGACTGTACGGTAGAGTACTCGTGTCGTATCGCACGAGCGTCGACCGTGCGTCTATCTCGGGTCGTCATTTCTGGACGAACATCGGAGGCCTTATACGTGGCACTCCGCTCCGTCTACTCGCAATGGCAACCGGAAAGGTTGATTTCTTCAACGACACTGGCGGCTACGGTTTCATCGACACTGAGGACTCTGACGACGACGTTTTCTTCCACATGGAGGACGTGGGCGGCCCGGACCTCGAGGAGGGCCAGGAGGTCGAGTTCGAGATTGAGGACTCCCCCAAGGGTCCCCGCGCGGCGAACCTGACGCGCCTGTAGACGCGACGGAACCACTCACGCCCGCTCACGCGGCGAACCACACGACACGATTTCTCTCGACGCCGACCGGTCAGCGGCGGCCACGGCTCTCCGACGGCGACATCGACGAGCGACGCGACCCCCTCGTCCGGCACCACGCCACTTATCTACCACTGGGTGCAACCACTCGGTTATGAAACGACGTACGTTCCTGACCGGCGTCGGCACCGCGGGTGCGGTCGGGCTGGCCGGGTGCACCGGGTTCGTCGGTGACGGCGGCGCACCGAGCGGCACGCTCACCGTGGCGACCTACTCCTCGTTCACCGGTGAGGGCACCGCGGGCAACTGGCTCAAGTCCGCGTTCGAGTCGGAGTACCCGGACGCGACGGTGGAGTTCGTCACGCCCGAGAACGGTCTGAACCAGTACATCCAGCGCGCCCAGCAGGATGCGCCCATCGACGCCGACCTGTACGTCGGTCTGAACACGGGCGAGCTCGTCCGGGCGGACGAACGGCTCGACTCGGACCTGTTCGTCAGGGTGGAGGCCGACCTCGACGGGGCGACGAACGTCAAGTCCGACCTCCGCATCGACCCGGACGGCCGCGCCATCGCGTACGACACGGGCTACATCACGCTCGTCTACGACGAGAACGAGGTGTCCGGCCCGTTCACCTTCGACGGCCTCCTCGAACCCGAGTTCGAGGACGCGCTCATCACGCAGAACGCCCAGCAGTCGGACCCCGGCCGGGCGTTCCTGCTCTGGACCATCGACGCCAAGGGCGAGGACGGCTACCTCGAGTACTGGCAGGGCTTGCTGGACAACGGCGTCACCATCCTGGACGACTGGGAACCCGCGTACAACGCCTACCTCGCCGAGGAGGCGCCGATGGTCGTCTCGTACTCCACCGACCAGGTCTACTACCACGGCCCGGACGTGGACATGAGCCGTCACCAGGTCGGCTTCGTCGAAGACCAGGGGTACGCGAACCCGGAGGCGATGGCGATGTTCGCCGGCACGGACGAGGGCGAGTTGGCCCGCCAGTTCATGGAGTTCGTCCTCACCCCCGAGGCACAGCGCGAGGTGGCCTCCCGGAACGTGCAGTACCCAGCCGTGGCGGGGGTCGAGATGCCCGAGGAGTTCTCACAGTACGCCTACGAACCCCCGGAAGCGGTCACGTTTACGTACGACGAACTCGCAGGCAACGTCAGCACGTGGATCGAAGACTGGGCACGGCAGGTCGCCAGCAACTGAGCGTCGGGGGAGCCTGCCCGTGAGCGCGCTCCGCGAGTCGCTCGAGCGACACGCACTCGCACTCGGCACCCTCGGCACGCTGGCCGTCCTCGTCGTCACGTTCTACCACCCGGTCGGGAGCGTCCTCCTGCAGGCGCTCGTCGACGGGGGGCGACTGACGGCCGGGCCGCTGCTCGCGGTGCTCGCCGACCCGTTCTACACCGGGGCGGCCAGCGGGCTGTTCGCCGACCCGCTCGGGGTGCCCGGTGGGGTCGCGGCGTGGCTGGCCGACGTCACGCTCTCGCCGTTCGACGTCCCACCGCTCGGCTTCGGCCTCGTCGGGTTCACCGCCTACCAGGCGGCGCTCTCCACCGTCGCCAGCGTGGCGCTCGGCCTCCCCGGCGCCTACCTCCTCTCGCGGTTCGAGTTCCGCGGCCGCCGGACGATACGGTCGCTCACCATCCTCCCGTTCGTCCTCCCCTCCGTGATGGTCGCGGTGGGCTTCCTCGCGATGTTCGGTGCCAACGGCGTGTTCAACGACGTCCTCGGCGTCTTCGGGCTGGGGCCGGTCCGGCTCCTGTTCACGCTGGAGATCATCGTCCTCGCCCACGCGTTCTACAACGCGCCGCTCGTGACCCGGCTCGTGACGGCGGCGTGGGAGTCCGTCGACGCCTCCGGCGTGGAGACGGCCCGCACGATGGGGGCCTCGCCGCGGCGGGCGTTCCGCGACGTGGTCCTCCCGCAACTGTGGCCGGCGCTGCTCACCTCGGCGCTGCTGACGTTCGTGTTCACGTTCATGACGTTCCCCATCGTCCTCGCGCTCGGTGGGTTGCGTCTGGCGACGCTGGAGGTGTGGCTATACGCGCGGGTCGGCGACCTCGCGCTGACCGAGGCGGCGGCCATCGGCACCATCGAGACGGTGCTCACGCTCTCCCTCACCTACCTCTACCTCCGCTACGAGGCCCGTACCGCCGGCACCACCGACCGTGGCCGGCCGCTCCCCCGGCGACCCCTGTTCGACGGGGTCGGCTCGCTGGCCGACCCGGTCCGTGTGGCGCTCCTCGGGTACGGTGCGGTGGTCGTCGTCGTGTTCGTCGGGCCACTCCTGAGCATGGTCGTCGAGAGCGTCACGGACCCGAGCGGCACGTTCACGACGGCCTACTGGGCGTTCCTCCTCGACCAGCAGACCGCGGCCGCGGCGGGGACGGTCCGTCCCCTCCCGGCGGTCCTCCGTTCGCTCGCGTTCGGCGTCGGGACACTCGCGATCGCGGTGCCGATGGGCGTCGTCGTCAGCGTCCTCTCGGTTCGGGGTGGTCGGGGGTCCAGAGCGGCCGAGGCCGTCCTCACCGCGCCGCTCGCGGTGTCGGGCGTCGTCGTCGGGCTCGGCCTGCTCCAGACGCTCGTGTTCGGGACCGTGCTGTTCGGCCAGCGTATCGTCGTCACGGGCGCCGTCGCGGTGGTCGCGGCCCACGCCGTCTCGGCCTACCCGTTCGTCACCCGGAACGTCGCCCCCGCGCTCGGCGGTCTCGACCCGCGGGTCGTGGACGCGGCCCGGTCGCTCGGCGCCTCGCGCGTTCGGACCCTGCTGGACGTGGAGCTGCCCCTCGTCTCCACCGCGGTCCTCGCGGGCGCGGCGTTCGCGTTCGCCATCTCCGTCGGGGAGTTCGACTCCACAGTCATCCTCGCGGAGGGTGTCGACAGCGCCACCATGCCCGTGGCGCTCGAACGCTACATCGGGAACCGCTCCATCGGCCCGAGTCTGGGTCCGGCGACGGCGATGGGGACCGTGCTCCTGGTGGTGACCGCGGGGAGCTTCCTCGTCATCGACCGGTTCGGGGGGAGGTACGAGCTGTGAGGTGCGCCCCGTCGAGTGGCGCGAGACGGCTCGGGGTCGCGAACGGCGAGCGGAGGGAGCCGTGAGCCACGACTCCGTCGCCGTCGAACTCGAGGACGTGAGCGTCCGCTACGGCGGCGTGACCGCGCTCGACTCGGTCTCGCTCTCGGTCGCCCCGGGAGAGTTCTTCACGCTCGTCGGTCCCTCGGGGTGCGGGAAGACGACCACGCTCCGGGTGCTCGCGGGGCTGGAGAGGCCCACCGAGGGGACCGTCCGAGTCGACGGCGAGGACGTCACCGACCGCCCCCCAGAGGACCGGAACGTCGGTATCGTCTTCCAGAGCTACGCCCTGTTCAACCACATGAACGTCCGCGAGAACGTGGGCTACGGGCTGCGGTTCCGGGACCCGCCGGACGACCGCTCGCCCGCCGCCCGCGTCGAGCACCTCCTTGACCTCGTCGACCTCGGTGGGATGGGCGACCGCGACCCGACGGAACTCTCGGGCGGGCAGCGCCAGCGGGTCGCGCTGGCACGTGCGCTCGCGCCGGGGCCGGACCTGCTCCTCCTCGACGAACCCCTCTCGGCGCTCGACGCCCGCCTCCGCGAACGGCTCCGCGTGACCGTCCGGCGTATCCAGCGCGAACTCGGGACGACGACGGTGTACGTCACGCACGACCAGGCCGAGGCGCTCGCGGTGTCGGACCGTGTCGCCGTGATGAACGCCGGCCGGATCGAGCAGGTGGGCCGGCCCGAGACCGTGTACCGCCGACCGGCCTCCCGGTTCGTCGCGGCGTTCGTCGGCGACAACAACCTCCTCGACGCCGAGGTGACGACCGACGGTGCGGCCCGACTGGTCGACGACACGGCGGTGACCGTCCCGCTCCCCGAGCTGGCCGACCGGCCGGCCGGCGACCGGGTGACACTCTCCGTGCGACCCGAGGCGTTCACGCTCGGCGAGGGTGTCGTCACGCTCCCCGTCAGCGTCGAGAACGTGGAGTTCCTCGGCGAGAGCTACCGCCTGCACTGTGCGTGGGCGGGCCGTGAGTTACTCGTGCGCTCGCGTGATCGGGCGACGGGCGACATCGAAGTCGGTTTCGACCCGGCGGAGGGACACCTCCTGTGAGCGACCCGACTCCCGACCCCGAACCGGCCCCCGCACTCGGCAAACTCGACCGGGCGTTCCTCGAACGGCACGTCTACCCGAACCTCGGAGCGACCCGCTCGGACGTGCTGGTCGGCCCGAGACACGGCGTCGACTTCGGCGTCCTCGAGGTCGGCGGCGAGTGCGTCGTCACCGCCACCGACCCGCTCTCCATCCTGCCGGCGCTCGGCCTCGAACGCGCCGGCCGACTCGCCCTCGACATCTGCCTGACCGACGTCGCCGTCTCCGGCGTGGGTCCCACCCACGTCGCCGTCGCGCTCACCCTCCCGCCCGAGATGACCGACGACGAGGTGGCCCGCGTCTGGCGGGGGATGGCCGACCACGCCGAGTCGCTGGGCGTGAGCGTCGTCACGGGCCACACCGGCCGGTACTCCGGGGTGGCCTCCTCGTGGGTCGGTGCCGCGACGGGGTTCGGCGTGGGCGACCCGGCCGACGTGGTCCGTCCGGACGGTGCCCGACCGGGCGACGCCCTCGTCGTCTCCACCGGTCCCGCCGCGGAGGTGGCGGGCCTGTTCGCCACGCTGTTCGGCGACCGACTCGACCTGCCGGCGGCGGTGCTGGCGACGGCGCGGGAACGGGTCGACGACATCGCCGCCGTCGCCGACGCACGGGCCGCCTTCGCCGCCGGCGAGGTGACCGCGATGCACGACGCCACCGAGGGCGGGGTCGCGGGCGGTCTGGTCGAGATGGCCCGCGGCGCCGGCGTGCGGTTCGACGTGGACCGCTCGGCGGTGCCGATGGCACCGGGCGTCGACGCCGTCTGTACGGCCGTCGACGTCGACCCGTGGCACGTCACCAGTTGTGGGACGCTCCTGCTCTCCGCCGCACCGGCGGACGCCGAAGCGGTGGTCGCGGCCCTCGAGGACCGTGGGACGCCCGCGGCCGTCGTGGGCGAGGTGTCGGCCGGCGAGGGCGTCTACGTCGACGGCGAGCACGTCGAACACCCGGACGTCGACCCCTCGTGGGCCGTCTACCGGGCGCTCAGCGAGGAGTGAGGCGTCCGCCACGGTAAACGATGCACGAATCACAACTTACAACACCACGTGAGTGTACTCTTCGTGTGCTATGGTAGACAAGGACGACCTCCGACAGCAGTTCGTCGACGCCTTCGAGGGCGCCGACTACCCCGTGAACAGCCCGATGGACCTCGTGCCGGCGCTCCCGGCCGGGCCGGGCACGACGTTCGAGTCGGGGGACTTCTCGATGACCGCGATGGAACTGAACACGAAGGGTGGCGGCAGTCAGGAGTTCCCGTACGACTCCGTCGAGGACCTCGTCGACGACATCATGGAGGGCCTCGAGGACCAGGGTCACCTCTAACCACGTTTTACTCCTCGGGTTCGCGCCTGCGGCGCGAACCGCTCGTCGCGAAAACGCGGGGAAAAACTGCGCCACTCGCGGCTTCGCCGCTCGTGACGGGTGGGTGTACTCGACCGCACCGCCCAGCACCGCCTAGCCCCGCCACCGAACCACCGACTCCCGATTCTGTCTCGAGTCGATGGTCCCCCACGATAGCTCAAACCACCGTTTGAACCACGGGAAGACCCATCTACCTCCGTTCACTATCGGTGGGCGATGGGACTGTTACCGCGTCGTGTCGAGTCCGAACGCGCACCGGAGTCGGCCCGCGTCCTCGACATCGAAGGGGTAGAAGCCGACCGGGCGTTCGAGGCGCTCTCCAGCGAGACGGCCCGACGTATCCTCTCGCACATCTACGAACAGCCGAGCACGCCGCCGGAGGTCCGCGACGAGGTCGGTACGAGCCTGCAGAACGTCCACTACCACCTCGGGCGACTGGAGGAGGCCGACCTCATCGAGCCGGCCGGCGTCGGCTACTCCGAGAAGGGCAACGAGATGACCATCTTCGCCCCGAAGAGCGAGGCCGTCGTCCTCTTCGCCGGTCACGAACACGACCGTTCGCGGCTCTCTCGACTCCTCGGACGGGTGCTGGGGCTCTACCTCTTCCTCGCCGTGGCAGTCGCGGCCGCGGGGAGCCTGCGGGAACTACTCGCCCCCGCCGGCCCCACGGCCGACTCGGCCGTCTCGCTGTCCGCCGAGACCGCCGGTGACGCGGGCGCCTCGAGCGCCGACACGGTCGCGGGCGGGGCCGCTGGCCTCCTCGCGAACCCCGACCCACTCCTGCTGTTTTTCCTCGGGGGCCTCGTCGCGATCGTCGTGCTGACGGGCTACTGGTACGCGCGAGGCGTGTGACGAGGCGGCGACCCGACCCGCTCAGGCCGAGGCGTCCTGTTCGACCTCGGCGCTCGTGATCTCAATGAGCCGGGTGATCTCGTCCGGGAGCGACTGCTCGCCCGCCGGCGTCTCCACGGTCATCATCCCGAACGGGGCCACGTCCACGACGGTCAGTTCGACGCCCGGTCGGATGCCCGCGTCCGCGAGGTAGCGCAGTTCCTCGTCGCCCTGGTGGCGGATGCGCTTGACGAGGACGCGGTCGCCCACCGCCATCTCCGCGAGACGGGTCGTCTCCTCGCCCTCGGGCAGTCGGAGGTCCGCGTCGGGGATGGGGTCGCCGTGCGGGTCCACGCCCGGGTTGCCGAGCGCCTCCGCGATGCGCCGCGCGAGCTCGTCGCTCACGTGGTGTTCGAGCCGGTCGGCCTCCTCGTGGACGTCCGCCCAGTCGTAGTCCAGTTGCTCGGTGAGGAACGACTCCAGCAGCCGGTGGTGCCGGAGGATCTCCAGCGCGACGAGTTCGCCGTCCTCGGTGAGCGTGACGCCCTTGTACTCCTCGCGGTCGACGAGGCCGCGCTCCTCGAGTTTCTTCACCATCGAGGAGACAGTCGGTGGGGTCACGTCGAGGTACTCCGCGAGCGCCGACGTGGAGACCCGCTCGCCCGTCTCGTTCTGGATGACGTATATCGCCTTGATGTAGTCCTCCATGACGGCGCTCAACATCTTCGTCCGCCTCTTCGGCCGGCCGGAGTTAGGGTTTCGGGTGTCGCCCATCGTCAGTCGGCCTCCGTCGGGTCCGTCCGGTCCGTGTCGATGGCACCCACCGACACCGGCGTCTCGCGGTCCCGCCGGGCCAGTAGTTTCCCGACCAGCACCGCCACGACGTAGATGGCGACGGCGACGAGGACGATGACGCCCCCGGCGGTCGCCTCACCGTAGAACGAGACGCCGATACCGAGCAGGACCGCCAGTTCGGCGAGGACGACGCTCGTCAGGAGCGACCCGGTGAAACTCCGGGAGACCTGCGAGGCCGCGGCCACGGGCACCACGAGCATCGCGGCGACGAGGATGACGCCCATGATCTGCATCGCGCCGACGACGACCATCGCGGTGAGCATCACCATCACGCGGTTGTACCAGCGGACGGGGATGCCAGACACCTCGGCGGCCACCTCGTCGAACGTGACGTACAGCAACTGGTTCCGGGTCAGCGCGACGGTGCCGACGATGACGGCGAACAGCGCCAGCAGGATGACGGCGTTCTCCGCCGAGACGGTCGAGAGGTTACCGAACAGGTACTGGTTGATGCCGACCGAGAGGCCACCGGCGTTCAGGCTGATGAGCACGGTCCCGAGCGCGAACCCCGTCGAGAGGACGATGGCCATCGAGACGTCGTTGTAGGCGTCCGTGACCTCCGAGATGAGTTCGATGAGCAGCGCCGCGAGCATCGCCACGATGACGGCCGTGAGGTACGGCGAGACGCCGAGTTCGAGGACGCCGTTCAGGAACAGGCCGACGGCGACGCCCGCGAACGCGGTGTGGGCCAGCGCGTCACCGATGAGGGCGAGCTGGCGGTGGACGAGGAAGGTCCCGATGAGTGGCGCCATCACGCCGATACACAGGCCGACGAGGATGGCCCGGTGCATGAACCGGAAGTCGGGGTCGATCATCTCGAGGCCGGTCAGCGCGTAGACGAAGTCCATCACGCGGTACCAGCCCTCGAGCACGAGCGCCAGCGCATCGTACACCGGCCCACCGAGCGCCTCCAGCCCACCCTGCAACACGAGCGGGTCGAGCACCCCCGCGAGGAGCGCCACGAGGGGGCCGAGCAGTTCAGTCATCGTCGGCCTCCGTCGGCGCACCGGCGGTCAGGAACCGCGCGGTGGTCCCGAACGCGCGGGCCAGCGCGTCGCTCTGGACGAACTCGTCGGTCGGGCCGTCGAAGTACACCTCGCGGTTCATGCAGACGACCCGCTCGGCGTGTTCGGCGACTGCGCTCAGGTCGTGTTCGATGAGCAGGACGGTGATGCCGTCGTCGTTGAGCGCCCGAAGCAGGTCGTAGAACGCCTCCACGGACTCCGCGTCGACGCCCACGGTCGGCTCGTCGAGCACGAGGAGGTCGGCCTCGCTGGCGAGCGCCCGGGCGATGAACGCGCGCTGGCGCTGCCCGCCCGAGAGCTGGGTGATGCGACGCCTCGCGAAGCCGCTCATCCCGACCGTCTTCAGCGCCCGGTCGACGATGGCATCGTCCTCCGCGCCGAGCGTCCCGAAGCCGACGTGGGCGAACCGCCCCATCCGCACGACCTCACGGACCGTGATGGGCATCTCCTTGGCGGCCGAGACGTGCTGGGCGACGTAGCCGACCCGCGCGCCGTCGTCGAACGCGTGGGCGGGTTCGCCGAACAGCCGTGCCTCCCCCGCGTCCGGTCGGAGCAGGCCCAGCACGAGTTTCATGAGCGTCGACTTGCCCGACCCGTTCGGACCGACCACGGCGACGTACTCGCCGGGCTGGATGTCGAGGCTCACGTCCTCGACGACGGGGACGCTCGTGTAGCCGAACGCCACGTCCGCGACGGAGACCACCGGCGCGCCGGGACCGGCCTCGGAAGGTGTGCCCTCGGTGCTCATTCGAAGTTTCTCCACTCGGCCGCCCAGCCCTCGGGGCCGGCGTCCTCGGGTGCCTCGTTCCCGAGGACGACCTCGAACGTGGGCATGTTGATGTTGTAGGCGATCTCCTCGTAGCCCCAGCCGGCCTCGACCCAGTCCTCGCGGACGCCGGCGTAGGGGGTCACCGGGAAGTACGCCTCGACGGGCGTCTCGGCCACCAGCTGCTTGGCGGGCCTGAGCGTCTCGAACACGCCCGCACCGATGTACCGGATGTCGTTCTCGTCGATGACCCGCTTCGCTTCGGTGATGTCGCTCGGATTCACGTCCCCGCTGGCGGCGAGGTTGACCACGAGCGGTCGCATCCGGACGCCGTAGCGCTCACCGACGTACTGGAACGCGTTGTGCGCGGCCAGCTGGACCACGTCGCGGCTCGCGGCGTCGAAGATGGCCTCGTAGTCGGCGTCGACCCGGTCGAGGACGTCCGTCTTGTACGTCTCGCCGTTCTCCCGGAAGGCGTCCTCGTGCTCGGGGAGCAGGTCGACGAACCCCTCGGTGATGTTGTCGACGGCCCGCTTCGCGCGCTGGGGGTCCAGCCAGAAGTGTGGGTCGCGCCCGCGGTTCTCCCCGACGCCCTCCTCGTCCCGGTCGAGCGAGGCGGCGAGCGGCACCAGTTCGATACCCTCGCGGACGTTGATGAGTGCGGTGTCCACCCCGTCGTCCTTCAGGGTCTGGATGGCCCGGTCCGCCCACGGCTGGAAGTCCTTGCCGACGTGGACGAACGCGTCCGCGGTCACGATCTGGCGGGTGATGCTCAAGTTCGGCTCCCAGCCGTGGCCGTGCAACCCCGTCGGGACGAGGTTCTTCACGGTGAGTGGGGTACCGTCGGCCACCTTCCGGGCGAAGTCGTAGAAACTGAAGAAGGAGGCCACGGCGACGGGGCCGTCGTCGTCTGCATCACCGTCGTCGCCACCCCCGCCCACCGTACTGCCGAGGCTGGTACAGCCAGCCAGCCCCGCGATTCCCACCAGTCCACCTGCTCGCAACACACGGCGTCGACTCAGAGTGTGCTCTCTAGATACCATGATTCGATAGATGTTCGAAGTCGGATTAGACTCGTCTAACTATTTCGTGGTGCTCCTCTCATATATAGGTTGTCGATACCCGGGTGCCGGTGGGGGACCTCCACACCGGCGGGGAGCGGCTCACGAAACCGCCGGGGGCTGGCCGTTCCCCCGTTCGGTCGAACTCCGTAGCGCAGTCGTGGAACGGTCGCCAGCCGTCCCGGCACCACACGGCATGGAAACCGTCTTTTCCGGCCCCCGCGAACACCCCGTTATGCAACCGAGAGCCGTCGCCGACCTCTCGCCGGCCGAGCGCGTCGCCTTCTTCGAACGCGACGCCGGCGTCGAGGCGGTACGCGAGGACGTGCGCGACATCCTCGGGCGCGTCCGCGAGGAAGGTGACGTGGCCCTCCGCGAGTTCGCCCGCGAGTTCGACGACTGCGAGGTGGGCAACCTCGACATCACCGACGACGCCGAGCGCGCGTGGGCGTCGCTCGACGACGACCTGAAGGGGGCCATCGAGACTGCCACCGAGAACGTCCGGGCGTTCCACGAGCGGCAGGTCCCCGAGGACTGGCGCGACTCGTTCGACGGGCGCGAACTCGGGCGACGGTTCCGCCCCATCGAACGGGCCGGGGTCTACGTCCCCGGCGGGACGGCCGCCTACCCCTCCTCGGCCATCATGGGCGTCGTCCCCGCGAAGGTGGCCGGCGTCGAACACGTCGCCGTCGCCACGCCGCCCGCGACGGAGCTGAACCCGGTCACGCTGGGGGCCATCCACCACGCCGGGGCGGACGTGGTCTACCGGGTCGGCGGCGCGCAGGCCGTCGGTGCGCTCGCCTACGGCACCGAGACGGTCGACGCCGTCCAGAAGGTTGTCGGGCCGGGCAACCGCTGGGTCACCGCTGCGAAGGCCGAGGTCCGCGGTACGGTGGAGATCGACTTCCTCGCCGGCCCGAGCGAGGTGCTGGTGCTCTGTGACGCGACCGCGGATCCCGAACTGGTCGCGGCGGACCTCGTCGCGCAGGCCGAACACGACCCGAACGCCTCGGTCGTGGCCGTCACGGACGACGAGGCGCTCGCGACGGCCGTCTGCGAGGCCGTCGACGAACAGGCGGCCGAGCGCGAGCGTGAGGAGACCATCCGCGCGGCGCTCGACAACGACGCGTCGGGCGTGCTGGTCGCCCGGTCGATGCCCGAGGCGGTCCTGTTCGCCGACGAGTACGCCGCCGAGCACCTGAGCGTCGTCGCCGAGGACGACGAGGCGCTGCTCGAGCGCGTCGACAACGCCGGGAGCGTCTTCCTCGGCGGCTACTCGCCCGTCGCCGCCGGCGACTACGCTGCCGGCACGAACCACGTCCTCCCGACGAACGGCGGGGCGAGGGTCCACGGGGGGCTCTCGGTCGACACGTTCCTGCGCTCCTCGACGGTCCAGCGGCTCGACCGGGAGGCGCTCGGCGACGTCCGTAAGGCCATCACGACGCTCGCGCGCGCCGAGGGGCTCGAAGCTCACGCCGCGAGCGTGGAGAAGCGCTTCGAGGACTGAGCCGCGACCCGTCGGCACACAAGGTTTACCACCCGCCCGAGCGGCGACTCGGACGACGCGATGCCCTCCCCGTTGCGCACACGCCTCCAGCGACTGCGTGCGGTCCTCACCGGCACGTTCGGCGACACACCCCTCGACCTCGCCACGCTCCGGGACCGCTACTGGTACGTCTGGATCGGCGCCCTCGTCGCCGCGCTGCAGGTACACGCCACCCTCCGCCTGCGTGCCGGCCTCGCCGCCACCGAGCGGGTCGTCCTCGGAGACTCGGTCATCTTCGAGTTCGTCGGTCTCCACCTCGCCCGCGGGGGGCGGCTCTACGAGACCATCTGGGAGGTGAAACCCCCGGTCCCGTTCGAGCTGTCGTGGCTCCTCGCCACGGTGGCGCCGGATACCTACGCCTACCACGCCCTCGCGCTCGGCGCGAACGTGGCCGCCGTCACCGTCGGGGGCGTCGCCGCGGCCGGCATCGTCCGGGAGGTGACCGGCGACTCGCTGGGTGGGGTCGTCGCCGCGCTCGTCCCGTTCGTCCTCCCGCGGTACTGGTGGCGGGCGACTATCGGCCTGAAGGCGAAGTACCTCGTCGCGGCGTTCGTCCTGGTGGCGCTCTACTACCACGTCACCGACCGCGAGGTCGGATCGGGCGTCGCCTCGGCGCTCGCGGTGGGGACGTGGCAGCTCGCCGTCGTCGTCCCCGTCGCCACGTTCGTCGGGACTCTCGCCGGACGCGACGCTGGGTCGACCCGGCGCTACCTCGCGGCCATCCTCGTGACCGCTGGACTGGTCTCCCTCCCGGTGTTCTGGTGGGGGACGGTCCCCGAGATGGTCGTCGAGACGGTGTTCGTCCCCCTGCTGGGGACGGAGGACGGCGGAGGCGCCTCGCCGGTCGAACGGGTGGTCGACGGACTCGGTATCGCGCTGCCCGTCGTGCTGCTGGGGTGTTACGGACTGCTGGCGGCGCTCCGCCGGGACGCCGACACCCGCCGGCAGGTGGCACCCGTCGTCGCCGTCGCCGCGTGGTTCCTCCTCGCGCTCCTGTTCGTCGACTACGACACGAAGAACGACCTGATACCGTTCCTCGCGGTGGTCGGCGTGGGGGTGGGGTGCGTCGTCGGCCGGTCGAGGCGGGCGCTTCGAGAGGCCACCGACGGCGTCTCGGTGCGGGCCAGCGCCGGACGCGCCGTCGCCGTCGTCGTCTGCGGGATGGCCCTCGTCAGCGTCCTCACGTTCGGTGGCTACGGCACCGGCTCGACGGGGCTGACCGACGCGGCCGTCTACGACACCACCGAAGCGGTGGAGATGGAGATGCCGTACAACCTCACCGAGCGCCAGCAGCTCTACTGGCACGGCCACGAGGCCCCCACCTGCCGGGTGTTCGTCGGCCGGACGCAGTACGAACTCGTCGAGCGGCTCGGTCTCGCCGACGACCCGGACGTCCGCTACTGGAAACCCGACTGTGGGCAGTTCGGGCCGACGTGGCGGGCCGTCCGCGAGACGTACGGGCTCGGTCTCGAACGGCGTGGCCCGGCCGACGGCGTGACGACACCCACGCCGACGCCGGCCACGTCCACCCCGAGACTGGCGACGCCGACCACACCGCGTCTCGCCCGCCGGTAGCGTTTTGCCGCCGCCCGTCGCACCCCCGGGCGGTATGGACCACGTCACCGTCACGCGGACGGAGGGAGTCGGCCGCATCACGCTCGACCGGCCCGAGCAGAACAACTCGATGAACGCCCAGACCGCCCGCGAACTCCACGAGGCGGCCATCGAACTCGTCGAGGACGACGCCGTCCGCTGTATCGTCCTCACCGGCACTGGCAAGGTGTTCCACACGGGCGCCGACCTCGGGATGCTCGAACTCGACGAGAGCGACGGGGCGCTCCTCCGCGAGGTGGCCAACCACCTCCACGCGATGGTGAGCACGCTCCACCGGGCACCCAAGCCCGTCGTCTGCGGCGTCAACGGCGTGGCCGCCGGCGGCGGCATCGGGCCGGCGCTCTGTGGCGACATCGTCCTGATGGCCGAATCCGCACGGTTCCAGTTCGCCTACCCCGCCATCGCCCTCTCGGCCGACGGCGGCTCGTCGTACTTCCTCCCCCGACTCGTGGGGCTGCGCAAGGCACAGGAGATCGCGATGCGCAACGAGTCCGTCGGGAGCGCCGAGGCCGAGGAGATCGGGCTGGTCACCGAGGTGGTCCCGGACGACGAGTTCGAGACGCGACTGGCCGAGGAGGCCGCCGCGCTCGCCGAGGGCCCCACCCTCGCCCACGCCGGCACCAAACGGCTGCTCCGGACCTCGCTGGACCGCCAGCTCTCCGAGCAGATGGAGGAGGAGGCCGAGACAATCGTGGGGCTGACGAAGACCGGAGACTACCAGCGTGGCGTCGAGGCGTTCTTCGAGAAGGAGCAGGCCGAGTTCGAGGGGGAGTGACGGGCGTCGGTACTCAGTCGCCCGCCGGCACCACCTCACCGCTCCCCGTCGGCCGGCTCTCCGTCAACGCCACCCAGACGAGTGCCGCGGCGGCGAACGCCAGTACCGACGCCAGCGCGAACGCCGTCCGGTAGCCCGCGAGCGTCGCCACCCCGCCGACGAGCACCGGTCCGACGACGCCACCGAGCCCTTTCGCCGTCGAGCGCAGGCCCATCAGTTCGGACTCCCGGTTCGGCGGTGCGACGTCCGAGATGAACGCGAGCGCCCCCGTCGTCATCGCCGAGAAGGCGACGCCGAGGACGACCATCGCGCCCGCGGCGAAGAGGACGCGGGAGTCGGGGGCGACGGCGGGCGCGAGCGAGACGACGAGCGCGAACAGGCCGCTGCCGGCCATCCCGGCGACGACGAGCGGCTTGCGCCCGACCCGGTCGGCGACCACGCCGAGCGCGACCATCGCCGGCACCTGCGTCCCGTGGTTCGCCGCCAGCACTGCCCCCATCGTCGCCTCGGTGAGCCCGACGGTGCCGACGAGGAACGGGGCGATGAGCGCCATCACGCCGAGGATGCAGGCGTTCCGGACCGCGAGGCCGAGGTAGAGGAACGCGAGACCGTTCGTCCGGAGGTGGTCGCGGTCCCCGACGCTCGGGAGGAGTCGGTGGCGGACCTCGCTGGCCACCTCGCGGAGCGTCGCGTCGCCGTCGGGGGAGGGCGTCGGGTCCTCGATGCCGAGGGCGGCGAGCGTCGAGACCAGCGAGAGCGCCCCGACGACGAGGTAGATGTCGCCCGGGAGGTAGAGCCCCAGCAGGACGCCGGCGACGAGGTTGCCGCCGGCGAAGCCGCCGGAGCGGGCGCCGTTGTAGAAGCCGATGGAGCGGCCCGTCCCGCTGGCGCCGCCGTAGTGGCTGACGATGGCGAGGACGACGGGCGCGAACCCGGCCGCGAACACGGAGTAGACCGCCCGCCAGAGGATGGACCAGCCGATGGCGTCCGAGAGGGTGAGTGGCAGTATCGAGAGCGTCGCGAGCGCGCCGGTGCCGACCATCACCGCCCGGCGCCGGCCGGTCACGTCCGCGATGGCACCCCAGACCGGCGAGAACAGCATCAGCCCCGCGAAGTAGCCCGTGGCGAGGACGCCCGCCGCGAGCGCCGACCCGGTCCGCTCGACGACGATTGCCAGCACCGTCCCCATCAGGATGCCGCTCCCGAAGCGCGTGAGCGCGGCGAGGCTGACGAGTCCCCACTGGGTGCGGCGTGTCACTGTCCACGAGTCCGGACGGTATGGACTTGAGGGGCGTGGTTCGCCCCGACCACAACGCCCGAGTCTGCGGCGCGCTATCCCCCGCCGTGCACTACCTCCTCGCCACCGACTCCGTCCACACGACCGCCGCGGGCTGTGACTACCTGCTCGACGCGGCCCGACTCGACCCCGACGACCGGGCGACGGTACTGACCGTCGTCGAGACGGACGCGGACGAGCGTGACCCGGGTGACGCCGCGAACGTCGCCACCGCCCGCCTGACCGGGTTCTGCGAACTCGCGTTCGAGGAACGAGAGGGTGACGTGGCCGACGAGATTCTCGACAGCGTGGACAGCCTCGACGCGGACGTCCTCCTCGTGGGCCCACACGGGGGCCGGTCGGGGGCAGGACCGGAACTCGGGCCGACAGCCAGAGCGGTGCTCGAGGGGACCGCGGTCCCCGTCGTCGTCCTCCCGCTCGAGCCCCTCTCGTAGTTTCTTGTCCCACGGGGTCGACGGACGACCATGACCGACGACCCGACCGTCCTCGTGCTCCGCGAGGGGGTCCACGGGATGCCCGTCGAGGAGTACGCCACGGCGTTGCGCGAGCGTCTCGACTGCGAGGTTCGCCTCGCACGGACGCCGGCCGAGGAGCGTGACCTCGCTGCCGACGCGACGGTGGTGACCGGCCCGCGGATGGACGAGGGCCTGCTCGCGGCGGCCGACTCGCTCGAACTGTTCGCCGGCGCCTACGCCGGGCACTCGCACCTGCCACTCGAGGCCTTCGAGGAACGGGGCGTGGCCGTGACGAACGCCTCGGGGGTCCACGCGCCGAACGTCGCCGAGCACGTCGTCGGTGCGATTCTGGCGTTCTCGCGGAACTTCCACGTCGGGCGGGAGCGTGCGAGTCGCGGCGAGTGGCGCTCGTACCCGACCGGGGAGTTGCAGGGGTCGACCGTCGCCGTCGTCGGGCTCGGCGCCATCGGGAGCGCTGTCGTCGACCGCCTCAACCCGTTCGGCGTGCGGTCGGTGGGGGTCCGTGGCGACCCCTCGAACGGAGGGCCGGCCGACGAGGTGGTCGGCCCCGACCGGTTCCACGATGCCATCGCCGAGGCCGCGTACGTCGTCCTCGCGTGCCCGCTGACCGACGCGACCCGTGGGCTGGTCGACCGCGAGGCGTTCCGGACGATGCGCGACGACGGCGTCCTCGTCAACGTGGCGCGGGGGCAGGTCGTCGACACCGACGCGCTGGTCGAGGCGCTGCGGCGGAACGCCGTCGGCGGGGCCGCCCTGGACGTGACCGACCCCGAACCGCTCCCGCCGGACCACCCGCTCTGGGGGTTCGGGAACGTCCTCGTGACGCCGCACAACGCGGGGGCGACGCCGCGGTACTACGACCGCCTCGCGGACCTGGTGGCCGGGAACGTCACCCGCCTCGGGTCCGGGGGGCCGCTGGCCAACCGGGTCGTCTGAGGGCGCCGTTCGGCTTCCTCCCCCGCTCCCCACTCCCCACGACGGTTCTCGGGACCGAAGCGTGGGAACACTATTGGGGATGCCTACCAGAGGCTCCTGTAGTGACCGTCTACCTCGTCGCGACGGCGTCCGCGGAGACCACCACGGCGGCCTGCGACTACCTCCTCGAGAAGTTGACTCCGGACGACGCCGTGTACGTCCTCTCCGTCGAGGAACCGGACGTGGAGGAGGCCACGGAGACGGCGTTCGAGGAGGCCCAGACCCGGCTGACCGAGGTGGCCGAGGTTCGGACCATCCGGCGACGCGGGCAGCCGGCACAGGAGATCGTCGCGCTGGCCCGTGAGATCGGAGCCGACGAGATAATCGTCGGCCCGCGGCGCGACGCGCCCGGCGGGTTCTCGACCATCGGGACCACGACGCGGGCGGTGCTCTCGACCGTCGAGGTGCCCGTGTTCGTCGTCCCCCGCGACCCCTGAGCCGGCCGCGAGGCACGGGCTGGCGTGGAAGTTGTCTCGTGCCACGAGAACACTTATCACGAGCGGCACGTAACCTCATGGTGGATGGCAGCCGTTAGCACGTCACTCGACGAACGGGCACGGACGATTTTCACCGACCTCGGGTACGAGGTGACGCCCGACCGGGGCGAGTTCAGGGCCGAGCGCAAGTGGCGCACCGTCTACGTCACCACGGCCGACCCCGCAGAAGCACCCGCATACGGGAGTCTGCGCTGTTTCGTCGCCCCGCTCGACCGAGCGGAGTCGCTCCGAGAGGACCTCCTCGGACGCGCCCCCGACTACGACTGGGCCGTCGTCGGGGTCGAGGACGAGGCGTACACAGTCCTCCATCCCTCGGCCGCGGTCCTCTCGGCGCCGTAGCGGACGTTACAAACCCCCCGCGCTTCTCGTGGTGACCATGCTCCCGCTACAGGGTAGTGTGGTGCGGACGGCCCTCGAAGCGTTCGTCGACAACGTCCTCGAGGTGATCCCCGACCTCCTCACCGGGCTCGTCTTCCTCGTCGTCGCGTACGTCCTCGTCAAGGTCCTGATGTTCGCCGTGCGGACCGTCCTCTCGCGGGCGCTTCCGGGCGACTCGCCGGTCTACCGGCAGTTCGTCAGCACCGTCGTCCTCGTCTTCCTCTGGTTCGGCGTCGCGCTGACGTTCCTCTCCATCGTCGGACTGGAGGGCATCGCCACGTCGCTCGGGACCGCCACCGGCTTCCTCGCACTCGGGGTCTCCTACGCCCTCTCGGGCATGATCGCCGACGCCGTCGCGGGCGTCTACCTCCTCCGCGACCCCGACTTCGACCCCGGCGACACGGTCGACATCGGTGGCACGGTCGGGACGGTGAAGGCCATCGAACTCCGCAAGACCCGACTCACGGTCGGTGACGACACCGTCGTCCGTGCGAACGCGGAGATCGAGAAGAAGTGGACGAAGCTCGACGACGCCGACTGACCGTCCGTTCGACAGCGGGCTTTTGTCCTCCGCCTCCCACCTCGCACCCGTACGATGTCGGACGACGCGCGCGGTGGACTAGAGGGACTCCTCGAGGACGCCCGGACGAACGCCCTGCTGGCGTGGGCGCTGGTCGGGGCGGTGACCGTCGTCGCCGTCGGGAACGCGCTCACCGGGTCGCTGCTCTGGGCCGGGTTCGCGGGAACCGTCCTCGCGCTCACGCTCGTCGTCCCCCTCGGCCACCAGTCACCTCGCGTGATGCTCCCGTGGGAGGTGCTCGCGCTGGCGTCGCTCCCCCTGCTCGGTCGCTCTGCCGCCACAGTCCCCGTGACGAGCGCGCTCGCCACCTACCTCTCGGTCGCCGCTGTGGCGCTCGTCGTCGCCGTGGAGCTCCAGGTGTTCACCCCGGTGCGGATGACCCCACGGTTCGCCGTGGGGTTCGTCGTCGTGGCGACGCTCGCGGCCGCCGGTGCGTGGGCCGTCGCCCGGTTCGCCCTCGACAGCCTGCTCGGGACGACGTTCCTGCTCGACCCGACGTTGCCCGAGGCGGCCATCGAGCGCGCACTGATGTTCGAGTTCGTCTACTCGACGGCCGCGGGCGTGCTCGCCGGCGTCATCTTCGAGGGGTACTTCCGGCGCCGGCGGACCCCGGAGACGGTGGTGCCGCCGGAGGTGCGCGCGTGAGGCTCCGTGACCGACTGGGTCTGGGCGAACGAACGCAACTGCGTCTGGTGGCAGCGATGGAGGTGTTGCTCGTCGGGATGTTCCTCGTGGGCCTCCAGCGCGGGAACACGGGCATCCTCGTCAACACCGGGGTCGCCATCGCCGTCACGCAACTGGTCCCGGTGCTGGAACGCGACTTCGGCGTCCAGATGGACGCCGGCCTCGTCCTCTGGGTGACCAGCGCCGTCTTCCTCCACGCGCTCGGGACGGTGGGTATCCCGGGCACCGGCCTCACCTCGTTCTACCGACAGGTCTGGTGGTGGGACCACGTCACCCACGCGCTGTCGGCGAGCGTCGTCGCGGCGGCCGGCTACGCCACCGCGCGGGCCTACGACCTGCACTCCGAGGACGTATCGCTCCCACCCCGGTTCATGTTCGCGTTCATCCTGCTGGTGACCCTCGCGTTCGGGGTCTTCTGGGAGGTCGTCGAGTTCACGCTGGCGGAGACCGCGGGCGTCCTCGGGAGCGGCACCGTCCTGACCCAGTACGGCCTCGAGGACACGATGCTCGACCTCGTGTTCGACACCGTCGGGGCCGTCGTGGTGGCGGTGTGGGGGACCGCACACCTCTCGGGGCTGGCCGCGGAGATGGCGGCGCGCTTCCGCAGCGCGTAGTGGTACCACGCCACGCGGATTTATGTAGTCTGGCTGAGAACCGAGGAGCGCGATGGTGTTCAAGAAGATCACCCTCATCGGCCGGAGCACCGAGAGTTTCGACGCCGCGGTCGACGACGCCGTCGACCGGGCCGAACAGACCATCGAGAACGTCCACTGGGTGGAGGTGGAGGAACTCGGCGTGGAGGTCGCCAGCGCCGCCGACCGGGAGTACCAGGCCGAGGTGACGGTCGCCTTCGAACTGGCCGAGCCGCAGGAGTGACTCAGACGCTGTAGAGCAGGTCGATGGCCACCGGGGTGACGACCGTGAGCAGCAGTTGGAGCGGCAGACCGACCCGGACGTAGTCGGTGAACCGGTAGCCACCGGGGGCGAAGACCATGAGGTTGGTCTGATAGCCGATGGGGGTGGTGAAGGCGGTGGCGGCGCCGAAGGTCACGCCGAGGGCGAAGGCGAACTGGTCGGCCCCCACGTTCGCCGCCGTCTCGACGGCGATGGGGAGCACGAGGACGACGCTGGCCACGGGTGTCACGAGGTTCGCGAGCAGTCCCGTGAGCAGGTAGAACGCCCCGAGGACGACGAGCGCCGGGAGCGCCGGTGCCGCCGCCGCCACCAGTTCGCCGAGGTACGCCGCCCCGCCCGAGGACTGGATGGCCAGTCCGAGCGGGATGATGCCCGCGAGCAGGAGGATGACCTCCCAGTCGACGGACTTGTACGCCTCGCGGGTCTCGATGACCCCGCCGACGACCATCGCGACGACACCGGCCAGCGCCGCGATAGCGATGGGGAGCACGTCCAGGGCGGCCAGTGCGACGACCCCGCCGACGACGCCGATGGCGAGTGGTGCCTTCGTCTCGAACAGTGGCGGGAACGTCTCCTCGTGGTTCGGGAGCCTCGCCACCTCCGTGACGAGGAGGTCGCCGTCGCTCCGCAGTCGGTCGACCGTCTCCTGCGTGGTGTAGAGCAACAGTCCGTCACCCTCACTCATCTCGAAGTCGGCGATGTCCTCGTGGACGAGGTCACCCCCACGACGGAACGCGAGGACGGTGTCGGTGTAGCGACGACGGAGTTCTGCGGTCCGGAGCGTCTCGCCGGCCAGCGCCGACTTCCGTGCGATGCTGGCCTCCACGAGTGTCCCGAGCCCCTCGGGTTCGACGAGTTCGCGCTCCGTGACACGGGCCTGCGGGAGCCGCCGGAGCGCGCCGAGGGCGACGAACGCGTCGAGCGCGTCCCGGTCGGCCCGGACGGTGAGCACGTCCTGTTGCTCGATGGTCCGGTCGACGGGCGCGATGAGCGTCTCCTCACCGCGGACGATCTGGATGATGTCGACGTCCACGTCGAGTTCCTCCATCGCCTCGGCGACGCTGAGCCCGATCAGCGGCGAGCGTCGCCGGACGTAGACCCGGTGGAGGTACCCCTCGAGGCCGAACTCGCTGACGAGGTCGACCACCTCGATGCGCTCGGGCAGGAGCGGGACGGCCACGAGCAGCAGGTAGGCGGAGCCGACCAGCAGGACGACCACGCCGAGTGGCGTGAACGAGAACATCGAGAAGGACTGCCCGACGAGTTCGTCCAGGAGGTCCGAGGCGAGGACGTTGGTCGCCGTCCCGATGAGCGTCAGGGTCCCCCCGAGCATGGAGGCGTAACTCAGGGGGATGAGCAGTTTCGAGGGGGAGAGGTGGACCTCGTCGGCGAGCTCCGTCACCATCGGGATGAACATCGCCACGACCGGGGTGTTGTTGACGAACCCGGCCAGCGGCCCGGTCATCGCCACGATGGCGGTCGAGAGCCGTCGACGGTCCCCCGCGACGAACTCCGCGACGAGTGCCCCCAGCCGTCGGATGGCGCCCGTCTGCTGGACGCCCGCGCTCAGGACGAACATCGCGAGGATGGTGATGGTGGCCGGCGAGGCGAACCCCGAGAGCGCCGCCTGCGGCCCGACCCCGGTCCACGGTTCGAGCAGGACCAGCGCCACCAGCACCGAGAGCGCAGTCACGTCCGGACTGACGACCTCTGTGACGAACAGCCCGACGGCGACGGCGACGAGCGCGAACACGACCAGGGCGCTCGTCGGCGGCGCGGTGACCATGCGGGCCGTTCGACAGGGCTCGGCTTAAACGGTACCGCCGGCTGGCGGTATCAGAATCGAGAATTAGAGCGGCGTGGAGGGGTGGTGGTCAGCACGCCGGAACCGGGGCTCGGGGCCGGGTCGTCTCAGTCGAGCTGGGCTTCGATGGATTCGAGTCGACGGTCCAGTCGGGCCAGCTCCTCGCGGATGGCCGCGAGTTCGTCCCGGTCGGCGCTGGCGTCGTCCACCGCCTCGATGCGGCGGGCCAGTTCGTTGTGGACGTGCCGGGCCGTCGACTCCATCTCGTCGAGTCGTCCGGCGACGGGCGTCGACTGCTCGTGCTGTCGTTCGGCGGTGCGGATGTGTTGTTTGAGTTCTTCGTCGCTGACCATGTTGGTTCGCGTCCGGGGGACCTCGGACACGTTCGTTCCCCTCTATCGGTCCCTGACACATAAACCGTCGCGCGTATTATCTCCAGCTGAAAACACCCTCGTTTTCGCCACCCGACGGCCGAACCTTTGTTATCACCGCCGGAGAATCGACCCGCATGTTCCGCCACGACGGACTGGACGTCTCGTGGCTCGGCTACGCCACCCTGCGCGTGGCCGGTCCCGAGCACGTCGTCTACTGTGACCCCGGTCGCTACGGCGTCCTCGACGGCGCGACCGGCGGCGCCAGTCGCGAGGACGCGGGCGGCGACGCCGACCTCGTCTGTGTCACCCACGACCACCACTACGACTCCGACGCCATCCGCCGCGTGGCCGGCGATGACGCCACGCTCGTCCTGTTCGAGGGGGTCAACACCCACCGCATCGACCGGGACGTGGTGCGGCCGACCGACCTCCCCCTCGAGGTGCGAACCGTCGATGCCCACGCCGACCTCGCCGTCGGCGACGTGATCGTCAGGACGGTGCCTGCCTACAACGACCCCGAGGGACCGCGGGCCGACGCCGAGGGGAACGTCCCCCACCCCGAGGGGCTCGGCTGTGGGTTCCACCTCACCGTGCCCTCCGCGTGGGACCGGGACGTGACCGTGTTCTGGCCCGGCGACACGGACGTACTGGAGGGGCACGACCGGCTCGACGTCTCGCTGTTCTGCCCCCCCATCGGTGGCACGTTCACGATGGACCGCCACGAAGCGGCCGACCTCGCCGTCGCGCTCGACCCGGACCTCGTCTGCCCGATCCACTACGACACGTTCGAGGCCATCGAGACGGACTCGGGAGCGTTCGCGGCCGACGTGGCCGGCCGTGGCGTCCCGGTCGTCCTAGACGAGGCCGAGCAGTAACGACCCCGCCAGCACCACCGCGGCGAGGACGAGCAGGCGGAACGCGAGGTCCACGCCGGACGCCGGGCGGACCAGACTCCGGTCCACCCTCGACGGGTCCGTGAGCGCGCCGCGGGCGTTCCGGAGGAGTCTGTCCAGACGCCCCACGCGGTGCTCGTCGACCGGGACGACGGCCTCGTTGCCGCAGGCGCCACAGGCGTCTGGCACCTCGTGGTACGTCCGTTCACACTCCGTGCAGACCCAGTCCACACCTCCGGTAGGCGACGCCGTGGCTTGAACCCCGTGGCGGCGGCCCGTCGAGTCACAAGTTCCAACTACCGCACGCCTGAAATCCGGACGATGGACGTGAGCACGCCGTCGCCGCTGGACGACGAGCGACTTCCGCCGCTGCTGCTCGGCCTGTTCGGTGCCGGCCTGTTCGCCGTCGCCCTCTGGAACTTCCGGATGGAACTCCGGAACCTCTCGGTGACGCTCCCCCCCATCGCGGCGTTCGCCATGGGGCTGGGCGGGGCGATGCTCGTCGGTCTCTCCGGGGTGTTCCTCCACCGGACCGACCTCGGGGTGGGCGCGCGCTGGCGGGTCGCGCTCCTGTCGGTCGGGGGCGGAGCGCTGTTCTCGGGCGCCCTCGCCGCGACGATGCTCATCCGGAGCGCGGAGGGTCGCCCCGTCGGGGAACCGCAGTTCGCGCTGCTCGTCGCCACGAGCACGGGCGCGCTCGCGGGAGTCGTCGTGGGCCTCCTGAACGCACGGGCCCGGAACGACGCCGAGCGTGCCGAACGCGCCCGCGACCGCTTCGAGTTGCTCAACTCGATGCTCAGACACGACGTGCTGAACGCGATGATGATCGTCCAGGCGCGCGCCGAGGTCATCACCGACGACCTGAACGGGCGCGAGCGGGAGTACGCCGAGACCATCGAGACGCAGACCGAGGAGGTCGTCGATCTCGTCGAACGAACCCGTGCGGTCCTGGACGTGCTTGGCGAGGGCGAGACGTACGCCACCCAACCGACCGACGTGGCGGAGCTCGCCGCGCAGGAGGCCGAGACACTCGCCCAGACCCGCGAGGTCGACGTCTCCGTCGACACGTCGACGGGGGCGCTGGCGCTGGCGGACGACCTCGCCGCCGACGTGTTCGCGAACGTGCTCTCGAACGCCGTCGAGCACCACGACCGGGAGCGGCCACACGTCGAGGTCACGGCCACCACGACCGACGAGTCCGTCGAGGTACGGATCGCCGACGACGGGCCGGGCATCCCGGACGACATCAAGGCGACCGTGTTCCGGCGCGACCACCGGGGCCTGAAGGACTCTGAGGTCGGGTCCGGGTTCGGCCTCTTCTTCGTCGACACGATGATGGACGCCTACGGCGGGACGGTGACCATCGAGGACAACGACCCACGTGGCGCCGTGTTCGTCCTCCGGTTCCGGCGGGCGAACTGACCCGCCACGGCCCGCGAGGCTGGCGTGGCCGCCGGTTTTATCCGCCCACCGTGCGACGACGAAAATATGATAGATTCGGCGGACGGCCCGCCGACGGTCCTCGTGGTGGAGGACGAAGCGAAACTCCGCGAGACCTACCAGCTCTGGCTCGAGGGCGAGTACGAGGTACTGACCGCACCCGACGGGGAGACGGCACTCGAGGTGGCCGACGAGGGCGTCGACGTGGTGTTGCTCGACCGGCTGATGCCGGGACGCTCCGGGAGCGAGACGCTGGCGGCGCTGCGCGAGCGCGACATCGGCGCGAAGTACGCGATGGTGACGGCCGTCGAACCGGACCTCGACATCGTGGAGATGGGGTTCGACGCCTACCTGACCAAGCCGGTCGACCGCGAGGGCCTGACCGAGACCATCGAGGCCATCCGGGCACAGACGGCGTACTCCGACGCACTCGACGAGTACACGTCGCTGGTCGAGAAACGCGAGACGCTGCTCTCCCGAGGCGACGAGGCCGGCGTCCGCGAGCGCGAGGAGTTCCAGCGGTTGCAGGCCCGCATCGAGGAACTCGACGCACGCCTCGACGAGTCGGCCGCCGTCGAGGCGGACGGGACCGGCTTCGCGGCCACGCTCCGGACCATCGACGAGCGGCAGGGTGAGGAGTCGTGAGCGAGGAGTCGCCGTTCGACCTCGGCCCATCGTTCCCCCACTCGGGCCGACGGCGGGTGGCGCCCGGGACCTCGATCCTCCTGCTGGGGCCGGCCGGCGTCGACCGCCGCGAGTTCGCCTACGAACTCCTCGCGGCTGGTCAGCGACGCGCCGAGGGTGTGGTCCTCGTCAGCACCGACGTCCCCGGCGTGGCGGCCTCCGGCGCCTACCGCGAGGTGACGGGCGCAGAGGGCGACGACCGGCTGTTCGTCGTCGACGCCACCGGAACCGGGGGGAAGGGGGTCGCCGCCATCTCCTCGCCCGGCGACCTGACGGAACTCGGGACGGCCCTCACGCGCGGTTTCCGCGAACTGGCGGACACCGCCCGGATGCGGGTCGGCCTGCTATCGCTCACGTCGATGCTCGACCACCTCGACCGTGGCGGCGTGTTCGAGTTCTGCACCACGCTCGCCCGACGGGTCGAGCGTGGTGGGATGCTCGGCGTCTGCACGCTCAACCCCGACGCGTGCAACGACCAGACTCTCGCGATGCTCACCGACGCGTTCGACGTCGTGGTGGAACTGGACGAGCGTGGCTCCGAGGTGTCGTGTCGCGTGACCGGGCCCGAGGGCCGGTCGAACTGGACCCCGGTCTAGACCTCTACGGTCCGGTCGAACAGCGACCGCATCGTCCGGAGCGTCCGTTGGTCCACCGTCGCTGGGTCGAGGTGGAAGTACGCCGTCGCTCCCGTCTCGCGCACCTTGCGGGTGAGGGCGTGGCCGAAGCGGAAGACCGCCCGCGTGTCGGCGTACTGGAGGAGCGTGGTGAGCGAGTGGACACAGAGGGCCACCCGGCCCACCCCCTCGAACCGCGTGAGGAGTCGCTCGGCGTGCATCCCGATGCCGGTGAGGTCGGCCGGGCTCGGCACCGTCACGATGGCCGAGCCGCCGGCGGACTGGCTGCTCCCCGACGCCGCGGCCGCCCCTCGGGTCGTGTCACAGGAGATAGCCCCCACCTGCGCGGGCCGCCGGCCGTCGGCCGTGATGGCGCGCAGGCGCCGGTCCGGCGACTCCGAGAGGGAGACCACGACGAGAGCGTCGGCATCGCTCGTGAGGGACCGGCACGGCTCGTCGGCAGCGGCGTCCATCGAGGACGCGAGCACCAGCACGTTCTCGCCCCGCGGGGTGGTCCGCGCCGAGTCCGCCCCGGTGGGGTCGACGGTACCTTGTCTGCTCATACTTCCACGTCGTACCACGGACACATAATACCCGAGCGGCGTTCTCAGCGGTTGAAGTAGCCCCGCCGTGAACCGGTCCCGGTCCCGATGGATACATGCAGGCGAGTCACGACTGGTCCGGTGTGAGTGAGACGGCGACGGAGGGTGAACGGCAGTACGTCGGCGCCGGGCGCTGTCCCGATGGCTGGGTGGCCGTGGTCCACACCGTGGACGGGTTCGACCACGCCGCGGTGTTCCCCGAGGTGGGCGCGCTCTGGGGGCGCTACGAGGAGACGGCCGAACGCATCCTCGTCGGGGTTCCGGTCGGACTGCTGGAGGGCGGCGAGGACCCCCGGCCGCCGGAGCCGCTGGCGCGCGAGGTGCTCGGCCCACGCGCGAGCGCCGTCGTCCCCGCGCCGGTCCGAGAGGCGACGCGCAAGCGACGCCACGCCACCGCGACGCGGGTGAACGAGCGCAAGACCGGCCGCCGGCTCTCGAAGCGCGCGCACGAACTCGCCGGCTACATCGCCGAGGTCGACAGCCTGCTCGGGGCCATCCCGGAGGCCCGCGAGGTGGTCGTCGAATCCCACCCCGAACTCTGTTTCCGCGCGCTGGCCGGTGAGACCCTCTCGTACGACGCCGGGACGGCCGCCGGCTACGCCGAGCGGCTGCGGGTGCTGGCGGCGTTCGACGCGGACGCCCCGGTCGACGTGGTGAACGCCAGCGAGGCCACCGGCGGCCACGAGGTGCGCGTCGCCGACGTCATCGACGCGACGGCACTCGCGCTGACCGCACGCCCCGGTCCCGGCGAGTTCCGATCGCTGCCGACGGACCCGCCGCTCGACCCGGAGGGACTGCCGATGCGGATGTGCTACCGGAGCGAGCGGCCGCTCGGAGGCTGAGGGCGTCCCGCGCCGTTCGTGAGTCCGAGGTGTCGCGCTCGCTGCGCTCGTCGGTCGGCGCAAGCAGGCCGCGGCTCACGGCTCGCTTCGCTCGCCGTTCGTCAGTCCGAGGTGTCGCGCTCGCTGCGCTCGCACGACACCTCGCACACCTCGCCCTACTCGTGCGGCGACCTGATATCCTCCGTCCGGAGTTCGTCCTGCGCCCGCCACGTGCGCGGTCTGAGCGCGACGAACAGCGCGGCGCAGAACGCGACGGCCAGCCCGGCCGTCACCGCGAGGCCCGAGACGACGCCGATGGCCGCGCTCTCGGGCCACGGCACGGCGCTGAACGCGGTGACCCGGAGCACCCACGCGCCGTCGAGGATGCAGAACAGCGGGAGGTAGACCCGCCGCAGGCGATGGGCGAGGGCCTCCTCGAACGTGATCTTCAGCGTGGGCTGGTAGTAGTCCGCCGCGAGATGCTCGCGCCAGTCCGGGTCCACCTCGCGTGTCGGGTCGAGCCCCGGCGCGAAGACGTTCCGCTGGAGCGTCCGGACCCGCGAGCGCCACATGTCGTAGGCGCGGTAGCGACGCGCCTCGATGACGAGGAACAGCCCCACGGCGATGTTGCCGATGAGCAGGACGTAGTGGGGGTTGCTCGGGTTCGAGAACGCCCACGTCAGGATGGCCGCCAGCAGGAGGACCGCCCAGTTCGTCGTCTGGTCCAACCGCTCGCGCCAGAGCTTCATCCGGTGGACCTCGCCACGGTAGAGGTGCGCCATCGCCCCGCTTGGGCCCATCTCCTCGTCGAGCAGCCCGTAGCCGACGTTCGCGTCCCCCGACTCGTCGGGGGCGGCCGTGGGAGCCGAGTCCACCGGTGGGGACTCAGCGTCGCTCGACGCCTCGTCCGGTTCGGTCTCGTGGGGGGGTCCGGTGCTCGCGTCGGTCATCTACTCGGGGTTGGCCGGCGCCGGGTGTGGGTCGTCGGCGACGCGCTCGGGCTCGTCGTCGGTGTCCGCGCCCACTTCGACGCGGTCGGCGTACGTCTCGCGGAACTCGGCGACGAGCGTCCCCATCGTCGCGTACCAGTCGTTGAGCAGGCGCTGCATCGCGTCGGCCACCTCGTCGGGGTCGGCGGGACTGAAGACGTGGTAGTAACTGCCGCCGTCGCCGCTGCGCTGTTCCCGGTCGACGACGCCCGCTTCGTCGAGTCGCCGGAGCGAGCGGTAGGCCGTGGTACGCTCCCGGTCGACCGCCTCGGCCAGCTCGTCGACCGTCAGCGGCCGGTCGGCGTCGACGAGGACCCGGAACGTCTCGCGGTCCAGGTCGCTCAGCCCGTGGAAACACTCGAGCAGGTTCTCGCACTGCAGGTCGCGTTCGAGCATCTCGCCCATCGACTCGACCATCAGTCCGACACCTCCGCGGTCGCGGCGGGCGACTCGTCCCCGGCCACCACCGCTCGGAGCCACCCTTGCAGGTACGCCCCGGCGAACATCCCGCCGATGGCCCAGAGGATGGTGACGTTCCCGATGCCGAGGCTGGCGTAGGCCGCGCCCGGACAGATGCCCGAGAGCCCCCAGCCCACGCCGAAGACGGTGCCACCGAGGAGGACGTTCCGGTCGAACGACTTCAGCCGGCGCTCGTAGTCCCAGCCCGTGAGCGGCGCGCTGTCGCGCAAGCGGCCGACGACCGCGTAGGCGGTCGCGGTGACCGTCGCGGCCCCACCCATCACCAGCAGGAGGCCGAAGTCCTCGAACTGGAGGAAGTCGAGGACGACCTCCGGCCGTGCCATCTCGCTGACGGCGAGGCCGACGCCGAAGACGAGCCCGCCGACGAACACCGCCGGCAGGAACAGCGGGTGGGACTCGTGGTCCTTCGCGACCATCAGGGGCTCACCCCCATAGCCGCGACGAGCTGGGCGACCCCGATGGCGACGGCGAGGAACGTGGCGACGTTGACGATGGAGGTCTTCGAGCCGCTGCCGACGCCACAGACGCCGTGGCCCGAGGTACAGCCCTTGCCGAGGCGTGTGCCGACGCCGACGAGGACGCCACCGAGTGCGAGGCGCCACGGCTGGACGTCGGTGAGCCACGGCCCGTCGCCGAACGTGAACGCCCACGCCGCGGCCCCGAGGACGATACCGAGGCTGAACACGACCCGCCAGTCACGCGAGGCGCGGTACTGGGCGAACTGCGGGCGGTCCGAGACGTACGAGAGCGTCGACTCGAGGAACGTGCTCGCGCCGGCCGAGATGCCGGTCAGCGAGTAGATGAACACCGTCCCGAGACCGATGAGCGCGCCGCCCGCCGCGTAGGTGACCCAGCCGTTGGGTAGCAGCGTCGCGTAGAGCTCCCCGAGCATCAGTCGCCACCGGCCGAGCAGTTGTTCGGGCCGAGTTCCATCGTGAACGCGTCCTCGTCGCTCGCGGTGGCCCGGCCGAGGTTCGTCTCGATGATCTCCTCGTAGTTCGCCGGGCGCGGCGGCATGTCCGCGAGGACGCGCTCGACGAACGTCTCACGGTCGACACCGAGCAGGGCGAGCGAGGCGGTCACCTCGCCGACCGTGGTGAGGTAGGCGCCGTCCTCGCGCGGTTCGGTGTCGCCACCGTAGTGGGCCGGCGCGACAAGCGTGTCGTCCGGCAGGGTGAGCACGCGCTCCTGGAGGGTCTCGTAGAGCTGTTCCGCGGCCGCCGTGGCGCCCTCGTCACCCTCCTCGAGGTCGGGACGTGCGACGCTGTCGACGAACAGCGTGTCGCCGGTCATGGCGATGGCGTCGTCCACGCGGTAGGTCGTCATCCCGGAGGTGTGGCCGGGGGTGTGCCGGACCGCGATGGCGGTGTTCCCGAGCGGGAGTCGCTCGCCGCCCTCGACGAGGCGCGCCTCGTCGGCGTAGGTCGCGCCGCGTTCGGCGGCCGCACGCGGGAGCACCATCGTCGCGCCCGCCGCGTCGGCCAGTTCGCGCAGGCCGGAGACGTGGTCCGCGTGGACGTGGGTGTCGAGCACGTACTCGATGCGGACGCCGAGTTCGTCGGCGTCGACGAGGTACTGGTCCGTGAACGCCCGGAGCGGGTCGACGACGGCCGCCTCGTCCTCGGAGACGACCATGTAGGCCAGACAGCCCGAGGAGGGCCGCCGGTACTGCCGGACCAGCGTCCCGGTGGGCAGCGTCACGTCGGTGTGTTCGTAGAGGCGTGCCCACCCCTCCATCCCGTCGGCGAGGTTCGTCGCGTGGTAGCCCGCCTTCGTGAGTACCTTCGCGACGTACTCGCTGGACCGGCCGATGGCACAGACGACGTAGATGGTCTCGGCGTCCGGGATGCGGGCCTCGAGGTCTGCGTCCAGTCCGTCGAAGAACTCGTGGTACGGGAGGTTGACGTTCGTGACGGTCGGCGCCTCGATGTGCCACGTCTCGAAGTCCTCGGGCTCTCGAGTGTCGACGATGGCGACCGACTCCCCCGCGTCGACCCGCCGCTTGAGGTCCTCGGCGTCCGTCGCCTCGACCTCGGCGTCGACCTCGGGGAACTTCGTCTCTGACATGGTGCGGGATTCGGGAGTTCGAGCCAAAAGAGTTGCGATGAGGCCACAATCTATCCCTGTCTGGACTGGCCTCGATGACGGGCTTAACAGTCGTCATTCTCGCCTGTTGCAGCCTGCTTCGGGTCGGTGGTACGGGTAGCGAGAAATCGTGTGTTGTGGTATACTCGCAAGACTTTAGTGTCGGCTCCGCGAGCATGCGGACAGAACACAACGATGACGAGTGAATCCGAACCTACGGAGGTGCTGGACGTGAAGGGCGAGTCGTGTCCGATGCCGGTGGTCAAGACCAAGCAGGCCGTCGACGGTCTCGAGTCAGGGGCGTTGCTGGAGGTGCTGGCGACAGACAGCGGCAGTGTGAGCGACATCTCCGGGTGGGCCGAGGGTACCGAGGGCGTGACCCTCGAAGAGCAGTCCGAACGTGAGGACGGCGGTGAGACGGTGTACGTCCACCACGTCCGGGTGGCGTAGATGAGTGCGGACACGGACGGTGCCGAGACCGAGGCCGACACGCCCTCACCAGACGCCGAGACGGAGGCCGAGGCACGTATCGCCGCCCTCGAAGATCGTATCGAGGAACTGGAGGCGCAGGTCGAGGCCGACACCGGCGACGACGGGCGCTCGATGGTCATCGTGGCGACGAAGGGGACGCTCGACATGGCCTACCCGCCGCTCATCCTCGCCTCGACTGCGGCCGCGTTCGGGTGGGACGTCACCGTCTTCCACACGTTCTGGGGGCTCGACATCCTCCACGAGGAGCGCTCGAAGGACCTGAAGTTGAGTTCCGTCGGCAACCCGAACATGCCCGTCCCGAACGCGCTCGCGGCGCTCCCCGGCATGGACCGCGTGACGACGACGATGATGCAGCGGCGCATCGCCGACAACGACACCGCGACCATCGAGGAACTGCTCGAGACCTGCTTCGACATGGACGTCGAGATGCAGGCCTGCCAGATGACCATCGACCTGATGGACTACGACGAGGCAGACTTCTACGAGGGCGTCACCGTCGGCGTCGGTGCCGCAACGGCCATCAACCGGATGGCCGAGGCGGACGTACAACTGCTGGTCTGAACCGCCCACCCGGGCGGGACGTTCTTTCGCCCAGACCGGAATCCCTTCAGACAGAACTGAAGAATCGTTGATACGCTCTCGCGACCACGGGAGCACGGGCCATGACAGCAGTGAAGATCATCAAGGTACTGGGCACGTCGACCGACTCGTGGGAGGACGCCGCGCGCGAGGCTATCGCGCAGGCGAGCGAGTCGGTGGAGGACATCAGCGGCATCGAGGTCGAGGACTGGACGGCGAAGGTGGAAGACGGGCGGATAACGGAGTACAAGGCGACCGTCGAGATCGCGTTCCCCGTCCACGGACACCGACAGCAGCCGTAGCGTTCGCGGCTCGGGTCGTGTCCGCGGGCTCGGGGGGTGCCCCGTCCTCACCCCTGCGTGGGGTTCGAATCCACGACGACGGCCACGTCCCGCGGACGCACACGTCACCGTCGGCCACGACTCGACAGTCCCGGTGGAGTGCAGCCGTCCGGCTCGTCGGACGGGGGAGACGGGAGGCGAGACGGACGCGGAGCGACAGCGACGGCGGGACACCGCCGCCTGACTGACGCGTCAGGGCAGGTCCGCGAGCGAGTCGGGCACCTCGCCGAACGCCTCGCGCAGGTACCGCGTCACCGACCCGACCGCCACGGGGGCCGCCGTGTCCACCGAGAAGCCGAGGACGGCGCCACCCCGGTCCACGACGTGGACGACGGTCGCGCCGTCGAAGACGTAGATCGAGGCGTGGAGACGGTCGAGTTCCGGATCGTTCATGACCGGGTCGTTGTTGAGGCGCTCGGCCTGGTAGAGCTGGTCGAGACGGACCAGCCGCCCACTGGCGGCCTGGCGGTCGATGTCGTCCCTGAGGTAGACGATGCGTTTCCGACTGGGACCGTACTCGACGACACTCCGCAGTGTGTCCCCGTACTCCTCTCGCAGTACCTCGAGGAGCCGTTCGGCCCCCGCAGCGGAGGGATCGGTCATGGAGAGCCAACGTGGCCGACCGGCATGAAGGGTCGCTTGGCGGGTCAGACGCGACACGCTCCCCGAACGTCTGCTGCAGAAGTGGGTCGGGGCGGATTTGAACCGCCGACGTCCTCCGTGTGAAGGAGGTATCATAACCGGACTAGATCACCGACCCGGCGTATCGAAGGACTGCCCGCCCGAACTTAACCCTTGTCGATTCCCGTGATGGATTTAGGCCGGCCGAAAAATCGCAAGCTACAAGTGGTTGTTAGGCTAGCCTAAAATCACGGCGCACTCGCGCCGCGTACCGTCACGCGGGCGCTCGCCCGTCGAACCGTGGGCTCCTGAAGGCCGGCACCCACCGGCCAGTCTGTCCCCGCTCGCCGAGCGGTGTCGCCGGCGTTAGCGTTAACACCACGCAGGCGTACCTACGGGTATGAGCACAGAGGCCGCCGAACGACCCGTGGACGTGAGCGAGGCCGCCGCGGAACAGGCCACCTCGCTACTGGCGGGCGAGGGGCACGACACCGACGAGGCCGGACTCCGCCTGTTCGTCCAGCAGGGCGGATGTGCGGGGCTCTCCTACGGGATGCGCTTCGACCTGGAACCGGAGGACGACGACACCGTCATCACGGAGCACGGGCTCCGCGTGTTCGTCGACCCCGCGAGCATGAAGTACATCGCGGGGTCACGGCTGGAGTTCGAGGGGGGCCTCCAGGGGGCCGGCTTCACCGTCGAGAATCCGAACGTCGTCAGTGAGTGCGGTTGCGGCGAGTCGTTCAGGACCTGAACCGCGCCGTCAGTCGAACATCCCCTCGGTGTACTGGGCCTCCCAGTCGTGCCGAGCCTGTATCTCCCGCTTGCCACGACTCGTGAGCGTGTAGAAGTTGGTCCGGCGGTCGCGCTGCCCCTTCTCGATGAGCCCCTTGTCGACGAGCGTGTCGAGGTTGGGATAGAGCCGCCCGTGGTGGATCTCCTTCTCGTAGTAGTCCTCGAGCTCTTCCTTGATGGCGAGCCCGTGCGGTTCGTCCCGCCCCGCGATGACGTAGAGGAGGTCACGCTGGAACCCTGTCAGGTCGTACATCGGTTATGTCTGCATCGCAATCAGTGTCGGAATACGATAAATTTACCGGCAGAGTCGACCCGTACGCGCCGGAGAGACCGGCCAGGGGGCCTGCAACCAGGGTGCAGCGGCGTCGACCACGCAAAATATCGCTGATGTGTCTGGTCCGACCCTCCGTTCACCGAGGCGTCACGTTCGGCGGCGGTCCCACCACGCGCTCGGCCAGTGGCGCGACGACCGACCCCGACCGCCGGACGAGTCAAATCCCCAGCACACCTACTGGGTACCATGGAGGAAGTCCTCTTCGAACACGAACAGGTCCAGTCCCGTGCCGACGTCGCCGCGCTCCTGCGGGACGTCGCGAACAAACTCGAGGCCGGCGAGGCGGTCACGGTCAGCGCCGGTGGCTCGTCGGTGTCGCTCGACGTGCCCGCTCGTCCCACCTTCGAGGTGAAGGTCGAGCGCGAGACGAACGGCCGCGAGGAGCTCTCCATCGAGTTCGAGCTGGAGTGGGACGTGAACGCGGGCGACGGTGACGCGTCGCTGAGTATCGAGTAGACGGCCACGTCGCTCGCGGTGTAGTTCTCGAAGAGTGGAAAGCCCCGAGCCGGGTGAAAAGAGCCGGCTTGAGGCTTGCCGCCCTAGTTGGTCCCCGCTGACGCTTCGGCCCTCCAAAGCGAAGCGTCACCTGCAACAAGCGGTCACGGGGACATAAACCTACCGGCTGAACCGCACGACGCTCCCGGCGTTCCTCAGATGTACTCCTCCTCGAGCACCCACCCGAGCGCCCGCTTGTAGTAGGTGAACATCTGTCGAACGCCCTCGTGTCTCATGTCCTCGTCGTCCAGTTCAGCCTTCAGGAACTCGTACTGTTCGCGTATCTCCTCCTCGTCACGCATACTCCGAGGTAGCACCGCCCGAGTCAAGAAACCTCTCACACCGGCGGGTCGTGCGTACTCAGTCCGCCGGGTCCGCGCGCTCCCGACCCCGGCTGGCCGGGGTGGCCTCGAGGAGACGGTCGACCGAGAGCGGTCCCCCCCCGAGCGTGAAGATGGCCGAGACGAGCCCGAACAACGTGACGTGCGCCAGCACCGGGTCGTCGGGGAGACCGAACAGCGTCGTCGTCAGGACGACGAACGCGAGCGCGGCCGTCCCCCGCGTCAACAGTCCCGCGACCAGTGCCACCCCGACGGCCAGTTCCACCAGACCCGCGCCGAGTATCCACGCCCCCTCGCTCACCGGGACGACGCTCGTGAGGTCGTACTTCGCCACGACGAGCGCCGCCCGGCCGGGGTCGAGCAACTTCTCGACGACACCGAGGTACGCGAAGGTCAGCCCCGTCCCCACCCGCAGGACGGTCGGCGCGTACCGCTCGTACGGCGCCATGGCGGCCCGGAACCGCTCGGCGACGCGGTGGACCGGGTCGACCCGGTTGTAGAGTGTCCCCTCCGTCGCGGCCACGCGTCCCAGCATGTCGTCGGCGCTCGGGCGCCCACCACCGAGGAGGACGAGCGCCGCGAGGCCCCCGACGTACTCGAACGCCAGCAGGAGCGTCGGGTCGCTCGCCAGCCCCGCGAGGTAGAGCCCGAGCGCGGACGCGGCGCTCGCGCGCGTCGCCAGCCCGAACAGCAACAGGAAACCGAGTGCGATCTGGAGGAGTCGCACCCCCGGCGCCGCGACGATGGGGCTGAAGAAGTAGCCCGCGAAGCCCGCGCCCACCAGCGGGAGACCCATCGCGAGCCGCAGCATCCACGGCACCAGGTCGCGGTAGCCGACGAGCGTCTCGCGCAACACCACGAGGTCGGGGACCGTCGGCCGCGCGCGGAGCCAGCCCCCGACGAACAGGGCCGCGCCCAGTCCGCCCACGAGGAACAGGGCGGCGGTCGGGGGGTCCGCGAGCGTCTCCAGCACGAACGCGAACGCCTCGCGCGCGTCGCCGGGCCCGTCGGTCACGTAGTCGACGTGGAAGGGGAGGGGGGACCAGTCCATACGCTACCGAGGCGCCGACGCCGCATAACCCGCACGTAACCGGCCAGCGACAGCCGCCCGACGGGCTGCCGTGACGACGACTCAGACGTCGAAGACGACGTAGGCCGTCCACTCCTCGCCGTCGCGTTCGACCGCCATGTCAGAGTACGTGACGGCCTTCACTTCGCGGGCGGTCACGTCGGCCAGCGGCACGCCACGGAACGACCCCGAGAGGTCCCACTCGGTGTCGGGTTCGACGCTCGCCTCGTTGTCGACGGGGAGCACCGCCTCCACGTCCCGCCGGTAGACGAGCTCGTCGAGGTAGTCGAACAGGAGTGCCTCGCGGCTCTCGGCGTGGACGGTCACCTCGAACGTCTCGCCACCGTGTTCGGGCACCTCGTCGCACATCGCGGCCGCCAGCCCGTCGGCCACGGCCGCGTACAGTTCCCCCAGCGTCTCGCCACGGGCGGCCACGGCCACGTCCGCCGTGTGCTCGCGCAGTTCGAAGCTCACGACTCTGTGTCTCGTGACCCGTCGGCTTCACCGCTCGGGTCCACGTCCGCGTCCGCCTCGGCGTCGGCATCCGTGGCGTCGGCGGGCGGGCCGTCCGTCCCGTCGCGTCGTGCGGGGTCGCGGTCGGCCATCTCCGCGGGGGGCTTCTCGCTCGTCTGCTCGGCCCGGTCCGGCATCCGCCCGGCACGCTCGGCGGGGGTCCTCTCACTCGTCTCGCCGATGACGGCCTCGCTCGTCACGTCGCCCGGCCGGTCGTGGTCGTCCATCGACTCCCCGACCGTGCCGTCGTCGGTGCGACTCTCGATTCCCGTGGGGGTGTCGGAGTGCTCGGGCGAGACGTTCTCGTCGTACTGTTCACGCCGCTCGGCCATCCCGGTGTCCCGACCGACATCCTCCGGGTCCGCCCCACCGACCTGGTTGTCGATGCGCTGGACCTGACTCAGTTCGCGCAACTGGGCCTCGGTCAGTCCCCGCATCTGCGGGTCGTCCTCGCCGATGGCGACGCCCGAGGTGACGATGCTCCGGATCCCCTGCTCGACGGTCATGTCCACGTCCACGACCCGGTCGGACGAGACGTGGATGACGAACCCGCCCATCACGGGGTTCGGCGCCATCGGCATGAACAGGGTGACCATCTCCTCGTGGCCGGTCGCGTCGCCGATGACGTCCGGGGTCGTGGCCGTCTTGAACGCCACCGTGTACGAGCCGTCGCGGGGATACTCGACCAGTTTCACCTCCTGGAAACTCTCGGTGTCGGAGTCGAGCAGGAGTTCGCTCATCTCGTTGAACGAGGTGTAGACGGAACCGACGCCCGGGATGGACTCCATCACGTAGTCGAACCCGTCGCCGATCTGTCCGTCGCCGGGCCCGAACTCGGCGAGGAACCCGACGACGAACACGAGGACGAGCAGCACCACGAGCGTCGTCACCTCGATGAGGAACGCCTGTAACTGCTGGTTCGGGGTGGCCTGCTGGACGACGTCGACGACGGGGTCCAGTTGGCCCGAGATGAAGTTGAGCGCGAACGAGAGGATGGCGAGCGTGACCAGCAACGGGAGGGCGAGACCGACGCCGGAGACGAACGAGCGGCGCAACAGTTCCCTGGAGGACGGGCGTCGGCGGGTGGGCTGGTCGGCCTCCTCTCCGGAGGTCCGTGGTGCCATATACTCGCGAGTCTCGTGGCGCGTCCGAAAGCCTTGCGGCCCCTCGGGGCCGCAGGCGGTTCCTCGCGGCCGCTGGCGGTTCCTCGTGGCCGCTGGCGGTGGAACTATATCCGCCCACGTAGTACGACATGGTAGTGAGTGTCAACATCGAGACGCGCGTCTTCGGCCCCGGCGACGACACGCTGGCCGAGGACGCCTGGGAGCTCAAGGAGGCCATCCGCGAACGGGAGGGCGTCCTCAAGCAGCGACGGGGGTTCTTCCTCGATGCCTACCGCCGTTCGACGGTCTACGCCCTCGTCGAGCGCGGCGTCGAGGACCACCTCGTCGGTTTCGCCGCCACCCGCCGCGACGGGTACATCCTCTTTCTCGCCGTCCACCCCGACTACCGTGGCGAGGGGTTCGGCAAACGACTCGTCGCCCGCGTCGCCGAGGAGTACAACACGGTCACCTGCCACGCCCGGACCACGAACCGCGCTGCGGTCGAGTTCTACCAGCACGTCGGCTTCGAGATCAAGCGCCGCGTCGACAACTACTACGAGGACCACGGCGACGCCTACTACCTGAAACTCGGTGAGGGGGGCATCCGGGACAGGCTCTCGCGCTTCCTCGGTCGGTAGGACTCGTTCGGTCTGGTGTCTGGGTTCGCGTCTTCGATTGGAGCGGGTTCGCTGGACGTGACGTCCTCGCGAGGTAGCGTTCGTCTCTGTGGTACAGTTCGTCGGTGCGTGTTTCCTCGGTGATCGGACCGACTAGCGCGGTACGTACTAAACAGCAACCGCACGGCGACAGCCCAGCGAAGCGGCCGGTCGCTGCTGTCGCAGTGACACGGCTGCCCCACCCACACGCCCCGGGTACGGGCCCGCTCACGTTCGTTCGCGCACCCGCGCAGGCCGTGTCGTTTGCTCGGTCGAGCGAAAACCCCGGCGCGTGCGGTGAGCGGTGCCGAGCGATAGCGAGGTCCGCGAACGATTCCGCGCGAGGGACGAGCGGAGCGAGTCAGTAGGGGAGGCACGAGGGCTGTGCTGGGCGGTGCTGTGCGGGTTACTTTGCACCGTGATTCGCGCTGTTGCTGGCTGTACCTTCGCTGTTCGCCTCTCGCTCTCGCCGACAGTGACTCATCACACACCCGGACTCCCACCCTACAACCGCTTGCTCACGTACGGGCCGTCCTGCACGTAGCCGAGTTTCTCGCGGTAGTACTCGCGCACGCCGATGCCCGAGATGACCGCGAGCTTCGAGTAACCGGCCTCGCGGGCGCGACGCTCGGCCTCGGCCAGCAGTCGGCGGCCGTACCCCTCGTGCTGGTAGTCGCCGTCCGAGTCCTGCCCCACGCCCACCTCGTTGCCGTAGACGTGGAGCTCGCGGACGAGTGCGGCGTCCTCGAGTTCGCGGCGGACCGGGTCGTCGTCGCTCGCCGCGCGGTCCTCGCTCGGGAAGCGGAGCCGACAGAACCCCACGAGGAGGTCCTTCTCGAAGTCCTCGAACGAGATGTAGTGCTCCGTGCCGCCGCCGGCCTCGTAGGTGAGCGTGTCCAGTTCGACGTATTCGGGGTCCTCGTCGTTCATCCCGACCTCGCGACAGCGGATGCAGTCGCACGTCCAGCCGTGCTCGGCCATCCGCTTTCGCGCCAGCTGCCGGAGGTTCGACTTCCAGACGCCGGCGTCGATGTGGTCGGCCGGGATGTCACGCTGTACCCGCTGGAGGCGGACGTACCGCGGGATATCCTTCTTGATCTCCGCGACCAGTTCGGCGGCCTCCTCGTTCGTCAGGGGTTCGTACTCCCCCCGGCGCCACATGTCGTAGGTGAGCGTGTCCCGGACCACGAGCGTCGGGTATATCTTGAGGTAGTCCGGTCGCCAGTCGGGGTTCTCGAACAGTTCGTGGAAGTCCTCCAGACACATCGCCTTGCTCATCCCCGGCTGCCCGGGCATCATGTGGAACCCCACCTTGAACGCGGCGTCGCGCAGGCGGCGGTTCGCGTCGATGCTCGCCTGGACGCCGTGGCCGCGGTGCATCTCGCGGTTCACGCGCTCGTAGGTGGTCTGGACCCCCACCTCCACCTTCGTCCCGCCGAGGCGCAACATCCGGTCGATCTGCTCGGGGTCACACCAGTCCGGCTTGGTCTCGAACGTCGTGCCGATTGCCCGGACGTCCGAGACCTCGTTCTCGGCGACGACGTCCTCCAGATACCGGAACTCGACCGAGTCGGGGTCCGGCTTGAACGACTCGGTCTCGCTCGGGTTCGGTTCGCCGGACGGGTCGTAGTCGTTCATCGCCTCGTAGGCCCGCTTGACGAACCACTCCTGGTAGTCGTGGCTCCGGGCGGTCATCGTCCCGCCCATCAGGATGAGCTCTATCTTGTCGACCGGGTGGCCGATGCGCCGCAACTGCTCGAGCCGCAGCGTCACCTGCCCGTACGGGTCGTAGTCGTTCTGCACCCCCCTCGCCGCCGCTGGCTCCTCGCCCGTGTAGGACTGCGAGGAGGAGAACTCGCTCGCCGGCCCGCCGGGACAGTAGAGACACTTCCCGTGCGGGCAGGTGTGGGGCGAGGTCATGATGGCGACGGGCGAGACGCCAGAGGCCGTCCGCACCGGCTTGCGCTGGAGGAGCTTCTGGAGTTCCTCGCGCTCACCGTCCGGGGCGTGGTCCACGATGTCCGAGTGCTTGGGGACCGTGGCCGCGCCGAACTCCGAGCAGGCGTCGGTCTTGGCGTTCTCGACGTCGTCGGGGTCCAGTTCGCCGTCGAGCAGTCGCTCGGCGAGGGTTCGGCAGACCCGGTCGAACGCGCTCTCGGTCTCGGCTTCGGAACTCATCCGCTTACGACGTGTCCGGGGCCACGGGATACGTGCCTTGCGGTCGTGGGTCGGTGGTCCGGTGTCGGTTGGGTGCGGTGCGCCGTGGTGTGTCGCGGGGCGGCGTGGGACTCACGGGACCACTGAGCCAGCCCCGCTCCGAACCGCCGAGCGGTCTCGGGCCGCTGTGCGGCGCGGACCGATCAGGCCGTGGGCTCTGTTAGCCGGCCGTCGCTCGTCACCCGACGACCGACGTCCCCCGCGAGCGCTATCCCTCCGAGCACGGGGCCGAACCCCGGCGGCGCGAACGTCGTGAGTTCGGCCGAGAGGTGCGGGAACAGGACCGCGAACGACGTGAACTGCGTGACGGTGGGCGGGACAGCCACCGTGACAGCCCACAGTCGGGCCTCGCGCCGACCGAGCCGGTCACAGCCGTCGTACTGGACCAACGCGGACACGAGGAGGAACAGCCCCCCACAGGAGCGACCCAGTCGGGAGACTGGTCTGGAACACGAAACCGAGACAGATCGAACCGGAAAACGCGTTACTCCGGGGCTACGCCGCGGGCGCGGCCGACAGTTCGGCCGCGACTTCCTCCAGCACGGCGTCCACGACGGCGTCGCGCTCGCCGGCGAGGAACTCGACGACGCCCTCGCGCGTGCCGCGGGCGGAGACGCCGCCCTGCGGGACGGCCTCGGCCACGCGGTCCACGACGGCGCGGAGGTCCACGTTCTCGGAGGTGCGGACCTGCAGTTCGTCCCGGCCGACGCCGACGGTCACGGCGGTGCCCTGCCCGTCGCGTCGGTGGAGCTCGTCCAGCAGGAGCCCCGTCGGCGGGAAGTCGAAGCGGTGGGTGTACGAGTCCGTGTCGAGGACGGTGAACTCGACGCCACCGGCCTCGCGGGTCTCGAGGTTGGCGAGCGCGGTGTCCATCTCCGCCTCGAGCTTCGTGCGGAACTGCGTCGACACCTGCTCGGCCAGCCCGTGTTGCTGTTCGAACAGCAGGTCGATGATGAGTTCGCGCTTGTCCTCGTAGGACTGGTAGTAGGCCTCCAGTGCGATGGCCTCGCGGAGTCGGGTCGCGGCCTCCTCGTCGACGCCAGCGGCCTCGGCGGCCTCGGCGTACGCCTCGGGGAGGTCGTCCCAGTAGGTGACGGCGGGGAGGTGCCCGAGGTCGTCACGCACGTCGGGGTTCACGCCGGCCGCGAGCGTCGCGGCGACGGTACCCGCGGTGCGGGTCTCCTCGGTGGCGACCGTGGTCTCGACGAGGTCGGAGACCTCGCTCTCGACCGGGGTGCCGTCGACGACGACGCGGTCCGCACCGTAGACCCCGAGCAGTTCGAGGCCGTCGAGCGAGTCGCGCGTGCCGCCGGCGCCGGCGAACACGAACAGTGGGATCTTCTCGTCGTGGCGCTCGCGGTCCCCGAGCATCCGGGTCACGTCGTTCGTCGCGTCGTCGAGGTCGTACACCGTCCCCTCGAGCGGGCGGCGGTCGAAGTAGTGGTAGACGGCGTCGGAACCGGCGTGCTCCTCACGGACGAGCGGGAGGACGGCACGCTCGATGGCGGCACCGGCGACGTAGCCGTCCGTGTCGGCGGAGTGACGGACCACGATGGGTCGGGACTCCTTCACGGCGCGGCGGATGGTCCGGCCTGCCTCGCGGGAGGCGTCGGTGACGGCGGCGACGGCCTCGTCCTCGGCGAGGGGTTCGACCTCGCCGGGGTCGGCCGCGGCGTCCAGCGCCTCCTCCATCCGGTTCGCGACCGTCTCGCGCTCCTCGCCCTCGAGGACGGCGAGCGCCTCGGTCTCGACCTGCAGTTCGTCGCGGCGGACGCGGATCTCGCCCACGAGTCGGACGACGTCGCCCACCTCCACCTCGGGGTAGGCACGCACGCCGGCCTCGACGAACGCCGCGCAGTCGACCACGCCGGTCTCGTCGCGGAGTTCGAACACGGTCGGACCGGAGGTCTGTCGCACGCTGACGATCTCGCCCTCGATGCGGACGTCCTCGCCGACCCGCTCGCGCAGGTCGTCGACGACCACGCGGGCGACCTCGGCGGCGTCCTCGACCTCCGCGTCGGCCTGCGTCTCGGGTTCGGGTTCGGGTTCGGGTTCGGGTTCGGGTTCCGCCTCGGAGGCCTCCTCCGCCTCGGCTTCGTCCTCGCTGGGCGTCTTCGCACCGCGGTCGGGTTCGGCCTCGACCTCGGGTTCCGGTTCGGGTTCCGGTTCGGGCTCCGGTTCCGGCGCCGAGTCGGTCTCGGCCTCAGTCCCGTTTCCCGACTCGTCCTCCTCCTCGGCGAGCACGTCTCCCTCCGGGTCCTGGATGAGGAACCCGCGGAAGTCGCGCTCGGACTGGCGGATGGACCAGCCGAGGTCCACGTCGCCGTTGTCGCGGATGTTCGTGACCTGTACGTACACCGAGTCGCCGACCTCCCAGTCGAGGGACTCGAGGCGCTTGTCCAGTTTGGAGCGGTGGAGCAACCCCGTCACGCGGTCGCTCAGGTCGACGAAGACGCCGAACTCGGCGTAGCCGTCGACGGTGCCTCGGTAGAATCGGCCGGGTTTCAGCTGGCCGGGTCGGTTGCCTCGGAACTCGAACGCGACGTCCTCCTGGTGGGTCTCACAGACGTGGCCCTCCGTGGAGGTGCCGCAGATGATACATTCACCCATTACCGTGACGTGACGGACCGGCCCCTAAACGGTTGTCGGAATCCGCGTGTCGGTCCGACCGACTCACGGTCGGCGGTGAACGGCCGGTCAGTCGTCGCCCGCCGCCCCGCCGGCCGCCGTGGGGTCGGCCGCCAGTGCCGCCCGCGCCTCCTCGGCGCTCTCGCCGATCTTGTGCCCCTTGAAGCCGAACACCTCGCTGTACCCCCACGCGCTCATCAGGATGGGGTAGAACGGGTCGTCGGCGTGCAGCGGCTCCCCGTCCGCTCGCGCGAACGCCTGCCCGCGCTCGACGAGGTGGAAGTTCTCGACCAGCAGTTCGTACTCCTCGGAGGGCGGTTTCGCCACCTGCTCGTTCATCGCGAAGTACGACGAGTCCCTCGCGTCCGGCGACCCCTCCAGCACGTCCGTCGACCGGAGGAAGTCGACCGCGAGTTTCTCCGCGGTGACCGCGGCCGCCTCGGTCCCCTGACTGCCCGCCTCGACGGTGAGCACGTCGTTCACCTCGGCGTAGGACCCCGAGGTGGCCTGCCGGTGGTCCACCACGTACGGGACGGGCAGGTCGCTGGCGTACTCCAGCATCCCGGCCTGCGACGAGTCGAACAGGGCGATGGGGTCCGCCTCGGAGTGGGTCGCGTGCAACGAGAGCGTCAGCAGGTCGCGGGTCTCGTCGACCAGTCGGGCGGCGAGTCGCTGCTCGCGGTCACCGTCCGGGTCGCCCGGGAACGAGCGGTTCAGGTCCGAGTCGAGGTACCGGGTGCCGGCCTCGACGGCCGGCGGGTTCGCCACGACCAGCCCCAGTCCGCGCTGCAGGTCGAGTTCGTCGCGCTCGATGGCCCGGCGGAGGCGTTCGACGGCGCGGACCCCGGAGGGTTCGTCGCCGTGGACGCCCCCGACCACGGCCACCTCGGGCTCGCCGGGCCCGTGTGTCGTCACGTCGGGGACGGGTTCCATACGTCGCGTACCCGGGGGGTAAATATGAGTCCAGCGTCACGCGACGCCACCGGTTCTCACCGGAACGGGGTCAGTCACGGTAGTTGCCGTTCCCGGTCAGCAGCTCGCCCTCGGCGTCGACCCAGCTGTCCTGCGGGCCAGTGACGTTCACGCTCACGGAGTCACGGTAGCTGTTGCCGGTCCAGCCGCCGGCGAACCACTCGTTGTACCCCTCGAAGGCGGCGAACGTCTGGACGCGCGTCTCGGGGTCGGCGTCGTACGAGACGTAGTACGGGCCGGTGTACGCGTAGCAGGTCGCCCCGTCGGTCGTCGGGGTGGGGCACTCGACGACCGTCCGGTCGCTCAGGTTGTGGAACACCGGTTCGGAGCCGACGGGCGTCCGGGTGTCGATGGGGTACTCACCCCTGATGGTGACCGAGACGCTGGCGGACCGGAAGTCGACCGTCCGGTGGTCGGGGTTCTCCGGGTCGTACTCGTCGGCGGAGATCTCCACCTGCCGGCCGACGCCGTCCTCCTCGACGGTGGCGAAGTAACGCGGGACCACCTCGACGCGGTCGGCGGTCAGTTCGAGCATCGGTCCGAACTCCGTGTCGACGATGCGCGCGTCGAACACCTGCTGGTCGTCACGGTCACGGACCGCGCCGTCGGGGAGGAGCACCTCGGCATCGAGCGGCGTCCCGTTCGGTCCGACCGGGAGCGGCGCCCGGACGGTCACGTCCGTGAGGTTGCCGTAGACGTCGATGCCGAAGCGGTAGTCGTAGGTGGCGTCGAAACTGTCGGGTTCGGGGCCGAAGAACGGGAGCGTACACCCGGCGGTGACGGTGAGCACCGCGAGGGCCAGCGCGAGGAGGCTCCGGCGGCCGATGCGCGCGCCGCGTCCGGAGCGGGGTGGGGAGGACATTTCGGGCCACTGAACGGTCCGCGGGGGCAAAGTCCCGTGGTTGTCCGGGGCCAATCCGTGCCACACGGGCGCGGGAAGCACGCTGGCGCCGACTCGGGGCGCGGGTTCATAATCCGTGAGGCCCTAACGAGGGTATGCCTACTCGGCTCGCAGACGGCGTCTGGGAACTCGGCGTCGGCCTGTTCCCGCCGCTGGCCTCGAACGCCTACCTCGTCGACGAGGGCGACGAGGTGACGCTGCTCGACACCGGCCTCCCCTACAACCGCCCGTCGCTCAGGGCGGAACTCCGGGCGGCGGGTGACGGCTACGCCCCCGCCGACCTCGACCGCGTCCTGGTCACGCACTACGACCTCGACCACACCGGGGGGCTCCCGGGCCTCCGCGGGTCGGGGTTCGAGGGGACTGTCCACGTCGGCGAGGCCGACGCCCGTCTCGCGCGAGGCGAGGACCACCCGCCCACGGCCCACCCGAAGGGGCTGTTCCACCGCGTCGTCCGACCGTTCTTCTCGCTCCCGGCGGACGCCGAGCGGGTCCGCGACGGCGACCGCGTCGGCGGCTTCACCGCCTACCACACCCCCGGCCACAACCCCGGCCACACGGTCTACGTCCACGACGGCCTCGGCGTGGCGTTCCTCGGTGACCTCGTCTGGGTCGAGGGCGGGACGCTGACCCCGCCGTTCTGGCTCGACTCCTACGACATGTACCAGCTCCGCGAGTCCATCCGCTCGTTCGCCGAGCGCGCACCGCCGTTCGAGGTGGCCTGCCCTGGCCACGGCCGCCCGCTGACCGAGGGTGGCCGCGAGGCCCTGACGGGGCTGGCTGCCCGGCTCTGAGTGGCCCTCCGAACGTCTCGGCTAGTCCTCCGTCGGCCGGGAGTGCTCCGAGGAGCCCCGCCCGGTGGACGAGTCCCCGGTCGGATCCCTCCACTCGGTCCCCCGGGGTCCGAACTCGGCCGACTCGGGAGCCCCGACCGTGAGGTGGTCGAACGCGGTCACCACGTCGGCGACCTGCTCCATCCTCGTCAGGACGCTCGCGGTGCGGTGGCTCTCGCCACGCGCGAGCGCCTGTCGGACGAGGACTCCGCTGCTCATGCGCCACCCCTACCGTGAAAAAGAGGGTGAGGTCTTGGCCAGTGTGAGACGCCACTATATGTAGGGGTAGATACGCCGACTGTCGGGCCTCCGTCGGTCGGTTTTATGCTCGGTGCTCCCTACCTCCAGTCCGATGGCAAGGGACGAGGAGGCCGCGGACACGCTCGGCCCGTTCCGCCAGTTCCTCTCGCTCGAACGCGACGTCCTCGTCCTCTCGGTGGCGATGCTGGCGTTCTCGCTCGGTTTCCAGATGACGAACCAGTACTTCGGGCTCTACCTCGACGCGCTCGGAGCGAGCGCGCTGGTCGTGGGACTCTACCGATCGTTCTCCGACCTCGTAGGGGCCGTCTACCCCTACGCCGGTGGGCTGGTCTCCGACCGCATCGGCTCGCGGACCGCGCTCACGGCGTTCGGGCTCGCCTCCTCGGCCGGCTTCCTCGTCTGGGCACTCGCGCCCGACCTCGCCGTGTTCGGCCTGCCGGCGTGGGCGTTCCTCTTCCTCGGCCTCCTGCTCGCGCAGGCGTGGAAGTCCTTCGGGCTGGGTGCGACGTTCGCCATCGTCAAGCAGTCGGTGCCGCCCGAGCGCCTCGCCAGCGGCTTCGCCTCGACGGAGGTGTTCCGGCGGGTGGGGTTCCTGCTCGGGCCCCTGCTGGCCGCGTTCGTCGTCGAACGGGTCACCCCGTTCGTCGAGGGGTTCCAGGCGGTCCTGCTGCTCGCCGTCGCGTTCGGCCTGCTCGCTACGTTCGCGCAGCACCGCCTCTACGACCCGGCCGGGGACTCCTTCGGGAAGTCGTTCGCGGGCCTGCGGACGATACGGGACGACCTGCTCGGGATGCCGGACCCGCTCCGGCCGCTCCTCCTGGGCGACACGCTCGTCCGGTTCGCCAACGGGATGGTCTACGTGTTCTTCTCCATCGTCGTCGCGAAGCGCCTCGGTGTCGGCTTCGAGGGGTTCGGCGTCGCCATCTCGCCGGCCGCGTTCTTCGGCGTCCTGCTCGGCGTCGAGATGACTGTCGCGCTGCTGACGATGGTGCCCGTCTCGAAGGTGGCAGAGCGAGTCGGCCTCAAGCCCGTCGTCGCCACGGGCTTCCTCGTCTACGCCACGTTCCCGATTCTCCTGATACTCGCGCCGCCCGACCAGTGGGTGCTCGTCGCACTGTTCGCGTTCTCGGGGCTCCGGTTCGCGGGCCTCCCCTCCCACAAGGCGCTCATCGTCGGTCCGGCCGAGGCGAACGCGGGGGGCCGCGTCACGGGCACCTACTACCTCGTCCGGAACACGCTCGTCGTGCCGGCGGGCGTCCTCGGTGGCTACCTGTACGGTATCGACCCGGTGCTCTCGTTCGGCGTGGCGAGCGCCGTCGGCCTCGTGGGGGTGGGGCTGTTCCTCGCGTTCGGCGAGGAGTTCGCGGCCGTGGCCTGAGGTGGCGTCGGGAACCGACGGGCCTTTCCTCGCGCCCCGAGTCGCACCGCCATGGATCAGAAGCGTGCCCTGACGAGCGTGGACCTCGCGGCGCTCGTCACGGAACTCCGGCGGCACGCGGGCGCGAAGGTCGACAAGGCCTACCTCTATCCGGACGACCTCCTGCGGCTGAAGATGCGCGACTTCGACGCGGGCCGACTCGACCTGCTGGCGGAGGTCCGCGACCCGAAACGCGTCCACCTCGCCGCACAGGAGCGTGTGCCCGACGCCCCCGGCCGCCCGCCGAACTTCGCGATGATGCTCCGGAACCGCGTCTCTGGCGCGGACTTCGCGGACGTGGAACAGTACGAGTTCGACCGCATCCTCACCTTCCGCTTCGAGCGCGGTGACGCGGCCACGCTCGTCGTCGTCGAACTGTTCGGCGACGGGAACGTCGCCGTCCTGAACGAGGATCGCGAGGTCGTCTCCTGTCTCGACACGGTCCGCCTCAAATCGAGGACCGTCGCGCCCGGCAGTCAGTACGGCTACCCGGCCTCGCGGTTCGACCCGCTCACTGCCACGCGCGAGCAGTTCGGCGCCGTGATGGACGACTCCGACACCGACGTGGTCCGGACCATCGCCACCCAGCTCAACTTCGGTGGCCTCTGGGGCGAGGAGCTCTGCACCCGGGCCGGGGTCGAGAAGACGCTCGACATCGCTGACGCCACCGACGACGCGTACGACGACCTCTGGCGCGTCATCGAGACCCTCCGGACCACCCTGAAGGAGGGGGACCTCGACCCGCGACTCTACCGGGACGACGACGGCGAGGTCGTCGACGCCACGCCCGTCCCGCTCGAGGAGCACGAACACCTCCAGAGCGAGGCGTTCGAGACGTTCAACGAGGCGCTCGACGTCTACTTCCACGAACTCGAGCGCGAGACCGAACAGCCGGCCGACCCGACGAGCGACCGGCCGGACTTCGAGGAGGAGATCGCCCGCAAGCAACGCATCATCGAGCAGCAGGAGGGGGCCATCCAGAACTTCGAGGAGCAGGCCGAGGCCGAACGGGAGAAGGCCGAACTGCTGTACGCACACTACGACACGGTGGACGAGGTCGTCCGGACGGTGCGGTCGGCCCGCGAGGAGGACGTGCCGTGGGACGACATCGCCGAGACGCTTCGGGAGGCAGCCGAACGCGGTATCCCCGCGGCCGAGGCCGTCGTCGACGTCGACGGGAGCGAGGGCACCGTCACGCTCGAACTCGGTGACGACCAGACCCGTGTCACCGTCCGGGTCCGCGAGGGCGTCGAGAAGAACGCCGACCGCCTCTACACCGAGGCCAAGCGCGTCGCCGAGAAGAAAGAGGGCGCGCTCGCGGCCATCGAGGACACCCGCGAGGAACTGGCGGAACTCGAGGAACGCAAGGCGAACTGGTCGGCCGACGAGCAGGCGGAGGAGGACGACGAGGAGGAGTCCGAGGACGTCGACTGGCTCACCCGCTCGTCGGTCCCGATCCGCCGCGACGAGCAGTGGTACGAGCGGTTCCGGTGGTTCCACACGAGCGACGGCTTCCTCGTCATCGGTGGGCGAAACGCCGACCAGAACGAGGAACTCGTCAAGAAGTACATGGACAAGGGCGACCGGTTCTTCCACACGCAGGCCCACGGGGCCCCCGCCACGATCCTGAAGGCGACCGGGCCGAGCGAGGCCGCCCGCGACGTGGACATCCCCCAGCAGTCACGCGAGGAGGCCGCCCAGTTCGCCGTCTCCTACTCCTCCATCTGGAAGGACGGTCAGTTCACCGGCGACGTCTACGAGGTGGCTCCGGACCAGGTCTCGAAGACCCCCGAGTCCGGCGAGTACGTCGAGAAGGGGTCGTTCGTCGTCCGCGGCGACCGGACGTACTACGAGGACACGCCGGTCGGCGTGGCCGTCGGTATCCAGGTCGAGCCCTACTCGCGCGTCGTCGGGGGGCCGCCGTCGGCGATCGAGGGGCAGGCCGAGACGCTCGTCCGCCTCGAGCCCGGACAGTACGCCCAGAACGACATCGCGAAGATGGTCTATCGCCAGTTCCGCGACCGGTTCGCCGACGGGTCGTTCGTTCGGAAGGTTGCCTCCCCGGACCTCATCCAGGAGTTCTGCCCGGCGGGCGGGAGCCGTATCGTCGACTGACGCGGTCGTGTCGTCTGCGGGTACAGTCCGGGAAACGGGAGTTGCCCTGCGCCGACTCCAGCCTTAATTTCGCGGAGGGAGTGGTTCTATCGTTCGACGGGGCACCCGTCGGCGCTCACCATGTTCGAAGAAGCCATCAACTACCCGCGGAACGACGAGGAGAACTGGATCAAGACCATCGCCATCGGCTCGGTCATGCTGTTGCTGGGCTTCCTGTTCCTGCCCGTGCTCGTCGTGCTCGGCTACTACATGCGCGTGCTCCGCGGGAGCATGGACGGCGACGACCAGCCCCCGGTGTTCGACGAGTACGGCGAGATGCTGGTCGACGGACTGAAGGCGTTCGTCGTGGCCTTCGTCTACCTCCTGATACCGGGTATCGTGTTCGGCATCAGCGTCGGTGGCGTCGTCCTCGGCGCGCTGACCGGCGGTGACGTGGGTGCCGGCGCGATCTTCGGCTCCCTGCTCGGGTTCACCGTCTCGAGTATCCTGTTCCTCGCCGTGTGGTACGTCACGCCCGCGGCGCTGGCCAACTACGCCCGGACTGGCAACATCGGATCGGGGTTCGCCTTCGGCGAACTCCGCCCCGCGCTCGTCAGCGGCAAGTACGCGACCCCGTGGCTGATGGCCCTGGGTGTCGGCATCGTCGCCGGCATCGTCGTCGGCGTCCTGAACGCCGTCCCCGTCCTGGGGTTCATCCTGGCCATCCCGGTGAACTTCTACGCCGCCGTCGTCGCGTTCAACCTCTACGGCCGTGGCTTCGAGGACGCGACCCAGATGGAGATGGAGTCCCGCGAGGACGTCGGCACGGCCGTCGCCTGAACAGGCACTCACACCCGGTAACCACCCCACACCTGCAGAACCTATTTGTATCGGAGTTCTGAACGGTCGTCCGTATGTTGAGCGAAGCCCTCTCGTTCCCGCAGCAGCACGACGACTGGTTGAAGACGGTGCTCATCGGTGGTGTCCTGACGATACTCGGGTCGGTCCTGTTCGTGCCCATCCTGCCGGTCCAGGGGTACCTCGTCCGGGTGCTCCGTGCTGGCGTCCGCGGGGAGGACAGAGCGCCGGTGTTCGAGGACTGGGGTGAACTGTTCGTGGACGGCATCCTCCTGTTCGTCGTCCAGCTCGCGTACGCCATCGTCCCCATCCTCGTCATCCTCTTCGGGGTGTTCGTCGTCGGGACGGGTGCCTTCGCCGCGGAGAGCGGCGCGGGCGGCGCGGGAACGGGCCTCGGCATCGTCGGTGGCCTCGTCTTCCTCGTGGGTATCCTCCTCGTGCTGGTGGCGAGTTACCTCATCCCCGCCGCCACGGCGAACTTCGCCCACGAGGGTGATCTCGGCGCGGCGTTCGACCTCTCGACGGTCCGGAAGGGTGCGTTCACCGGCGACTACTTCGTGGCCGTCGTCCTCGCCATCGTCGTCTCGCTGGTGCTGGGATTCGTCGGCGCCCTGCTGACCGTGCTCCTCGTCGGTATCTTCGTCCTGTTCTACGTCCAGGTGGTGACCTACTACCTGTTCGGGCGTGGCTTCGGCGAGGGGCTCGGTGTCGAACCCACGGGTGACGACGGCTTCGGCGGGACCGGGGACGACACCGGCGAGGGGGACGAGGAGACGGGTGACGACCGCATCCCCGACCCGGACCCGCTCACCTAGATAGCAGGCTCCTTTACTGGTCGTCTCCTCGTCACGCCCATGCGAATCGCCGACCGGACGCGCGTCGAGGGCGAGGGAGAGCGCATCGACGTGGTCCCCGAGAGCCTCGACGACCTCTGGCACCTCCAGTACGTCCTCGAACCGGGTGACCGGGTCTCGGGCGACACCACCCGCCGTATCCAGCGCAACGACGACCAGATGCGCGATACCGGCGGCGAGCGCGAGCACATGTGGGTCGAGATCGCCGTCGAGGACGTGGAGTTCGCGAAGTTCGCCAACCGACTCCGGGTCGGCGGGGAGATCGTCGACTGCTCTCGCGAGGACCAGCTCGGCTTTCACCACACGCTCAACGTGGAGGAGCGCACCGAGATCTCCATCACGAAGGTCTGGCAGACCGACCAGCTCGAACGGCTGCAGGAGGCCGTCGAGGCGAGTGAGAACCCCGACGTCGCCATCGCCACCGTCGAGGAGGGCGAGGCGTACGTCCACACCGTCGCGCAGTACGGCGTCGAGGAACGCGCCGCCATCACCGGCCCGACCGGGAAGGGGGAGTTCGCCCGGCCGCGCTCGGAGCTGTTCGCGGAGCTCGGCGCCGTCCTGAACCGGATGGGCGTGGAGGCCATCCTGCTCGCCGGACCGGGGTTCACCAAGCAGGACGCGCTGGACTACATCACCGAGGAGTACCCCGACCTCGCCGGCAAGATCCAGACCGTCGACACCGCGAGCGTCGGTGACCGTGGGGTCCACGAGGTGCTCAAGCGTGGTGCCGTCGACCGGGTGCAGGCCGAGACACGCATCGCTCGCGAGGCCGAGCTCGTCGACGAGTTGATGGAGCAGATCGCCACGGGCGCCAAGGCGGCCTACGGCATCGAGGAGGTACAGCAGGCCGCCGACTTCGGCGCCGTCGAGACCCTGCTGGTGCTCGACGAGCGGCTCCGGAAGGAGCGGGCCGGCGAAGGCGACTGGGACGTGGACGCCAACGAACTCGTGAAGACCGTCGAGCGGCAGGGGGGCGAGGTGACGGTGTTCTCCGGCGAGTTCGACCCCGGCCAGCAGTTGCGGAACCTCGGCGGCGTCGCCGCCATCCTCCGCTATCGACTCGATTGAGGGCTGTCAGGCAGCGAGCGAGGGCCACCGGCGCTGGCCCTCGGAACGCGGGACGGGTGCTGCACTCCCGCGAGACCGACCCGCGACGGTGCTCAGGTCACGCGGCGGGGTGGTCCCGGCCTGCTACTTGAACCTCAGTCTCCGCGCCCGACGTCGACCGTCTCACCTTCGGGGGCGAACGCCACCGCGCCGTCGTAGTACTCGCCGAGCGACGCCAGCATCCCCTCGTGGTTCCCGTCCGTGTGCGGGTAGAGGTGCGAGAGGTAGACCGTCCCGTACTCCTGGTCCGCGAGTGCCGCGCCCAGTTGCGACGGCGTCGGGTGGTTCGAGACGTCCACGCTATCGGGGAACGAACAGTCGTGGACCAGCAGGTCAGAGCCGTCGGCGAACGCCGCTAGGTCCTCGGTGGCCTCGCTGTCGCCCGAGACGGTGAGCGTCGCGCCGTCCGCCTCGAACCGGTACGCGAGACAGTACATCGAGTGGACCGTCTCGTGGGCTGCGACGTCGTACCCGGCGAACGAGAACTCACCGACGTCGACCTCGCGGACGGTGAGGTCGAGTCGGCCCTGCATGTACTCGTGGACGTCCAGCAGGCCGTCGACCAGTGCCTCTGTGCCGGGCGGCCCGGCGACGGTGAGGGTCTCGCTCCCCGCCAGCCACTTCGCCTTCATCAGCGGCAAGAGGTCCGCGACGTGGTCGAGGTGGTGGTGGGTCAGGAGGACGTGTTCGACCCCCTCGTAGCCCGTCTCGGTGGCGGCCAGTCGGTGCAGGCTCCCGCTCCCGCAGTCGACGAGGAGTGGGTCGGCCGCCTCGCTCTCGACCAGTAAGCCCGTCTGCATCCGCTCGCCAGTCGGCATCGCGCTCCCGGTGCCGAGGAACGTGAGTCGCATGGCCGAGAGACGGGCGGCCGCGCAAAAGAGCGTGTCCCTACTGGAATCCGCGGTCGACGCCGTCGTCGCGCACGAGGTCGTCGAACTCCGCCTCCAGCAGTTCCTCGGCCTCCTCGAAGGTGTCTCCCAGTTCGTCCATCCCGTCGGGCCGGCCGTACTGGTCGTGGTCCATCGGCCCGAACGCGGGCGAGTCCATCGCCTCCATCACGTCGTCGAACAGAGCGTCGCCGGAACTGGCACCCTCCGTATCGGCGTGGGTCCGGAGGACTTCGGTCACGCGCCGGGCCGTGTCCTTCGCCTGGTCCTCGTCCGTGATGGCCGGCTGGACGCCGAACCGGCCGCTCCCCTGCTCCGGGAACAGCGGGTCCAGGTCGTCGTCGATACGCCGGGCTACCTCGGCGCCGACGCCCTTCACCTCGAACGGGTTCTTCGCGTAGGTCTTTATCTGGAAGACGCCAGCGCGCGGGTGGCCGAGGTACATGTCCTCGCCGACGCCACGGCTCCGGGTGCCGGAGACGGCCCGCCACCCCCGCGGGTCTGCGTTCGACTCGACCACGTCCTCGAGGATGTCCTGCCAGTCACGGACGCGCATAGCGGAACTCCGGGCGCCCGGAGCAAGAGGGTGTCGACGTGGGAGTCGCCCACGCGGCTCGCGTGTCGGTCGCTGGCGCTCCCTCCCGCTCGCATCATCGAGGAACCTCCCTGCGGTCGGTTCCTCGCTACCGACAACCTCTTTCTCCCCTCGCCGCTGTCTCGGGTGTGAACGTCCGCGGTCCCGTCGTCGACGCCGGAGAGGTGCGGTCGGTCAACACCAGTTACGGCCAGTCAGACCTGTTCGAGGTGACCGTGCGGCCCGAACGCGGCGCGATGGAACCGACCCGCGTCACGCTGTGGGGCAAGTGGGCCGAACTCGCAGACTGGATCGACGAGGGGATGGAACTGCTCGTCACCGACGCCGAGGCCGACGAGTATCGGGGCGAGGTGCAGTTATCCACGACGGGCGACTCGTTCGTTGTCGTCGAACCCGACTTCCTCGTCGACGTGACCGACGTCCGCTCGTGGGTCCAGTGTCCCCGGATGTACTACCTGAACAAGCTCGGCGGCATCCCGCTGAACTACCCCGTCGTGAAGGGGACGCTCGTCCACGAGGTGTTCGGTGACCTGCTTCGTGGCCGCGACATCGAGGAGAGCATCGAGGACCGCGTCGAGGAGCGAGCCGTCGACCTCGGCCTCCTCGGACGCGACCCGACGGAGGTGGCCGACGAGGTGCGCAAGAACGCGGCGGCCATCGAGGGCTGGCTGAATCAGGGACTCCTGACCGAGGAGGACGAGTGGCGCTCCGAGCAGACGCTCGTCTCGGAGACGTTCGGCATCAAGGGGCGGGCCGACGCAGTCCGGCGTGGTATCCCGGTCGAACTCAAGACGGGGAAGAACACGCGCTCGGAGCCGCGATTCCAGGACAAGGTGCAGGCGGCCTGCTACGCGCTCGTCCTCGGCGAGCGCGAGGCCGAGTACCCCGACACGGGCACCCTCATCTACACGAAGAACACGACGCTCGAACGCATCGAGGAGAGCGGCGACCTCTCGCCGGCCAAGGACTTCTCGGTGAGCGGGGGGTTCCTGAAGTACGTCGTCCGTCAGCGCAACCAGATCGCCGCGACGGAGTTCCGCGGCGACGTCCCGACCGGTTACGAGGCCGACGCGAAGTGCGAGTACTGCTTCGAACAGGACACCTGCATGGTCGTCTCCGGTCGACTCGGCCAGGAGTCGAAAGCGGGCACGGTCGGCACCCCCGTGCCCGACGAGGAGCGCGCGTACTTCGACACCTACTACACCGCCGTCGAGGCCGAGCGCCGGGCGGTCCACCGCGAGTACCGGAAGCTCTGGGAGCAGACCGCCGAGGAGCGGGCCGACGACGACCGGGCACTCATCGGCCTCGAACCCACCGGACGCGAGGAGATATCGGCCGGCCGCTGGCGACTCACCGCCCGCAAGCAGCCCGAGGCGGTCTCGAAGATACGCGAGGGGAACCTCGTCCTCGCGAGCGAGGGCCACCCGACGCGCGAACGGGCCGAACTGGGGCGTGTGGAGCGACTGGACGGCGAGGAGATCGTCGTCACCACCGACGAACCGCTGGCCCTCCGGCGGGTCGACGTCTACCCCTCCGAACTCACCGTCGACCGACTCCTGACGGCGCTCCACGACGCCATCCTCAAGGGCTCGCCCGAGCGCAAGGACCTCCTGTTCGGCCGGCGCGCCCCGGAGTTCGCCGGCTCCCACGAGACGTACATCGGCAACAACGAGGCCCAGAACGAGGCGGTGAACCTCGCGCTGAACGCCGAGGACGTCGCGCTCGTCCACGGGCCGCCTGGAACCGGGAAGACCTACACGCTGGCGACCATCCTCCGTGAGTTCGTCGAGCGCGGCGACCGCGTCCTCCTCTCGGCGTTCACGAACCGCGCGGTGGACAACGCGATGGAGGCGCTGATCGACCAGGGGTTCGACGACGTCGTCCGCGTGGGGAGCGAGTCGGGGGTGCGAGACGACATGCACGAGTACCTGTTCGAGAAGCGGGGCGACCCGGTCGAGCGGGCGAACGAACTCCGCGAGGCACCGGTCGTCGCGGCGACCACCGCCTCCTGCGGGTCGCGGATGCTGCGCGAGCAGGAGTTCGACGTGGCCGTCGTCGACGAGGCGGGCCAGTTGACGGAACCGGGCACGTTCCTCGCCACCAACCTCGCCGAGCGGTTCGTGCTCGTCGGCGACCACGAGCAGTTGCCGCCCGTGGTGCAGGCCGACGAGAGCGAACTGCACGGTTCGCTGTTCCAGCGGCTCATCGAGCGCTACCCGGACGCGAGCGTCCTGCTGGACCGCCAGTACCGGATGGCCCAGCGCATCCAGTGGTTCTCCTCGCAGGAGTTCTACGACGGGAAACTCCGGCCGGCGACTCCCGAGGTCGCGGGGCGGTCGCTCGCGGACCTGCGCGGCGTCGACCCCTCGGCCCTCCCGGCACACCTGCGGGACCGCGTCACGTACCTCGACCCCGACGGGCGGCAGGTGGGGAACACGAACCCGACAGAGGCCGAGGCGGTCGCCGAGACGGTCCAGTCGTTCCTCGACGCGGGGGTCGCCCCCGACGACGTGGGGGTCATCGCCCCGTTCCGGGCACAGGTCTCCGAGATCTCGCGCCGGCTCCCCGAGGTGGCCGTCGACACCGTCGACCGGTTCCAGGGCTCCGCGAAGGAGGTCGTCGTCCTCTCGGTGACGACGACGGGCGACGTGGAGAGCCCCATCTTCGAGGACCACCGGCGGATGAACGTGGCGCTGACGCGAGCCAAGCGGGCGCTCGTGGTGGTCGGTGACGAGGCGGCGCTCTCCTCGGAGCCGTTCTACGAGCGGCTCCTGCGGTGGGCACGGGGCTGAACGAGGTCTCGGCCCGAGACGAGCGGTCTCACTCGTGGGCCGCGCAAACGCTTTTGTCGTGTCAGTGTGTAACGCACTATCATGGCTGATGCCGACACTGGTGACGCTGTCGACAGCGGTATCGCGACCACCGAGACGGAGCCGGAACTGGGGACGCTCGCCGGCATCGTCACGGACGGCGTCATCGGCGCTGTCGGTGGGTTCGTCGGGACGGCACTGATGACGGTGGTGCTGCTCGTCGCGTCCTCGCTCGGCGGGTTCGAACTGTCGTCGTTCGCCACCACGGCCGAACTGATCGGGGCCGAGGCGGTGTTCGGGACCGACCTGCTCGTCCCCGTCGGCTACGTCATCTTCCTCGGCGGCGGGATGACGACGTGGCCGCTCCTGTTCGCCTCGATGGGCGAGTACCTGCCGGGGCGGAAGTACGCCCACAAGGGCCTGTTCTACGGATTCGTCCTCTGGACGGGGTTCGTACTGGCGTTCTACGACGGCTACACCGGCACCGCGCTGGCCGTCTACGTCGTCGCCACGCTCCTCGCCCACGTCGGCTACGGCTTCGCGCTCGGGGCCATCTTCGACTACCTCGGTGGCCGCGAGGAGACGCTGGTCTGACTCCGCGAGGCCGGAGCGTCCCGAATTCCGACCGCTCGGCGACAACGATTTAGCCACGGCAGCTGTTGAGTGCTAGCATGGCACTCGGAAGCCCCCTCGGCACGACGGCGCTGGACCGCCTGCGAGCGCGCTTCGACGCCACCGACCTGACCTGCCGCGAGTGCGGGTACGAGGACACGACGGGGTCGTGGAACGCCACCACCGACGGGCGACGGGTGACGTTCAGTCACCGGTGTCCCTCTTGCGACGCCGACCACCGGTACGTGGTCCGGATGGGGCAGTAACCACGACCGTAACGGCCACGGCGGCGCCCCGCGAGTCACGGGTATGGAACTCCCACTCGGCGACGGGACCGTCCGGTTCGAACTCCCGGACTGCGAGGTGGACGTGGCTCGCGCGCCCGGCGCCGAGGCGGTCGACCCCCGTTCGGCCGCCACCGCTGCGATCGCGGCCCCGCACGGCCCAGCCCTCGATTCGCTCGTCGACGCCGGCGACAGCGTCGCCATCGTCGTGACCGACGTGACCCGGGCGACCCCCGACGGCGTCCTCGTGGACTGTCTGCTCTCCGACCTCACGGCCGCCGGCGTCTCGCGCGAGGAGGTGACCGTCGTGGTCGGGCTCGGACTCCACCGCCCGATGACCGACGCGGAACTCCGCGGGATGCTCGGCGAACACGCCGACCTCGCGGTGAACCACGACCCCGAGGACACCGTCGTCGCGGGCTACGTCGACGGGACGCCCGTCGAACTGAACCGCCGCGTGCACGAGGCCGACCGCGTCCTCTCGACGGGGATGGTCGAACCCCACCAGTACGCCGGGTTCTCGGGCGGGGCCAAGACCGTCGCCATCGGCGCCGGTGGCGAGCCGCTCATCCGGTACACGCACGGCCCCGAGATGCTCGCCCGCGAGGGGGTCCGGCTGGGCCGGGTCGACGCCAACCCCTTCCGCGACGCCGTCGACCGGGCGGGCGACGTGGTCGGCCTCGAGTTCTGTCTGAACGTCACCTACGGGCCGCAGGGCTGTCTCGGCGCGGCGGCTGGCGAGCCCCGAGCGGTCGTCGCCGACCTCGCCGAGACGGCACGCGAGGCGCTCTCGGTCCCCGTCGAGGACGACTACGACGCCGTCGTCGCGGGCGTCGGCGCCCCCAAGGACGCGAACCTCTACCAGACGACCCGGGCGTTCACCTACGTCGTCCTCGGGGCACACGACCCGCTCGGGGAGGGAGGCCGGGTGGTCGTCCCTGCCGCACTCCCCGAGGGTCCGGGCGAGGGGACCGGCGAACGGCGGTTCTACCGCTACCTCTCGGAGGCCGACTCCGCCGAGGCGCTCTACGAGGAGATGCGCGAGGGGTACGAACCGGGGGCCCAGCGGGCGTTCGTCGTCGCGCGGGCGCTCCGCGAACGGTCGTTGTATATAACTAGTTCCCACGCGGCGGAAGTGGTCGAGGACTGCCTGATGCACCACCGGGACCGGGTCGAGGACGCTGTCGAGCCGGGGAGTCGGGTGCTCGTCGTCCCGGAGGCGTTGCACACGCTGCTGGTGTGAGCCGCTCGCTCGTTCAGTCGTCCGTCGTCGCGTACGCCGCGCGCTCCTCGTCGCCGATCTCCTCCATCACGCGACGGTGGAACTCCTGTAACACGGCCGACTCGTCCTCGGCGAGCACCACGTCGCTGGCCATCAGCGTGGCGAGGCCGAACGCCCGGGGTGTCGGCGAGTCCGTCTGGCGGTGGACCACCTCGACGTCTTCACCGAGCGCGGCCACGAACCGCTCGACAGCGTCCACGTCGAGCTTGTCCTCCAGTATCTCGCGGTAGGTCTCCTCCATCACCGCGAACTCCTCCAGCTCCTGTGCCCACGAGAGCAGCATCTCGCTGGACACCTGCTGCTGGGCCGCGCTCTTCTCGTAGCCCTTGTACCGCTTGAGTATCATCAGCGACCGGGTGGCGTCGATACGGAAGTACCGCTGCAGGAGGTCCGTCCCGTCGAGCGCCGCCCGGAGGTCCGAGCGCACCGTCGTGGGGTCGAGGTCCGCGAGGATACCGGTGAGGTCCACCTTGCGGTTCAGCGGCATCGAGAGCGTGAACCCGTGGTCGGCGACGGCCACCTGCACGTTCGTGTTCGCGGCCTGCGCACACCGGTAGGCCAGCAGCCGCGAGAGCCCGTCGTTGAACTGCCGGCCGTAGTTCGAGTGGACGTAGTAGTTCCGCCGGTACTCGTCGTGGTCGCGCTCCTCCTCGACGAAGAGGCGCTCGCTCGTCGAGACCGACTCGATGCCGGCGTACCGAACCTGCTCGTCGAACATCCGGGTGACAGCCCGCACGGAGTTCTCGTCCAGCGGGAACTCGCGGAGCCACCGGCGGACGGCGGGTGGCCCACCCGACTCCAACTTCTCGCACAGCGTCGACTGGAACGCGAGTATCTCGCGCCCGAGGTCGTACGAGAGCGGCAGGCGCTCGGAGAACCACGAGGGAACGGTCGCGCGGGCGCTGGTCGGGTCGACGTACGCCTTCGACCCTCTCCGGTAGCGGTACTCGTAGTTGGACCCGCCGAGGACGAACACGTCGCCGGACTCGATGGTGTCGAGGTAGGACTCGTCCAGTTGGCCGACCCACTCGTCGCCCCCGCGGACGAACACGTCGATGGTGAACGAGTCGGGGATGGTGCCGACGTTGGTCATGTAGATGACCCGCGCCAGCCGGCCCCGCTTGCCCATCAGATGCTCGCCGACCTCGTACTCCTCGTAGTGGTGCTCGCCCGCGGGCGGGTCGTTCGCGTCGCGCCACACCTTCGCGTAGACGTTCCGGTCCTCCATCCCGCCGTAGTCGGCGGTCAGGTACCGGCAGAGCTGTTCCCACTCGCCCTCGCCGTAGTCGCGGTACGGGTAGGCCCGCCGGAGGATGTCCTTCACCTCGGCTTCGGGTCGGACCCCGTTGATGCACATCCCGTACACCTGCTGGGCCGCGACGTCCTGTGCCCGCTCGGGGACGAACACTCGGTCGACGAACCCCTCCTCGGCCTTCTTCAGCATCGTGGCACACTCCACGAGTTCGTCGCGGTCGAGTGCCACCACCCGGCCGGTCACGGTCTCGCCGACCTGGTGGCCCGCACGGCCGACCCGCTGGAGGAGCGAGGCCACGCTCTTGGGCGAGCCGACCTGCACCACGAGGTCGACGTGTGGCATGTCGATACCCAGTTCCAGCGACGTGGAGGTGGTCACCACGTCCATCTCGCCCGATTTCAGGCGTTCCTCGACGGACTGGCGCTTCTCCTTCGAGAGCGAGCCGTGGTGACACCCGGAGTTCTCCTCGGTGTAGTCGGGGTTGCGCTCGCGGAGGTTCGCCAGTACCCGCTCGGCCCCCGAGCGCGTGTTCGTGAACACGATGGTGTTCGTCGCGTCCTGCACCCACTCGTCCAACTGCCGGTAGAACCGGTCCGACACCACGTCGTAGCGCGTGCCGATGAGGTCGTCCGTCGGGCAGTGCAGTTCCACGTCGAACTCCCGGACGAACCGCGCGTCGACGACCTCGAACGGCCGCGAGTCGCCGCCCGGCTCCTCTCGCCCGACGAGGAACTCCCCGACGGCCTCGAGGGGTTCGACGGTGGCCGAACAGCCGATACGCGTGGGCGAGGTGTCGCACATCGCCTCCAGCCGTTCGAGCGAGACCGAGAGGTGGGTCCCGCGCTTGTTCTCCGCGAGCGCGTGCACCTCGTCGACCACGACGTACTCCACCGTCTCCAGTTTCTGCTGGAACTTCGGGGAGTTGAGCAGTATCGCGAGAGTCTCCGGTGTCGTGTTGAGGATGTGCGGCGTCGTCTCCAGCATCTGCTGGCGCTCGTGGCTGGAGGTGTCGCCGTGCCGGATGGCGTGGCGCACCGCGGGCTCCTCGCCGTCCTCGGCGAGGCGCTCTGTCACTCCCTCCAGCGGGCGTTCGAGGTTCCGGTGGATGTCGTTGGCTAGCGACTTCAGCGGCGAGACGTAGAGACAGTACACCGAGTTCTCGAGGCCCGCCTCGGTCTCACGGCGGAACAGGTCGTTCACGATGGCGGTGAACGAGGCGAGGGTCTTGCCGGACCCCGTCGGGGCGCAGACGAGGGCGTTCTCCCGGTCGTCGATGAGGGGGATGGCCCCCTTCTGTGGGGGCGTGAAGAACCCCTCGTTGCCCCCGACGAACTGGCCGAACTCCTCGACCCACCACTCCCGAACCGCGGGCTCCAGCCGCGCGAGGACCTCGGCGTCGTCGATGGGTACCGTCTCGGGGTCGAACTCGAGGTCGTCGTGTCCCGCGAGCAGCTCGCGGGCGGCGGCCTCGTCGAATCCTCCCATCCTGCGATTCCGTTGGGTCGCCGACGGCAAGAGTCCTCGCTTCGAGGTGGCCCACTCACCCGTCCAGCAGTCGCAGGGTCCGCTCGTCCCGGTCGCCGTCGTAGTACCGCTCGAGCGCCGTCTCGAACGGCTCGGGGTCGTCCGCGACGGCGGCGAACAGCGTCATCGACGACCGGAACTTCAGGTCGTCCGGCGACCCGAATATCTCGTTCGCCGTGCGCCCCTCGACGTCGTTCACGAGCGCCGTCCACTCGCGGAGCCGCGGCCCCAGCGTCGGGTGCTCGAGGTACGCCTCGGCCTCCGCACGCGAGGAGATGGCGTACCGCTGGGCCATCCGGCTGCTGCCCAGCCCCTCCATCTGGGGGAAGACGAACCACATCCAGTGGGTTCGCTTCCGGCCATCACGCAGCTCGGCAGCGACCGGCTCGGCCGCTTCGTCCTGTGCCTCGACGAACCGCCGCAGGTCGTGTGGGTCCTCGGCGTCGGTCATCGTCCTCGAGCGTGTCTACGGCGGCTCACCATGTAGTGGGCTGGGTCGGCCCGTCTGCCATCCAGTACCGGTAAGTCGCCCCGTGCCCTCCTCGCGGTATGGACGCAGTCGGGACCGTCGAGTCCTACTACGATTCGCTCCGGACGGGCGACCCCCTCCACCCGTACTTCCTGGAGTCCGCCCGGACCGTGAAGTTCGGCGTCGGCGAGCGACTGGAGGGGTACGACGCCGTCGCCGAGGGGCTGCGCGACCAGACCCGGACGACCGAGGGCTGGGAGGTGCGCTCGTCGAACCTCCTCTGTGAGCACCGCGGGGACCACGCGTGGTTCTCGGATCTCGTGTTCATGGGCTGGACCGACACCGACGCGAACGTCCGCTACGAGTTCGACACCCGGTGGTCGGGGACCTTGGTGGAACTGGACGAGGAGGAACGCGAGCGCGAGATCGACCCGCTCGCCGAGACGCCGTGGCGATTCGCCGGGATGCACGTCTCCACGAGCGTGCAGGGACGGATATGAACGGGGGACGCCGCTGATGGTCGGCCCGATGTCGAGCGAGGAGCGCTCGGAGGGTGCCCTGAAGATAAAACTCGCCGGCACCCTCATCGTCGGGGCCTCGATGGGTCTCATCACCCTGCAGGGGGACGTCCCGCTCTGGGTGACCGGCGTGGCGGTGCTGGCGGGGCTGGTGGTGGGCGCGGCGCTGGTCTGGTTCGTCTTTCCGGGGACGGGCGAGGTGCAGTCGAGGGCGGGGCGGCGCCGGTAGGCCGGGGTGCCCCTGGGCGTCAGACGGCCGCCGACAGCGACAGGTACAGGAACGCCACACCGACCGCGTTCGAGAGCCCGTGGACGGCGGCTGGCACCACGACAGATCGCGTCCGGAGGTAGAGCCAGCCCAGGACGAGCCCGTTCAGGGTGACGAGCCCGAGCGTGACTCCGACCGCGGTCGCCGAGGCGCCGTATAGCGCCGGCAGGTGCCAGAGGGCGAAGACGACACTGGCGAGGACGATGGCTCCCGTCGGCGAGAGCCACTCGTAAAGCGTCTTCTGGAGGAGGTTCCGGAAGAGGAGCTCTTCGACTGGGCCGATCAAGAGCAGCGTGACCGGAATCAGCGCCAGAACGACCCACGCCTGGCCGGCGAGTGGTCCCGTGACGACGTACTCGGTCATCTGGAGCTGGGCGACGGGGAGGCCGAGGGTCCTGACAGCCGTCTCGGCTGCGATCGACACGGCGAACAGCCCGACGAACCCGCCCACAATGTAGCCCCAGTCGCGGCGGGTCGGCCAGCGCGCGTCGAGAGACGCTCGCCCCACGTCCCTCGCCCGGAGGGTCACGAAGACGACGAGCGCCAGCAGGAGGTAGGTGGTGACGCCGACAGCGAGGTAGCCGACCGGCCCTGGCGTGAGCCCGAGGCCCCACGGAGCCGTGATTGCGTTCCCTGCTGTGACCACGAGTGTGGCCAGCGAGAGGGCGCCAACGAGTGGCCACGGCGAGTGGTGTCCACCGAGCCAACTGGGCTCCCGGGAGGTTTCGCTCATGGGGCTGACTACCGTCAGGCTACGTATCATTCGGCCGTCGGTTCCCGTCCGGTGAGAACGGTTCGGCCGCAGGGACGGTCCCCGGGGCCGTCCCTCGCTCGAGAGTCTCGGTGCAGGATGTACCACCCCGTGGAGTCCGCCGGTTCGTGCCGGTACTGGACGACTCGACGGCACGCCCGCGCAGGTCCGGCCGGAAACGGGTCACTCTTAACCACACCCGACCCTACCTCTCCGGTATGACACGGGCCAGCGTGGTGGGTGCCGGCATGACGAAGTTCGGCGTCCACGACAGACCACTGCAGGAACTGTTCGGCGAGGCCGCGTTCGAGGCCTTCGACGACGCGGGCGTCGAACCCGCCGACGTCGAGTCGTTCTACTTCGGGAACGCGATGGGTGGCCAGACGGAGAACGACACTCACCTCGCGCCGAAACTCGCCTCGCACGTCGGCATCGCGGGCGTCCCGGCCCAGCGCTACGAGGACGCGTGTGCCACCTCCGCCAACGCGTTCAAGAACGCCGTGCAGGCCGTCGAAGCAGGTATCCACGACGTGGTCCTCGTCGGCGGTGTCGAGCGCTGTACGCCACAGACGGGCCTCGACACGGCCGAGATGACCCGGATCTTCGCCTCGGCCTCCCACCGGCAGTACGAACAGCCGACCGGACTCACGTTCCCCGGCGTGTTCGCCCTGCTCACGAAGCGCCACATGCACGAGCACGGGACGACCCCGGAACACCTCGCGCACGTCGCGGTGAAGAACCACGAACACGGGACGCGGAACCCGCGGGCCCACTTCGGCAAGGAGACCACCGTCGAGGCGGTGCTGGAGGGACCTATCGTCGCCGACCCGTTCCGGCTGATGGACTGCTGTCCGTTCTCGGACGGTGCGGCGGCGGTCGTCCTCGTCAGCGACGAGGTGGCCGACTCCTACGACGCTCCCGTCGACGTGACGGGCATCGGCCACGCCACCGACGTCGTCCCCATCGGCGACAAGCTCACGCCGCACGTCACACAGGCGGCCCGCGACGCGAGCGCGCAGGCGTACGAACAGGCCGGCATCACCGCCGCCGACGTGGACTTCGCGGAGGTCCACGACTGCTTCACCGGTGCCGAGGTGATGGCGAGCGAGGCCATCGGTCTGATCGAGGACGGGCAGGGCGGCCCCGCCGCGGCCGAGGGCCGGACCTCGTACGACGGCGACATCCCCATCAACGCCTCGGGCGGTCTGAAGGCGAAGGGGCACCCCATCGGCGCGACGGGTGCCGCACAGATCGTCGAGTTGACCGAGCAGATTCGCGGTGAGGCGGGCGCCCGGCAACTGGACGAGGCCGAGTACGGCGTCGCGCACAACCTGGGTGGCGACGCCGCGACCACGCTGGTGACGGTCATGGAGGGCCGCCGATGAGCTCCGACCTCCCCGAGCGGCTGACCTACGGCGAGTGGACTCGTGCGCTGAAGGAGGGCCGATTGCTCGGGCAGGCCTGCGGCGCGTGTGCCAACGTCCTCGGGACGCCGAAGGGGGCCTGCCCCCACTGCGGCACCCGCGACCTCGAGACGGTCGAACTCCCGACGAGCGGCGAGGTCTACACCGAGACGACGGTGATGGTCCCGCCGGAGGGCGTCGAGGAGCGTGGCTACCAGGTCGCTGTCGTGCAGGTCGGCGAGGCACGCGTGATGGGTCGCGTCGACGGCAACGGCGGCGAGGTCCACGTCGACATCGGCGACAGCGTCGAACTGACCGGCTACATCAAGGGCGAGGGCGACGACCCGGCCCCGCTGTTCCGGCCCGCGGACTGAGCGGCCGCTCGCTTCACTCTCTCCCCCGCTTCCGTCCTCACGACTCGGCCTTCACGCCGAGTACCACGGCCACGGACTCGTCGCCCAGCGTGACCGTGACCGTGCCGTCCATGGGGTCGTAGGTACCCGCCTCGGGCGGCGAGCGGGCGACCCGGTAGCTGCTCAGGCTCCGCTCCGCACCGACGTAGAGCCGCTCGCCCGGCGCCAGAGTTCCGTTCAGCGTGGTGCCTTAGCCGGAGTCAACGCGGTCCACTTCGACCGTCGAGAGTGGGATGGCACGGTCCCCGGTGTTCTCGACGACGACGTAGCCGTCCTCGATCGTCGCGTTCGCCTCGGCCACGCCCCCGAGCCACGCCGGGGGTTCCACGGTGGTCGTCCCGATATCCGAGACTCGGGTGGTGTAGCGGCGCTGGCCCCAGCCGTCCTCGGACTCGGCGACTCCTCGGACGCCAGCGAACCGGACGAGCCCCGACTCGTCGACCAGCAGGCGCGCCTCGTACTGTGTCATCCCGGCGTCCCCCGACAGCGGCCGGGCGGGTCGGGTCGCGCGGTACTCGAGGACGGTCTCGTTCTCCGTCTCCACGACCCCCATCGCGCCCCAGTCGGCGTTCGAGACGATGCTGGTGGCGGCCCCCCGCCGGTACCGCAACGCCGTGACCACGTCCGAGAACTGCCGGTCCACCGTCGGACCCGCGATCGTGACGTACTGGGACTGCAGTCGGAACCGGGCGTCGCTGGGGTCGAGCCGCAGGGCGTAGATCGCCTCGTCCGTCTCGTACACCGCGAGCGTGAGCGACCCGTTCTCCCGGATCTGAACCAGCGTCGCGTCCTGCGAGACCAGCCGTCGCGTCGAGGTGGTCCGGCGCGGACCGTCGGCCTCGATCACGACGGCCTCGGCGTCGAGTCGGTAGTTCGACCGGTTGTCGAGGGAGAGTCGGTGGCCCTGAGCCGCCACCCGGACGTCGGTCACGCCCGACACGCCGTAGCCGTTCGGCAGGTCGAACGGCCGCGCGGCGGGCGTCCGGGTCGCCGTCCGTGGCTGTCTGGTCGGGCGGTCGGGAGCCGCCGTCGGCGTGGACTCGTCGATGGGGACCGGAGTCAGGGTCTCGGCCGGAGTTGGCGGCCCGCCCGTGTCGGCGAACGAACACCCCGCGAGCACCGCACAGAGGAGGAGCACGGCGACGGGGAGGGCACTGCGCATACGCGACAGGCGGGCGGACGTGACAGGAGTCTTATGCTCGTGGGCTCGCACGCCGTGGTCTCCCCGTGCGCCGACTTCCCGCGTGTCCGACTGTCACGAAAGCACCCGAGAGCGAGGCCGAACCGTCGGGCTTATATGAAGTACCCAAGTACACGATGATGCACGACGAAGCGTGCGTGGGTAGCCAAGCCAGGCCAACGGCGCAGCGTTGAGGGCGCTGTCCTGTAGAGGTCCGCCGGTTCAAATCCGGTCCCACGCACTGCTCACCCCTGACGGGGTCCCGGGGTCGTTCATCGGCCCCCAGTGCGGGTGCTCGCAGACAGCACCCACGCATCACTACACACCCGAGAGCGACGGCTACACCGAACCCGGGTGGCGGGCGTCGCGCCCCGACTACTCGCCGCGCGCCTGTCCGATGTTCTGGAGATAGCCCCCACAGCGACAGAGCCTACCGTCGCTCACGTCCTCCACCCGCCGGCCGCAGTCGAGACACTCGTACAGGGACTGCTGGCCGCCCGCGTATGGGTCGATATGTGGCATACCGGTGGTAGACTCTCGAAGTGTGTTAAATGTTATCGCGCCTCGCGTGACGGTGGCTCGTGGTCGTTTCATACCCCCTCCCGACGTACGTCTGGGTATGGAGTCGTGGACACGCGAGCACGTCCCGGCGTTGACCGGGGTGCTCTCTGCGGTGTCACTCGCGCTGGTGTTCGGTGCGGCGCTTCAGGTCCTGCCGACGGGGTCGCTCCCCGCCCCGGAGGGCCTGCTCGCCGTGATCCCGCACGTCAACGCTGTCGTCAGCACGCTCGCCATCGGGACCATCGCCGCCGGCGTGGCGTTCGCCCGTCGCGGTGAGTACGACCGTCACCGGGCGCTGATGCTGGTCTCACTCGTCCTGTTCGCCGTCTTCCTGGTGCTCTACCTCTACAAGGTGTCGATACAGGGACCCGCCGGGTTCCCGGCCGAGGGGCCCGCGGTCGTCGAGCGGTTCGTCTACTTCCCGGTGCTGGCGATACACATCCTGCTCGCGGTGATCTGCGTGCCGCTACTCTACTACGTGCTGCTCCTCGCCCTGACCCGGCCGCTCGCGGAGGTGTTCGACACGCAGCACAAACGCGTCGCCCGCGTCGCCGCCTCGCTGTGGCTCGTCTCGTTCCTCCTTGGGAACGTGGTGTACCTGCTGCTGTACGTCGTCTACTGAACGCCCTCTCGGTCCTCGCGCCCGTCCCGACCGTCGCCCGTGGCTCGGCGTCGGTCGGCGCGGAGCCGCCGCTCGAAGCCTGCGAAGACTGAGGGAGTGAGGTGTGAGGACCGTGTCGGGACCGCGGGACCGGGCTTACGCCGCGTTCTCGTCCGTCGCGGCGCCGTCGACGGCGGACTCGATGTCCTCGGAGACGGAGCCGACCTGCTCCTGCAGGTCGTCGCTGCGCTCTTCGAGGCGCTCGTTCAGTTCGTCGAGCTGGTCACGGAGCTGCTCGACCTGCTCCGAGGTGGACTCGTTCAGGTCCTCGCTGGTCTCGAGGAGCTGGTCGGCGGCCTCCTCGACGTTCTCGACGAGATCGGCCAGCAGCTCGTCGACGGACGCCGAGCCGTCGCCGAGTGCCTCCTCGGTGGAGTCGATGGCGTCGGCGAGGAACTCGGTCTCCTGGTCCTCGAGCTCCTTGACCTGGTCGGCGATCTCCTCGAGGAGGTCCTTCACGCCCCCGGCCTGCGCGGGCAGGGCGGCCGCGAGGGTGCCGAAGAACGCGTCGGCACCGTTGCGGACGGCGTCGGCCTCGAGTTCGTTCAGGTCGCGGGCGAGGTCGAGGTCGATACCGAGCTGTTCGTTGACGTCACGCTGGAACTGGATGCCCGAGAGCACGGCGTCGCGGGTGTTCTCGATGGCGCTGCGCTGGATGGCGAACATCGCGTCGACGGGAGCGGTTCTGTTGCTCATAGTAGTGTACAGGCTCTCCGACACGATAGCCTTGGCTCCGCTCATCGCCGGTGGGTTCATATATTCGTGCCAGCAAACGCCACGAGATGGCAATGAGTGCCGGCCCGTGGTATCAGGGTGTGAAACAAACCACGGCGGTGGCTGGGCTGTGCGGTAGTGGCGCGGGCGGGCCAGCACCCCACCCGCGACGAGCGCCAGCGAGCCGCGCTTTTGAATCGAAACTTTTCCGCGAGCGGTCGGCTCTGCCGACCCGAGCGGAGAAGCTTCGTGATTAGTCGTCGGCAGGCGCCGTCCGCTCGTCCTCCGGCTCCCCCCCGATGACCGGCCGCTCCACGTCGCGGTCCGTCGCCTCGCCGTCGATGTCGTAGGGGTACTCCCCGGTGACACAGCCGAGACAGAGGTCGGCGCGGGACTGACCGAGCGCCCCGGCGACGGCGTCGATGGAGAGGTAGGCGAGCGAGTCGGCGCCGATCTCCTCGCGGATGTCCTCGGTGCTCCGGTCGGCCGCGATGAGTTCCTCACGGGTGGCCATGTCGATGCCCATGTAGCAGGGCGCGACGATGGCGGGCGCCCCGATGCGGACGTGGACCTCCTCGGCACCCACGTCGCGCAGGAGCTGGACGAGCTGGTTCGAGGTGGTCCCGCGGACGATGGAGTCGTCGATGACGGTCACGGAGCGCCCCTCGACCACGTCACGGATGGGGTTGAGCTTCAGGCGGACCGCGCGCTCGCGGGCGTCCTGTGTCGGCATGATGAAGGTTCGGCCCACGTAGCGGTTCTTCATGAGCCCCTCTGCGAACTCGACGTCGGCGCCCTCCTCCTGTGCGGCCTCGGCGTACCCCGAGGCGAACGCGCGGCCCGAGTCGGGGACCGGCATCACCACGTCGCTCTCGACGCCGCTCTCCTCCCATATCCGTCGGCCGAGTTCGCGGCGGACCTCGTAGACGAGGTTGCCGTCGATCTCCGAGTCCGGGCGGGCGAAGTAGACGTGCTCGAAGAAGCAGTGGGCGGTGTTCTCGCGCTCGAACAGCTGGTAGGCGTCGAACCCGCCGCCGTCGGGCTGGAGGATGACGAGCTCGCCCGGGCGGACGTCGCGGACGAGTTCGCCGTCGAGCACGTCGATGGCGGCGGACTCGCTGGCGAGGATGTAACCGTCGTCGAGCTTCCCGATACAGAGCGGGCGGTTTCCCTCGGGGTCGCGCACGCCGAGAACGGTGTCGTCGTGCATGATCGTCAGCGAGTAGGAGCCGTGGATGCGCTTCATCGTGTGTTTCACCGCGCGGACGAGGTCCTCCTCCAGCAGGTTGCGTGCGAGGTCGTGGGCGATGACCTCGGTGTCCCCGTCGGAGGTGAACGCGTGGCCCAAGCCCGCGAGTTCGTCCCGGATCTCGTCGGCGTTGACGAGGTTCCCGTTGTGGCTCATCCCGAGCGAGCCCGACTTGAACGAGACCGAGAACGGCTGGGCACAGGAGTTGTCCACGCTCCCCGCGGTCGGGTATCGGACGTGGCCGATACCGGTCGGCCCGTTGAGCTGGTCGAGGTCGCCCTCGTCGAACGCGTCGCCGACGAGCCCCATCTCGACGTGGGAGTGCTGTTGGAACCCGTCGTGGGTGACGATGCCGGCCGACTCCTGCCCGCGGTGCTGGAGCGCGTACAGTGCGTAGTACAGGGGTCGCGCGGCGGCCCGCCCGTCGAGTGAGACGCCCACCACGCCACACTTCTCGGTCGGCCCGTCCGCGAGGTCCCGCCCGTCTGTCATCGAGTGGGGCTTACGGTGCAGGGGTAAAAACCTCGGCTATCCGGCGGAGGTGGTCGTTCACCGGAGTAGGCCGGGGCGCGTCGTGGCCCGCCGGCCGGCGCCGTCGCTCGGGGGCTGGAACGCGAGAGTGGAGGACCGCTCGCCCGTCGTCCGCCGTGCGTCTCAGTTGTCGCCGGTCTTCGACTGCCAGGCGTAGCTGCGCTGCTTGGCCGTCTTGCCGAACCCGCACGAGGCACAGACCTTCTTCCGGCTGTGGTAGGACTTCTCGCCGCAGCGTCGGCACTTGACGTGCGTCGTCTTGTTCTTCTTCCCCTGCGATGGAGTACCTGCTCCGGTCATGGTTGTATGCTGACGACGTTATCTCCGCGGATAATCGTTGTGTTCTCACCTTCCTCGACGACGAGGTTCATGTGCTGGTCGTAGCCCGCAAGCACGCCCTCGTACTGCTCGCCGCCTTTCAACAGTACCGTCACGGTGTCACCGAGCGTCTCCTCCAGCACGTCGAGCGGTCTCCCTGCCATACCGGGAGACCCACGCGCCGCGCGTATAAACACACCGACAGCGCGCCCCGTCCTCGCCGGCTCTCAACGGTCCTCGGCCGGGAGGTCGACCGAGCGCAGGGAGGGGTGACTCACCCGCCGGTCGCTGGGTGGCTCCCGTTCCAGGTCGAACACCCCCGTGTAGCCGAAGACGTGGCCCACCAGTGGGTTCGTGATGGTCGCCCCGATGCGGTAACGCTCGGCCGCCTCGTCGTACCAGTCACGGGCGACGGCGTCGACCCACAGGGGTTCGGGGAGCGAGAGGTACTCCCAGGTCCGGAGCCACTGGTCGCCCACCTCCAGCCTGAGCCCGCCGTCCTCGACGGTCGGGTAGAGGTCGGCCACCACGCGGCCCTCGCGGCCGAAGAGGTTGCACACGCACTCGCGGTCGGGGTTCCAGCGGAACGTGTCGACGAACGTCCGGCGCGGCTCCGTGTCGAACTCCCGGCGGAACGTCAGCGCCTCGTAGCCCGCGTCGTCCACCCACGCGTCGGCACGGATGGTGAACGGGACGTCGAACCCCGCCTCCGGGAAGAGGAAGTCCTCGCTCGTCCCGAGCCAGAGGATGGGGTAGGCGAGCAGGTTCCGCGAGAGGTCGATGCGCCCGCTCCCGAGCAACGAGGCGTCGTCGTCGCTCGTCAGCGAGTACCGCTCGCGCAACTTCGGGTGGAGGTCGGCCCACGTCTCGCCGAGCGCCCGCTCGAACAGTCCAGTCACGGCCGCTCGCCCCCGTCGTCCGTGGTCATGCCGGACGTGTTCGACGCCCCTGCCTATCAGTTCGGGGGTGAGACGGGGGAAGCGCCCGGGGTGCCGAAACAAACTCTCCGTGCGTTGTTCGTTTGTGGGAACCACAAGGGACAAGTTCCGCCTTACCATTGTTAACTCCACACATGAAGGAAGCGTACATCGTAGACGGCGTCCGCACGCCGTTCGGCAAGCGAGACGGCTCGTTCCGCGACACCCACCCGCAGGACCTGGCGGCCAAGCCGCTGCTGGCGCTCGAAGAGCGCAACGGTTTCGTCGGCCAGGAGGACGTCGAGGACGTCATCTACGGCTGTGTCACGCCGACCGACGAGCAGGCGAACAACATCGCGCGCCTCGCGCCGATGGTGGCCGGCTGGGGTGACGACGTGCCGGGTGTCCAGCTCGACCGGATGTGTGGCTCGGGCCAGCAGGCCGTCAACTTCGCGGCCGGCCAGATCCGCGCAGGCTTCCACGACGTCCTCGTCGCGGGCGGTGTCGAACACATGAGCCGCGTCCCGATGGGCTCCGCCGGCAGTTCCATCACGGACACCTACTTCGAGGAGTTCGACGAGCTCACCACGCAGGGCGAGGGCGCCGAGCGCATCGCCGAGCAGTGGGGCTTCAGCCGCGACGACGTCGACCAGATCGCCGTCGACTCCCAGTCCCGCTGGGGCGAGGCGAGCGAAGCCGGCTACTACGACACGCACGTCGAACCCGTCGAGGTCGAACTCGAGGGCGAGTCGGTCACCGTCGAACAGGACGAACACCCCCGGCCGGGGACGGACGAGGAGACGCTCGCGGGCCTGCCGCTCGCGTTCCGCGGCGAGGGTGACGGCGTCATCCACGCCGGTAACTCCTCGGGCATCGTCGACGGCTCCTCGGCGCTCCTCGTGGCGTCCGGCGAGGCGGTGGAAGCGCACGGCTGGGACCCGATGGCCCGCATCGTCGACACCCACGTCGTCGGTGTCGACCCCATCACGATGCTCACCGGCCCCATCCCCGCCACGCAGGATATCCTCGAGCAGAACGACATGTCCATCGACGACATCGACCGCTTCGAGGTCAACGAGGCGTTCGCCTCGGTCATCACGGCGTGGCTGGAGGAGACGGGCGCGGACTGGGACCGCGTCAACTCCTGGGGCGGCGCCATCGCCCACGGCCACCCGCTCGGCGCGACCGGTGCGGCCCTGATGTCGAAGCTCGCGTGGCAGCTCGAGGAGCACGACGAGCAGTACGGCCTCTGCACGATGTGCATCGGATTCGGGCAGGGGATCGCCACCATCATCGAGCGCGTCGAGTAACCCCGCGCCACCGACCACCGACGTTCTTCGGTCGCCACGCCCCCGAGCGGCGGCCACGCTGGCCGCGGCGGGCGGCTATAAGTCGTCGGCCGCCCTCCACCCGACGATGAAAATATACACCGGCCGCGGCGACGAGGGGATGACGGACCTCCGGGACATGTCCCGCGTCTCCAAGACCAGCCCACGGATCGAGGCCTACGGCACCGTCGACGAGGCGAACACCGTCGTCGGGATGGTCCGTCCCTCGGGGCACGACGACGTCGACGAGAAACTCGAGGCCATCCAGAACGTCCTCCACATCGTGCAGGCGGACTTCGCCAACCCCGACGCCGAGGACGCGGACGCCCCGCACGTCACCGAGGCTCACGTCGACGAACTGGAGGCGTGGATGGACGCCTACGACGAGGAACTGGAGCCGTTACAGAACTTCATCCTCCCCGGCGGGAGCGAGGCGGGCGCGCACCTCCACCACGCGCGGGCCGTGGTCCGCCGGGCCGAGCGCCGAGCTGTGGAACTGGCTTCGGGCGACCCGGTCAACGAACTCGCCGTCGCCTATCTGAACCGGCTCTCGGACGCGCTGTTCGTGTTCGCGCGGGTGGTGAACCAGCGCGACGGCGTCCCCGAGGAGTCACCGACGTACTGAGTCGCTCGCCGACCGGTTCGGCAGACGGCTCCAGCGCCGGACGCCGGCCCGCCACGCGTCCCAGACGGCGCGCCACTGTGCGAGCGGCCCGAGCCGCTCTGACCGCTCGCTCGACCGCGAGGTCACCACCGCGTCGCACTCCGGACACCGATAGCGGGCCGTCCGACCCGTCGTCACCACCTGCCACGCGCCGTCGTACCGGTCGCTGTACTCGCACTCTGGACAGAACAGGGTCCCCTTGGGGACCACGTCCGCGCCGGACTGGAGGGTTTCCTCTGACACAGTGACTATTGGGTCTCCGTCCGCAAAAGGGGCTCGGAACGGCGAAACGTTCGTTATGGAACCGAGCCGAACCGTTCGAACGTTGGGAAAGTAGCCGGGAAACTCAGATGATGCCCATCTCGGTCAGCCGCTCGGGGAGGTACGTCTCGGTCACGAAGTCGAGACCCCGACTCGCGAGCGCCTGCTGTTCGGACTTCTTGCCGATGTCCAGTTGCAGCCCGATCTGCTCCTCCCAGAACGCCGTCTGGTAGCGCGGGTCCTCGAGTTCGGACTCGAGCGCGTTCACGTCGGAGTCCGAGAGTGGGTCCGCGGGCAGGTCGTACTCCTGGATGTCCTGCGGGCGGATACCGACGAACTTCGCCTCCGGCGTGGCGAGGTACTCGGAGAGGTGTGCGGACTTGATGGAGCCGTAGGCCACCGAGCCGTAGATGCGGTAACTCCACGGGTCGCCGTCCGTGAACACCACGACGGGCAGGTCGAGTTCGTCGTGGAGTCGCTTGGTGATGCGCCGGGTCGCCCGCGCCGGCTGGCCCTTCAGGTGGACCACGATGCAGTTGTAGTCCGTGTCGAAGCCGTTCTCGACGAGCCGGTCCCGCATGCCACCGGTCTCGACGCAGAGGACGAAGTCGGCGTCGTGGTCGAGGAACTCGATGGTGTCGGGGTTGTTGGGGATCTGGTAGCCCCCCTCGCCGACGTCCTCCTGGCAGTGGATCTCGCGTTCGCCCCGGCGGGTCTGCTCGCGGAGGAACAGCGGCCCGATGACGGTCGCGCCGGACTCCTCCGGACGCATGTGGAAGTCCTCGCGGGTGACCTCCGAGACGATCTCGAGGTCCTCGACGAGCTGGTTCGACTCGTCCTGACTCTTGAACTGGGCGTTCTCGTTGTCCCAGGACTCGCTGAGGTAGTAGAGTTCACGCAGGGTCGACGAGCGGTCCTCCTCCAGTTGCTGGGCGAGGAAGTCGATGGTGTAGACCGCCTTCAGGAGTTTCTGGGCGCCACCGACGGTGTTGGCGGTACGCGTCGAGGTGCGGTCGCCGTAGACCCAGACCTTCTTCTCGGGGTCGTACTCGATGTTGGACTTCGTGCGGGTGGGGACCTCCATGTGGGGGATGTCACCCAGCGCGAACTGGTCGTAGAACTGTGCGGCGAGGTCGATGAGCCGTTCGCGCGCCGCGTCGTCGCGGACGGTCTCGGCGGTGTCGTCTGTGCTCATTCTGCGTCGATGGTGAGTCGCTCCCGTTCGACGCCGTCGACGTTCACGTCGAACTCGGTGTCGTCGGGGACCGTGTAGTTCAGGCTCGCTTCTTCGCCGCTGCCCACGGTGGGTTTCCACTTCACGAACCACTCGCCGTCCATCTCGACGACGCTCGCGCCCTCCACGTCACCGGGGTCGGCCGAGAGGATGTCCGTGATCTCGAGCGAGGCGTTGCGGTCGTCGTGGTTCGAGACCACGAGCGAGACGGTGCCGTTCTCGCGCTGGCGCTCGACGAGGACGTTGTTCATGATGCGGGCCAGCGAGTCCTCCACGTTCAGCGCTTCGCGCCCGGTCACCTCGGCCACCTTCTCGGCCATCTCGGGCAGGATGGTGGCGATGACGTTCTGCTTCTCCTGTCGCTTCGCCAGCGAGCGCTTCTTGTTGGTGTAGGACTTCAGCTCCCGGGCGGCCTCGCGCAGCGCCAACTCCACCTCGTCCTCGATGGCCGGGATGTTCGCCAGCGCGTCCTTCGACTCGCTCGTGAACGGGACGTTCGTGGAGGCGACGTGGACCATCAGCACCGCCGGGCCGTTCGGGATGCCGCTCCCACCGGGCTGGTCGAGGTTGTAGTTGCGCCAGTTGATGCGCTTGATGACGTCGACGGTCGCACACGCGCCACGCTGGTACACGAGGGGGACGCGGTTGGCGAACCGGAGGATCTCGGCCTGCCCCTCGGCGGGGATGTCGCCGCCGTAGGCGATGCCGGCCTCGACGATGAACGGGTCACCGCCGTGGACCTCCGCGTCGCGGGTGGCCGCGGCGTAGAACTCCGCGTCGTACTCCTTCTCGAGGCCCGCCCGGACGAGGTCGCTGGTGATGGGGGCCAGACAGTCCGTCGGGGGTGCGAGGATGTCCGTCTCGCGCATCGCCTCGAGGAAGCGGGCGGCGGTGTCGCGGTCCGAGAACACGTCCTTGACCTTCGGCGGGTCGTCGGCGACGGTCTCGGCACGTGCCCAGAGCGCGTCGAATATCTTCTGCCGGGACGTCTCGCCGAAGGACTCGCCCTCCCGTTCCTTCGTGCGCGCTGCGGCCCACTCGAGCCACTCGACGAGCGTGTCCTGGGTGACCCGGGAGCGGGGGTCCTCCTCGCCCGCGAACTTGGTGGCCAGTCGGCGAGCTATCGCCTCGACGGCCGCGTCGTCCTTCCGGTCGGTCGTGGCGGTGTCGACGAGTGCGTAGAGGTCGGCCTCGCGGTCGGCGACGACCTCGCTCCAGACGGCCTCGACGGCGTTCTCGCGGACGGTGGCGCCGAAGCGCCGGTCGTGTTCCTCCTCGATGGCCTCGGCCGCGGCGGCGACGAGGCGGACGAGGGCACCGTGCGTGACGGCGTCGCGTTCGAGGAGGCCGGCCTCGTCGGCGACCCCGTCGAGCACGTAGTCGGCGAACGCCTCCGTCGCCGCGGCGCCCTTGTTCGAGACGGCGGCCGCGATGGCCTCGACGACGTCGTCACGGCGGTGGGCCTGCGGTGGTCGCCAGCCGATCTCGCGGCCGAACTGTCGGTCACGGAAGGCGTCGACGACGCTCCGTGCGGTCTTCTGTCCGACGCGGGTGAACTCCTCCTGGAGGAACCCCGAGAGCGAGTAGGAGTCGGTGGCCTCCAGCATCTTCAGCAGGGTGCCGAGTTCGACGCCGTGCGGGTGCGGGCGGATCTCCGTCGTCTCCGCGGGGAGCTGGTCGGTCGCTCGCTCGAACTTCTGTGAGGAGTCGGGCTCGTGGAACTCCAGTCGGGCGTGGGGGTTGACGACGGCGGTGTACTTGATGTAGTCGAGCAACTGCGACCGGGCCCGCATGTTCGCCTCCATCTCGAGTTCGATGCGCGTGCCGTGCGGGCGCTCCCACTCGGTCTCACGGTCGACGTCGATCTCCGGCTCGTTCGTGTCGGTGTCGACGATGAGTTCGAAGTACTGGGCGGGCTTGCCCTCGGTCTTCGACGTGATCTTCGCGGGCTTGCCGCTCGTGAGCTGCGAGTAGAGGACGGCGGCCGAGATACCGATACCCTGCTGACCACGACTCTGTTCGCGGGCGTGGAACCGCGAGCCGTAGAGCAGTTTCCCGAACACCTTCGGGACCTGTTCTTTCGTGATACCGGGACCGTTGTCCTCGACGACGAGGCGGTAGTAGTCACCGGCCTCCTGGATCTCGACGTAGATGTCCGGGAGGATGCCGGCCTCCTCGGTGGCGTCGAGCGCGTTGTCGACGGCCTCCTTGACGGCCGTGACGAGCGCTCTGGCTCCCGAGTCGAAGCCGAGCATGTGCTTGTTCTTCTCGAAGAACTCGGCGATGGAGATGGACCGCTGGGAGGCGGCCAACTCCTCGGCGATTCCCTCGCCCTCGCCGAGTTGCGACTGGTACGATGGCATCCGTGTGGGTAGGAGATACCCGGCACCCTAAAACCCTGCCGTCACCTCGGTGAAAGTGAAGCGTCCGACGGGCCGTGGACGCCACTTTCAGCGCCGTGACAAGAGCGTGCGACAATCGGTGGCAGGCGTCGCCCTCCGAACTCTCAGGCTGTCCGCATTCTGCATCGCGCGCGCGTACGAGGTTTTAAGAAGGGGTGGGGCCTAAACGTGGTAGAATCATATGTCTCAGGGTAGTGATTACAGCGCCGACTCTATCCAGACTCTGGAGGGGTTGGAGGCGGTCCGGAAACGACCCGCGATGTACATCGGGTCGACGGACGCCCGTGGCCTCCACCACCTCGTCTACGAGGTCGTCGACAACGCCATCGACGAGGCCCTCGCGGGGTACTGCGACACGATCGAGGTGACCATCCACGAGGACGACTCGGTCTCCGTCTCCGACGACGGCCGTGGTATCCCGGTCGACACCCACCGCGAGTCCGACCGCCCGGCCGTCGAGGTCATCATGACCGTCCTCCACGCCGGTGGGAAGTTCGACAACAAGTCCTACCAGGTCTCCGGCGGCCTCCACGGGGTCGGCGTCAGCGTCGTCAACGCCCTGAGTCACTGGCTCGAGGTCACGGTCAAGCGCGACGGCGGCGTCTTCCAGGAGCGCTTCGACCACGGCGAACCCGAGGGCCTCGAGCGCGTCCGCGACCTCGAATCCGACGAGGAGACCGGCACGAACATCCGTTTCTGGCCCAACGCGGACATCTTCGAGACCACGGAGTTCGTCTACTCCACGCTCCAGTCTCGGCTCCGAGAGCTGGCCTTCCTCAACCCCGGTGTCGCCATCACCATCACCGACGAGCGGACCGACGAGCACGAGACCTACCGCTACGACGGCGGTATCAGGGAGTTCGTCGAGTACCTGAACGAGACGAAGACGCCGCTGCACGACGAGGTCGTCTACTTCGCCGACGAGGCGGAGGTCGGCGACGGCCTCGTACAGGTCGAGGTGGCGATGCAGGCCACCGCGGGCGTGCAGGGCTCCATCCACGCGTTCGCCAACAACATCAACACCCGCGAGGGCGGCACCCACATGACCGGGTTCAAGACCGCGCTCACGCGGGTCGTCAACGACTACGCCACCTCCCACGGCCTCCTGAAGGACATCGACGGGACGCTGAAGGGCGAGGACATCCGCGAGGGGCTGACCGCGGTCATCTCGATCAAGCACCCCGACCCGCAGTTCGAGGGCCAGACCAAGACGAAACTCGGCAACAGCGAGGTGCGCGGCATCGTCGAGAGTGCGATGCACGAGGAGCTCTCGACGTTCATGGAGGAGCACCCGGACACGGCCGAGGCGCTCGTCTCGAAGGCCGTCGAGGCCGCGAAGGCCCGCCTCGCCGCGAAGAAGGCCGAGGAGCTCACGCGCCGGAAGTCGGCGCTCGACTCCACCTCGCTGCCGGGCAAACTGGCCGACTGTCAGACCCGCGACCCCGAGAAGGCAGAGCTGTTCATCGTGGAGGGAGACTCCGCGGGGGGAAGCGCCAAACAGGCCCGAAACCCCGAGTTCCAGGCTATCCTCCCGCTGTTCGGCAAGGTGCTGAACGCGGAGAAACACCGGCTGGACCGGGTGCTGGAGAACGAGAAGATCCGCAACCTCATCACCGCCATCGGCACGGGCATCGGCGAGGAGTTCGACATCGAGGACGCGCGCTACCACAAGATCATCCTGATGACCGACGCCGACGTCGACGGCGCGCACATCCGGACGCTCTACCTCACGTTCCTCTACCGGCACATGCCCGCGCTGCTGGAGAACGGGTTCGTCTACGCCGCCCAGCCGCCGCTCTACCGCATCCGGCACAAGGGCGAGACGTACGACGCGATGACCGAAGCCGAGCGCGAGGAGATCATCGAGGAGGTCTGTGACGGCAAGCCCGACCAGGTCCAGCGGTTCAAGGGGCTCGGCGAGATGAACCCGGAACAGCTCTGGGAGACGACGATGAACCCGGAGAACCGCATCCTCAAGCGCATCGGTGTCGAGGACGCCGCCGCGGCCGACCGGATGTTCTCCGTGCTGATGGGTGACGCCGTCGGCCCGCGAAAGCAGTTCATCAAGGACCACGCCGAGGACGCCGAGTGGGTGGACATATGAGTTCGGAGCCGGAGCCGACGCCCGACGAGGTGGCCCAGCGAGTCCGGAACGTCCGCATCGAGGACGAGATGGAGCAGTCGTACATCGACTACGCGATGTCGGTCATCGTGGGCCGGGCGCTGCCGGACGCGCGTGACGGGCTGAAGCCGGTCCAGCGTCGCCTGCTCTACGCGATGCACGACATGGGCGTCACCTCCAACGCGGGCCACCGCAAGTCCTCGAACATCGTCGGCGAGACGATGGGTAACTACCACCCCCACGGTGACGCCTCCATCTACGACGCGCTGGCGCGGATGGCACAGGACTTCTCCCTGCGCTACCCGCTGGTGGACGGCCAGGGGAACTTCGGGAGCGTCGACGGGGACCCGCCGGCCGCGATGCGGTACACGGAGGCGCGGATGGCGTCCATCGCCGAGGAGATGCTGTCGGACATCGGGAAGGACACGGTCGACTTCGAGGCAAACTACGACGACCGCCTGACCGAGCCGAGCGTCCTGCCCGCGGCGGTCCCGAACCTCCTGCTCAACGGCGCCTCGGGTATCGCGGTCGGGATGTCGACGAACATCCCGCCGCACAACCTCCGAGAGATCGTCGACGCGGCCATCCACGTCATCGAGAACCCGGAGTGTACGGTCCGCGACCTCATCCACGGACCGGACGGGGACGGGCCGGTCAAGGGTCCCGACTTCCCCACCGGAGCGAACATCGTCGGCCGCGAGGGCGTCTACGACGCCTACACCACCGGGCGTGGGAAGCTCCGCGTCCGGGCCGAGTACGAGGTGGAGAACCGCGGCACGGACGACGCCCGTATCGTCGTCACGGAACTGCCCTATCAGGAGAACAAGGCCCGCCGCATCCAGCGCATCGCCGACGACGTGAACGACGGTCGCATCGAGGGCATCTCCGACATCCGCGACGAGTCCGACCGCGACGGCATCCGCGTCGTCATCGAGATGAAGCGGGGTGCGAACGTCGACGTCGTCGAGAACCAGCTCATCGAGCGGCACCTCGAGAACACGTTCGGCGTCATCTCGCTCGCCCTCGTGGACGGCGAACCGCGCGTCCTGAACCTCAAGGAACTG